>CAWBXE010000024.1:0-17526 GCA_963792715.1 uncultured Alphaproteobacteria bacterium | reverse complement strand
GAATCTCTCCGAGCGCGCCAATCGCTCCGCTGCGCCTAGCTGCGCAACCTTCGCAGCGATCACAACATCAGTTGCAAGGATGCCGTCGCCCATCCTGGCCGCGGTAGGTCGCAGCACTCTGCGCGCAATAGCCCGAAGTCGGGCCGTCGTAAAAGGCGTAGGTGCCTGGGAACGGCCCCGGTCCATAATTGTGGCTATAGCTGATGCCGAGCGCGGTCCGGTAAACCACGATATGGGTCCGCGCATCAGCGTTAAGCGGCGCCAACGTTGCCGCTGAGAGAACCGCCGCAGCCGCAAAAAGCCTGATCCTGTTCATCGCCATTCTCCAAGTTCATTGAGAAAACATTTTCGCTGAGCGGCGGTTCCATCGCCGAACCAGCGCCGAACGCCCGTCACGCCTGTGATTTGATCAAAGCGGCCGATATTCCGCCGGATTTTGGTCAACGTGGATGCTTAACGAAATTCAAACACTGTCAGGCGAGAGTCGCGCAGTCTGTCGCTTCCAGGGATCACCCGGTTCAATGCGTATCAAGTTGTTCGTTCTGCCGTTGCTTTCGCTGTTGGCCATAAGCCCCGCCCGCGCCGATCTGCACATCACGCGCGACCATGGCGGCTACATGCTGGAATACAAAGCGAAATACGAGCGCATCCGCGACCGCCACGAGCGCGTCATCATCGACGGCATTTGCAACTCTGCGTGTACGCTGGTGTTCGGCATCGTGCCGCCAAACAAAGTATGCGTCACGCCGCGCGCCAGCCTTGGTTTTCACCAGGCCTATTACGACAAGGCCTTCACCTTCGGCATCAAGATCAACAGCGCCGAGGGTACGGAGCAACTGATGTCCTATTATTCGGAGCCCGTAAAGGACTGGATCCGCCACAATGGCGGGCTGACCCCCGAGATGAAGAAGATCAAGAATGGGCCGGACATGTGGAAGATCGTCGATCCCTGTCCGGAAGAGTTTTAGTCTCTATAGAGGCGTGCTCGTCACTGCGAGCCAACGGGTCGCGTGAATGCGCGTCCGACGACAGGCTCGGCCGAGCAATCCAGGGCAACAGAAAAGGCTGGATTGCTTCGTCGCTGGCGCTCCTCGCAATGGCATATCCTGCGGTCATCGCTGAGTTCCCGAATTCCCGCATTGCGTAGCGACCGTGCGGATGCTCTGATGCGTTGCTCGAATCGCAAACCGTCTCAGGCCTGTCGTGACCCATGCGAGCTACGGCCTTGAAAATCAGCTGGTGCACGGCGCTCGCTGTGCTTGTGCTTTCCGCCGGCGCGACGATGGCGCAGGAAGACAAGAAGACTGACGACGAGAAGCCCGCCGATCCCGATACGGGTGAGAGCACCATCGAGGAATCGACCCTCGGTATTTTGCCAAATCCTTGGCAGAAATACGGGATCAAATTTGCCGCGACTTATATCGGCGAAACCCTGGGCAATGTTTCCGGCGGCCTGAAGCAGGGCGGCGTCTATGAAGGACGGCTCAACCTCGCCGTCGATGCGGACCTGCAAAAACTGGCGGGGCTGCGCGAACTCTCTTTTCACGCCAACATGTTTCAGCTTCATGGCGATGGCCTGTCGCGCGAGAACCTGCAGAATTTTCTGGTGGCGAGCGGCATCGAGGCGCTGCCTTCGACGCGCCTGTATGAACTGTGGTTCGAGCGGAAATGGGGAGACACGTTTTCGGTGCGCGCCGGGCAGCTGGCGGCTGACCAGGAATTCATGAATGCCAAGTACACCGACGTATTCACCAACGCCTCGCTGGGCTGGCCCGCGATCACGTCGCTCGATCTGCCAAGCGGCGGACCGTCGCCCCCGCTGGCCGCGCTGGGCGCGCGCGCCCGCGCCAACATCGGCCAAAATCTGACTCTGGTCGGCGGGATTTTCGACGGCGACGCCGCCGGGCCGGGCTCGTCCGATCCGCAGTTGCGCGATAACACCGGCACCAATTTTCGCATCAACGATCCGCCGCTGGTGATCGGCGAAGCCCAATTCATCTGGAACGGCGAGAAGGGCGATCCGGGCCTCGCCGGAAAATTTAAGATCGGCGGCTGGCGGCATTTCGGCCAGTTTCCGGATCAGCGCTATACGCTCGGAGGCATCTCGATTGCACTCGCGCCGAGTCCCGGCATGCCGGCCAATCTTTCCGGCGATTACGGCATCTATTCGGTTTTCGAGCAGAAGCTGTACCGGGTCGGCAACGATGCGGATCGCGGCATCGGAATATTCGCCCGGGTGTCGTCAAGTCCATCGGACCGCAACCTGATCGATCTCTACGCCGACGGCGGCATTGAATTTGTCGGACTGGCCGACAGCCGGCCGAAAGACAAGTTCGGCATCGCGGCCGGCTACGCGCGCGTATCGTCGCGCGCGCGCGGTCTCGATTTCGATTACCAGCAGGTGATGGGCCCGGCCTGGCCGGTGCGGAGTTTCGAATCCGTCCTGACCACGGTCTATCAATATGAAGTTCGCGGCGGCTTCACGCTTCAGCCGAACTTTCAGTATTTCGGCCACCCCGGCGGCGGCGCGACCAGTCCTATGGGCCCCAATCCGGGAAAGTCGCTCAAGGACGCCGCGGTGTTTGGCTTGCGCACCGTGCTCAAGTTCTGAAATCTTGCTTGACAATATTCCTATAGGAATATATACACGATGCTGTCCTGCCTCGCTGGGAGGGGCGTTTCGCGATCGTCACGATACGCGGGGGGCGGGATGCGGTGGAGACGCCGCGGCGTTCGATGTTCGGACCGCGTGAGGGTAACCTTGCGTCGTGAACGGACTGACAGCCACGCCGCGCGAAGATGGCCCAAACGGCGAGGTCCCGGCGCATCGCCTTGCGCCAGGAGGCAGGGCCGTTGTCGTCTCCTCGTACAGAGAGGCGGTAAGCGGGTCGTAAGCCCTCCAAAACGGTGGTCCCTACGCACGGACCGTCCGATCGCACGTCGGCTGTTGCCGACTTGCGCATTATAAAAGGCGATCTCGGACAGGCCACGAGATCGCAGGCCACGTTGGCGGAGCAAGCTGTCAAAAGCCGTCGCGTGCGGAACGCCAGGTGAAACCGGTGAGATCGTGGTGAATATGCTAGTGTGCTCACTTCACATTTGCACGCGAGGCTGCGGGCGCATCGGCGCCGGCGTTCCGCACGCCTTCTTTCGGAGGGCGAGGGATGCTTGTTTTTACACCTCGGGCGCATCGCGCCGCGGGAACGCGAAGCGTGGCTGTTTCAAATTTGTATCCAGATGCTTGCGCGAAGCGACAAAGTCATTCCTCCCTCCGCTCTTGCGGTGGGGAGGGTGGGCCGAACGAAGTGGAGGCCGGGGTAGAGGGTGCAACAATATAAGACCACCCCACCCGAGCGGTCTTCGGCCGGCCACGCTCCCCACCACGTGACGAGCAAGTGCTCGCGCGGGGGGAGGGATAAGAAAGAGCCGCGTCGTAAAGCATTGCAAGGGGACGCGTCCTCGCCGGAGCCTGTCATCGGGCCGGTAATAGCCGGACCCGTTGGCGGCGACGACCAGGAGTGCAACCTGACCCTCAACGCAACTCGATCGTTCCCGACATGACAGGCACGCATCGGCCGCCGATGAACGTGTCGGTGACGACGGCGTTCTGTTTCCTGGCCTCGGCGTACAGAAGGCTAGGGCGGCCCATCTCGAAACCCTGCAGGATCGTCTTCGATAACGATAGGTCCGTTTCCGGCTGCAGCTGCGCGAGCAATCCAATCAACGCGACGTTGGCACTGCCGGTGGCGGGATCTTCGGGAATACCGTGGTGAGGCGCGAACATGCGGGCGCGAATGTCAATGCCCTCTTCTTCGACCTGCGTATAGATCAAGATGCTGGTGACCGGATATTGCGAAACATCACGGTGAAATATATCCGCGCGCGCGGCGGCTGATGCGAGCGCACCGCGCGTTTTCACCTCGGCGAGAATGAAAGCAGCGCCGCAGGATGCGATGCATGGCCGGTGGTTGCCGGTCTCGATGTCGTCGATGGAGAGCCCGCAGGCGGAAGCCACCAGTTCGGATGGGGCCTCGGAGCCGACGGAAAGAAGGTTAGGCGCAGCGAGACGTGCGCCAACGACGGAAGCGCCATTCGTCAGGATGTCAATCGGGACCAGGCCGGCCTTCTCCTCGAATACCACGCGGTCTGCTCCGACAACGCGGCCATAACTTTCGCCGGCGCGCGCCAGCACAAAAGCCGTCCCGATATTGGGATGACCGGCAAACGGCATTTCCGCGCGCGGCGTAAAAATGCGTACGTCGGCCGTATGCGCGCTGTCCCTGGGCGGTAGCACGAACGTCGTCTCGGCCAGATTGAACTCGGCGGCGATCGACTGCATCTGCGCGGTCGATAGGCCCTCGGCATTGCGCACCACCGCGAGCGGATTGCCGCTGAACTGCAGGTGCGTAAACACATCGACGGTTTCGAATTGCAGGCGCATCGCCAAAGGGCCTTAAAAGGTCACCACGCCGCGAATGGATTCACCGCGCTTCATCAGCTCGAACGCGTCGTTGATCTTAGGCAACGGCATCACGTGGGTAATCATCGGATCGATCTCGATCTTGCCGTCCATGTACCAGTCGACGATTTTCGGCACGTCGGTGCGGCCGCGCGCGCCACCGAACGCGGTGCCCTTCCAGACCCGGCCGGTGACAAGCTGAAACGGCCGTGTAGCAATCTCCGCGCCGGAGGGCGCCACGCCGATCACGATCGACTGGCCCCAGCCGCGATGGCAAGCTTCCAGCGCCTGCCGCATCACCGTGACATTGCCGGTGCAATCGAACGTGTAGTCGGCGCCGCCGATCTGGTCCGCGCCTGATTTGGTCATGTTGACGAGGTGAGGCACGAGCTCCTTGCCCACGTCGTTCGGGTTGACGAAATGCGTCATGCCGAAGCGTTCGCCCCACGCCTTGCGGTCGGGATTGATGTCGACGCCGATGATCATGTCCGCGCCGGCGAGGCGCAGGCCTTGGAGCACGTTCAGCCCGATACCGCCAAGACCGAATACGATGGCCTTGGCGCCCTGCTCGACCTTGGCCGTGTTGATGACGGCGCCGATGCCGGTGGTGACGCCGCAGCCGATGTAGCAGACCTTGTCGAACGGCGCATCCTCGCGGATTTTCGCCACTGCGATTTCGGGGAGCACGGTGTAGTTCGCAAACGTCGAGGTGCCCATGTAGTGATGAATAGGCTTGCCGCCCATCGAGAAGCGCGAGGTACCATCCGGCATCAGACCCTGACCCTGCGTGGCGCGGATCGCGGTGCAGAGATTGGTCTTGCGCGACAGGCATGACGGGCACTGGCGGCATTCCGGCGTGTACAGCGGAATGACGTGATCGCCTTTCTTCACCGAGGTGACGCCGCGCCCGACATCGACCACGACGCCCGCGCCTTCATGGCCGAGGATCGCCGGAAACAGCCCTTCCGGGTCGGCGCCCGACAGCGTGAATTCGTCGGTATGGCAGACGCCAGTGGCTTTGATCTCCACCAGCACCTCGCCTTCGCGCGGGCCCTCGAGTTGAACGGTAGTGACCTCAAGCGGTTGGCCGGCGGCAACGGCTACGGCGGCGCGAACGTCCATGGGTGTTCCTCTTCATTGTCGTTATGTGCGGCGTAGCGGCCCGCCACGCGCATTCAGGCATTGCCGCCTATCATATGATCGGGCACTCAAAGCGGCAAATGAGTCCCGACATTGAAAAATTGGCCGCACGCGCGGCGCCGGCGCTTTTCGTGGTGCTGTGGAGCACCGGCTTTATCGGCACCAAATACGTGCTGAGCGGCGCGGAGCCGCTGACCTATCTCGCCATCCGGATGATGCTGGTGGTGGTGTTGATGGCGGTGATTGCCGCGATCGCACGCCCGCGATGGCCGGATCGTGAGGGTATCTGGCACAGCGTCGTCGCCGGCATTCTGGTGCACGGATTTTATCTCGGCGGCACCGCGATCGCGATTGCGCATTCGATTCCGGCGGGCCTGTCGGCGCTGATACCCGGTCTGCAACCGATCCTGACTTCGACGCTGGCTAACCGCTGGCTCGGCGAGCGCGTTACGCCGCTGCAATGGATCGGGCTGCTGCTAGGCTTGGCCGGCGTGGTGCTGATCCTGCACAACCGGACCATGATTGGCGACGCGGGGTGGGGCTGGTTCGCCTCGGGCGTTTCGCTCGTCAGCATCACGCTGGGGACGCTGTACCAGAAGCGCTATTGCAGCGAGATCGACTGGCGATCAGGCAATCTCGTGCAATTCATCGCCGTCGCGGTTTTCTTCGCGGTCGGTGCGTGGCTGTTCGAGACCAATACCGTGCGCTGGACCAGCGAGTTCATCCTGGCGCTGCTGTGGCTAGCGGTGATTCTGTCCATCGGATCGATCGGCCTGCTGTATTGGCTGATACGCCGCTCGGGAGCGACCGCGGTCGCGAGCCTGTTCTATCTCGTGCCGGCCGTGACGGCGCTGATGGCCTATGTGCTGTTCGACGAACGGCTCGACACCGTGGCGATAAGCGGCATGGTTGCCTGTGCCGCGGCGGTGTTTTTGGTCAACAAAAGCGCCCGAGCTTAAACATGGTTCGCCGTGTAAAGCCCCCCCGTCCGAGAGGCTTTACGTCCAGGTCAACGCTTTGATTTCTTGGCTTTTTTCTTCTTTTTCGGCATCACGTTCTTTGCGGCCTTCTTGACGGCTTTGACCGCCTTCTTGGCCGTTTTCTTCACGGAAGATTTCTTACCGGCTTGGGATTTCTTGGCCTTGGATTTCTTCGCCGCCGATTTCTTCGGCATCACTTTCTTCACGGCGCTCTTGGCGGCCTTCTTTGCTTTTTTGGCTACCGATTTTGCCGCGTCAACAGTTGCAGTGGCAGCGCTGCTTACTGCGTCGCCGGCCTGCTCCATCATGGATTTATCGTCGTCCATATCGTCCCCCAGGGTTGTCGAAGAAGTGACGATAGCGGGATTCGAGTGGGGATAAAAGGGATACGGCGCGTTTTGTCGGTGCAGGGGCGGCAGCGAGTAACGCGCTGCAACTTTATGCGGTCTGAAGCGTATGTAAAATCGAGTGCAATACGGTGGAGACCAACGTGAAACGCTACGCGATTTTATATCTGGCGACGTTGATCGTGCTCGTTCCCATCGATTTTCTGTTTCTTGGCACGATAGCCAAAAGCTTCTTCACCGCGCAGGTAGGAGACATGCTGGGCGAGTTCAGAGCGGTCCCTGCAGTGCTGTTCTATCTGTTTTTCGTTGCGGGAATTGTGATCTTTGTCAACGGTTCACCCGGTGCAACGTGGCAGTCGACCATGCTCTATGGCGCGCTGTTCGGCTTCTTTTGCTATGCGACGTTCGAACTGACGTCGATGTCGCTGCTCAAGCACTGGACCTGGGGCGTCGTTGCCTTGGATATGTCGTGGGGTACGTTCGTCACGGCGCTGTCGTCGACGCTGGGTTTGCTGATCGCGAATTGGATCGTGCCGAAGATTTAGTCGGCACTTCCACAGGTGAACGACGTCATCCTGAGGTGCGCGGGCGTATCGTTGCTCGCCCGAGCCTCGAAGGATTCAATGTTCTCCAACGTCGGCCCGTCAAACGCCGTCGCCCGTCGAGTGCTCGCCGAAGGGGCTCGCGCCGCGCCTCAGGTGACGGCGATGGGTACGTAGTAGCTCCTACTTCGGCTGCGGCACGATCCGGATGTAGGGCTTCGGTGACTTCCATCCCTGCGGATAGATCGTCTTGGCCTCGTCATCGGTGACCGAACCGGAGATGATGACGTCGTCGCCCTGTTTCCAGTCTGCCGGCGTCGCGACGCGGTGCTTTGCCGTCATCTGCAGCGAGTCGATGACGCGCAGGATCTCTTGGAAATTGCGCCCGGTTGTCATCGGATAGACCAACACCAGCTTGATCTTCTTGTCGGGGCCGATGATGAACACATTGCGCACGGTGGCATTGTCGGCGGCAGTCCGATTATTCGCATCGCCGGAGGTAGCGGCGGGCAACATGTCGTAAAGCTTGGAGACCTTGAGATCGGTGTCGCCGATCATCGGGAAATTCGGCGCGGCGCCCTGGGTTTCCTTGATGTCCAGCGACCATTTGGCATGCTTATCGACCGGATCGACGCTGAGGCCGATCAGCTTGACGCCGCGCTTATCGAATTCGGGCTTCAGATGCGCCAGGGCGCCGAGCTCGGTGGTGCATACCGGCGTGAAATCTTTTGGATGGGAGAAGAGCAGCCCCCAGCTGTTACCCAGCCAGTCGTGAAACTTGATCTTGCCGTCGGTGGTTTCGGCTTCGAAATCCGGAGCCACGGACCCAATCTGAAGAGCCATGTCGACCTCATGTCGTTCAAGTTAAAGAGAAATCCCCTTAGTCAGTATAAGGGTTGTGCGGCCGGGGGGAATGGGATGCGCGAAAGGATATGATCATTCTTCGACGCGTCGGACGTTTGGCATCTTCGTCCACTGCGAGCCTTCGTTACAGAAAAAACATACCGGCCGCAAAGGCAATTGCCCCGATATTGCCTCTTGTGCGCCGCACGCCTGCCGGACCGGCTTGGGACATAGCGCTCCCTTCTGGATCACAGCGATATTGATTAACGATCATCTTGAAAAGACGCGACTCGAATTTTCCATCTATTAACCAACCGTTTACGCCCGCATGGAAATGCTGGGACCACAAAAGAAAAAGAGAAGAGTACCGATGCCTGCCACTGCCGAACTACCCGCCGGACTTAACGGCGCTCTCGAGCCCTCCAGCATTTCCGATCGCACCTCCGCTGCCCAAGCCCTCGCTGTTCTGCGCGACGGCGTCATCACCGGAGAAGGCCCGACGGCCAAAGGCCGTATTCATTTTTCCCGCGCACTGGATGCCGCAGACGCCGACTGGTGCGAGCGCATCCTGACCGCGAGCGCCGTGGCGCATCAGCCGGTCAGCCGCGCTGAAGCCGAAGCGTTGTTCGAAATCAACGATGCCGCCGCGGAGCGTAGCGATGATGGCCGTTTCGACGATCTATTCGCCAAAGCCGTGGTGCATCACGCCGCCGCGGCTTCGGGCTTGCCGGTGCCGTCACGCGATGTCGCCTTGTCGCCCGACATCGCCATCGAAAGCTGGGCTCCGACCAGGGCAGTCGGCGTCAACATCGAAGTGCTGGAGTGGATCGCCAGCCAGATGCGCGGTAAGCGCCGCAGCAACCGCACGCTGATGCGGCTCGTCGCCACCATCATTGGCGCGGCAACCCTGCCGCTGGCGCAACTACCCGGCATGTTCGACATCGGGCTGTAATTTCGAAGCATCGAAATTTGGAAGCAGCGGACTATTTCCCCGCCGCTTTTTGTTTGCCGCCGTCCACTTCAAGCCCAAGGGTGCGGCCTGGAAATCCCGCGACATCGAAATATCTTTGATCCAGAACGCGCTGGAATTGCAGCACGGTGCGCAGGCCTTGCGCGTCGGGCTCCGAACTGACCGTCTCGGATGTCGCCGTCGGGATCGCCCCGGTCGGCATGGCTTCGGTCATGACGCGGCCGATCAGATTGCCGTTTGCTTTTCGCTCAAGACCGAGCAGCTTGGCTGCAGTGATGCCAACGTCGGCATTGCTCACCGGAAGGTCGTCGACAAAGCCGGCCTTGAAGTCGGGGCCAACCGCCGCCATGAAATTCATGGTGTCGCCGCGGCTGAAGCTGCCGTGCATGCCCTGGCCTTGGCGCAGAATCGTATCCGCGATTTCGACCGAGCAATTTGTCGGTATTTCGCATCCCGTGGAATAGGACCGGAAATTGACCACGATCGCCGGATGCGGCGTTATGGCGTTGCCCTGCAGCTTGAGCGACGACATCGGCAGCGCGCCGGGGAATTGGCCGAGGCTGTCGTTCACCCAGATGCCGCTGATATAGTCCTGCGCCAGCAGCGCCTTCACGGTACGATCGGCGAGCGTCTTGTCGTTGCCGGGCAGGTAGATCAGGTCGGAGCCGCCGTTGGTGGCAATGATCAATTCGGGCTTGGCGGCGTCCTGCCCGAGCAGCGCGTTGCCGGCCTTGGGGTACGCGTTATCGCCAACGCGCGCATTCTTGTCGTTGGGATCGAACAGCGGCATGCCGAGTGCCTTGGCAAGGTCGATAGCCAGGAAACCGAGCGGCATGAAGCCGGCGGGAGTGTCGGCATAGCTGCCGTTGATCGTGCTGCTGGTCTTGCTCTCCTTCGAAATGGTGGAGAAGCCATGGTCGGCGGAGACGATGATATTGGTGTTGGCAGCGAGGCCAAGATCATCCAACGCCGTACGCAATTGCGCGAGATTATTGTCGGCATTCCTGATTGCAGCCATCGACGCCGCGCCGTTGATGCCGGGCATCACCGTATTGAGGCTGTCGCCATTGTTGTGTTGGGTGCCGTCGGGATCGCGCGACCAGAATACCAGCACGAACGGCTTGTTGCGCGCTTTGAACATCGGCAGCACGACCTTGGTCGCGACGTCGGCGAGATAGCTTTGTTGCGCGAGATTCGGAACGACGGTCCCCGGCGTCTTGGCATCGCCGGCCTTGCCATTGTCGCCACGTCCCGGCGTCGCCAGCGCCAGCCCGCCTGCGGTCAACGCGGCTTTCATCTCGTCCGACAGCGGGATGCCGATCAAGTTGCCTTCCTTGTCTGCGGCTCCGGTCTGGTCATCGACGGTGATGGTCTTGGTGCCGCTCCGCTCGGTGTGGTCGAACAGAAGCGTCGGACCGAGCTTGCCGATCGCGGCGGTGCTGAAGCCGGCGTAGCGCGCGGCTTTCAGCAAAGTCTCCTCGTTGAGGAAATCGCCGTTGAATTGCTCGTCGAGGTCGCGCAGCACCTGGTCGTGTTCAATGAACGGCACAACGCTGCCGTTTTGGACGGCGGTGGGATGCCCGGTAAAGATCGAGTTGCTGAACGTTCCGGTGTCGCCGAGATAGTGCCCGGTCGCCATCGCCGAACCATTGGCCATGGTGAATGTGGGAAACAGCGAGTGCGAATTCCTGAAATTGACGCCCTTGTCGCGCACCTCGGCCATGACAGGCGCGGTCTGCGGTGTGACGATGCGCCCGCGCAAACCGTCCGGCACGAACAGAATAAGATTGCGGGGAGGGCTGTTCTGGGCGAAGGCGGCAGCGGCGTTCATGGTCAGGCCAGCGCAAACCATCGCAACTTTCAGGCGCATCGACATCTCCCCTAAGAGACAATTCAGGCCAGTACGGCCGTTGCCTCTCTTTAGTTTTTCTATACGACGGAATTGTTACATCCGCCCGCGCATGCCAGATTGCGGGGCCGCGTCCTGCCAAGGATTCACCGGACACGTATGGCCCTGCTTCAAGGTTGCAAGTAAACGAGCCCATGTTCAAACGAATTCTGATCGCCAACCGCGGCGAAATCGCCTGCCGCGTCATCAAGACGGCCCGCCGCATGGGGATCGAGACCGTCGCGGTCTATTCCGAGGCCGACCGCGACGCGCTGCACGTCGAGATGGCTGACGACGCCGTGTTGATCGGCCCGCCGGCGGCAGCGGAAAGCTATCTCCTGATCGAAAAGATTGTCGAAGCCTGCAAGAAAACCGGCGCCGAGGCGGTGCATCCCGGTTATGGCTTCTTGTCGGAGCGCGAAGCCTTTCCGCGCGCGCTTGAAGCGGCCGGCATTGTCTTCATCGGTCCCAATCCCGGCGCGATCGCCGCGATGGGCGACAAAATCGAATCCAAGAAGGCTGCGGCAAAGGCCAACGTATCGACGGTGCCCGGCCATCTCGGGGTCATCGAGGACGAAAAACACGCGTTGAAGATCGCCGATGAGATCGGCTATCCCGTGATGATCAAGGCCTCGGCCGGCGGCGGCGGCAAGGGCATGCGGATCGCACATTCGACTTCGGAAGTCGCCGAGGGTTTCAATCTCGCCAAGGCGGAAGCGAAATCGTCGTTCGGCGACGACCGCGTTTTCATCGAGAAATTCATCGTCGATCCCCGTCACATCGAAATCCAGGTGCTGGGCGACAAGCACGGCAACGTCATCTATCTCGGCGAGCGCGAATGCTCGATCCAGCGCCGCAATCAAAAGGTGATCGAGGAAGCGCCGTCGCCGCTGCTGGATGAAACCACGCGGCGCAAGATGGGCGAGCAGGCCGTGGCGCTGGCAAAGGCGGTGAATTACGATTTCGCCGGCACGGTGGAATTCGTCGCCGGACAGGACAAGAGCTTCTTTTTTCTTGAGATGAACACGCGGCTGCAGGTCGAGCACCCCGTCACCGAGTTGATAACCGGCATCGATCTGGTCGAGCAGATGATCCGCGTCGCCGCCGGCGAAAAGCTGCTCATCGCACAGAAAGATGTCACGCTGACCGGCTGGGCCGTGGAATTGCGGGTCTACGCGGAGGATCCGTTCCGCAATTTCCTGCCCTCGATCGGGCGGCTGGTGAAATATCGCCCGCCGGTTGAGAGCAAGATCGACGGCATCACCGTGCGCAACGACACCGGCGTGCAGGAGGGCGGTGAAATCTCGATCTATTACGACCCGATGATCGCCAAGCTCGTCACTCACGCGCCATCGCGCGCCGCCGCCATCGAAGCGCAGGCAACCGCGCTGGATTTGTTTTATATCGACGGCATCCGCCACAACATTCCATTTCTCTCGGCGCTGATGCATCATCCGCGCTGGCGCGAGGGTAATCTCTCCACCGGTTTCATCGCCGAGGAATTTCCGAGAGGTTTTGCGGTTCGCGTCCCGGAGGGCGAAATCGCGCGTCGTCTCGCTGCGGTCGCGGCGGCGGTCGATCATGTGCTGGGTGAGCGAAAGCGGCAGATTTCCGGGCAGATGATCGGACGCGCCGTGCAGCGCGAACGCCAGCGCGCGGTGTGGCTCGGGCGCAACGAAATCGCGCTGGATGTCGAGCGCGAAGGCGGAGGCATCGCCGTCAGATTTGTCGATGCTGGCGGAGTGCTCGGCAATAGGCATGCGCTGGTTTCTCCATGGAAACCGGGTGATCCCGTGTGGCAAGGCACCATCGATGGCCACGCGGTCGCGATGCAGGTACGGCCGATGGCGAACGGCATCAGGCTTGCGCATCAGGGTTTTGACGTCGCGGTCAACGTGTTTACGGAGAATGAAGCGGCTGCGGCGCGTTTAATGCCGCTCGACGTCAAGGCCGACACCGGCAAGAAGTTGCTTTGCCCGATGCCGGGGCTGGTGGTGTCAATCGCGGTGACGGAAGGGCAGGAGGTCAAGACAGGCGAAACGCTTGCCGTGGTCGAGGCGATGAAAATGCAGAACGTGCTGCGCGCGGAGCGCGACGGCGTCGTCAAGAAAATATCGGCCACATCCGGTTCGACGCTGGCGGTCGATGCGCTGATCCTCGAATTCGCGTGAACGTCTGATGCCCTTTCGCAAACGTCGCGAAGCCCTGCGCGCCATCCTCTCCGGCACGCAATGCATTCGTCCGGGGTCGGTGCATGATGCGATCTCGATCCGCATCGCTGAAGACCTTGGCTTCGAGGTCGGCATGTTCGGCGGCTCCGTAGCCTCACTGGCCGTGCTCGGCGATCCCGACGTCACGCTGATCACGCTGACCGAACTGGCCGAGCAGATGCGCCGGATGTCACGTGCCGCGTCGCTGCCGGTGCTGGTCGATGCCGATCATGGCTATGGCAACGCGCTTAATGTTCGCCGCACCGTGCAGGAGCTGGAGGCGGCCGGTGCGGCTGGGCTCACCATCGAGGATACGCTGCTGCCGCAGGCGTTTGGTCAGGCTAAAACGCAGGTGATCGCGCTGGAGGAGGGCGTAGGCAAGATAAAGGCCGCGCTGGACGCGCGCAGCGATCCGTCGCTGGTGATCGTCGGCCGCACGGGCGCCGCCTCTATCTCTGATGTCGATGACGCGATCTCGCGCGCAAAAGCCTACGAAGCGTTGGGCGTCGACGCGCTGTTTTTCACCGGCGTCAAGACGCCCGCCGAGCTCCAGAGCATAGCCGCCGCGACGACACTGCCAATCGTGCTGGGCGGCCCCACCGAAGAATTGACCGATTGGGATTTCTTGAATGCCCAGCGCGTGCGTATTGCGGTGCAGGGCCACGCGCCGATATCAGCGGCGACGCAAGCGATGTATGAAACGCTGAAAGCCGTTCGCGAGGGAGCGGCTCCCAAAGCTTTGAAGGGCCTCGCGTCGTCCGAACTAGTGGGCCGCGTGACACGCGACGCGACGGTCAAGCAGCGCACCGCGGATTTTCTTGGAATGAAGCGCTAGTGGGCGGTGTGATCCGTCAAGTCGCGATTCGTGGCCGGGTGCAGGGCGTCGGCTTTCGCGCCTGGGTCGAATACGAAGCGACGGCGCGTGACCTTAAAGGATGGGTGCGCAATCGGCGCGACGGCAGCGTCGAAGCCCTGTTCGCGGGTCCGGCCGATATTGTCGCGGACATGATCGCGCTGTGCCGTCGCGGGCCGACATCGGCGCGAGTCGAAGCCGTCACCGAAGAAACTGCAAATCTGGATGCGCAAAATTTGCGGGGAGGGCGGCGCTTCGCGCTGCTGCCGACGCTCTAAAGCGCGTCCGTGGTCTAGCGCGGGACTGCATCGGTCGATCCAAACACCTCCGCGAACGCGGCCCTCAGCGCGACATCCAAATCCGCCATCGTCACCGGCAATCCGAGATCGGCGAGACTGGTGACGCCGTAGCGCGGATCGGTCACGCCGCAGGGGACGATCGCGGAGAAATGCGATAGGTCCGGTTCGACATTGATGGAGATGCCGTGAAAAGACACCCAGCGCCGTACACGCACGCCAATCGCGGCGATTTTGTCTTCAAAGCCCGCACCCTTGTCGGGACGCGCCACCCAAACGCCGACCCGGTCCTCGCGTCGTTCGCCCCGCACACCGAAGCTGGCGAGCGCGCGGATGATCCACTCCTCGAGACTCGCGACATAGACGCGCAGATCGGGTCGGCGCTGCCCGAGGTCCAGCATCGCATACGCAACGCGCTGGCCGGGGCCGTGGTACGTCGTCTGCCCGCCGCGTCCGGTGGCGAACAGCGGGAAGCGCAGATCGAGCAGATCGGCGGAGCTGGAGCTGGTACCCGAAGTGTAGAGGGAGGGGTGTTCCAGCAGCCAGACCAGCTCTGGCGCATCGTCGGCGGCGATGGCTGCGACCTTCGCCTCCATTGCATCGACGGCTTCAAGATAGGGCACGGGTGCATCGGAAACCCGCCATTCGACCGGACCCCGCGCCGAAAGGGCGAGCGGTTTCAGGTCGAGGTTCTGACGGTCATTAATCATTGGCTAACCATAACGTGGTGATCTGCAACTTGGCGAATTGCATTTGTAAGTTCAGGTACCCAGTGCCAACCCTCGATAAAGTCACCGTCGATCTCATGGTGGTCCTCGGGACCACGTCGATGCCCATTCATCAAGTGATGCGGCTGAGCCGCGGGGCGATTCTGGAACTCGACGCCACCGAGCAGGATGAGGTCAAGGTGTTGGCCAACAATATGCCGATCGCCAGTGGCGTAGTGCTCGTCGATCGCAACCGCATCGCGGTCGAAGTCAAGCAGATGTTGCCTCGGACGCCCGGCCAGCGGTAGTGCGCGCGGGCTTGTCCCTCCACTCCTGATTTGTTACATCGGCGCCGTCGATCGTTCAGGCGCGGCCAATGCCATCCTCCGATTGACCTATGCGCTCGTGGCGGAATTGGTAGACGCGCTGCCTTGAGGTGGCAGTGAGTAAAATCGTGGGGGTTCGAGTCCCTCCGAGCGCACCATAAACCCACGTTTAGCCCTGAAAAGCTTAAGCTTTTTTCCGAAAGTTACGCGGGAAAGTTACTACTTCGTTCTCGCTCGGTGTTCCACCCTTGTTCAGGTCCGCCACCGTCGCAAAGTCCGCAGCGGCCGTTTGGCTCTCGTCGAACGCAACGACCTTGTCCATCCCGGTCATGCCTAGCTTCTCCCGGTTTGCCTTCGCGATGTAATGGGCCGGCATCTTCGGGTCGGTCCAGCCAAACATTGCCATCATCTGGCTCTCCGTGCAGTCGGCATAGGCCGCTACTTCGGCGCGGGCCTTACGTACGCCGTGACAGCTCTTCTTCGGCTCGTTGACGCCGGCCAGCACCGCATACTTCTTGAACTTGGCTGCCCATGCCTTCTTGTTCATAGGCACGACCCTGCCGCGGACAAGCTTGCCGGTGAATACGTCGTCACCGACGATCCCAGCCGCCCGGGCCGCCGCCACGCTCTCAGCGAAGGCGGGGTGCACGGGAACGGTGACGGTGGTATTGCCCTGGCTTTTCTCGGTTGCGATCTGGACGGCCATTTTCCGGACCACCTGGCGAAGGTGGGGCGGGCCGAACCGTGGGCGTCTCCAAGCCGCAGAAAGGTATAGCCAGAATATCGAGCATCAGCCGGGCCTCGGTGCCGAGCGGCCACCTTTGCCGATAGCGCGCCATGTCGTCGTCGGTCCATGGCACAAACCCACCGCTCTCCCGGACGGCTTTCGCCTTGCCTGACCGCAGTCCAATGGTCGGATCGTCGTCTTCGTCGAGGTGACCTTCGTCGACCATCCAACGGATTAGCCCGCGCAATGCCGACAACAGGTTGCCGGCCTGGGAGGGCGTCCGGGCTTTCATCTCCGCCTTGATCACCTTCCGCGTCAGAACCGCGAACGGCTTCTCGCCGTTGTCGTGCAACAGGCTTTCGATCAAACTAGTCCGCTGCAGCCGGGTTGAAGCGGCCAAGCCATGCTGGCCGACGCTTAGATCGCCCAGCCATTGGTCGCTTTGCCGGAAGCCGCTCCAATACCAGCGCAGCGTGCCGGGTAGTGGTAGTGTCGTAGGCAGCGCAGGGCGCTCTTGGTTGCGCTGCTTCCCGGCATTGGCGTAGTCGCCCTGCAGTGCCGTAGAGCGCGATCTGAGCCGCGATGGCGGCGTCAGCCTCAATGGTAAACTCGGAGCTGTCGAACTCTGCCCTGATCCGGATTTTCGGTAGCTTGTTCCGCAACTGGACGTAATAGCGCACTTGGCCACGCTGGCTGACGTCGACGTGAATGTAACGGCGCTCTGGCTGGTCCGGCCTATCCAAGGCCTTCATCCCGGCGCATCCGGACCGTTCCGCCGAGTGCGAGACGCCAGCCTCATAGGCGGCATCGAACCCCGCAGTTCCGTAGGTTCGCTGATCCCGATCCGACGGCCCTTGGAGCTGACCTTGACGTACCAACGCAGGGAACCGCACTCCGAATAATCGAAGTACAGGTACATCCTTCGATCCCCTTTGGAGCGGGGACCTCGGTGTTCAGCTTCAGGCATCGTCCATCTCCTAGGACCAATGCTTGCAGCTTAAGAAGATGACGATTGCCATCAATGGTAAGGGGAGCATTTCAACCGGTTTTGGGGGCTTTGAGGTAGCGGTCCAGCGCCTTTGACGGCTGCCAGTCTTCATGGGTAAGTTCGGTTGGCCCCTGTTACCGATAGCGCTGTGCGCCAGCAAAATACGAATGACGCCATCGCTATCGACGACGACCTCTTTGGCGCCGGCTTGTTTGGCCGCGCGAAGAGCACGAGCGATATCTGATTGCGT
>CAWBXE010000023.1:0-9253 GCA_963792715.1 uncultured Alphaproteobacteria bacterium | reverse complement strand
TTCGCCAAGCCGTTCATCAGGCCGACGACAGCATCGCGATCGATCGCAAGATTGAGCGCTTTGCGCAGACGGATGTCGGTCCAGGGCGAGCCCGGAAGCACGCTGAGATGATAATTCCAGACGTGTGGGGTGATGTTGTCGACGATACGCATGCCCGCGGACTTCAGTTGCGGCACGGCATCGGGCGCTGGCGTTTCGATCAGATCGACCTGTCCGGCAAGCAAGGCATTGGTTCGCGTCAGAGCTTCCGGCATTGGGATCAGGATCAGCTTGTCGACTTTTGGAATCCGCTTCTTGTCCCAATAATCCGCATTCTTCGAAAGCTCCGCCAGTTCACGCGGCACCAGTTTTGTCAGCTTGAACGGCCCGGTACCCGACGGCGTGCTGGCGAATTTATCCCAGTCCTTGCCGAGCTTTTCATATTGCGCAGGGCTTGAAACCAGAAACCACAGCATCTGATAGGGGAAGAAAGAGTCAATCGTCTTGGTGGTGATCTCGATGGTGTTATCATCGATCTTGGCGTAGCTGGCGACCGAGGGCAGGCGGGTCTTCACCTGCGCGCTCTGGCGCTTGTCGAATTGCGGCGCCTTATCGTTGAGGACCTTGTCGAGATTCCAGATCACCGCATCGGCATTGAATTCGCTGCCGTCGTGAAATTTTACGCCCTGACGCAGTGTGAATTTCCATTTCTTCTTGTCTTGATCGTCGACCTTCCATTCCGTGGCAAGCCCGGGCACCAGCTTGCCGGGCCGATCGGACACATCCATTTCCCACGCGACTAGCGGATCGTAGACCGTATACGCGGTGAACTGGTAAGCGCCCGCGCCCCTGTCGGGTTGTCCCGTGGTCAGCGGTATGTCCGCCATCGATATGCCGTAGCGAACCACCGACTCGGCTTGCCCCGGAACGGCGGTCCCGATGAACGCTGCGATGGCCGCAAGAAGGATCGAGTTTTGGACGCGCATGAACTAACTCCACTGGTGAATTAGCTGAAATAGCCTGCAAAGTCGGTGCCAGAATAGGCACGCCGGCCTTCACAACCAAGCCACCGGTTCCGCTCGCGGTGGCATAACCGTTGCATGAAGCTGCATAAGAATTAGTCACCTAAAGTGAGAAGGATCGCCGCATGCGTCACAATAAATCCGTCCCGAGTCGGGTCATTGCCACCCTGATGCTGACGATGGCGTCCTCCTTGGCTTTGCCGCAGATCGCGAGCGCCGAGACGGTTCTGCGGATCGGCATGACGGCGGCGGATATCCCGCGCACGCTCGGTCAGCCCGACCAAGGCTTCGAGGGCAACCGCTTCACCGGTCTGACGATGTATGACGCACTGACGATGTGGGACCTGTCGTCTGCCGACAAGCCGAGCGTGATGATACCCGGCCTTGCGACCGAATGGGCGGTGGATGATGCCGACAAGAGGAAATGGACCTTCAAGCTTCGTCCGGGCGTGACATTCCATGACGGTTCGCCGTTCAACGCGGACGCGGTGGTTTGGAATGTCGAGAAGGTTCTGAAACAGGACGCGCCGCAGTTCGACGCCAGCCAGGTCGGCGTCACCGCGTCGCGCATGCCGACGCTCGCCTCGGCGCGCAAGATCGATGACATGACCGTGGAGCTGATCACCAAGGAGCCGGACAGCTTCCTTCCGATCAATCTCACCAATCTGTTCATGGCAAGCCCCACCAAATGGCAGGGCTTCTTCGACAAGGCCGAAGGCGCCGATGCCAAGGTAAAATCGCAGGCAGCATGGGGCGCGTTCGCAAAGGACGCTTCGGGCACCGGCCCCTGGAAAATGTCGAGCTTCACGCCGCGCGAACGGCTTGAACTCGTAAAGAACGACAATTACTGGGACAAGGCGCGTGTGCCCAAAGTCGACAAGATGGTGCTGCTGCCGATACCGGAAGCCAATGCGCGTACATCGGCGCTATTGTCCGGCCAGGTAGACTGGGTCGAAGCTCCGGCGCCCGATGCGGTAAAGGAAATCACCGCGCGTGGTTTCAAGATCGAGAAAAACGAGCAGCCGCACGTGTGGCCATGGCAGTTCTCCCGCGTCGAAGGCTCGCCATGGAATGATATTCGCGTTCGCAAGGCCGCCAATCTGTGCATCGACCGCGAAGGTTTGAAAGATGGCTTGCTTGCGGGTCTGATGGTGCCGGCAACCGGGACGTTCGAGCCCGGCCATCCCTGGCGCGGCAAGCCGACCTTCCAGATCAAATACGACCTGCCCGCAGCGCAGGCGCTGATGAAGGAAGCCGGTTTCGGGCCCGGCAAAAAGCTGTCGGTGAAAGTTCAGACATCGGCTTCGGGATCTGGCCAGATGCTGCCGCTGCCAATGAACGAATATCTGCAGCAGGCATTGGCGGAATGCTACTTCGACGTTCAGCTCGATGTCATCGAATGGAATACGCTTTTCACGAACTGGCGGCGCGGCACCAAGGATCCCAGCGCCAACGGCGCCAACGCCACCAACGTGACCTACGCGGCGATGGATCCATTCTTCGCGCTGGTGCGGTTCCTGCAATCATCGATGGCGCCCCCGGTATCGAACAACTGGGGCTTCATCAACAATCCCAAATTCGACGAGCTGGTGACGAAGGCGCGCACCACATTTGAACCTGCGGCGCGCGACGCCGCGCTGGCCGAGCTACACGCGGCCTCGGTGGATGACGCGGCGTTTCTGTATGTCGCGCATGACGTTGGTCCGCGCGCGATGAGTCCGAAGATCAAGGGCTTCGTGCAACCCAAGAGCTGGTTCGTGGACTTCTCGCCGGTGTCGATGACACCTTAAAAACGCGGCGCTCTTTTTCCTCTCTTCCCTTGAGGGAGAGGGTGGTTCGATCGTCAGATGCGAAACGGGTGAGGGGTCAAAGTCGATCGATGAATCTTAACCCCTCTCCCGTCTTCGATGCTTCGCATCCATAGCCGATGCAGAGCATCGGCGTCCAAGTAGGGAACGGCGGCCGGAGGCCGCCTACGCACCCTCTCCCTCAGGGGGAGAGGGCGAGAAAGCCAGACCGGTTATTCGGTCGCGCAGTCAACTGAAAGCCAACCGTGTTCGCCTATACCGCGCGTCGCATCGTCTACGTCGTTCCGATCGTGATCAGCGTGGCGCTGGTGTGCTTCCTGCTGGTGCATATTACGCCGGGCGATCCGCTGGTTGCGGTGCTGCCCGCGGATGCGTCGCAAGAGCTAGCCCAGCAGTTGCGGATTGCCTACGGATTCGACCGTCCGCTGCCGGTGCAATTCGGACTCTGGCTTTGGCGCGCGCTGCATGGCGACCTCGGCAATTCTATTGCAACGGGACGGCCGGTTTTGTCGGAGGTCATGCGCGCGGTGGGCAATACCGTGATGCTCGCGCTTTCAGCGGCGATGATCGGCTTTACCCTTGGATTGTTCTTCGGCCTGATCGCCGGCTATTTCCGCGACACCTGGATCGACAAGGTAGCGACCTCGATTGCGATCGCCGGCGTGTCAGTGCCGCACTACTGGCTTGGCATGGTGCTGGTGATCATCTTTTCGGTACAGCTAAACTGGCTGCCCGCCGTCGGCGCCGGACCGGGGGGCTCTGGTGCGTGGGCCTGGGATTGGGAGCACATCCGCTTTCTGATCCTGCCGGCGATCACCACCTCGGTGATCCCGATGGGCATCATCACCCGCACGGTGCGCGCGCTCACCGGCGACATTCTCTCCCAGGATTTCGTCGAGGCACTGCGCGCCAAGGGCCTGCGCGAGACGCGTGTGTTTCGTCACGTCATCAAGAACGCCGCGCCGACCGCGTTGGCCGTGATGGGCCTTCAGTTAGGGTACATGCTCGGCGGTTCGATCCTGATTGAAACGGTATTCTCGTGGCCGGGGTCGGGCCTGTTGTTAAACTCGGCAATCTTCCAGCGCGATTTGCCGCTGCTGCAGGGCACTATCCTGGTGCTGGCGCTGTTTTTCGTATTCCTCAATTTGATGGTCGATATCGCACAGGCGTCGATCGATCCGCGCATCAAGCGAACCTGAGCATGAGCGCAATTACCGACTTATCCCTTCAGGCAGCGCCGGCAACGAAGGCGCGGGGGTACTGGGCGACCGTCGGCAGCCGCATCGCGCGCGACAAGGTCAGCATGGTGTGCGCCTTGATTCTGGTCCTGATCTTCGTGTCAGCGCTGATCGCGCCCTGGCTCGGGCTTGCCGATCCCTATCAGGGGTCGATGATCCGCCGCCTTCGCCATATAGGCACGCCGAATTATCCGCTTGGTACCGACGAACTTGGCCGGGACATGCTGGCGCGCCTTATCTATGGCGGTCGGCTGTCGCTCCTGATCGGAATCTTGCCGGTAATCCTTGCCTTCATCATTGGAACGTCGCTCGGCCTGATCGCGGGCTACGTCGGCGGCAAGATCAACACCGCGATCATGCGCACGGTCGATATTTTTTATGCGTTTCCTTCGGTGCTGTTGGCGATCGCGATTTCCGGCGCGCTCGGCGCTGGCATCGTCAATTCGATTGTATCGCTGACGATCGTGTTCGTGCCGCAGATCACTCGCGTTGCCGAGAGTGTGACCACCGGCGTACGCAATATGGATTTCGTCGAAGCGGCGCGAGCTTCCGGTGCTGGCGCGCTCACGATCATGCGGGTTCATATGCTCGGCAATGTGTTGGGGCCGATCTTCGTCTATGCCACCGGCCTGATTTCGGTATCGATGATCCTGGCAGCAGGTTTGTCATTCCTTGGGCTCGGCACCAAGCCGCCGGAGCCGGAATGGGGCCTGATGCTCAACACGCTGCGCACCGCGATCTACGTCAACCCGTGGGTGGCGGCGCTGCCCGGTGCGATGATCTTTGCGGTGTCGATCTGCTTCAATCTGCTCAGCGACGGCATGCGCAGCGCGATGGATATCCGGAATTGACCATGAGCCAGAGCAATTCATCGATCGATATGCTCGAACCGATTCAGGATATCGGCGGCGACGCCCAGCCGCTGTTGCAGGTCGACGGCCTCACCAAGCATTTCCCGATCCGTGGCGGACTGTTCGCCAAAAATAAAACCGTACGCGCGGTGGACGATGTTTCCTTCTCGATCGCAAAAGGCGAGACCGTGGGCATCGTTGGCGAGTTCTGGTTGCGGCAAGTCGACCACGGCGCGGTTGCTGATGCATCTAATGCCGCGCAACGCCGGCGACATTATTTACGACGGCAGGCAGGTGGGGCGCGAACTGTCTCTACGCGAGCTGCGCCGCGGCATGCAGATGGTGTTTCAGGATAGCTACGCGTCGCTCAATCCGCGGCTAACGATTGAAGAATTGATTGCGTTCGGCCCCAAGGTGCACGGCATGGCGGACCCAGTGTCGCGATCACTGGCGCGCGAACTGCTCGGCAAGGTGGGGCTCCGGCCGGAGAATTTCGCCAACCGGTATCCGCATGAGATTTCGGGCGGACAGCGGCAGCGCGTCAACATCGCGCGCGCGCTGGCATTATCGCCGCGACTGGTGATCCTGGACGAGGCGGTGTCTGCGCTGGACAAATCAGTTGAAGCGCAGGTGCTCAATCTGCTGGTTGATCTGAAGCGCGAGTTCGGCCTGACCTATCTCTTCATCAGCCATGATCTCAATGTGGTGCGTTATATCTCCGACCGGGTACTGGTGATGTATCTCGGTGAAGTCGTCGAACTTGGGCCGGTCGATACGGTGTGGGACACAGCCGCGCATCCCTATACGCGGGCGTTGCTGGCTGCGATGCCATCGTCCGATCCCGACAGGCGAACCGAAACGCCGCCGATATCGGGCGATCCGCCCAATCCGATCGATCCGCCATCGGGGTGCCGGTTTCATACGCGCTGCCCGTTTGCCGAACCGCTTTGCGCGAATTCGAAGCCAAAGCTCACGGCGCTGGATAATCTCGGTCATCAGGCGGCATGTTACATGGCAATACCCGGCTCGGGTCACAGCCTCGCGCCGGAATCGAAATGACACACCTGGTCGAGATTCACGATCTGAACATCCGCTTCACCGGCGAGCGTACGGTGCATGCCGTGAATGATCTCAGCCTCTCGCTTGGCGAGGGCGAGGTATTGGGCTTGCTCGGCGAATCCGGCTCGGGCAAGAGCGTTACGTTGCGGGCGCTGATGCGGCTCTTGCCGAAAAAGCGAACACAAATTTCCGGAAGCGTTCGAGTGCTTGGGCATGATGTGCTGGCACTCGATGACGAGGCATTGTCGGCCTTCCGTGGTCAAACCGTATCAATGATCTTCCAGGAGCCCGCGCTGGCCCTAGACCCGGTCTATACGATCGGCCGGCAGATTGCGGAAAGTGTTATGCGGCATGAAGGCATTAGTCAGGCCGCCGCAACGGCGCGTGCGCTGGAGATGCTCGAGGTCGTGCGAATTCCGTCCGCTAAACGCCGGCTCGATGCCTATCCGCACGAGATGTCGGGAGGCATGCGTCAGCGCGCCATGATTGCCTTGGCACTGGCCTGTAAGCCGAAAGTTCTGCTGGCGGACGAGCCGACCACGGCGCTGGATGCCACAGTTCAGATTCAGATATTGCTTCTGCTGCGCGAACTGCAACGCGAATTCGGAATGTCCGTCATTTTCGTAACTCACGATATCGGCGTCGCCATCGAAATCTGTGATCGTGTCGCGGTGATGTATGCCGGGCAGATCGTCGAACAGGGCACGCTCAGCCAAATCGTGCGCTCGCCGATTCATCCCTATGCGCGGGGGTTGTTGGCGTCCACAGTTCATGGAGCCAAACGCGGCCAGCGGCTGGAAACCATTCCGGGTACGCCGCCGTCGCTCGATAAGGCGCCCGTTAACTGCTCGTTCGCGCCGCGCTGCGCATTCGTCCAGCCACGTTGCGTGGATCGCCTCCCACCCAATGTCCAGGTCGGACCGGAACGGACCGCGAGATGTATTCTGCCGGAACGTGGGGAAGCTGCCTCCGCATAGCCAGCGCCCACGCGTCCACCTACTTCGCTGGCAAATGCCTGGTTGAGAGGCTACCGGCACCGATGCATCGCCTGAAAAATCGTCTTTTCGCGCACAAAAAAATCAGGCTTCCTGTTCCAGCCATTTACATCGCTAAATGCGGAAGACCCGCAAGGAGATCGGCATGAACGGACTTGGTGGCCTCAACAAATCGCCCGAAGGCGTGGTGATCGGACTGGTCCAACTACAGTTGCCTGTCGTCGTGACCAAGGAGGACCTGGCGCGCCAGACCGAAAAGATCGTCTTCATGGTCGGCAAAGCGCGACGCAACCTCGGCACCATGGATCTCGTGGTGTTCCCGGAATATTCGCTGCACGGCCTGTCGATGGACACCAATCCGGCGATCATGTGCCGCCTCGACGGTCCGGAAGTCGCGGCCTTCAAGAAGGCCTGCATCGATCATAAAATTTGGGGCTGCTTTTCTATCATGGAGTTCAATCCCGACGGCTATCCTTACAATTCCGGCCTGATCATCGACGACGTTGGCGAGATCAAACTTTATTACCGCAAGATGCACCCGTGGATACCGGTCGAGCCGTGGGAGCCCGGCGATATGGGCATTCCCGTCATCGACGGACCGAACGGCGCGAAGCTCGCGCTTATCATCTGCCACGACGGCATGTTCCCAGAGATGGCGCGCGAATGCGCCTACAAGGGCGCCGAGATCATGATCCGCACTGCCGGCTATACCGCACCGATCCGCGAAAGCTGGCGTTTCACCAATCAGGCCAACGCCTTCCAGAACTTGATGGTCACCGCCAATGTATGCATGTGCGGCTCGGATGGTTCGTTCAACTCAATGGGCGAAGGCATGATCGTCAACTTCGACGGCAGCGTCGTCGCCCACGGCACGACGGGCCGCGCCGACGAGATCATTACCGCCGAAGTGCGCCCCGACCTGGTGCGCGAGGCGCGGATCAACTGGGGCGTCGAAAACAACATCTATCAGCTCTGGCATCGCGGCTACGTCGCGGTGAAAGGCGGCGCGATGGATTGTCCCTATACGTTCATGCAGGACATGGTTGCGGGTACCTATCGGCTGCCGTGGGAGGGTGAGATCAAGATAACCGACGGGACCTCCTGCGGTTTTCCAGTTGCGACCCGCGCGTTCGGGATGAAGGCTTCCAAGGCCGCGGAGTAGCGAAGACTGGCACACTTGTTGCTCGGTTTTCTCCGAAATCGAATCGGGGAGCGTTCAATGACGACCATTGCAGCCGACATGGCGGTCGCGCGAAAGCCGATTTATCACTCGCTGTTCGTGCAGGTTCTCGCGGCGCTGCTGCTCGGGATCATTTTGGGCGTGGCGGCTCCCGATTTTGCCATCGGCCTCAAGGTCTTCAGCGACGCGTTCCTGAAGCTGATCTCGATGATCGTGGCGCCGATCGTGTTCTGCGTCGTCGTGCATGGGATCGCAGGCGCCGGCGACCTGAAGAAGGTGGGCCGCGTCGGCGTCAAGGCGCTGGCTTACTTCGAGGTCATGACCACGGTGGCGCTGATCGTCGGGCTGCTGCTGGCCTATCTGTTCGGACCTGGCCACGGCATGAACATCGACACCTCGACGCTCGACGCCAAGGCACTCAGCAATTACGCCGATAACGCGCACAAGCTGCAGGGCGGAGGCATCGGCAGCTTCCTGCTCAACATCATCCCCACCACCTCGTTCGACGCGCTGTCGCGTAACGACGTGCTGCAGGTGCTGTTCTTCGCCATCATCTTCGGCACCAGTCTGGCCCTGGTCGGCGGCGAGAAGGGCGAAAAGATCACGTCGCTGATCGACGCCGTTTCGACCGTGCTGTTTCGGGCGATGGGTCTGATCGTCCGGGTAGCGCCGCTCGGCGTGCTCGGCGCGGTCGCCTACACCGTCGGCAAATACGGCGTGGGATCGCTGAAGCAACTCGCTTCGCTGGTGGCGCTGTTCTACGTCGCGGTCGCGATCTTCGTGTTCGGCGTGTTGGGCACGGTGATGGCGCTTGCCGGGCTCAACATCGTCAAGTTCCTGAACTACCTGCGTGAGGAACTCACCATCGTTCTTGCCACCGCGTCATCGGACGCCGTGCTGCCGCAGATCATGCGCAAGCTGGAGCGGCTCGGCGTCAAGGACTCCGTGGTCGGTCTTGTGATTCCGACCGGCTACTCGTTCAACCTCGATGCGTTTTCGATCTATCTGACATTGGCGGTCGTGTTCATCGCGCAGGCTACCAATACGCCGCTGTCGTTCGGCGATCTGCTGCTGGTGCTCGGCGTCTCACTTATAACGTCGAAGGGCGCGCATGGCGTGCC
>CAWBXE010000022.1:0-239062 GCA_963792715.1 uncultured Alphaproteobacteria bacterium | reverse complement strand
GCGTCAGCGGCGGGGACGAGGTCGCCCGCGGCGTTGCGCACATCGCCCTCGCCCATCGAGGCGAGCGCGATGTGCGCGAGCGGGGCGAGATCGCCCGAGCAGCCGAGCGAGCCGTACTCGCGGACGATCGGGGTGATGCCGGCGTTCAGCATCGCGGCGTAGGCCTGCACGACCTGCGGGCGCACGCCGGTGTGGCCGGACGCGAGGGTCTGCAGGCGCAGCAGCTGCAGCGCGCGGACGACCTCGGTCTCGACCTCGGCGCCGGTGCCGGCCGCGTGCGAGCGGATCAGGCTCTGCTGCAGCTGACGGCGGCGCTCCGGGGCGATGAAGGTGGTGGCGAGGGCGCCGAATCCGGTGGACACGCCGTAGTGCGGCTTGGGGTCGGCGGCCATCCCGTCGATGACGCCGCGCGCGGCGGCGACGCGGTCGAGCGCGCCCTGGTCGATGACGATGGCGGCGTGGTGGCGGGCGACGGCGACGACATCCTCGGGGCGCAGCGGCGCCGCACCGACGATGACAGGGGAAGTATGAGGCATGAGACGATTCCACACCCTCGGGATCCGCGGGAACAGGCCGAACCCGCCTCCATTGTCTGCGGTACCAGACAATCGGGCCGGGGCGGCGCGTGCGGCCGTCTCGCGGTCCTACAGCGCGGCGATGAGGCCGGCGAGCGCGGCCATGTCGTGGAACACGATCGTCCCGACCCCCATCAGCCGCTCGGGCGGGACCGTGCCCGCGTAGGCCAGCACGCGCATCCCCGCGGCCCGCGCCGCCTGCACCCCGAAGGTGCTGTCCTCGACCACCACGCACCGGTCGGGCGTCGCGCCCATGCACTCCGCAGCCCGCAGGAACACGTCGGGCGCGGGCTTGCCGCGCGGCACGTCCTCCGCGCTGAAGATGCGCCCCTCGAAGTGCTCGAGCAGGCCGGTGAGCGCGAGCGTCTCCCTGATCCTGGCCCGACCGCTGTTCGAAGCGACGCAGCGCGGAAGGCGCAGCTCCGCGAGCGCTTCACCGATGCCGGGCACGGGCCGCAGCTCGGTGCGGAAGGCCTCCGCGTACCAGTCGTGGTACGCAGAGTCCCAGCCCGGCTCCAGCGGCCGGCCGATCACCGCGGCGACGCCCGCCTCGAAGACCTCCGCGGACGCCCCGGCGAACCGGTCGAAGACATCCGACATCGGCACCTCGAAGCCGAGGTCGGCGAGCACCCGCTGGCTGACCCTGGCTGCGAGCGTCTCGCTGTCGACCAGCACCCCGTCGCAGTCGAAGATGACGAGCGCCGGGACACTCACGCGTCCGGCCCCACTACTTCCCGATCCCTTCGGAGAGGCCGCGCACGAAGAAGCGCTGCGCGGCGAAGAAGAACACGATCATCGGGACGGCGGCCATCGTCATCCCGGCGAACACCATCGGGTACTTGGTGCCATGCTTGGAGACGAGGTTGGCGAGGCCGACCGGGAGCGTCTCGAGCCCGTGCCGCTGATGAAGATGAACGCGAACAGGTACTCGTTCCAGTCGAACAGGCACTGAGGATGGTCGTGGTGACCACGATGGGCATGCGACATCGGCAGCATCGATGCGCCAGAACTGCGGGCCCGTGGAGGCGCCGTCGACCGGGCCGCCTCGTCGACCTCGCGCGGCAGGTCGACCATGTAGGCGGCATCAGGAACGTCGTGAACGGGATCCGGAACAGCCGTGTAGAGGATGAACAGGCCCAGGAACGTGTTGTACATGCCCAGCCCCTGGAAGATCCGCACCAGCGGGATCAGTGCGACGGTGGGCGCCAGCATCAGCCGCCGACGATCACGCGAACAGACGGTGCGGAGACGGCATGGTCAGCTGGTGAGGCCGAACGCCGCCCACGCGCTGATCAGTTCGGTGGTCGCGGTCGAGACGAGCGTCACGATCGACGCTGATGAACATGTATCCGCCCGACGCCCTGCTTCCACGCCGCCGCGTAGTTCTCCAGTTCAGCGGGTCGGCAGGGCGAACGGGTCGGTCGAAACCTCGCTGTTGGACTTGAGAGCTGTTCAACACCATCCACAGCAGCGGGTAGAGGACCACGATCAGGAGGACACCAGCAGGATCCGCCCACATCAGGAGCCCTGGACGACTGCCGGCGAAACGGACCAGGTCACCATTCGACCCTTCTTCGTCGGGAGATCCACAGCTGGACGATGGCGAGCACGCATCGTGATGACGAACACGGCGGTGGCGATCGCCGCGGCATATCCGAAGTCGTTGTTGATGAAGCCGGCGTGGTAGAGCCAGGTGCCGAGCACCTGGCTGGAGTTGTTCGGCCCGCCGCCGTCATGACCATGACCTCGTTGAACACCTGGAACGCGCCGGAGACGGTGACGATCATCATGAGCCCGGTCATCTCGCGCACCAGCGGCAGTCGAGATGCTGAAGAAGCGGCGGAGCGTGCCGACACCGTCGAGGTCGGCCGCCTCGTACAGCTCGTGCGGGATGCGCTGCAGTCGCGACGGAGAACAGCAGCGCGCTGTAGCCGAAGCCCTGCCACTGGCTCATCGCGATGATCGCCGAAGATCGCCGTGCTCTCGTGCCCGAGCCATGCGTGCGCGAAGCCGCCGAGCGCCGAGCGATGCGAGGAACGCGTTCAGCAGGCCGGTCTGCGGCTGGTAGATGAAGTAGAACAGCAGGCCGGCGACGGTCAGCGAGATCGCCGACGGGATGAAGTAGATCGGCGCGGAGGACTCCCGCACCGTGCTTGCGCACGACTCTCCACGATCGCGGCGAGGACCAGCGCGCCGAACACCTGGAAGACCAGCGAGACGACGGCGTACCAGACGTTGTTGCCCAGGGCCGCCAGAAGATCGGGTCCTGCGCCGCCTGGGAGTAGTTGGCCGCCGCCGACGAACGTCTGGGCGCTCGGCTTGTAACACCGACCACTGGAGAAGCTGAACTAGATGTTCTCGAGGAGCGGGAAGTAGACGAAGACGGCAACGAGGACCAGGCCGGGCACGACCCAGAGGAAGGACCGCCAGCCGCCGATCGCCCGGAGGGGCGACCGGCGGCCGGTGGGGCCTCGCCGTCCGGTGCGACCGCGCGTGACGATCGCCTCGGTGACGGTGATGTGGCTCATCGGAGAGCTCCGCTCACTTCGCTCCTGCAGCGGACTGCACGGACTTCATGACGCTGCTCGGCGTGCCGCTGCCGCCGACCAGGGACTCGCCGCCGGCGAGGTACGCCTGCGCGACCTGCGGGGAGGCGACGGTGTCGAGCCAGATCGCCAGACTCGACGCCTTCGCCAGATCCGACATCGCCTCGACGACCTGCGGCTGCGTGGTCGCGGTGTCCAGCGAGTCCTTGACCGGGCTGGGGTAGCCGCTCATCAGGTCGGGCATCTTGGACGCCCCCTGCTTCGACACGACGAACTTGAGGAAGGCGACCGCGAGGGCGGGGTTCTTCGACTTCGGGTTGACCATCAGCAGGTCGGGAGCGCCGACCAGCGCGCCGGTGTCGCCCTTGGCGTCGCTCGGCGGGGGCAGCTGGAACAGGCCGAACCCTTCCTTGTCGGCCTGGGTGTCCTTGAGCAGCCCGATCTCGAGCGATTCGAGGTACATCATCGCCGACTTGTCCGCGCCGAAGCCGACCTGGGCATCGGTGTGGTCGATGCCGTTGGCGGAGGTCCCGGTCACCGTGCACTGGTCGATCACCTGGGTGAACTGGTCGAGCGCCTTGACGTAGCCCGGGTCGGTGTAGGAGCCCTTGTCCGAGGAGTAGTCCTTGTTCAGCGTCGCCGCCGGGCACGTTGTACGCGTTCAGCTGCGTGACGTAGTGCAGCCCGGGCCAGCCGTCCTTGTTGCCGAAGTCGACCGGGGTGATGCCCTTCGCCTTGAGCGTCTTGCAGTCCGAGAGCAGGTCGTCGAAGGTCTTCGGCACGGTGATCCCGTTGTCCGCGAAGATCTTCTTGTTGTAGCCCATGAACTTCGCGTCGAGGTCGATCGGGACGCCGTAGTTCTTGCCGTCGTACGCGCCGGCCTGCACCGCCGACGGCGCCAGCGACGCGTTCCAGGACGTGCCCTTGCCGATCGCCGAGGTCAGGTCGAGCGCGAGTCCCGCGTCCACGAACTGCTTCGCGTACGAGCCCGGCCAGGAGAAGTAGATGTCGGGGATGCTGTTGGACGACGCGAGCACCTTGATCTTGTCCTTGTAGCCCTGATCGGACTCCTGCTGGACCTGGACCGTGACGCCGGGGTGCGCCTTCTCGAACTCCTTGGCCATCTCCGGGAAGAACTTCGACACGCTCGGGTCGGAGAACTTGTTCACCATCGAGATCGTCCCGTGGTAGTCGACCTTGTTCAGGTCGACGGATGCGGATCCGCCCCCACCCGACTGCGCGGAGCAGCCGCTGAGGACGAGCGCGGCGAACGCCGTCGCTGCCAGGAACCTGGTCTTTCGTGTTGGCCTCATGTTTCGCACTCACCTCTCTGTAACGTGCGCTGCCCTCAACCGGACACGGGCAGTCTGACACGAAATTGAGACCGGTGTCAATCCGGTGCCGAAATCGTGATATGGGACGCGAGCCGCGAAGAATCCACAGCGAAAAGTTCGCCGTCGGAGCACGTCCCGCCCGACAGTGCGTCAGTTCGATCCCCGGAATCATGCGGAAGTCGGCGCCATTGACAGAATTCCTCAGACCATTCACACTGTTGTCTGACAAATATCACTCTTTGGGAAAGGACCCACGCATGCTGAACTTCGACGCGCGAGCGATTTCGTCCGGATCGAGTCCGGAGCGCTCGCGCTCGCCCGCCCCGCTGCAGCGGCTCGATCGGCGAGCTGCTCGACGGCGGCGCACGGAATCTCTTCTTCCTCGGCGCGGGCGGCGCCGGCAGGCTCATGCAGCCCGCCGCCCAGCTGCATGCGCGCGGAACTGCGACTTCCCGGTGCACCTGGAGAACGCCGCCGAGCTCGTCGCCGCTGGGGTCCGCCGACCTCGGTCCGCAGTCCGATCGTCGTGATCCCGTCGCTCTCGGGCACGCACCACGCGAGGCCGTCGCCGTGCTGGAGCTACGCGCGGGAACGCGGCGCCAAGGTCATCGCGCTGACCGGCCACGCGACTCCCCGGTCGCGCAAGAGGCCGACTTCACCTTCACCAACTTCGCCGAGGACGACACCTCGTCGGAGTCGTTCTACCTGCAGTCCCTGGTGATCGCCCTCGCGATGCTGAACCGTCTCGGCCGTTTCGACGGCTTCGACGCCGCTCGCGCCGAGCTCGAGACAGCTGCCCGAGCTGCTGCTCGGCGTGAAGCGCGCCTTCGAGCCGCGCGGCCGCGACTCGCCGAGAGCATCCAGGACGAGCCTTCCACATCGTCACCGGCGCCGGTGCGAGCTGGACCGAGGCCTGGTACTACGGCACGTGCATCCTCGAGGAGATGCAGTGGATCCGCACCCGGCCGATCCACGCCTCCGACTTCTTCCACGGCACGCTCGAGCTGGTCGAGCCAGGAGTCAGCGTCCTGCTGTTCAAGGGCGAGGACGCGTCGCGGCCCCTGGCCGAGCGGGTCGAGCGTTGCGTGCCGACGGTGACCGATCGCCTGACGGTGATCGACACGGCCTACTTCGACCTCCCCGGTGTCTCCCCGCGAGATCCGCGCGCTCATCCCGCACGTGCTGCTCGCGACCGTGCTGGAGCGGCTCAGCGCGCATCTCGAGGTGCTGCGCGACCATCCGCTCACCACCCGGCGCTACTACCGCCGGATCGACTACTGAGGCCGCCATGACCAGGGGCGTGCGGGTCGCGGCGGTGGGCGACAACACGGTGGATCGCTACCAGGGCGGCCCGGAGCTGGTCGGCGGCAACGCGCTCAACGTCGCCGTGCAGCTGCGCCTGCTCGGCCTCCCCACGGCGTACTCCGGCGTCGTCGGCGACGACGCGGACGGGCGGACGATCGCGCGCGTCCTCCGCGACCGCGACGTCGAGCTCTCCGGGCTCGTCACCGCGGCCGGGCCGACGGCGGTCACCGAGATCGCCCGGACGCCGGCGGGCGACCGGGTCTTCGTGCGGGAAGACTTCGGCGTCACGGCGGACTTCCGGCCCTCGGATGCGGAGATCGCGCGCCTCGCGGCGCTCGACTGGGTGCATCTGGGCATGGTGCCCGACGCGCCTGAGGTCGTGCGGCGGCTGCGCGACGCCAGGCCCGGCGTGGCGATCAGCCAGGACTGCGCGGTGTCGGGCGGGTACGCCGGGCTCGACGTCGCCTTCTGCTCGGTCGGCGAGGACGCGGCCACGGCGAGGGCCGCCGCCGCCGCGGCTCTCGCGGGCGGCGCCGCTCTCGCGGTGGTCACCCGCGGGGCGGCGGGGGCGCTGGCGACGGACGGAGCGGACGAATGGAGCTGCCCGGCGCTGCCGGTCGACGTCGTCGACACGACCGGCGCCGGGGACAGCTTCATCGCCGGATTCATCGCCGCGCGGCTCTCCGGCCGCGACGTGCCGACCGCGCTCGACGCGGGCGCGCGCACGGCCGCCCGCACCTGCGGCCACGTGGGCGGGTTCCCGCAGTGAGCGCGGCGGAATGCCAGGATGAGAACGTGACGACGCCGACCCGGTCCCCGCAGGAGGCGCCATGACCCCCCGGGCCGAGCGCGACGGCCGCGCATCCACGTCCTCCCTGCGCGACGACATCGCCCGGATGATCTCCGAGGACGGTCTCGTCCCCGGCGATCGGCTGCCCACCGAGACGCAGCTCGCGGAGCGATTCGGCCTCGCCCGTTCGACCGTGCGGGAGGCCCTGAAGCGGCTCGAGGAGGAGGGTCTCGTCGACGCCGTGCAGGGCAAGGGGCGCTTCGTCTCCGCCGTCGCAGCCGCAATCGTGGAGCGGCCGATCACGCGCTACGAGGGCGTCACCGAGATGCTCGGCCGGCTGGGCCACGATGTGACGACCTCGGTCTTCTCCGTCAGCGAGGTCCCCGCCGACGCGACGCAGGCGCAGAGCCTGCACGTCACGGAGGGGACGCCGCTGATCCGGCTCGCACGACTGCGCTACGGCGACGGCGAGCCGCTCGTGTTCAGCATCGACCACATCCTGCGCGACGCGCTGCCCGGGCCGATCTCCCATCGCGACTGGTCGGCGCCGCTGACCGAGGCGCTGGAGGCGAACGGGCATCAGATCGTGTCCTCGGTGGCCAGGATCAGCGCCGTGGATCTGCCATTCGACCTCGCGCGCCGGCATCGGCTCACGGGCCTCGGGCCGTGGCTGCTGGTGACCGAGGTCTGCCTGACCAGGGCGGGACGTCGGATCCTGCTGGCCGAGGACTACCACCGCGGGTCGCTGATCGGCTTCAACGTGCGGCGTCAGCGCTGACCGCGTCCTCCTTCAGCGCCGCGACCGACGCCCGTGAGACGAAGGTCGACGGGATGGTCTCGATCACGGCGTCGCCGTCGTCGCCCGAGATCCGCGCGAACGCGTGCTGCGCTGCGGCGCGGCCGAGCTCGAGCATCGGCTGCGCGATCATCGTCAGCGGGGGTTCGATCACGCTCGCCCACGAGCTGTCGTCGAAACCGATCACCGAGATGTCGCGGGGGTGGCGCAGGCCCGCCGCCCGGATGGCGCGGAGCGTGCCCACCATCGCGTCGGTCTCGGTCGTCAGCACGGCGGTCGGCGGGTCGGGCATGCCCAGCATCTCGCCCACGGCGCCGACCGTCGCCTCCTCGTTGTGCGCGCAGGTGCTGACCAGCGCGGGATCCAGCGGGATCCCGGCCTCGTCCAGCGCGTCCACGTAGCCGCGCAGGCGCTCGGTCTCGCTCCACAGCCAGTTCTCGCCGGACACGAGCAGCCGGCGTCGGTCCGGCAGCGCGTCGCGCAGCGCCGGGCCCCAGACGAAGGCGATGCGACGGTGCCCGAACTCGATGAACTGCCGCACGGCGTCGCGCGCCGACTCGCGGTTGTCGATGACTACGGCGTCGAGGTCCAGGCCGCGCACCTTGCGGTCGATCAGCACGACGGGGATCCTGCGGCTCATCGCCTCGAGGATGTGCGTCGTCTCGTTCGGCCGCAGCGCGGCGGAGGCGATGATGAGCGCATCCACCTGCTTGTCGATGAGCACGCCGACGGCGGCGCGCTCGGTCGCGAGCTTCTCGTCGGTGCTCATCACGATCGCCGTGTAGTCGGTCGCCTCGCAGGCGTCGGCGATGCCGCGCATGACGCCGGCGAAGAACGGGTTGCCGACGTCGGCGACGATCACGCCGATCGTCTGCGTGATGCCGGTGGTCATGCTGCGCGCGAGACTGTTCGGCCGGTAGCCGAGCTTCTCCGCGGCCGCGAGCACCCGCGCGCGCGCCGCCGGGCTCACCGCGCCGTAGTTGCCCAGCGTGCGGGCTGCGGTCGCCTTGCCGACGCCCGCTTCGGCGGCGACTTCGGCGACCGTCGGCGAGGAGACCGATCTGGACCGTTGTCCGGGCATCGCACCTTCCTTTCGCGACGGGACCCCTTCGTGACGAGACGCCGTCTCGCCAATCTAGCCGACAGGTGGCCGGATCAGCCCAGGGTGGAGGACGGCCGGAACGACATGTCGGCGCCCTCGGGGACCGGCCGGCCGTGGCCGAACGCGCCGTCGGTGAAGCACTGCTCCGCGGCGAAGGCGGACCCCGCAGAGAGCGCCGCGTCGATCGCGCCGGAGGAGGGTCTGCGCCCCTTCCGCCACCCGGCGCGGAGCAGGGAGCACACCACGGCGCCGAGGAACGCGTCGCCGCAGCCCATGGTGTCCGCGATCGGCCGCGCGGCGTCCAGCGGGACCGCCTCCGCCCGGTGCAGCGCGGTCCCGTCGAAGAGGACGGACCCGTCTGCGCCGCGCGTGCCGATCGCCATGCCGGCGCCGCGGGCCACCACGGAGCGCAGCGCCTCCTCGGTCTCCGCCTCGGTGAGGTGCGAGCATGACAGCAGCGCGAGGTCGAGATGCGGTGCGAGCGGATCCAGGTACTCCGGGGAGCGGAAGCGGCTCTCACTGGACAGGTCGTAGGTCACCAGCGCGCCGGTGCCCGCGAGCGCCGGAAGCTGCGACTCCGTGGACGAGTAGACCCCGGAGTGGACGAGGTCGAAGCCGGCCACGTACTCCACGTCCTCCGGTGTCAGCAGGATCGGCTCCCGCACCGTCACGCCGCCGTCGTTGCCGCCGAGGAACACCCGGTCCCCGTCGACCACCTCGACCATCGCGATGCCCGTCTCGCCCTGCGCGGACGATGCAGCGGGACACGTCGAGGCCGATGGCGGCGAGCTCGGATCGGAGGAAGGCTCCCGCCTCGTCCGATCCGAACACGCCCAGATACGCCGCGTCGATCCCGAGCTTCGTGCGCGAACACCGCGAAATTGACGCAGTTGCCACCGGGGTAGTCGATCCGCCTGTCGACGAAGCGATCGATGACGTTGTCGCCGAATCCGAGGACCTTCACGGCCGCGCCTCAGTACTCGACGACGCGGTAGTACCGTCGCACGTCGAGCCGGTGGTTGCGGACCAGCTCGAGGTGGGCGCTCAGCCGGCTCGCGGCGGTCCCGATCACGAGCGGCGACACCAGCGCGCGGAACTTCGGGTCGAAGCCCTCGAGCGCGTAGTCGGCGGTGTCGAAGACCGTGACGTCGTCGGAGTACAGCTCGACGAAGTTGCGCACGCGGTCCATGAGCGGCCGGGTCTCGTCCTCGCCGAAGAAGAGCAGTGTCGTGGTGTCCTTCTCGATGAGCTCGAGCGAGCCGTGGAAGAACTCGGCGGCGTGCACGCGCGTGGTGTGCAGCCACTGGCACTCCTCGAGCACGCACATCGAGTACAGGTAGGCGTAGCCCCATACGTTGCCGGATCCGACCACGAACAGGTACTCGACGTCCTTGTGCTTGTTGGCGAACACGGACGCCTTGGAGTCGGCCTTCTTCGCGACGTCGACCATCAGGGCGGGCAGCAGCGCGAGCTGGCCGGCGAACTCGTCGTAGTCGGCGAACTCGCCGCGGGCACGGAGCAGTCCGGTCACGAGCAGCAGCAGCTGGATGTCGTAGGAGTGCGCGGAGGAGAGCAAGACGTGGTCGAGTGACTTCGCGAACGGGCTGTCCGCCTCGCCCGTGAATCCGACAGTGGTGGCACCCTGCGCCTTCGCCCACTCGATCGCCGAGTTGACGTCGGGCGTCGAACCGGTGGCCGAGACGAACACGGCCAGGGATCCCTCGCCGAACGCGGTGTCGGGGGCGAGCAGGAACTCCTGCGCGATCGCGGCGACGCCCGGCAGGGTCGACTTCGTCTGCAGCAGCAGGGCGTACGGCATCATCTCGGCGTACGAGCCCCCGGCGCCGAGGAAGTAGACGTTCTTCACGCCGTCCCCCAGCTGGGCGACCAGCGCCTCGATGTCGTCGCGCAGGGCGACGGCGCTCGAGAGCTGAGCGGTGAATTCGTCTTCGTTGAACTTGAGCACAGCGGGATTCCCCTTCTTCGCGGATGATAGTGATACCGGTATCACTCCCTGCATCCTGACACAGGGCGCGATCCGCGGTCAAGACCCCGGCGCGGAGCGCGATTCCCCGCCGGTGGGAGCGGGCGAGGGCAGCCAGGGTGCTGGATCCTCGCGGCTCGCGTTCCGAGGACTCCGCTCCGGACCACCTGGCTCCCTGGCGGCGACGGCGAAGACCCTCGGCCCCGGAAAGCCACGGGAGTTCACCGCTCTTGACGTCCGCCACGACCGGCGATTACGCTCCTGTCATCCCATCATGGGACCGGTATCAGCTTACGAAGGGCATTCTTCGCCCACGCGCACGGCTCGATGCCTGGTCCCCGAACCCCCAGGAGAGCCCATGACCGTCGCGGAACCCGCCCACGTCGTGATCCTCGGCGGCGGCATCTTCGGCACGTCCGCTGCCGCGCAGCTCGCGCGCAAGAACGTGCGGGTCACCCTCGTCACCGAGAGCGCGCTCGCCAGCGGCGCCTCCGGCCGTTCCCTGGCCTGGCTCAACGCCGCCTGGAACTGGCCGGCGCCCTACTTCGCCATCCGGATGGCGGGCATCGACCGGTGGCGCACCTGGGCGGCGCGCCACGCCGACTCGACGCGGTACCTGCGCTTCACGGACGGGCTGATGTGGGCCGACGAGGAGGACGGCGAATCCCTGCGCGACCTGTTCGCGACCGAGCGCGAGCGCGGCTACGACGCACAGTGGGTCGATCGCGACCGGATCGCCGAGGTCGTGCCGGGCGTGGATCCCGCCGCCGTCGCCGAGGAGGGGGCGATCTTCAACCCGGGCGAGGGCTGGGTCGACCTGCCCTCGGTGATCGCGCTGCTCGCCGAGGAGGTGGTCTCCCGCGGAGGGTCGGTGATCGAGAACGCCGGCGCATCGCGTCCGATCGTCGAGGGAGGCCGGGCCGTCGGAGTGCGCACCGCCGCCGGCGAGGAGGTGCGCGGCGATGCGGTGCTGCTCGCCACGGGCCCCTCCGTGCCGGGACAGCTCTCCGAGCTCGGCATCGAGATCGGCACCTCCAGTCCGCCCGCATTCGTCGCCTTCACCGCGCCCGTGGACACCGCGCTCGACACGACGCTGAACACCCCGCACGTGGCGATCCGCCGCACCGTCGACGGCGGGCTGGCGATGGACTCCGGCTGGTCCGAGCGGTCGATCGAGGTCCGGGAGGACGGATCGCTGCACATCCCCGACGCGGTCGTGACGCGGCTGCTCGAGGAGGCGCGGCGCGTGCTGGCCGGCCACCCGGAGCTGCAGCTGGCCCGGATCGGATCCGGCTACAAGCCCGTCCCCGCCGACGGCGAGCCGGTGTACGGCCGGGTCGACGAGATCCCGGGCCTCTACGTCGCGTTCAGCCACAGCGGGGCCACCCAGGGCTTGATCGCCGGCGAACTGCTGGCCGACGAGATCGCCACGGGAACCGTGTCGCCCCTGCTCTCCGCGTTCCGCCCCGGCCGGTTCGCATCGCCGGGTGCCGCATCCGCCTGATCCGTGCCGCAGGGTCAGCCGGTTCCGGAGGCCCTGCCGTGGCCCGGCCTCGGTGAGCCGGCCTTGCGCCTGCCACCGACGGCCGCACGGGTGTGCCCCGTGCTCCTGCTCCTGCTCCTGCTCCTGCTCCTGCGATCCCGACGTGGGATCCTGGGTGCATGAGCTCTGAGCGCGAGGCCCCCGAGGCGAGCGGCGCCGCGCACCCGGGCGCCCGCGACGACCGTCCGCAGGTCCCCGCGGCGGACCAGACGCTCCGGATCCTGCGGTTCCTCGCCCGGCGCGCCGGTCCGGTGGCCGCATCGGCGCTCGCGCGGGAGCTGGGGATCCCCCGTTCCACGGTCTACCACCTGCTCGCGACCCTCGAGGCGCACGGATTCGTCGTGCATCTGCCCCAGGAGCGGCGCTGGGGGCTGGGCACGAGCGCGTTCGAGCTGGCGGGAGGCTACGCGCGGCAGGAGCCGCTCGCACGCCTCGGCCGCCCGCTGCTCGCCGGGCTCGCCGACCGTCTCGGCGAGAGCGCGCACCTCGCCGTGATGACCGGACGCGACGTGCTCTACATCGTCGAGGAGCGCGCCCTGCGCCGCCCCGCACTGATCACCGACGTGGGCGTGCGCCTGCCGGCAATGTTTCGGCGAACCTGACCGTCAACCGGGTATCGCCGCCGACGATCCGCATCAACCGCGACATGCTCGGCCGTGTGCTGGCGCTGATCGGCGAGTTGACGAACGAGGTCGAGGCGGCGCCGCCGCGGCTCGACGGGCTTATCGGCCTGCGCGGCATCATCGAGACGGTCGAGGACGAGCCGGATGACGTCAGCGCCGCCCGCCGCACCGCGATTGTCGAGGCATGGAGTGTGGCGCTGGATCGGCTGGCGACCGCGCGGAATGAGGAAGGCGCCCGGCTCGGTGCAATGCTCGGCGGCCAGCTCGCCGAATTGGCCGAGTTGGTCGCCGCCGCCTCGGCGTCTGCCGCGGCGCAGCCCGAGGCGCTGCGCGCCCGCCTGCAGCAATCGCTTGCCGCGGTCGTCGAGCTCGCCCCGAGCATGCCGCCGGAGCGGGTCGCGCAGGAGCTCGCCTTGCTGGTCTCGCGCGGCGACATCCGCGAGGAACTGGATCGGCTGCGCGCCCACATCGCTCAGGCCGGCGATCTCTTGGCAAAAGGCGAGGGGGTCGGGCGCCAGCTCGACTTTCTGTGCCAGGAGCTCAACCGCGAAGCCAACACGCTATGCTCGAAATCGGCGGATATCGAGCTGACCCGTATCGGGATGGCGCTCAAGGTCGCGGTCGAGCAGTTCCGCGAGCAGGTGCAGAACCTCGAATGAGCGCGGGCGCCCGGCCACACCGCGATCGCCCGCCGCGGTTTCCTCCTGGTGCTGTCGTCGCCATCGGGGGCGGGCAAGACGACGATCACCAGACGCCTGCTCGCGGGCGATCCGACCCTGTCTCTATCGGTCTCGGTGACCACCCGCCCGCGCCGCGCGAGCGAGACCGACGGCAGGGATTACCGCTTTATCGATCAGGCGACGTTCGACCGTATGGTGGCGCAGGGCGATCTGCTCGAGCACGCGACGGTGTTCGGCAATTCCTACGGCACGCCGCGCCAGCCGATCGAGGCGGCGATCGCGGCCGGCCACGATATCGTCACCGATATCGACTGGCAGGGGACACAGCAGATCAGCGGCAAGGTGGGCGGCGACATCGTCACTATCTTTGTCTTGCCGCCGAGTAGGGGCGCGCTGGAGTTGCGGTTGCGTACTCGCGCGCAGGACAGCGACGCGGTGGTCGCCGCCCGGATGGCTAAATCTTCGGAAGAGCTGAGCCACTACCCGGAATATGCCTATGTGATCGTCAACGACGATCTCGAAAAAAGCGTCGCCGACGCGCAGGCGATCGTCAGGGCTGAACGCCTCAAGCGCGAACGCCAGATCGGTCTCGCCGATTTCGTAACGCGTCTGCGCGGCGGGTGAGAGAAAAAGGGGCCGGCTGATGGCGCTTCCGACCGATGCGAATGTCGATCTTCTGATCTGCGATTCCGCCCAGCACGAGCCAAGCGGCAAGATCAACCTGACCGGGCTGTACCCGACCCCCGAAATCAAGATCGACCCGAATGCGCGGCTTCCAACGCACTTAAATCTTGCCTTTGTGTTCATCCTCAAGGATGGCGATGGCGATTTTCCGATATCCGTCCGGATCGTCGATCCGCTCGGCAAGGAGCTGTTCAGCCAGGCTTTGCCGAATATCAACAAGGTCGCGGGCCAGGGTTATGCGCAGTCGCTCAATCTCCAGGCGATCCCCATCCTAAAATTCGGCATCTACGCGGTGGAGCTCGGCGTCGGCGATCGGTCGTTTTACCGAACGATGCGGGTTTTTCAGTAGAGACACGATTCGACGATGCACATCAGCCGGCGGCGAGCCGCCTGGCCAGCGCGCAAAACGCCGTTACCGACAATTCCTCCGCGCGTGCGGTGGGGGCAATTCCGGTGCCGGCGAGCAGCGCTTCAACCGGCATGCCGAGCGATTTGAGGCTCGACCGCAGCATCTTGCGGCGCTGGCCGAAGGCGGCTGCGGTGACCCGTTCGAGTGTCGCTTTGTCGGCCGGTGCCAGCGGCGTGGGACGGGGGGCGAAACGCACCACGCTCGAAATCACTTTTGGCTGTGGGGTGAAGGCGCGGGGTGGGATGTCGAACAGGATTTTCGCCTCGCACAGCCATTGCACCACTACCGACAGCCGCCCGTAGGCCGGGCCGCGCGGTGCGGCGACGAGGCGTTCGGCGACCTCGCGCTGGAACATCAGGGTAAGGCTTTCGTATTCCTCAATTCGGTCGAGCCAGCGCAGCAGCAACGCCGTAGCGATGTTGTAGGGCAGGTTGGCGATGATCCGACGCGGCCGCTCGGTCAGTTCCACCGGATCGAGCGTAAGGGCGTCGCCGTCGACGATTGTGAGACGGCCAGGATGGCCGGCCGCCAGCTCCTCAAGCGCGACCAGGCAGCGCGGATCGCGCTCGATGGCGACGACATGGCCGGCGCCCTCGGCAAGCAGCGCGCGGGTGAGCCCGCCCGGCCCCGGCCCGATCTCGATCGTCGTGCCCTCGGCGAGCGGCCCGGCGGCGCGGGCGATCCGTCCGGTCAGGTTGAGGTCGAGGATGAAATTCTGGCCGAGGCTCCTGCGCGCCGCGATGCCGTGGCGGGCGATGACCTCCCGCAGCGGCGGCAGCGCGGTGGCGCCGGGTTCGCTCAGCGTGCTCGCTCAGTGCTGGGCGCGCCGCGCCGCCATCTCGGCGGCCAGCCGCAGCGCCGCGATCAGACTGTCCGGCCGCGCCACGCCTTTCCCGGCGATATCGAACCCGGTGCCGTGATCGGGGGAGGTGCGGATGAACGGCAGTCCTAGCGTGACGTTGACCCCGCCGTCGAAATCGATCGTCTTGATCGGGATCAGCGCCTGGTCGTGGTACATGCACAGCGCCGCGTCGTAGCCGCGCCGCGCCGCAGGGTGGAACATCGTGTCGGCGGCCAGCGGCCCGCGCGCGTCGATCCCGGCGGCGCGCAACGCGGCGACTGCCGGAGCGATGATGTCGATGTCCTCGCGGCCGAGCCCGCCGGACTTCGCCGGCATGCGGGTTGAGCCCGGCGACCGCGATGACCGGCGCGGAAATCGCGAAATCGCGGCGCAGCGCGGCGTCGACCACCCGCCCGGCGTGGACGATCGCTGCGGTCGACAGCGTCTCGACCGCCTCGCGCAACGGCAGGTGGATCGTCACCGGCACGACCCGCAATTCGGGGCAGGCCAGCATCATCACCGCCGGTTGCGCCGATCCCGCCAGCTCAGCCAGGTATTCGGTATGGCCCGGATGGTGAAAGCCGGCGCGGTAGAGCGCGTCCTTGTTGATCGGGTTGGTGACGAGGGCGGCGGCCCGCCCCGCCCGCACATCCGCGACGGCGGTATCGATCGCGCCGATGACCAGCTTGGCGTCGGCCGGGTCGGGCTTGCCGGCGACGGCGGCGGGCATGGCGCCCGAGCGGCGCCACTGGAAGCGCATCGGCAAACAGCGGCACGGCCCGCTCGCGCTTGTCGATTTCCTGGATTTTGACATCCCAACCGAGGCTGCGCGCCAACCGGGCCAGCCGGTCCGGGTCGTCGATCAGGTAGAACGGCGGCACGCCCTCGTCGCGCCGCAGCCATGCCTTGAGGGCGATTTCCCCGCCGATCCCGGCCGGCTCGCCCATCGTCAGGGCGAGCGGAAGCGCCATGCGCTAAACCCGCACATCGACATAGGCGGAACGCCGCAAATCTCGCAAATAGCGGCGGGAGACGGTGTCGAGCTTTTGCCGGAGCAGCGAATTCGAACACGTCTTCGCGGCTGGGCTCGCCGGCGCTCTTCGTGCTGCTGGGGGCGTCCTTGGAGCAAACCATGATGACGCCGACGCCGTTGCGCTGCAGGATCGGCGGCGACTGTTGGCCGACCGGTATCTTGGTCACTATCTCGCGCAGCTGTGGGGGCAACGCCGCCGGATCGACCTGCCCCTCGCTCGACAGCTGCGGCGCCTTTTCCTTGCCCATCTTGAGCATGTCCGCGCAGGTTTTGGCCGAGCGGAGGTTTTCGACCTCGGCCAACGCAGCCCTTTTCACGGCTTCGGTCGGTTTCGGCGGCAGCGGGAACACCACCTGCACGACGTCGTAGACCGGTGTTTTCTGTCCACCGCCGGAATTTCCGGTGCGTCGATCGAGCACCAGCAGCAGGTAATAGCCGGCCCCTGTCCGGATCGGCGCCGACAATTCGCCGGGCTTCAGAGGCGACACCGCCTTCGCGAGTTCGGCGGGCAGCTGGTCCGGCCGGATCCAGCCGATATCGCCGCCAACCGCCGCCGTCGCCGATTGCGAGAATTGCTGCGCGATCGCCGAGAACCGCGCGCCGCGTTTCATTTGGTCGATCAGTTTTTCCATCAGGCTGCGGATTTCCGCATCCTGGCTCGGATTGTCGACCGCGAGAAAGATCTCGGCGACTTGGCTTTGCGGCTCTCCGGCATGTTCCTTTAGCCGCTTGAGCGCATCGTCGACTTCTTCGTCCGAAATCTCGGTGTTCTGCGCCGCTTGGCGCCGCACCAGTTTGGCCCAGACGATCGAGGCGGTTACCTGGGTGATCAGCGAGCTGCGGTCGATCCCACGCGCTTTGAGAAACGCATTGAGGCCGTCGCCCTGCATGTTGTTCTGCTTTTCGATCTGGCTCAGCGCGGCGTTGGTCTCGCTGTCGGTGGCGACGATGTTCTGCTTTTTTGCCTCTTGCAGCTGCAATTTTTCGTCGACGAGGCCGCGCAACACCTGCGCGCTGATGCGCTTGCGGCTCTCCTCCGATTCCGGAAGGTTGGACGAGAGCAGCACCATGCGCATGCGCGAGATCAGGTCAAAGACGGAGATCACCTCGTCATTGACCACCGCGGCGATGCGCATCTCCGGCGCTGGGGTTGGAGCCCCGGACGGCGGCGGCTCGTGGCGCACCTGCCGCGCCGGCGCCGGGCTCGACAGCATCGCCCAGCCTGCAACCGCCCAAAGCAACGCACACAGGCACCGCAACACGACCATCCCTTACCCACCTTGCCGTTCGAGGGAAGGGCGCAACTCTACACCCGGCAGTTCCGCCTGTCGCTGCGTCGCTATGCCCGCGATCAGCCGCCCGGGCTGACCGAGAGGACGTTGCCGCCGATCTCCCCGAGATTCTTGAAGACGACGCTGAACATCACCGAATAGCCCGGCTTCACATCGGCGTTGCGGATGCCCGATTGCGTAAGCGAGGCGATGAACGCCATGCATTCGTCCTGATAGGTCGCGGAAAGCGTCGCCGCCAGACTGGTGCTGTCCGACTGCGGGGTGGCGATGCCGTTGACGATATCGGTCGCATTCGAAAGGTTGATCGTCTCCGTTCCGGCCACCGTCCAGTATTGGGTCAACCGGGCTGTTGCTCCGACGCTGAGCTGCTCGCGCTTGCCGTAGAGGATGGTCTGGCCGGTGCCCGGCACCGTGATCGTCTGGCTGACTTGCTCGGCCGGGATGAGCAAGAGGTTGCCGCTGACGCGGAAACTGCCCGGACCGACGGCAAGCCCTATCTCTGTCGAGCTGTTGCTGAGCGTGCTCTTGTCGAGCCGGAAGCGATAGATCAGGTCGAGATACGAAGACGGCGACAGCACGAACCGGCCGACCACATCCGACAGACGCTGATCGGCGCCGCTGCCGGGCGGAATGTACGGGTTCGCCTCGGCCCGGTAGCTCTGCCCGATCAGCGCCCGGTAACTGCCGCCATCCTTGTCGTAGGCCCGAACTTCATCCCGTAATCGACGCGCTGTCCGGTGTCGAGCAGGTCGTATCCCGGCATGCGGTCGGGCCGAAACAGATCGGAATCACGGAACTGAAAGCCGAGGCTGTCCTCGTTGGGGATGCGTGTGGCGGTTGCCGCCGGTGGGGCCGATAAAGGTCGCTGCCGCGGGCTGGATCAGGTAGGTGAAATCCTCGCCGCGGTGGACGATCGGATAGTCCCAGGTCAGGCCGATCTGCGGAAAGACGCGGCCGGCGAGGAAATTGCTCGACACCGGATCGAGCGGCGGCTGGCCGTTCACCGGAAAATAGCCGCTCGGCAGATCGGGGTTCGACATGTTGCTGAGGTTGTTGACCGAGTAACCGTCGCCGCGGACGCTGGCGATGAATTTGTATTCGCTGCCGATACCGTCGCGGAACGTCCTGTCCCATTCGGTGCTGGTCGAGATGCGGCGGGTCTGGGTGCCCTGCTCGCGAACGATATTGAGCAGGTTGGCGTTGAATTTCAGCGTGCCGCCGAGCTTATCGGGATCAAGCTGCCAGTTGCGGTTGGCGACGGGCAGAACGATCGGCTGCGTCTGGTCGTGGAGGCCGGGGGTCAGCGGCTGGAAGATATATCCGTTGACGTCGGTCGAGCCGTTCGAGTTGAACCCCTCGAAATAGGCCCGGCTGATCATGCTGTTGAGGATCGGGGTCGTGAAGCCGAAGCGCTGCAGATAGGTCTGGTCCGACACCCGCTGGAGCGCGAAGCCGGTGCGGTAGGTATCGTCGAGATCCCACACGCCGTGCGCGTCGATGTGCCCGCGCCACTGGTCCGGCAGGTCCGCGGTGTTGCTAGGGGTGCTGTTGACGTTGCTGCGGTTGATGCTGCCGAGGCCCGCCAGCTCGCCGTTCGAGAGGCGCTGCCGGTATTCGCCGGCCAGCACCGTCCCCGCCGCTGAGGTAAAGCGGGGGGTCAGGGTGATGTCGGCGTCCGGTCCCAGCACCTGGTAGTAGGGCAGCGCGAAATGAAAGCCGACATTGTTGGAGCTGCCGAAAGACGGGATCAGAAATCCGCTCGCCCGCTTTACCGACGGGTCGGGCGCGGACATATAGGGGGTATAGAAGACCGGCCAACCGTCGATCTCGAGGATGGCATCGCGGAATTCGAGCTGCTTCAGCTCCTTATCGTCGGTGACCTGGCGCGCCTTGAGCTGCCAGGCGGGCGGCTGGGTCGGATCGCTCTTGCACAGATCGCACGGCGAATAGACCGCGCGGCGCATGTCCGTGCGGTTGCCGTTGGTGCGCCGGGCTCCGTTGGCAACCAGGCGCGAGCGGTCCGAGAGCAGCATCCGCACATCGGTGGCGAATGCGTTGTTCATCTGGTCCCGCAATTCCATGTACTCGGCGAAGATGACTTCGCCGGTCGGCGTCATCAGGCTGACATGGCCCGATGCGGTGACCGTGTCGCTGCGCTGGTTGTAGGTGACGACGTCGGCGAGCAGGACCTCGGCCCCTTGCGATATCTCGACATGGCCCTTGGCGACGGTCAGCGAGAGCTGCTGGTCGTACTCGCACCTCGTCGGCCTGGAAGGCCATCGGACCATTGGATTTGCTGCCGCTCGATTTCAGTACGTCCGCCGACGCCCTGCCTGCAGCTCCCCACGCCAAGCAACGCCGCCAGCACGAGATAGCTCGCGCGCCGGGCCATCGGCCTGCGTCCTGGGTGGGGGGAGCCAGTCATCGTGCGTATTACCGGTTCCAGCAATCCGTGGTTAGTCTCGCGCACCAGCAATAGCAGCAATATCGCTTGCGATCGTTCTCGTCACCCGTCTTCGAGATGCAGCAGCATCGAAACGCCGAATATCAAGCTGATTCCGGCTGGCGTCCAGGCGGCCAGCAGCACCGGTAACTTGGCCGATAACCCCAAGGCGAAGACGATGTTGGAGATGAAATAAAGCAGGAAGCCGCTGGCAACCCCGCCGATGATCATCAGCGTCGCGCCGCCGCCTCGCTGCATCCGCAGGCTGAACGTCGCCGCGACCAGCACCATCGCGCACAGCAGCAAGGGGCGCGACAGCAGGATGTTGAACTGCAGGCGGTGGCGTTGCGCCGAAAAACCCGATTGCTCGAGCAGGGCGATGAACCCCGGCAGCGCCCAGAACGACATCGTGTCCGGCGACGCCAGACTTTCTTCGATCCGGCGGGTGGTGAACTTGGTGGGCAGCCGCATTTCCGGCACCGGCACGAACTGGTCGCTCGTTTCCCAGCGCTTGCCGTCTTCGATGACCCATGATCCATCATCGAGTTGGGCGTCGCGCGCCTCGATACGCCAGACGTAATCGCTCTTGCTGTTGAACGAGAACAGCGAGACCCGGCCAAGCAGGAGCTCGGGAGCGACGAGCTTGTCGCCGTGGATCACGATTTGCCCGCCGCCCGGTTCGCTCTGTCTCAGCCACAGCCCGGAATTGGACAGCTGCAGCTGGTCGGCGCTTTGCTTGAAAAATCGGCCCTCCAGGGCCTCGTATCGCGCCTCCAGCGTCGCGGCGATCGGGTTGAACGCGGTTACCGAGACGATCCCGACGACGCCTGCGACGACCATTGCCGGGGCCAGGAACTGCCACACGGAGACCCCGGCCGCCCGCGCGATGACAAGCTCGTTGTTGCGGGTCAGCCGCCAGACCGCAAGCATCGTGCTGAACAGCACGGCAAACGGCATCACTTCCTGCGCCGTATGCGGCAGTTTTAGCGCCGCCATCTCCAGCAACAGCCCCAGCGTGACCCCGCTCTTCGCTGCGCCACGGCGCAGAAGCTCGATATAGTCAAGTAAAAAACTGATACTGAGCATGGCGCCATAGACGCCGCAAAACCATACGAAGAACTGGCGCGCGATATAGAGCGAAAGGGTCTTCGCGAGATGCAACGGCCTCAAGCTCTTCTTGCTCCTTTACGGTCAGCGTGCCGGCGCGCCGGCGAACTGCAATCGCCGGAAGTTGAAGCTTATTCCACGGTGCAAAAAAACGCCAAACCCGAACATGAGCGGCAGCAGGTCGATGACATAGCTAAGCGCGATCGCCAGCCCGATAACGTCCGGCCAGATTTTTTACCGCGAGATCGGCGGTTTGAAAGGCAAGCGCGCCGCCGATCGCGGCCAGCACGCGCTTTAGCTGGCCACGGCGATTGAATTCGCCCGGCAGCAGGCAGATCAGCGGGATCACGGCAAAGCTGAAGGTGCTGAGCGGCGTGGTAATCCGCTGATTGCCCTCGACGAAAAAACCGTAGCGGATCGATGGGTCGATGTCTTCCGAGGGAAAAAACAGCTCGCCGAGAAATCGCTCCTGCGCCTCGCGGAAGCGGACGACGGGCGCATCGCGGAGCATGTCGAGGTCGAGCACGTACCGGGCAAAGGTCAGCACGGTCAGCTTGCCGGTTTCGCGGTCGTATTGCTGGCGGCTGCCGTTGACCATGATGATGCGCGAGCTGCTGCCGGAATCGGCGAAGGCGCCGCGCTCGGCCAGTATCGTCATCGGCCGCCGCGGGTCGCGCTCGTCGTTGACGAGCAGGCCGACGACCTCACCGCGCTCGTCGCGGCTGCCGATATAGATCGTCAGCTTGTCCGAAATGGTCGTGAAGCTGCCTTCCTGCAACAGGCTCGAGACGAAACGGTTGCGAATCTCGAACTGCAGATCCTTGAACTCCCGGTTCGAGGACGGCAGGAAATAGGCCGACAGGCTCATCAGCACGGCAAACGAGATGGTGCCCAGTATCAGCACCGGCTTGGCCAGCGCCAACGGCCCCACCCCCGCGGCCCGCATCACCACCAGCTCGCTCTCGGTGATCAGGCGGTTGAAGACGAACAGCACGGCGATAAAGCCGCCGATCGGCAGGACGATATCGAGAAACCGCGGCAGGATCAGCGTCGCGAGGTAAAGGAACATCTCGACCGACAGACCGCGGTTGACGATCAGGTCGACCAGCCGCAGCGACTGGGCCAGCCAAACAGCGGCGGTCAGCGCGCCGGTCACCAACATCATAACGCTAAAGCATTGCCGCAGGATGTATCGGTCGAGCGCGCTCATCGGCGCCGATCATAGGCGGCGGCCGCTGCCTCGGCCACAGGCTTGGGGAAATCACCGGCGTTGACTCGCGGCGGCGCGGCGTCTATCGCGCCTTGAGCAGACAACCCCAGCCCCAAGAGCCCCCGATGAAGATCAGTTTTGCCGAGTTCGAGTTGCCCGGCTCCGGCGCCGTCGTCGTCGGCGTATGGGAGGAGGGGGTGCTGACCGCGCCCGCCCGGCGACTCGACGAGGCCACGGGCGGCGCCGTTACTCGCGCGCTCGCCGCCTCGCCGCGGTTCCGCGGCAAGCGCAACGAGCTGGTGCCGATCGTCGCGCCGCCGAATCTATCGGTCAGCCGCATCGTCCTCGCCGGGCTCGGCAAGCCCGACGCGGCCGATGCAAGGGGCCTCGAAGATCTTGGCGGCACGCTGGTCGCCCATCTCAACGGCGTGGGCGAGACCCAGGCGACGCTGGCGGTCGATCTTGGCGATAGCGCGCTGAGCCCAGGCGAAACCGCGGCGCGGCTTGCTTTTGGCGCGGCGCTGCGCGCCTACCGCTTCGACAAATACCGCACCACCGAACGCCCGGAGCGCAAGCCGAGCCTGTCGGCGTTGACGGTGACGGGCCCGGCCGCCGAAGCGCGGCTTGCTTATCGCGATCTCGCCGCGGCCGCTGAAGCCGTTGCCTTCACCCGCGACCTCGTCTCCGAGCCGGCCAACGTGATCTACCCCGAGACCTTGGCCGATCAGGCGGCGGGGTTGTCGTCGTTTGGCCTCGATGTCGAGGTGCTGGACGAAACGCGCATGACCGAGCTTGGCATGCACGCGATCCTCGGCGTCTCCCAAGGCAGCGTGCGGCCGCCGCGGCTCGTAGTGATGCGCTGGAACGGTGGCGCCAAGGACGCTGCGCCGCTCGCCTTTGTCGGCAAGGGCGTGACCTTCGACACCGGCGGCATCTCGATCAAGCCGGCCGCCGGCATGGGCGAGATGAAATGGGACATGGCCGGCGCCGGCGTGGTGATCGGGCTGATGCGCCTGCTCGCGGCGCGCAACGCCAAGGTCAATGCGGTGGGCGTCGTCGGCCTTGTCGAGAACATGCCGTCGGGCTCGGCGCAGCGGCCGGGCGACATCGTGAAGTCGATGTCCGGGCAGACGATCGAGGTGCTGAACACCGACGCCGAGGGCCGGCTCGTCCTCGCCGACGCGCTCTGGTACTGCCAGGACCGGTTCAAGCCGGCGCTGATGATCGATCTGGCGACCCTGACCGGCGCGATCATCGTCGCGCTGGGCCACGATCACGCCGGGCTGTTCGCCAATAACGACGAACTCGCCGAGCGGCTGGCCGCCGCCGGCAAGGCGGTCGGCGAGAAACTGTGGCGGCTGCCGCTCGATGATGCCTACAACCGCGCGATCGACAGCGACGCCGCCGACGTCAAGAACATCGCCGGCGACCGCGCCGCCGGCAGCATCATCGGCGCCGAGTTCGTGCAGCGCTTCGTCAACAAGGTGCCGTGGGCGCATCTCGACATCGCCGGGGTCGCCTGGTCGAAAAAAGACGCGCCGACCGTGCCGAAAGGCGCCACCGCGTTCGGCGTGCGCCTGCTCGACCGCTTTGTCAGCGACTATTACGAGAAGGGCTGAGCCGGGCGCCGCGCATGGCCGAGATCGGTTTCTACCACCTGTTGACGACGCCGCTCGAACGCGCCCTGCCGCGCCTGTTGGAGCGCGCGGTCGGGCAGGGGCACCGCGTCGTCGTCTGCGCTGGTTCGCCCGAGCGGGTCGAGCACCTCAACGCGCTGCTGTGGACCTATGACGAGGCCGGTTTTCTGCCGCATGGCTCGGCCCGCGACGGCAATGCCGTGGCGCAGCCGATCTGGCTGACCCACCAGCCCGAAAACCCGAACAATGCCTCGATCTTGTTTGTCGTGGACGGCGTCGCGGCCGACGACCTCGCCGGCTACGCCCGCTGCATCGACATGTTCGACGGCAACAACCCCGACGCCGTCGCGGCCGCCCGCAACCGCTGGCGCGCCGCCACCGCCGCCGGGCACACGCTGACCTACTGGCAGCAGACCGAAAAAGGTTGGGAGAAGAAGGCCTGAGCCGCCTTAGCCGGTGCAGCGCCCGGCATAGACTATATCGCCGCCATTGCTGAATTGCGGGCCGGATTCGGTGGGTGGGCCGGGGACAAAGCGCCTTGTGTCGATGACAAACCCGTTGGCGCACATCGTATGCTGCCTCAGCGCGGAGACCAGCCAGCTGCGGCGGATGCGCTCGGCCTCGCCGTCGTCGTTTTCGGTCATCAGCGTGCTGGTCTGGGCGCTGTAAAGAAACGACGCAGGCCCCGTCGTGGTAAAGCCCTCATTGCGGTCGCTACCGACGCACGCGGCGAGCGGAATGATGCAAAGCAGGGCGAGGGCACGCATCGGTGGTCTCCGGATTTGGCAGCTTCTAATCCTCCATTCCGCGCCGCGGAGCAAGCGCGGGCGATGGCGGTGCCGGTCGGCGCGGGCTATAACCCCGCCATCCATGACATCGCTGCGAGGATCGGATGCCGGGCGAGCGGTTGAGAGGCGCTGGGAGCCGCAGACCTTGCGGGGCTCGCCGTCGCGGCGATTCTGCTCCTGGCGATGCCGGCGCGTGCCGCCGAGAGCGACCCCAAGCCGCCATCTTCTCTCAACGCCGCCATCCGCCGAAGCCGCAAGGTTGCCGCCGGCGGTCGAGACCAAGCACACGATCAGTCTCGGCTCACGCAGCCTCGACTACCGCGCCATCGCCGAGCCCATCGCCCTCAACGACGCTAAAGGCGCGCGCACCGCCTCGATTTTTACGGTCACCTACCTGGTCGAGCCGAAGCAGGGGCAGCCGCGTCCGGTCGCGTTTTTGTTCAATGGCGGGCCCGGCGCCGCGTCGGCGTACCTGCATCTCGGCGCGGTCGGCCCGCGCGTCATGGAGCCGCAGGCGAACGGGACCGTGCCGGGTCCGCCGGTGCGGCTGGTCGACAATCCGTCGACCTGGCTCGACTTCACCGACCTCGTCTTCGTCGATCCGGTCGGCACCGGGTTCAGCCGCGGCGAAGGCAAGGACGACAACCCAAGCAAGCCGTTTTTCAACGTCCATGCCGATCTCGAATCGCTCGATACGGTGGTGCGGCTGTGGCTGACCAAGCATCAGCGCTGGGCCAGCCCGGTCTACCTGGTCGGCGAGAGCTATGGCGGCTTCCGCGTCGCGGCGATGGCCAAGAGCCTGGCGCATGACGAGGGCATCGTCGCCAGCGGGCTGGTGATGGTGTCGCCGGCGCTCAACACCGCGCTGCTCAATCCCGATGTCCTTGCGCTGGCCGGCGCCTCGGTGGAGTTGCCGAGCTACGCCGCCGCTGCTGCGGCGCTCGCGGGCAAGACCGATTTCGATCTGAAGGCCGTCGAGCAATTCGCACTCGGCGACTATCTCGTCGGCCTGGCGAATATGAAGGGCGTGCCGCCGCCCGGCGATCCGTTCATCGCCAAAGTCGCTGCCATGATCGGGCTGCCGGAAGACATCGTCCGCCGCGAGCGCGGCTGGGTCGGGACGAGCGTCTTCAGCCGCGAGCTGCGCCGGCCCCAGAGCGAGGCGCTGAGCCTTTACGACGCCACGGTCTTGCGGCCGTCGCCCGCCAATCCTTGGGACAGCACCGCCGGCGATCCGGTCCTGGACAACGCGACCGAGGCCTATACCGCGGCATTCAACGCTTACGCGCCGTCGGAGCTCGGCTACCACACCGAGCTGCCGTATCGGGTGCTGTCGCGCGATGTGTCGCGGCAGTGGAGTTGGGATGGCGCGCGCCACGGCGACGATGGGCTCGGGCTCGCCCTGTCGGGGTTGCAGACCGCGCTGCTTGAACATCCCGCCACTAAAGTATTGATCGCAAACGGCCGCTACGACCTGGTGACCCCGTATTTGTCGTCGCGCTGGCTGATCGATCAGCTGGCGGTGCCGGCGGCGGTGCGCGAAGGGATCCGTCTCAAGGTCTATGACGGCGGGCACATGATGTATCTGCGCCCGCAGTCGCGCGATGCGCTCGCCGCCGACGCCCGGGAGCTGTTTACCGCCGGGCCGCGCTAGCCGGCCGCCGCGCGGCGGCGATCATCTCGTCGAGCGCGGCGAGCAGCGCGTCGGCCGGTTGAGGCGCCGGCTCGAGGTGCCGCAGCGCCAGGGCCGCCGCCTCGATGGTCGACAGCGCGTCGCGCCGCGGCTCGCGCCGCAGTTCGCCGAGCCGAGCCGGCAGCGGCGGGTCGAGCACGATCCGGTGCAGCTTTAGCAGCCAAGGGTTGCGCCACCACAGCGTCTTGGCCTGGCTCCAGGTGCCGTCGAGCAGCACGATGCCCGTGCAGCCCGCGCAGGATGGCGCGGGCCTCGTCGATGGCCTTGCCGTGGCGGTCGAGCAAACCCAGCTCGCGACGTTCGCGGGACGGAGGCCGCGCCGCGCCGAGGTGGAGCACAGCCCAGCGGCTCGGCTCGGCCGGGCTGCCCACCGCGCGCGCCAGCCCCGGCCACGACAGCCCGACCGCCAGCTTTGCCCGGCGCAGCGTCGCGACGATGAGCGGCGCGGTCGACAGCGCCTCGCGCCGCTCTTGCGGATGCTGGAGAACGAGGACGAAGACGCGGTTGTCGATCGGTTCGGGCATCGGGCCATTATACCCTCCGTCATTGCGACCCGCGGACTTGATCCGCGGGGAAGCAATCTCCTTCCGTCTTGGCGCTCTACCGCGGGAGATTGCCGCGGCGCCTTCGGCGCCTCGCAATGACGAGCTAGCGGCTCGCTGCCGCTGCGGGATATCCTTTCTCGCGACAATGCGTCCCGGTTCCCGCCAATTGCTGATTTCGCTGATCGTCGCCTGCGCGATGTTCATGCAGAATTTGGATTCGACGGTGATAGCGACCGCGCTGCCCGTCATCGCCCGCTCGCTCGGCGAGAGCCCGTTGCGCCTCAACGTCGCGATCACCTGCTACCTGTTGAGCCTGGCCGTGTTCGTGCCGATCAGCGGCTGGACCGCCGACCGGCTGGGCGCGCGCCGCGTGTTCAGCGCCGCGATCGTCGTGTTCACCTTGGGATCGATCGGCTGCGGGTTGTCGAATTCGCTGCCGATGCTGGTGGTGTCGCGCATCGTCCAGGGCATGGGCGGGGCGATGATGGTGCCGGTCGGCCGGCTGGTGCTGTTGAAGACGGTGCCCCGCTCCGAGATCGTGCGGGCAATGTCCTGGGTCAGCGTCCCGGCGCTGATCGGGCCGGTCACGGGCCCGCCGCTCGGCGGGTTTCTCGCGACCTACGCGTCGTGGCGCTGGATATTTTTCATCAACATCCCGATCGGGGTGCTCGGCATCGTGCTGGTCAACCTGTTTATCGAGGATTTCCGCGACAGCGGCCGCCGCCCGTTCGATCTCCCCGGCTTTGTCCTGACCGGGGTCGGGCTGGCGAGCCTGGCCTTCGGCTTCGAGACGGTCGGCCGCGGCGCAGTGCCGTGGGCGGTGACCGTCGCCTTGATGGCGGTCGGCCTCATCTGCCTGACGGCCTATATCCGCCACGCCCGCCGTGTCGAGTTTCCGGTCATCGACCTCAGCCTGCTGCGCATCCCGACCTATGCCGCGGCGACGGTCGGCGGCTTCCTGTTCCGCATGGGGCTGGGCGCGCTGCCGTTCCTGCTGCCGCTGATGCTGCAGATCGGGTTCGGCCTGAGCGCGCTGAATTCGGGTCTGCTGACCTTCGCCAGCGCCGCCGGTGCGCTGACGATGAAGATGGGCGTGACACTCGATCATCCGCGCATTGGGCTTTCGGGTGGTGCTCGTCGGCAATGCGGTGATCAGCGCCGGTTTCCTGTTCGCCTATGCCTTCTTCAATCCGTCCACCCCGCATGTCGTGATCTTTCTGGCGCTTCTCGCCGGCGGCTTCTTCCGCTCGCTGCAGATGACCAGCATCAACTCGCTGAGCTATGCCGACGTGCCCGGCCCGATGCTGAGCCGCGCCACCAGCCTCACCAGCATGTGCCAGCAATTGTCGCAGACCGCGGAGTCGCGACCGGCGCGCTGCTGCTCTACGTGTTCATGGCCGCGCGCGGCGAAGGCCAGCTGACGCCGCTCGATTTCTCGCTGGCGTTCGCGACGGTTGGCGCGCTGGCGATGCTGTCGGTGCCGTTCTTCCTCAAGATGTCGCCGGATGCGGGGGCCGAGGTCAGCGGCCGCGCCGCGGTCGAGCAAATCATGAGGCAGGGCAAACCATGAGCCGGCGCCTGCGGCTCCTCGCCTGGAATATCCGCCAAGGCGGCGGGTCGCGGCTGCCGGCGATCGCCGAGGCGCTGATCCGCCACGATGCCGACGTGCTGGTGCTGTCCGAGTACCGTGGCGGCGACTCGGCCTTGCGGCTGCGCGAGATGTTGGAGCGGCTCGGCTATCGCCATGCGACGGCGCTGCGGCCGCCGCCGGGAAAAAACGGCGTGCTGATCGCCGCCCGCCGCCGCTTCCACACCCACAGCGCGCTCAGCCACGAGCTGCCGGAGCCGTATCGGCTTGTCGGCGTCGAGTTCTCCCGGTTCTCGCTCTATGGCGTCTATCATGCCGAACCTGCACGAGAAGGTGCCGTATTGGGAGGCGCTGATCGCCCGGCTCATGGAAAGAACCGCGGAACCCGTGCTGGCGATCGGCGATTTCAACACTTGCCGTGCCTTTGTCGACGAGCCGGGGAAAATCGACAAGACCGCCTATTTCATGGACCGGATCGACGCGATCGGGTTCTGCGACCTGTGGCGCCGGCGCTATCCCGACGGCCGCGAGTTCTCCTGGTACAGCACCCGCGGCAACGGCTTCCGCATCGACCATGCCTTTCTGTCGCCGGGGCTGGCGGTGCGGGCAGGGCCGGTGCGCTATTCGCATGAGGAGCGGCTGGGTGGCCTCTCCGACCACTCGCCGCTGATTTTGGAATTGCCGGCTTAAGTCGCTACTTTTTCATCCAGGGCGGCAGGTCGTCGCGCCAGTTGCGCCCGGTGTTCCAGCCCCACGACCGGACCGCGTCGCGCTGTTTGATGACCTCTTCGATCTCGATGTCGATGTCCGCCACCGATCGCTCGCCGTTGGCCTTCTCCAGGTACAGCGCATAGAGCCTGTCCCAGATCACCGAAAGCTGGGCGCTTTCGTCCTCGGTCAGTGCGGGCAGGTCGGGAAGCCTTCCAAGGCCTGGTCCTTCGGTCACGGTGATTTGCACTGAGCCTACCGATTGATGCTTATCGGTTTGTTAATGGCGGACGCTCAACCGCCATCGGCAGCGATCATTTCGCGCGCGCCGAGCTGACGGCGGATCAATCGGGCATAGAGCCCGTTGCGGGCGACCAGCTCGGCGTGGCTGCCGGTCTCGGCGATCCGGCCGCGGTCGAGCACCACGAGCAGATCGGCATTGCGGACCGTCGAGAGGCGGTGGGCGATGACGATCGTCGTGCGGTCGCGCATCAGCGCGTCGAGCGCGCTGCGCACCTGCGCTTCGCTCACCGCGTCGAGATGCGAGGTCGCCTCGTCGAGGATCAGGATCGGCGCGTCCTTCAGGAAGGCGCGGGCGATCGCGACCCGCTGGCGCTGGCCGCCGGACAGCTGCACGCCGCGCTCGCCGACCCGGGTGTCGAGCCCCTCGGGCAGCGCCGGCGACGAACTCCGCCAGCGCCGCCTGGTCGAGCGCGCCGGCAGATCGCCGCCTCGTCCGCGTCGGGGCGGGCGAGCGCGACATTGGCGCGCAGGCGTGTCGTTGAACAGGTAGGTGTCCTGCGCCACCAGCGACGATCCGCGCGCGCAGATCGTCGAGCTCGAAGTCCCGCAGGTCGACCCCGTCGATCAAACGTGGCCCGCCGCCGGGTCCCAGAACCGCAGCAGCAGATTGGCGAGCGTGGTCTTGCCGGCGCCCGACGGTCCGACCAGCGCCACGGTCGCGCCCGCGCGGCACATCGACGCTCACGCCGCTCGAGCGCCGGCCGCCGCGCGCCGGGATAGGCGAAGCCCGACCCCCTCGAAGCGGATCGACGAGCCGCCGACCGGTGCCGCGGGCAGCTGCGCGCCGTCGACGACCGGCGGCGGCTCGTGATGCACGCACAGATGCAGCCGGCGGGTCGAGGCGATCGTGTCGGCGAGCTGGCGGCCGACCTGGGCGATCTCCGAAACCGGCAGGAACGCCGCCATGGCGAGCAGGATCAGCAGCGGCAGCAGGTGGTCGCCGCCAGCGCGCCATGCGCCACCAGGACGGCGCCGACGATCGCGACCGCCAGGCCGCCCAGTCCGGTCGCGACTTCGAGCTGCGCGGTCTGCGCGGCCAGGTCGTGCAGCAGCGGCAGGCGCATGGTCTGGTAATGCGCGCGACCGCCGCCATGAACCCGGCGCGCCGCCGGCCGACCGCCTGGAACGCGACCAGGTCGGCCAGGCCCTGGATCGTCTCGGTCACATAGGCGCCGAGCATCCCAGCGCCTCGCGCGCCTCGGCGCCGAGCCGGTCGATCCGCGTCGCGCATCAGCAACGGCGCCAGGCCGGCGTAGCAGCAGGAACGGCAGCAGCGCCAGCGCGAGCGGCCAGGCGATGATGGCCAGCGCCGCCAGCACGGTCGGCCGGCACCAGCACGGCCACCAACGCCGGCGCCACGGTGTGGGCGAAGAAATACTCGACGGTCTCGATGTCCTGCGTGGCGAGCGCCATCAGGTCGCCGGTGCGCCGCCGCACCAGATAGGCCGGGGCCAGCGCATCGAGCTTGCGGAAGAGGTCGATGCGCATCTCGGCCAGCAGGCGGTAGGCCATGTCGTGCGCCAGCCAGGATTTCGATCCAGTGCAGGACGCCGCGCGACGCGGCGCCAGCAGGCCGAGCAGGATCAGCAGATAACCGAACGGCGTGCCGGTCTTGACCGCGGCGACAGCCAGCGCGCCGACAGACGCCGACGCCGATGAACGCCGCGACCCGGCCGATGCCGCGCAGACGACGATGGCGAGCTTGCCGCTCCAGGGCAGGATGACCGCACCAGGGTCGCGAGCGTCGCCGGCCCAGCCGACCTGCCGCGGCCTTGGCGGCGCTCGCGGCCGGCGCTTCCTCGCCGATCGGCGTCTCGCTCCGCCGCCGCCGCGCGGCCGGCGCAGCGTCGTCAGCGCGACGCGGTCGCCGCCGCGCTCCTCGGCCTGCGCGCGCCATCAGGCCGGCGATAGACGCCGTCCGCGCGGCATCAGCTCGGCATGGCGTGCCGCTTTCGACGCACCCGGCCATCGTCGAGCACCAGGATGCGGTCGGCGCCGATCACGCTCGACAGGCGATGCGCCAGGATCAGGGTCGTGCGGCCCTGCATCAGCCGGTCGAGCGCCTGCTGGATCACCGCCTCGTTCTCGGCATCGACCGAGCGACAGCGCCTCGTCGAGGATCAGGATCGGCGCGTCGCGCAGCAGCGCGCGCGCGATGGCCAGGCGCTGGCGCTGGCCGCCCGACAGCTTGACGCCGCGCTCGCCGATCATCGTCTCGTAGCCCTGCGGCAGGCCGCGTGATGAACTCGTGCGCGTTGGCGGCGCGCGCGGCGGCCTCGAGCTCGGCGCTGCGTCGCGTCGGGCCGGCCGAGGCGGAGGTTCTCCTCGACCGTGCCGTGGAACAGGTGGTGTCCTGGTGCGACCACCGCGATCTGCGCCGCGGATGCTCAGGGTCGAGCGTGCGCAGATCCTGGCCGCCGATCGTGACGCTGCCCGCTTGCGGGTCGTGCAGCCGCAGCAGCAGCCGCACGATCGACGACTTGCCGGAGCCGCTCGGGCCCGACGATGCCGATCCGCTCGCCGGCGGCGACGCGTGAACGACAGGCCGGCGTGGGCCGGCGCCGCGCCGCCGGGATAGGCGAAGCCGACGTCCTCGAACGCGATGGTCGGCGCCAGCGCCTGCCTCGACGCGGCGCCGCCTGCGGCCGGCACCAGCGGGCTCGGCGTCGAGCAGCTCGTGGATGCCGGCAGCGGCGGATTGGCCGACCATGCCCTGGTGCAGCACCGAGCGCAGATCGCGCATCGGCCGGAAGATCTCGGTGCCGGCCATCAGGACGACCAGCAGCGCCGTCGATGCTCATCGCGCCGATGCGCGACGCGCCACACGCCGAGCACCAGCGCCGCCGCGGCACCGATCGCGATCCCGGCGTCGGTGATGCCGCGCGTCATCACGCTGGTCGCCAGCACCCACATGGTGCGTGCGCGACAGCTGCGCGCGCCCGCTCGGCGAGCCGCCGGCCGTAGGCGGTGCTCTGGCCGAACGCCTTCAGCGTCGGCAGGCCCTGCACCGCGTCGAGAAACTCGGCGCCGAAGCTCTTGCATCGCGCTGCTGGCGCGCAGGCGAGTCTGCGGCTTTCCGATCTTGTGCCACAGCGGCCGGCGCGATCAGGGTCACCAGCGCGGCGACCAGCATCACCATCGCCACCGGCAGCATCCCACCACACGATAAAGACGAAGATCGCGATCGGGCGTCAGCGCCGCGACGCAGAACTGCGGCAGGTACTGGCCGAAAAAGGTCTGCAGCTGCTCGACGCCGTCGACCATCGACAGCATGACGCCGCCGGTGCGCTCGCCGGCGAACCAGGCCGGGCCGAGCGCCGCGATCTTGTCGTACAGCGTGCCGCGCAGCTCGGTCTGCACCGTGGCGGCGGTCCGGTGGGCGATGATCGCGCGCCAATGGTCGAGAACGCCGCGCAAGACAACCGCCGCGGCGACCCCGGCAGCGGCCAGCGCGATCGGACCGAACCCGCCGCCGGCAAAGACCCGCGCCAGCATTGTGCCGAGCAAGGCAAAGCGGGCGATGCCGAACGCGGCGGCGGCCAGCCCGATCAGGATCGCCAACGCGATCCGCCCGCGCAGGCCACGCGTCAGCTGCCACAAGCGTCGGTCGAAATACATCGGCGGTTCCGTCCCTTCGGATCATCATACCTGAGCCTAGCCGTGCCGTGCGCCGCATTTTCCGACGGGCTGGCAGCCCCCGGCGGCATCGGCCGGCAAAATTGGGCTCGTGTCGAATAGGAAGTTAGTGATACGAATAGATATCTCAAATCGACAAATTCGAGAGATAGCGATACAGGATCGTATCATGGTCGATCTCGCAGAATCAGCAAGTAAGCTGGCGGATTATCGCCACGGGCCGCGAACCGGGCTGCCTCACCCCAACGGTTCGGCGGCGATGGATTGGGACGACGTACGGGTCTTTCTTGCGGTGGCGCGGCATGGGTCGCTGCGCGCCGCCGGCCGCTCGCTGGGGCTGAGCCAGCCGACGATCGGCCGCCGCCTTACCGCGTTCGAGGCCACCTTTGGCGGACCGACCCTGTTCGACCGTCTGCCCGAGGGGCTGCGTCTTAACGCGGCCGGCAACGCGCTGCTGCCGGCCGCGGAGCAGCTGGAGAAGCGCCGCGCTGACGCTCGAACGCCGGCGCGCCGTGACCTCTCCGGCGCTGAGCGGCACTGTGCGCGTCTCGGTCGGGGAGTGGGCCGCATCGTTCCTGTCCCGCAACCTCGGCCGGACGGATGCGGCGGCGCTGCCGCCGGGCATTACCCTCGAGCTGGTCGAGTCGGCGCAGACCGCCAATCTCGCGCGCCGCGAGGCCGATCTGGCGGTGCGCCACCATCCGCCGCAGGGCGGCGATCTCTATGTCGCCAAGGTCGGCGTGTTCGCCTGCGCGGTGTATCGCCGCCGCGGGTCGAACGGCGGCGCCTGGGTCACCTATACCGAGGAGCAGGCGCATTACCCGACGGCGCGCTGGGTGCAGCAGCGCATCGCCGAGACCGGCGGTCGGTGGCGCTGCGCGCGTCGAGCATGACCATGCAGCTGGCGGCGATCCGCGCCGGCAGCGGCTGCGGCATCCTGCCCTGCTATGTCGGCGACAGCGATCCATCGCTCGAGCGCGTGACCGAGCCGGTGCCGGAGATCGCCGCCGAATACTGGGTCATCGTCCACCGCGACCTGCGCCGCGCGCTTTGCGTGCGCGCCGTGATCGACTGGATACGCGCGCTGTTCGACGAGCAGCGCGACGCGCTTGCCCGGAATCTAATGCCCGTAAGACTGTAAGACCGGCGTGTGCCTGGCCCCTTGACAAGCCGAGAGGAGCAACTTAAGTACCGCCGCGACTAGCATGGTCGATAATCTGGACAGTAGGGCTTCCTGTTGAGGAAGCAGCCCATGGGGGCAACCGAAGCCGGCGTTCGATAGCTAAAGACCCCGCTGCCGCGACTCGGGGCTTGCAAGTCTCCCACAACCGGGAGAAATGCGAGCCGATTTTCGTCGCGCTCGCTCCTCCCCGAAGGAGCGCACAAATCATGACCACTAAGCAGCAGAAGAAGTCCACGCTCGAGACCGTCGCTGAGAACGCTCTGCTCGAGCGCCTGCTCGCCTAAGGACTGCCCAACAGACCGACTACGATTATGGCAAGTCGATCGGCCGAAAGTGGGCGACGAAGACGGGACCTACTCGCAGCTGCGGGAGGTTCAGACGTGGCCAAGGAGGAAAGCGACCCCGACCACCTCGGCGCGACGACCATCGAGACGCTGGAAACTCGCCGTTGCCGGTCAGGGCGTGGTGCTCAATGCTCAAAGCGGGCTGATTAGCCGGCCGACGGTCGTTTCCGACGGGATCGAGGCGCGCTGCCTACTCAACGCGTCGATCCACATCCAGAGCAAGGTCAAGATCGACAACGCATCGCTCAATCAAACAGTCGGGACAGGCGTTGGCACGAACGACAACCCGCTGCAAATATTCGAACCCGGTGAAAAGCTCAAGTTGGTCGCCCCGACTTCGGCCGATGGCACTTACGTCGCTTATGTCGTGGAACACGTCGGCGATACCCGCGGCAACGAGTGGTATACGAACCTTGTTCTCTGGGCGCTCAATTCGAAGACCGGCGAGACGCTAAATCAGGACGGACAAGTGCCATCGACCGTCACAATATCGAAAGAGGCTTCAGGCGCTGCGCAGCAGCCGTCGGCAGCGGGAACACCACATGAGCCCTCTCCGGGTCGCGTTTGATTGCGCTTACGAGGCCTTGAGGCGCGGCGACCCCGACCCGCCGGAGGAGCGCTACCTCGCCATGGTCTGGGATATGTACAGCCGGAATTTGCCCAAGCACCCGCAGATGGTTGACGATGGGATCGCGGGGGTGGCCGACATCCCGGTCGCCCAGCTTGAGGCTCACGCAGCCGCGAAAATGCGCGCGGCCGGCGGTCAATGACTCACGTCCAGCCCGGCGACCGGGTGCGCGCCGGCCGCGTCGTGGGTACCGTGCGGCGGGTCCTGGAAGGCGTGGCCGAGCTTCAGGACGACGGAAAGCTGCTGGGTCGCCCGACCACCTGGCGGATTAAGCTCGAGGCGCTGACCAAGGTCGGGTGAGGATTTGATACAGCGCAACATACCCCAGCTTTAATACCCCGTTCACCATCTGGAATTACAACTTCGGGTAAAGGAGGCGCCGATGAGCATAGCGGAGTGGACACAATTGTCCGTGATCACAGACCGTCTCAATTCTCTCAAGCGACAGGCCCAAGCCGCTTCCGCCGCGGGCGACTTGGACACGGCTAGTTACTTTTATGGGCTGATCAAACAGACCGACCAAGACCGTAAGCGCACCGTCGAGCGCCTTTTCGACGAAGCACTTGCAACGGCACCGGAAACGCGATAGCGGAGATTTGTAGTTATCTACCCCTAGCCGCAATCACCTCGCGTTCCAATATTTTGTCCTACGCTGTCGTTAAGGTTAACGACGCCGGACGGGAGCGATGCTCGCAAAGATCACCGACACGCGTTTCGGCGGCACTAAATTGGCCGCGATGGCCGACGTTACCGGCCTCGCCGAGGGTGGTTCGTTTCGCCTCGTTTCGATGACGTTCCCGTTTCACAGAGCGCATCTCCATGAGGAAGATGGCATCCGGTACGTCACCGGCCACACCGTCGATGGCAAGCGCAAGGTCACGGCACGGTTGGCCGAGGTAATCGCGCTATAGCGTCCCCATGGCTAACCCGCGGGCATGGTCCCGGTTTAGTCAAAAAGCGTTGGCGTTGGTGATTTAATCGGTTGTTAGCGGCTGGTGTGTTAGCTTACATCGTTGTAAGCATATCTCGGTGAAACCCCCATGATCGCCCTTTTGGTGAAAGTCTTCGCGACGAAACAGCCGCGACAGCGATCGAATATGGGCTCATCGCGGCCTTGATCGCCGTCGCCGCGGTAACCGTGATGAGCACGGTCGGCACCCGGCTCAGCACGACCTTCAACACCATCGCAACTAAGCTCTAAAGTCGTCCCTCGTTAGGTCGGAAAGTGATCCGCTCTCAGCTTTCCGCTCACAAAGCCGTATATGGCATCATCTTCCGCCACCATGATCCGAGCGACCGTCAGCTCGTCAAGATCACCGCCGTCGAGCGACAGCAGTTGCTTGGCGTGCCCCCGCTCGACGAGCTGGTGATAAAGATATTCCAGCTCGAGATCGGGCGTGACGTCCCGGTCGCGCCGTGAATCGGGGTGGTCGCCGACTGCCGGCATAGTTGATATCGCAGCCGCAGCATCGTTGACCGCAACGACCACCCATCCAGCTGGGTCCGGCGCGAACCGGATAATTATCAGCGGCTCGCGGATGCGACGTAACACGGCTGTTGCAGCCTCAAGCGAGGCAAAGGTGCTGTGCGAGATCCATCGAAAGCAAGCTAACCAGTGTTCGGCACCGCCTGGCAATCCGCTGCGGCGACCTTCCCCGCGTTTAGCGATCGATGCGCGGGGATCTCCGAGGTTCCGCTACCTGTCGACTACCGCGAGGCCTGGAAGAACACGGCCATGATGCACGCCAGCGCGATCGAGACGGTGAGGGGATCGAGTTCGCCCATGGGCGGCATATATCAACGGGCGCGCGCATCGGCTCAACCTACCCGAAAGGATGATGCAACGGCCTTATCGGACGCCGTCTGGGATCGGCGCTCGCTTTGCGCGTTAACAAGGAGGACGGCAGGCACGTCGCAACCAGAGGCGCATTCCGATGTCAAAATCGCGGAGGAGTCCGTCGAGCGGACGGATCGATGACCATATTGGCGCTCGCATTCGCGAGCGCCGGATCATGCTCGGTCTGACCATGCAGGATTTCGCCAAGACGATCGGCATAACCCATCAGCAGATCTACAAGTACGAGCAGGGCATCAACCGCGTTTCGGCGGGGCGGCTTCTTGAGGTCGCGCGTGCGCTGGATGCGCCGATCACCTATTTTTACGAAGGTATAGGCGACGAGAGGCCGCCGCCAGTTATGTCGCACCAGCGACCGCAGCTCGAGATGGCGCGCAACTTCGCCGCGATCGAGAATGAGAAGCACCAGGAAGCGCTCAGCGAGCTAGCTCGCGTTCTCGCGGGGCGCTCAGCGCTAGAGACATAGGCAACCTGGTAACCAAATCTCAATCTCGTTAGGCCAATCTCACGAGTGAGCGCGAGTTTGGTCCCTTTCTCGCGCCGCTTCCCCGCCAGGAAGTGAGCCCGGCGCTGCTCTCCGCGGCGCGCCGGGCTCAATTTTTATCAGCAAGCCCTTAAGCTTCGGCATGTCCTCGGGGTGGGTGCGGCGCAAGATCTCGACCCGCTCCGCCTCGGCGGCGTCTATCTGGGCCTGCTCCGGTCCAGTTCGCCCCGTGATGAGCTGCGTTTCGTGGAAGCGCAGCCAATTCTCGAGGGGCTCGGTCGCCGATTTGCTAATCGCGCGAGGATCATGGCTGAGGCGTTCGACGAGCGATTGGAGGAGCAAAATCACCTCCCCACGGCTGATCGCGCCCTTCTCAACGAGAAGGTCAACCAACGCCGCGGTCACGGCGGCGGCTAGAAAACCGCCTTCGGAGCTGCCGGGGATAGAGGAGATAGGAAGATCAGTGGGCATGTTTAAGCCTCCAAGGCGAAGCAAAATCGGCGGTCCGGTCAAGTGGTGCTCAGCGTCACGGCGATGCCTGCGGGTAAGTTCGATCCCTTCGGCTCTGGCAATCTTCCAGACCGTCACCTGGCTGACGCCGCCCACTTGCTTCGCAACCTGCGTGGCGATGGGGTTGGCTTTGAGTGCGGCGATAATTTGAGCACGCTTCTCAGGCGACAAGCGCACTATCAACTCCTTGCCTGCGGAAAGCTCGATGCCCTCGACCTTGGCGATACGCCAAGCGGTAAATTTGCTCACTCCTGTTTGCTTCGCGACTTGTGACGCGTTGGGGTTGGCGTTGAGTGCGGCGATAATCAGAGTGCGCTTCACCCGAGACCGGCGCCGTTTCAAGGGAGCTGTCTTCATTCTGATCGCCCCCACCTATTACGGCCCGGTCTGAGGGCAAGGTATCACAAGATGTGGGGTGATGCGAGAAGGATGGTTAACCGCAACCCACCTGTTCCGCCGTTAGACTTTCGCGTTAGTCGGCCTCCTTACAGGTATGCCGACGGCGTTCGCAACGAAGCTCTTCTTCACGCTGAACATTGCTAATTTCGGGTCACCTATACCGAGGAGCAGGCGCATTACCCGACGGCGCGCTGGGTGCAGCAGCGCATCGCCGAGACCGGCGGTGCGGTGGCGCTGCGCGCGTCGAGCATGACCATGCAGCTGGCGGCGATCCGCGCCGGCAGCGGCTGCGGCATCCTGCCCTGCTATGTCGGCGACAGCGATCCATCGCTTGAGCGCGTGACCCAGCCGGTGCCGGAGATTGCCGCTGAATACTGGGTCATCGTCCACCGCGACCTGCGCCGCGCGATTTGCGTGCGCGCGGTGATCGACTGGATACGCGCGCTGTTCGACGAGCAGCGCGACGCGCTGGCCGGCGCCGGCTAGGATCGCGCCGGCAAGCGAGGAGACGCCTATGCATCGAGTGTTGATAACCGGCGCCGGCGGCGGCATTGGCCGAGGGCTGCGCGAGACCTTGCGCGGCGTCTATCCGGTGCTGCGGCTGTCCGACCGGGTGGAGATCGCCCCGGCCCGCGAGGGGGAGGAGGTCGACCAGACCGAACTCTCCGATATGGCCTCAGTCGAGCGCATGGTCGCCGGCTGCGACGGCATAATTCATCTCGGCGGCATCTCCGGCGAGAACAGCTGGGAGAAGATCCTCGAAGGCAACATCGTCGGCCTCTACAATACTTTCGAGGCCGCACGACGCGCCGGGGTTCAGCGCATCGTCATGGCGACCTCGAACCATGCCGTCGGCTTTTACCCGCGCGCCCAGACCATCGACCACCAGGTCACCGTGCGCCCCGACAGCCGCTACGGTGTGTCGAAAGCATTCAGCGAGGCGCTCGCCAGCCTTTATTCCGACAAGCACGGGATCGGGTTCCTGTGCGTGCGCATCGGCAATTACGGCACGCGGCCGATCGACAGCCGGCGCCTGTCGATCTGGGTCAGCCCGCGCGACCTGACCCAATTGGTGCGGATCGGGCTGGAGCACCCGGATGTCCGCTACGAGATCGTCTACGGCGTCTCGGACAACAAGCGCTCGTGGTACGATAACGCGAACGCCTACCGCCTCGGCTACAAACCGGAGGACAATTCGGAGCCGCAAGCCGCCCAGGTGCTGTCCGCCGAGGCCGGCCAGGTCAAAAACCCGATCGCCGAGAAATACCAAGGCGGCACCTTCTGCGCCGAGGAATACGACGCGACCAGCGAGCGAAGTTAAGAGCCCCTCTCCCGCATGCGGGAGAGGGGGGGCCCGTCGCGAAGCGATGGGAGGGTGAGGGTGCGCGGCGAAGAACCCTCACCCGGCTCGCGATGCTCGCCACCCTCTCCCGCAAGCGGGAGAGGGGATTTTGCTTACCGCGTCAGCCGGCGCATCGCCTGGTCGATCCCCGCCAGGGTCAGCGGGAACATGCGGTCTTCGACGATGCCGCGGATCATGCCGATGCTGCTGGTGCCGCCCCAGTATTTCTCCGGCACCGGGTTAAGCCAAACCGTCTGCGGGTAGTGGTCGAGCAGCCGGCGCATCCATACCGCGCCGGCCTCATCGTTCCAGCGCTCGACGCTGCCGCCGGGGCGGTCGATCTCGTAGGGGCTCATGCTGGCGTCGCCGACCATGACGACCTTGTGGTTGGGGTCGTAGGTGCGCAGGATTTCCATCGTCGACAGCTGCTCGACATGGCGGCGGCGCGAATCCTTCCACACGCTCTCGTAGAGGCAGTTGTGGAAATAGAAATGCACCAGGTGCTTGAATTCGCCGCGCGCCGCCGAGAACAGCTCCTCGCAGACCCGGACGTGGTCCTCCATCGACCCGCCGACATCGAGGAACAGCAACAGCTTCACGGCATTGTGCCGCTCCGGCACCAGCTTGAGGTCGAGCCAGCCGGCATTGTTGGCGGTCGACCGGATCGTGTCGGGCAGGTCGAGCTCCAGGTCGGCGCCCTCGCGGGCGAACTGGCGCAACCGGCGCAGCGCCAGCTTGATGTTGCGGGTGCCGAGCTCGATCGTGTCGTCGAGGTTGCGGAACTCGCGCCGGTCCCAGACTTTGACCGCGCGGCGGTTCTTGCCCTCGTGCTGGCCGATACGCACGCCTTCCGGGTTGTAGCCGTGCGCGCCAAACGGCGAGGTGCCGGCGGTGCCGATCCATTTGCTGCCGCCCTGATGGCGCTTTTTCTGTTCGGCAAGGCGCTGGCGCAGCGTCTCCATCAGCTTTTCCCAGCCGCCCAGCGCCTCGATCTGCTGCTTTTCCTCGTCGGTGAGGTAGCGCTCGGCGAGCTTGCGCAGCCATTCCTCGGGCAGCTCGGTCATCGGGTCGGTCGGGGTTTCGAGCCCCTTGAAGCATTGCCCGAACACCCGGTCGAAGCGGTCGAGATGGCGCTCGTCCTTGACCAGGGTGGCGCGCGACAGGAAATAGAATTCGTCGATGTCGTAATCGGCGACCCCTTCCTTCATCGCCTCCATCAAGGTCAGGTACTCGCGCAGCGATGCCGGCACCTTGGCCGCGCGCAATTCGAGAAAGAAGGTGGTGAACATGCCTATGCCGAGGGCAATGGCTTGAACGCTTGCATCAATTCCAGCGTGTCGATGTCGCCGTTCCAATAGGCGACGATCGCATCCGTGTTCAACGTGATCCAAGCGGCCACCGCGCGCTCGTCCTCCCGCGGAAGGTGGCCTGCGATCACATGCGGCGAGGGACGCACGGCGACGACCGCGGTATTGTCGATATTCATCTGGTTGCCGTGGGTCATGTTGACCTTGATCCGCACGTCATGGCGTGCGTTGCCGCGCGGACCGACCCATACCGTCATCGGCAGCCCAGTGGTGCGCGGGTAGAGGTTCGCCATCTCGTAAAGTTTGTCGCCTTATCGGCGGTGCCCGCATCTTGTGTCTTGCAGATCGTCCGGCATCGCCTTAACCCCGCTCTCGCCGGTTGAGAAACGCCAGCCGCTCGAACAAATGTACGTCCTGCTCGTTCTTCAACAGCGCGCCGTGCAGGGGCGGGATCAGCTTTTTCGGGTCGCGCTGGCGCAGCGTTTCGGCGTCGATATCCTCGACCAGCAGGAGTTTCAGCCAGTCGAGCAGCTCCGAGGTCGAGGGCTTTTTCTTCAGCCCCGGCACCTCGCGGACATCGAAAAAGATCGTCAGCGCCTCCTGCACCAGCTCCTGCTTCAGCCCGGGAAAGTGCACCTCGACGATCCGCTCCATCGTCTCGCGGTCGGGGAAGCGGATGTAGTGAAAGAAGCAGCGGCGCAGGAACGCGTCGGGCAGTTCCTTTTCGTTGTTCGAGGTGATCATCACGATCGGGCGCTGCTTGGCGACGATGGTCTTCTTCAGCTCGTAGACAAAGAACTCCATCCGGTCGAGTTCGAGCAGCAAATCGTTGGGGAACTCGATGTCGGCCTTGTCGATCTCGTCGATCAGCAGCACCGGCGCCGTGTCGGCCTCGAGCGCGTCCCATAATTTGCCGGGCTTGATGTAGTTGGCGATGTCGCGCACCCGCTCGTCGCCGAGCTGGCCGTCGCGCAGCCGCGACACCGCGTCGTATTCGTAAAGCCCCTGCATCGCCTTGGTCGTCGACTTGATGTGCCAGGTGATGAGGTCTTTGCCGAGCGCCTTGGCGACCTCATGGGCAAGGATGGTTTTGCCGGTGCCCGGCTCGCCCTTGACCAGCAGCGGCCGCTCCAGCGCGATCGCCGCGTTGACCGCGACCCGCAGGTCTTGCGTCGCGACGTAAGTTTCTGTCCCCTCAAAGCGCTGCATCGAGAATCATCCGCTCCTGTGTGCGAATGACATAACAAGGGATGCCGCGGGACGCCAGCGCGGCTATCGCAGCGCCGTCAACCGATAAAGGTCGAATAGCAGATCGTGTGGAGGCGGCGCCGAAACCCCGCGTCGCGGGTCAGGCGTGTTCGCGCGGGCGGTCGGCGACCGTGGCGCTGGGGCCGGGCGCAGTGGCGTTGGGGGCCGCCGCGGCGCTGGGGGCGGTGACCTGAACCGGTGGGGTTACCGGCTCGTCCTCTTCCTTCATGCCGGTCTTGAACGCCTTGATCCCCTTGGCGAAATCACCCATCACGCGGGGCAGCTTGCCGGCGCCGAACAAGACCAGGACAATGGCCAGCACCACCATCCAATGCATGATACTCATCGAACCCATCGCACGACCCCGGCTGCTGACGAACACGCAGTCTAACAGATTTTCCGCCGGGCCGCGAATCGCTGCCGATGCGGCGGTTTAGCTACGAGGTCGTGCCGAGGTCGCCGATTTCAAGTCTTGCTCCAGGAGCCTGTGACAATGAGTTATTTCCCGCCTCAGCATCCCGCGGAATGGGAGGCCGAAACGGCCGCAGCGCCCGGCTTTGCCGCGGCCGCGCGCCATGCCGCCGAGAGCGAGACGCCGTGGAGCCGCGACCTTGCGGTGGAAATCCCGCGCCAGTTCGAGGAACAGCCGCCGTGGAACGAGGTACTGGGCCCGGTGCGGCCGCGCGGCGGCCCGAACGGCCTGGTGCTGAAGGGAGGGAAAATCGTCGCGGAGTGGGGCAACACCGTCCAGATCGACCAGACCTTCAGCGTCGCCAAGAGCTATCTGTCGATCCTGACCGGGCTCGCCATCGACCGCGGCATGATCGGCGACGTGCATGAACCGGTGCGCCGCACGGTCGACGATGGCGGGTTCGAGGGGCCGCACAACGGCGCGATCACGTGGCATCATCTGTTGCAGCAGACCTCCGAGTGGGAGGGGATGCTGTGGGACAAGCCCGACCTGATCGACCGTAACCGGGTCGCCGGCGGCACCGGGTCGCGCGGCGCCAAGAAGGGCACGCACCGCGACCTGCAGGCGCCCGGCGGCTTCTGGGAATACAACGACGTGCGGGTCAACCGCCTCAGCCTCGCCTTGCTGCGGCTGTGGCGGCGGCCGCTGCCGGAGGTGTTCCGCGAGCTGGTGATGGACCCGATTGGCGCCTCGCACGATTGGGAATGGCGCGGCTACCGCAATTCGATGGTGGAGATCGACGGTCGGGCTGTCGAGTCGGTCGCCGGCGGCTCGCATTGGGGCGGCGGCGTCTTCATCCACGCCCGCGACCAGGCGCGGATCGGCCTCTTGATGCAGAGCGGCGGCATATGGGACGGCAAGCGCATCCTGTCCGACGACTGGATCGCGCGCTGCCGCGTGCCGTGCCCGATCAACCAGTCCTACGGCTACCTCTGGTGGCTCAACACGGTTCGCGCGCGGTACCCGAGCGCGCCGGCCGGCAGCTATTGTGCGATGGGCGCCGGCGGCAACCTGACCTGGATCGATCCGGAGCATGAGATCGTCGCCGTATTGCGCTGGACCGATCCCGCCGCGGCCGATCGGTTTATGGGGCTGGTCATGTCGGCGCTCGGCTAGCGGGCCCCGGCGCTTGTTCGCCCCGCGCCTGTTCGATAGCCGTTGCAGCAGGGCTCGATTGAGGATAACCCGTCTCTATCCTGAAATTTTACCAATGGTGCCGGTTTAACCATGGCCGCGGGCAATCTTGTGCAAGGCGCGCTGTTCACCGTGATGGTGGTGCGCGCCGCGATGCTCCGCGATCCCGCTTATGGGCAAGACTTGGCGCGACAGATCGAGCGCAGTCCGCGGTTTTTTCAGAGCGCGCCGGTAGTGCTCGATTTGCGCGGCGTCGAGAATTTCACCGATGCCGGCGATTTCGAAACCGCCAAGGACGCGCTGCACGCCCTGACCTTGACCTTGGTCGGCGTGCAGAATGCCCAGCCCGCCCAACTCGACGCCGCCGCCGCGGCCGGGCTGGCGAGCTTTGCGCCAAGCTCCAGCACGCAGATACGCAACCCTAGCCCTGGCCGCCGCTGCGCCCGCCGCGCCGAAAGCGCGCCTCGTCACCGAACCGGTGCGCTCGGGGACGCAGATCTATGCCCGCGGCAGCGACCTCATCGTCACCGCCGCGGTCAGCCCCGGCGCCGAGCTCGTCGCCGACGGCAACATCCATGTCTACGGGGTGTTGCGCGGTCGCGCGCTGGCCGGGGCCAGCGGCGACGGCGCCGCGCGGATTTTCTGCACCCGGCTCGAGGCCGAGCTGGTCAGCATCGCCGGGAGCTACCTGGTCAGCGAGCAATTGCCGGCCGACGCGCAAAATTCTCCGGTGCAGATCGCGCTCGTCGATGACCAGTTGACCATTACACGAAATTGACGCTCATGTTTGGCGGGCCGGGGGTTGGACGCCAACCCTCGCGCGGAAGCAAAAAACCGATCGGCCGGACTCCGGCGGAGGGGAGGTCGGGTTGGCGAAGGTGATTGTGGTTACATCGGGCAAAGGCGGCGTCGGCAAGACGACCACCTCTGCCGCGCTTGCCGCGGGTCTCGCCCTGCGCGGGCACAAGACCGTGGTCATCGATTTCGATGTCGGCCTGCGCAACCTCGACCTGGTGATGGGCTGCGAGCGCCGGGTCGTGTTCGATTTCATCAATGTCATCAATGGCGACGCCAACCTCAACCAGGCGTTGATCAAGGACAAGCGGCACGACAACCTCTTCATCTTCCCGACCTCGCAGACCCGCGACAAGAACGCGTTGAAGCGCGACGGGGTCGAGCGGGTCATGGAGGAGCTGAAGCAGCAGTTCGACTACATCGTCTGCGACAGCCCGGCCGGGATCGAGCATGGCGCGATCACCGCGCTCTATTTCGCCGACAGCGCGATAATCGTCACCAACCCGGAAGTATCCTCGGTGCGCGACAGCGACCGCATCATCGGCATCCTCGCCTCGAAATCGCGCCGCGCCGAGCGCAACGAGCCGGCGGTCGAGGTTCACCTGCTGCTGACCCGCTATGACCCGGCGCGGGTCGCCAAGGGCGAGATGCTCGCCGTCGAGGACGTCAAGGAAATCCTGTCGATACCGCTTCTCGGGGTGATCCCGGAATCGGAATTGGTGTTGCGCGCGTCGAACACCGGCACCCCCGTGGTGTTCGACGAGGATAGCCCGGCCGGTCGGGCTTACATCGATGCGGTCGCGAGGTTCCTGGGCGAGACGCGGGAAATGCGTTTCGTCACGCCGGAACGGCGCAGCTTCTTCAAGGCATTGTTCGGCAGGGCGTGATGGGGTTCTTCCGCTCACTGTTTCCGCCGAAGCGCACCAGCGCTTCGATCGCCAAGGAACGCCTCAAGATCGTGCTGGCGCACGAGCGGGCGGGTAACCGCGCGCCCGATTTCCTGCCGATTTTGCAGAAGGAGCTGCTGGCGGTGGTCGGCCGTTACGTCGATGTCAGCGAGGAGATGATCCGCGTCACCCTCGGCAGTTCCGGCGACACGTCGCTCTTGGAGATCAATATCGAGATCGACGGCGCCAAGCCCAAACCCGGTGGCGGCGCGGCCCTGAGCGCGGCGGTCTAAGAGACCCATCTTGATCCCATGGGGGGTTAGGCTGGAGGCCCCCCTCTTAGGCCTGGGCGCGACAATCGGGTACATCTATTTTGGCGTTGCGCACGACGTCTTTGACGAGCTGATGGAGGCCGACTCAATCGGCCGATACGTCAATTACGATATCGTGCCCTTCTACCGATGCGAGTATCGGCCGCGCCCGCCCCGGGCGACCTGCGCCCATTCCTCCTGAACCATCGGGTCGGTTTCGCCCGGCAGCCGAGCCTCGCACTCCGCATTGGCTTCTGTCCCCGCCAGGCGTGAGTAGGCCCAAACCGCGGTCGCCCGCACCAACGGCGCGGTGTCGTCGAGACAATCTCGCGCCGCTTCGACCAGCCCGCTATCGCCGCTGTTGCCGATCGCGATCAGCACATTGCGCACAAAGCGGTCGCGGCCGATCCGCTTGATCGAGGTGCCGGCGAACATGCGGCGGAACCCGGCGTCGTCGAGCCGGACAAGCGCAGCAAGGCGCGGCGCGGTAAGCCCTGGCCGCGCCAGGAAATCGGGTTCCGCGGTGGCGCGGGCATATTTGTTCCAAGGGCATACCGCGAGGCAATCGTCGCAGCCGAAGATGCGGTTGCCGATCAGCGGCCGCAGTTCGGGGTCGATCATGCCCTTGTGTTCGATGGTCAGGTACGAGATGCAGCGCCGCGCATCGAGCCTGTAGGGCGCGGGAAACGCCCTGGTCGGACAGGCATCGAGACATTGCCGGCAACTGCCGCAATGGTCTTCTTCCGCGATGTCCGGTTCGAGCGCCAGGCTCAGATAGATTTCGCCGAGGAACAGCCACGACCCGAAATCGCGCGAAACGAGGTTGGTGTGCTTGCCCTGCCAGCCGATTCCGGCCTGTTGCGCCAGCGGCTTTTCCATCACCGGGGCGGTGTCGACAAAGACCTTCAATTCGCCCGGCCAGCGTTCGGCGATCCAGCGCGCCAGCGCCTTCAGCCGCTTCTTGACGGTGTCGTGATAGTCGCGCCCCCGGGCATAGACCGAGACGATGCCGCAATCGCCCTCCACGTCGCCCTCGTCGCCGCCGCCGTAATTGAGACCGAGCACCACGACCGTGCGGGCGTCCGCCCACAGGGTTTGCGGGTCGCCCCGCCGCGCGGCATGGGTCGCAAGCCAGTCCATCTCGCCGTGATAGCCGCGCGCCAGGAACTCGGTGAGGTCGGCGCGGGCTGCGTCGGCCAGGCTGGCATCGGCAAAGCCGACCGCGTCGAACCCGCGGGCCAGCGCCTCGGCGCGGATGGCTTGGCGGATGTCTGCGGTCACCGCCGCTAGCCCCGCCCGCGATAGGGCGCCACGCCGTGATCGGGCAGGTATAGCCCGGCCGGCGGCGCGCCGGTCTGGTAGAACACGTCGATCGGAATGCCGCCGCGCGGATACCAATAGCCACCGATGCGCAGCCAACTCGGCTGCATCGCTTCGACCAGCCGCCGCGCGATCGTCAGGGTGCAGTCCTCGTGGAACGCGCCGTGATTGCGAAACGAGCCGAGAAACAATTTCAACGACTTGCTCTCGAGTATTGAATCCTCCGGCACATAGTCGATGACCAGATGGGCAAAGTCCGGCTGGCCGGTCAGCGGACACAGCGTGGTGAATTCCGGGCAGGTGAAGCGCACCGCGTAGACCAAACCGGGATGCGGGTTCGGCACGGTTTCGAGCTTCGCCTGGTCGGGCGAGGCGGGCAGGCGAGTGCGCCGCCCCAACTGCGTCAGCCCGGAGGGCCGCTGAGCGCGGCTCACGTCCACGGACTCATTGCGGCGCCTCGGAATTCCGCGAGCCTGCCCTGCACGATCGCCTCCCGCATCGCCGCCATCAGGTCGGCGTAATAGGTCAAATTGTGCGTTGTCAACAACATGGCAGCCAGAATCTCACCAGCTTTCACCAGGTGGTGCAGATAGGCCCGGCTGAACCCGGTGCAAGCCGGACACCCGCATTCCGGGTCGAGCGGGCATGGGATCGTCGGCGTGGCGAGCGTTGCGTAGGTTGAGCGCACCGGCGCGGGTGAAAGCCTGACCGGTGCGGCCGGAGCGGGTCGGCAGCACGCAGTCGAACATGTCGATGCCGCGCTTGACCGCGCCGACCAAATCCGCCGGCTTGCCGACCCCCATCAGGTAGCGCGGGCGGCTCTCGGGCAGAAACGGCACGCTTGCCTCGACCATCGCAAATGTCGTCGCCTGGCCTTCGCCGATCGCCAACCCGCCGATCGCATAGCCGTCGAAGCCGATTTCGGTCAGCCGCCGCGCCGAGCGATCGCGCAGATCGGCATGCACGCCGCCCTGGACGATGCCGAAGATGCCGTGCCCGTCGCGCGACGGCAAACGCGCGACGCGACCGCTCGGCCCAGCGCATCGACAGCTCCATCGACGCCTCCACCGCTGCGCGCTCGGCCGGGAAGGGCGTGCATTCGTCGAACGCCATGGTGACGTCGGCGCCGAGCAGGTGCTGGATCTCGACCGAGCGTTCCGGGGTCAGCAGGTGCCGGGAGCCGTCGAGATGCGAGCGGAACTCGACTCCCTCCTCGGTAATCTTGCGCAGACCGGCTAGCGACATGACCTGGAACCCGCCGGAATCGGTGAGGATCGCGTGCGGCCAGTTCATAAAGCGGTGCAGCCCGCCCAGCGTGGCGACGCGCTCGGCTCCGGGCCGCAGCATCAGATGGTAGGTGTTGCCGAGCAGGATGCGCGCGCCGGTCGCGGCAACGCCGTCCGGGGTCATCGCCTTGACCGTCGCCGCCGTGCCTATCGGCATGAAGCACGGCGTCTCGACATCGCCATGCGCGGTCGCCAGCCGCCCGCGCCGCGCCGCGCCGTCGCGCGCCAAGATCTCGAAGCCGAGGCTCATATTGGACCGCGGCCGTCTCGGCCGCATGCGGGCGGGACGCCCGCGTGCCGATCGATCAGGCAGGCGTCGCCGTAGGAGAAAAAGCGGTACTCCGCGGCGATTGCGTGCGCATAGGCCGCCTTCATCCGGTCGAGCCCGGCCAGCGCCGCCGACCAGCATGAACAGGGTCGAGCGCGGCAGGTGGAAATTGGTCAGCAGCAGGTCGACCGCCTTGAACCGGTAGCCGGGCAGGATGAACAGCCGCGTCTCGCCGGCGAACGGCTGGACCTCGCCGGTTTCCGCCGCCGCGCTTTCGAGCAGGCGCAAGCTGGTGGTGCCGACCGCGACGATCCGCCCGCCGCGCGCCGCGCGCGGCGCGGATGCGCTCCGCGGTGTCGCGCGTCGATGACGCCCCATTCGCCGTGCATGCGATGGTCGCGCGGGTCGTCGGCCTTGACCGGCAGAAACGTGCCCGGCCCGACATGCAGCGTCAGTCGCACGAGGTCGATGCCGCGCTCGATGCAGCGCATCGACAAGGGCAGGGGTGAAGTGCAGCCCCGCGGTCGGCGCCGCGACCGCGCCGGGCTTGCGGGCGAACATCGTCTGGTAACTCTCGCGGTCGACCGCCATGCCGCCCCGCGGCCGCTTGATATAGGGCGGCAGCGGCATCGCGCCATGCCGCGCGAGGGCCGCGCCGAACGCCTCGCCCTCGATGTCGAAGCGCAGCTGCACGGGGCCATCCGGCTCCTTGGCGATGATTTCGGCCGCGAAGCCCTCGGCGAATTCGATGCCGTCGCCGGGATGCAGCCGCCGCGCGCCTTTGGCATAGGCTTGCCAGCACCCGCCGCCGAGATCGTGCGCCAGGGTGATCTCGACCGCCGCCGCGCCGCGCCGGCCGACCAGCCGCGCCGGGATCACCTTGGTGTCGTTGCACACCAGCAGATCGCCCGGCCGCAGCAGGTCGGGCAGGTCGGCGATCTGCCGGTCTGCGAACCCGCCCGCCGCCGGCACCACCAGCAGCCGCGCGGCATCGCGCGGCTCGGCCGGGCGGTCGGCGATCAGCTCGCGCGGCAGGTCGAAGTCGAAATCGGCAAGGCGCATCACGTCAGCTTATAACCGCCGCGCATCCCGAATTGCCAATTCCGGCGGAAACGGCGATGAATTACGCGTCGAATTGCGGGAGATTTGCCGATGGCTGCAGCACCGGCCGCGCGGATGACGGGAACGGGCGCCGCGCCCGGCCCGATGACCGCGCCGCGCTACATCGCCAGCCTCAAGGACGGCCGCGAGATCTGGATCGACGGCAAGCGCGTCGACGACGTCACCACCCACCCGGCGTTCAAGGACATGGTCGGCGAGCTGGCGCGCATCTACGACCTGCAGAACAGCCCGCAATACCGCGACGACATGACCTGCATCGACCCGGCCAGCGGCAACCGCATCTCAGCGTGTCGTGGCTGTTCCCGCGCTCGGCCGAGGATCTGCAGAAAAAGCGCCGCAACAGCGAATTGTGGAACGAGCTGAGCTGGGGCCAGCTCGGCCGCAGCCCCGACATCCTCGCGCCCTACATCCTGTCGGCGCCTGCACCTCAAGGAGCAGTTCAGCGCGGTCAAGCACCCCAACTGCGATTTCGGCGAGAACCTGCAGAAATATTACGAATATTGCCGCGACAACGATCTGTTCCTGACCCATGCGCTGGGCGACCCGCAGGTCGACCGCAGCGCCCAGACCCAGAACGAGCAGCGCCCGACCGGCGAGGACACCGAGGTCGCGCTGCATGTGGTCGAGGAAACCGCGGAGGGGGTGATCGTCACCGGCGGCAAGCAGCTGTCGACCGCGGCGCCGCACAGCAACGAGGTCTATGTCTCGCTGTCGGCGACCTTCGCCCGGCGCAACGACCCAAAATGCGTGCTCGCCTTTGCCATTCCGACCGATACGCCGGGGCTCAAAATCCTCGCTCGCGAGCCGGTGTCGCGCTGGTTCGGCTCGTGGGGCCATCCGTTGCAGATGCTCGACGAGCAGGATGCGATGCTGTTCTTCGAGCGGGTGCTGATCCCGTGGGACCGGCTGTTCATGCTCTACGATTCGTCGCCTCTGGTCAGCATGCTGGGGGCCGACGGCAAGGGCGAGAGCTTCAATTTCCTCGGCTGGTCGAATTTGTGCCGGGTCCAGGTGCGGATGCGCCTCATCACCGCGGTGGCGACGATGGTGGCCGAGGCGATCGGCGTCATCGAGTTCCGCGAGGTCGCGTCGAAGCTCGGCGAGATGGCGACCTACTGCAACATCTGGCGCTACGCGATGGACGGCATCGAGCATCGCGCCGGCCCGACCCCGGGCGGGCAATGGACGCTGGGTCCCGGGCGGGCGATGCACATCTGGTTCGCCCAGGTCTCCGGCCGCATGGTCGAGCTGCTGCGCGAGATCTGCGCCTCCGGCATCATCATGCAGCCGAGCGAGAACGACCTCGCCAGCCCGGACATCCGGCCGTATCTCGACAAATACATGCGCGGCAAGGGCGTCGACGTCGACTACAAGTCGCGGCTGTTCCGCCTCGCGCACGACCTCGCCGCGTCGTCGTACGGGCTGCGCCAGGACATCTACGAATACTGGCACGGCGGCGATCCCGCGCGGAACCGCATCAACCTGCTGCGCAGCTTCGACCAGAGCGCCATGCAGGGCCGCATCAAGGAGATGCTGTCCCAACCCCTGCCGCACGGCGAAGATTTGTAGGCTGGGTTGAGCATCGCGAAACCCACCATTTCGGCACGATGCGGCGGCGATGGGTTTCGCTGCACTCAACCCATCCTATATGTCCGGCAATTTGATCAAGGAGCTGCCCATGGCCATCGAAGTCCTCGGCATCCACCACCACGGCGAGTGACGATGTAGGGTGGGTTAGCGAAGCGTAACCCACCATGTCGCGCGCTATCGATGGGTTTCGCTGCGCTCTACCCATCCTACTTTTCCAGCAGCTTCGCGCCCGGCGGGGTCGGCACCTCGAACACGTTGAGGGTCACCGAGACGAACGAGTAATAGCCGATCAGCCCGGCCAGATCGACGACCCCTTTGTCGCCCCAGCGCGCGACGACACGGTCGTAGGTCGCCTGATCGACCCGGTGGTTCTGGTAGTACGAGTGCGCGAAATCGTAGACGAGCTGGTCGTCGGGGTCGGTGAATTTCGGCGCCTTGCGCTCGGCGATGGCGTCGATCTGCTCCTGGGTCAGCCCGGCCTGCAGCCCCAGCCGCACATGCGCCGCCCATTCGAACTGCGCCGTCCAATAGCGCGCCGTTACCAGGATCGCGATCTCGGTCTGCTTCGGCGTGAACGGCGTGCCGAAGCGGACATGCGCCCCGAGCTGGTGCGCATGGTCGGCGAGGCCGGGGCTTTTCAGCCAGACATGCACCGGCGGCGGCACCGAGCCGCGCGGCCCTGCGGCGCAGGCGTCCCATACCCGCCGCTGTTCGGCATTCAGCTTGGCGGGGTCTTGCTGTTCGTAGCGCGGCATGGCGTCCTCTCCAGGGTTTGCGTGGTCTCGACCGGGATCATACTGTGATGCAGCGCTCGGCAAACCCCGGCGGTGTCAGCCATGTCGTTTGAAAATGATCTACACGATTGGCATATCGACGGAGTCATGCTGGCTCCGTCTGAAATCACGCTGTTCCTCCATCTGTACGAAGCTCGCAAGAGAATTAGGCTCGGCGGTGCAACTCGCTGTTTGCTAAACGACTTCTTGGTTCAGAACATCGTCTACGAGGCGAAGATCGTTTCGGCAGACGAGCAGCCCGAGTTGCATGGGGCAGAAGTCGCACGGCTGGAAGCGAGCTATCCGGCGAGCCTTAGCGGGACAGCGCCGAACATATTGACGATCAGCGCGTCGGTTGGACTTGAGGGAGCAATCGAGTTCCGTGATCTCGAAGTGATCGATCTTTGAGCGATTGGAAAGGGCGGGAAATGCAACGTCGGAAACTAGGTTCGCTCGAGGTGTCGGCGTTGGGGCTCGGCTGCGCGACGATGACCCCGTTCTACGGCGAACCGGACCGCGCCGAGGCGCTTCGCACGATCCGCCGGGCGCGCGAACTCGGCGTCGATTTTCTCGACAGCTCCGACGCTTACGGCAACGGCCGCAACGAGGAGCTGATCGCCGAAGCGGTGGCCGGTCATCGCGGCGACTACGTGATCGCCAGCAAATTCGGCAATGTGGGCCTGCAGGGCGGCCCGCGCTTCGCCGATGGCCGGCCCGGATACCTCAAGGAGTGCTGCGATAAGAGCCTCAAGCGGCTGCAAACCGAAATCATCGACCTTTACTATATCCATCGCGTCGATGCCGACGTGCCGATCGAGGATACGGTGGGCGCCATGGCCGAGCTGGTGCAGGCCGGCAAGGTGCGCGCGCTCGGCATCTGCGAGGCCGGCGCCGAAACGATCCGGCGCGCGCATGCGGTGCATCCCATGGCGGCCGTGCAGATCGAGTATTCGCTGTGGAGCCGCGATGTCGAGGCCGAGATCCTGCCGCTCTGCCGCAAGCTCGGCATCGGCTTTGTCGCCTACAGCCCGCTCGGCCGCGGCTTCCTCACCGGCACGGTGACGACGCTCGACGCGTTGCGCGAGGGCGACGCGCGCCGCCGAATGCCGCGCTTCCAGGGCGACAACCTGCAGCGCAACCTGACCCTGGTCGAGGAGCTGAAGGCGCACGCGGCGTCGCAAAACTGCACCCCGGCGCAGCTTTGCCTGGCGTGGCTGCTGTCGCGTGGCGATTTCGTCGTGCCGATCGCCGGCACCAGCCACACCCACTACCTCGAGCAGAACGCCGCGGCGGCCGGCATCGAGCTGTCCGCCGATACCGAGGACGCGCTCGAACATGTCTTCGCGCCCGGCGCGGCTACCGGCTTGCGCTATCCGGAAGGGCATCTGGTGCGGTTGGGGATTTAAACCTTTCTGTCATTCCGGGGCGCGGGCGTCAGCCCGCGAACCCGGAACCCATGAACACCAACGCTTGAAAGATGATGCACGCCGGTGCAAACCCGGCATGAGCCGGTGTTCATAGGTTCCGGGTTCGCCACCGCGTCGCGCCCCGGAATGACAGTTGGAGGAATACGCACATGGAATTCGGCATGTTCCACGAGTTTCCGTCGGTGCCGGGGCGCAGCGAGACGGAAATGTTCGACGAGGCGATGGAACAGATCGATGGCGCCGAGCGCTGGGGCCTCGACGTCATGTGGCTGGCCGAGATCCATTTTGCGCCGGAGCGCACCTACCTGTCGTCGCCGCTCGCCATCGCTGCCGCGATCGCCGGGCGCACCGAGCGGATGAAGATCGGCATCGCCGTGCAGGTGCTGCCGCTGTGCCACCCGCTGCGCCTGGCCGAGGAGGCGGCGACGGTCGACCAGATCAGCCGCGGCCGGCTGATCTTCGGGGTCGGGCGCAGCGGCGTCGTCAGCACCTACGACGCCTACCAGGTGCCTTACGACGAAAGCCGCGAGCGCTTCGCCGAAATCCTCGACATCGTCAAGGAAGCGTGGTCGCACCCGCGTTTTTCGTACGAGGGCAAGTACCACAGCTTTAAGGACGTCGCCTGCTCGCCGCACCCCTACAACAACAAGCTGCCGCCGATCCGCATCGCCGCCAGCACGCCGGACACGTTCCCCGCCATCGGCGGCCTCGGCTACCCCGTCTTCGCCAGCACCCGGCATGCCACCTGGACCGAGGTCGGGCCGCAGGTTGCGAGCTATCAGGAAGGATGGAAGCAGGCCGGGCGCCAGGGCAGGGGCCAGGTCTTTGTCGCGGGGCCGATCTACATCGCCGAGACCGACGAGCAGGCGCGCGACGAAGCGCGGGCCAGCGTCGAGCATTTCTACCGGCTGCAATACGAGCTGATCTCCGAATCCGGCGCGTCGCTCGGGCCGGCAGAACTTCATCGACCGCGCCGAGCATCTGCGCAACCTGACCTACGCCGACGTGATCCGCGACAACGTCATCGTCGGGTCGCCGGACACGGTCGCCGCCAGACTCAAGCAGTTGCAGCAGAAAATCGGTTTCGACGGCATCCTCGCCGAATTGAACTGCGGCGGCCTCATCCCCCATGACCGGGTGATGAACGCGCTGCGGCTGATGTGCGAGGAGGTCAAGCCGCGGTTTCAGTAAGGCGTCTTTCGCGAGCCGCGACCTCGATTTTGGCGTATCGTTGGCCGCGTACGAGGTCGTCTGAACGGGCAACGCCGCGTTGTTCCCTGGAGCCGCTCGGCGTTCAATAACAAAGTCGCCCGTCTGCGAATTCCGTCGACAGGAGGCTTGCGATGGCGACGAGGGCTCCGTTTCTAAAATCCCGGTATAGCGGCTACCATCACCGGAAGGTCCCGCGGGAAGACACCGAGCTTACCCATGTCGGGCCGGAGACGCCGTGCGGCGAGTACATGCGCCGCTTTTGGCAGCCGGTCTGCTACTCGGACGATCTCAAGGATTTGCCGCTGAAGCTGCGCATCCTTGGCGAGGATCTGGTCGCGTTTCGCGACGGCAGCGGCGAGGCCGGGCTGCTCGAGCTGCATTGCCCTCACCGCGGCACCTCGCTCGAATTCGGGCTGGTCGGCGAGAAGGGCATCCGCTGCTGCTATCACGGCTGGCTGTTCGACTGCGACGGCGCGATCCTGGAAACCCCGGGCGAGCCGGCGTCGAGTACGCTGAAAGACCGGCTGTGCCATGGCGCCTACCCGGTGCACGAAGCGCACGGCCTGGTCTTCGCCTATATGGGGCCGCCCGAAGCGATGCCGGCCTTCCCGATCTACGACAGCTTCGTGCGTCCGGGCTATCGGATGATCCCCGGCCAGAAATATATCTATCCCTGCAATTAGCTGCAGATCCTCGAAAACACGATGGACGCGATCCACACGTCCTTCCTGCACACGATCGTCAGCGGTGCGGTGTTTACCGACGAATTCGGCGTGCTGCCGGAATTGGAGTTCATGGAGACGCCGGTCGGGATCATCTACATCGCGACCCGCCGGATCGGCGATAACGTCTGGTCGCGCTCGGTCGAGAACGTGCTGCCCAACCTTCAGCAAGTCGCGCCGGTTTGGGAAACCGGGCAGCAGGAGATTTCCTTCAGCGGTCCGATGATGAGCCGCTGGATCGTGCCGATCGACGATACCAATTCGATGTATATCGAGTTGCGCCATGTCAGCGAGACCGACGGCATCGACACGCCGGATTGGTGGGCGGACCGCAGCATCATGCTGGCCGGCCAGATGCCGCCCGATACCTATGAGGAAGCCCAGCGCCGGCCGCAGGATTTCGAGGCTCAGGTGTCGCAGCGGTCGATCGCGGTGCATGGGATGGAGCATCTCGGCACGACCGATCGCGGCATCACCATGCTGCGCCGACAGATCCGCAACGGCATCCGGGAGGTCAAGGCCGGCGCCGATCCTGTCGGCCTGTTCCGCGATGGCGGCGCGATGATACCGACCTACTGCAACAATACGGTCGTGCGCGTGCCGCCGGCGAAAACGCCGGAGGCCGACAAGAAGCTGATGCGCGAGATCGGCCGGCGTCTGGCGCGCGGCTACATCGAGGCGCCCCCGTTGCTCGCCGCCGCCGAATAGCAGCCTCCCAGCCACCCGGCCTTGCAGTCCGCGGGCGCGGCGGTTCATCATCGCGCCCAAAGACCGGAGGGCGAGGATGAAATTCGGATTGTTCGGCGGCGCGCGCACCGATCCCGGCGAGCAGGCCAGCGACAGCCGCATCTACACGGACTACATCGATTACATCTGCGAGGCCGAGCAGCTCGGCTTTCATAGCATCTTTCTGGTCGAGCACCATTTCACCGGGTTCGGCCAGGTCTCGGCGACGATCAATTTCCTGACCTACCTGGCGGCCAAGACCTCGACGATGCGGCTCGGCACCGCGGTGTTGGTGCTGCCGTGGCACAACCCGGCGCTGCTCGCCGAGCAGGCGGCGACGCTCGATCTGCTGTCCAACGGCCGCTTCGATTTCGGCATCGGCAAGGGCTACCGTTGGGGCGAGTTCCACGGCTTCTGCATTCCGATGGAAGAGGCCGAGGAGCGCTACCAGGAGACCGTCGCGTTTCTGCGCAAAGCATGGACCAGCGAGGGCCGCTTCTCGCATCACGGCAAGTATTGGCACTACGAGGATGTCGTGGTGGAGCCGGCGCCGGTGCAAAAGCCGCATCCGCCCTTCTGGGTCGGCGCGGCGAGTCCGCCTTCGATCCGCTTTGCCGCCGAGCAGGGCTACAACCTGCTGTTGGGGCAGGGCGGCGGGCCGGAAACCGTGGCCGAGGGCGTCTCGATCTACCGCCGCGCGGTCGAAGAGCAGGGCCGGCGCTACGATTCCTCGATGGTGGGGCTCACCCGCGCGCTGCACATCGCGATGAACGACAGCGAGCGCGAGGCGGCGCGCGAAGTCCGCGCGAAGTTCTTGCGCAACGTCCAGGAATTGTCGCTGTCGCCGACCGGCAAGTTGCCGACCCTGGGCCGCCCGCGCAAGGCGATGTCGCGCCAGGAGATGGACGCGGCGACCGAACGCGACGCGCTGATCGGCCGGCCTGACGAGATCATCCGCCGGATCAAGCGGCTGCAGGAGGGCGGCGTCGAATACGTGATGCTGATCGACGTCGCCGGCTCGCGCGACCACCTCCGCCTATTCGCCCGCGAGGTGATGCCGGCGTTCGCGTGACTGCGTGGGGTGGGTAGGGCGTAAGCGAAACCCACCGGCACGCACCGCAAGAATGGTGGGTTTCGCTGCGCTCTACCCACCCTACTCTTGGGGGATCAGCACCGCCGCCAGCGCATGCCCGGCCCACACGGCGATAAGGCACGCCACCACCGACAGCACGACATTGCCGCCGGCCTGCAGCCAGTGGTTCTCGCGCGCCAGGTCGAGCGTCTGCAGGCTGAAAGCCGAGAACGTCGTGAACCCGCCGCAAATCCCCACCATGACGAAAGCGCGGGCGTTGAACGTGACGATCATCCGCCCGCCCGGCCCGGTAAACGTGCCGAAAAAGCCGATGATGAACGACCCCAGGATGTTGATAAAGATCGTCCCCCATGGGAATTGCGGCCCGAGGAGCTCTGCCACCAGGGCGCCGAGCCAGAACCGCGCCACGCTGCCCAGCGCGCCCCCGACCGCGACCCAAAGGTAGGTGGCGATCACGCGATGAATTCCCTCTCCGCCCGCCGAGGACCATTGCGGGGGGAGAGGGAGGGGCCCAGCGCGGAGCGCTGGGAGGCTGAGGTGGGATGCTCGGACGCCTCTGGAATCCCCACCTCACCCCGGCCCTCTCCGCCCAGCGGCGGAGAGGGAGACAGCGGAAGCCAGTAAAATCACTCAAATATCCGCATAGACATGCGTCTCGGCCTGGCCGCCGGGATGGGTGACCGCGCCCTTCTCGGCGTCGCCGACGGTCTGCGCGTATTTCCACAGGCTGCCCGACTGATAGTCGTGCCGGCGCGGCGCCCAGGCCTTGCGGCGCGACGCCAGCTCGGCGTCGCTGAGCGCGACGTCGATCGTGCCGGCGACGGCGTCGATGGTGATCGATGTCGCCGTCCTTGAGCAGGCCGATCGGCCCGCCGACCGCCGCCTCCGGCCCGACATGGCCGATGCAGAACCCGTGCGAGGCGCCGGAAAACCGGCCGTCGGTGATCAGCGCCACCTTCTCGCCCATTCCCTGGCCGACCAGCGCGCCGGTCGTCGACAGCATCTCGCGCATGCCCGGCCCACCCTTTGGTCCCTCGTAGCGGATGATGATGACGTCGCCTTCCTTGTAGGTGCGGTTCTGCACCGCGGCGAAGGCGTCCTCCTCGCAATCGAAGCAGCAGCGCCGGGCCGGTGAATTTCAGCCGCTCCATGCCGGCCACCTTCACGATCGCCCCTTGCGGCGCGAGGTTGCCCTTGCAGCACGACCACGCCGCCGGTCGGCGAAAACGGGTTCGAGACCGGCCGGATCACGTTCTGTCCGGTGGGGAACCGCACGTCCTTGAGGTTTTCGGCGATGGTCTTGCCGGTGACGGTGATGCAGTCGCCATGCAGATAACCGCCGTCGAGCAGCGCCTTCATCAACACCGGCACGCCGCCGATATCGTAAAGGTCCTTCATCACATATTCGCCGCCCGGCTTCAGGTTGCCGATATACGGCGTGCGCGCATAGATCTTGCCGACCTCGTGCAGGTCGAAATCGATGCCGCATTCATGGGCGATCGCCGGCAGGTGCAGCCCCGAATTGGTCGAGCCGCCTGCCGCTGCGACGACCGCCGCGGCGTTCTCTAGCGACTTGCGGGTGACGATGTCGCGCGGCCGCAGATTGCAGGCGGATCAACTCCATGACCTGTTGGCCCGACGCCTCGGCATAGGCGTCGCGCGAATCGTAGGGCGCCGGTGCGCCGGCCGACCCCGGCAGCGCCAGCCCGATCGCTTCGGACACCGCCGCCATCGTGTTCGCGGTGAACATGGCCGCCGCAAGACCCCGACGAGGGCAGGCGACGCATTCGAGCTCGTGCAGCTCCTCGTCGCTCATCAGGTTCCGGCGCTGTGCTTGCCGACCGCCTCGAAGACGTCGCCGATAGTGACGTCGCGGCCCGAAAGCGCCCCGGCATGATCGAGCCGCCATACATGAAGACGGACGGCACGTTGAGCCGCACCATCGCCATCATCATGCCCGGCAGCGACTTGTCGCAGCCGGCGAGCCCGACGAGAGCGTCATAGCAATGCCCGCGCATGGTTAGCTCGACCGAATCGGCGATGATCTCGCGGCTGATCAGCGACGACTTCATCCCGGCATGGCCCATCGCGATGCCGTCGGTGACGGTGATCGTGGTGAACTCGCGCGGGGTGCCGTGCGCGGCGGCGACGCCCTTCTTCGCAGCCTGGGCCTGCCGCGCCAACGCGATGTTGCACGGCGCCGCCTCGTTCCAGGTGGTCGCGACCCCGACCAAGGGCTGGTTGATCTGCTCTTCGGACAGGCCCATCGAATAAAGGAACGCGCGATGCGGCGCCCGCTCGGGGCCGACCGTGACGTGCCGGCTCGGCATGCGGGATTTGTCGATCACGGGTCTGCGGACGTCGTCGGGCATGGCCTGTCTCCTCGATGCGGCCGGCAAGGTAGCCGCCGGCCGAGGCCGGATCAATCGCCGGCCGTCATCTCATTTCGGCTCAGGCGGCGCGAACGGCGCGAGGCGCAGCTTGGTCTGATGGTCAGGGGTGGCCGCCCGGCTGTCGGCGTCGACCCCGCGGTAATAATCCTTCTGCCATTTGTCCGACCCCGATTGCGGCGTTTCCGTCGCCATCTTCTCGTGGAAGGCGTTGCGCGAGCGGCTCCATTCGTTGAACTGCCGCATCACGTCCGGAGCGTCGGTCATCGGCACCAGCTTGGGAGTGATGGCTTCCAAATGGCCGCGCTGCACCGGAAAGACGAAGCAGATCGGCTCCCCAGCCTCGAACCGGACCCAGTGGTTGGGCCGGGTGAACTTCCAGTTCATCGTGAAGGTGTAGGGCGCCCAGTCGGTCTCGACGACGCCGGTCAGCGGGTAGATGCCGTCCTTCGGCCGGTTGGGCGAGCCGCCGACCCACAGGTTCCATCCCGGCGGCGTGCGGAACAGCCCCTGGATGTGAAAGGTCAGCACCCCCTGGCCGAACAGCGACACCGGCATTCGGTTCGGGTCGGCATGGGCGGGGTGTGGATCAGCACCGCATCGGTGCCGGCACCGCCCACCCAGCAGGCGCTGAACCCGAACGGCCACAAGATCTCCCAGCCATGCGCGTTGGCGATGTCGAGCGGCAGGCAGCGATAGGCGAACGATTCCGGCGTGTTGGTCATCCACTCGCGGGTCGCCTCGGCCGGGCGGATCAGCGGCTCCCAACCCGGGTGCAGGTAGCAGATCAAGTCCATCGCAGGCTTTCCCTTCGCTGCGGCGATCGGCGCCGGACGCAAGACCATTTGCGCCGATGCCGGCAACGCGGCAAATTTAGCTCAGATAACCCGGGAGGCCCACGCCATGGCGACGGTGATCGAGAAGCAAGGGGTGCGGGTGCGGCCCACCGGCGCGGCGCTGGGCGCAGACATCGAGGGCGTCGACCTCGCCGGCGCGTTGTCGCCGGAGACGATGGCCGCGATCGAGGCGGCCTGGGGCGACCATCTGGTGCTGCGCTTTCGCGGGCAGTCGCTCTCCGATGACGATCTGCTGCGCTTCAGCAGCCAGCTTGGCGAGCTCGACTGGGCGCCGGTCGCCGCGGCCAAGATCAAGGTGCCGGGCGAAGACCGTTACATCGACGGCGCCCCCGAGGGCCGCCAATATTTGATGGTGATATCGAACGTGATCGAGGACGGCGTCGCGATCGGACAGCTGGGTGCTTACGAGGCCATCTGGCACACCGACATGTCTTACATCGGCGAGCCGCCGATGGCCTCGGCGCTCTACTCGCTCGAAGTGCCGCCGTCGGGCGGCGACACCGGGTTCTGCAACATGTACCTGGCGCTCGAAACCCTGCCGGCCGATCTGCGCCGCCGGGTCGAGGGCAAGCTCTGCCGCCACGACGCCAGCCGCAACAGCGCGGGCGAGTTGCGCCGGGGCTATGTCGACGCGCCCGATGCCAGCCAGACCGTCGGTGTCGACCATCCGATCGTGCGCACCCACCCGGCAACCGGCCGCAAGGCGCTGTTCCTCGGCCGCCGCCGCAACGCGTATATTCCCGGGATGTCGCTCGCCGAAAGCGAGACGTTGCTCGACGCGCTGTGGGCGCATGCGACCCGCGACGAATTCACCTGGTATCAGCAATGGCGGGTCGGCGATCTGATCCTGTGGGACAATCGCTGCGTCATGCACCGGCGCGACGCTTTCGATCCCGCCGCCCGCCGGGTGATGCACCGCACCCAGGTCAAGGGCGACCGGCCGTACTGACATCGTTCACCTACTGGAGCTGACGCATGCGATACCCGGTGTGGCTGGCTGCGCTTTTGTTGCTGGCGGGGTGTTTTGCCGCTGACCCGAAGGGTTCTTCGAAAATCACCCTGAAAAACTCGTTCTGGGACCGGGTCAACGTGCAGGCGGTGATAACCAAAGGCTCCGATTGCGACGCTCGCGGCCCCGAATTCGTCGGGCAGCAGGAATTCGTCATGGTTAAGGATGGCCACCGCACGATCGTCGCGCCGGAAGGGACCAGCGTCTGCTGGCGCAAGGACCGCAACCCCGGGAACCCGGCTCCCGGCGCCTGGTCGGGCTGGAGCCGGGCGATCCTGTTCCCGGGTGAAGATACCGAAACCGAGGTCTAGGCGCGCTCACCCGCCTGCCGGCGGACTTGCTCGGCGAGCATGATCGCCAGCGCCGCACCGATCAGCGCCATCGCGGCGAGGTCTTGCGGACCGAGACGCTCGCCGATGAGCCAGGCGCTCGATCCGACGCCGACGCAGGGGACTGCCAGCGAGCTGATGCCGCTGACGCTCGCCGGCACGCGTCTTGACCAGTCGAAACCAGGCGAAATAGGCCACGCCGTTCGACACGACGCCGAGAAACAGCAGCGCCAGCCAGTGCGCGCGCGTCGGCGCCGCCAGGTCGGGCGGAAAGCTGACCGCCAGCCAGATCAGCGCCAACGGCGCCAGCCCGATCGTCAGCTGCCAGAATGCCACCGCAGACGGATTGGCGCGCCAGCGCCTGCGCTTGAGCCACACCGTGCCGAGGCCGAACGCCATCGCGGCAAGCAAGGCCAGCGCGACGCCGAGCGGCGCATTGCGCAGATGCGACAAATCCTGCGAAACCATCGTCACTACGGCGGCGCCGCCAAGGAGCAGCGCGATGAGGCGCGGCGCGGTGAGCCGCTCGCCCAGCATCGGGCGGGCAAAGAGGCTGGCCCAAATCGGCATGGTGTAGATCAGCACCGATGTCCGCCCTGGGCTCATCAGGTACATTCCCAGCGTCATGCACAGCGGCATGACCGTCATGTAAAGCAGCGCGGTGACGGCGAGGTCGGCCCACGCCTCGCGCTCGACCGCGAGAGAGACCCCGGCAAGCCTCACCTGCAGCAGCAGCGCCAGCGCGCCGAGCAACTGCACAAGGACCCGCAGCGTCAGCACATCGAACCCGCCGAGGGCGATCCCGGTCACCGGGTAGGCGATGCCCCAGCTGAGCCAGATCACCGGCAGAAATACGAACGGCATCGCCGCTCCGCGAGATGACGAGCCGGTATACGTCGCCGGGTTTCTTGTCCTAAGCTACCCGCTCGTGCCGCAGACCAGCCCAGCGCCAGGAGAATTCGATGCAGGTCATCAACGCAATCGCCAAAATCCTCAAGAAAGAGGGCGTCGAGTGGCTGATCGGCTATCCGGTCAACCCGATCATCGAGGGCGCGGCGCAAGAGGACATCCGCACCATCATGGTGCGGCAGGAACGCATCGGCCTGCATATGTGCGATGCGATCGCCAAGACCACGTCGGGCGACAAGGTCGGCGTGTTCGTGATGCAGCACGGGCCGGGCACCGAGAACGCCTTTGGCGGCGTCGCCCAGTCCTACGGCGACTCGACCCCGGTGGTGGTCCTGCCGGCCGGCTATGCCCGCAACATCAACCAGGTGCACCCCAACTTCAGCGCCGCGCTCAACTTCCGCCACGTCACCAAGCTGTGCGAGCAGGTGACGGTCGCCGACGCCGACGGTCGAGGCGCTGCGCCGGGCCTTCACTGCGGTCAGTAACGGCCGTCCCGGCCCGGTGCTGGTCGAATTTCCGACCGATATCCTGCGCGCCGAGGTACCGGACGAACTCGTCGCCGAATACAAGCCCGCGCCGCGCTGAAGAGCGCGCCCGACCCGCAATCGGTGTCGAAGATCGCCGAGGCGCTGGTCGCGGCCGAGCGGCCGGTGATCTATGCCGGCCAGGGCGTGCATTACGCCAAGGCTTGGCCGCAGCTGAAAGCGCTCGCCGAGCTGCTCGAAGCGCCGGTGATGACGACGCTGGACGGCAAGAGCTCGTTCCCGGAAAACCACCCGCTGTCGCTCGGCTCGGGCGGCATCGGCATCGGCGAGCATCTGTGGCACTTTCTGCAGAACGCCGACATCGATCTTCGGCATCGGCTGCAGCTTTACGCGCACCAGCTTCGGCACCGCGATGCCGAAGGGCAAGAAGATGATCCACGCCACGCTCGACCCGCTGGCGATCAACAAGGACGTGCCGGTCGACCTCGCCGCTGATCGGCGATGCCGGGCTGACGCTCGATGCACGTGCTCGAAGAGGTGAGGGACCGGCTCAAGGGCAAGCCGCGCGACCGGCTCGCCGGGGTCAGCCGCGAAATCCGCAGCCACCGCGAGGAGTGGCTCGGCAAGTGGATGCCCGGCTGACCGCCGACACGGCGCCGATCTCGCCCTATCGCGTGATCTGGGACCTGATGCACACGGTCGACGTCGCCAACACGATCATCACCCACGACGCCGGCAGCCCGCGCGACCAGATCTCGCCGTTCTGGGACAGCGACACGCCGCTGTCCTATCTCGGCTGGGGCAAGACCACCCAGCTCGGCTACGGCCTCGGCCTCGCGATGGGCGCCAAGCTCGCCAGCCCCGACAAGCTCTGCATCAATTTTTGGGGCGATGCGGCGATCGGCTTCACCGGCATGGATTTCGAGACCGCGGTGCGCGAGCGGCTGCCGATCCTGTCGATCCTGTCGAACAACTTCTCGATGGCGATCGAATTGAAGGTGATGCCGGTTTCGACCGAGAAATACCGCTCGACCGACATCAGCGGCAATTACGCCGACTTCGCCAAGGCCCTCGGCGGCTACGGCGAGCGCGTCACCGAGCCCGGCCAGATCAAGGAAGCGATCAAGCGCGGCATCCAAAAGACCAAGGAAGGCACGCCGGCCCTGCTCGAATTCATCACCGAGAAGGCAGTCGACGTTTCGCGCTTCCCCTGATCGGAACCGTAGCCCTCCTTCCTCAATCTGGAAGGAGGGCTCTGTTGTTGTCGCAACGGCGAAGAACCATCTTATCGGTGCCCAACGCCGCTCGGAGCCCCACATGGCAGAGATCGAACAGTCACAACTGCTCGACGATGTACGAGAGTTCATCGATCAGAAATGGACGCATAGTTCCTGCGAGCTATGCGGCACAGACCGCTGGATGGTGTATACCGATCCCACGCCGTACGCGTATCTTTCAGTCGCCGACGAACAGGGCGCGCCCGCGGCGTACTCCCATCCGATGGTGGCCTTTTTGCCTGTGACTTGCGTAAATTGCGGAAACCTCAGGCTCGTCGATGCAAGGGTATTCGAGAAATGGCGGTCGGCGAAGAGACTGGAGATAACAAAGTCGTCCCAATAAGACCGGACACGCGCACTCCTAGCGGAAGCGGTCCCCATGATCCTGGCATGGAAGCGCGAGTCGCCAAGCTGGAGGCGCATATCGAGCATATCCAGAGCGATCTCAATGAGATCAAAACCGATATTCGCGAAATCAAACGCGATGCTCGAACCGATTTTCGATTGCTGTTTGGTGCGCTGATTTTCCTGGCATTGGGATTGGCTGGAATAATGGCGAAAGGCTTCCACTGGATCGGCAGTTAGAACCCCGATGGACGTCTACCACATCTGGTTCAACCTCAAGCCGGGTGTCGGCGACCTCGATTTCGTCGCCGGCGCCCGAGCCTATCTGGACCATTTGCGGGAAGGCGGGCATCTGGTCTCGTATCGCCTGACGCGCTGCAAGCTCGGCCTCGCCCCGCCGCAATTGCGGGAGTGGCATATCGCCATCGATTTCGAGAACCTGACCCAAATCGACGCTGCCTTCGGCCAGGTCTCGACCCGCGCCGACCCGGTCGAGAGCTTTCACCACGCGGTCAACTCCAAGGTGCAGGACGTGTTCTTTGCGCTCTACCGCGACTTCCCCGATCCTGGCCGGGTGACGGGCCAGGAAAAATTCTAGCTGGGAGAACCGCTATGCCGCTGCCGCAAGACATCCGCCCGGTGTTCCAGGACATCCAGGACACGCTGATCCGCTCCGAGGCTCGCCGTGGATCGAGCAGACGCCGCTGTCGAAGGTCAAGGTGCTGTGGATCGGCCGCGAGACGGGCACCTGGGCGTCGCTGCACCATTGGAAGAAGGGCTACGCCGCGCCGCCGCACAAGCATCTGGGCGGCGCGCATGTATGGATCGTTTCCGGCAAGCTGCAGGTGCGCGACGGCACCCTCAACGCCGGCGACTACGTCTATGAGCCGTCGGGCGTCCTGCACGACGCGACGACCGCCCTCGAAGACACCGACCTACCTGTTCATCTGCAGCGGGCCGGTGCTGTTCTTCGACGAGAACGGGTTTACCCGGTACACCAACTGGGAAGTGATGGAGCGGCTGCGCGCATCGGCGGAAAAGCTGCCGCAGGCGGCGGAGTAACCTTCCTCTCGGAGCGCCGTTTGCTGCCGGCCGGCAGCGCCGGTGCTTCTTTCGCCGATTATCGGAATGCAGCCGGCTCACTCCAGGTCCGGCTGCAGCACTTCCTGCTGCCTGTCGTCGATGACGGTGGACGAGGTCACCACGTAGACCGGCAAGTCGTTCATGATCGGCCCGGCCCGCGGTATCACGCTTTCCGAGGTTCCGAACACAAAACCGAACACGTTCGGAGGCGAAATCAACTCGATATTCTCAACTTTATATTTCGGAACGAAATTCAGCAATTTTGCGCGAAAACAGCCCGCCGGCCGCACGTTCGGATTTTGAAAATTGAGATACAGGTTTTTGGCGCTCTCGCCGCTCAGACAGACCATGATTTCCCGCTCATGGTCATAGACCGCGCCTTGGGTCAGCTTCTCGGATTGCGCCAACGCCGATGGGATCGGCATCAGCGCCAGACCGAGAACGACCGCACCCACTAACCTGCATATCGACCGGCGCAGCACGGCTCACCGAAGAAAAGAGCGAACGACGCCGAAGTGATAACAAGGGCCGGGTCCGCAAACGGCGTTCTCGCGATTTGCCGGGGCGCGCCTTGCTATCCTGGGATGTCGCGGCGCGATCGGACATTCCGTAATCGCGAATCAACGCGGCGATGCGTAGAGGTTACGATGGCGGTCAAAGCGTGACGGGATAACCCATGGACAAAGATTACGCCGGCCTCCTCGACCGGTTGCGCCAACGCCTCGGGCCGAGCGGCATGCTCACCGAGACCGCCGACACCGACCCCTATTGCCGGGATTGGCGGCGGCTTTACCACGGCAGGACTCCGGCGGTGCTGCGTCCGGCGAACACGGCCGAGGTGGCCGACGCCATGCGGCTGTGCGCCGAGTACCGGGCGCCGATCGTACCGCATGGGCGGCAACACCTCGATGGTCGGCGGCGCCGCGGTCGCCGAGGACGGAGTCGCAGATCGTCCTCAGTCTGTCGCGGATGAACCGGGTGCGCGAGATCGACCCGTCGACATGACGATGGACGATCGAGGCCGGGGTCACGCTCAAGGCCGCGCAAATCGCCGCTCAAGAGGCCGGCTGCCTGTTGCCGCTGTCGATCAGCTCCGAGGGCTCGGCGCAGATCGGCGGCGTGCTGGCGACCAATGCCGGCGGCAACAACACGGTGCGCTACGGCAATGCCCGCGACCTCGTGCTCGGCCTTGAGGTGGTGCTGCCGGGCGGGGAGGTGTGGAACGGGCTGCGCCGCCTGCGCAAGGACAACACCGGCTACTGCCTGCGCCAGCTCTTCGTCGGCAGCGAGGGCACGCTCGGCATCATCACCGCTGGCGTGCTGAAGCTGGTCCCGCGCCCGCGCGAGATCGAGGTGGCGCTGTGCGCGGTGGCCTCGCCCGAAGCGGCGCTGCAGCTCTTCCAGGCCTGCCAGCAGCACGACGCGGCGGCGATCCAGGCGTTCGAATACATGTCCGGCGCCGGGATGGCGCTGGTTCGAGCGTTTTATCCCCGGACGCCAAGCCGCCGCTATCCGCGCCGGCAGACGCATTACGTCCTGGTCGAGCTGGCGACCCCGCGCCAAGGCGCTGGTTTGCGCGGCGCGCTCGAGGAGCTGCTGGCCGCGGCCATGCAAAAAGGCATCGTCACCGATGCCGTCATCGCCGAGAGCGGCGCCGCAGCGCGCGGCGATCTGGAAGCTGCGCGAGGAGCATTCGGAGGCGCAAAAGCGCGCCGGCGCCTCGGTCAAGAACGACATCTCGGTGCCGGTGTCGCGCGTGCCGGAGCTGATCCGCCGTGCGGCGGTGGCGTGCGAGCGCCTGGTGCCGGGCATCCGCTGCGTGCCGTTCGGCCATCTCGGCGACGGCAACATCCATTTCAACCTGGTGCAGCCCGAAGGCGCCGACGGCGACGCGTTCCTCGCCCGCGACCACGAGCTGATGGACGCGGTCAACGAGATCGTCCGCGACCTCGGCGGCAGCTTTTCGGCCGAGCACGGCATCGGCCGCCTCAAGCCCTACATGATGCCGGACTGGCGCGGCGGCGCCGAATTGGAACTAATGCGGCGTATTAAGGCGGCCCTCGACCCCGAGGGGCTGCTCAACCCCGGCAAGATGCTGCCATGACCGACCAGCAACCCCCTTCCGCCGCGCGGAATCCACCGCCACCGCCGCGGGCTCGGTCCCGCGAATTTTCCGTTCGGCTTATCGTCCTCGCTGTTGCAGTTGCGATCGTCGTGCTGTTCGCGACGCACTGGGATCGCTGGGTGGGCAGCCGCACGCGGCAAGTCACCGACGATGCCTATGTCCGTGGTGACGTCACCCCTCTCAGCGCCAAGGTCGAGGGCTATGTGCACCGCGTCGCCGTCGACGATTTCCAACGCGTCAAGGCCGGCGATCTGCTGATCGAAATCGACGATTCCGACTACCGCGCAAAGGTGGCGCAGGCGGATGCCGATCGTCTCGGCGCCGAGGCCGCGATCGAAAACCTGAAGGCGCGCAAGGCGACGCAGCATGCCCAGGTCGCGGAGGCCGAAAGCGCCGTCGTCGCCACCCAGGCCGATGTCGACCGCACGCGGCAAGAGGCCGAGCGCCAGCGTTCGCTGCTGGCGTCTACCTACGGCACCCAGCAGAGGGTCGAGCAAGCGGTCGCCGAACAGAAACGCCTCGCCGCCACGATGGCTCGCAGCCAGGCGGAACTCGATGCTCAGCGTCGCCAATTCGCCGTGCTCGACACGCAGGAGACGCAGTTGCGCGCGGAGGCCAAGGCCAAACAGGCTGTGCTCGACCTCGCGAAAATCAATCTCGGCTACACCCGCATCGCGGCTCCGGTCGGCGGGATGGTCAGCGAGCGGGGCGTCCGCGAAGGTCAATATGTTCACGGCGGCAGCCAAGTCATCTCGGTCGTGCCGCTCGACAATGTCTGGGTCATCGCCAACTACAAGGAAACCCAGCTCACGCATGTCGCGATCGGTCAGCGCGCCGAGATCAAGGTGGATACCTTTCCCGACGTCGTCATCAAGGCGTCTGTCGAAAGCATCGCCCCGGCCAGCGGCTCGCAGTTCAGCCTGCTGCCGCCCGACAACGCGACCGGCAACTTCACCAAGGTGGTGCAGCGCATCCCGGTGAAGCTGCGGATCGGCCCCGACAATCCGCTTGCCGGTCACCTGCGCCCGGGCATGTCGGTCGAGGCAGCGATCCTGACCGACACCACCCCGCCGCCGCCGTGAGCGTTGCGTCAGTCGCCCCAGCGCAGGTCACCGCACCGAGCCGGTGCGATAGGCCGGTGCTCGGCATCCTGGCGGTAATGCTGGGGGCGTTCATCTCGTCGCTCAACACAAAGATCACCAGTACCGGTCTGGCCGATATCCGCGGCGGTCTCGGCCTTGGTTTCGACGAAGCCACCTGGATCGGCACCATATTCAGCGCTGCGCAAATGATCGTGGCTCCGGCGGCCGGGTGGATGAGCACCGTGCTCAGCACCCGCCGGGTGCTGATCTGGACCGGCGTAATCTTTACCGTCGCCTCTGTGGCGCCGCCGCTCGTGCACGACTACGACACGCTGATCGCCTTGCAGCTCGTCCGCGGTCTCGCCGTCGGCGCCTTTGTCCCGGCGGCGCTCGGATTTGTGCTGCGCAGCTTGGCGCCGCAATGGTGGATGTGGGGCATCGCCGCCTATGCGTTCCGCTTTGTCTTTTCCCAGAACATTGCGGGGTCGCTCGAGGGCTTCTACTCCGAGATGGGAAGCTGGCAGTGGATCTTCTGGCAGAATGCGGTTCTGACCCCGGTGATGGTCATCCTGGTGCTGATCGCGATGCCGCACCGGCCGATCGACCGTGCCTTGCTGGCGCGCACCGATTGGGTCGGCATTGCCTATGCGGGACTTGGGTTCGGCTTGATCTATGCCGGGCTGGACCAAGGCAACCGGCTTGACTGGCTCAATTCCGGGTCTGATTTGGGGCCTATTGCTCGGGGGCGCGCTGCTGGTCGTCGCCTTCCTCGTGCAGGAAGCGCGGTCGCCGGCGCCGCTTATTCATTTGCCGGTGCTGATCCAGCCGAACGTCGCGGTGCCGGCCCTGCTGATCTCTATCTATGCGTTTGGGTCGACGGCGACGGGCTACCTGCTGCCGGATCACCTGACCCGCATCCAAGGGCTGCGCCAGCTGCAGATCGGCGATGTGCTGAATTGGATCGCCCTGCCGCAAATCCTGCTGGTGCCGCTGGTGGCGGTGCTCCTGCGATGGGTCGAGGCCCGGCTTCTGCTGGTGTTCGGCTTTGCGATGATCGCGCTCGGGAGCTGGATGGATACCGGTCTTACTCACGATTGGGTCGGCGACGATTTCCTGTTGTCGCAAGGGGTTGAGGCAGTCGGGCTGGCGTTCGCGATCACCGCGCTCATCACCTACGCGATCTCGCACATCACCCCGCCACAAGCGGCGGCCATCGCCGCGACGATACAGATCGCGCGGCTGCTCGGCGCCGAAGCGGGCAGCGCCGCGGTGCAGACCTTCGTGCGCGTGCGCGAGCAGGTTCACTCGAACCTGCTCGGCCTGCATGTGCTGCGAGGCTCGTCCGCGACGGAAGGGATCACGACATTGCTGACCGGTCCGTTCAACGGCCGCCAGACGGGGCTGGGCGATCCGACGGCACAAGGGCTCGGCGTGCTTGCCGCACGGGTACAGCGCGAGGCCTATGTGCTGGCCTATATCGACGCCTTCTGGCTGGTCGCCTGGGTGTCGCTGGCGGGGATTTTCCTGATCCTCCTGCTACGCCAGTCGCCGCCCAATCCGTTAACCCCGCCACTGATCCGCCGTTAGAGCGGCCAGGCGCCGCCGGCAAACAGGATAATCGGCACCTGCGTCCCGGCCGCTGCGGCCGGGGCGTGCGGCGGGCGGATCACCAGGCAATCCGACGAGGCCAAAGGCCGCATCATCGAAGAATCCTGCACCTCGAACGGGGTGACTTCGAGCGTCCCATCGGCGCCGCGCGCCAGACGCGAGCGCAAATAATCCTGCCGCCGGTCGTTCTGGCGCAGATCGCGGCCAAGCCGCGCGGTCATCGGCGGATCGGGGTTGTCGGGCAGGCCGGCCAGCCGCTCGATCGCCGGCTTTACGAACAACAGCCCGCACACCAGGGTCGACACCGGGTTGCCGGGCAGCCCGATCATCGGCGTGTTGCGATAGCTCCCGGACATCAGCGGTTTGCCGGGCCGCATCGCGATCTCCCAGAAATCGATCGCCAGCCCGTCTTCGGAGAGCGACGCCGCGCACCAGGTCGTGCTCGCCGACCGAAACGCCGCCGGTCGACACCAGCAGATCGACCCCGCGCGCGCCGGCGGCAAAGCGGCGCAGCGCGGCGGCGTCGTCAGGGGCGTTGCCCAGGCTTACCGGCACCCCGCCGCAGGCGGTGACGAACGCCGCCAGCGCCAGCGAATTCGAGCTGACGATCTGGTTCGGCCCGATCGGATCGCCCGGCATCACCACCTCGTCGCCGGTCGAGAGGATGCCGACGTGCGGCCGCCGGTGGACGAACAGCCACGGCCGGTTCATCGCCGCCGCGAGCGCCGACATCGCGCGGCGTCAGCCGCCGCCCGGCGTGAAGCAGCACCTCGCCCTCGGTGAAATCGAGCCCGGCGCGCCGGACGTAGCGTCCGAGCGGCGCGCTCTCGGCCACCTTGACGGTGTCGCCGTCGCGCTCGGTGTCTTCCTGGATGACGATCGTGTCGGCGCCTTCGGGCAGCGGCGCACCGGTGAAGATGCGCGCGGCCTCGCCCTTGCCAAGTACCCCGCCAAACCCGGCTCCGGCCGGGATCTCGGCGACGATGCGCAGCGTTGCCGGCACCGTCGCGACATCGGCGGCGCGCACGGCATAGCCGTCCATCGCCGAGGCGGCGAAGGGCGGCTGGGTGCGGCGCGCGGTGAGGTCTTCGGCCAGCACGCGGCCCATCGCGTCGGCAACCGACACCTGCTCAGCCGGCAGGGCCTGGAGCGGCGCCAGCAGGCGCGCCAGGGCTTCTTCGACCGAGATCATGGTTTATTCTCCCCGGCCCGGCGATCGGCTTGGTAATCGCCCGACTTGCCGCCGGATTTGCGCAGCAAACGCAGATCGGTGACGGTCATCCCGCGGTCGATCGCCTTGCACATGTCGTAGATCGGTCAGCGCCGCGACCCCGGCTGCGGTCAGCGCCTCCATCTCGACCCCGGTGCGGCCGTTGAGCCGGCAGGTCGCCGTGATCTCGACCGACGACGTGGCGGGCACGCAGACGCACTCGACCTGAACCGAGGTCAACGACAGCGGATGGCACAGCGGGATGAGGTCGGCGGTGCGTTTTGCCGCCATGATCCCGGCCAGCCGCGCCGTCGCCAGCACATCGCCCTTGGCGATCTCGCCGGCCTGGACGCGGGCCAGGGTCTCGGGCTTCATCACCACCCGCGCGCCGGCGACCGCGACCCGGTCGGTTTCCGCCTTGTCGGAGACATCGACCATGCGGGCGTGGCCCTGCGTGTCGACATGGCTGAGGTCGGGGAGGCGCAGCAGCTTGCGGGTCGCGGCCGCGACGTCCGGCTCGCGCATCAGCAACTCGCCGACCAGGAAACAGCGCGCGTTGACCGCGGCGAGGCGGTCGAGATCGTCGGGCGTGTTGAGCCCGCTTTCGCCGACCGCGATGCGGTCATTCGGGATCAGCGGCGCCAGGGTCTCGGCGGTCTTCAGATCGACCTTGAGGGTCTTGAGATCGCGGTTGTTGATGCCGATCAGCCGCGCGTCGAGCTTTAGCGCGCGGTCGAGCTCGGCGCGGTCGTGCACCTCGACCAGCACATCCATGCCGAGCGACCTGCGCGTCGTCCGCCAGCTCGCGCGCGCCTCGCCGTCGTCGAGGCAGGCCATGATCAGCAGAATGCAATCGGCTCCGAGCACCCGGCTTTCGAGAATCTGATACGGATCGACCATGAAGTCCTTGCGCAGCACCGGCAGCGACACCGCCTCGCGCGCCGCGACCAGATACTCGTCCTTACCCTGGAAATAGGGCTCGTCGGTCAGCACCGACAGGCAGGTCGCGCCGCCGCGCCTGATAGGCGAGGGCGAGGGCAGGGGGATCGAAATCGGCGCGGATCAGCCCCTTGCTGGGCGAGGCCTTCTTGATCTCGGCGATCAGCCCGTATCTGCCCGCCGCCGCCTGCGCCGCCAGTGCGTCGGCAAAGCCGCGCGGTGCCGGCGCTTTCGACAGGCGTTGGCGCAGGGTCGCCTCGGGCATCGCCTGCTTGCGCTCTTTGACGTGCTGGCGCTTGCGGTCGCAGATTTCGGTGAGAACGTCGCTCACCGATTGGTCTCCGCAACGAGCCGCTGCAGCACCCGCGGCTGCCTTGCCGCCGTCGATGATCTCGGCCGCCAGCGCCGCGCCGTCATACAGATTGGCGGCGCGGCCGGCGACGATAAAACCGGCGGCGCTGTTGAGCAGCATGATGTCGCGCAACGGGCCTTTCTCGCCGGCGAGCACGCCGCGCATCAGCGCCGCGTTATGCGCCGGCTCGCCGCCCTTGAGCGCGTCGAGCGGCGCGCGCGGCAGCCCGGCATCCTCGGGCGCCACCTCGAACTGCGCACCGCGCCGTCCTTGAATTCGGCGACCGTGCTCGTGCCCGGCGGTGGTCAGCTCGTCCATGCCGCCGAGCCGTGCACCACCCAGACGCGCTCGGCGCCGAGCCGGCCCAGCACCTCGGCCATCGGCACCACCCATTCGGGCGGCGAACACGCCGACCAGCTGCCGCTTGGCGCCGGCCGGGTTCGACATCGGCCCCAGCAGGTTGAAGATCGTCCGCGTCGCCAGCTCGACCCGGGTCGGGCGCGACATGGCGCATGGCGCTGTGATGGCGCGGCGCCATCAGAAAGCCGATGCCGATCTCGTCGAGACAGCGCTGCACGATCGCCATGTCGCAGTCGATGTTGACCCCGAGCGCGGTCAGCACGTCGGCCGAGCCCGAGCGCGACGACAGCGCGCGGTTGCCGTGCTTCGCCACCGGCACCCCGGCGCCCGGCCACGACCAGCGCGGTGGCGGTCGAGACGTTGAACGTGCCCGAGCCGTCGCCGCCGGTGCCGCAGGTGTCGACCGTGCCCGGCGGCGCGGTGATCGCGACCGCTTTCGAGCGCATGATCCGCGCCGCGCCGGTGATCTCGTCGACGGTTTCGCCGCGCACCCGCATCGCCAGCAGCAGCCCGCCCATCTGCGACGCGGTGGCGTTGCCCGACATGATGATCTCGAACGCGGCCTCGGCCTCGGCCTCGCTGAGCCGCGCCCCGGCGGCGACGCGGGCAAGCGTCGGCCTCAGATCTGCGGCGGCGGCGTCGCTCATGCCCGGTTTATCTTCATTTGCTGCGGTCTCGCGTACGCTGGGTGTAGATTTGAGACCGTTATACTCCACGCGTCATTGCGAGCGAAGCGAAGCAATCTCGGTGAGGTGGTGCTCGGCACGAGATTGCTTCGGCGCTACGCGCCTCGCAATGGCAGCCTTCGACGGGAGAGGTTAATGGCTCTGGAAGGGGGCTGCGCCTGCGGGGCGGTGCGCTACAAGCTGACCAACGCGCCGATGATCGTCCATGCCTGCCATTGCCGCGACTGCCAGAAACAGACCGGTGGCGCCTTTGTCATCAATCTCTGGATCGAGCGCAAATTCGTCGAGGCAAGCGGCGGCCGACGCCGGTTGCGTTTCGCGTGCCGCCGGGCAGCAGCGGCAAGCCGCACGACGTCTTTCGCTGCGCGAAATGCGGCACCGCGCTGTGGAGCAAGTACCATGCTGTCGCCGGGCGACACCCTGTTGGTGCGCGGCGGCACGCTTGACGACCCCGCCGTGATCACGCCCGGACGTCCACATCTTCACCCGCAGCAAGGCGCCGTGGCTCGAATTGCCCGAGGGACGCGCGGATCTTTCCGGCGTTCTACAAATGCGACGAGGTGTGGTCGCCCGAAAGCCTGGCGCGCTGGAAAGATGTCAGCGCCCGTCGGTGACCGTAGTGTCCTAATTTGAACTGCCCATCCAGGGCCAGCATATCCAACCCTCGGCAGTTAGATTCGGCTCAATGCCGCGAGCCTTCAGATGCTCAACCAAGTGCGGATGAACAACTGGTACGATCCCATCGTAATTGGCATTTCGACACGCTGAGCACACCCAGATATCCCATTCGTTTACCTTGTCACCTCGATAGACATGCGGTCCGAATGCAAACTTGCCTTTACACAGAAAGCAATCGAGTTTGAGCAGATTGGATTCGGTCACCGCTGTCCTCCGTTCCTAATCTTGCGGAGAAGTCCGCTCGACCAACTCGCTGAGCGACCATACGGAGCGGATCAACTTGCGGCTAGAGACAGTGCGGGCGGCGGTTTCGGCGGAGCATAGACATGCCTCTAAGTCAGGGGATAGCTTCCGTTGCGGCTTCGCCCGTCCTTGCTATGCTGCGTCGATGATAAAGATTTCGACCGCAGCGAATTGGTGGTGGCCCGTCTGATCCAGGCGGCCATCTCTGTCATATTCCGTAAAGGCCGCCTCGGAGAACCGGGCGGCCTTTGTCATGTCAGGGCAAGGTTCCGCGGGTCCTCCGGGGCGGACGCAGCTCCGAGGGGATTCCGATGCAGCGCAAGAGCTATACGACCGAAGGCGGCATCCGCGTCGAGCGCGAAGTCGTCGTCCGCCAATACGATCCGGCCGATCAGTCGATGGCCGAGCTGCTCGACACCAAGCGCGGCGTCTGGTTCTCATCGAGCTTCGAGTTTCCCGGCCGCTATACGCGCTGGGACATGGGGTTTGCCGACCCGCCGCTGATGCTGTCGGCCCGCGGGCGGACCTTCACCGTCGAGGCGCTGAACGGGCGCGGACAGGTGCTGATGGGCGCGGTCGCCGGGGCGTTGCGCGCGCTCGATGCCGTCGAGATCGGCCGCGCCGACGCCTCGCGGATCGACGGCATCATTCGCGAGACGGAGACCCGCTTCCCCGAAGAACAGCGCAGCCGCCAGCCCAGCGTGTTCTCGGTGCTGCGGTCGCTGATCGCCTTGTTCAAGAGCCCCGAGGAGGAGCATCTCGGCCTTTACGGCGCGTTCGGCTACGACCTCGTCTTCCAGTTCGAGCCGATGAAGTTGCGGCTGGAACGCCCGGCCGACCAGCGCGACCTCGTCCTCTACCTCCCCGACGAGATCCTGATGGTCGACCACATGCGCCAGCACGCGGCTGTATACCGCTATGACTTCACCGTCGCCGGCCAGTCGACCGCCGGCCTGCCGCGCGAGACGCCTGCGGCGCCCTACCGCATCGATCCCAAGCTTGCGGCCGAGCCGCGCAGCAGCGACCACGCCAAGGGCGAATACGCCAAGCTGGTCGAGCGTGCCAAGGACTCGTTCATCCGCGGCGACCTGTTCGAGGTCGTCTGCGCCCAGCTGTTTGCCGAGGGCTGCGCCGATAGCCCAAGCACCGTGTTCCAGCGGCTGCGCCGGGCCAACCCGGCGCCCTACGGCTCGCTGGTCAATCTCGGCGAGGGCGAGTTCCTGGTCTCGGCCTCGCCGGAGATGTACGTCCGTGTCGAGGCCCTAGAAGATGGTAGTCGGCGCATCGAGACCTGCCCGATCTGCGGCACGATCCGCCGCGGCGCCGACGCGATCGAAGACTCGGACCGCATCATCGAGCTGCTCAACTCCAAAAAGGACGAGAGCGAGCTGACGATGTGCACCGATGTCGACCGCAACGACAAGTCGCGGGTCTGCGTCGCCGGCAGCGTCAAGGTCATCGGCCGCCGCCAGATCGAAATGTATTCGCGGCTGATCCACACGGTCGATCATGTCGAGGGCGTGTTGCGGCCCGAGTTCGACGCGCTCGACGGGTTTCTCAGCCACGCCTGGGCGGTGACCGTCACCGGCGCGCCGAAGCTGTGGGCGATCCGCTTTGTCGAGGCCGAGGAGCGCTCGTCGCGGCGCTGGTACGGCGGCGCGATCGGCCGCCTCACCTTCGACGGCAACATGAACACCGGCCTGACGCTGCGCACCATCCGCATGCAGGACGGCCTCGCTGAAACTCGGGTCGGCGCGACCCTGCTTTACGACAGCGACCCGGTCGCCGAGGAGGACGAGACCGAATTGAAGGCGGCGGCGCTGTTCTCGGCGATCGGCGGCGCGCGCGCGGCCGCGGCGGCTGTGGCGCCGAATTGGCAGGCCGGGGCCGGCCGCAAGGTGCTGCTGGTCGATCACGAGGATTCGTTCGTCCACACGCTTGCCGGGTATATCCGCCAGACCGGCGCCGAGTGCGTGACGATGCGGCACGATTTCGCCCGCGCCGAATTGGCGAACGGCACGCCGCCCGATCTGGTGCTGCTGTCGCCGGGCCCCGGCCGGCCCGACGATTTCGCGATGCGCGAGACGCTCGACATCATCTTGCGGCGCGGCATCCCGACCTTCGGCGTCTGCCTCGGGCTGCAGGGCATCGTCGAGTATTTCGGCGGCGCGCTCGATGTGCTCGACACCCCGATGCACGGCAAGCCGTCGGTGATCCGCGCCTCGGGCAACCGGCTGTTCGGCGGCTTGCCCGAGCAGTTCACGGTCGGCCGCTACCACTCGCTCTATGCGCGGCGCGCGCACCTTGCCAGCGGAGCTTTCGGTTGCCGCGGCGACGGAGGACGGGGTCATCATGGCAATCGAGCACAAGAGCTTGCCGTTGGCGGCGGTGCAGTTCCACCCCGAGTTGATCATGACCCCGCCGGACGCGGTCGGCATGCCCATCATTACTGCGGTCTTGGAAACCCTCTGCCGCGAGCCGGTGAAGTAAAAACCCATTATGTCATTCCGGGGCGGCCCGCAGCGCCGAAACCCGGAACCCATGCACACGGGCTCGGCAAAATCGGTGGTCGGCGCAGAACCTTACTTTGTCACGCCAGCTTCACGGATCCCGGGTTCGCTGCTGCGCAGCGTCACCGGGATGACAAACCCATCAAAACATCCGGTCGAGTACGTCGCGCTTGATGTCGACCGGAAAGCGCTTCTTGAGCGCCCCGGTCAGCTGGCCGACGAGGTCGTAGCGCGCCGAATTGCCGAGCTCGGTGTTGAGCGCTTTGGCGGCGTCCTCGGGGGCCTTTTCGGGCGCCGTGATCTCCTTCAGCTGGCCGACATAGGCGCCGGCAGCGTTGCTGGCGGTGACCACGTCGCCAATTTTTGCGTCGAACAGCTTCACCGTCAGCACCGCCGGCACGGCGGCGCCGGGATCGGGGCGGCGCCCGAGCGGCGGCGAGGTCGTCGCGGTGACCCCCTTGTCGGCAGCCGCCTTGGCAAGCGGTGTCCCGGCTGCGACCGCCGCGACGATTTCATCCGCCTTTTTCTTGACCGCTTGCTGTTTCTGCTCGGCTTGCCAGGCGGCGACGACGCGATCCTTAACGTCGCCCAGCGGCTTTACTCGGGGCGCCACGACCTTGTCGATATGCACGGCGAATATCGCGCCGTCCTCGATCGTGTTGACGCGGCTCGAACTCCTTCTCGCCGGAATCGAAGACGACCTTCAATACGCTCTTCATCTCCACCGGCAGCACGATCAGCTTGCCGTCGAGGTCGCGGCCGGACAGATCGACCGCAGGGACCGTGGTGAGCTTGAGGTTGTTCTTGGCCGCGACATCGGCGAGCGTCGCGCCGCCGGCCAGCGCATCGTCGACGGCGTTGCCGACCCGGTCGAGCCGGTCGGCCGCTTCCTCGTGCAGCAGATCCTTAGTCAGCTGGTCTTTGACCGCATCGAAGTTCGGGGTTTTCGGCGCCTCGATCCTGACCACCCGCATGATGTGCCAGCCAAGCGCTCCGTTGATCGGCTCGCTCGGCTTGTTGAGCTCCAGGTCGAACACCGCATCGCCCAGCGGTTTCGGCAGATCGTTCTGCTTGACGAGGCCGAGGTCGACCGTGGTCGGATCCTGGCCGACGCTGGCGGCGACTTCTTTCCAGTCCTTGGCGGCGGCGATGGCGGCCTCGGCTTCCTTGGCCTTGGCTTCCGAAGGGGCGAGGATCTGCTGCACCTCGCGCTGCTCGGGGGTGTTGTAATCCTCCTTGCGTTCCTCATAAGCGGATTTGATCCGCGCCTCCGAGACCTTGACGTCGCCTTCGACGTCGGCCGCGTTCAGGCTCGCCAGCGTAAAGCCGCGATACTCGGCCGCGCGAAACAGGTCCGGATGGGCATCGTAATATTTGGTCAGGTCGTCATCGCTCGGGGCGCCGATCTCGCCCGCGGCGCTGAGCGGCAGGGTGACGACATCGGCGACCCGCTTTTCGTTGCGGTAGCGGTAGATCGCGTCGACCACCGGGCTCGGTACGAGCACCCCGGCGGTCAGCGCCTGCAACAGATCGCCGCGCGGGATGTCGTGCCGCACCCGCGCCACCAGGGCTTCCTCGCTCATGCGGTTCATCGCCAGCACCTGGGTGAACAGATCGCGGCTGAACCGCCCGTCCTGGCCGCGAAACGCGGGGTTCTCGGTGATCGCGTTGCGAACCACGTCGTCGGACAGGTCGAGATGAAGGCGGCTGACCTCTTGATCCAGGAGGCTGCGGTCGACGATCTGTTCGATGACCGCGTCGAGGACGCCGAGCTGCTTGGCCTGCGTCCGGTCGATCGTGCCGCCGAGCTGGGTGCGCAGCCGTTCGAGCGCCGGGGTCAGCGCGCTCTGCACCTCTTCGGCGCGGATATCCTGCTCGCCCACCGTCGCGACGACGGCGTCCGGCGACTTGTCCTGGAAGAACGGCGAGCGGGTGTAGATACCCCAAAAGCCGAACGAAATAATCAATAGCCCGAACAGCACCTTAACGATGATGCCGCCCGCCCGTGTGCGGATCGCTTGAAGCATAAACCCCGACCGTCTCGATTGTGCCCGATCTGGCGATCAGGCCGCAGGTTGACCTGCCTGAGCGCCGGTGTGATCGTGGCGCGATGATAAAGACCGGTCGGCGGGGCTGCAACCACCTGCCTGCCGCCGGTCGCGCGGGGCGGGGGACCGATGGCCGATCGCAGGATGCTTGTCGCGGGTAATTGGAAGATGAATGGGCTGCGCGCCGACGGCCTTGCCCTGGCGCAAGACATCGTTGCCCGCGCCGCCGGCGGCCTTTCTGCCTGCGACCTGCTGGTCTGTCCGCCGGCGACCCTGCTGGCGCCGGTCGGCGAGGCGATCGCCGGCAGCAGCGTCGCGCTCGGCGGTCAGAACTGCCACGCTGCGGAGCGGGGCGCCTACACCGGCGATGTCAGCGCCGAGATGCTGAAGGATGCAGGCTGCAGCTACGTCATCGTCGGACATTCCGAGCGGCGGCAGAATTGCGGCGAAAGCGACGCCGACGCCCGCGCCAAAGTAGCCGCGGCGTGGCGGGCCGGGCTCGTCGCTATCCTCTGCATCGGCGAGACCCGGGCCGAGCGCGAGGCCGGCCGCGCGGTCGCCGTGGTCAGCGGGCAGCTTGCCGGTTCGATGCCCGAGGGCGCCACGGCGGACCGGCTCGTCGTCGCCTATGAGCCGGTCTGGGCGATCGGCACCGGGCTCACCCCCACCCTCGACGACATTGCGGAAATTCATCGCGCCATCCGGGCCGGGATACCCGACGGCACGCGCACGCTCTACGGCGGCTCGGTCAACCCGGCGAATGCCGCCGACATCCTTGCCCTTGCCGATGTCGACGGCGCGCTGGTCGGCGGCGCCAGCCTCAAGGCACAAGATTTCTGGGCCATCGCCCAGGCTTGCCGGTAAAATCGCCCCATGAACCGCATGTCTGAGCTGCCGGCGTGGTGGCAGCGCGCCGAGAGCGTCCGGCGCGACAAGGAACGGCGCCTGCGTAACGAGGCGGCGCTGCGCCTGCGGCGGATCGAGGTCACCGCCCGCTTGCGCCTGGCGTCGCAACGAACGCCGCAAGCCGATTTATCGGCTCTGCGCGACAGCGAGCGCCTGGCGGCGCCGTTTCTCGAGCGCATCGGCACGCGCGGCCGGGTCCAGCTGCTGCTGTGGGGCGGCATGACGGCAGTCGGCGCCTGCACGATCTTTTCGTTCTTCACCGCGCCGCTGATGGAGCTCGGCACCGCGATGTCGGTGGTGCTGGTCGCGACGATGCTGGTTCTTTCGTACGTGATATAGCCGGCCAAGGACTTAACCGGCGGGCTGGTCAGAAGCCGGGGAAGGGCCTAAAAGGCGGCCATGATCATCCTTCTCTTCGTCGTTCACGTCGCCATCGCGTTGGCGCTGGTCGGGGTCGTGCTGCTGCAGAAAAGCGAGGGCGGCGCGCTGGGCATGGGCGGGGGCGGCATGTCGGGCTTTATGACCGGACGATCGACCGCCAATCTTTTGACCCGGACGACGGCGATCCTCGCCGCCGGTTTCTTCCTGACCAGCGTCGTGCTGGTTTGGCTCAGTCACGCGTCGACGGCGCCGCGCTCGCTGATCGACCAGGGCCCGCCATCGTCGACCCAGGAGGCGCCGGCGGCTCCGGCGCAGCCCGCAACTCCCGCCGCCCCGCCGGAACCCAGCGCGCCGCTCGCCAAATAGCGGGCGCGAATCGCGCGCCGCCGAGGATTCGTGCGCGGATTTCAGGCCCGAAACGTATTGGCCTCGGCAAGCGGCCCTCGATCTGGGCTGCTGGTCCCGTCGCACCCCGCTGAACGCTTTCGCATAACTGGTTGATTCATAAAAGGTTCATTTGGTCGCAACGCAGCGGCTCAGTTTCTCATGTGAGAGCGGGACGGCTTGCTTTACATTGAAGGTCCATGACGCGGTTCATCTTCATCACCGGCGGCGTGGTCTCCTCACTGGGCAAGGGTCTGTGCGCGGCGGCGCTCGGCGCGCTGTTGCAGGCGCGCGGCTTCAAGGTGCGGCTGCGCAAGCTCGACCCGTATCTCAACGTCGATCCGGGCACGATGAGCCCGTATCAGCACGGCGAGGTCTTCGTCACCGATGACGGGGCCGAAACCGACCTCGATCTCGGTCATTACGAGCGCTATGTCGGCGTCGCCGCGCGCAAGAGCGACAGCGTCACTACCGGCCGCATCTATTCGACCGTGATCGGCCGCGAGCGCCGCGGCGAGTACCTTGGCGCAACGGTGCAAGTGATCCCGCACGTCACCGACGCGATCAAGGAATTCATCCAGACCGATATCGACGGCGAGGATTTCGTCCTGTGCGAGATCGGCGGCACGGTCGGCGACATCGAAAGCCTGCCGTTCCTCGAGGCGATCCGGCAGCTCGGCAACGAACTCGGGCGCGAGCAGGTCATGTATGTGCACCTGACGCTGGTGCCGTGGATCGCCTCGGCCGGCGAGCTCAAGACCAAGCCGACCCAGCATTCGGCCAAGGAGCTGCTGGGCCTCGGCATCCAGCCGGACATCCTGCTGTGCCGCTGCGACCGCGATATCCCGGAGGGTGCGCGCAAGAAGATCGCGCTGTTCTGCAATCTGCGCGAGTCGCGGGTGATCCCGGCGCTCGATGTCGACACGATCTACGCGGTGCCGCGGCGCCTATCATGCCGAGGGCTTCGACCGCGAGGTCTGTTCCCATTTCGGCATCGCCTCGCCGGACCCCGACCTCTCACGCTGGCACAACATCGTCACCGGCATCCGCAAGCCGGAGGGCCAGGTGTCGATCGCCATCGTCGGCAAGTACACGCATCTGCCCGACAGCTACAAATCGCTGGCCGAGGCGATGGCGCATGGCGGCATCGCCAACAACGTGCGGGTCAAGATCGATTGGATCGATTCCGAGGTCTTCGAATCCGAATCGGAGTCGCTGCGGCAATTGGAAGGGGTGCACGGCATCCTGGTGCCGGGCGGGTTCGGCGAGCGCGGCTCGGAAGGCAAGATCGAGGCGGCGCGCTTTGCCCGCGAGCGCTCGGTGCCGTATTTCGGCATTTGCTTCGGCATGCAGATGGCGGTGATCGAGGCGGCGCGGAGCCTCGCCAAGCTGCCCGGCGCCGGGTCGACCGAGTTCGGATCGTGCGAGCATCCGGTGATCGGCCTCATGACCGAATGGATGCGCGGCAACGAGATCGAGCAGCGCAGCGCCAACGGCGATCTCGGCGGCACGATGCGTCTCGGCGCCTACGAGGCCGTGCTCGATCCCGAGAGCCGGGTCGCCGAGATCTACGGCGCCGACCACATCAGCGAGCGCCACCGCCACCGCTACGAGGTCAACGTCGCCTACCGCGACACGCTTGAGGCCGCGGGCTTGCGGTTCTCGGGGAATTCGCCTGACGGGTTGCTGCCGGAGATTATCGAAATCCCCGAACATCCGTGGTTTATCGGCGTGCAGTTCCACCCGGAACTCAAATCGCGCCCGTTCGAGCCGCACCCGCTGTTCAAGTCGTTTGTGAAGGCCGCGCTCGACCAGTCGCGGCTGGTTTGATTGGGTTCGTGCTGTAGCTGTAGGATGGGTTGAGCTATGCGAAACCCATCGTTACCGCGCATGACGGGTGGGTTACGCTCCGCTAACCCACCCTACCGGTTTGGAAAGCCAATGACCGCCCCCCGCCACGTCACGGTCGGCGACATCACCATCGGTAACGACCTGCCGATGGTCTTCATCGTCGGGCCCAACGTGCTCGAATCGCGCGCCCACGCGCTGGAGATGAGCGCCGCCTTGGCTGAGCTCGCCAAGAAGCTGGGCATCGCTTTGATCTACAAAACCTCGTTCGACAAGGCGAACCGCTCGTCGATTGCCGGTGCACGCGGTCTCGGGTTGAAGGCCGGCTTGCCGATCCTCGCCGAAGTACGCGAAACCACCGGCCTACCGCTGCTGACCGACATCCATGCGCCCGAGCAATGCGCTCCCTGTCGCCGAAATCGTCGATATCCTGCAGATACCGGCGTTTCTGTGCCGCCAGACCGACCTGTTGCTGGCGGCGGGAGCGACCGGCAGGGCGATCAACATCAAGAAGGGTCAATTCGTCGCCCCGCAGGACATGTGGAACGCGGCGGGCAAGGTGGCGTCGACCGGCAACGAGCGCATCCTCCTCTGCGAGCGCGGGGCGAGCTTCGGCTATAACAACCTCGTCGTCGACATGCGCGCTTTGCCGATCATGGCGCGCACCGGCTATCCCGTGGTGATGGACGCCACCCACGCGGTCGCCCTGCCGGGCGGTCTCGGCGACCGCTCCGGCGGCGAGCGGGAGTTCGGCCCTGTCCTCGCCCGCGCCGCGGCCGCGATCGGCGTCGCCGCGATGTTCATCGAGACCCATCAGGACCCCGACAACGCTCCCTGCGAGGGGCAAACCATGCTGCCGCTCAAGGCGATGCCGGAATTGCTTCAGACGCTTATGGAACTCGACCGCGTCGCCAAAGCCAGGCCCCTACCGGCGCTTTAGCCCGCTTTCCGGCGAAAGCCGGGAAGCGGATAAAGGCGGGCGGAGCGCCACACTTGATCCCGTCATGTGCCTCTGGCATTGACGCGTGAATTCAGCTCAACGAGGCACCCATGACCGCCATCGCCGACATCCACGCGCGCGAAATTCTCGACAGCCGCGGCAATCCGACGGTCGAGGTCGAGGTGACCTTGGACAGCGGCACCATGGGCCGCGCCGCGGTGCCCTCGGGCGCGTCGACCGGCGCGCATGAGGCGGTCGAAAAGCGGGACGGCGGCGACCGCTATCACGGCCGCGGGGTTTTACAGGCCGTAGAGGCGGTTAACGGCGAAATCTTCGATGCAATGTCCGGTTTCGACGCCGCCGACCAGATGGCGATCGACCGCACCCTGATCGAGCTCGACGGCACCCCGAACAAGGGCCGGCTCGGCGCCAATGCGGTGCTCGGGGTCAGCCTTGCCTGCGCCAGGGCGTCCGCCGCCGATCTCGACTTGCCGCTGTTCCGTTATATCGGCGGCGCCTATGCCCATGTCCTGCCGGCGCCGATGATGAACATCGTCAACGGCGGCGTGCATGCCGACAACCCTATCGATATTCAGGAATTCATGATCATTCCGGTCGGCGCGGCCAGCATGGCCGACGCCATCCGCGCCGGTTCCGAGATTTTCCACGCGCTGCGCCGCAAGCTCCATGACGCCGGCCATAACACCAATGTCGGCGACGAAGGCGGCTTTGCCCCGAACCTGGCTTCGGCCGACGCGGCGCTCGGATTCGTCATGCAGGCGATCGAGACCGCCGGCTACAAGCCCGGCGACGATGTCGTGCTGGCGCTCGATCCGGCCTCGACCGAATTCTATCGCGACGGCAAATACGACCTCAAAGGCGAGGGCAAGAGCCTCGATTCGGCGGGAATGGTCGCGTATTACGCCGACCTCGTTGCCCGCTACCCGATCGTCTCGATCGAGGACGGGATGGCGGAGGACGATTGGGAAGGCTGGGCTCACCTTACTCGCGAAATTGGCGGCAAGGTACAGCTGGTCGGCGACGACCTCTTTGTCACCAACCCCGCCCGGCTTCGCGAGGGGATTGAGAAAAAGGTCGCTAACGCCTTGTTGGTAAAGGTAAACCAGATCGGCACGTTGACCGAAACGCTGGAGGCGGTCGAGACCGCGCTGCGCGCCGGTTACGGCGCGGTGATGTCGCACCGCTCGGGCGAAACCGAGGACACCACGATCGCCGATCTCGCGGTGGCGACCAATTGCGGGCAAATCAAGACCGGCTCGCTGTCGCGTTCGGACCGGCTTGCCAAATACAACCAGCTGATTCGCATTGAAGAGACTTTGGGCAGTTCGGCCCGATACGCTGGACGCGCTGCATATAAAAGATAAGCCCAAGCAGCGGCAAAATCATCGCACCGGCGCGGAGGCATTGACGCCGGCACTCCCGCGTGATTCTCTTGGTCCATGATCGTCGTGCACGAGATGCGCCGGCGCGCGCGCTTTCTCGTCGGCCCTTTGGTGGGGGCGGCGCTCACCTCGTATTTTGTCTACCACACGATCGAAGGCGACCGCGGCCTGCGCGCCTGGCACGAGATCGCCCAGCAGCTGCGCGGCGCCAAAGAAACGCTGGCGACGATCGAAGCCGAGCGCGATGCGCTCCTCCACAAAGTTTCCGGCCTGGAGCCGTCGCATGTCGACCCGGACCTGCTCGATCAGCAGATCCGCTCGAACCTCGATCTCGTCGCGCCGAACGAGATCCTGATCATGCGGTCCGCGCCGCCGCGCTAGCGCTTTCTCGCGCATTGGTTTTACGCCCACCCCGGCTCGACCCCGGGTTCGACACAGCCGCGCGAGCGGATTTGCCGCCCCCGAATGCTGCCCGCGCGGTTGCAAACCGGCCGGTTTCTCGACATGCTTTGCAGGCACCCGGGAGGAAGGTCTTTATGCCAGCCAAGCGCACGGCTAGTTCGTTAAAGCTCGTGGAGCCTCCTGTCGCTTCGGCGACGTACAAGCAATTCTTCCAAGACATGTTGTTGATCCGCCGCTTCGAGGAGCGGGCGGGCCAGATGTACGGGATGCGGCTCATCGGCGGTTTTTGCCACCTTTACATCGGGCAGGAGGCGGTCGTCGTCGGCATGCAGGCGGCGCTGAAGGAGGGCGACAGCGTCATCACCACCTACCGCGACCACGGCCACATGCTGGCCTGCGGCATGGACCCGAAAGGGGTGATGGCCGAGCTGACCGGCCGGCGCGGCGGCTATTCGCACGGCAAGGGCGGCTCGATGCACATGTTCAGCCGCGAGAAGAATTTCTTCGGCGGGCACGGGATCGTCGGGGCGTCGGCGCCGCTCGGGACCGGGCTTGGCGTTCGCCCATCGCTATCGCGGCAACGGGCAGATTTCGGTGACCTATTTCGGCGACGGTGCGATCAACCAGGGCCAGGTCGCGGAAAGCTTCAACATGGCCTCGCTGTGGAAGCTGCCGATCGTCTATGTCATCGAGAACAACCGCTACGGCATGGGCACCTCGATCAGCCGCGCCTCGGCCCGCACCGATCTGTTCCACCGCGGCATCGCCTATGGCATCCCCGGCGAGCAGGTCGACGGCATGGATGTCGGCGCGGTCTACGAGGCGGCGCAGGCCGCCGCTGAGCATGCGCGCTCGGGCCAGGGGCCGATCATCCTCGAGATGCTGACCTACCGCTACCGCGGCCATTCGATGTCCGACCCGGCCAAGTACCGCACCAAGGAGGAGGTCGACCGGATGCGGGCGGAGCACGACCCGATCGACCATCTGCGTCAGCGGCTGTTGTCGGAGCACATGGCCGACGACGCCGAGCTCAAGGATATCGAGCGCCGGGCGCGCGAGATCGTCGCCGAGGCGGCGCAGTTCGCCCAGGAATGCCCGGAACCCGATCCGGGCGAGTTGTGGACGGACGTGTTGGCCGAAGCCTAAGCTGCATCGATGAGCACCGATGTCCTGATGCCGGCGCTGTCGCCGACGATGACCGAAGGCAAGATCGCGCGCTGGGTCAAGGCGGAGGGCGATCATGTCGCGCCCGGCGACGTGCTGGCGGAAATCGAGACCGACAAGGCGACGATGGAGGTCGAGGCGGTCGACGAGGGCATCCTCGCCAAGATCGTGATCCCGGAAGGCACCGAGCACGTCGCGGTCAACACCCAGATCGCGGTCATCACCAGCAACGGCGAGGACATCGGCGCCGCCGCTGTCAAGGCGCCTCCGGCCCCGGCAGAAGCGCCTCCGGCCCCGGCAGAAGCACCGCCGCCCGCCGAGGCGCTGACCCCAGCGCCGCCTGCCGCGCCAGCGCCGGCCCCGTCCGCACCCCGGTCCGAGCCGCAATACAAGGGCGCCACGACGACGATCACCGTGCGCGAGGCGCTGCGCGACGCCATCGCCGAAGAGATGCGGCGCGACGACACCGTGTTCCTGATGGGCGAGGAGGTCGCCGAGTATCAGGGCGCCTACAAGGTCAGCCAGGGACTGCTGCAGGAGTTCGGCCCGCGTCGGGTCATCGACACGCCGATCACCGAGCAGGGCTTCGCCGGGGTCGGGATCGGCGCCAGCTTTGCCGGGCTGCGGCCGATCGTCGAGTTCATGACCTTCAATTTCGCGATGCAGGCGATCGACCAGATCGTCAATTCGGCGGCCAAGACGCGCTACATGTCGGGCGGGCAGATGTCGTGCCCGATCGTCTTTCGCGGGCCCAACGGCATCGCCTCGCGGGTCGCGGCGCAGCACTCGCAATGCTATGCGAGCTGGTACGCGCATTGCCCGGGGCTCAAGGTCGTCGCGCCCTATACCGGGGCCGACCACAAGGGGCTGCTGAAAGCGGCGATCCGCGACCCGAACCCGGTCGTCTTCCTGGAGCACGAGCTGGTCTACGGCGAGAGCTTCGAGGTGCCGCAGGACCCCGACTTCATCGTGCCGATCGGCAAAGCCCGCATCGCCCGCGAGGGTGAGCACGTCACCATCATCGCCTTCTCGCGCATGGTGAAGCTGGCGCTCCAGGCCGCCGAGGAGCTGGCCAAGGACGGCATCTCGGCCGAGGTGATCGATTTGCGCACTCCTGCGTCCGTTCGATACCGCGACGATCGTCGCCTCGGTCAAAAAGACCAACCGCATGGTCGCGGTCGAGGAAGGCTGGCCGTTCGCCGGCATCGGCGCCGAGATCGCCGCGATCGCGATGACCGAATGCTTCGACTGGCTCGATGCGCCGGTAAAGCGCGTCGCCGGCAAGGACGTGCCGCTGCCCTATGCCGCCAATCTCGAACAGCTCGCGGTGCCGCAGGTCGCCGACATCGTCGCCGCCGCGAAGAGTGATGTACCGCTGAGCGTGCACGTCCGAACGCCGCGTCGAGATGCCGTACGCGGGGAGACATGTCGATCCAGATCCTGATGCCGGCGCTGTCGCCGACGATGACCGAAGGCAGCGTCTCCCGCTGGCTCAAGAAAGAGGGCGACGAAATCCACGCCGGCGACGTCATCGCCGAGATCGAGACCGACAAGGCGACGATGGAGTACGAGGCGGTCGACGAGGGCCGGCTCGGCAAGATCATCGTTCCCGAGGGCACGCAGGGCATCAAGGTCAACCAGCCGATCGCGGTGCTGCTCGAAGAGGGCGAGGATGCGTCGGCCATCGGCGACGTCGCCGCCCCGGCTGCCCCAGCGGCGGCACCAGCGCCGGCCGCAGCGACGCCGCAACCCTCGCCGCCGCCGTCGCCCGCCGAGGCTCCCAAAACCGCGCCGCCGCCGGCCCCTGCCGCTCAAGCCCCGCAAGCCGCCAACGGTCACGACGCGCCTCAAGATGATTCGTCTCAAGATGGTTCGGGGCGGATTTTCGCCAGCCCGCTGGCGCGGCGCATGGCGGCCCAGGCCGGGCTCGATTTGGCCGCGATCAAGGGCTCCGGTCCGCAAGGGCGCATCGTCAAGGCCGACATCGATGCGCGCGCTGTCGCAGGGCAGGGCGACGCCGGCTGCCGCCCGCGCGCCGACGCAAACTCCAGCCATCCGCCCGCCCGCGCCGGCGATACCGTTCGCGCCGGTCACCGGCGACCCGCCCTTTACCGAAAAGCCGCACAGCCAGATGCGGCGGGTCATCGCCCGGCGCCTGACCGAATCGAAGCAGACCGTCCCGCATTTTTACATGACCGTCGATTGCGAGATCGACGAGATGCTACGCATCCGCGAGGTGCTGAACGCCGGCGACAAGAACCTCAACGTCTCGGTCAACGATTTCGTCATCCGCGCCGCCGGCTTGGCGCTGCGTCAGGTGCCGGCGGCGAACGCGTCGTGGAGCGACAATGCGATCATCCTGTGGGAACGCGCCGACATCGCGATGGCGGTGGCGCTTGAAGACGGGCTGATCACCCCGATCGTCCGCGGCGCCGACCAGAAGGGCCTGCAGCAGATCGCCGCCGAGACCAAGGACCTCGCCGGCCGCGCCCGTGCCGGCAAGCTGAAGCTCGAAGAATTCCAGGGCGGCACCTTCTCGATCTCCAATCTCGGCATGTACGGCATCCGCGAGTTCGCCGCGGTGATCAACCCGCCGCACGGCTGCATCCTCGCGGTCGGCACCGGCGAGCCGCGCCCGGTCGTCAAGGACGGCCAGCTCGCGGTCGCCACGGTGATGAGCTGCACGATTTCCTGCGACCACCGCGTCGTCGACGGCGCGGTCGGCGCGCAATTCCTCGGCGCCTTCAAGCGGCTGATCGACGAACCGGCGCGGATGCTGCTGTGAGCTCGTACTGCCGAGTGTACTTTTTCCCCTCTCCCGCATTGCGGGAGAGGGTGGCTCCGGGCGCAGCCCGGAGACGGGTGAGGGTAATCGGTTGTGGCTCCAACCCTCACCCTCCCATCGCTGGCGCGATGGGCCCCTCCCTCTCCCGCGGCGCGGGAGAGGGGTAAATGCCTGACAACTACGACCTCGTGGTGCTCGGCGGCGGGCCGGGCGGCTATGTCGCGGCGATCCGCGCGGCGCAGCTCGGCATGAAGACCGCGGTTGTCGAGCGCGAGCATCTCGGCGGCATCTGCCTCAACTGGGGCTGCATCCCGACCAAGGCGCTGCTGCGCACGTCGGAGATTTACCACCTGATGCACCAGCTCGGCGATTTCGGGCTTGTCGGCCAGACAACATCAAGTTCGACCCGACGAAGGTCGTGGCGCGCTCGCGCAAGGTCGCCAAGCAGCTGTCGAACGGCGTCGGCTTTCTGATGCAGAAGAACAAGATCACGGTCATGACGGCGCGGCGAAGCTGGCCGGCAAAGGCAAGATCGCGGTCACCAAGGACGGCAAGCCGGTCGCCGACCTCACGGCCAAGCACATCATCCTCGCCACCGGCGCGCGGCGCGCGCTCGCTGCCGGGCCTCGAACCCGACGGCAAGCTGGTCTGGACCTACAAGGAGGCGATGGTGCCGGCGGCGATGCCGAAATCGCTGCTGGTGGTCGGCTCGCGGCGCGATCGGCATCGAATTCGCCAGCTTCTACCGCGACATGGGCGCCGAGGTGACGGTGGTCGAGGTGCTCGACCGCGTGCTCCCGGTCGAGGACGAGGAAATCTCCGCCTTCGCCCGCAAGGCTTTCGAAAAGCAGGGCATGAAGATCCACACCGGCGCCACGGTGAAGGCGCTGAAGAAGGGCAAGGACAATGTCACCGCGCAGATCGAGGCCGGCGGCAAGGCGTTCGACCTCACCGTCGACCGCGTGATCCTCGCGGTCGGCATCGTCGGCAATGTCGAGGATATCGGCCTCGAAGGCACCAAGGTCAAGGTCGACCGGGCCCATGTCGTCGTCGACGAGTGGCTGCAGCACCGGCGAGCCCGGCGTCTATGCGATCGGCGATCTGGTCGGCCCGCCCTGGCTGGCGCACAAGGCGATGCACGAGGGCGTGATCTGCGTCGAGCACATCGCCGGGGTCAACGACGTCCACCCGCTCGATCGTGCGCAACATCCCCGGCTGCACCTATTGCCGGCCGCAGATCGCCAGCGTCGGCCTCACCGAAAAAGCCGCGCGCGACCAGGGCTACGAGGTCAAAGTCGGCCACTTCCCGTTCATCGGCAACGGCAAGGCGATCGCGCTCGGCGAGCCCGAGGGCATGGTCAAGACCGTGTTCGACGCCAAGACCGGCGAGTTGCTCGGCGCGCACATGGTCGGCGCCGAGGTCACCGAGCTGATCCAGGGCTACACCATCGCCAAGACGCTCGAAACCACCGAGGCCGAGCTGATGCGGACGATCTTCCCGCATCCGACGCTCAGCGAGATGATGCACGAGAGCGTGCTTGACGCTTACGGACGCGCTCTCCACTTCTAAGCTTCATCCGTCATTGCGAGCGAAGCGAAGCAATCTCGATGAAACTGCACACTTGTCGCGAGATTGCTTCGTCGCCACAGGGCCCGCAATGACAGCAGTCACCCTGCGGCATCCCGAAAAGGCGGCGCTGCCCGACAATCCGAGCCCAAGGAAGCCGCCCTGGATCAGGGTCAAGGCGCCGGTGTCGCGCGAATACCACGCCACCCGCCGGCTGATCCGCGAGCACGGTCTGCACACGGTCTGCGAAGAGGCGGCGTGCCCCAATATCGGCGAGTGCTGGAAGGAAAAGCACGCGACGGTGATGATTTTGGGTGCGACCTGCACCCGTGCCTGTTCTTTCTGTAATGTCGCGACCGGGCGCCCCGATCTGCTCGACCCGCATGAGCCCGAACGGGTGGGGGAGGCGGTCGGCAAACTGGGCCTGGCGCATATCGTCGTAACCTCGGTCGACCGCGACGATCTCGACGACGGCGGCGCCGGGCATTTCGCCCGCACCATCGCCGCGATCCGCGCCGCCGCGCCCGATACCACGATCGAGGTGCTGGTTCCCGATTTCCTGCGCAAGGACGGCGCAATCGAGATCGTCGTCGCGGCACGGCCGGACGTCATTAACCATAACCTCGAAACCGTGCCGCGGCTTTATGCCGAGGTGCGGCCCGGCGCGCGCTATTTCGCCTCGCTGCGGCTGCTCGACGAGGTCAAGCGCATCGACCCGGCGATGTTCACCAAATCGGGCATCATGGCCGGGCTCGGCGAAGACAAAGGCGAAGTCGCGCAGGTGATGGACGATCTGCGCGCGGCCCAGGTCGATTTTCTGACCATCGGCCAATACCTGCAGCCGACCCCAAAGCATCATGCGGTCGACCGTTTCGTCACTCCGGATGAGTTCGAAGCTTATCGCCGCCAGGCGCAAGGGAAGGGGTTCCTGATGGTGTCGGCGTCGCCGCTGACCCGCTCGTCCTACCATGCCGGCGACGATTTCGCCCGGCTCAAGGCGGCGCGCGCGGCGGCTGCTACGAAACTGTGATGAATCTCACAGTTTTTGTGAATCAACGGTAATAAAGCGTAAAACATGCCCACCCATGCCGAGCAGCGGCTGCTCCCGTACACGCCGGAGCAGATGTACGCGCTGGTCGCCGATATTGAGCGCTACCCCGAGTTCCTGCCATGGTGCGTCGCCGCGCGCATCCGCGAGCGCCGGGCGGATTTCATCAGCGCCGATCTTGTCATCGGCTTCCGGATGTTCCGCGAGCGCTTCACCTCGCACGTAAAGCTCGATCCCCCCTCGCGCATCGATGTGAAATACACCGAAGGACCGTTCCGCTATCTCGATAACCACTGGATTTTCGAGCGGGTGCCGGGCGGCTGCCGCGTCGACTTCTTTGTCGATTTCGAATTCAAGTCGCGGCTGCTGCAAAAGGTCATCGAAATGCTGTTCGGCGAGGCGGTCAAGCGCATGGTCGCCGCCTTCGAGGGCCGCGCGCACCAACTTTACGGCAAGCCAGCGCCGGATGGCGCGGGGGCGCCCGCTTAGCGAGCCTCACCACCGAACATCGAGAGCGGCTTCGGCGATCAGGATCAAGGCCAAAGCGTAGATCGACGCCATTACATCGTCGAGCATGATCCCGAGCCCGCCCTTGACGCTGCGGTCGAGCCAGCCGATCGGAAACGGCTTCCAGATATCGAACACGCGGAACAGCAGGAAGGCTGAGAGATAGAGGCGCCAGTCGAGCGGCAATGCAGCCAGCACCAGCCATTGCGCCGCGATCTCGTCGATGACGACGTAGCCGGGGTCGCTGGCGCGGCTCTCCCGCGTCACGCGCTCCGAGGCCCACCACCCGGCGACGAACGCAACCGCCGCCGCGGCGGCGAGGCCCCATGCCCCGAGCCACCTTCGGATCGCCCAGGCGCAGGGCAACGCCGCAAGCGACCCCCAGGTGCCCGGCATTCCCGGCAGCAGCCCGATCCCAAACCCGGTTGCGATCAATGCCGCCGGACGCAAGAGCGGCGAGCCGAGCTTGCTCAGAGCGGCAGCCGCACGGTGGCGACGGCCTGCGCGGCGATGCCTTCGCCGCGGCCGGTAAAGCCGAGCTGTTCGGTCGTCGTCGCCTTGACGCTGACCCGATCCGCGGCAAGCCCGACGATCTCGGCGACGCGCGCAACCATTTGTTCGCGATGCGGGCCGATCCGCGGCCGCTCGCAGATGATCGTCACGTCGAGCGCGGCGATGCTGCCGCCCTTGGCGCGCACCAGGCCCGCCGCATGGGCGAGAAAACGGTCGGAACTGGCGCCCTGCCATTGCGGGTCGCTTGGCGGGAAGTGCATGCCGATGTCGCCGGCGCCGATTGCCCCCAGCACCGCGTCGGTCAGCGCATGGAGGCCGACATCGGCGTCGGAATGCCCGACGACGCCGGCCGTATGCGGCACCGCGACACCGCAGATCGTCACCCGGTCGCCAGGCCCGAACGGATGGACGTCAAAGCCCTGCGCCGACGCGGATGTCGCCTTGCCGGGCCGCGATCAGCCGCTCCGCGGCAAAAATCTGCAGCAAATAACCCTCTTGATCGCGGTCTACCAGGATGCCCAGCTTCTTTATGGCGTCCATGTTTTCGTCGATGGATCCGACGCGATCTGGGAGTTCTTTGTAATATGCGTCGGGTACGCGAAGAAAATCGAGTCCGTTGTGCTGAAGCTTGCCCACGGTATGCAGTACATCTTTCGTCTGCAAGGCGATGTGCTGAACGCCGGCACCTTTGTAAGCCTCGATATACTCTTCGATCTGACTTTTCTTCCGCGCTGCGGCAGGCTCGTTGATGGGGAATTTCACAGAGTGCGAGTCGTCGGACATGACGATGCTCATCAGCGCACTATATTCGGTCGAAATATCTTTGTCGTCAAAGGTGATGTAGCGGTGAAACCCGAAAACATTGGTGTAGTAGTCGGCCCAATGCTGCATTTTTCCCATCTCGACGTTGCCGACAATGTGATCGATCCGGAGAATTCCGCAGTCGTCGCCGGGAATTTTTGAGTTTATCAAATCCTGGCAGAAACGGGCCTTTGTAGTCTTTGTATGAAATCAGCGAATGGATGGTCTCGCCGTATGTATGGACGGCGGCGCGACGGATGGCGCCAAATTGGTCCTTGGAGTCACAGGGTTCGATCGCAGGCTGGGCACCGCGACGGACAGCTTCCGCAAACGCCTTGTCGGCATCGTCGACTTCGAACGCAATATCGTGTACGCCGTCGCCGTGTTGCTTGATGTGTTCCGCGGCCGGATGTGTTGCGCTCATCGGCGTGGTGAGCAGGATCGTGGCTTTGCCCTGGTTAAGGACGTAAGAAGTCTGGTCGCGTTGCCCGGTCTCGAGCCCGGAGTAAGCGCTTTGCGAAAAACCAAAACCTTTGCGGTAGTAGTAAGCCGCCTGGCGGGCGTTGCCTACCCAGAATTCGACGTGGTGAATGCGTTTCAGTTTGAGATCGTTATCCATAAACCCTTACTCTCATCTGTGATTCTACGCGTGGACTGTCTCAGGCACGCGGTGTAGCCATTTTTCCCACGCTGAATCCTGCCCGGTCTTGGCCAGGTCAAATGCTTTGCGAAGTTTTTCGACGACAGGCCCCGGGCGGCCAGAGCCGATGGCAACACCGTCCAATTCGCCCACGGGCACGATCTCCGCTGCGGTTCCAGTGACGAACACTTCGTCTGCGCTACGCAATTCGTCCAGTTGGATTGCGCCTATTTGCACGTCGTATCCAAAAGCCTGCGCCAGTTGGATGGCTGAGTCGCGAGTGATGCCAAGCAGAATCGAAGACTTTTCGTCGTTGGTGCGAATGGTCCTGCCATTCACGATAAACACATTCGCGACGGCAGCCTCCGCGACGGTGCCTTCCGTGTTGAGCAGCAGAGCCTCATCGAATCCGCGCGCCATGGCTTCGCGGGTCGCGAGGAACGAATTCAGGTATTGACCTGTCGCTTTCGCGGTGGTTGGCATCATTCGCGAATTGAATTTCACATAAGGCGAAACGGTCAACCGGGCGCCTTTGGTTAGGGTTGCTCCACTCACGTGTTTGATTCCCGACCAGGCCAGAACAGCGACTTCGGTTGGGTTCTGTCCGCGCAATCCGAGGGTTTCGGAGCCGAAGTAGGCAATCGGACGGATGTAGCACTCCTGAAAATTGTTTTTGCGCACCACTTCGCAAACAGCTGCAACGATTTCCTGCCGTGAGAAGCCGGGCTTCAATCCATATACTTCGGCGGAGCGATCAAACCGATCAAGGTGGGCGTCGAGGCGAAAAATGGCTGGTCCTTGTGACGTCGAGTAGCTTCGAATTCCTTCGAATACTCCGGTGCCGTAATGCAGACCGTGGGAAGCGAGATGAATTTTGCTTTCGTTCCAGGGCACCATACGCCCGTTAATCCAGGCCCACTGCACACCGTCAAACGCCATGGCGATCACCTCGCAATCAAGAAAAGCCGAACCACTCAATTTTGGACTTTTCGCGAGAAGCAGTAAATACCATAGATAAGGTCCATTGCGGATTATGCTTTAGGATGTTAGTAATAAGTCGTAAATGACTTTAGATTCATCTTTACTGGACGCGACGGTTGGCGTTTGTTATGCGAGTTGCAGAAAAACGCCCGGCTGTCGTACGCGGAACTGGGGCGAAGGGTGTCGCTGACTCTTCCCGCTGTGGCCGAGCGCATTCGCAAAATGGAAGACGCGGGAATTATAAGCGGCTATCGCGTGGAGTTGAATGCGTCGCGAATCGGACTGCCGATCACGGCTTTTATACGAATCAGCATCGTGGGGGACGTGTTCACGCGTATTACAAAAGTTGTGGCTGAGTTGCCAGAAGTAGTGGAATGTCACCGCAGTACCGGCGCGGATTCGTTCATCATGAAAGTACAGGTTCGCTCCGTCGAACACCTCGAATCGTTGATCGACAAGCTGACTCCGTTTGGGTCGACCGCGACTTCAATCGTGCTCTCGTCTCCGGTCCAACGTAGAGACCTGACGCCGTCGATGCCAAGTGCGCCTGTGCGAACGCGAAAGCGGGTCTCAGCAAAGCGTTGAAGAGCGCATCCGACAGGCATTTCGGCACGCGCGTGTATCATGCGAAAAAGCAACGAAAACGAAAACTAAGTTATGGAACAAACAATCGAAATCGGCGGGACGTTAAGCCTTGCCGATGTGGTGTCAGTCGCTCGAAAGCGGACTAAGGTTGCGTTAGTCGAAGCTGCTCGACCAGCGATCATCCGGAGCCGTGCTTTTGTTGAAGAACTCATCTCCACCAATCAGTCGGTCTATGGATTGACAACAGGCTTTGGCAAGCTCGCCAATATCAAAATCGCGCAGCAGGACCTGAGAGCGCTACAGAGGAACCTAATTCTTTCCCATGCCTTCGGAGTTGGCGAGCTTTTGTCGACCGAGGTAGTGCGCGCCATGTTGCTGTTGCGGGCGCAAAGTTTGGCGCTTGGTTTTAGCGGAGTTCGAGCCGAGGTAATCGAACTGATTGTCGCCTGCTTGAACCAGCAAGTTCATCCGCGGGTTCCTTCGCAAGGCTCTGTTGGGGCTAGCGGGGATTTGGCTCCGCTCGCTCACATGAGCTTGTTGTTGATAGGCGAAGGGATGGCCGAGTATCGCGACGAGGTGCTGCCCGCGAAAGAGGCGCTTTCGCGTGCCGGGCTTTCACCGGTAGTACTGGAAGCCAAAGAAGGATTAGCACTCATCAATGGAACCCAGGCGATGACGGCAATTGGATGCCTCGTGATGCATGACGCCTCGATACTCGCTACCCATGCCGATATTGCTGGGGCGATGACGCTTGAGGCTCTTCGAGGAACACTGCGTGCCTCCGATGCCAAAGTGAGCCGCGTTCGACCGCATCCCGGCGCGATCAAGGTTTCAGATAATTTACGGCGAATCGGGGCGAATAGCCCAATTCACAAATCACACGAAAACTGCGAGAAAGTGCAAGACCCCTATTCCTTGCGATGCATGCCCCAGGTGCACGGCGCGAGCCGGGATGCGCTGCAACATGTTGCTGACGTGCTCGAAAGGGAGATCAACAGCGTCACCGACAATCCGCTGATTTTTGCTGACGACCGCGAAGTGATTTCGGCCGGGAACTTTCATGGCCAGCCAGTAGCTCTGGCAATGGATTACGCAAAAATCGCGATTGCGGAATTGGCGAACATCAGCGAACGTAGGGTCGCGTTCTTGCAAGATGCTTCGCTTTCGGGACTGCCCGCGTTCCTGGCCCAGTCTGGCGGGCTTCATTCAGGATTGATGATTACTCAATACACGGCAGCAAGTTTAGTCAGCGAAAATAAAGTGCTGGCGCATCCGGCGAGTGCTGACAGCATTCCGACCAGTGCAAACCAGGAAGACCATGTTTCGATGGGGACGATTGCCGCCCGTCAGGCAGCGGAAATTCTGGAAAATGCGACGAATGTAGTGGTTATTGAGCTGCTAAATTCCGCGCAAGCCCTCGAATTCCTGAAGCCGCTGCTACCCGGGCCCGGAGTCAAAGCCGCGCTCGACTGCATCCGTTCGCAAGTGCAGTTTGCCGACACAGACCGGGTCATGACTGGCGATCTACAAGCTCTTAGGTCAATAGTCCAGGCCGGAAAATTACGTGACGCAGTTGAGACACAGGTCGGCAGACTCAATTAAAAAAGGCCTCCAGGTTCGGAGGCCTTTTCGTTTTGCACCCACCAGTTAATTTTGCCCAGTTCCAGTCAAATAAACCTTCTGGATCGGATCCTGGTAACCGTTGTCGTTGATGGTCACCAACCCCTTGCGGGTTCCATCCGCAGTGGGAGTAAAGGTGACCATGAATGTGCAGGAAAGCCCTGGCGCGATCTGGTTCGCGATGCAGGGGTTTTTGTTGACGAATTGGAAATCGCCGGTAATGGTGACCGAACTAAGAATCAGATCGTCACTACCGCCGTTATTAATCTTAAAGCTCATCGGCGCGCTCGTAGTTCCCACGTTCTGAGCCGGGAACGTTAGAGTCACGGGCGAGATGCCGGGAGTAGCGCTGATTGAAATCTCGCGCACCCGGTTGTTACCGCCGTCCGCTACGTAAACGTGACCTGCTCCGTCCACGGCGACGCCGAAATTATTCATTTCGGCTCCGATGGCCAAGGTGCCGTCCCCCAAGAATCCGTAATACTTCGGATCGCCGGGGCGACCGGCGACACTCGATACTGTATTTCCGGCCGAGTTGGCGTCGATGCGCTGGATGACGTAGAAGAACGTACTGCCGCTAACGTACAGGTTGCCGGAAGGATCAAGCGCAAGATTTTGAGGTGCGTTGTAGCTCGATTGCAATGCCGGGACCTTATCCGGGCCGAAGGCATTTTTTCCGGTGAAGGCATAAGCGCTGATAACGCCCGTGGTGTCGACCTTGCGAACCCGATTATCACCGCTGTCCGCAATGTAGATATTGCCGGCGGCGTCGACGACTGCGCTGAAGGGAGAGGCGAGCAGAGCGGATGTAGCCGAACCGCCATCTCCGCATTGGCCGGCCAGTGGCGAAGTGCAAGGCATGCCAGTTCCGGCCACCGTCGTGATTGTCCCGGTCGTGTCAACTTTGCGAATCCGGTTGGCAAATTCGTCAGCGATGTAATAGTTTCCCGCGCTGTCAACCGATACCGTCGTGGGGAAGCTGAAGGTTGCGCTGGTAGCCGGGCCGCCGTCGCCGCATGCGCTCGTGGGCGTGCAGGACTTCCCGGTTCCCGCGATGGTGGTGATGTTTCCGGTCGCGGGCGAATAGAGGCGGATCACGAGATTGTTGGTGTCCGCGATATAGACATTGCCCGCGGCGTCCACCGCGAGGCCGTCTGGATTATTAAGAGTGGCGCTAAGCGCCGGGCCCTTGTCGCCCGAGTAGCCGGCAGCTCCTGTTCCGACGATGGTGTTGATGACGCCTCCCGAAACTTCGCGAATGCGGTTGTTTGCGGTATCCGCAATGTAGAAATTCCCGGAAGAGTCCAGTGCGACGCCGCGGTCGGCCGCGAGGATTGCATCGCTAGAAGTCGCCGATCCTCCGTCGCCACCCGAGCCACCGCCTGCGAATTCGGCGATAGTTTGCGTCGAGTTCACAACCCGAATGCGCTGGTTGCCGGTGTCGCTAATTATCAGGTTTCCCGCTGCGTCGATGAATACACCGTGCGAAGCATTGATCTGGGCAGCCGTCGCAGGGCCATTATCCCCGGCAAAGCCACGCACGCCCGTCCCGGCTACGCTCGAGATTGTTCCGGTTGAGCTTACTTCGCGGATACGATTCTCTGGCGGATCTGCAATGAACACGTCGCCGGAGGCGTCAACGGAAAGCTGCCAGGGGCTGCCCAGCGTAGCTACATTCGCCGGCCCGCCATCACCGCACCCTTTCCCCAAGTTGCACGGTATGCCCGTTCCCGCGTAAGCGGAAATGGTGCCCGTCGTCGAAACAACCCGCACCCGATGATCCAGAGTATCGGCGATATAGATGTTGCCTTTGGCATCGACAGCGATGCCTTGCGGCGTATGCAGATTCGCAGACAACGCGCTGCCACCGTCGCCGCAGGGTGCGGTGGGACTTGCGCAAACGATGCCATTACCTGCCACGGTGTTAATCGTTCCTGCTTTGATCGATACGCCGGCGATCACGATGGTGGTGGATTGCGTGTTGACCACTCGAATCTTCTGGTTGCCAGAGTCGGCGATGTATACGTTGCCCGCAGCGTCAGTGGCGATTGCGTACACGGGGCTTAAATAAGCGGAGATGGCCGGCTGGCGGTCTCCGCAGCCAGTCTGCGGATTCGAGCATTGGTGCGTATTGCCTGCCAGGGTGGTGATGACCATCGTGGTGGTGTTGACCTTACGGACCAGGTAGTCGGTGGTATCCGCGATGTAAACATTGCCTGCGCCATCCACGGCCACGCCGGAGGGAGCGTTGAGGCTGCCCATCGTGGCCAGCTTCCCATCCAGAGTCAGCGGCTGTTCGGTGGGATATCCCAAGCCGGCGAATACCGAAAGGTTGCCGCTGGTGTCAACTTTGAAGACCTCATTCGCAGCAGGGTCGGCAATATATGTATTTCCTGCCGCGTCGCGGGCGACGGAGTTCGGCCCGGGTATATCGGCGTTGGGTCCCATCGCGGGGCCGTTGACGCTGCCGCCGCCTGCGACAGTGGCAATTGTGTTTTGCGCGGAAGCGGCGAGCGGCACAAGCACAGCCGCAGCCAGAAGAGCGCAGAAAGCCGGCGCCCGACGGGCACCTGAATTGACGGAACGACGGAACGCGGAATTCATAAAATCACCTGGTTACGAGGATTGACGCCGCAGCGGGGGATAAATCGAACTTTAGTCTTGCCGAAGTCTATCCTGCGCTTCAACTTCTTGCAATATCAGGGGATAGGTAAGAAAGACTCTAAGCCTTTGGCCTTCCCCGCGTATGATGGAAAATTGAGGGTTTTGCTGCCGATTTGCAGCGGGGAACCGACCGAGATCTGAGAAACACAGAGGTACATCTCCGGTTTCCGGCTCAAAATTGCATGGACTGATTGCCTTCTACCCTATTTGCGGCTTGCTCGTCGAACCGTGTCGGGCATAAAATCGCGGGTTCGCCAAAATCGAGGGAAAATCAATGCGTAGGTATGTTCTTCTGCTGTGTTTTTTATCGCTGACCATGGCGTGTTTAGCTCAAACCGCCGCTAATCTTCTGATTCCATCCTCACCACAGTCGACAAGAGTCCCGATCCATGCGTTGATTTCTATCAGTATTCGTGCGGAAACTGGCTGAAGACGACCGAGATTCCCGCGGACCAATCGCGATGGGGTTCGTTTAGCGAACTGGCCGAGCGCAACCGCGTCATCCTCAGGGGCATTCTGGAAAAAGCTGCGGCCGACAAGCCCGGCCGCGATGCCATCGACCAGAAGATCGGCGACCTCTACGGCTCTTGCATGGATGAAAAAGCGGTGAACGCCAAAGGAGTCGGCGCCGCTGAAGCCGGAACTGGATCGCGTGGCCGCGGTTGAAGACAAAGGCGCGCTGATCGACGAGATCGCGCACGTGCACCTGACGGGCGCCAATCCGCTATTCAATTTCTATTCCGATTCGATCTGCACAACGCCGAGCAGGTGATCGCATACATCGATCAAGGCGGCCTTTCCTTGCCTGATCGCGATTACTACCTGAAAGATGACGAGCGCATGGCTCGAATGCGTAAGCACTAGTGGCTTATGTGACGGAGACTATTCACGCTCGACGGGCAATCCGGCGAGCAGGCTGGCCGAATCCGCGAAGACTGTTCTGCGTATCGAAACCGCTCTGGCCAAGGCTGCGATGGACCGCACCGAAGCGCCGCGAGCCAAAAAATCTCGACCACAAGATGTAAGCCTGACGACCGTCACGATGGCTCCAATTTTTCCCTAGACCGGTATTTCACCGCCAGTTGGTGCGCCCAGCTTTAATGAAATGAATGTGGGTAATCCGGAGTTCTTTAAGCAGGTGAACGCGGTGGTTGCGTCGGAGTCGCTGGATTCGCTGAAAACTTACGTGACCTGGCATGTGCTGACGTGGCGGCCGCCGTGGCTTTCGCAACCTTTCGTCGACGCAAACTTCAAATATGCGCAAGCGCTCACCGGACAGAAAGAAATTAAGGATCGCTGGAAGCGCTGCGTGAACTGCGACCGATAGCGCGCTGGGAGAAGCGTTGGGCCAGCGTTATGTGGAACTTACTTTTGGGGCAGACGGCAAGCAGCGCATGCTGAAGATGGTGGACTGCGCTGGAAAAGTCGCTGGACGAAGACATTCAGGGCCTGGACTGGATGAGCCCGGAAACCAAGAAGCAAGCCAATGTGAAGTTGCAGGCCATTCGCAACAAGATTGGATATCCCGATGTTTACCGCGACTACAGTTCCGTGGTCATCAAGCCCGGCGACTTGCTGGGCAACATCGCAGCGCGCCAACGAATTCGAAGCGAAGCGCCAGATCGCCAAGATCGACAAGCCGCTTGACCGCAAGGAGTGGGGCATGACCCCGCCGAAGGTGAATGCCTATTACAGCCCCTCGTGAACGAAATTGTGTTTCCCGGCGGGAATTCTTCAGCCTCCATTTTTTGATAAGAAGATGGACGACGCGGTGAACTTTGGCGGAATCGGACTGGTGATTGGACACGAACTCACGCATGGCTTCGACGATCAGGGACGCAAGTTCGATCCGCAGGGCAACCTGAGCGACTGGTGGACGGCGGAAGACGGAAAGAAGTTCGAAAAACGCGCCAGCTGCATCGCCGAAGGATACGCAAACTTTGTCGCAGTCGACGATCTCAAACTCAATGGCAAGCTTACGCTGGGTGAAAACACGGCCGACAATGGCGGCGCGCGCAGTTGCGCTGCGCGGCCTTGAGCAATGATTGCCGACGACAGACCGGAAGAGCCGCAAAGAAAATCGACGGCTACACGCCGGAGCAGCGCTTCTTTCTCGGTTTCGGCCGGGTGTGGTGCGAGAAACGGCGTCCGGAAGCGGCGAGGATGGCGGTTATGACCGATCCTCATTCGCCGGGAAAGTTCCGTGTGGACGGCGTGGTGCAGAACATGCCGGAGTTCCAGAACGCGTGGTATGCAAAGCTGGCCAGCCGATGGTGGCGCCAATGCTTGCCATGTCTGGTAGTAAGACTTGATCGCAGAAAGGCCCGGCGAAATGCCGGGCCTTTTCTTTTGGTCATGAAGCTGATCCCGCTGTCGCGGGGGGATTTACGGCTAGTGAGCGACCAGCTCGTGAAATCCGCGGCGACGTTGTTCGCTGTAACGATGCAGCGCGTCGATATCACCGGAAACGCCTCGCTCACGGGGCGAATCTCGTCCACTTCGACGGCTTTGCCTTCGAGCAGTTTGTAATCCTGAAAAAATCGCCGCAGCATGAGCAGCGATGCGGCGGCATCTCCTCGGCTTCGCGGTAGGTGTTGAATTCGGGGTCTTCGGTCGCGATCGCGATGATTTTATGGTCCTGCTTGCCGGCGTCGATCATGGTCATCAGGCCGATGGCGCGGGCATGGATGATGGTCAGCGGCACGACTGTTTCCTGGCAGAGCACCAGCACGTCGAGCGGATCGTCATCTTCGGCAAGAGTTTGCGGGATGAAGCCATAATTCGCCGGATAGTAAACGGCGGAGTACAGGATGCGGTCAAGCTTGATCAGTCCGCTGGTCTTGTCCAGTTCGTACTTCACGCTGGAACCGAAAGGGATTTCGATCACGGTTTGAAATTCCTGCGGCAGTCGGTCGCCGGGAGTAACGTCGTGCCAGGGATGAATCATAAATATTAAATTTCTCCGAGTCTGGAAGCTGCTTCATTCTATCGGATAAGGCCTGGGCGACTTGACCGGTTGTTGCGTCACGAGTAGAGTTTGGCATAAGAAGCCATGTCCCACGAAGCCACCAAATATCTGAAATTCGGCGCAGCGACAATGGCGATTTTGCTGTCTCTGGGTTATCTTGCCTATACAGGAGTGCAGGAGAGCAAGAGCTATTACGTCACCATCAAGGAACTAAATGGGATGGGCGACGGCGCCTACAGCAAGCGCCTGCGAGTAGCGGGCAATGTTCAGCCGGGCTCGATCAAACGTGCCGGACTCAATTCGAATTCGTCTTGGTCGAACAAGACCGCTCTTGCCCGTGGTTTATCGAGGAACGGAAGCTCCTCCTGACACGTTGAAAGACAACTCTCAGGCGCTGGCCGACGGCAGATTCGGGCAGGACGGGGTTTTCCACGCTAACAACTTCAAGCCAAATGCGCTTCCAAATATGCCCCTGCGCCGCCTACTGCGCCAGCCCAGCCCAAGGGAATGATTAGCCTCAATCTTCGCGCTGAACTCCGATTTGCAAATTCCCGGCAAACTGCATAGATTTTCCGCAACGCTATGACAGCTTTGTCTGACCGATCGTCTACACCGGCCCAGTCGTGCGGGTAGACGGTTTGGTGAAGCAGTTTGGCCGCTTTGCAGCGCTGCGCGGCGTCACCGCCGAGTTTGATGGCGGATGTCTCTACGTAATTCTGGGAGACAACGGGGCGGGGAAGACCACCCTGCTGCGAGCGCTCGCAGGTCTTGCGCATCCCACGCGCGGGTCAGTTTCAGTTTTTGGCGAAGACCCGAGCAAAGTGCGCCGCCATATCGGCTACATGGCACATCCGTCGCTGCTGTACGACGAGATGAGCGGCATGGAAAATCTGCGCTACTTTCGCGGCCTGTATGGTATTGTAGAGCGATGCGCGCTGCGCCGCAGGTGAGACGTGCGGTGGGGCTTGATCCGGAGCTGGCGCGGCCGGTCGGGCAATATTCGCAGGGCATGCGGCAGCGCATGTCTCTGGCGCGGGCCATGTCTGCACGATCCGAGTATTCTTTTGCTGGATGAACCGTTCTCCAATGTCGATGTGCACTCGGCGCGCGAGATGGTCGGTCTGCTAAAGGGGATGCGCGACGCAGGGAAGACGATTTTTGTGGTCACGCATCAGGCTGCGCTGCATGGAAGGCGTGGCCGAAGAATTCGTCTGCATGCAAAGACGGGCAGATCGTCGACCGGACTCGCTGCCAGCAGCGGGACGGCCTGGCATGACCATCGTGCTGGAGCGATCAGGCTGTCACAGCCACGCTGACGAAAGATCTGCGGCTGGAGTGGCGCTCGAAAGACGCGATCAACGCCATGCTGTTTTTCTCGCTGCTGGTGGTGGTGATCTTCAGCTTTTCGTTTCGATCCGACTGCGGAAGAATCGCGGCACATTGCTCGGCGGCCTGATCTGGGTGGCGTTTCTGTTTGCCGCAGTAGTGGCGCTGAATCAGACATGGGCGCGGAGTTGCGCAATCAGGTGCTGGACGCCTATCGCGTTTCGCCGGCTCCGGCGCTTCGCCTTGTTCCTGGCGAAAGCCTTGGGGAACTTTATGTTCGTCAGCATTGCTGGAAGCGCTGATGGCGCCGCTGTTCGTGATTTTCTATAATCTGCGGGTGCTGGGTCCGGCTGGCAGTTGGTCTCCGGTGGCGCTGCTGGGAACGTGGGCGCTGGTGGTGAATGGAACATTCTTCGCGGCGATGTCGTTGCGCACACGCAGCCGCGAAATCATGCTGCCGCTGCTCTTTTTCCAATTTCGATTCCGGCGGTGCTGGCGATGGTGGATGGCGACACGCGCCATCCTGACCGGAGAGGACTCGGCGCACTTCTGGATCGTGTTGCTTCTCACTTACGATGTGGTGTTTACTACAGCTTGTCTGCTTCTGTTTGAAACGGTGTTGCACGCGGAATGAAACGGGCCTTTCCCATCCTCGCGCTGCTGACGGCCGTTGCTACTCAGCTTCGCTCTATGCCAGCGCTGGTGTTGCGCCCACCGAGCAGACCATGGGCGAGGTGCAGCGCATTTTCTACTACCACGTCCTTCGGCGTGGACGGCGTTTCTGCTTTTCTTCATCAACTTCATCGCCTCGGTGCAATATCTGGTGCGGGCGAACGACTCCGCCGACAAGTTCGCTAAATGGACGGTCGCGGGCGTAGGCGCGATAACTTGCATCGCTCCGTTCATCTTTCGTCCGCCGGCAGGAATGGAGCCCTCCGCAGTCGCTACGACAGGAGTAATGATCGTCGCTGCCTACTTCCTGATTAGGAAATATTTTTCCGAACAGGGCACCGACATCCTGGCGCTGGTGACCGCCGAGGTTGGCGTCGTGTTTTGCACGATCGTGTTGATCACCGGGCCGCTGTGGGCTCGGCCCGTCTGGGGCATCTGGTGGACTTGGGATATCCGGCTGACCTCCACGCTGGTTCTCTGGCTGATTTACGTGAGTTACCTGATGCTTCGCCGCTTTTCGACCAGTGGCGAAACCCCGAAGTTGGCTGCCGCGCTGGCGGTATTTGGAGCGCTGGACATGCCGCTGGTTTACTTCTCCATCTGGTTTTTCCGGACGCAACATCCGCAGCCAGTCATTGGCGGCGGTGGTTCGATCGATCCGCGCATGCTGAAAGTATTTGCCTTGAACTGCTTTGCGTTTACCTGTTACGGCGGCCTGGTGTGCTGGGTTCGATATCGCCTCGAACGCATGCAGCGCGATGTCGAGGAGACCCTGGCCCTCGAAGCACTGCTGGAACCCCGAGGCGTGCGATGAGTTTTCTGTACGCAGCGTATGCGGCGGTTTGGATCATCCATCTCGGCTATCTGGGGACTCTAGCGCGACGCTATCGGCGAGTTCGCCGCGAAGCTGAGAAAATGGTTCGGGAATAATTTGCCCTGCACCGCGCGCCTACATCTTCCGTACTGGTCGACTGCATCTGAATATCAGCGGTGTGTTGGCTTGACACTGCTATCCACCGGATGTTTAAGTATTTAATCAACTTTTTCAGCAAATTCCCAACGCTTTCGCGCACTCAAGTTGCGTTTGCGGCAGGTTGACGCCGGTCGGAAGTCCCTTTCGCCTGTTCCACGAAAAGTTGCGACGAGTTCTGCTGAACTTTGATCTAGTGAGCACCAAATTTGGAGGAGCGCTTGACCTTAAACCGTAGTCGTTCGGAGCACGGCGAAGGCACGATAATTCGCTGGCGTACCGCCGCATTTCTGGCAGTGTTTGCCGTGGCTATGATCGCCGCTGCCAGGCATGACGCGCGTCAAGCACATCGGGTGAGCGCGGCCACAGTCCCGGATCACGGTCAGACTTCTTTGAGCGCCGCTCGCGCGTTTGCTGAAATGCCGATGCGTTTCGAGGCGAATGCCGGCCAAGTGGACCCGCAAGTGAAATTCTTGTCCCGCGGAAGCCGTTACGAGTTATTTCTGACTCAGCAAGAAGCCGTTCTGGAGCTCGAATCCACCGGCCGAAAAGTTTCGGTGTTGCGTATGGGGCTCAACGGCGCGAACGCGCAGGCTGAGCTCGATGGGTCAGGCAAGCTTCCGGGCGCGAGCAATTACTTGATCGGTAATGATCCCAGCAAGTGGCACAGGAATGTTCCGCAATTCGCGAGCGTTCGCTACCGGCAGGTCTATCCCGGAATTGATCTGGTTTATTACGGGAGCCAAGGCCAGCTGGAATACGATTTTGAAGTCGCGCCGGGCGCGGACGCCCGTGCCATCTCGCTGAATCTTACTGGCGCGCAGAAAATCAGCTTCGAGCGACATGGCGATCTAGCGCTGAAGACGTCCGGCGGCGAAGTGCTTTTGCAATCACCGCAGGTGTATCAACGCGTTGGAGCCGAGCGGCATCCTGTGTCGGGACGATTCGTTCGCAAGGGCGCGAGCGCAATCGGATTCGAAGTTGGAGATTACGACCGTACGAAAACGCTGGTCATCGATCCCGTCGAAAGCTATTCGACGTACTTGGGGGGCAGCGGAGTAGAAAGCTGCTCAACCATCATCGGAAGTCCTGTGTCAGGGACAACCGCGGGCGGAGTAGATGCCGGTGTGCCGCGATGCCCGGCGGTTGCTGTTGACACGGCGCAGAACATCTATTTGGCTGGCTCGACGATGTCAACTGACTTTCCAAATCCCAACGGAACACATCCGACGCTTCTTGGAACGGCAAATGTATTCATCGCGAAGCTGAACCCGTCGGCGGCATCTTCAAGCGCGCAGTTGATCTTCTCCACCTATCTCGGCGGAAACGGGATCGACTACACAGCGGGAATCGCAGTCGACTCCGGATTCAACATTGCAGTTGCTGGAACTACGAGTTCAAGCAATTTCCCAGCGTCGCTGGGATATCAGCCCGGCCCGCCTCCTGCTGGCAATCACGTTTTCGCAACCAAGCTCGACTCCAGTGGATCGATCTTGAAATACTCCACATATCTCTACGGAAGCGGCGCTGACATGGCTTCCGGATTAGCGCTGGATACAAGCGGACAGATTTACCTCACCGGCACAACTACCTCTTCAAACTTTCCCACGTTGGTTGGTGATTTCCAGACCACGGCCAAGGGCCCGACGCAGTTCTTTTTCAGCAAAATCAATCCGGCGCTGACCGGGACCACCAGCCTGCTGTATTCGACTTACATCGGCGGCAGCACAGCCAATGGCGCGACCCCTGTGACAATCGGCGGCGGCATTGCAGTCGACAGCAGCTTTAGCGTCTATGTCAGCGGCGGTACAAATTACGCTGACATGCCGGTGTTGAGCGCCTACCAGGCCTATAAGTCCGGCCTCGACGCCTATGTGGCGAAATTCCTTTTTCCGCAGAACAGCCAAACGCCGCCGTCGCTCTCTTACCTGACTTATTTCGGGGGCAGCGGCGACGACATTGCCTACGGAGTTGGCGTGGATTCGGCGTTTAACGCCTACATCGTGGGCTCGACAACGTCTTCCGACATTGCCCTGGCCACGTCCACTACTCCTTTTCAGTCCGCGCTGGATTGTCCGCCGAACCCCGTCGGAGGCACCTGCCCGGCTTCACCAACCGCCGCCGACGCTTTCGTAGCCCGCTTCGGAGTTCTGTGCACTGCGACTTCGTGTTCGACCACTACGCTGCCTCTGAGCTACTTCTCTTACCTGGGCGGAACCGGGACTGACATCGGGCTGGATATCGCCGTTGATTCGATCGCGGGTGCAAGAATAACCGGCTGGACGAATTCAACGGACTTTCACACGCTCAATGCGCCGGCGAACCTGCTCCCGGGTGGCGGCATAGACGCGTTTGTGGCCCGCATCGACACCACCTCCAATTCCACAACTTCGCTGAGCCATTTCTCCACTTACCTGGGCGGCAGCGGCACCGACATTGGCAGCGGAATCGCCGTGGATACGCTCAACAATACTTACGTGACGGGCGAGACTACGTCGATTAATTTCCCGTATGACAATCCTTATCAGACAGCGCTGAATGGACCGAGCGATGTATTTGCCACCAAACTCGGATCTTTGGCAAACCTGAGCGTCACCGAGTCTGCGGCGCCATCGCCTGTGGGCGTCGGCAATAATGTCACGTTTACTTACACCGTTACGAACAACGGTGATGCAGTCACCGGCTTGAATTTTAATTCTGTGCTTCCAGCATCGGGCGCGACGTTTGTGTCGGCATCCGCCAGTCCAGGAAGCTGCGGGGCGGCCAGCAGCGGCAGCGTCGGCTGCACTCTGGGAACGTTAAACGGAGGAGCCACGGCCACTGTCACCGTGGTGCTCACTCCTACGGTCGCCCAGCCATTGGGCAATACCGGGACCATTTCGATTGCGGGATCAAGCTACACCGCGAGTCCTGTGACGCCAGCCAGCGTCGTGGTGAATGATTTCCTGCTGGGAGTTTCGCCGAACACTCAGACCGTTCCAGCCGGAGTTCCGGCGACCTACACGCTGACTGTGGGGCCGAGCGTTGTGGGATCGACCATTCCCAACAGCGTTTCACTGGCCTGCGGCTCCGGATTGCCGACCGGCGCGACCTGCTCGTTTACGAATAATCCAATACCAAACCTGAGCAGCGGAGCGCAGGGAAGTACGCTGGTAATCAACAGCACGGCGCGCGTCACGACCACAACGCAGTTGCGCGGCGGCCCGCGTTACGCGACACTGCTACCGATTTTTGGCCTCGCATTTCTGGGCGTCGGCATTGGCGGGGTGGCAACCAGGAAAAGCCGTTTGCTAAGCGGACTGATGGTTGCAGGATTTCTCGCCCTGGTAGTATTTTCGGCGGGATGCAGTTCGTCGAAGACCACGACCACGACCACCGGAACCCCAGCCGGAACCTACACGCTGGTGATCAATGCCACCTCGGGAACCGTGACCCACTCGCAGACGATTACGTACGTGGTGCAGTAGTCGGCAGCGCGGATGTATCCGATGGGCCCGGCTGACGATGCCGTGGTACGGTAGGAAAAGTCAAGGCTCGACGGCTTGAATGGACTACGAGTGGTCGGAAATTCGGTCGGTCAGTCCGCGGCGGCGCTGCCTTCGACTGGCACTGGCGGACGACGTAGCGAGCGATTGGCGGGCAAGCCGGCGTCCCTGATTTTGTAGAGCAACGCCCGGTAGCTGATGTTGAGGGCGCGGGCGGTCTGCTTACGGTTCCAGTGGTGGGCTTGCAAAACTTTGAGGATAATCTTTCGTTCCAAGTCGCGTGTGGCTTCGCGAGTCAGTTTTTTGAGCGAGATCGGTCCGTCAATATTGATCTCGGGCATATAGGATTCGGGCTCGCGCGCGACCAGATCGCTGGTAAGCACATCTTCGTTGCCCAGGATCACGTATCGCTTAATCAGATTTTCCAGTTCGCGGATATTGCCCGGCCAATGATATTTCCGCATTGACGTCATGAGGTCCGCAGAAACGGGTCGAGTTTTGCAATTGTATTTGCGGTTGTAGAAGTCGAGAAAATAGCGGCTCAATTCTTCGATGTCGCCGCGCCGTTCGCGCAGTGGCGGCATTTGCAGATTGACGACGTTGATGCGGTAGAAGAGGTCCTGACGGAAAGTTCCGGTTTCAATTTCCACTTCGAGCTTGCGGTTGGTGGCGCATACGATGCGCACTTCCACTTTCTTGTCTTCCTGGGCGCCGATGCGGCAAAACTGCCCGTCTTGCAGCAGTTGCAGCAGCTTCGATTGCAGCGCGAGGTCGAGTTCTGAAATTTCGTCGAGAAACAGGGTGCCGCGGTGAGCCATTTCGACGCGGCCGGGTTTTGTCCCAAATGCCCCGGTGAATGCGCCTTTCTCGTAGCCGAAGAGTTCGCTTTCCAGCAGGGTCCCCGGAATCGCCGGGCAGTTCACTTTTACATACGGGCCGCTGCGCCATGGCGAACGGGCGTGGATCATGCGGGCGATGATGTCTTTACCAGTACCGCTCTCGCCTTCAATCAGGACAGGAACATTAGCGGCCGCGACCTTGTCAAGTCGCTCGCGCAGCGCTCTCATCTGCTCTGACTTGCCGAATACGATCGATTCGGGGGGCATCTCGCCGATCGACTGAACCAGGGTACTCACCGGATTTGCCATTAAAGTAGTCATCCTGACTGGGGGCGCGTTGATAAGTGCATCCGAACGGCCAAACGCTGCAAAGGGAGTTTTGCAGCTGCATTTCGACACTAAGTGATGTTAATGCAATTCGTTGCGCGAAGTGCGCAGGAAGTTGCACGAGGGCAGGGAAATGAGGTCCTTCGGCCTACAAGAATCGAAAAGAGTAGGAAAAACTTTTCACTTGGTAGAAGTTGTTTTCCTTCGAGCGGCAACCGCGGATTTCGATCCGTCCGCCAAGGGGCGGGCAAATTTCAGGCCCACCAAGTGGTAGCCGTCCGCGTAATTGACTCGCAAAGCTCGTGCGGACAGGCGCCCGGAGGCTTTGCTGCCGTTTGTGGACGCGCCCAGTGGCGCGCTGGGAATCTCGATGGAAAGCCGCGAGGAGAGCGGCAGAGAGCGGCGGAGCGCGATTAAAGCACCTCCTGCCGATACGTTCAGGGCGTTGGCGAACTCCACCAATTCCTTGCCGTTTTCATCGCTGCTGCGGACGAACACCGGAATCGCGAGCGGAAGCCGACTCCACTGACGACGTTCACCGTCTAGTTGACGTTGGGGCAAAGGGGGGATCCTCGATTTCCAGACTTACCCTGTACGTTCCGCACTCGGCCTTCCAAACGACCCGTCAGCAACTAGCGATTGTAGTTCTGTCGTACCCCAGATGCCGCAAAACCACGCGTTTCTTGCTAAAGACGGGTCAAAACCCGAAGAATGACGGAGAAAATTATGTTGGAAACGTCAGGAAGTATGTACGCTAAGTCGATGATTCTTATCCTGATGCGAGTTCGGTGCTGGATGCATGGCGGCCCTGAATTTCGTTGACAGGCGTTTCCCCATACCATAGGATTTTGTTTATCGCACTCACTCCCCGCAGGCATCGGCTGAGTGCTCGTTTTTTCCCCTTTCGTCGATCTTGCAACTCCTGCGACATGACCGAAAAGGCTGGCTTGGCTAAATCCGAAGAGAGCGCGAACCTTCAAGCGACTGCGGGAGCGGAACGGGGCCGGGAGCCGAGCGCGGATCTCGTGCAGGAGTACGCGCAGTTACGCGAGCGTTACCAGAGAACAACGAGCGCGTTAGCTTCAGCCGCGCATGACCTGAAAACTCCGCTGGCGATCCTGAACGGGTATGTAGAAGTCTTGCAGAGTGAAAAGCTTGGCGGCTTGAACGACCGCCAGCGGGAGGTTCTGCGTGACATGCGTTCGAGCGGCCAGCGGTTGCAGCGCTTCATCCAGGATTTTCTGAGCTTCAGCGCCCTCGAAACCGGAGAAGTCAAGCTGCGCTACGAGACAGCCGACCTGAACGGGTGCCTTTCGGAGGTATGCCGGCTTTGGTCGCCGCGCTTTCAGGAAAATAGTCTTGCGCTTTATTTCCTGGTCAACGAAAAATTAACGCCATTCGAGTTCGACCAGCCGAAAGTAGAGCGCATCATCTCGAATCTCCTCGAAAACGCTTCGAAGTTTACGCCGGCGGGCGGAACGGTATGGCTGCACGCCGAGCCTTACATGTGGGAACGTCGTGCTGCGAGCAAGAGCGGGCTGCCTGCGGAACGCCGGCAACGATCGGACCAGCGCCCGAATTCCGTGAAAGTGAGCGTTTCCGACACTGGGCCCGGTATTTCTCCCGAATATCATCTTGAGGTGTTCGACGATTTTTTTCGTTCTCCGCAAAGCGAGCTGGCTTCCGACGGCATGGGTCTCGGACTGTCCATCGCGCGAAGACTGGTTACCAGCATGGGCGGCAAAATCTGGGTGGAAAGCGAACCGGGCGCAGGCTCGAAGTTTTCCTTCATTCTCCCCCTGAAACCATCAGCCAATTCGACTGAAACAGGAAAGAGAAAATGAAGGAGACTGCAAAGATTCTGCTGGTCGATGACGAACCGGGGATGTTGCGTTACATCCGTACTCTGCTTGAAGTCGACCACTTTAAAGTCGAAACGGCAAGTACCGGCGAAGAAGCCCTGGAGCGTGTGCAAAAGGGATTCCATCCCGAGTTGGTATTGCTGGACTTGCTGATGCCGGGGATTGACGGACTGCAGACGCTCGAGCAGTTGCGCAAAATTCACTCGAACATGAAAGTGGTCATGCTGTCTTGCGTGAACGATACCCGCAAGGTGGTGCAAGCCATTCGTCTGGGCGCGCACGATTACATCACCAAGCCTTTCCAGAAGGCCGAACTGGACGCCGTGATTGACCAGTGTCTGGGCACCAACCAACAGAATTATCCGGGCGAAGTCGAAGAGATAGCGGACGACACCTTCTTTGTGGCAGTCAGTCCGGCAATGCGCAAGCTGCGATCTCAGGCGGCACTGGTCGCGAATGTCGATATTCCGGTGCTCATGCTCGGTGAGAGCGGCACGGGTAAAGAAGTGATGGCACGGCTGATCCACAAGCTGTCGCCGCGGGCTCACCGCACGTTCTTGAAAGTAAACTGCGCAGCCGTACCGGCGGACTTGTTGGAGAGCGAGCTTTTCGGTTACGAAGCCGGCGCTTTCACTGGGGCTAACCATCCGAAACCCGGTAAGTTTGAGATCTGCAACAAAGGAACGATACTGCTGGATGAGATCGGGGAAATGCCTCCGAGCCTGCAAGCCAAACTGCTGCATGTGCTGCAAGATCAGCAGTTCTCCAGGCTGGGCAGCCGTAACGTGATCAAGGTGGATGTCCGAATCCTTGCGGCGACGAACATTAACATCCCGGAAGCGCTGGCCAACAAGCGCCTTCGCGAAGACCTCTATTACCGGCTCAACGCGTTTACTTTGCAAGTGCCGCCGTTACGTGAGCGCAAGGAAGAAATTCCGATTCTGCTAAAGCATTTCATGGCGCGCATGTCGGAACATTACGCGCGTCCGCCACTTCCTTATTCGCCGGAGTTGATGCAGGCTTGCATGGACTATTCCTGGCCAGGAAATCTGAGGGAGTTGAACAATTTCGTTAAGCGCTATCTAGTTCTTGGAGATGACAAATTAGCCATCAACGAACTACACCCTAAGAGTGACGGTAGCGGCGCGCATTTCGCCTCTTCTTCAGAGGCTGCGGGCGGCTTGAAGTCTGTTGCGCGCGGGGCGAAAGATGAAGCGGAAGCCGAGGCCATCAAGCAAGCCCTAGATCAGACTAATTGGAACCGCAAGCAAGCCGCCGTGCTGCTGAAAATCAGCTACAAGGCTCTGCTCTACAAAATCCGGCAATACGGTATCGCCGAAAAGAGCCATAAGCTGACTGCTGGCGCGTAGTCGCCGGCTGCCTTACTGAAGCGAAAGAACGGTCTTGTTGCCGCTTGCCGCATATTCAAGCTGGCAACTTGAGCACTTCGCTTTTCCCGAAACCCGGAAATAGAGATATCCAGACACAGGCGTTCCGGCATTACCTTCCGGCAAGCCGCGCTCCGAGAGTTCGTGCTCCATCACCTTCCGGTCTTTCTCCGTCGATCCAGGTCTAGGGCCGGAGCTGGGTGTTGCAACGTTCACCCCGCCTTGGTAAACGGTTCCCGGAGGCTCGGGGCCAGTGACCGGGTCGTAGATTCCGCTCTGGTAGCCAACGCCAAACGATGGGCTCACTTTAACTGTGCGGGCGGAACCCGCATTTTTGTGCAGCATGGCAACAACAACGTCGGGAGTCATAGGCCTGACCGCAGTATCGGTGGCCCGATCACGCAGGACGAAATCGTTCAAAGCAACATCGGTGCCGCCGACCGCCGATGGGTAGACCGCAACCTCAACCACAACGCAACAGCGATTGAGGTTAGAGACGAATATCTTGCGGACTTGATCAGTCTGAAGGAGCGTTGCACCCAGAGAGATTTCTTTCACTTGGTTGTGGGCCGGGTAGGCGCTAGCCGATACTTTGGGGACGGTGCCGCGCGGATTGTCTCCAGCAAAAAGTGAGGTAGAGGCAAGCAAGAATGAGGCGATCAATATCGAGCGCATAAACCCTCCCTACTAAACTTCGATGCAGGATCTAATACGTCCCTCCGCCGGTGGGGGAATCTAATTTTGCATAATAACCCTTGCGCGCGTAGACACGCAATTTGTGGCCGCCCTTGGTTGCAGTGATGTCGACCGGATGAAACTGGCCATCAGGATTGAAAAGCGCGGGTTTGTAGGAAATCAAATATCGGCTGCGAATCACTTGCTGAAGGTCGGTGAGGCTGTGATTGAGGCTGCCCAGGGATCCGGGCAGGAACGCAGCGCCGCCGGTTCCTTCGGCCAGTGCTTTGAGCGCGTGGTCGCCCACGACAAGATTTTCGGAGTACGGAGTGATCGTAAAGCGGGTCGCCAGATCTCGGTTGTCGCGAGTGCTGACCGTATAGACGATCACCTCGCCGCGTTCGGCGGCTTCGATCGCTTCTTTTATACTTGTGCTACTGGAATTATCCTCGCCGTCACTGATGACCACCAGTATGCGTGCGACAGGTTTTTCCTCGACTCGGTCAATCAACTTCTGCGCCCCAAAGGTAACGGCGTCCCAGAGCGCAGTTCCCCCCGCGGGAGCTAGTTGACCAATGCCATGTGCCAGTTGAGTCTGATCGGCAGTGAAATCCTGAACCATCAAAATCGAGTTGGCGAAGCCGACAACGAATGCCAGGTCTTTCTTGTCGGTGACCACTTTGTCGAGGAAGTTGATCGCCGCTTTTTGCTCGAACAAGAAGCGGCTGGTGATGGATTCGCTAGTGTCAATCACAATTCCGAGACGCAAAGGCAGCTCGGATTCGCTCAAAAATCCGGTGATCGATGCCGGAGGTTGATGTCCATCGCGAACCTTTACATCCGCCCGAGTTAGGTCGGCGACAGTGCCGCCGTGGTTGGTGGCAGCGAATAAAACTGCCACTTCATCCACGGTGCTGCGTAGCGTCCATCCGGTGGCGCTGCGGCTCAACGCATTAGGGCGAGCGGCCGACGGGGAATTGGCTGCCGCAACAGTGTCCGGCGATTCGGCGGTATCGCATCCGGGGCACATCGCCTCGGCTTCGGCGATTTGTTGCTTTTCTTTCGCCTCCTGAATGAGCTTTTGCATTTGAGGAGGCAGTTGGCCGGGTGCAAGCGCGGTCGGGGCAGTTTCAACTTCAGTGAATGAAGCCGACTCGACGGCTGCAACCGTCTTAATCGGTCCCGCTTTCATCTGGGCGAGGAGTTGTCGAGCCTGGTCGGCGGCTGGGGACTTGGGATCTTCCCGGAGGAGCGTCTCCAATTCCTGTTGCGCATCCTTGGAATGATTCATGCTGTCATGAGCGGCGGCCGCGTAGTAGTGAACGATTGACGCGTCTTTGTGTTTCTTGTTGTGAACTTGCTGGGCAGTTGCCACGGCGGCAGGGTAGTTATGGTTCATCAGCTGGGCATAGGCGAGAGCCGATTGAACTTGGACGTCGAGTGGGGCGATGTTGGCGGCCTTTTGCGTCTCGCTCTCAGCTGCGCCGAAGTTTTTGAGCGCCATTTCGGCGCATCCCAGATTCAAGTGAGAAATAGGCAGGTGATCGTCAAGCGCGACCGCTTTGGCGAATTCGTCCCGCGCTTCTTGATTTTTGTTAAGCCCAAGAAATGTCGATCCGAGCGCATTGTGTGCGGCTACGAAATCGGGGTAGATCGAAATTGCAGTCTTGAGGTGGTCAGCAGCCTCGGGATACGTTTTTCGGCTCAACGCCAATACGCCCTTTTCATATTCGTGGCGTGCTTTTCCGGGAGCCTTCATGTCGAGCTTGGAAACCGAGATCGCCGGGTTTTCGAGAGGACTCAGATCCTTTTCTGCGTCCTTCGACAACATTGTCATGTTTAGCCGGGAGTTATCGAAAGGCACGTTGCCGCCGGGAGGGCCGAAACCTCCCGCCAGCGGAGAAGAGCCGCCGCCGACAGAAATAGGGCTCTGTCCTGCTACCGAGAAGATCGAAGCCAGCAATAGAGGTAGTAGAGTTCGAAGCGTACGATGATTCACAGAGCTACTCCTTGGCGGACTCTCAAGGGGGGATCCTCCCGCCAATGTGCCAGCCATTATAACTCTGCTTTCGCATCAGGCAACAGCCGATTTGGCATATTTGGCATTTTGCTAGCAAAGCAGCGTCGATTAGCGGGCCTTAATCTCTGCTCGAATCCGCTTCGCATGGGTGCTTGTCGCGTTCGGACGCGCCGCGGAGTTCGTCGGATGCCAGACTCTGCCGCGTGCGGTGGTGAATCTTGTGGCTTGCTAACGAACATTTACGCCTGCACGCTCTTGAGTTATTCGAGGAGATCTGTCGATTATTACGACCTATGATGCAGGCCGTACGCCCCCGGAAGCCCCTACAATCTGCGGGTGTTTGTCGCTTCCACCAGTAAATAACGACCTGCTCTTGGCTTTCCCACCGATAATCCCGTGGACAGTGCTTCGGCATTGACCTCGGGCCAGAGAGTGCGCAGACAAGCGATGGCCTCTACAACCCGGTGTCGAACGTAAGACAGCGGACAGCTACAGCGGGCGAGTCATGCCAATCATTGGCGAGTACCACCTGCCCACAAGCATCGACGTTGAGGGCAGAAACAAACGGCTCGGCGATGCTCCCTCTGACCGACAAAATCGTCTAAGGGGTCGAGATCGACGATAAGTTTTTCAAAGACCTGCTGGCCCATCATGTACCCGTTCCGGCCGAGATCATTCGAGCCACACGGAAGCAATCACAGCTGCAAGGATCTGGTCGTCTTTCTGTACTGGCGCTGCTACGCAACTGAGAGCACAAGCTGATAGTGAGGCCTGCGATTCGTCTGAAGCGTTCACGAAGATCCCGCCGATTCTTTCCCCCGGTCGCCAGGTTCATCGTATTTTTCTCTTGTAAGGTTTTGGGATGAGCGACACTCTCTCAAGCGAGCAGGTCACGGCAGCTGTGAAGCGATATTGGGACATTGCTACCCACACCCGAGCTGTCGATGAGTGGACGAAACTATTTTCTTTTGACTCGATGGTCTTTGGGACATCAACGCCCAGGCTCGAGTCCGGGCAACTGGTTGCCACTCGAAGGGGCCGCGAGTATCTGAGCGACGAGACAGATGTTAGCGTTGGACTCGGGCCAATTCAGGTGACTCTACTCGGACCAAGCGCCGCGATCGCTTGCTACGTCTGCAAATTCAAGGCGTCGAAGATCCAGCGCGGACTCAGCGATCGCAGCAAAACAGAAGCGCTTGAGAACGGACGAATGACCCAAGTGTTCCGCCAGCAATCGGGAAATCTGGAAATCGTGCATGAACACTTTTCGGTGCCGGTCGCGACTGTGAGTTAAGCGTTCAGCGCAACAAGAAAGGTCAGGAACGAGCATCCCCGGCAGGCAGGTGCTCGCCCAACATCTGGATAAGTTGAGCACTCATCTTCGACCCGCATGCGATCAATCCAGTCAGCAGGGGATCGCGATGGTTGCAGGTCAAGGGCTGGTTGTCGAGCGTCCGAACGAAACCGCCTGCGGCTTGCACGAGTAAGGCCCCGGCTGCGACGTCCCATTCGTTCTTGGGGGTCAGAGTAAAAGTAACGTCAGCCCGGCCGGAAGCAACAAGGCCGAGTTTGTAGGCAACGGATCCCATCGGCTTGACGATCGACGCCGAGTTCTGGAACGGCAACCACTCGCCGCGTTTTAGTTCGCTGCGGCTGGCAAGGATCACGGCGCCATCGAGCGTTGTGCGATCGCTGGGCGTGGCCCGCACACCGTTGTAGGTGACGCCGGTTTCAAGCGAACCCATGATCAACTCGTTGGTTGCGGGGTTACAGATGCCGCCGGCGATCGGCTTCCCGTTCTCCACCATCGCGATCGAAACACAAAATTCAGGAATACCCTGGACAAACTCGCGAGTGCCATCCAAAGGATCGACGACCCAAACGCGCGTCTTTTCAAGTCGAGTGAGGTCGTCGACACTCTCTTCTGAAAGCCAACCTTCGCCTTCGCGGAGAAGTTCCTTGCGGAGTACCGCGTCCACGGAACGGTCAGCTTCGGTCACAGGGTCGTGACCGACTTTGTATTCGGTTTCGATGGCACCGGGAGTAAAGCGGTTGAGCACGGTCCGCGCTGCTTCGAGGGCGGAGTGAATTCTTTGCAAGAGTTCTTGATTGGAGGACGTCATAAAAAGTGAGCGAGAAACGGCCACAACATCCGGATGCCGGTGAGGAGCAGTACGGTACACAGGATTCTGCGCAACCATTTCACTGAGACGCGTGTAGCGAGATAAGAGCCGAGCAGTCCGCCCGGAATGGAGCCAATGAGCAAAAAGCCAACGAGGGCGAAATCAATGTTGTGCAGGCGGAAATGCATCATGCTCGTCATTCCCGTGAGCACGACCGCGTGAACGACATCAGTTCCCACCATCATCTTCGGAGGAAAGCTGTAGAACAAAAGCATCAACATCATGATGATGCTGCCCGATCCCACCGAAGTCATGCCCACCAGGAAGCCGGCGGAAAGGCCGACTAGAACCATGCCCACAGCGGACTTCAATGTTGGTGGGCGGTGGGTAACGTGCGCCTCAATTCTGCGCTGAAAGAACATCACCGACGGAACGACAACGAGCAGGGCACCGATTACGGTGGCGACTATGTAATTGACCCCGGAGCCGTAGACCGTTCGCAGGTGACCGAGGAAGGTGACTCCAGCAATCGAACCGGGAATGCTGCCCGTGGCCAGAGCCAAAAGCACCCTGCGCTTTACGGTGCCAGAGCGCACATGCATAAATCCGGCAGGGATTTTGGTGCCGAAGTTGAAGAGGGCATCGGTGCCTACCGCCAGCATGGCCGGGACCTTGAGTCCAAAAATAAGCAAGGGCAGCAGCAGGACGCCGCCCCCCACCCCAGTCATGCCGATCAGGGTGCCAACGATGAAGCCGATCAGAATCTTTGCGGCGAGTAGCATGGCAGAAGAAAACCTCGCAACCCGGATTGAGCCGGTCGCGCTTGAAGTTTAGGCTTCGTCTCCGTTGACGCCGATGAAACCTTCCCTCTCCAGATGCAAGTATGATCTCTTGCGCGGCTTCCTCGGCGAGAAAGTTCACCGGTGTTGATGGTGACTTCCGCGTCTGCGGGTACTTCGTAGGGATCGGAGATGCCGGTGAATTCTTTCAGAATTCCCGCGCGAGCTTTGGCGTAGAGCCCTTTGCGATCGCGCTGTTCGCACACTTCCACCGTGGTCGCGATGTGCACCAGAATGAAGCCCCCGTAAGGCTCGATCATTTCGCGGACAACTTTGCGCGTCGCATCATAGGGAGCGATGGGTGCGCAAATTGCAATTCCGCCGTTCTTAGTAATCTCCGAAGCGACGTATCCGATGCGACGGATGTTGATGTCGCGATGTTCCTTGGAGAAGCCCAGTTCCGAAGAAAGATTCTTGCGGACCAGGTCGCCGTCCAGCATGGTCACCGGACGGCCGCCCATTTCCAGAAACTTGGTCATCAACATATTGGCGATCGTCGACTTGCCGGAGCCGGAAAGTCCGGTGAAAAAGATGGTTACGCCCTGCTTGTGCCGTGGCGGGAAGCTGCGGCGCAACTCTGCTACAACTTCAGGATAAGTAAACCATGCAGGAATATCGCGGCCTTCGTTCAGCCGCTGGCGAAGTTCGGTGCCGGAGATATTCAGACACTCGGTCGCCCTTCTTCACTTCATCATGCGGGAACGTATTTGTCCTGATCCTCGAGGTAAACCATCATGTTGAAAGGAACCATGGTTACGCCGATATCGGCTTCGTGCTTCTTGAAAACTTCCTGCGCCTCGTAGGGGCCGTAGAAAGGCTTGCCGTCGGTGATCCTTTCCTGGACCGGCGTGGTCGCGGCCGACGATGAAGTGGCTGCACGCCGTGATTCTTGCGAATCAGAGCATGCCAGATGGCCTCGCGTGGTCCGCCCATGCGCATGGCCAGCGGAAGCAAGGAAAGCTTCGCAGTGGTCTGCGGGATATTTCGAGAGCAGCAATTGATAGCAACGCACGCGGGTGTAGTAATCCACGTCGCCGGGCTTGGTCATTCCGACCACGGGTGGATCAGCAAATTGGCTTCGACCTGCTTGGCAGCGCGGAAGGCAAGCTCAACGTGGGCGCGATGCATAGGATTGCGCGTCTGGAACGCTACCACCCGCCGCCATCCCAGGCGCGCAAACTCTGCGCGCACTTCGGCAGGAGTCAGGCGCAGATTTCGGAAATCGTAATGGGAAGGAATCTGCGTCCCTTCGAGCGTTCCGCCGACGTACCACGGATTCGACTTGTTCATGGCGTAGTCAGCGCCGGGATGAGCGGGGCTGGTGCTGCTAAAAACTGACTGGGCTTCAGCTTTGCGGTCAGGCTTGCCAGACTTCTTCCACGTGCAAGACGGCCAGCATGACGCCTTCGGCATCGCGCAGAGCGATCTTGCTGGTGCCGGGCGTAGAGTTCTTGGCGAACTCTTCGGTCACGTCCAGAGTGATGGGCATGGGCCAGAGACTCCCGCTGGCCAGACGCATGTTATGGCAAACGCCTTCGTAGTCGGCGCGCGTCATGAAGCCGCGTCAGCGGAGAAAATCCGCCGCTGATCAGCAGTTCGAGGTCGCAAAGTTGGCGCGGGGTGAGGTCCCATGATGGCCATTCGCGCGACTGTGCCTTTATTTCCGCAGCTCGTTCAGGGTGGCGATGAGGTTAACAAGTTCCCCGCCGTGCGGCGCAATGAGATGGCTTGTCGAAGCGCTCAAGTGCGTGAACCTCCCAGGTTCGTTGAATGATTTCCAACAACTAAAGATTTCTGCAACAACATTTAATGGTAATTTTGCCGGTTGGTGGCGCAGCGGCTGGCAGGGCAGTCTCTCCCCACGTCATCACTATTTCATTCAGAATACTACGTTTAGAGATGGCTTTCAAAATTAGATTGAGGTCTCGGAGGAGAACAGAGTAGCGAAGCAATTGACTTGCCGATCGCTTCGTACTTTAATCCCTACTAAGTCGCTTAGAATAAATGTGTTTTGGTCTAGATGCACCGGGGGCGTTAGCGGCGTGTGCAAAGATTTGCGGCACATACGCAAATTTAAACGGCGTCAGATCGAGTCAATTCGATCGCCACCGCCGCCGCAAAACCTGCGGGAACGGCGAAAGGCTTCACCAGCCAACGGCTAGCTTCGACGACATCGGGGCGTGTTGCGATCAGTGATTGTTCTATCTCTCGATCAATCGACACGTCGAATTGGGCGAGAGGATGAGACAATCCCTCGCCGCGAGCTTTGATGTACGCTTCTTTGCGGGTCCAGCAGCGGAAAAATCCTTCATAAAGTTCGGTCGCAGAATATCCACGAAGGGTGGACCTCTCGGCCACAGAAAAAAAACGCTCCGCTAATGCGGCGACTTCAAGATTGGTGCGGATCGCTTCGACATCGACGCCAACTCTCCGATCCAGCGTGAAAGCGATCGCAACTAATCCGGCAGTGTGCGACACGTTAAAGCAGACCGGCAGAGTAGGGCGGTCAGCTACAAGTATCGGCTTCCCATGTTCCTCGTAAGCGAACCGAACGTCTCGTGGTGGAAGGTCCAGGTAACGGCCCACCAGAGATCGCAGAGCACCGCGCGCCAAAATGTATTCGTTGCGGTTCCGGTCAAAATGAAAGCGTTGAGCGCGGGCTAGTTCATCGTCTGAAAGTAGTTTCTGAAAGACAGCGACATCTTCGGACTCTGGCACAAGCGGTGAAAAATATACGTGAACCTCGTCGGCACAAATGGGGCCGAGAATTTCCTGCGTGGCAAGTGACAAGCTTTGCTGAAAGCGAATCTGCAATGATGTCGGCTAACTCCCAGCCGCCGATGGATGGTTTGACGCGGCGCTTGTCGAATCTTGAGAGCCTACGATAGGCGCGTAGCGATGGACGGGCTCCTTAGCTGAGTATTTAAGCAAGCACCACAGTACGCGGAAGCCATCCCTCCAGCCGATTTTTTTCCCCTCTTCGTAAGTGCGCCCCCAGTAACTGATGCCAACCTCATAAATGCGAAGATGACGCTTGGCAACTTTGACGGTGATCTCAGGGTCGAATCCAAAACGGTCTTCTTCAAGGGGAATTGCCTGAATGATCTCGCGACGGAAAACTTTATAGCAGGTTTCCATGTCGCTTAGATTTATATCGGTGAGGCAGTTCGAGAGCAGAGTCAAAACCTTGTTGGCGACCGAGTGCCAGAAATACAGAACACGATGAGGGCCGCTCCCTAGAAAACGCGATCCATATACAACGTCCGCTTTGCCTTGAAGCAAGGGGTCGAGCAGCGCTGGGTAGTCGACCGGATCGTATTCGAGGTCGGCATCCTGAACCAACACAAAATCACCGGTAGCTTCGCGAATTCCTCGGCGTAAAGCGGCACCCTTGCCTTGGTTTCGAAGTTGCAAGAATACTCGCACGCGAGGATTTTCAGACTGAAGTTGCGCTAGTAAATCCTGCGAACCATCTTTGGATCCGTCGTCCACGCACAATAGTTCGACATCAATGGGCACAGCGAGAACCCGCTCGACCACCGCGCGAATCGTCGCGCGCTCGTTATACACCGGCATGATGACCGAAAGCTTCATGTGATCAAAAAAGTTCGCACACGGATCGAGGCAAAGCGAATTCTAAAAAAGAAGTTTACTCGAATATTCGTCGTCTCGCCGTGCCAGTCATAATTGAAGAAAGTACGCCCTCGGAATGTAAAACCTTCCAGTTGACCAAAGCTGAACACAAAAGCTGAAAAACTATTCACATGGGAGATGAAAAATCCAACAAATAATCCTGTGCCGCGCACCGCCGAAGGTTCGGCACGGCAAACCTTCGAGAATTCGTGGAGCTGGCGTGGCGCAAGTGATTGGCATAGCTTAGTTTGAGCGGTGCGACTTTTTTTGATTCTTCGCTTGCGAATTTGCACCACGAATGCTGCATTGATCGGAGAGCGGTGGGATTTGCTGTTGAAAACCAAGTTCATGAGCCCACATTTCTTTACGAATTGTGGAAACCCTGTAGTCGTGGCACGGTAAATGCATTAGAACGTGGAAACCCATCGCAAAGGCTCTGAGCTCCCGAGCAACATCCCAGGACACTCTCCGCCTTCGTTGTGAATGGGAAGGGTAAGTCTTTGGCGAGTTATCCGGAAGAAGGGGAGAGCAGTGAAGGATCAATCAGTTCGTTTGGCTCCCCGGGAGCAGCAGATTGCGGATCTTCTACTCCAAGGCTGTGACAACGCAGAAATCAGCAAAGAACTGAAGATGGCGCGGCGCACGGTTAAGGCCCACTTCAACCGTCTCTTTGTACGTTTTGGAATTCGGGACGGCATCAAGCGGGTCAAGCTGGCGACTTTTTTATACCGGAGGCAGCTATGGTTGGATCGGAAAGATACGGTAAGAGAAGCACAAACGAGCGCGAACAACGGGTCATCGAGCTAGTCGCTCAGGGGCTCAAGAACAGCGAAGTCGCGCGCAGCATCGGCACCACCGAGCACGTTGTGAAGAACTATTTGCGGGTTATTTACGACAAGCTAGGGCTCTGGAACCGCGTCGAACTCGCGCTCTGGTATGAAGCCCGACGGTTTGAGTCAGCCGTGCACGCATAAGTTGAACCGAAGGTGCGCGTGGTTATCCGTGCACAAGCTCGTTCGAAGCTGAAGACCAAAAGAAAAAGCCTCCGCAACCTGCGGAGGCTTTTTCGTTGGGCCAAGTCACTCGCAGACCTTCCGATAGGCTGGTTCAAATTGATCAAGCTGGGCGTCTCGCTGAAGCGAAGTTCGTCCGCCCGCAGTCTTGCCGTACAAGGGATCGCCCGGGCAGTAGTAAAGTGCCGTGTGCAAATCGATCCACACCTGGATTGTCGGATTGCCTAGATTTGTCGGAGCCGGAGGCGGGTCGGCGAGACCGAGCGACACCAAAGTCCGTTGAAAAAAACTAAGCTGCACTTGTGGAGGCGACGACTCCCGGGCGGGCGCATTCGCCCGAACAGAATTTGGTATCGAGCGATTGCCCCACCCGGAAAGCACGATAATCAAGAGCAGAGCTGACACGGCCAAATAAATCGTGGCTCGATGTTTCTGCCACCGTGTTGAAATCCGCGATCCTACCGATGCCGAACCCCGAGCCGATTCCAACCATAGTTGGGCGGAACTCGCCGACTGCCAGGGCGTGTCGACTTCCGTGATTTCGGCTGGGTCTTTTACAGGGTGCGACGCGATATCTTCAGCTGCGGAAAGGGCCGTTGACGGCTCGCTGCTTCGCGGGATCAGCGAAACCGGCCAGACTTCCGAATCGGTTTCGATCGCGCTTGATTCGGTAGCAGATTTTTCCGTGAAGCGCTCGTGTGAAAAGACGGTCTCGGCTGGATCCTGCGAGAAAAATTCTGCTGTGAACTCTGGAATTGGCGGGATCGATGGATCCGGTGTCTGGTCCACAGACGGTGCGAGCGATCTTTCTAAATGGGGCTGAAGTGCGTCCAGGGCCTGCAACATGTTGTTGCGTTCCGAAGCGACTGTTTCGGTCCACTTAAGCCCAGCGTCGCGGGCGATTGCTTCGAGAATGAGGTTAGCCATCAGGCCGGCGGTGCGCACGTCGTCCGCGCTATAGGCTGCCACGCTGTCATAGCGGAACTCGAGACTGCAAGAAATTCCTCCCTCGTAGCGCGAGGGAGCGACGATCAAAGAAAGCACGTTCTGTGACCGGCAAACATCAGCGGAGGATTTAGGCAGAGCAGTAGTATCAGGGCACTCCACCGCGGTCGCCTCGTTTTCCGACAGCGAGACGGACGATACAGTTTCTGAAATTGGCGCACTGGTTCCGGCGATTGAGACGGCATTCCCGCTTGCCGCCAAATACGTGAGCTGGCCATCATGGGACATCCCGATGGCGACGCCAGAAGCTTTCGCAATAAAGAGTGAGCGATCGGCGATTAGCTGAGCCGCGTCTCGCAGATCGAGTCTACGAACCTCAATGAGTCGCTGTGTTTCGGTGACTTCGGCGAGGGGATCGAGCGAAACAGTAGCCTTTGCACTGTTGCGGTGGCCATGCTGCTGGATTACGTAGGCAGATTCCAACAACTGCTGGAAGGAGTGCTCGTCCAACGCGAACTTAGCCTGTGGATTTTTTTCGATGGGCGGTTTCAAGGGGCAGCAGCTCCATCAACTTCGCGAAAAGGCACACGTTAATTGTAGTGCAAACGTCAAATTTGCGACTGCGGATGGGTAATCGGCAGGTTGGCAATTTGTGACTTAAGTACCCAATTCCAGAGGTGGGGTGGCTAGTAAGTTGCCATTGCAGGTTCTTGCTTATTCTCCGCGGCTGGGTGGCTCAGGAAGAAGTGGACCGCGGGGGTGATGATCAGCGACAACACCATAGAAATCAGAATTCCCCCGATGACCGCGATGGCAAGGGGTTGCAGCATTTGTGAGCCTGCACCCCAGGCAAAAGCCAGAGGCAACATGCCGGCGATCGTGGCGAGGGCCGTCATCACGATGGGACGGAGTCGCCGACGGCTTGCCTGAAGCATGGCGTCCTCCGCAGAAAGTCCAAGCGCAATGCCTCTCTGGTCTGCGTCAAGAAGGAGGATGCCATTCTTGGCCACGATTCCAATCACCATGATCATCCCCATGAACGACGACACGTTGAAAGTGGTGCGGGTGATGACGAGTGCGATGAACACTCCGGAAGTGGATAGGATCGCGGAGGCCAGGATCGCTAGAGGAGCGGCAAACGTCCGGAACTCGAAGAGAAGGACGATAAATACCAGGAGGATGGCAAGGATGAGAACGAACACCAAATCGTTGAATGATTTTTGTTGCTCAGCGTAGGTTCCGCCGTATTCGACTCGAATGCTGGCAGGTAGATGTAAATCGGCCACGGCTTTCTGCACGGCGGCGACTCCGCTGCCAAGGTTTGTGCCTTCCAGTCGAGCAGTGACTGCCACGTCGCGTTGTAAATTCTCACGGCGAATTTCCGTCTGTCCCGGAACGTCGGTGAGCGTGGCGAGAGCGTCCCAATGTCGCGGTCTTGCCGGTGCTGCTAACCAGAAGAGTGTCGCGGATGGCATCCAGCGAGGCGCGGTTGGCGTCCGGGAAACGAACGCGCACGGTGTAGGCGCGATCATTCGTTATGACTGGTGTTGCCGCTGGCTCGCCTTCAACAATAGCAGAGACATCCACTGCCACTTCTTCCGGAGTGAAACCCGCTCGCGCGGCCACGCTGGGATTGATCTGGAAGACCACAGCCGGACCGCTCACCGTGTTTTCGATTCCGTTAAGAATGTCGACAACCCCGGGAACTTTATGAATAGCGTCGCCCACTTTCGGCGCCCACTGCTCAAGGAGGGCGGCGTTTTGCGAGAATAGTTTGATCTGGATTGGCTCCGGAGCGCTGGTGAGATCGCCAATCATGTCTTGCAGGACTTGAATGAACTCAAAGTCGAGGGCTGGTTCCTGGGCCTTGATATCAGTTCGCAGGTCGGCCATGATGTCGTCGACCGCGCGGCTGCGTTTGGCTTTCAGCTTCACCAAAATGTCGCCAGTGTTGGCTTCCGTTACGGCCGCGAGGCCTAATTGAAGTCCGGTGCGCCGGGAAGTGCTCTCGACCTCCGCGACTTCATGGAGCATTTGTTCTACATGGGAGATCACGCGATTGGTCTCAGCCAGCGAACTTCCCGCGGGCATTATGTAGTCGATGGTGAATCCGCCTTCATCCATTTCCGGCAACAAGTCAGATCCGGAAAATTGATAGCAGAAATAAGAAACCGCGATGAGGACGATGCCGAGAATTCCCAGCGTCTTGGGCCGCGCAATCGCCCATTGGAGCCAGCGCTGATGGAATGCGATGATCTTTTTGAATGTCTTTCCTAAAGAGGCTTCTTCCGCGGCCAGCATGCGGTCGTGAAGGTCTGCTTCAGATTCGCCTGCACCCACGGGCTGAGCACCGGAGTGGCCATGTTTCTTAATCAGGTATTGGCTGAGATTTGGAGTCCAGGTGAGCGCCAAGGCCAACGACGTGAATAGCGAAACGCCGACGGTGAGGGCGAGGGCGCGAAAAAATGTTCCGGTGATACCGGTAATCGCAATCAGCGGGACAAACACCACAATGGGTGTGAGAGTCGAGCCGATCAACGGCACGGTGATCTCATGCAAGGCGCTGACTGGATGGCTTCGAGACGATTCTGACCGGCATCGCGGTGGAGAACGATGTTTTCCACCACTACGATGGCGTCGTCGATCACCATGCCTACCGCCGCGGCCAGTCCGCCCAGCGTCATCAGATTGAAACTCTGGCCCAGCATTTTGAGAACGATGAATGTGATGGCGATAGTGACGGGAATGACCAGTCCGGCGACGATAGATGTTCCCCAATCGCGAAGAAACACCACCAGAATGATTGAGGCCAGCACCAGGCCGATCAGGATCGCGTCGCGAACGCTCTTGATCGATTCGCCAACGATGATGGATTGATCGTAGAAGGGCTGAATATCAACGCCCGGAGGAAGCGTCTTGCGAATTTCATCGATTTGCTGATGGACTCCGTCCGCCACCTGGACCGTGTTGCTGTCGGGCTGCCGGTTTATGTTTAGCAGGACGGCAGGCTGGCCGTTGGCAGTTACGATCGTGTAGACGGGCTTTACGCCGGAAACAACGCTCGCCACGTCGCCGACCCGCACCGGAATGCCGGTCGAAGTTGTTTTTACAACCGTCGCTGCAATCTGCTCTGGATTGCGAACTTGACCGCTGATCAGTCCGAGGACCAGTTGGTGGTTGCGCTCGAACAATCCGGGAGAGTCGATGAGATTGGTCTTGCGCATCGAGTCCAACAAGTCATTGACGGTCACTCCAGCCGTCAAGAGTTTTGCCGGATTGGGGACGATTTGGAACTCCGGCTCCTGTCCGCCTTGCACGATCACCGTGGACACGCCGTCAACCCGGTTCAATCGTGGCTTGATCTCGTAGGTCGCCATCTCCCAGAGTTTGGTTTGTGGAACTTCTGGCGGACGTGATGCTGTAACCGATGATCGGAAAGCTCGCGAATGTCATGCGATGGGCTTCCACAGTGGCAGTAGGCGGCAGTTCCGGCTGCACGCGAGACAAGGCGGCGTTTACGTATTGGAGGGTCTGGAACATGTCGACGTTCCAGTTAAAGAAAAGATCTACCTCGGCGGATCCCCGGCTGGTGATCGAACGCACGCTTTGCAGTCCGGGAACGCTGTTCACAGCCTCTTCGATGGGCCGGGTGATAGTGACCATCATCTGATCGATGGGCATGACGCCGTTGTCGACAGCGATGAGCAAGCGGGGAAAATTAGTTTCTGGAAATACAGAGACTGGAATTGTGTAGGCAAGGTAAGCGCCGAGAACCGCCAGCGTGGCGATCAAGAAGATCACCGGCTTAGACTGCCGGGAGAACCAGTATGAATTTTCTGGTGGCAGCGTGGGCGCACTCTTCAGGGGGCTATTTTTCATCTTTAATCTTTCGCCCCAGCGTCTTTCGCTCCAGAATCTTTCGCGCCTGCCTTGTCTTTGTCAGCGGAATCGTCTTTAGCGTCGGCCGCTTCAGCCTGAACAATTTTTGCGTTGTCAGGCAGACCGTACGCGCCCGAAGCGACTACTTTGTCGCCCTCCTTCAAACCATCGACAATCTGGATGTCGTCATCTTGCTGGATTCCGGCCGTCACCGTTTTCTGGTGAGCGCGACCGTCAGTTCCCGCGATCATGACGCTCGTAGTACCGTCTGCTGCTGTTTGCAGAGCGACTGCGGGGACGACCATTGCATCGGCGATAGTCTTTGCCACTATTGAAAGCTGAACGCTGGCCCCGGGCTTCAACAATGCGCCGGAATTTTTCGCTTCGACCCAGATTTCTACTGTCGTGCTGTTAGGGTCGAGGGCGGGGCTAACGAGCGTCACTTTTCCTTCCACCGTCTTGTCCTCTCCAGGAACTCTGATGGTCGCGGAGTTGCCGGTCTTGAGAAGCTGCGCTTCGCGCTGTGGGATGTGGGCGCGCGCAATCACGCTCGACGTGTTCATCACGGTGAGTAGCGGGGTTCCCGCGGCCGCCATTTCGCCGGGGTACAGAGGTCTGTCGGTCACGACTCCGTCGATAGGGCTGCGGACCTCCGAGTAGCCTAATTGCGCCTCGGCGCCAAGATACTTTCCTTTCGCCGATTCCAATTGTCCTGCCGCGCCCTTCATTCCTTCCGCGTTGCCGAATTTCTGCAACGCTGCGAGATGCTGATCGGCAATATCGCTTGATTTCGAGCCTGGGTGTAATCCACCAGACTCTGATCAAGCTCTTTGCGGGGAAGCGCGCCCTGCTGGAAAAGGTCCTGGCGGCTTTTGTACACTTTTTCCTGTGCGTCTCTAAGCTCGCGCGCAGCTGTGTCGTCGAGTTCTGCTTTGCGAAGTTCTTCGGGAAGGCTGCCGGCTGTGGTTGTTTTGTACACCGACTCAGCTTGATCAAATGAACCCTTTGCGTCTTGAGCCGCAGCGGATAAATCCATGTTCTCGAGCGTGGCCAGCAATTCTCCCTTATGCACGCGGCTGCCTCGCTTCACGTAGAAAGTCTTCACCGGCGCGCTAATTTTAGAAGTGATGGCGGACTGCGCCAGAGGAAATAGCACTGCATCGGAGACAATGGTGTGCTCAATGGTCTTTTTCTCGACGGGAACGATTTGGACTGCGACCGGCTGCTCTTTCTCGGCAGGTTCCTTGGAGCATCCAACGCTTGCTGCTAAGAGAGTGGCAAGGACCGCTGTGGCGAACACGCCAGTTCGCTGAACGCTGCCTAGCACCGGGCGTTTGAATCGCTTTTGTTGAAGCATGCGTTTAGAGGTTCCCCGTTAGAGTCTGCAAATTCGCCAGTGCCACTCGGTATCTGACTTGGCCGTCATTGAAGGCGTTGTTGGATAGAATCATTGTGTTCTGGGCATCGACCACTTCGAGAACGAGAGCTTCTCCGGCTTGATAACGTAGCGTGGTCAATCGCAGGCTTTCGCTGGCTAGCTGCGCGGAGAGGCTCAACGAATCCATTTCAGATTGGGCAGCCTGCGCTTCGTCATACAACGTACGCAACCTGGCAAGAAGCTCCCGCTGTGTGCGACTGAGTTCCACACGCGCGAGATCACGCCGAAGGTCCGCCTGCTTCACCTTACTGCGACTGGATCCCCAATTCCAAACTGGGAGTTGCAGCGTCGCCGCCGCAGAGTATCCAAGATTCTGGGCACTTCCACTTTCGGTGGCGAAATGGTTCGCGTCGATTCCGTAAAAGTAGTCGAGACTCACCGACGGCAGGAAGCCATTCCACGAACTGAAAACTTCCTGCCTTGCCGCCTGTAGCGAGGCCAATGCGGCCCTAAGGTCGGGATTTTTTACCCCAGCCGCGCGCTGGACTTCAGCAAAAACAGGCAGCGGCTCGGCTGTCTGTAGATCGTCAACCACCGCGAAGTTTTCGTTGAAATCGGGGAAGACGAGAACCGCGAGGTCGAGCCGGGATTTATTCATGTCAAGCTGGGCTTCACGCAAATCGCGCTGTTGCTGCTGAAATTGCAATTGCGCTTTCACGACGTCGGAGTGGGCTACTTCGCCGCCGTGTTCGAGTTTCTGGCTGATGCCGAAGAAGCGTTCGGCCTCGGTGAACGCGCGCTCTGTCGTGGCGTACTTACGCTGGGCAGAAACAAAGCCGTAGTATGCCTGGACCACAGACACGACCAGACCCCGTGCCGCGACCTCTGCGCGAGCCTTGGCGACAGCCTCCAACGCGCGATTGCGGCGATAGTCTGCAACGTTCGCTAGCGACAGTGTTTCGTTTACGTTGCCCTGGCTGACATATTCATGGACGCCGTTATTGGCGATAAAGCGCGACCCGCCGCTGCCGTTCCCCTGGTTATAGTCGAACGCAGCGGTGTAGTTCACATTCGGAAGGAGGTTGGCGCGGCTTTGAACCCGGTCTTCGCGCGCGATGCCGAAGTCGGTGACCGCAGAGCGGTATGTCGGATCGTTCTTCCGAGCACGGTCAAGGGCATCCTGCAAAGTGAGCGTCAGGGGCGCGGCGCTCGGCGCCGGAGCAGTCGTTTGCGCTGAGCCGTCCACCGCGGAGCCGGCGACCTGGCTGAAGGATGCTAACGGAAAAACAGCGACCAGCATGGCCAGGTAAAAATTCCGAAGAGCTGAGAATCGATGCATTAGTTCTCTTCCCCGTAGCAGAGCATTTCGAACCCTATTTAAGACAACACTAGTTTCTGAAAGCCTAGATTAAGACAAGCTGAACCAAATCGGTAACCGTTGAACTCCTGAGTCGGTGTACTACCTTCTAACTACGGCTCAAGGAGTAGAATCGTGCGCATACCCATGCAAAGCTCCGCGACGAAGCCACCGACTACGGGGGGCGGTCCGCGCACTGCGGTCCGCGAGAGTCGGCGTCGCATTCGGCACAGAATTCATACTCCGGCCTACGCCAGTCTGGAAACCGTAAACAAGGGCTCGATGCTCGATCTCTGTGCCATTCTCGATTTGAGTGAGGACGGCATGTCCGTGCAGAGTCCAACAGCTCTGGAGACGAATCGCGAAGTCAGCTTCCTGTTGGATTTTTCCGAGACCCGAAGTCGAGTCCGCGCAACTGGAACGGTGATCTGGTCGGACCGTTCGGGTCGCTGCGGCATTCGCTTTACCGATGCGCTGCCTCCGGCAGCCGTTCAGGCAGTTCAGGAATGGCTATTTGTGAATATGTTGACTGCGCTCGCGCACCACGCGGCGGGACTTAAATCCGAACCAATCAGTGAACCTGCGGAAAAGCCGGCTCGCGCTGTGGGAACCGTACCCTTTTCGGGCTCGACCGATTACACGGGAATGCTGGCGGCGCTGGAGGCGGTCAAAAGGGAAGTGGAAGCGCTTGACGGGGATCTTGACCGTTCGCTTCGGCTGATTGTTGAAAGAGCGCTGGCGTTCACTCGGGCAAGCGGAGCGGCGATTGCCATTTTAGAAGTGAATCATCCGCAAAACGCGCCATCCCAGGATAACGTGATGGTGTGCCGGTCCAGGGCTGGCTCGGATGCGCCCAGCCTAGGCGCGCGGCTGCAAGCGGGCGCAGGCTTTTCCGGAGAGTGTGTGCGCACCGGTAAATTGATGCGATGCGAAGACACTGAGATTGATTCGCGTGTCGACCAGGACAGCTGCCGAGCGCTCGGGATCAGGTCGATGGTTGCGGTGCCTGTTCGGTCCGGACAATTTGTCGCGGGAATTCTTGAAGTCTTTTCGCCCGATCCGAATGCATTCACGGTGCTCGACAACTCTGCCCTGATGCGGCTTGCGGAAACGGTCTCGTTCGCGATTCATCGTGCCGCGAAGGTCATGGTAAGAGCAACGACCGCACCGGCGGCCCGCGCTGTTGTTGATCGGGCACCGAAGTTGCGTCCTCGGGAGACCGATCCTGATGTCCCGGCGCTATTCGACGCTGAAGATGGAACCCCAGATCTCTCGTGGTCACGACGAGTTTTACTGTTTGCGGTCGCGCTGACCCTGATTATCGTTGTGATTTGGCTGGTCAAGACCTGGCCACATAACGGATCGCTGCCTTCGGCAAGTCATCGACTGAAGAATGCCAGCATGTCGGTGCCGGGAGCATCGACCACTTCGGGCCTGCCAGATGGTATTGATGGGGTCCGGGCCCTCGCGGAAAAAGGTGATGCGGCGGCGCAATTCGCGCTGGGGGTTCACTACGCAACCGGCGAGGGTGTATCGCAGAACTACGGCGAGGCGGTTCGCTGGTTTTCAATGGCGGCAGAGCAAGGCCAGGTGATGGCGCAAGCGACGTTGGGCGCCTACTACTGGGCAGGGCGCGGAGTTCCTCAAGATATGCAAAAGGCCTATTTCTGGGCGATGCTCGCGCAAGCGGGAGGCGACGACGCGAGCAAAGTGAGAGTGTCGTTTCTGGCCTCGCGCATGACTCGTGCCCAGATATTATCGGCGCAACAACGTGCCAACGAGTGGGTGAAGGAACACCAGATCGTTAACAATCGCGCGGACGCTTCCCGCTAAAAGCATTCTTTAGAATGAATTCCCCCAAAACGCAGGCGCATTTGCAAAAGCGGCATGACAAGGTATATGTCTTGTCTCGACCATGAAGATCGCCCGGTTGCACATCACCCTTACGCCGTTTTTTATTCTTCTGTGCATTTCGTTACATGCGCAAAATAAGCCGAAGCTCACGCTCGACGAATTTTTCAACTACGTGAGTTACGACGCCATCGCCCTTTCTCCCGACGGACGTTCGTTGGTCGCGGTGGTGGACCGCGCGGATTGGGATGAAGAGAGATACCGTCAGGAGCTTTGGCTATATCGCGACGGCGGTGGGCTCAGCCAGCTTACTCGGTCCGGGAAGGATACTGCGCCTCAATGGTCCCCGGACGGAAAATGGATTGCATTCCTCTCCGAACGTGGAGATGCGAGAGGAAAAGGCGAAGCGGAAAATCAATCGAAAAACGAAGACGCCAGCCAGCTCTATCTGATTTCTTCCACCGGAGGAGAAGCTTTTGCAGTCACTCGGAGCGAGGAAGACGTGCATGCGTTTGCCTGGTCAAGTGATTCGCAGAGTTTATTTTTCGCGACCCGCGATCCGTGGAGCAAAGCTCAAAACGAAGCGCATAAGAAAGAATGGAAGGACGTGCAACGCTTCCGCGGCGACGAGCGCGGCGACGCCATCTTCAGAATTGACCTGGCCGGTTTAGTCAGTTCCCAAATTCCAAGCGAGAAACCACCAGTTGAGAGCGAATCAGGCTCACCGGCCGGCGCGCACAAGATTTCCCACTTTGCGTGGCGCGTGAAAGAGATGGAGACTTCTCCGGATGGGCGACGTATCGCGTTTGTGAGCGAGTCGAATTCCGAACGCCAGGAGAAAGTCGAGGAGTTTGAGATTTACGTCGTTGACGCAACCGTTGCCGATCAGGCTCCCCGGCAGATCACCCGCAATCAGGCGGTCGAACAGGGAATCCATTGGGCGAACGACAGCCAGCACATTTTCTTTCAGGTTGATGTTGGTTCCGTCGAAGGCAAATACAGGGACGCGCAAACACGTCTCTATTGGGTCGACGCAAGTTCCGGTTCAATCGAGCGATGGGGGGCGGATTTCGGCGGTGCCATTATTCACTATGCCCTGACGCCGTCCGGCGGAGTTTTGGCCACCGGACGGGTTGGAACCGAGGTGCAGATGTACTCGCAGGCAAGCGCGTCTTCTCCCTTCCTCAAACTGGCGGGATGGCCGGGCGCCTACGATTGGATTGCAACTGCCGCAAAATCGGGACGCATCGGACTTGTTTATTCCAGTATCGAAAAGCCCGCTGAAATTTATCTGGCCTCGAGTTTCGAGCAGATGAACGTTGCAGCTCCCGTTACTTCGTTCAATGCACTGTTTACGCAAAGGGATTTACCCAAAGCGAAGCCCTACAAATGGACTTCCGACGATGGGGTACCGATCGAAGGGATGTTGATGTATCCACCGGGAAAGTTCGAGGCAAAAAATCTTCCTGTGTTCGTCTACATACACGGTGGCCCGGCTGATGCGGATGGCAATCATTTCGAGGCCGACTGGTATCAGTGGGACCGATTGGCGGCGGGTCAGGGCTGGTTGGTCTTTGAACCGAACTATCGGGGATCGAGCGGATATGGCGATAAATTTCTGGCGGAGATCGTGCCAGAAATTGTGTCGCGTCCCGGCAAAGACATTCTTGAAGGAGTGAAAGCGCTCGTTCAGCAAGGGATTGCAGATCCCGCTCACCTGGCGGTGGGTGGTTACAGTTACGGCGGGTACATGACAAATTGGCTGATCACCCAGAGCACACAGTGGAAGGCTGCGGTCACTGGGGCGGGGTCGGTCGAGCATGTTGCGGACTGGGGTAACGACGACACGACCTTCGACGATGCGTATTTTCTGGGCGGCCTTCCCTGGGAGCAAGCAAAGCGCTATCAGGATGAGGCGGCGATTTTTCAAATGCAGAAGGTACGCACACCAACCCACATCGTAGGAGGGGCGGAAGATATTCGCGTGGCTGTCGCGGAAGACTACCTGCTTGATCACGCATTGCACGCTTTAGGCATTCCGAGTGAGCTGCTCATTTTTCCGGGCGAAGGGCACTCGCTCGACAAAAATCCATGGCACGGCAGGATCAAGGTGCGTGAAGAATTGAAGTGGTTGCAGAAATACGGGGGAGTTCCGGTGCAACAGTAGCTGAACAATTAGGGCGTAGTGGACTTTGCTGCGATTGGCTTCGTGCTGGAGTTGGAGTGCGCCAGCGTGACGTGCCTGGTTGCCTCGGTGTAACGGGCGACGCCTTGGTAGATCGCTTCCGCGATTTCCTGTCGATAGGTTGAGCTTTTCAGATTGGTTTCATCGGTTGGGCTGCTGACGAAAGACACTTCGGTCAAGATGGCCGGCATGGTGGTGCCAGTAAGCACGATGTAGGACGCTTCCTTCACGCCACGGTTTGGTAATTCGCTTTTGGCTGCGAGCGCGCGGTAAAGCGATTGCTGCACATCTCCGGCAAGACGGCGCGAATCGTCGACTTTCTCGCGGATATTCACGTTGGTCCAGTTGACGTTTTGCAGATCGCCATCGGCTGTATGGGCGTGGGCGGACGAATAAGTGTTGGTGTAGTAAGTCTCAACGCCCCGCGCAGAAGTGAAATCGCTGTAATTTGCATGTACGGAGACAAACAGGTCCGCATGATCTACATTTGCGACTTCGGTTCGCTTTTCCAGCGCGATGTAGGTGTCGTCGGCGCGGGTGTATACCACTTCTGCTCCGAGCCGCTTGGCTACGAGTTGTCCCAATCGGCTTACCAGGTCGAGGGTCAAATCTTTTTCAAGCAGTCCCTGGCGGCCGACTGTGCCCAAATCCCATCCGCCGTGGCCGGCATCGAGCACAATGCGAAGCTTCGGTGACTTTGACGGTTTGACATCGCTGGATTGATCGCTGGTTTGCGCCGTTCCGTTGAAAGGGCTTTTCGATGGGCCGAACAAGTCGACTTTGGCGCGTGGCTGCGGTCTTGATTCAGCGCCGTGTATTTCCACCACGAGCCGATAAGGGTTCTGCTCAATGCTCACCGCAAAAGTTACTGCCGACCTTGTTTCCAAAACGATCCGGGTTATGTCGTCCGAGCCTTGGGCCGCACGCACCCGGGTCAGCAAGGCATCCCCGACTTCAATAGGATGGCTCAGTTTTGGATCTAACTTCGTGTCGTGTAGATCCAGGTAAATGCGCTCGGGATCGTTGAGATGGTGCGCCTCATACTGCACCTGATCCCCAAGGTCGATCGCAATCGTGCTTGAACCCTGCGACGACCAGTGGCGAATTCCTGTGATGTCGGTAATTCCGGATGCGTGGTGCACTGATGCAACGGCGGGCACATTGGTTTCGGCAGGCGGAGTTGATGCATTTGTCGAGCTTGCGGGAGAAGAGATCGCCGGCAACTGCGTGCTGGCCGCTGACGACGAGCCGGTCCTTCGATGGGTAAACCACCATCCGCAGCCGGCGACCGCGACAATCAAGGCTAGTGCGGCGAGAACAACCCACCGGCCCTGCGAGGGCGGAGCAATGAACTGAATCTCGCTCGCCGGTTCGGCAGCGATATCGCTTTCTAGCGGTTCAGGGAAGAATCTCGGATATACGGGTTCGACTGGAAGTTCGCCAGCTTCGATCTCCGTGGAGCGCGCCGCAGACTGGGCAACCTGGCCGGACTCGACCGGGGTAGACAGCGCTGGATTCACTGCTAGAGTGCGCGACGCGAGTTGAGGCGAACTTTCCTCGAGACGAACCTCTTCCCTAGGCTGCATGGCGGCAAGAATCAATTCCGCCAGCAACGCAAGTCGGCGAACGTCCGAGTCGGTGAAGTGATGCGGCACCGACGAGAAAGTCTCGATCAGTCCGATCGTTGTTCGTTTAACCAATAAAGGGACCGCAACCATCGATCGACTGCCGAGCTGACGACAGATGTAGGGGTTGACCCGGGGGTCGTGGTTCGAGTCGTCGCAGCGCACAGCCGTTCCGCTGGTCAGGCACGCGCCCGAAAAACCGGAACTCGGATTTAATCGCGCGCCGATGTCGGGAGCGGTTTTTCCCACCGAAGCGCGACATACCACCGACTGACCATCAGCGATCGCAATAGCAACGCCATCGGCGCGCGTGATGACCATCGCTCGCTCCGCTGCAAGCTGCAACACCTGGTCAAACGCCAGCCGTTGCTCCGCGTCGGCGAACTCATACGACAGAGGTGAGTTCGGGTTGCCGAAGCGCACATTTCGTTCCCGAATTTGTTGCGTGAGGGCGGCGAAAGCAAGAAGGCTCTGTAAAGGATCTCGACGAGAGAGTTCGGGCGCTGAAGAACCGTCTCCTCCCGGGAACGGGCGGACAGGCAGATCAGCCGCAAGCGTGTTTTGCGGACGAGCGTTCATGAGACGAGTGGGCGCGAGCAACTCGCCAACTGCCTGTAACTTACAGTGGTTTCCGTAGAATCGCAATGATTCTTATGAGGCTTAACCCGGAGGGTTAGGCGCTTGGCAGTAAGACGGCAGGGAGCCTTTTGTACATTGCAATTCGTTTCGCCTCCGCTTACTCTGATGGGGCTAAGTCGAAAGCATAAGGAAGTGTGAAGTTGGTGGAGAGGTTGCTGGATAAGAAGGCGAAATGGCTGTGGCCCTTGGGCTTGATGGCCACCGGCGTGGCGGCAGCGACGGTAGTTGTTTTTCGAGGCTGTTGGCATCGCAAGATGAGTTGGCCCATCCGCACGCAGCAGCATTCCTACCAAGTGTGCGTTGGTTGTGGCATCAAGCGGCTCTTTGACGAGAGAGAGTTTCGTGCCCATGGTCCTTACAGTTACGATCTCAACCGGCTCATCGAGCTAGAGCGAAAGTCGCGTACAGAAACTCGAGATGTCCCTCTCGCGGAGCCGGCCCATGCACAACATCGACCGGCATCGTGATCCAGTTAGATTTCCGTTACTAGTGCGCGAAATATTGCCGTTCCAGCCACAGCTGTAATTCTTTTTTGGCTGGCGCGCCCAGCGGGAGAAACTTCACGCCTGCGTTCCCCTCGACGTCCGTCCAAACCACCTTGCCGGGAACCTTGAATGGCTGGCTGCCTGGAAGCGCCAAGCTAATCTCCAGCCTGGAAGCGATCGGCAAAGGCTTTTTGGCGCGAAAGCCGAGACCACCCTGGCTCAAATTGAGTAAGCTCGCGTCCTGTTTCTTACCCGGCGCATATGAAATTGCGATTGGCAATTCGAGAGATGCGCGATGATAGCGAAGCCGTCCGCCGACAATGTTGTTTCGCGCCGCGGAGAGAGTATGAACGGCGTGCTCAACTGAGATTGGCTTTTGCAGAAGAAATGATGCGCCAGCTTTCTCAAGCTTGGGAAATCCATGTGGCCGGCTCATGAAGGCGACGGGCATCGACGTCTGATTCGGACGCGCGGTCAAGCCTTCCATCACCTGGTCGGTTCCGCCGAGATCGCAATCAATGATGAGAGCGTCACACTTGCTCGATGCCAGCTTGGCGCGGGCGCGTTCCGGGCGTGGTTCGACATCCACACTTATTTGCATACCGCCGAGGATGCATTCGAGCACGCTCACTTCGGCCCAATCGCGAGAGACAATCATGGAGGAAAGTGTCATGGCTCCACTCTATCCGCGAGCGTAACCCTGACCTAGATAACCATGGTAATGATGGCCGGTCAGGCTTCGAGAGCGTCCGAATTTGGGAGCGACAACGAGTCGCGAATCTCACGCCAGAGTTCATCTCGTCCGGCGCCAGTTCGAGCGGAATATGTGACCAGGCGCGAGTGGGGAAATTTCTCCGTGTAAGACTTCACGGACGCACGCAATTGATTGCCGGAGATGCGGTCGCTCTTCGTTGCGACAATTACGAATGGCCGCTCTTGCGTCGTCAGAAATTCAAGCAGTTGCTGATCGCTGGACTGAGGGGGAATGCTGATGTCGACCAGCGCCAGACATAGGATGAGCGTGGATCGCTGGTGCAAGTACGGGTCAATGAATGCGGCCCACTGGCTGGAAACTTCGCGGGAAATTTTTGCGTAACCGTATCCCGGCAAATCGGCAAAGATCACCTCTGGCTCGGGTTTACCTGCCCACCTTATCTCAAAAAAATTGATGGCCTGCGTTCGGCCCGGTGTGTTGCTTGTTTTTGCGACCTTAGCGCCGACCAAAGAGTTTATGACGCTCGACTTGCCCACGTTCGACCGCCCAAGAAAAGCGACCTCTGGAAGACCCGGCGCAGGGAAGTGACGCAGATCGGTCGCCGATAACATGAATCGCGTCAGGACACGCATAAGTTAGTTTGCAGCGTGCGGCGGGAAGATGCAACCCGGCTATTACAAACCTAACGGTCGCTTGTGATCGTGCGATTCCTGCACTTTAACCGGGAAGTACTTGTTGCGAATTTGCAGAATTGCAGCGACGATGATGCCGATACCGACGCTGATCCCAAAGAAGAGCCGATATGCGGGAAAGAACACGGAAACTAGCGCCACCAGCACAACCGCAATGGCCACGCTGATCTTGCCTTTCGCGGAAACCGTCGCTGGTTCGGGACCTTCCGGGTTCACACCCCAAATATTATCCAAACCTTTGCCCCAAAAGCGAGGGCAGGGAAAAGTGTTGTAGACTGCTTTTTCGTCGGGGGAAATCCATGTCCTGGGCCGGTGACTTAGTCAAACGCTATCGGATTGAAGACGGCAATAAGTTCCGCCTTAAAGATTTTGACCCGGCCGACACCGGCTCCGAGCATTCTAAGCGCGATGCGGAAAAGCTCTTGCAGCAGGGCATTGCAGACATGGCAGAGTTGCAGGACAAACTTTACGCGCAGAACCGATGGGGGCTGCTGCTGATTTTTCAAGCGATGGATGCGGCCGGGAAAGATGGCGCCATTAAGCATGTGATGTCAGGCGTGAATCCTCAGGGCTGCCAGGTTTATTCATTCAAAACGCCTTCGTCTGAGGAAACCGACCACGATTACCTGTGGCGCTGCGCCATGCGTCTACCAGAGCGTGGAAAGATAGGTATTTTCAACCGCTCTTATTATGAAGAAGTGTTGGTCACTCGCGTGCACCCGGAAATTCTTGCGTCGCAGAAGATCCCATCAAGTCTCGTAGATAAGGACGTCTGGAAAAATCGGTTCGAAGACATTCATAATTTCGAACGTCATTTGTGGCGGAATGGATTTGTCGTCCGCAAGTTTTTCCTGAACCTGTCGAAAAAAGAGCAGAAGCGGCGTTTTCTTGCGCGGCTGGATCATCCCGAAAAAAACTGGAAGTTTTCGGTTGCCGATGTGCGGGAGAGGGAGCATTGGGACGACTACATGTCCGCCTACGAAGACATGATCGTCAACACCGCGTGCAAACACGCCCCGTGGTACGTGATTCCTGCGGACAATAAGTGGTTCTCGCGGGTGGCGGTCGCTGCTGCAATCGTTGAAACCCTGGAAAGTCTCGATTTACACTATCCAAAAGATAGTCCCGACCAAAAAAAGCAACTTCAGGAAGCTCGCGATCAGCTAAACGGCAAAGAATCGGCAAAAAAGAAACGGCATTAGGATTAAGTTTTCCCAAGCCTGCGATAACTTTCCGCACGTTACCATCCCCCACTTTCGTGCCACGCTTCTGGCACGTCAGAGCCTTGTACGACTTCCTGACGATTGGTAGCTTGACAACAAGGAAGTCTTCCCAGGTCGCGAGTAGAACATTCGAACGAGGTGGGCTATGAAGCTGGTTCATCTGTGTTACGCGGCGTTGGGAATTGCGGTGGCTCGTTGGATCTTCAAGCGTGAATCCGTACCGGCGTTCGATCCGGTAACGCGGTTACGTTCCTCTGGCTTGCTGTAAACGGTAGTTGCTGAATGGGCGGGCGGAAGCCCGTTGCGTGTCCTTCGTCCCGCCCGCCCATTCGCACCCGCTCTACGGAATCTCTCCGAAGTTGTACGACCATCGTTTCCCGCCGTAACTGCTCTCCGTCGCAATTTCTCATTACAATTTTGCTTAACGGAATTCTTCCGCTCTCTATGCGTTCTTGCAAGGCATCGACGAGATTTGTGGGCGTGCTGTCGGTATTTGTACTGCTATTCTCGGTGGTCAGCGTCGCGCAGTCGGAGGATGAAGTTCCGCTTGGCGACGTTGCGAGGACAGCGCGAACGCAGCATGCAGCCGCGAGCTCCCCGGTCGCCAGCATTCCTGTCATCGACAATGAGAACCTCGCTCAAGCGGTAACCGATGCGCAAAAGTTGAAGGCGGACTCTGCGCCGGTATTCTCGATTGTTCCGGGCGGAAAGAAATTCCAAATCGCGTCGCCCGATGGAACTTGCAGCCTTTCGTTCAACGCTAATGCGACCGCGTTGATCTCTGACCCTTTGGTGGCCAAAGAAGTGCCGCAGTCCGAACTAGCGAAACTGGATGGCCCGGCCACCATTAACAGCGACACCTTACAGCTCTCGCTCTACAACGGAACGAACTGGAATCTTACGGAAGTAGTGATTGGATTAACCATCGTTCGCCACGAGAGCGTCGAAGCTTCGGAAAAGCCATTTTTCGGCCAGGCGAAACTGATTCCCGCGGCAGCGGCGGATGTGCCTGTAGAACATAGCGAGACTGTGTCTGGAGAAACTGGCGCGAGACGTTCGGACTTCACGACGCTTTACCACTTGAAAGGCCCTGCTGCACCGCTGAAGACTACCGTCTTGCAAGAGCTGATGGCGGCGGCGATCGCACCCGGAACTGACTGGCATTGGGCGATCGTTTCAGCTAAAGGCGTACAAGTGAAGTCAGTGGCTGCGTCACCACTAACTCCGACATCCCAACCCACAATGCCGGGGAGCCTGGCGTTACCGGTCACTGCTCCAAATGCGCCAGCGGCGCTACCCTAAATTCCTGGACCTGAAACCATTTCGGTTTTGCCGCTCTTGATGCTGCGGTAGGCGGCATCGATGATCTTCTGATTCTGCCAGCCTTCCTCGCCGGAGACAGGAAACTCAGCTCGGCCTTCCACAGCATCCGCGAATGCATCCACTTGCCGCGCGTAAGCTCGAGAATTCGAAACGGTATCGCGATCAACCGCGTCCCAGACGTCTCGAAGCTCTACGGTGACGGGATGTTCGACGTTGAGTCCGTTGTCCGCTCGCAGCGAACCGTTTTCACCCACGATCTCGAGAGGCGTTCGATATTCGGCGCGGAACGAAACTGTCACGTTGGCAAGAGTGCCGCGGGAAAACTCGAGAATCAGCGCCGCGGCCGCTTCGAGGTCTCCGGAGGTCTCGTCACGCGTTGCCAGCGCAGTGACGCCCACGACTTCGTCCTGAAGGATGAAGCGCAAGCCGTCGATGCAATGGACGCCGACGTCCGCAATCGGACCTCCGCCGGCGACTGCTAAATCGTAAAGCCATTTCCGCGCGTGATTCTTGCCGCCGGCAAACGAAAATTCAGCACGTGCGAAAACAGGCTTGCCAATTTGTCCGGCAGCCAACCGCTCACGCATTCGCGCTGTGCTTTCTTCGAAACGAAACACTTGGGCAACGCCGAGCAGGACGCCGGCCGAGCGGGCCGCTTCGACCATCTCTTTGCACTGATCCGCATTAACGCCCATCGGTTTTTCGCACAAAACAGGCTTGCCACAACGAACCGCCGTCAGCACATCTTGAAGATGCATCGCGTTTGGCGTGGCGACAAAAACGGCGTCGACTTCATCGGATCGGCACAAGTCTTCTGCGGAGTCGAAAGCCAAGGGAATGTCGAATTCTTTTGCTGACGCTTGCGCTTTGACAAGGGTCCGGCGGGACAGCGCAGAGACCCTGCAATTTTGCGCCAGCGTGAAACCCGGCATTAGCCGCTTTACCGCGTGCAGACCGAATCCGACGATTCCGAAGCGGACCATGCCGCAAGTCTAAACGGAAATCTAACGTGGGGAGCCGGGCTTCTTCAACTCTTCCATCGTGCTTTGAATAAGTTCTTTCGCATCGGTGAGGCTCTTCATGACAATTTGAATATCTAGGACGGGCTTGCCGGGCCAACGTTGGCTCTGGCAATAGACTCCATGCTGCCCAACCAGTGCCATTGCGTCTGTGATCGTGTCGAGAGCGACGGCGAGGCGTCCGCGAGGCACTCCCATCATCGTTTCATGGTGCTCAAGTTCAGCGCGCTTTTCGTCGAAGACTGACACCTCACGATTGTAGCCGCAGCAATTGCAGAAAGATGAATTTGCTAACCGCGCATCAGCGGGATAGTCTATGGGGTCGCAATGGAAACTAGAAATTCTTAGGAGAAACCATGCAAAAACGTTTGACGGTATTCGCTCTGATTTTGACGTTTGTGTCCCTCGCTGCTTGTCAGAAAACCAAACCGAGCCCGGCGGCTTCCGCATCGTGCAAATTTACCGATGGTAAGAGCATTAAGACGGACTATTCGAGCCCACGTGCCAAGGGCCGGAAGATTTACGGAGGGTTGGTTCCCTATGGCGAAGTTTGGCGCCTTGGAGCGAACGATGCCACGACGTTGGTGACCGACGTAAACTTGACCGCTGGCGGAAAAGACATTCCCGCCGGGAGCTATACGCTTTTTGCTGTTCCTGCACAGGATAAGTGGACGCTGGTGATCAGCAAAAAGACTGGTGAGTGGGGCATTCCGTATCCCGACGGAAGCGATCTGGCTCGCATTGATATGAAGGCCTCCCCACTACCTTCGGCCATGGAGAATTTCACGATTTCCTATGACGCAAAAGGCGGAAGCTGCGTGCTGAATGCCGATTGGGAGAGTACGAGAGCGTCGGTGGAGTTTACAGAGAAAAAGTAGCTTACTGAGAATTAGCAGGCGGCGATGAGAGTTGGTCCTCACCGCCGCGCACCTGCGGTCGGAACTCCGCCCCATGGAGAAACGCAGCGCTGCAAGCACTTCGCCACGGCGACCAAGGCCCACCGGAAGGGGATACCGTGCCATTGGCCAGCTCTAAACTCGGGCGTTATCCTTTGTGCATGACTGGCCGGCTACTTCTTACAACTCTCCTGCTCGTGACGTCGTCGATGGCACTCCAGATCCCAACCGGTAATCCAAGAGCACCAGTCAATTCTGAACCTCCGCTCCCCGTGGAGAAGGCATTTTGTCCGGGCGACGGACGTGTTGTTTCCCAATGGAGGATTGCTCATCAAGCGGCTTTATATTCGTCGTGGAAGGCCGACCATATCCGCAACGGTTCGTTGAAGCGGGGAGAACTCGTCACGGTACTTAAGGGCGTTAGCGTCACCCGTAAGCCCGCCAGGATCTTGGTTATCCGGGACATCCCTGATCTTTCCCTAAAATCCGGTGACACCATCCTTCGCTATGATCATTTTGGCGAGATGGCTAGCATTTGGGCCAACGGCGCGTGGCATCGAAAATATGATGTGTGGAGAACCGTTGAACTTGATGGCGGCGGTTGTGGGGCTCGCAACGCCTGTGATTCCAAAGTCATTGAAAGCGGGAGGAACGAGTGGTGGGTACAAGTACGAGCGAGTCAGAACCGCACGGGCTGGACTGCAGGACACAACGGTAACTTTGATGAGTTGTGCGGCGACTGAGATCGCTTATTTGGTGTCAGGCTTCCAGCGCAGTATTGGCTTTCGCGCGGCCGCGGTCTCATCCAGCCGCGAAACTCGCGTGGAGTGCGGCGCATCCAGCACCGTCTGCGGATCTTCTTCCACTTCCTGCGCGATCGACTTCATCGCTTCGATAAACAAATCCATCTCTTCTTTGGACTCGCTCTCGGTCGGCTCGATCATCAGCGCGCCGGGAACGATCAGCGGAAACGCGGTGGTGTAGGGATGGAAGCCGTAGTCGATCAGGCGCTTGGCGATGTCCATGGTGTCGCACGCCTTTTTTTGCACTGCAGTCTTGTCGCTGAAAACGACTTCGTGCATGGTGGGCGTCGAGTAAGGCAGATCGAAGGCGCCTTCCAGGCCTTTGCGAATGTAGTTGGCGTTGAGCACCGCATCTTCCGTGGTCTGCCGCAGGCCATCGGGACCGTTGGCTTGAATGTAGGCCAGGGCGCGAACGAACATTCCGAAATTGCCGTAGAAAGCGCGCACGCGGCCGACGGATTGCGGACGATCGTAATCGAATCCCGAGAGTGCCGTCGGACTTTGAATCACGACACGGGCGTGGGCAAGAAATGGCTCGAGAATTTTCTTGATCGCCACCGGGCCCGAGCCCGGGCCGCCGCCGCCGTGCGGCGTGGAAAAAGTTTTGTGCAGGTTCAGGTGCATCACGTCGACGCCGAAATCGCCGGGACGAACCTTGCCGACCAGCGCGTTCATGTTCGCGCCGTCCATGTAGAGCAAGCCGCCCTTGGCGTGCAGGATGTCGGCGATCTTGTGAATCTGCTGCTCGAACACGCCCAGGGTGTTGGGATTGGTGAGCATGAGCGCGGCGACGTCTTCATTCATCTGCGCTTCGAGAGCGGCGATGTCGACCATGCCGCGCGAATCGGATTTCAAATTCTCGACCGCGTAGTCCACCATCGCGGCGGTCGCCGGATTGGTTCCGTGGGCGGAGTCGGGAATCAAAATCTTTCTTGCGGGCGGCCCTTTCGAGTGGTGATAAGCGCGCACCATCAGCAATCCGGTCATTTCGCCGTGCGCGCCGGCGGCGGGCTGCAGGGTGATGGCGTCCATGCCGGTGATTTCGATCAGGCATTCGCTCAGCGTTTTCATGAATTTGCAGCGCGCCCTGCGAAATCTTCTCCGGCTGGTAGGGATGACCGTTGGCGATGCCTTCCACGCGCAGCCACCGCTTCATTCACCCGCGGGTTGTACTTCATGGTGCAGGAGCCCAGCGGATACATGCCGAGATCGATGGCGTAGTTCCAGGTGGAAAGGCGGGTGAAGTGGCGGATGATTTCGATCTCGCTCACTTCCGGCATGTTGCCCAGATCTTTTCTTTCGGATGCACCGAGAAGTTTGGCGGTATCCACTTCGGGCACGTCGAGCGGCGGAAGCTTCCACGCGGCTTTTCCGGGAGAGGATTTTTCGAAGATCAGGCCTTCGTTCTGATTGACTTGGCGGGTGGCTTTCGAGTCTGGTTTCGTGCTTCATCGCGCCACCTCTTCCACGGCTTCTTCTTTCGTTGCGTTCTTCTGAGCCTTCGCTTTGCACGCGAGCTACAGCCCGCCAGCCGTGTCGATCGTTCGTGCGGGTCGTCAGTTCGGTGCAGCACCACAGCGCCGCATTGCCGAGTTCGGGATAAAACTTCTTCAGCGGAAGGCCGCCGACAATCTTGTGTTCCAGCAATGCGGCTGTTCATGGCTTGCGGATCTTCGCTGGTCTGACCACGAATTCGTTGAAGCGCGGCGCTGCGGTGAAGAGAACTTTTCGCGTGCTTGCCGAATTGCTGCGGCGGCATACGCGGTCTTGGCCAAGATTCTGTTTTGCCAACTCCTTCAATCCAACTTTGCCGTACACGTTCATGAAAATATTGACCATCAGCGCGACCAACGCCTGATTGGTGCAGATGTTCGAAGTCGCCTTCTCGCGGCGGATGTGCTGCTCGCGCGTTGCCAGCGTGAGCACGAAGCCGCGCCGGCCTTGCTTGTCCACGGTCTGGCCAACCAGGCGCCCGGGCATCTGCCGGACAAATTTTTCGCGCGTGGCAATCACGCCGCAATAAGGACCGCCGAATCCCAGCGGAACGCCGAACGATTGCGCTTCCATGGCGATGATGTCCGCTTGGCGCGGCGGCTCGACGATTCCCAGCGAGACTGCTTCTGCGATCGATACCACCAGCATCGCGCCATGCTTGTGCGCGATCTCGGCGATCGCGCTCACATCTTCAATTGTGCCGAAGAAATTCGGCGACTGAATCAGGACGCAGGCGGTCTCGGCGGTGATCGAGCTTTCTAGCAGTTCTGCAGCATTCACGCGCCCAGTCTGCGGCAAACCCGCAACTCGGTGAGCGGCATGCCCTGATGCGTGGCGTAGGTCGCCAGCACCTCGCGATATTCCGGATGCAAACTGCGCGCCACGACTACCGATCGGCGTCCGGTGAGGCGCACCGCCATCATCACAGCCTCGGCCGCGGCAGTGGAACCGTCATACATGGAAGCGTTGGCAACTTCCATGCCGGTCAGTTCGCAGATCATGGTCTGGAATTCGAAAATCGATTGCAGCGTGCCCTGCGAAATCTCCGCCTGGTAGGGCGTGTAGGCAGTGAGGAACTCGCCGCGCGAAATCAGCGAATCGATGATCACGGGCCGATAGTGAGAGTAGGCGCCCGCGCCGAGAAAGCTGGTGTAGCCTTCGCCGTTTTCGCGCGAGCGCTGGCGGAACTAATCGACAATTTCCGACTCCGCCATTTGCCGCGGAACTTTCAGGTCGCGTTTCAACCGGTATTCCGCCGGAATCGGCGCAAACAGATTCGTCGACCGAGCGCGATCCCGATCGCCTTCAGCATGGCTTCGCGGTCGGCGGGAGATTTGGGTAGATAGCGCATAGGAAATTAGTTTAGATGTTACAGCGCGAGCATATTCGATTGTGGCGCTGTAAGGCGATTTGAGCTGGACGCACAATTAAGACATGGTGCTGTCGTCCGCTGGAAAGTCGTTCTTTTTCGATAACTCGCCCTGGGTGGAAGCGTTCAGTGACCGCCCTCTTCCGCGACAAATTTTTCGTAATCGGCGGCAGAAAGGAGTGAATCCAGCTCGCCGGGATTTTTCAGATTGATCTTCACCAGCCAGGAAGCGTGCGCATCTTTATTTACCGCTTCGGGGGCAGTGGCCAGTTCACCATTCACTTCGGTCACGGTGCCGGATGCGGGAGAGTAAATATCGGACACCGCCTTCACGGATTCGACCGTGCCAAACGTCTTGCCGGCCGCCATCTCCGCGCCAACTTTGGGCAGCTCGACGAAGACGATGTCGCCGAGCGCTTCCTGCGCGTGGTCGGTGATGCCGACGGTGGCAGTGGAACCGTCGGCTTGAATCCACTCGTGCTGTTTGGTGTATTTGACGATCGGTGGGATAAGACATTGAAAGCTTCTAGCTCCTAGCTTCTAGCTTTTAGCAAATCAACCTGTTTCTTGCGTGCTACGCGGTTAGACACTTTCTTCGGTCGCTTGTAAAACGGGGACGGCACGACGACTGCTCCCACGCCCTGGCCGCGAATCTCCACTTTCACCGCGGTGCCTACAGCCGCGAATTCCGGCGGAACATAGGCGATACGCAATATTTTTTTTCAGAAACGGCGCAGGAGAACCGCTGGTGACGTATCCGATCTCCCGGCCGTGCGTCATCGAGCACTTTGTAGCCGTCGCGCGCGATGCCGCGCTCGGTCATCTCCAGGCCAACCAAGGTCTCGTCTTAACGCCGGCGGCTTTCGCTTTTTCCAGCGCGTCGCGGCCGATGAATTCCGGCTTCTCCATTTTGCAGAAGCGGTCGAGTCCGGCTTCCCAGACATTGATGGTATCGGAAATTTCGTGGCCGTAGAGCGGCAGCTTGCCTTCGAGGCGAAGAGTGTTGCGCGCGCCCAATCCGCAGGGCACGCAAGCCGAATTCTTTTCCGGCCGCCAGAATTTCGTTCCACACGCGCGCGCTGGTTGCTTCGTCCGACGGGAATGTAGATTTCAAATCCGTCTTCGGCGGTGTAGCCGGTGCGGGCGATCAGGATATTTTTCAGCCCGCAAACCGTGCCGCGCGTGACCCAGTAAAACTTTACCGCGCTCAAGATCAGCGTCGGTCAGCTTCTGCAGCAGTATTCACGCCTTTCGGGCCCTGAATCGCGATCTGGGTGAAATCGTCGGACAGATCTTCCACGGCGCAGTCGAAGCCGCGGGTGTTGTCGCGCACCCAGTTGAAATCTTTTTCGCGGGTGCCGGCGTTGATCACCAGCAGATATTCTTCTTCGCCGAGGCGGTGGACGATCACGTCGTCCACGAACGTGCCCTGCGGATAGAGCAGCGCCGAATATTGCGCCTGCCCGATCGCCAGCCTCGACGCGTCGTTCATGGAAATATGCTGCACCGCCGCCAGCGCCCGCGGGCCGGCGAGGCGAATGTCGCCCATGTGGCTGACATCGAAAATGCCGACGCCGGTGCGCACCGCCATGTGCTCGTTGATGATCCCGCAGCCCGATCGACGCGGGATATTCGACCGGCATGTCCCAGCCATTGAAGTCGACCATCTTCGCGCCCATCTGGCGATGGACGGCGTTCAGCGCCGTTTTGCGGAGATCGGTGGATGCTTCGGCGACGGACAATTCAGCCTCGATTGGAGCAGTGGTGGAAACTAGTTACCCTAACATGCGTGAGCTTGTGCGTTCAACCACCGCATCCGTCGAAGAAGCGCGACAGAATCGAGAATCCGGGAATGGCAGAATTCATTCCGGTTGGCGTTTTACGTCTTACTCTGCTTAAATTCTTGCAGTCCTCGCTCGAATTTATTGCATGATCGATATTCATAGCCACATCCTTCCTGAGGTTGACGACGGTTCGAAATCGCGGGAAATGTCGATTGCCATGTGCCGCATGGCGGCTGAGGATGGCATCGATCAGATTGTGGCAACCCCCCATGCCAACGAACATTTCCGCTACGACCGCGAATATCTGCAAGATTTGCTGCGGAGCTTGCAAAGAGACATAGGCGGCCGGCCTCGTCTGTCGCTAGGCTGCGACTTTCATCTTTCGTACGATAACTTTCAGGACCTTATGGTGCGTCCGGAATATTACACAATCGAGGGCCGCAAATATCTGCTGGTCGAGTTGAGCGATTTTGGAATTCCGGTACAGATTGACGAGTGCTTCACGAATCTCTCCGCACACGGAATTATCCCGGTACTCACTCATCCTGAGAGAAATCCGATCCTGCAGAAAAACCCGCAACGAGTTCTTCGCTGGATTGATTTGGGTTGTGCAGTGCAAGTCACTGCTTCTTCTTTGACTGGATTCTGGGGCGAAAGAGCCTGGCGTTCAGCGCAGTGGTTGCTGAAGCACAATGCGGTGCACGTGGTGGCTACGGACGCACACGACACCCATCACCGTCCCCCGCTGTTATCGGCGGCGAGGGAAGAATCGCCGAGATCTGCGGCGTGGAGATCGCGAATGCGCTGGTGGAAGGCAATCCAGCGGCAATTGTCCAGGGAGTGCCGTTGCCTTACCTGCCGGAAGTGGTGGAAGCTTAATTGCTTCAGTCCGCGGGAAGGGTGGCGCGTTGACGTAGTGGCAGTGTGACTCTCGAAGTAGTGCTCTCCAGCCACTTGCGCAGTTCGGGGATCGCGGCGCGGGTGGCGACTTCCCCGGCATGGATCATTTCAGCGCTGCGTTCGAAGTCGTCGTACTTAAATCCCGTCACGTTCGGCTCAATCACAAGATCCGCAGCCTGCTTCCATACGCCGCTGTTCATTTCCTGAGCAATCGCAAAGCACTGTCCAATGACGTCGAATAAGTGCCGCGGTCCGGCGTCTCCGTGGGTCCATGTACCGCGCAATTGAACTGCTAGAACGCGCTCTGCACCCATCTGACGCAAGGGCCGGGTGGGGACTGCGTGAGCCAGCATTCCATCCACGTGCAGCTTGCCGCCGATTTCTACCGGCAGAAACATGCCAGGATAAGCGCAACTAGCGCGTACGGGATCGACCAACGGTCCGGCTTGAAAGACAACGCCGTCTCCGGTCGAAAAATCGGTTGCGGTCACCGCGAGTGGAATGTGCAGTTCTTCAAATGTCTTGACCTTCAGAATTCGATTGAGAAATCCGATCATTCGCGCGTTGCTCGCGAATCCATAGCGGGAGAGAGTCCACTTGGCAAAATGCTTGAATCGTACCTGCGTGGCCATCACTTCCAGTTCTTTCGTTGTGACGCCGCTACAGTAAGCGGCACCGATGAGTGCGCCGACGCTGGTTCCGGCTATGCACTCGATGGGGATGTTCTCTTCTTCAAGAACTTTCAGTACGCCAACGTGGGCAATGCCGCGAGCGAATCCGCCTCCGAGCGCCAGTCCGATGGAGGGACGTGATTCGGTTTCCGCCTGCCCTTGCCCCGTTAATTCCCGGCTAAAGGCTTGCACGGAGCGAATGATTTTGCCAAATGACTCCATAACAGTTCTAAACCCGAAGCCCGGCTAATAAGCGCGAACTGCCACCAAAGCCGCAACTGTAGGGCCAATCGCGTGAACTCATTGTTCCATTTAATGTCGTGGATTGCCAGATTACCCCGGACCCATTACCCAGCCCTGATAGAGTGACTAAGTCCCGTGTTCCTGATAACTTGAGCGAATGGCGCGAGAGGTTTCAGCGGGGGGCGTGGTTGTCCGGCCAGGGGCCAATGGCTGGGAAGTGGCCGTAATTGAGCCTCAACGGGAGTCGCCTCCGGTTCCGGCCGTCACGCCAAGGAAAAGAAAATCGCAAAAAGTGTTACTTGCTTTGCCCAAAGGACTGGTTGATGAACCTGAGAAACCTGAGCAGGCCGCTATCCGGGAGGTGGCCGAAGAGACGGGGCTCACGGCGACAATCATTACAAAGCTCGGCGACATTAAGTACTTCTACATCCGCACTTGGGGCGATCAGGAGAGGGTCTTCAAAATCGTGAGTTTCTACCTGCTGCGGTGCGTCTCAGGCCAAATCGACCTGATTGAGGAAGAAATGCGGATTGAAGTGAAGAGAGCGCTGTGGATTCCCCTTTCTGAGGCGGCGAGCCGCTTGGCTTACAAGGGCGAGAAAGAAATGTTGCGCAAAGCGGAGAGCTATTTGGCGGCGGAGTTTTCCGACGGAAGTCCAAGTCAAGCGCTGGAAGGCGGGGCGTAAATGTCGCGAATCGCCCACAAAGAACAACATTTCACTTCAGGTAATTTTGTTCGCGACATCGTCATCGGCATGTCCGATGGCTTGACGGTGCCCTTTGCTTTGGCGGCAGGGCTCTCCGGCGCGGTGCAGAGCACGCGGCTGATCGTGGTGGGAGGACTGGCTGAAATTGCGGCAGGATCGATTGCCATGGGCCTCGGCGGGTATCTGGCTGCGCGCGGCGATGCGGAGCACTATGAGCAGGAACGCGAGCGGGAATATCGGGAGATCAAGGAGATTCCGGAAGAAGAAAAAAATGAGGTGAGCAAAGCGTTCGAGGCCTACGGCATCACGAGAGATCACAGCAAGCCGATTGTGGAGGCGTTGAGCGAACGTCCTGACGCGTGGGTGGATTTTATGATGCGCTACGAACTGGGCCTTGAGCAGCCGGAACCTGAAAGAGCGCGCAACAGCGCCGCAACGATTGCGACAGCCTATATTGTGGGCGGTTTCGTACCGCTGACACCCTACATCGCGATGGCGAACGCCGGCAAAGCGTTGGTTGTGTCAGCCGCAGTCACCCTGGCGGCGTTGGGAATCTTTGGCTACATGAAGGGACAATTCACGGGCGCGAGTCCGTTGAAAAGCGGCGCCCAGACGATGATCATCGGCGGTCTGGCCGCAGCAGCCGCATTCGGTCTGGCAAAGTTGATCGCGTAGCACGAGGCGGCAACTTGCTTACCGCCGCGCTGGTGGACAAAAAGAGGGAATACATGAAGCGCATCCATAAAGTCGCAATTCTTGGCGCGGGAACCATGGGCGCTCGCATTGCCGCACATTTCGCCAATGCTGGCGTTCCCAGCTATTTGTTGGACATCGTTCCGGCGGACTCAGATGCGGCTTCACGCAACAAGTTCGCGGCCGCGGGTCTTGATGCCGCGAAGAAATCGAAGCCAGCCGCGTTTATGGATGCTTCGCTTGCGAGGCTCGTCACGATCGGCAATTTCGACGACGATCTGAAAAAGCTGGCCGATGTCGACTGGATCATCGAAGCGGTCGTCGAGAATCTTGAGATCAAGCGCGCGCTGCTGAAGCAAGTGGAAGCGGTGCGCAAGCCGGGCACGATTGTTACCACCAACACCAGCGGATTGCCGGTGGCAAAATCGCGGAAGGCTTTTCCGACGATTTCCGCCGCAAGTGGTTCGGAACGCATTTCTTCAATCCGCCGCGCTACATGCGGCTGCTGGAACTGATTCCAACTCCCGAAGCTGATCCGCGCCGCGATCGATGCCGTCGCGCATTTTTGCGATGTGCGACTGGGCAAGGGCGTCGTGCGGGCTAAAGACACGCCGAACTTTATCGCCAATCGCATTGGGACTTTCTCCGTGCTGAACGTGATGCGGCTGATGCAGGAGATGGATCTCTCGATTGAAGACGTTGACGCGCTGACCGGGCAGGCCGTGGGCTGGCCGAAGTCGGCGACCTTCCGCACCATCGATCTGGTTGGGCTGGATATTCTCGGTCACGTGGTCGGCAACATGCCCAAGTCGTTCGCGATGAGCGCAGCGATCTCGAGCTGCCGGATTTTTATAAGCAGATGCTCGAGCGCAAATGGCTGGGCGACAAAACCAAGGGCGGCTTCTACAAAAAGAGCAAAAGCTCCGAAGGAAAAGAAGACGAGCGGCTGGCGCTCGATTGGAAGACGCTGGAATATCGTCCGCGGCAAAAGCCTAAATTCGCCGCGCTCGACATGGCGAAGAATGTTGAAGACACCGGCGCAGCGTTCGTATGCTGCTCGGACTGGAAGGCGGTCAATCGCAAAAGGGCGACAAAGCGGGAGCGTTTCTGTGGTCGGCGCTTATCGGATCTGTGGACCTACTGCGGCCAATCGCATTCCAGAAATTTCCGATTCGATTGTCGAGATCGACCGCGCCATGCGGCTGGGCTTCAATTGGGAGCTGGGTCCGTTTGAATTGTGGGATGCGGCCGGCGTGGAAGCCACGGTTGCGCGCATGAAGGACGAGAAGGCAAGCCAGTGGCAGCCAACGTGGAAGAAGCTGCTCGCCTGCGGGCCAGAAAGTCTTGGTACGGCGACGAACCCAAAGCGCCTTCGGGACGCGCGTATTTCGACCTGGCCAGCGGAGATCTACACAGCCGGTTGAAGTTCCGGCCGGAGTGTGGTCGGTCGCGCGTGGCGAAGAAATCGAATGGTGTAGTCAAGAAAAATTCCGGCGCGTCGCTGGTCGATCTCGGCGACGGCGTGGGCTGCATCGAGTTTCACAGCAAGATGAATTCGCTGGGCGGCGACATCGTCGGCTTGATCACGCAGACCCTGAAGCCCGGCGGCGGCCGGGCGACAACTTCGACGCCTTCGTCATTACCAACGACGCGGCGAATTTCTCCGTCGGCGCCAACCTCATGCTGCTTGCTGATGGCGGTGCAGGAAGAGGAGTGGGACGAAGTTGATCTGGCGATCCAGCAGTTTCAGGGCATGACGCAGGCCATCAAATTTTCTCCCAAGCCGGTCGTGGTGTCGCGCCGTTCGGTATGTCGTCTGGGTGGAGGCACGGAAATTTCGTTGCATGCCGCAGCGCGCCAGCCGCATGCGGAACTCTACACGGGATTGGTGGAAGTCGGCGTGGGCCTGCTGCCCGGCGGCGGCGGCTGCAAAGAAATGCTGCTGCGCGCGGTGGATGAAGCGCCTGGCAGATCCGTCCCGGGAGGTCGCGGCGAATCGCGTCGAATTGATGGAAGCCATGAAGCAGGCTTTTGAAACGATTGCCACCGGCGAAAGTGGCAACTTCGGCGGTCGAGGCGCGCAACCTGGGATTTCTTGCACGGAGTCGACCGCATCACCATGAACCGCGAGCGCGTGCTGTCGTGACGCCAAAGCGCGCGCGCTTGAACTGGTGCACGCGGCTACGAGCCGCCGAGTGCCGCGCACCGACATTCCTGCGCCCGGGCGAAAGCATTCTGGCGACGCTGAACTGGGCGTGCACATCATGCGGCAGGGCGACTACATCACCGAATACGAGGTAAAGACTCGGCGACGAAAATCGCCGAAGTTCTGTGCGGAGGCAAGATCACGCCGGGAACGCCGGTCAGCGAACAGTATATCCTTGATCTGGAGCGCGAAGGATTCAAGTCGCTTTGCGGCGAGAAGAAGACGCAAGAGCGAATTCAATACACGCTGAAAACCGGGAAGACGTTGAGGAATTAATTCCGCACGGCGACCTAGTCCTGAACGTCTTGGACTCAAGTCCGCTGGTCGACCTTGTGCAGCGGCACTCCTGTGCAAAACAAAACAAAATTTTTCTGTCGTGATGCAGCGAAAAGAAGTTATATTGATTTTGCTCTCGATTCCCTGACGACAACTGACCTGATTTGATGGCACGGAAGGCAGGTTCCACCATCTCGCAGGAAGAGTTGTACCCGCCGCCAAGCGAGCCCTCGCGCGACGAAATAGAAGATTCGCGCCTACTCGATCTGGATGCGGAGCAGGAATCGCCCTTCCTGCGCGGACAGAAACGTGTCCCGGTCCGTCGCGGAACCCTCCCAAAAAAAACCGCAGCCAAACTTCTTTGGGGTGCAGCCGTGCTGACGCTTGTAGCCCTGTGCACTTCAGCGGTGGCGGCCGTCTATCACTACGGCGAGCACTCGTGGCGCTTCCGCGTTGAATCAAGCGATGACATCGATGTTTCCGGCAATAAGAATGTCACGCGAGCGCAGGTCATCGAGGTCATGGGCGGCGACATCGGCCGAAACATCTTTTTCGTCCCTCTGGATCAACGCAAGCAACAGCTAGAGCAAATTCCCTGGGTTGAATCCGCCAGCGTCATGCGATTCGCGCCCAACCATTTGCGAATCGAAATTCACGAGCGCAATCCGGTGGCATTCGTCCGGGTAGGATCGAAATTTCTGCTGACCGACGCTTCCGGGGCATTAATGGACTTACCGCAGCCGGGAAAAACTAAATATTCGTTTCCTGTGATCGTGGGTTCAAATTCCGGTGAACCCCTTTCGACGCGGTCGGCGCGCATGAAGATTTACAACGATCTTATTAGTGAGCTTGATTCCGACGGCGCACGGCGCTCGCAGGATTTGAGCGAGGCGGACCTTTCGGATCCCGACGACGTGAAGGTTCTGGCCAACGATCCCCAAGGCGAAGTTCTGGTGCATTTGGGATCTTCAAATTACCTCGAGCGATATCAGCGATACGTTTCGCATATCCGCGAGTGGCGGCAGCAGTTCGGCAAGGTCGAATCGGTGGATTTGCGATACGACCGGCAGATCATCGTGAATCCGGATATGGAAGGAGCGGCAAGACCAGCTCCGATGTCGCCTTCTGCCATGCGCGCAGCGATGTCGGCCGGCGTGAAGCAAGCGGCCCTGGTGACGCGACAAACACTCGACCAGCCAGAAACTGTTCCCACGAAAACCGCTGCCGTCGATCACGCAGCCAAGCCGAAAAGCGTGGCCGTTCCTCCGCATCATGCCGCCGCCAAACAGAAGCCAAAGTTACATCGCGTCGCAACTTCGAAGGCTAAACCGACTGCTGGAAAAAAAGTCGCAAAGAAGGCTGCAGCAAAAAATAAACCGAGCGGAAAGCAGGCTTCCGCCAATGCACAGGACCATCCCTAGATATGGCGAGCCAGTTCGAGCATTTATTAACGGCGATTGACGTAGGCAGCGCGAAGACATGTGTGCTGACCGCGGAGATGACGGAAGGCGGTTTGCGCTATCGCGGTCACGGCGTGGCGGAATCGCGAGGGTCGCGCAAGGGCGTTATCGTCGACTTGGATAAAGCCGTTACTTCCATTCAAAAGGCCGTCGAGCGCGCGGAGGACACAGCTGGTGTTCCTATTGAGCATGCGATTCTAGGCGCGGCTGGCGGGCATGTTCGCGGCGTGAACAGTCACGGCGGCATCAATTTTGGCAACCGATGCCGCGAGATCGGGCGCGAAGAAATTCGCCAGGCGGTGGAGAAAGCTCGATCTATACCACTTCCTCCCGATCGCGACATTCTTCATCTCTTGCCGCAGGAGTTCATCCTTGACGGACAAGGCGGCGTGCAGGACCCGTTGGGGATGATGGCGACCCGCTTGGAAGTGCGGGTGCATATGGTCACGGCGTCGGCGAGTGCCGCGCAAAACGTGGTCACCGCGGTTAACCGGGCCGGTGTCCACGTCGACGACACTGTGTTTGAACCTCTGGCTTGCGCGGACGCGGTGCTCAGCAGCGATGAACGCGAGCTAGGCATCTGTCTGGCAGACCTGGGCGCGGGGTCGACAAGCCTGGTCATCTTCCACGATGGAGCGGTGATCCACTCAGCGGGAATTCCGGTGGGCGGAGATCACTTCACCAGCGATCTATCGTTCGGATTAAGCACTCCGGCAAACGAAGCGGAGAAGATCAAAAAGTCTTTCGGAAACACCGTTGTGACGCTGGTTCCAGAAGGAAATGAGATCGAAGTCCCGTCAGTCGGCGACCGGCCTTCACGCTTGATTTCGCAAAGAACCATTGCCGAAATTCTTGAGCCGCGCGCCCGTGAACTATTCGAAATGTTGCGAGACAACCTGCGCCAGGCGGGAATGGCGGACATCTGCGCCGGCGGAATTGTTCTGACCGGCGGGGGATCGCGTTTGCCGGGGGTTTGGGACGTGGCGGAATCGGTGCTCCGGCGTCCGGTGCGATTGGCCGGGCCCATGCCGCTGGCTCGCATGCCCAGCACGCTCGCCGAACCGGAGTTCGCCACCGTCCTCGGCATGGTGTTCTACGGGCAGCGATCAAGGGTAGCGCGGGGCTTGCAAGATTTGCGTTGGAGTTCGCGTTTGAAATCGATGTTTGCCAAGAAGGGCGCGTGAGCACTCGGCTTGGCGGAATTAGAGTGCGGTTGAAAATTCGCAATGCAGGGCCGATGGATGCAGCAAAAAATTCACTGAGGTGGGGACAATGAAAAAGGAAACCGACATCCGAATCAGTTTTAACGAAGACGCCCGCAACGACGCCAAGATTAAAGTGATTGGCGTCGGGGGCGGCGGCGGGAACGCCGTCAACCGCATGATCGATGCCGGTATGGAGGGCATCGAGTTCATCGTAGCCAACACCGATCTACAGGCTTTACGCATGTGCAACGCACCGGTGAAAATCCAACTCGGCGTCAAGCTGACGAATGGTCTCGGCGCTGGGGCCAACCCTGAAATCGGGCGCAAGGCTGCGCTTGAAGATTCCGACAAGATTATCGAAGCCCTCGAAGGCGCGGATATGGTGTTTGTCACCACTGGATTGGGTGGGGGCACGGGCACCGGCGCCGCGCCGATCATTGCTTCGTTGGCCAGCGAAATGGGTGCTCTTACGGTTGCGGTGGTCACTAAGCCCTTCGCGTTCGAAGGCAAACGCCGCATGCAGCAAGCCGAGCGCGGTATTTCTGAGTTGATGGACGCAGTCGACACCACCATCGTAATCCCCAATGAAAAGCTGCTGGCAGTCGCGCAGGACGCGGGCTTCTTCGAATCGTTCCGCGTAGCGGACGACATTCTGCGGCAAGGCGTCCAGGGAATTTCGGACATCATCACGATCCCCGGAATCATCAACCGCGATTTCGCCGACGTGAAAGCGATCATGGCGGGTATGGGATACGCGGTGATGGGAGCGGCCACCTCGAGCGGCGCGCGCCGGGCCACAGAAGCGGCGCAGAAAGCAATCGCGTCGCCTCTTCTTGAAGCTGGGGCAATTGACGGTGCGCGCGGCATTCTTATTAACATCACTGGGTCGACATCGCTAAAACTGGCCGAAGTTCAGGAAGCCTGCGGCATCATCCAGGATGCGGCCGATGACGACGCCAACATCATCTTTGGCGCGGTGCTCGACGAGAAGATGAAGGACGCAGTCAAGATCACCGTCATTGCAACCGGCTTCCAGGAATCCGACCGGTCACGGCGGATTCAACACAGTCGGAAAGGTTTTGTTGTGTCCACCGAGTCCGGTAGCTTCACCACGCACAGGGAACGGCAAGAGGATGACGAATTCTTCAAGCGCCGCGATCCGGGCGCGGACGCGCCTCCGCCACCGTCAATGGTGATGAACGAGGGTGCCGGTTCGGGCAGTTCTTCTCACGCGGATGTAGTGGCGCTTGATGCCGCGCGGGAAGCTGCCGTTCACGAAGCGGTGATCCGGGAGAACATGCTGGGCACCCTTGATCGTCAGGACGACCTGGATGTGCCCGCATTCATGCGCAAACGAACCGAAACCATGTAACGGCACGATTGGGATTTCGGCGGAGATTGCGGCTACGGCGTGAACTCGAACACCACACCGTTGCCGTAGTCTCCGCCGAATTCGATGGTGCCGTAGAGATTGCCCTGCCCATCTTCACCTCGGCCCGCTCCAACATAAGTCTATGTGCAGGGAAAACCGAATCGAGCCCAATGTTCGTTTCAAGAATGGCGGTTGCTTCAGGTGTGCAAAGTTTTTCACACCGTTACGGCCTCAATGGCCACGAGGGGCTTGGGTGATTGAAGCGTCCAAAGGCAGGCTCAATCCCATGACAATTTATACAGCTCGAATCGGGCCAGGGTATGTGTCGAGCAAAAGCTTCATGCAATTCCGCCGAAGATTCGCTCGATCTCCTCGCTGCCCATCCGATCAAAGTCGTCGGGCACCAAGATTTGCCCGGCCATAAAACCGAGTCGGCGCACTTGCGCGCCGATGGGAGGGCTAAGCGTCACGACCTTTACCAGCGGCTTGCCGGCTTTGGCAATCACGAACGTTTCGCCGCGTGAGGCTTCGTCGATCAGCTGCGATAGATGGGTCTTAGCCTCGTGAATGTTTAATGTTTTCATTGCGAAGCAAACTAAGTTTATGAGACTTGGTCTATCACGCCCTCACCGCGACCGCAATCTCCGCCCAATAGTCAACCAGGACTGTCAAAAAACGCCGCAGAGAATAACTAATTTTGTCTTCGCGAACGGCGAAACCGAGGGCTCTAATCCAAGCGAGCCCAAGGCCGAATTAGAAAGGGAAAATGTTTACCCTTCACGGAGGTATCGTTCCAGTAACCCGTCGAGCGTTACCGAAGGGACGTGACCTGCCAAAATGTTCCTGCAACTTATAGACCGGTATCGGGTTATATCAATTAAGCGAAGTTGGCGGGAAATGTACTTTTTTATTGCCTACATAAGCTAAGTCTCATAGTATCGAGGGACTGCAGGCGGGGCGGCCAATTTGGCGACTTGGTGGCCCATCCGTTGCTCATAAATAGGCAGTATTCCGGGGAAACGAACTTGATCAGAAGCTCAGCAATGTCGCGGATTCAGCGTTTTTTTGCCACTTTCTTCGTTTTGTCGCTGTTTGCCGCGAGCGCTTTCGCTGCGACGATCAACACCCGGCCCCGATCGACCCCGAAATCAAAAAAAGTTGTGGAGAGCGCGCACGCACGACATCACATGCGGCGGCTGGCGAAGAGCCGCCCTACAGTGGCGCGGCGCAGGGTTTTGCGCACCAGTTTGCATTCGCGCCGACATCATTACTACGAACGTTTCACGGCAAGTTCTTTTGCTGACGACATCACTGACGGAGATGTGACGACGGGTGAAGATCCGGTAGTACGCCAAGCCGCGATCGATGCACTGGGCGGAATGAACGGCACGGTGGTCGCGATCGAGCCGACGAGCGGCCGCATTCTGGCGATGGTGAACCAGAAACTCGCGCTCTCGAGCGGAGCGCAACCTTGCTCGACCATTAAGCTTTCGGTCGCGCTGGCGGCTTTGAGTGAAGGCATCATCACCAAAGACACTCCGATTAGTTTGGGTGGTCGCTATCGCATGAACCTCACCACTGCACTGGCCCATTCGAACAACGCATATTTCGAGGCGTTGGGCCGCGATTTGGGATTCGAAAAAGTTCAGCATTACGCGCACCAGTTCGGTTTGGGCGAGATGGCGGGATACAAAATCCCCGGCGAGCAGTTGGGACAGTATCCGAGTGAAGTGATTCCTGACAGTCTGGGCGGAGTAGGCAAGATGTGCTCCTTCGGCGAAGGCGTGTCGATGACGCCGCTACAGCTGGGCGCAATGGTCTCAGCGATCGCCAACGGCGGGACGCTTTACTTCCTGCAACACCCTACCAAGCCTGAAGAAATTGCCAACTTTCAGCCGGTAATCAAGCGCCGTCTGCCGATCGCCGGACTGATCCCCGAACTTTCCGATGGGATGGCGGGAGCGGTGCAATACGGCACAGCCCGTAGCGTCAAACTGAATTTCAACGAAGAAGACATTCTCGGCAAGACCGGAACCTGTTCGAAAGCTGGAACGCGTTTCGGATGGTTCGCCTCCTACGCGAATACCGATATCGGACGAATCGTTGTGGTTGTGTTCCTTGAGGGTGGGCGTCCCACGTTCGGACCGAAGGCCGCAGAGTTAGCGGGAAGGATGTACCGCAGCCTCTACGATCACGAGTTCTTCATGGCGAAGCCGGTCACGCCTGCGACGACTGCAGCAACGAAGACGGCAGCAATCACTCCGTAAATGACGGTTACCAGCCGGCTCTGATATGTGCAAGTTGCAGAACTTTGCATCTTGACTGGGGTTTCGCCCTCGCCTATAGTCCTGCCTAAGCTCTAGGGGCAATTCCGGTTCTCTCCCACCCGACAGTCCCTTGGGGGAATTGTAGCCAAAATCCCAGTCAACCAAGAAGGAAAAGAGTATCCATGAGACTACGTATTGCACCACTAACTTTGGCCGCCGCCGGAATGTTTTGCCTCGGCACCTGCACTTTCGCTGGCGCGCAAACCGCGCCCCGAGCCTTTAGCACCGCACCGGTTCGCACTTCGCAACAGATTCTCGAACCCGAAGACGGCACATTGCTCCAGTCCATCGTGATTGGCAGCAACGTGAATGTCACCAATGAGACCGGACCGCAGAGCGAGACCAGCGTTGCGGTTGATCCAACCAACCCTTTGCATATTCTTCAAAGCGTGAATGACCTGACCACTACGGCGGCGATGTACGAATCGACCGATGGGGGCAAGACGTTCGCCAAGAACAATTTCCTGCCGAGCGGGTTCTGCTACGACACTTGGCTCGGATTCAACAGCAACGGGGACGCGTTTGTGTCGTACGAGTGTTCCGACCAGCGTATTGCTTATCGCAAAGTCGGCGCAACGTCATGGACAGAAACCATTTTCTCAATCGCCGGCTCCGCCCCAGACCGCGACATGGTAGCAGTTGACCGAAACGCATCGAGCCCGTTTGTGGGCAGCGTCTACATCGGATACGACGACAACGGAGCCAATAACACGCCGTACGTCCTGTATTCGCGCGATGGGTTTACCAACTGGAAGCGCAGCGCGAAATTGTATACTGGCAATCCTACGATTGGCGTGAACGTATCCGCGGGCCCTGACGGATCAGTGTATGCGGCGTGGGAAGATTACGGCGGGCGGAAGCTTTACTCCGCGAAGTCGTCCGATGGAGGCGCGACATGGGGTAAGGCGGTGGTAGTTACGAACTACCGGATGAACACGACCGGTTTCTTTGTGTTTATTCCGCCACAAAATATTCGCGGAATTCTGCCGTTCCCGATGACGGCGGTGGCACCCGAGGGCAGCCCGCATGCGGGCCGAGTTTACATCAGCTACACGGACAACGACACGGTGAAGACAAACACCAACATCTATGTCCGCTATTCGGATGATGGCGGCAATACCTGGTCAGCGGAAACCAAAGTGAACGACGACACGACCAACGCTTACCACTTCCACCACCAGATTGCGGTAATGCCCAACGGCATTGTGGGCGTTTCGTTTTACGACACGCGCCGCGATTCCACCAACAAGAAGACTGACCGCTATCTTTCTTATTCGCTAGACGGCGGAGTTACCTACAAGAAGAACATTCGCATCACGACGGCCCAGTCCAATGAGACTGTTGCTGGAGCCGATGGTAACCAATACGGAGACTATCAAGGCATCTACTCCTTCGCCAATGGGTTTGCATTCTCCTGGACGGATTCACGAACGGGCACGAAGACCGAAGACATGTTTGGCGATACCATCAGCAAGTAAGGTAGGTTCGCACTCACAGCAGAAAGAGCCGAGTCGTATGACTCGGCTCTTTTTTTATTGCGGCGGTCCGCAGCTAATTTTTTTGATTGAGTTCGTCCCGCTCGACCACGCCGTCTTTGATGTAGATGACGCGGTGCGCATATTCCGCGATGTCGTGTTCGTGGGTCACCAGCGATAATAGTATTGCCCTGAGCCTGCAGTCGATCGAACAAAGCCATGATCTCTAGGCCGGTTTGCGAATCGAGATTTCCGGTCGGCTCGTCAGCAAGGATGATGGAAGGCTGGTTGACCAGCGCGCGCGCGATGGCGACGCGCTGACGCTGACCGCCGGAAAGTTCGTTGGGCTTGTGGTTCATGCGCTGGTTCCATGCCAACCGAAGTCAGAGCGCTCCTTGGCGCGCTCGATCGCGTTCATCCGCCGGGACGCCTGCATAGATCAGCGGCAACTCGACGTTGTGCAGCGCTGTTGCCCGGGCCAGCAGGTTGAAAGTCTGGAATACGAAGCCGATTTCTTTGTTGCGGATGCGCGCGAGTTCGTCGTCATCCAGTTCGCTGACCGCTGGCTGTTGAGCCAGTATTGCCCCTTGCTCGGCGAGTCCAGGCAGCCGATCAGGTTCATCAGGGTCGATTTGCCCGATCCGGAGGGTCCCATGATGGCGACGTATTCGTTGCGGTCGATGCGCAGGTTCACGCCGCGCAGCGCATGGACCTGCTGCTCAGAGCCCATGTCGTAGGTCTTCCATAGGTCGATGGTGGCGATCATGACCGACTCCGGGGGAGCCGAAACGTGAGGTTGATCGATGTTAATTACTTCTGCTGTCGCCACTTTGGTCTCCTGGTCCCTCTCGGACACTAGCGCTCCGTTCCTGCAAGCTTGCCTTCGGGCAGCCCGTTTGGGTTCATGTTTAGACGTGCCTGCGGGCCGGTCGTTAGTATCAAGATTACAGCCCGCTTAAACACTGTACGTCTCGCTCAAAAGGATTGTTCCCCAATAGCTAATCTGGCCCAATACCCAGCTTTGCAAAGTATATCCGAAGCTCAGATTATGGCGGCTGACTACAAATAGTCATGGCGGGCGGCGTTTGGGTTGCCTGAGCGCATCCAAATCCATAGAATTGTCGTGTGGTTCGCCCTGACTGAGGAGTTGGTGTCTATGTTTGAATCCCGTTCCAAATTCGGAACATACATCGCACGCGCACTGCTCATGGGAGCTGCGTTCACGCTTCCGTTATGTGCGCAGCAGGATGGCAAGCCTAGCGACAGCCCCGCTTCTTCGCCAGCGTCCTCCGGTACCGATCCCCTAAAGCGCCCGCTTGGTGAGAAGCAGAAAAAAGAAAATGCCAAGTCGTTGAAGCAGGAGTTGAGCCGCACCTACAAGAAGTGGCTGAATGAGGATGTGGTCTGGATCATTAGCGATCAGGAGCGAGCCGCTTTCAAACAGCTCTCGAATGACGAAGAGCGCGACAACTTCATCGAGGCTTTCTGGCAGCGCCGCGACCCTACGCCCGACACCGAAGAAAACGAGTTCAAAGAAGAACACTACCGCCGCATCGCTTATGCCAATGAGCACTACGCGGCTGGCATTCCGGGTTGGAAGACCGATCGGGGCCGCATTTACATCATGTACGGGCCGCCCGACGAAATTGAGTGCGCACCCTTCCGGCGGAACATATCAACGTCCGATGGAAGAAGGCGGCGGAGCGACTTCGACTTTCCCTTTGAAGACTTGGCGCTATCGCTATCTGGAAGGTATCGGGCAGGAAGTCATCATCGAGTTTGTCGACACTGCATGTGCGGCGACTATCACATGACCCTGGACCGGTCCAAGAAGGATGCGCTGAAGTACACCCCAACGCCGGTCTGACGCAATACGAAGAAATGGGCCTGGCCGAAAGGCGCCAGCCGCTTTAACGGAGGCGGCTTGGAGCAACTGGGCCGGGCCCCATGAGCGCCACCAACGCCACCAAGGAATTTGATCGGCTGGAGCAATTTGCCAAACTGACAGGCCCCGCCGCCGGTAAAATTCAAGGATCTGGAAGAAGTCAGTCAGCACCAAGATCATTACCAACCTGATGCCCTTCGATGTGCGCACCGATTTTGTGAAGGTCACCGGCGATACAGTGTTGGTTCCTATCACCATCCAGATGAAGTACCGCGACATCACCTTCGCCAACAAAGATGGCGTGCAGCGCGGAACGGTGAATATTTTCGGCCGCATCACCACGCTGAGCGGGCGGGTGGTGCAAACCTTCGAAGATCCGGCGCAGATCGACGTGCCGGCCGAACTTCTTGCCCAAGATGGCGGAAAACTCCTCCGTCTATTGGAAGGCGTTCCGCTGCGTCCGGGACGCTACAAGTTTGATATCGCGGTAAAAGACGTCAACGGAGACCGCAAGGGTGTTTGGAGCCGCGGCATTCAGGTTCCTGAATATTCCGACGACAAACTTTGCAACGTCATCCCTGATCGTGGCCGACGTTATGGAACCGGTGCCTACCAAAGATGTCAGCACGGGCAACTTTGTGATCGGATTGAACTAAGGTGCGGCCGCGCGTGGCTCCGGCCGACGGCAAGCCGGCAATCTTTAAACGACAGATCAGAAGGTAAACTTCTGGATCCAGGTCTATAATCTCGGCGTTGATGCGAAGACCCACAAGCCTTCGGCCACAGTTGGAGTATGACGTTGTCAACGTGGCAACCAACAAGCCGGTGGTTCAGAAGACCGAATACCACCGAAACCATGGGCAATGTGGGCGAGCAAGTGACGCTGCAGAAATCACTTGCATCCGCCAACTTGCAGCCCGGCATATATCGCATCGATATTAAAGTGAACGACAATGTTTCCAAGCAGACCATTGATCCGTCCGCGACTTTTGCGGTGGAATAGAGTGGCAAGTCCCAGTGGGGCGGTGGTTCTATGATCCGCAAACTCGGGTTCACATTTTTGATCGCGCAGATTCTTGCGCTGCCGCTGTTGGCAGCGGACCACAATGCTGCGATCAGCGGGTTTGTGCGCTCGGCAGCCGGCACTCCGCAAATGGGAGTGGTAGTTGAAGTGGCTGGAGCCGCTGCCGCGACTTTGCACGCTTTCACGAACGAAGACGGTTTCTACTCTATCCGCAACTTGGCCGCAGGAACTTACAGCGTAAAGGCGTCCTCTCCGTCGTTCCTGCCCGCCTCGCGCGAAAACATTTCGGTCGCGAATGGAGTTGCGGCGGTCGTAGATCTCACCTTGAATTCTCTTTTCCAGGCAGTTCAGTTAAGTCCTCGCAAGGCCGACACCCCCGGCGATGATTGGCAGTGGGTATTGCGATCAGCGGCAAATCGTCCGATTTTGCGGTTTCAGAACGGTGTTTCAAGCCCGAGCAACGAAGAGCACGCGCAGAATTCATTCCGGGACGTGAAAGGAACCTTATCGTTTGTGGCAGGTTCGTCGTCCGAAGGATTCGGTGCCAGTTCAGACATGAGCACCGACTTTTCGTTGGAAAAGCCGGTAATGGCTGGAACCATGGCCTTGTCCGGAAATGTCGGCTATGGCTCGTCGACGCCTGCGACGGTTTTGCGCGCGGCATTTTCTAAAGGACGCGACGGGATGGCGGGTCCGTCGATGTCGCTCACAGTGCGAAGCCTGGCATCGCCCGATTTGAACCTACACAATTCGGATTTTCAATCCGTAGCGATGACGACGTCCGACGAGATTCAATTGGGCGACGTACTGGAGTTGAAGTTCGGCAGCGAGTTGCAGACAATCCAGTTCATGGGCCGGGTAAGCACGTTCCGGCCGTTCGGCAGTGCGACTGTCCATCTATCGTCTGACACTGTCCTCCAGTACGCATACGCCACGTCGGAGCCGAACGCGTTGCCCGAAAAAGGTTTCGATCCGCAGACGGCTGATCTGAGCGAGTCGGGGCCGCGGATGAGCATCACAGGTTTGCGTGCAACGCTCGAACGCGCGCATCACCAAGAGGTTTCAGCCACGCACCGTATGGGGCGATCCTCACTGCAAATGGCCGCCTACACCGACCGAATTTCCGATCCCGCATTGACCGGAATCGGAGCTTACTCTTCAGTTTCAGGTCAGGCGCTTCCCGACGTTTATTCAGGAACATTCACGTATCGTGGAGGAAGGTTGAACACGCAGGGCGTCCGAGTTTCCATGCAGCGCGATTTGACTTCAAATCTCACCGCGATCTTGGATTATGCCTACGGCGGAGCGCTAGAGTTGGACTCGGCGGGACTGGGCCTGGATGACATTCGAAGTGCCGCCCGCGTTCGTCAGCACCACGCGATCAGTGGAAAACTGAAAGGGACGCTGCCGGGAACGAAAACGTATTGGATCGCGTCTTACAGATGGACGGGTGGTTCAGTCCTGACGCCTGTAGATCTTTTCAATTCATCTGCTGGACAAGCCGATCCCTACCTGAATCTGTTCATTCGGCAACCCATCCCCGGAAACGGATTTCTGCCGAATCATCTGGAAGCGATGATCGATTTGCGCAATCTTCTGGCGCAAGGTTATGTCCCTGTCATCGGCCAAGACGGTCGGACTGTGTATCTGGTTCAGTCAGCTCGCAGCGTGCGGGCTGGGCTAGCTTTCGTTTTCTAAGCAAAATCACAAAATTTCTACAGTAACGTGCCTTTTTAGGCTCCCCGCAGTTTTTGTGTTTCCCTTTCACAGAGTTACGGATAAACTTTTGGCACGAGAAAAGTGTTTGCCGGCCCGTCGGCGAAAAATTCTAGAGTAGCGTGTCGAGTTCATCCACATCGGTGGAAATGGGAGACTTCTATATGAGAGTGAGGACAATCCTCGCTTCTGCGGTTTTGTTATGCGCTTCGCTCATGCCGTCATCGTTGATGGCCCAAACTTTCCGCGGCACCGTCCTCGGCTCTGTCACTGACGCTTCGGGCGCAGTGGTTTCCGGAGCGAATGTCACGGTTCACAACGTGAATACCGGCCAGGACCGAACCACTGTCACCAGCGCGGACGGCACCTATGCTGTGCCTGAGCTGCCCATCGGCACCTATGACGTGTCAGTAACGCAAAAAGGTTTCCAGACATCCGTCACGAAGACTGTAGCTGTGGACGTGGCCAGCGAACGGCGAGTCGATGTTTCGCTGAAGCCGGGTCAGGTGAGCGAACAAGTCGAGGTCTCTGGGGAGAGCCTTTCCCAGGTGGAAACGACCAGCAATGAGCTTGGCGGAACCCTGTCGGAAGAGACGATTAAGAATATTCCGGTCAATGGTCGCGACTACACCAAGTTGATCTATCTCAATCCTGGCGTCTCGGGATCGCCCGACCAGATCTCAGATTCGCCCGGTTCGTTCGGAACATTTTCGCATGAATGGATCGCGCGGCCGCGCCAACAATTTCCTGCTCGATGGCACCGACATGAACGACGGATATCGCAACGATCCTGCGATCAACGAGGCCGGAGTCTTCGGCGATCCGGCGACGATCCTGCCTATTGACGCAGTTGGCCGAATTGCGCGTGCTTTCTAACTGCGAAGCGGAGTACGGGCGCAACAGTGGCGCAATCGTGAACATCGTGACCAAGAGCGGAACCAACGCTCTGCACGGAACGTCGCTCGAATACTATCGCAGCGGGAAGTTCGGGGCGCGAAACTACTTCAACCCTGCCGGTCAGCCGAAGAACCCTTTCCATAACAATCAATTTGGCGGGTCGTTGGGCGGACCGATTGTAAAGGACAAAACCTTCTTTTTCGTGGATTACGAAGGCCAGCGTGAAACTGGTGCGCAAGCCGGAGCCAGTTGCGTACCCGACCAGGCCCTGATAACCGCGACCGAGGCCGCGATCGTAAGTGGCGGGGGGGCCGTGAACCCTGTTATCAAGCGCCCTGCTCGCCAGGAACCCTTGGCCCGCGACGACAACCGCCGGCTATCGAGCGTCACCGGTTGCTCGGGCCCCAACGTCGCGACTTCGATCGGTTCAACAACCGCGTGGACAGCATGATCGCGAAGATCGACCACAACTTTCAATGCGAGCAATTTGCTGACCGGCCGCTATTATCTTCGGCGATAGCGATCCAGAGCTTTCCCTTCGCCAGCTTGCCGGAGGCTTGTTTCCCGGCTTCAACACTCACGACTCCCACGCGGGTGCAACTGGTATCGCTCTCGTACGTGAAGTCATCGAATTCATCACAAGTGAACGAAGCGCGTCTCGGCTGGAATCGTTTCGCGGAAGGATTTTTTCCGCAGGACAGCAACTTCAATCCGGCGTCGATCGGCCTGATACCGGCGTGAGCTCCTTCGATTTCGGTCTGCCGAAATTTCGGTGGGCAGGATTCTCCATATTCGGCGCCACCGCCAGCGTTCCTCGTGACGCGTCGATTCCAACTGGCATTTTCATCGACAACTATTCGTGGAAGTTTGGACGTCACGATGTCAAGTTCGGTTACGAGTTCCGGCGCACAACCATCAAGTTGATCCAGGACTCAAACTTCCGCGGCAAACTCAACTTTCCCGACTCTCGACAACTTTTCTAGGATGCCTTCCGGCTGGAAGTCAGGCGCATGGCGACACCCACGCGGCACGAATTCGAAAATAACATCGGCCTCTACATGCAGGACAGCTTCCGCTTGACCTCCCGCCTGACGGTCAACTATGGGCTTGCGTTGGGATTACTTCGGCGTGGCCGGCGAAAAGAACAATCTTTTCTATCAGCCTATCCGCCGCCGACGGGGAACCCTGGTTCAAGTCGGCGGCCTCGGTGGCCCGTCCAAGCTTTACAACCCCGACTACAATAACTTCGCTCCGCGCGTCGCCTTCGCCTACGACATCACCGGCAAGGGAAACACGGTGATTCGCGCCGGCTGGGGCGTGTTCTACGACGCTTTCTCGCAGGACATCTTCCTCGGACACATTCCCTACAACTGCACTTTCTGTCCTGGCCCGGCCTACACAGGCATTGGCCAGCCGCCGATCTCATTCGCCGGCGTCAATGCCGGGACACTGAGCGCTGCGGCCCCGGTGTTGGTCGCACGCTCGCCGCTGGGCAGTTTCTTTGGGGTCGATCCGAATATCCGCACTCCGTACACGCAAAACTTCAACCTGAACCTTCAGCAGGCACTTCGGCAACAAGGCCGTGTTGAAGTCGGTTACGTGGGAGCCATAGGAACGAAGCTGTTTCGCTTCCGCGATATCAATCAGCCGAGCCAAGCGGCTAATCACCGCCTCCGATACCTCGTGCCCGACCACCCCAATTGCCCGATCGGGGCTTTGACAGCGGCGGCAATGTGCCGCGCACCGCCTATCCCAATTTCTTCTATGTCAACCAGGAAGAGTCTACCGCCAGCTCCAACTACAATTCGCTTGCAGACCAGTCTCACGATGAATGGCTGGCACGGGCTGTCGACTCAGACGTCAACTTCGTCTGGTCGCACTCGATCGACAATGCCAGCGACAGCGAAGACTTTATTCCCAACGCGGCCCAGCCGAACAATAGCCTCGCGCCGCAGCTGGAACGTGGCAATTCCAACTTCGATATTCGCCGCCGCTTCAGCTGGTAACTTTCAGCTACCAATTCCCCAAGATGCAGCGGTCGTTCGCCAAGGCTGAAAAACGGATGGGGCATTCGACGGCACGGCCAACCTTCAGGACGGCCAGCCGTTCTCGTTCAACTACAACTTTGAGGGCGACTATTCCGGCTCGGGAGAAGGTTTCGACCGGCCCGATGTTGTGGGACCGATCCAATACGGCAGCGCGCCGTTCAACTTTCTCAACCTGAGCTCGTTCCAGGTGCCTTGCACCTTCGGCAACTCCACGGCCGGCTCGACTGGCGACAGCAGACTGCCTGGCCGGGACCCGCCATTTTGGTAATCTTGGCCGCAATTCGCTCCGACGGGCCCAGCTTCAAAGAAATCAACTTCTCCGTCTTCAAAGACACTGCGATCACCGAGCGTGTCAATCTGCAACTCCGCGCGGAGTTCTTCAACCTCTTCAACCATCCCAACTTCGCCAATCCGGAATCTGCCAAACTTCATCGCCGATCCTGCGGCCGAACGGGATTGGCGCCGAATGGACGCGGGCATGGCTATCTGGCGCTCACAGCGACCGGCGATGTCGGCATCGGCAACCCGTTCCTGGGCGGCGGCGGACCGCGCGGGATGCAATTTGCGGCCAAGGTTTCGTTCTAGTTCTATTCGATTCGAAAAAGGCCTCCTGCGCGAGCAGGAGGTCTTTTTTGCGCGCCGCGCATGTGAGAGCTAGAAACGGTCCTAGCCGCCGAACATCGGGTAGTGGCTGGCTGCGCCCATTAGGAAAATTACAGCCAACGACATGAACGCGTTCGCTCGAGAGGCTAGGAATGCCGTCCTCGCCATGCTCTTGGCTTTTTCAGGGATCGGCGTGCCGTTCTCGGCGCTTTCTTTTGTCCAAAGAATAAGTCTCTTCTGGATTCGCCAGATGACTCCCCAGACGTTGAACATCATGACCCAGCCGAAGCCGCCGCCAATTCCGATGGCCAGCAGTCGATTGCTCTCCCACCCGTGGTGATTGAGCGTTAGATAGAGCCACGCGCCCGCGGCAAGAATGGCGCTATAAAGAATCCCGAGAACCGCGCCTTTATCGAGTAGGCCTTTACCCGGAATCAAGAGGGCGTACATGAGCGCCCAGGCAACCGTCCAAATTGCGAAGAATGTACCCATGGCGGTTCCGCTCGACGCTCCCGCATTGTGCGCGTCTGAGGCAACAATTTCACCCCAGAAAGCAAGTCCGGCGAGCACCGTTACGACCGAAGAAATCCGAAACCACCAAAGCGCGCGCAACATGAGGGACGGAAGAATCTTGCTTCTGAGTGGGAGTGTCGAGCTCCCGTAAGAAGGGAACATTCACAAGATTGAAAAAATACAAGAGGCCGACCCATAGAATCGCGGCGACGATGTGCACCCAGCGCAAGAGCATAAACACGTTGGTGCGCAGGTCGTCTGGCAGGCTGATCAGCGGGGAGCAAAGAGCGGCGATCGTCAATTGAGCGGTCATAGAAGAAATCCTCAGCCGTAGTGTATCGTCCCGGTTGAAAAGTGAGGGGCAACGCCGTATCGTACGAGCTAGTCGATCAAAATCCCTGGCGCTGCGGATGCGGTGTGCGGTCGGGCAACATTCGAGGAGTGAGTGATGGAAAATAAACCAGCGCAAAATATTCAGGACACATTTTTAAATACGGCCCGCAAAGAGCGGGTAAACATCACAATCTTCCTCTTAAGCGGAGTGAAGTTGACCGGGCGCATCCGGTCATTCGATAAGTATTCTGTGGTGCTTGAGACCGGTAGCCAGGAACAATTAATTTTCAAGCATGCTATATCGACGGTGGCGATGGGCCGGGGTGTGTTGGGTCACGCTGAACACGGTCATCACGGAGACAAATTGACGCAGGGGACCGCTGCTCCAGCAGCCGCACCTGCTTCCGCGGTTCCAGCCGCGCATTCTCCTGCGTTGGTACCTCCCGGCACAGCCGCGGTTCCGGCGACAGAAAGCTAGCGCAAGGCCCGATTGCCCGGTAAAAGACCAAAACGTAAACCGCCTGCGGTAAAAGCCCGGAGCATGGTTGGCTCGGGATCGGGCGAATCATCTCATCCGAAAGTGACGTCAGCTGGTCGGCCGAAGGAACGCGCCTTTCTGGTCGGGGAAGACTACCGATCCCGACAAAAAAGTGATCGAGCTGGCAAGACTAAGCTCAGCAGCCAAGCTCAGGCCGCGCGCGACGGAGCCTCCGGGACTGCGGCAGCGTCAAAAGCCCCGCCAATTCTCGAGTTCAGCGCTGAAGAATCATTGGATGAGTTGCGCATTTTGGCGACAAGCGCCGGAGCTGAGATTGTGGGTGAATTCCTCCAGCATCGCGACCGGCCCGATCCGGCGACGCTGATTGGCAGCGGAAAGCTCGAGGAGATTTCCGGTGCCGCTGCTTCCGTGTCAGCCGACCTGATCCTTTTCGATCACGATCTGACCGCCTCACAGCAACGCAACATCGAGCGTATTGTCGATACGCGGGTGATTGACCGCACGCAGCTCATCCTCGACATTTTCGCCAAATATGCGCGCACTCGAGAAGGCCAGTTGCAGGTTGAACTGGCGCAACTCGAATACATGCTGCCGCGTCTTGGCGGGACGTGGCATCGAGATGTCACAACTGGGCGGCGGCATCGGACCCGCGGCCCCGGCGAAACCCAACTCGAGACAGACCGCCGCAAGATTTACCGGCGCATTCGGCATGTTAAACAGCAGATTGAAAACGTACGGCGAGTTCGCGCCCAACAGCGACAGCGGCGGGAATCGGTTCCGATGGCGACGGTTGCATTGGTCGGCTATACCAATGCGGGCAAATCCACACTGTTTAACGCGCTCACCCACGCCAGCGTGCTGGAATCGCCGCGAATGTTCGCCACGCTCGATCCCACGATACGTGGCGTTGAGTTGCCCTCTCGCCGCACGGTCCTCGTTTCCGACACCGTAGGATTTATCCGCAATTTGCCGCACGACGCTGGTCACAGCTTTTCGAGCCACGCTGGAAGAAGTCCAAAAGGCTGTGCTTATTTTGCAGGTGTCGGACGCCAGCAGCCCGTTGTCCGGCGAACAAGACGCCCAGGTGGAAAAAGTCTTGAAGGAACTTGATGCCGACAAGAAGCCACGGCTGCGGGTGATGAATAAGATCGATTTGCTGCCGGCTACCCAGCGCGAATCGCTAAAGGATGACGCGGAAACAGTTCATGTTTCCGCGGTTAAAGGCATCGGAATGAGCACATTGCTCGAACGAATCGACGAGATGCTGGTCGAAGATGTCGTCGAACGAGTGACCTTGCGGATTCCGCAAAGCGAAGGGAAGGCTTTGGCTCTATTGGAAGCAAAATCGAGAGTGTACACTCGCCAATACTTGGATGGCGTCGTGGTGCTTGAAGCGGAAGCTCCGGCGTCGGTGATCAGGAAATTAGGCAAGTGGCTTGAGAAAGCTCCGCCCATTCATATCTGATGTCTGCCTGGAAGAGCGGCGCTTCGAAAGCTTAAATGGGCCGGCAGCCAAGAAGCGGTGACATTCCTTGACTCACGGCCCATTCGATCCGGTGTGGATCGGAGGTGATACATCCATGCTAGTCCCTGTGATGGAGATGTCAAGCACCGTTTCGGCAGTCATGCATGCGAAAACGGCCTACAAAGGATTTGGACAATTTCCGCACGACGAAATGGCCTCATTCTTCGTTGACTGCCCGTTAATCGGAATGTCATAATACTTAAGTTCCCTAAAGCGCCCTCGCAGTACCCGGAACGCCTCACACAAATTTTATGGATGAGACTCTCAGACAACTAGGCGAATTACTGCTTGGATCCATCCCTACAATTATTTTCCTTGTGTTGCTTTACCTCGCATATTTCGTGATCGTGCACAAACCGCTGGTGCGAGTGCTGGCCGAGCGAAGAGAAAAGACTCAAGGTGCAGTCGAGAAAGCCAAAGCGGATGTGAGCGCTTCGGAAGCAAAGACCGCGGAGTACGAACAGCGCCTGCGAGAAGCGCGAACGGCGATGTTCCAGCGGCAGGAGATGCGACGGCAGCAGGCCCTGCAAGTACGGGCGCAAGCCGCGAGCGAAGCGCGAGCCAAAGCCCAGGCTAAAGTTAAGCAGGCGCGAGCAGACATCGAGCGGGACAAAGAAGCAGCGCAGGGCACACTACAAGCTGAAAGTCAGCGACTCGCATCGGAGATCATTCGCGTGGTTCTCGAGCCAGTGGCGGCGGGTGGCCGATGAAAAGGCTCCTTCTTGTTTTGATCGCTTTCGTTGGCCTGGCGGCTTCTATTCACGTGTTCGCGCAAGCTGATCCAAATGCTGGATCCGGTGGCGATGCCGCTCAAGACCAGAATTCCGGGCAACTCGCGCACCAGTCTCGGGAAGCTTCAGGTGAAGACGACACCGCCCAATTCAAGCGATCGGGATCGGTCCAGTTAGTCTCCCGTATCACCGGCCTCGATCTGGAACATGCCTATTGGGTTTGCATTGTGCTCAACTTCGCGATCGTTGCGGGGATGATCTTTTGGCTGTCAAAGAAAAATCTCCCGGCCATGTTCAAGAACCGCTCGGTGACGATCCAGAAGTCGATTGAAGAGGCCCGGCAAGCCAGCGCGGACGCCAACCGCCGATTAAAAGATGTGGAGACTCGCCTTTCGAAATTAGATGCCGAGATCGCTGCCATGAGCGCTGCCGGAGAGAAAGAAGCTGTAGCGGAAGAACAACGAATAAAAGCTGCGGCTGAGGAAGATGCGCGGCGAATTGTGGAATCGGCCGAGCATGAAATCGATGCAGCGATCAAGACAGCGCGGAGAGATCTCAAAAATTTTGCCGCGGACCTCGCGGTCACGCTGGCTCGCAAGCAAATTAAGGTGGACGACGCGACCGACCACAATCTGATCGAGGGCTTTGCCCGGCAGCTTTCCGGGAACGCACCAAGCAGTAGCGGTGGAAGGGATAGGAACTAGCCATGGCCTCCGTCGCTAACACCTACGCCCGGGCTTTCGCGGATGCGGTCATCGGCATGAAACTCGATGTAGAGAAGACTCTGGCTGAAGTCCGGTCTCTTGCCGAGCTTTTTAGCGATAGCAAAGAGCTGCGGTCAGCGTGGGAAACGCCTTCGATTCCCGCAGATCAAAAGCGGGCAGTCCTGGATGCCATTGCGAAGAAGGAAGGGCTTTCCGCCGCAACGCGAAATTTTGTCGCTGTGCTGATCGACCACGGACGAATCGCTTTCTTTGCGCAGATTGTCGATCAGTTTGAAAAGGAGTTGGGCGCGCGGATGGGATTCGTAGATGCGGAGATTGTCAGCGCGCACGAACTCGACTCCGCGGAGCGCGGCAATCTGGAAGCGCAAGCGGCCAGGCTGACGGGGAAGAAAGTGCGGGCCAGATTTGTGAAAGACGAATCCCTGATCGGCGGGGCTCTGGTGCGGGTAGGTAGCACGATTTATGACGGGTCGGTAAGAAGCCGACTGGATAGAATTCGCGCCGCCATCGGCGGATAACTGGAAACGAGCGAAAAACGAAATTATGGCACAAATCAAAGCAGACGAAATCACGCAGCTAATCCGCGAGCAGATCGAGAACTACGAATCCAAGATCTCCGTGGACGAAATCGGCACGGTCATCACGCTGGGCGACGGTATCGCCCGCGTCCATGGCCTCGACAAAGTCATGGCCGGCGAACTGCTCTCCTTCCCTCACGACGTGGCCGGCATCGCCATGAACCTGGAAGAAGACCAGGTCGGCGTGGTGCTGCTCGGCGAATACACCGAGATCAAAGAAGGCGACGAGGTGAAGCGCACCGGCCGCATCATGAGCGTGCCCGTGGGCGACGCCATGATCGGCCGCGTCGTGAATTCGCTCGGCCAGTCCGATTGACGACAAAGGGCCGATCGCTACCGATCAGTTCATCGCTCTCGAGCGCCTCGCTCCCGGCGTGATCGACCGCCAACCGGTGCGCGAGCCGATGGCGACCGGACTGAAGGCCATCGACAGCATGATTCCGGTCGGCCGCGGCCAGCGCGAGTTGATCATCGGCGACCGCCAGACCGGCAAGACCGCCGTCGCGCTCGACACCATCATCAACAGCAAGGGCAATGACCTGATCTGCATTTACAACGCGATCGGGCAGAAGCGCTCGTCGATTGCGCAGGTGGTGAAGATTCTGGAAGACGCGGGCGCGATGGAGTACACCATCGTGGTGGCGGCGTCCGCATCGGAACCCGCGCCCATGCAGTACATTTCGCCTTACGCGGCACTGCGCGATCGGCGAATATTTCCGCGATACCAAGCGGCACGCGCTGGTGATCTATGACGATCTTTCGAAGCACGCGGCGTCGTATCGCGAAATTTCCTTGCTGCTTGCGCCGTCCGCCGGGACGCGAAGCTTATCCCGGAGACGTTTTTTATCTTCACTCGCGGTTGCTGGAACGCTCGGCGAAATTGAGCGACAAGAACGGCGGCGGATCGCTGACCGCGTTGCCCATCATCGAAACCCAGGCGGGCGACGTTTCCGCGTACATTCCGACCAACGTCATTTCGATTACCGACGGTCAGATCTTTCTTGAAACCGATTTGTTCAACCAGGGCGTGCGTCCGGCGGTGAACGTTGGTCTGTCGGTCAGCCGCGTCGGCGGCAGCGCGCAGATCAAAGCCATGCGGCAGGTTGCCGGAACGCTGAAGCTGGAACTGGCGCAATACCGCGAACTGGCGGCGTTCGCGCAGTTCGGCAGCGATCTCGACAAGGCCACGCAAGCACAGCTCAATCGCGGCCAGCGGCTGGTCGAACTGCTGAAGCAGAAGCAGTTTTCGCCGCTGCCGTTCTCCAAACAGATTCTGATCATCTTCGCCGGCACCAACGGATTTCTCGACGACCTGCCGGTCGATCAAGTTCGCGACTTCGAAAAGGAGCTCTACAAGTACGTGGACGCGACTCAACCCAACTTGCTGCACACGATCATGGAGAAGAAAGTTCTCGACGACGGTCTGAAAGGCAGCAAATGACCAAAGTGATCAAGGAAGCGAAAGAAACAGTTTGTGGCGCAAGCATCAGGAAGCAGCTGGCGAAGTAACTAACCAGAACGATTTGATGGACGTAAATGGCAAACATTCTCGACATCCGGCGGCGCATCCGCAGCGTGATCAACACGCGGCAGATCACCAAGGCCATGAAGATGGTTTCGGCTGCGCAGTTGCGTCGCGCGCAGGAACGCGCGCTTGGCGGCGCGTCCTTATGCGCAGATGCTGACGAACTGTGCTGAAGTCGCTGGTGTCGCGGGCCGAAATTTACGATCCGGAGACCGGCGAGCGGTGAATCCGTCTGCTGGCGCAGCGCCGGAAAAGAATGTGCTGCTGATCGTGGTCACCGGCGATAAAGGCCTGGCGGGAGCGTTCAACGCCAACATCACTGAAAGCTGCAGCGCGGTTTCTGGAGTCAAAGGACAAGAACATCGACATCGAGGCCATCGGCCGCAAAGGCACGCGACTTCCTTCGCCGCGCGCTATCCTGTCGGCCGAGCACGCGAACCGGCGAGATCGGAACTGAAGCGCGCACGCGCGACGATCATTGGCGGGCGAACACGTCGGAGTTCTGGGCAAGCTTGAGTATTCCATCGCGCGTCGAAACTTGGCCGAGAGCGTGATCGAGCGCTACGAACGCGAGAGAGATTGATTCCGTTTACATGGTTTTCAACGAATTCAAGTCGGTGATTGCGCAGCGCCTGGTTGTGGAGCAGATTCTTCCCATCGAACAGATCGGCGAGCAGGAGATTCGCCAGTCGGAAGAAATGACGGAGGAAGAAAAGAAGCAAGCGATCGGAAGCCGCGCAGCGGCCGGGCGTTGGCTTGCGCCGCCGGACACTCAGCGGCGGACGAAGTCGCAGCGAAATTTGCCACGGCGCAGGTGGATTACATCTACGAGCAGTCGCCGGAGGAGTTGTTCCGAGCGTTGCTGCCGAAATATGTTGCGCATCCAGATTTTCCGCGGCTGCTGGAGTCGGTTGCGGCGGAACACGCCGCGCGCATGACGGCGATGGATTCCGCCACCAGCAACGCCACCGACATGATCGATTCGCTGACGCTGGCCATGAACCGGGCCCGGCAGGCGAAGATCACGAAAGAGATTATCGAGATTGTGAGCGGCGCAGCGCGCGTGCAGTGGTAATCAGTTAAGAACTCAGAGAGCGAAACCGATCTATATGGCAGAAAATATCGGACACGTAATACAAATCGCGGGGCCGGCGGTGGACGTGCAGTTCCCCGAAGGCAAGTTGCCGCCGATTTATCAGGCGGTGCGCGTGGTCAGCGAGGGCTTCACCGTGCCCGAGCCCGATCGACGTGATTCTCGAAGTGCAGCAGCACTTGGGCGAAGGCCGCGTGCGCTGCATCGCCATGCAGGCCACCGACGGCATGGTGCGCGGCATGAAGGCCATCGACCAGGGCGGGCCGATCTCCGTGCCCGTGGGCCACGGCACGCTGGGCCGCGTGATGAACGTGATCGGCGAACCTGTGGACCAACTTGGGCCCGGTCGCAGTACAAACAGCGGCATGCCGATTCACCGCCTGGCGCCGCTGTTCGACGAGCAGGCGACGACGGCGGAAATGTTTGAAACCGGCGTGAAAGTTATCGATCTGATTCAGCCATTTTTGAAGGGCGGCAAGATCGGATTGTTCGGCGGCGCGGGCGTGGGCAAGACCGTCGTCATCATGGAACTGATCAACAACGTCGCCAAACAGCACGGCGGATATTCGGTGTTTGCCGGCGTGGGCGAGCGCACGCGTGAAGGCAACGATCTCTGGCTGGAAATGACGGAGTCCGGCGTGATCAAGCCGGGCGATCCGGAGCACTCGAAGGCCGCGCTGATTTATGGACAGATGACGGAGCCTCCCGGGGCGCGCTTGCGCGTGGCGCTGACCGGGCTGACCGTCGCGGAATATTTCCGCGATGCCGAAGGCGCAGACACGCTGCTGTTCATCGACAACATTTTCCGCTTCACGCAGGCGGGTTCGGAAGTTTCGGCGCTGCTGGGCCGCATGCCTAGCGCCGTCGGTTATCAACCGAACCTGGCGACGGAAATGGGCGAACTGCAGGAGCGCATCACGTCGACGAAGAAAGGTTCGGTCACTTCGGTGCAGGCGATTTACGTTCCCGCCGACGATTTGACCGATCCCGCGCCGGCAACGACCTTCGCTCACCTGGACGCAACCACCGTGCTTTCGCGCGCGTTGACTGAGATTGGAATTTATCCCGCTGTCGATCCGCTGGCTTCGACCTCGCGCATTCTCGATCCGCGCATCGTCGGCCAGGAACATTACGACGTGGCGCAGTCGGTGAAGAAAACGCTGCAGACTTATAAAGATTTGCAGGACATCATCGCGATTCTGGGCATCGACGAGCTGAGCGAAGATCAGAAGCTCACGGTGGCGCGCGCGCGAAAAGTTCAGCGCTTCCTGTCGCAGCCGTTCCATGTGGCCGAACAGTTCACCGGCGCGCCGGGACGCTATCGTGAAGATCGCAGACACGGTCAAAGGCTTCAAGGAAATTATCGAAGGCAAGTACGACGATATTCCCGAGCAGGCTTTTTACATGAAGGGCACGATTGAAGAAGTGCTGGAAGCCGCGGAGAAGATGAAGACGGCAGCGTAGGAACTGTCGTTGGTCGGTAGTCGTTGGACGCTGGCGCAGATGCCACGACCGGCTTTAGCAAACGACTAACGACCAACGACTAACGACCAACGACAACATGGCCGATACTTTCCAACTCGAGATCGTCACCCCGGAGAAGGTGCGTCGTCCGCGACGACGCGGAAGAAATGCAGATCCCCGGCAAGAACGGATATCTCGGCATTCTGCCGGGGCATGCCCCGCTGATTACTGAGTTGGCTGTCGGCGAAATCACTTACCGTAAGGGGAGCGAACTGCATCGTCTGGCTGTGGCCTGGGGATTTGCCGAGGTGCTGCCCGATAAAGTGACGATTCTCGCGGAGACTGCGGAAAAAGCTTCTGAGATTGACGTAACGCGCGCCCAGGAAGCTAAACGCAAAGCCGAGCAAGCGCTGGCCAGCAATAATCCTGACGTCGATTATCCGGCGGAAGAGAACGCTTTGAAACGCGCTGAAACTCGCATTGACGTTGCCGGAAACAAGTAGCGTCCATCCTCAAAATCGGCTGTCCTGATAATCTGAACTCACGTCTGCCTAGGAGTTTGTCCTACCTTGCCGCCCATCTTAAATGCACAAGGCCTGTCAAAGGCCTTCGGCGCCTACCCTCTCTTTGAAGACATAGCTTTCACAGTCTCCGAGGGTGAGCGCATTGGACTGATCGGCCCGAACGGTGCCGGCAAATCTACCCTGCTGAAAATTTTGGCTGGAGAGGTGAACGCCGATAGCGGCGACGTGGCGATCCGCAAGCGTGCGCGATTGTTGTACGTGATTCAGGATTCGCAGTTTGCCAGTGGAGCCACTGTGAAATCGGTGATCCACGCGGCGCTCGACAGCATTTCCATACCGGAAGAGGAACGCGGATTGCGGTCGGCGGAAATACTGGGCCGCGCTGGTTTTGAGGATATGGAGGTCGAAGCGTCAGCGCTTTCCGGAGGCTGGCGCAAACGGCTGGCACTCGTGGAAGCGCTGGTGCAGAGCCCGGATGTGCTGTTGCTCGATGAGCCGACCAACCATCTCGATCTCGCGGGAATCGAGTGGCTGGAAGAAGTTTTACGTGGTGCGTCCTTCGCTTGCGTGGTGGTCAGCCATGACCGGTATTTTCTGGAGAGCATTGCCACCGAGATGGCGGAGCTGAACAAAGCTTATCCTGACGGGCTACTGCGGGTAAGAGGGAATTACAGCAAATTCCTTGAGCGCAAGAGCGAATATCTCGCTGCCCAAGCCAAACATCAAGACGCGCTTGAGAATCGTGTCCGCACGGAAATTGCATGGTTACGACGCGGTCCCAAGGCGAGAGCGACGAAGGCAAAGGCGCGGATCGATAACGCCAATCAATTGATCGGAGAACTGGCCGATGTAAAGACTCGGAGCCGAGCGGCCAGCGCAAAAATCGACTTCTCTGCTACGGATCGGCAAACCAAGCGTCTGATAGAAATCGAGCACGTTGGCTTTGAGCTTGGAGGGCGGCGACTCTTCAAGAATCTCAGCTTTGCGGTCACCGCGGGCATTCGCGTGGGTCTGGTGGGCCCAAACGGAAGTGGCAAGACCAGTCTATTGCGACTGTTGCGTGGGGAATACAGCCCTGATACCGGGGTCATCAACCAGGCTCCGAACCTGCGCGTAGTCTACTTCGACCAGAACCGCGAACTGGATGGCGACCAGACGCTGAGGCGAGCGCTTGCTCCGGACAGCGACGCCGTGATCTATCAGGATCGAGTCGTTCATGTGGCGTCCTGGGCGGACCGCTTCTTGTTCACCAGCGAGCAGCTCAACCAGCCGGTTAGCCGGCTTTCTGGTGGCGAGAGGGCGCGCGTACTGATTGCCCAACTGATGCTCCAGCCCGCCGATGTTTTGCTGCTGGACGAGCCGACGAACGATCTCGACATTCCGACCCTGGAAATTCTCGAGGAAAGCTTGCTCGAATACAGTGGAGCTCTGGTATTGGTCACGCACGACCGTTATCTACTGGATCGCGTTTCGACGATCGTCCTTGGGCTTGACGGGGAAGGCTCTGCGGAAACTTTTGCCGACTATTCGCAATGGGAAGATTGGCAGGGCACTAGAAAGCTGCCAGTCAAGGCAATTTCACCCAACGGAAATGCGGCGAGTGTTCCGGCTGCCGCGTCGAAGAAGAAGTTGTCTTATCTTGAAGCGAGAGAATACGCCACGATTGAGGCGCGTATCGCCGAAGCTGAAGGGCTGCGCGATAAAAAGCGGCACTTCCTTGAAGACACTTCTATTGCAAGCGATTCTGCCAAACTTATCGCTGCTCAAGCCGAGCTGGATCAGGCGCAAGAGTCGCTCGACGACATGTATTCACGTTGGGCGGAATTGGAAGCAAAATTGGGTTAACAGATGGAAAGCGCCGAACCGGCATTTTGCATCCAAATTTCAGGAGAAGAAACATGAAAGCGAATCGCCGTAATCAATTCGGAGACGAAGCGCAACTCGATGACCTGGGAAACGACCCCGGTCAAGTGGGACCTGAAAGCGCGGGTCAGTCCGGAGACATGCAGGGGCTGTCGTCGGTTGAAGACGGCGCCGACGAAAGCGTTGTCGAGCTTGCGGAATCGGAGCAGACCCTCGAAGCGGAGACTCTAATGGGCGTCGAGCAAGCGGCTGACCACCCGGAGCGGCCAGTGCATACCCACGGAGAATTTGGTCATCCCGAGGATGAACCGCCAGCGCGGCCGGACGACGAGTAACTACCTTTAGATTAAATCAAACGCTCGTGCGCAATGTAGGGTCGCGTCCCTAAAGAGGTCGTTCGGCCTTACGACCGTGATATCCTTAATATTCCGGCTGCGCACCGTTTTTCGCGGAATTTCCTCGCAGTTTTACAGCAAAAATCATGCTTTCAGTCAGCAATATTTCCATGCGCTACGGCGCAAAAGTTTTATTTGAAGAGGTTTCGACCTCTTTCACGCCAGGTCGACGCTACGGCCTCACCGGCCCTAACGGGGCGGGCAAATCCACGTTCATGAAGTTGCTGAGCGGAGAACTGGATCCGCAGAAGGGGACAGTCGTTCGTCCCCGCAAACTTGGCGTCTTGAGCCAAGATCAATTTGCCTTTGACGAATTCAAAGTTATCGATACGGTAATGATGGGCAATAAGCGCTTATGGGCTGCGCTGCAGGAGCGCGACGCGATTTACGAAAAGCCTGAAATGACCGACGAAGACGGGATGAAGCTGGGCGAACTTGAAGGCATAGTCGGCGAGGAAGATGGATACACGGCGGAAACGGACGCCGCGATCTTGCTGCAAGGCCTCGACATTCCTGACGAAGTCCATCAACGCAAAATGAGCGAGTTGCAAGGCGGACAAAAAGTTCGAGTCCTGCTGGCGCAAGCGCTGTTCGGCCACCCGCAAGCCCTGCTCTTGGACGAACCGACCAACTACCTCGATTTGGATTCGATCCATTGGCTACAGGGATTCATGAATAATTACGATGGCGTGCTGATGGCGATCTCGCACGACCGTCATTTTTTGAATAGCGTGTGCACGCATATTGCGGACATCGACTACGAAACCATCATCACTTACACCGGGACTTACGACGATATGGTGGTGGCGAAGACGCAGATTCGTTCGCAGATCGAATCCCAAAACGCGCAGCGCGAGAAAAAAATTTCGCAGTTGAACGAATTCATCGCGCGATTCTCGGCCGGCACCCGGTCCAGCCAGGTGCAGTCCCGGCGCAAGGAAGTCGAGCGTTTACAAGTCACTGAGCTCGCCCGGTCAAATATCCAACGCCCATTCATCAAGTTTGATATGAAGCGCCCGTCGGGCAAGCACATCCTCGAATTGCACGGCGTTGAGAAGTCTTACGGCGACAAAGAGGTCGTGCGGAATTTTACCGCCAGCATCACGCGCGGGGAGAGGATCGCGCTCATTGGCCGTAACGGTGCAGGAAAAACCACTCTGCTGAACGCGCTCCTGGCGAACTCGCCGACCACACCCGAAGCCGAACTTCGCCAGACCAGCGGCTACGATGGGAAATTTATTGACGACGGCAAGGTTGTTTGGGGTCATGAGGCGTTAGTCGGATATTTCCCTCAAGATCATCGCAGCCTGATCGAAAAAGGCACGACCGCGCTGGAATGGTTACACCAGTGGGATCCATCGGCGTCGAATGAGGAAATTCGCGGTCTATTGGGGATGATGTTGTTTCAGCGCGACGAAGCCACAAAATCTACTAATGTACTTTCGGGCGGCGAAGCTGCGCGGTTGGTCTTCTGCAAGCTCATGCTGCAAAAACCGAATGTTCTGGTATTCGACGAGCCTACGAACCATCTTGACCTGGAATCCATCAATGCTCTCAATATTGCATTGCAGCGTTTTCCCGGAACTGTTTTACTGGTGACACACGATCACGACCTGATCGACGAAGTCGCGACACGCATCTGGCATTTTGAATCCGACAATAAAATCACGGACTTCCAGGGAGTCTATGAGGAGTATCAAACCGTCCATGCATAGGAGCGGAGCCGGATACATAGCGATCGTCCGGCACTGCTGGAGGATTGGCGTCCTAGCTGTGCTGGCAATATGCGCCCGTCCCAGTCAGGCTTTCCAGAGCGCTTCATCGGTCACGCTTACGTCGTCCATCAACCCTGGAATCGCGCAGCAGTCGGTTACTTTTACGGCCACGGTCGCAGGTTCGCCGACGCCCACGGGTTCAGTAGTCTTTTCAGATTCGGGAACAGCACTCTATTCTCCCGTCCAATTGAACGCCAATGGGTCCGCCATGTTTACCACATCCAGCTTGTCAGCCGCGACCCATAGCATTACCGCAGCTTACAGCGGCGACAGCAATTACTCGCCGTCCACTTCGCCGGCGCTGAACGAGGTCATTGTTCCTGCGGCCTCATCCGACTACGATTTCACGTCAAATTTAACGACACAGAGCGTAGTGGCGGGGTCTTCGGTGAACTTCACCCTTACCGTCACTCCTACGAACGGTTACAACGGCACGGTTACATTTTCGTGCGCCGGACTGGCTGTTGGCGTTACGTGCAGCTTCGCCCCAGAGTCGGTGACTCCGAACAACACCAACAACGCGATCACCTCTGTTCTGACTGTAGCCACAACCGGTACAAAAACTTCCGCATTGCTGTCATCCCCTACGAGGGATCGTCATCCGGGCAAGCTCCGAAAGGGCGATAACATTCTCGGGATGTTTGCGATCGTGCTGGGAATCTTCGGATCACGCGGCGTGCGGCGATCTCGACTGAAAGCAATCGGAGCGTTTACTGCCCTCGCGCTTCTTGTGTTCCTTTCCGGTTGCGGAGGCAACGGTTCCACTTCTACAACGCCAACCCCGGCTGGCACACAAACCTTTACCGTCGACGGGACAGGAACGGCTGGAACGAATGGCGGCAACACGGCCGCGCACCAACTCAGTCTGATGATTACCGTGACATCCAGCTAAGTCATGGTTCCAAAAGTTCGTCGGTCTTGTGGTCCAGTTCCGCGGTTTCCGGTACCCCATCTGTGGTCAAACTCTCGTGCGCGGCTATGTATTCACTCAGCGTCTGCTGATCGTCGGGCAACATTTTTGTGAAGCTAATCCCGTTGCCGACAAGCGGATCGCAAGTCGCGACAATCGCCGACGCGATGATTACTTCGTCGTTGAGAAACAACGAGACCTCGATGAACGCTCCCGCCGTCATAGTAAACATCGTTTCGATGTAGAAACCACCGATGCTGAGATCGGAAGTGTTGCCTCGCGCGCTCACTGGATTGCCTTCGGTAAAAATCTCCACCGGCACTCTGAGTTTGGCACGGGCGTGGTTGCGGCGTTCGCTTTCGGAAATAGTGGCTCCGTTTCCCCGAATGGGACTAACCTTTCTAAGTTTACCGAAAAGCAGACGAATTCAACTCGAAACTTCACCTGCCGATGATTAGAGGAATACCCCACGGGTGTGGACTTTGTTCGAGGTGATGAGTTGGGAGCTTCGCCAGCTAGCGCTGGAACGGGAAAAATCGCGCTTTCCAATCTTCCCCCGTTTCCTGCCGTCGCATTAAAAATACTGCAATCGATAGCTATGCCCGAAATTCACATGGGAACCCTGTGTGAAATGATCGGGAGCGATCCCGCCTTTTCGGCTGAAGTACTTACGATTGCGAACTCGCCTTTGTGCGGATTTCGTGAAACCGTCCGCAGCGTTTTGCAGGCCACAAGCCTGCTAGGGTTGGAGCGCTTGAGAGCTCTGGCGGTCACCGCCGGCATGCGGGCCTACACGCGCAATTGGCAGACCATTCCAGCACTGCGTTCGTGCTGGCGTCACAGTTTGGCTTGCGCTTTGATCGCCGAACAAGTCAGCATCGCCGCCATGCAAGATACAGGGTTGGCTTACACGGCCGGAATTATGCACGACATCGGCCGTTTGGCCCTGATGGTTCCTGCACCTGAAGAGTACTCCGAGTTCTTAAAAAACGGCCAAGGCACGCCTGCCGAGCTCCTTGAGCAGGAACGAAAACTCTTTTCGCTCGACCACTGCCAGGCGGGCCGAATGCTGGTTGAAGCCTGGCGGCTACCCAAGGAATTCGCTGATTTGGTGTCTGGCCATCATGTCCCAGATCAATGCGCGCGCATGGACGCGTTGCGCATTATTCGGTTCAGTTGCTTGATGTCCGACGCCCTGGGCTTTGCCGCGACGGGGTCCGCGCCGATCCCCAACTTCGACGACGTAGTCGCAATGCTGCCGTCCGGAGACCGGGACAGATTCGCGTTCAGAAAAGACGATCTCGCTTTGCGCGTAGCAATAAAAATCAACGCTGTGGAAGTGGGTTAGCGAAGTAGATGGCGCGAGCCGCTGCTCGCCGACCGGTACTGATCCGTCTGCGTTGATTCTTCTTTCCTGTGCGGCATAATGCAGTATGGCCGCAAATCCTTCTGTAATTGTGGTGGGCGCTGGAATGGCGGGGCTTTCCGCAGCCGTCAAACTGGTGGAAGCAGGCATTTCGGTGGAAATTGTCGAGGCGCGCGATCGCATTGGCGGCCGGGTGTACACGCAGCCTGATCCCGCCTTGGTGGCGCCGATTGAGTTGGGTGCGGAGTTCATCCATGGGTGCCCCCCGGAAATATGGGAGCGCGTGAACGATGCTGGTCTGAAGACGGTTGAAGTCGATGGCGGCAATTGGTGCGTGCGGGCAGGGATGCTGGAGCGGTGCAGTTTCTTCCCACAAGTCGAAGCCATCATGAACAAAATGGATTCGTCGGGGCCTGACGAATCGTTTCTGGATTTTCTCGAGCGATGCCACCCTGAGGCGGAATTAGCAGAAGCGAAACAGAAGGCGCTGCGCTACATCACTGGCTTCCATGCCGCCGATCCAAATTTGGTTGGAGTTCATTGGCTGGTGAAGGACCGGGACGCCGAGGCGCAGATTGAGGGTGACCGCGCGTTCCGGCTGGGGAATGGTTACGTTGAGTTCGTCGACTTATTTCGAGCGCGACTTGAAAAAGCAGGCGTTCAGATTCGTACTGAAACCACTGTCGAACACCTTCAATGGACGCCAAATCACGTGGAGTTGGGGATTCGGAGCGGCGGTGGTTCGTCAACAATGACTGCATCCAAGGTTCTGGTCACCGTGCCTGTCGGCGTTCTCAAGACGGCTAATGGAGAGCTGGGGGCAATCGAGTTCTCGCCAATGCTACCGCGCAAGAAGCTGGATGCTATCGCGAAGCTGGAGATGGGGAAGGTCCTGCGGTTGGTTCTCCGATTTCGCGAGCGCTTCTGGACGGAGATTTCTAACGATAGCGGAGAAAACTTGAAGAACTTGAGCTTTCTGTTTTCCGAGGACGATCTGTTCCCGACCTGGTGGACGACCTCGCCGGTTGAATCGCCAATTCTCACGGCTTGGGCACCGTTCCGCTCCGCTGAGCGCCTTCGGGGGCAATCTAAAGACGCCGTCACCAGGCAGGCTCTGGCCGGCTTGGGCCAGGCGCTCAGTGTGAGCGAGGCGGCACTAAACGACCAGTTTGAAGAGTTGTACATGCACGACTGGCAGGCCGATCCTTTCTCTCGAGGAGCTTATAGCTACGGCAAGGTCGGGGCCGACGGAGCGCATGCAGCGCTGGCATCTCCGGTGGGAAACACCCTCTTTTTCGCAGGCGAGGCCACCGATACTGGCGGTCATAATGGCACGGTCCACGGCGCGATTGCTAGTGGAGAACGCGCCGCAGCTGAGATTCGAACCAGCATAAGCGTTTAGCGCCAGTTGAGTCAGAGAAAACGTCTAAGCAACCTTTCAGTCTAGGATTCTATCGAATCACCTTGTCTCCCAAAATACTCCCATTTCAATTTCCTAAAGCGAGTTCAATTTGTCGCTAAAATTTAGCCTCGCTCACGTTATTTCCATTTCGGCCTTGTTGACTGGTGTAGGATTCGCGCAGACTTCTTTGTCTGCACTTCCCGATGCGCCTTCAAGCAGCTTGTACGTGACTGATGACTCTGGTTCTCACGAGGCCAAGCCCTCCTCTGGCCAAGCTTCAGGCGGAGCAGGGTACTGGGTCCGACGCGGCGTTCATGATCAGGTAGACATTTATTCGTCTCCTTTCAAGGTTGCCAACTTGAAATGGACTCTCGGTTTGTCAGCGGTGACCGCCGTCTTGATCGCTACAGATAAACACGCTTCCGGGCAGCTGTCGAGAAATCCGTCCAACGTCAGTTCCGACATCTCAAATGCCGGATTGGTCGTGACAGTGGGATCTGCGTCTGCTCTGCTTGTCGACGGTTTGGCGCGAGATAACCCCCACGCCCGGGAAACCGGCGTGCTTGCCGGCGAGTCCATAGTGGACAGTGGAATTCTCTACGCTGTCGCACAGCTCATCACCGAGCGCAATCGGCCTTTGCAAGATTCTGGTAAAGGACATTTTTTTCAGACTAGCGGCTTGGATAACTCATTCCCCTCAGGCCACGCTGTTTTTACTTGGGCGGCTGCAACGACGATCGCGCACGAGTATCCGAAGCCGTGGGTCGAGTGGCTGGCTTACGGAACGGCGACGGCGGTGTCGGTGACCCGCTTCACCAGCGCGCAGCATTTTCCCTCTGACGCGGTTGTCGGTAGCGCGTTCGGATATCTGGTGGCGCGCCATGTTTTTCATGCGCACTGCAAGAGCGGTCTAGGCTCGGCTTGTCACAAATAGCTGACTGCGGGAGCGCGGAGCAGGAGTAATTCCTGCTCCGCATCTCCGCCGACTCAGCGCGATGCCACATACGCTACTTTGAGAACTCCCATCGATCGCCGGTCATCACCAGAGTAGCAGTGTCAGAAGGAGTTGAATTCAGCGCGGCTGCCATGTCGGGATACGCCGTCTTCATCTCCTGAGAATTGGCCCACGAAGCGACATTCGCGATCTGATAATGGTAGGTGACGGTGACCGTTTTAGCGCCAGCGCCGTTTGTACCGACGGTCGAGTTATCGATCGACGTGACCTGGCGATTTCCGTAGCAGAAATTGCCGTAACCCGGCTGGGAAGTGTCCGGCGTCCAGGAAGTGCGGCCTTTGTCAGACAGGTCGTAGTTATTCACTTGTTTGGACGCGATAATCAACACTTTCTTCTCAGCCGTTGTGCGCGTCAGCAGGCCCTCCTGGGTGAGCGCGTCGTAACCCTGAGTCTTCGCGTCGTCTGAAGTTGCCGCCTGGACTGGAAATTTCTTTGCCTCAGACCACAGGCATGAAGGCAGCGCTTTGTAGTGGTCATTGATCGCAGCTTTGTAGCTGACGTCGGTGTTGCTCCCGTTGTTGCAGGCTGCGGTGGTCATAGCGGCAACGCTTAGGATGGCAATCCAAATTCGTTTGTCGGACATTCGATGTGGTTCTCCGTTTTCTTGGTTAGTCAATGGGTCGGGCAGCCGCATTGGATGCCAAAACGGATGGAAGGGTAGTCAGGCTTCCCCCTGGGTAGACCCGCACAGTTGAAGGGCGCAATCAATTGGGTCGAGATTCGAAGCGAGGATGCAGGTCTTCCAGGATTGTGATTCCGGTCACATCCAGTTTCCAAGGTCCTGCTCTAGAATGGGGCCGCAATCCAAATAGAGGGCGACACTGCATGGCGAAGATTGAACGGGATGAGCAATTTGTTCCCAAGGGAGCTGTTGCGTTTTTTGCATTGATGCTCCTTTCCTTTGGGTTGATTTGGTTGGCAATGTATTGGCTCATGATTTATCGGCAAATGACTCCGTAGGCGGTCAAGGAAAAATCCATGGCATCTCCTGCACTTCCTCACCACGATCGGGTAAGTCCAATCGAAAAGCGCGTCCTATGGGCGGCGACTCTCTTCACCCTCGCCATCGTCGGGCTAATCGCCTACTCCGTATTCGGAATGGGCGGCAGCATGCCATCAAGCATGCCGAACATGGCCGTGTTCAAAAATGGCGCAATCCTGAAACATGACGGTAAGAATTACGAAGTGCGCTTCCTTGCCCGCATGTGGCGCTTTGAGCCCTCGAAAGTCATCGTCCCGGTTGGTTCCACCGTTAATGTTGCGGTAACCAGCAAAGATGTCACTCACGGATTCCAGATCGTCGGAACCGGTGTTAATTTGATGGCGCTGCCGTTCGTTCTCACCACCGGCCGTGTTCACTTCTCGAAGCCGGGGGTGTATCAGATCGTCTGCCATGAATACTGCGGTACTGCCCACCAGAACATGAGCGCGACCATAGAAGTGAGCGATCATGCAAGCGATATTTCCGCCGAAGGCTTGCCCGATGTCGATTCGACGCACGCATCAAGCGAGGAAGCGCGATGAATTACGAAATGCAGAAGTCGTTACGAACGATTATTCTGATCGAGCTTTTGCTGCCGCTGGCAATGCTCGTTTTTGGCGCGTACCACGGCGTGCTGCAAGTGCTCTACCGTGCCGGGACGATTCGAGCGACCTCGTTCGCGGGCATCGATTACTACCAGGGCCTCACCGGACATGGCGTTATCAATGCCATCGTGTTGACCACGATGTTCGCCGTCGCTCTTGGCCACGCGCTGGTCAGCCAGGAACTGGATTCTCCGCTATCCATATTTGGAGCGGGATCCTCGCTGGCTTTAATGGTTTTGGGGGCGGTGATGGCAGCGGCGATGATCTTTACCGGCAAAGCGACGGTTCTCTATACGTTTTACCCTCCGCTCAAAGCTCATCCCATTTTCTATCTGGGTCTTGCGTTGTTCATCGTGGGCTCGTGGATTGCCTTGTTCACCTGGATTCCTGTCTATCTCCAATGGCGCAAAAATAATGTTGGCAAAAAGACGCCGCTAGCGGTTGTCGGCATGTTTGCAACCTTCATTATTTGGCAAATGGCAACCCTTCCGGTTGCCTACGAAGTCTTGGTGATGTTGTTGCCGTGGTCGCTGGGCTGGACTCCGGGGGTGAACGTGGTCCTCAGTCGAACGTTGTTCTGGTTCTTTGGACATCCACTCGTCTACTTCTGGCTCCTGCCAATTTATGTTCTTTATTACACGGTGATGCCACGCCTGGCTGGCGGAAAACTGTTCAGCGACTTCGCGGGACGAATGACGTTCATGGCCTTTATTGTGCTTTCATGCCCGATTGGGCTGCATCACCAATTCGCGGATCCCGGGATTTCTTCGACCTGGAAAGGGGTGCAAACAGTTCTTACGCTCTTGGTCGCGATTCCGAGCATGCTGACGGCTTTCACACTTGCCGCTTCACTGGAACACGGAGCGCGCGAACGCGGAGGCTCAGGACTCTTCGGTTGGTGGAAAGAACTGCCATATTTTGATCGTGAAAACTGGTTGTTCCCTTATCTGTTCTGCGGTCTGGTGATCTTCCTTTTTGGCGGCGTTACCGGGATCATCAACGCTTCTTACAACATGAACAGCACAATCCACAACACCGCATGGCTTCCGGCGCACTTCCATCTGACGGTGGGTGGTCCGGTTTTTCTCGGCATTCTGGGGATGAGTTTGTTCCTGATTACTGGCCTATTGAAAAAGCCGGTAGCCGATGTTTCCACCGCGCTCGCCGTTCCATATCTATGGACTGTGGGAACCTTCACATTTTCGACTGGGCTTTTCATGGGTGGGTTGCGGGGCGAACCCCGGCGGACCAATCTTGGCCTGACGTATTTGAACCCGGCTTCGCCCAGTTACCGGCCCGATTGGTGGATAACCACCCATATCGGCGCAATCGGCGGGGTCATAATGGGTTTTGCGATCCTTCTCTACTTCATCGTGCTCGTCCGCAGCCTGCTCACAGCGCCAGTTAAGAATGCGCCGCCTTTTGTTATTCCCGTGAGCGAGGCTTACCACGATGAGAAGGTCGCGTCAGTCCGCAACTTCACGCCTTGGGTCACGATCGCGGTCGTACTGATTGTGGCCGCGTACTACGCGCCCGTCCGCGATATACTTCGCAGCCATTATCAAGGAGCACCTGGCTACAGCCCGTCGGGCGCTGTCAGCGGCGCGAGCGCGCCGTGACAAGCGGACGCGAATGTCCAACGCTACGACCCGCTGAATGGGATCATTCTGAACTCATTTTGTTTGGGAGCGCCGCTTCGGCGTACAAAAACAGCCAAATCCAAAACGATCGATGAGCGCGGAAAAGATGGTGAGCGCGGTAGGAATCGAACCTACAACCTACTGATTAAGAGTCAGTTGCTCTGCCAATTGAGCTACGCGCCCGACAAACTCACGGAAATTGTTCTGGAACTGCTGCAGACCTTCTAGAATTTCTTGGCAGACGTGGTCTGCAGCTAGTGTATCTTGCGATGAAGGAAGTCAGCAAGTTGCAGCGCGAACGAATCCAAGCCGATCGGCAATCGTGTAAAGTTCTCTCGATCTCTGGTTTTGCGCACAACTTTGCCAATTTACAAGGGTTTTTTCACGAAGAGGTTAACCTTATGACACTATCCAATCAAGCGAAGACTAGCTGTAGAGTTCTGCTTGGAATGTCGCTCGCAATTGCTGCCATGGGCGCAATCGCGCAGGACAATTCCTCGGCTCCTCCTCCGCCATCCACTGGCGATTCGGCTCCCGCTCCTCGAGCAAATTACGGTCGACGAGGCGGCTGCTGGATGCAGGCGGGCGTCTCGCCGTCGGTCGCTCAACAGGGACGGCAGATCATGCAAAACACGCGCTCGCAAGTGATGTCAGTCTGTAACGATTCATCGTTGTCGGGCGCCCAAAAACAAGATCAGGTGAAGCAGCTTCACGAACAGGAGCGCACACAGATTCGTGGGCTGGTTACCGAGCAGCAGGCCGATGCTCTTCAATCATGCATGGATCAACGGCGTCACGGGCGGATGGGCGGCAATCCGTGTGGACACATGCAAAGGGGACCGGGCGGTCAGGAAGGTGCTCCTCCTCCGGATGCAAATGGCGCCCCGCCGACGAACCAGGCTCCGCCACCTCAGCAGTAACTGCTTACGCTCGGTTTTGGTAAATCCGACCGCGGATCGCAGTCGTTCAGGAACCACTTTCATCGGTGGCAAATGGGGAGCGGCGATCTGCGGCGGAACCCTTGGTTGGTTTGATTTCTGCTGGCGGGCGCTGCTCCAGCGTCCCCAAAACTGGCATGTCGTCAAAGCCGGAGATTTGCGAAACAAATCCGTGCTGATTGAGAAGACGCTCGACGAAACGAAGCTGTGCAGGCCGCAAAACTTTGACCGGGAGGGTGGGGAAATTACGGAAGATCCACAATAAATAGACGCGTTGAAGGAGTGAAGGCCGGAAGTAACGCGGACCCAGGGGGGTCTGCACCCGCAGAACGCCGCTCCAAAGTTTGTCTATCATGTTGTGCAGTTCCTAATCCCAGGCGAGAAACTCATCCTCATGCTGCAATCGGCCTGCCACACTGTTCACTTCAATTCCGTCCCAGTATCTACGATTCTAGCCGCCGGTTAGGCTCCAAAGTGCACACCCGTCGCGCTTTCCATCGGAAATTGCTTCATCGTCCCGGTAAATTTGTCCTACCCTGCTATTTCGGGCAAGGCCTGCATGTTCGTAATGCTTGCCGCCAGCCCAAACTTGCCGGGTTCCGTTCCTTTTTCCACCCGCACCACTGATGCCTGACAGCAAACCCAGCGCTTCTCTCCCTGGGTCAATTCTGCCGGCAGAAGCAGCACCATTTCGAGTTCGTTTCCCGGCAGAATTTCTTCCGAAGTGTAGAAGAAAATGCCGCTGTCGCTAAGGTCACGAGCAATTCCTGTGGTCTGGATCCGCCCGTCCTTGGAATGAACCGTTACCGGAGCCTGCGTCGGCACTCGATTGTTATTGCGACGCTCTGGCTTCGTTTCCGGCATGGTTAGGGAGATTAGCACAGAATTGATCTCGATTTTGCCACTCAGCAGAAAAATCCTTGCGGGGGTTGAATTCGGGGTGGGTAAGGTCTGAACCCTTACCTCACGCCCAGTTCCCATGGGATGGGCGGCTCGCGGCCAAGTTCCTAGGTAAGGAGCCCGGGAAAGTTGGCAAAGGTAAGTGGCGGATTCTGATGCCGGAAAAGAAAAAAATTGTTGCTATGTAGAAATAGGTGAGTCCCTAGGCAGAAAGCGCTAAAGCTTAGTCCCAGAATTCATGAAATCTTTTTTAGCCGCAATCTCTGAAGCCAATCTGAGCTGCTTTAGATCGGCGTCGATGAAATCCGGACCCGCGGAGGTTGCGCTGAACCCTTTTCGGCAGACTTGCAGCACGCCAATGGCACGTTGCTGAGGGTTCATGATAGGAGCGGACATCAATTTCTGGATGCTGGGCTGTTCAGTCTGAACTTCGATCGACTGATGTTCCTGGTTGTTTTTGTCGGCGAGCTTGACGGTCTCGAAAATGCTTGCGTGTTTGACCTTGGCGAAACTATTGAAGATTTCGATTTTCCGCGTGGTCGCAGTGTGTGCTGCAATGGCGGACGAACTGGAAACAGGAATTGCGCCCGCAGTCTTCAATTCGTCAGGGTACAAGAATCGAAGCAGAGACTTTTCCAGCCGAAGCAGGGCGACTTCTGTCGGCCTTACGCCGAACAGTTTTGCCAGCGCGACGCAGAATTTATCAGGACTGGCTGCCTGTTCAAGAACGTATTCAACCGACCGATTTGGAGCCCGCGCTGCAGCCGTTGCGGCTGTGGTTCCGGACGTAAGTTTTTCTTTTTCCATGTACCTAGCTGTCACAAACTCGATTTTCGAAGTGCGCGGGCAGGACTTTTTACGGTCAGTAATCGCACCCGACGGAACCATGTTCACGGATGCGGTCACTTCCATCAAGTTACGAAGGTACTTTGTGATTTGCGGCCACACGATTTCTAGCGGACTAGTCTTTGACCAGAGGGAAATTCTTCTCGCGCCACACTCGAATTCCGCCATCCATTGAGAGCACATTCGTATAGCCCATCCTCCGCAGATTGTCGGCGGCCAAAGCGGAGCGAAACCCACCCCCGCAGTACAGCACAATGGCATCGTTGGGATCAGGAATGCGGGTTTCAATATCTCGTTCGATGATTCCTTTACCCAAATGCATAGCGGAGGGAAGGTGGTCGGCCGCAAATTCGCTTTCTTCCCTAACATCGATCAAGGCAAACTTGTCCCCTCGATCAAGCTTTTGCTTAATTTCATCCACAGAAGTTTCCTTTATCTTGCTTTTCGCGTCTTGCACAAGCTTTAGGAATTTTGGGGTATGGTCCATGTAATTTCTCCAGAATGCATGTTTCAATTTGGTTTGATCGAAACTTCAATAGGAGCGATTTTAACTCAGCGAATCACAATTGGATTGCGAGCGGCATGCTAAACTCCCGTGTTCTAAAACCATAATGACGGAACTTACCCAACTCACTGCAACGGAGATGGCAGCGCGGATTCGGCGCCGCGAATTATCGCCGGTTGACTTAGTGGAAGCGCACTTAAAGCGGATAAAAAGCCTCAACCCCCAGCTCAACGCGTTCGTTAAAATCGCGGCTGACGATGCTCTCGAAGCGGCGCGAGACGCTGAGAAACGATGCGAGGATGGTCAAGAACTCGGTCCCCTGCACGGCGTGCCAATCAGTATCAAGAGCGCAATTGAAGTGAAAGGGATGCCGTGGGAATCTGGCAGCGCCTTGCGCCGCGGCGTTGTGGGGCGAAAGGATGCGCCGCTGGTCCAGCGATTGCGAAAAGCGGGCGCTATCGTCATTGGAGTCACAAATACGCCGGAACTACTGATGGCATGGGAAACCGATAACCTTTTATACGGGAGAACCAATAACCCGTTTGATTTGACGTGTACCGCTGGCGGCTCAAGCGGCGGCGAGGCGGCTGCAATTGCTGCGGGGCTTTCGGCGGGCGGGGTGGGAAGCGACGGCGGAGGGTCGATTCGCGTTCCTTCGCATTTCTGCGGAATTTGCGGTTTGAAGCCCACACCGGGGCGGATCCCTTCGACCGGACATTTCCCGCAATCGGCCGGCCCATTCTCTATGTTGGGTGTTGTGGGACCTATGGCGCGTACGATCGGAGACCTTCGCCTGCTGTTTGAAGTCATGCAAGGGCCTGACGATGGAGATCCTGCTGCCGCCCCGGTCGCACTACGCTGGCCAACCGAAAAGCAACTCAAGAACACGGCAATTGGATATTTTGAAGACGACGGGCGAACTCCAGTGACGGAAGAAACACGGACGAGCATTCGCAATGCCGCTGAAGCCCTGCGCCGGGCCGGGTTTCGGGTCGAACCGTTCCGTCCGGAGGGGCTCGAAGCGATGCGAGACATCTGGTGGCAATTGTTTGGGGTCGCTGGCGGAATGTTGCTCGGCCCATTGGTGCGAGGTAAAGAAGCGGAACTGAGTCCGATTCTGCGGGAATTTTCGGGATGGGTTGATGCCGCGCCGCGCCATTCCGCGGACACACTGCTCAACGCCTGGATGCAGCGTGATCTGCTGCGCATTCAAGTTTTCTCACAGATGCAAAAGTTTCCCATCTTGCTTTGCCCCGTGGCTTCGATTCCTGCTTTTAAACACGGAGAGCGATCTTGGATGATCGACGAAAAAAGAGTCGACTATCTCGACGCGTGGAGCTACTGCGAGTGGTTCAACCTGTTGGGCAATCCGACCGTAGTTATACCAGCGGGAAAATCGAACGAAGGAATGCCCATCGGTGTTCAAGTCGTCGGAAAGCCGTGGGAAGAGGAGTTGGCGCTGTCCGTGGCTGCGAAACTCGAGAGTGAAATCGGCACCGGGCTGCGTCCGCAACGCTTTGAGTTTGATGACAAAGATGGTTAAAGCTTTCGCTTCAATCACCACGCTGGCCGCTTTATACTGATTCTTCCAAAACGTTGGGCCGCGCATAATCCATGAGCAAAACAATCGTCGACTCTGGTTGGTCGATCAACCGAATTCTCTTCGGACTGCTGTCGTTTCTTGCCGTGTCCGCGGCATACCTTTACGCAGTCCCCCAAGCCAACGTTTTCTACGCCGGGGTTGTTCTGCTGCATGTTGTTGCAGGAATCATTGCCACGATTCTTTTGCTGATCCGCATTGTCCGCTTGCTGCGCAAATCAAGCCTAATGGCTCGTGCAGGATGGTTTCTTGTCTGTGTGGGCGCTGCGCTTGGCGTCATTCTTGTGAAGACTGGCACCTCGCGAGCTGAGTGGAACTGGCTGTACGCGCACATCTGGGTGTCCCTCGTTGGTGCCGCCATTCTCCTCGCGGACCGGATCGCCGCCTCTAACAAACAGCGATTGCCACGACTCGTCGCGCTGATCGCCAGTCTCGCGTTGGTTTTGTGTATTGCATTAGGAGGGCGATACCTTCGGGTTTCACGGTGGCAGTCGCGGTCGCAGATCGAAAATCCAGCCATGCCGCCAGACTCGATGAACAAAGAAGGGGACGGTGCCAACGGCCCGTTCTTTCCCAGTTCAGCGCAAGTGCTCGGTGGCCAAAAAATCCCCAGCGAATATTTTATGCAGTCCGATTCGTGCGAGCGCTGTCACAAAGACATTTACCGCCAGTGGTCGAGTTCCGCCCACCATTTTTCGTCATTCAATAATCAGTGGTACCGCAAGAGCGTCGAGTACATGCAGGACACGGTCGGCACCGGTCCTTCGAAATGGTGCGCAGGTTGCCACGACCCTGCGTTGCTCTACAGCGGCAAGATGAACACGCCGATCAAACAAATCGTGCATACGCCGGCAGCCCAGGCCGGACTTGGCTGCATGATGTGCCATTCGATCTCAAAAGTAAAAAGCACGATGGGGCAGGCTGATTTTTATCTGGAATATCCCAAACTGCATGAGCTTGCTGCCAGCAAGAATCCGATCGTCCGCACGCTTCACGATTTCCTCGTGAACCTGAATCCAGAACCGCACCGCAGAGTTTTCTTAAAGCCGTTCATGCGGACGCAAACCGCGGAATTCTGTTCCACGTGCCATAAGGTTCATCTCGACGCTCCCGTGAATCATTATCGGTGGACGCGTGGCTTCAATGAGTACGACAATTGGCAAGCGAGTGGTGTTTCAGGTCAGGGAGCGCGGTCGTTTTATTATCCCGCAAAGTCGTCGCAATGCGCTGACTGTCACATGCCGATGACGCAGTCGGCTGATTCCGGAAACACAAATGGATTTGTTCATTCCCATCGTTTTCCAGGAGCAAATACCGCAGTGCCAACTGCGAATGAAGACGCTGAACAACTTAAGATCACCGAAGATTTTCTCAAGAAGCAGAATTTGACCGTGGATATTTTCGCTCTTTCTCCTGAAGTGGCGGAAGCAAAGTCCGGCGTGTCAGGGCAAGCCGATTTGTCTACAACTTTTGCCGTTGGAGAAGAAGCGGAGACCAGGATCGTTCCGGCTGCGGAAACTGAGCAGGCCCCGATTACCGCTCCCCTCAACCGCGTTCAAGCTTCGGTAAGGCAAGGCGACACGGTGCGGGTTGACGTTGTGGTTCGCACCAAGACAGTCGGGCACTTCTTTCCTGGAGGCACGGTTGACGCGTATGACACGTGGCTCGAACTGAAAGCCACGGACGATCGGCGGCGCCCGATTTTTTGGAGCGGGATGATTGAAGATGATGGCAAAGGGCCGGTCGAGAAAGGCGCGCATTTCTATCGGTCCTTGCAAATTGACGGACATGGCAATCCAATCAATAAACGCAACGCGTGGGCCACGCGAGCCGTTGTCTATGTGCATTTGATCCCACCGGGCGCGGCCGACACCGTTCACTATCGAATACATATTCCGGAAGACGCTGGCAACAAAATCACTTTGCACGCCCGCCTGTGCTACCGGAAATTTTCGTGGTGGAACACGCAGTTTTCTTTCGCCGGAAAACCGGATGGTTCTGGTAGTTCTGTGAGCCCCGAGTTTGACGACCGAAAATTTACTTTTGATGCGCCGCTGGATGGGGTGTCCGCCAAACACGCGCAGATTCCGGATCTGCCTGTAGTTGCCGTCGCCGAGGACGAAGTGACGTTAGATGTAGCGCGTCGCAACTCGCCGCCATCGAAGCCGCAGCAGGTTTTGCAGACTGACGACTGGCAGCGGTGGAATGACTACGGCATTGGCTTGTTTCTGCAAGGTGATTTGCGCGGGGCCGCCGCTGCATTTGGACGCGTGACGCAAATTGCTCCCAAGAATCCGGATGGTTGGGTCAACATCGGACGTTGCGCAGTGCAGGAAGGCGATATGCGGAGGGCTCGATCAGTATTGGAAACAGCCTTGAGTCTGGACCCCAAGCTGGCGAGATCGCATTATTTCTATGCTCGCGTGCTGCGCAGCGAAGGTGATTATGATGGCGCAGCCAGCCATCTTCACCAGGTTTTGGACCAATATCCGCGCGACCGGGTGGCGCTCAACGATCTGGGCCGGATATTGTTCCTGCAACGCAAGTATGCTGACGCAGTCGGCGTGTTGCATTCTGTGCTGGCGATCGATCCTGAAGACCTTCAAGCACACTACAATTTAATGTTGTGCTACAGGGGAATGGGCGATCTGAAAATGGCCAGCGAGCATGAGCAGCGATACTTACGCTTCAAGGCGGACGAGTCGGCGCAGACGATCACCGGACCCTACCGTCAGACACACCCCGAAGACAACAATGAACGTCAGGCCATCCATGAACACCTGTCAGTCCCTCTAAATGGTCTGGCAGCCGGGCAGCCCGAGCACGCAAGTTTTGCCGCGAGTAGTGCCCACGCAGTGAGGGCCGTCGAGGCCGGAGGGACGCGCTGATGGTCCGAAAATTACTCTTCGCGTTCGCTTTGCTTGCGTCCGCTGCATTTGGCCAAATTCGCTTTACAGACATTGCGGCCCCAGCCGGAATTCATTTTGTTCATAACAACGGAGCGTTCGGCAAAAAGTATCTTCCTGAAACCATGGGGCCGGGTTGTGCGTTCATCGATTATGACAATGACGGCTGGCCCGACATTCTGTTAGTGAACGGGCAAAACTGGCCCGGACGCACGGGAACTCAATCTTCGCTGAAGCTTTATCACAACAACCACGACGGAACCTTCACGGACGTAACTCGCAAAGCGGGTTTGGCAATCTCAATGTATGGCATGGGCGTAGCCGTGGGCGACTACGATAACGATGGCTTCGACGATATCTTCGTCAGCGCGCTCGGACAGAGTCGGCTGTTTCGGAATAATGGCAATGGCACATTTTCCGATCAGACAAAGGCGGCCGGTTTAGCGGGGCCACAGGAGTTTTCGACCAGCGCAGCCTGGCTGGATTACGATCATGACGGGAAACTTGACCTTGTCGTGGCGAACTACGTCAATTGGTCCCAGCAGGGCGACCTGTATTGCACGCTTGATGGAAGCCATAAATCGTACTGCACTCCCGAATCGTATAAAGGAACATCCGCCCGTCTTTGGCACAATCTCGGGAATGGAAAGTTTGAAGATGTTACGAGAAAGGCGAATCTGTTCGATCCAACCTCAAAAAGCCTCGGTGTGGCCACGTTCGATGCCGACGGGGATGGCTGGCCGGACATATTGCTCGCTAACGACACGCAGCCGAACAAGCTTTATCTGAATAAGCACGACGGCACATTCGAAGAAAAGGGCGTCTCCGCAGGCATAGCGTTTAGCGAAGACGGCGTAGCGCGCGCCGGAATGGGCGTGGACGCCGCAGACTACGACCGGTCAGGCCGTCCAAGTCTGGTGATCACGAACTTTGCCAACCAGATGCTTTCGCTTTATCACAACGAAGGCAACGGTCTTTTCGTCGATAACGCTCCGAGTTCCGAAGTTGGACGCGCCACGCTAGTCACACTGGGGTTTGGCTGTTTCTTTTTTGATTACGACAATGACGGTTGGCAGGACATTTTTGTTGCCGACGGGCACATCGAAGATCAAGTCGAACTTGTGCAGAAGCGCGTCAGCTTTGCCGAGCCACCGCATCTGTTTCGCAATCTGGCTGGAGGCAAATTCAAAGAAGTTACGGCGGAGATGGGCGGGCAATTTGCGTCCCCGAAAGTGGCTCGTGGCGCGGCCTACGCGGATATCGACAACGATGGCTATCCCGACATCCTGGAGACTACAAATGCCGGGCGAGCATATCTGTTTCACAACTCGAGCGGCCCCAATCGAAGTCTCCGTATAAAACTTGTGGGAACGAAATCAAACCGCGATGGCATAGGCGCCAGAGTGCGCGTGGTTTCGGGCAAAGACGATCAGACGAAGACCGTCCATAGTGGATCGAGTTACCTTTCACAAAGTGAGCTCACATTGACATTTGGCCTGGCGGCAGCCGCAAAAGGCGACAGCGTAGAAGTGCATTGGCCGAGTGGACAAATCGACAAACTTTCAAACATCAACGCTGGGCAGACCGTCACAATTCAGGAAGGCAAGGGCATCGTTGTTTCACGCGCGTACGGCCCGACGTGGAAGTAGATGATCTATGGAGTCAAATCCCGTTGGTATACACATCGATTGAAGATGACGATTTTCCCGCGATTAGCGAGTGTTCTCGCAGCGGTGGTGATGCTGGTTGGCACAGCTATCTCTCAATCAAGCAAACCAGATTCCGTCGAAGCGGCCCGGCTCAACAATATTGGCGCTGGCTACATGAACCAGCAATCCTTCGAGAAAGCCCTGGAAACGTTTCAGCGGGCGGCCAAACTTGACCCTGGTCTGCAGGTTGCGAAGCTGAATCAAGGCATCGCGTTGCTGAACATGGCTAAGGTTGATCCGGCCGGCGAGATTCTGGAGGCCGCCGTCAAGCGCGATCCGCAGGACGCCCACGCGTGGTACAACCTGGGATTGTTGTACAAAAATAGCAGCGCCCCTGAGCGGGGAATCGACGCGTTCCGCCATGTGATTGATATCGATTCAACCGACGCCGACACCTGGTATTTTCTCGGGTCGGCGTACGCGCAACAAAAGCGCTTTGCCGAAGCTCGAGATGCTTTTGAGCATGCGCTGAAGCTGAATCCGTTTCATGCATCGGCGCAATTTGGGTTGGCCCGCTCATACCAGCAATCGGGCGATCCGGCAAAAGCGAAAGAAGGACTCCAACGTTTCCAGTACGTAACGCAAAACAAGCTGGGAACGCCTGTCAGCCTGGCCTACGGCGAGCAGGGAAGATATTCACTGGTCGAACAATCGCCTGGGCAACCCGTAAAAGTACCGCAGCAGATTCCCGTTCGTTTTGTCGATGTCACTGCGCACGCCGGGCTAACCGGACAACATCCCGGACCGAGCGCTACTGGAATCGGCACGGGAGCGTGTTTTTTAGATTTCGACGGTGACGGACGGCCAGATTTGTTTCTCGCCAATAATGGCCCAACAGGCGGCCTCTCTCTGTTCCACAATCTGGGTAACGGAAAATTTGAAGATGTTACCAGGAAAGCTGGTCTCGACCCGACTCTTCACGCGATTACCTGCTTGGCGGGCGATTACGACAACGACGGCGCGTCTGACTTGGTCGTCAGCCTGAGCGATCGCGTCATGCTTCTCCACAATGAGAAGAACGGAACTTTTCGCGACGTGACCGCCGCTGCCGGGCTGCATGATAGTCCTGCAAATCTCGCGCTGGCGTTTGTTGACTACGACCACGATGGCGATATCGATCTCTACGTGGGGCACAGCTCGGGTGGAACTGACGGTGGCCCACGACGAAACGTCATGTTTCGCAATAATGGCAACGGCACTTTTACGGACGTGTCTGAAACTGTGGGTCTGGAAGGCCCAGAACATTCAACCGGCGCGATTGCGACAGACTTTAACAACGATCGCGCAGTCGACTTATTTGTTGTTGGACGAAACGAAACGAAAGAGTCTTCAGCGAAGGGCTTGCCTGTTTACGGCAATCCGCGGGAAGGCAAATTTACGGAGTTGTATCCGTGGTCTGGCGACGCCCCCTCCAACGCGAGCGCTGTCGCTACACTGGATTTCGACCACGATGGTTGGATGGATTTTGCGTTAGCCACGGATCGGGGTCTGCAGCTGTGGCGCAACGTGAATGGAAAGACGCTTGAGCGCATTGAACTGCCGCACACCGATCTGGAGAAGGTCAATGCCGTGGCGGCATTGGACTTTGACAACGACGGCTGGCAAGACATCGCCGCGCTTGGGTTGACCAAAGACGGTAAGGGAGCGGCGAGATTGTTCCGCAACCTTGGCCCAGATGGCTGGAAGGACGTCACCGCAGACGTAGGACTCGACAAAATTGCGCTGACGAATCCGAGTGCTATCCTCACTGCAGATTTCGACGGCGATGGTGCCACCGATCTGCTCATTACCCAACAAGGCGCATCTGCAATTCTGTTGAAAAACGAAGGAGCGACTAAGAACCATTGGCTGCGCCTGTCTTTGAAGGGTCTAAACGATAACAAGAGCGCCATTGGCACGAAGGTTGAAGTGTTTGCCGGCGCTAACCGACAGAAATTTGAAATTGTTGGTTCCTCCGGCTATTTAGGGCAAAATTCGTCCGACATCGTAATCGGCCTGGGGGAAACCAACCAGGCCGATGTCGTACGCCTTCTTTGGCCGACCGGCGTCTTACAAGACGAGCTCGAGGTTGCTGCCGATTCCGCAAAATCGATTCTTGAAATCGACCGGCGGGGAAGCTCTTGCCCTACGTTGTTTGCATGGAACGGAACGGATTACGAACTCGTCGGTGACATGTTAGGCGCTGGTGTTGTTGGGCATTGGGTCGCGCCCGGTCAACGTAATGTGTCGAGGCCGGTGGAGTACATCAAGCTCAATCGCAGTCTGCGTGAGAAAGACGGGAAGCTCAGTTTTCGCTTTATGGAGCCTTTAGAGGAATCGGTCTACCTTGACCGCGTGCGCTTGCTGGCAATCGATCATCCGGCGTCGCTCGATGTATTTCCGAACGAATATTTCGCGTCCAATCCGCCGTATCCGCCATTCAAAGTTGTCGTCAGCCAAGGGGCGCAACCGCCCGTGGCTGCGAAAGACAATCACGGACACAACGTTTTGGCTGACTTGCTGGCTCATCGTTATTTCGGCGACTTCAAGCTGCTGCCTTTCATGGGCTACGCCGAACCGCACAGCCTGGACCTCGACCTTGGCCAAGGCTATGACGGCGGCCCACTCTGGCTACTGATGCATGGAGAGATTGAATATTTTTCAGCGACGAGCATGTATGCCGCCAGTCAGGCGGGCCTCGAAGCGATCTCGCCATTCGTCGAAGCGCTCGACGCCGATGGGAAATGGGTCCGCGTAATGGACGATCTTGGTTTTCCGGCCGGTGGTGCGCGCACCATGACGGCCGACTTGAGCGGTAAGTTGCCGCGTGGAACCCGTCAAATTCGTATCACCACGAATCTACAGATTTATTGGGACAGCATACTGATCGACCGCACCGCCCAGGCGCAACCCACTCGTGCCACTTCGGTCCCACTTGCAGCCGCCGACCTCGATTTCCATGGATTTCCGCTGAAAATCGAAAATCAGCCACCCGGCAATGTCGAATATATCTACGCCAAGGCCAGCGCCACCGGCCCTTACACGCGCCCGGCGGGCAACTACACGCGTTATGGCGACGTGCTGCCTCTGCTCAACGATTTAGACGACCGCCAAGTGGTCTTCGGATCAGGCGATGAGGTAAAACTTGAGTTCGATCCTTCCAGCCTTCCGTTGCTGCCCCAAGATTGGAGCCGCGATTATTTTTTCGTGGCTGAAGGCTACGAAAAAGATATGGATTTCTACGCCGCCGAAGGCAACACCGTTAACCCGCTTCCGTTCGCAAGCATGACGAGCTATCCCTATCCAGGCCAATCTTTCCCGTCTGACGATTTCCACTTAAATTACCTCTTGGAATTCAATACGCGTTACATGTCTGGCAACGAAGCTCAAGGGTACGAATTCCGTTATCCCTTGAAGTAGAACCGAACTTAACGAAATTCAAATCGGAACTCTTGTTTCGCGCTGCCCACCACGGGACAAAACACACTTAAACCGTTTAGAAATTTGTTGATCATGCAAGGGCAGTAACCGTCAACAAACACCTGCGTAATTTGTTTGCGAATTTCATTCGACGTATAACTGCGACATCACTCGATGATGCCAGCTCTTATGCGGAAAAACCTGAACCTGATTCTGATGTTTCTAGCGGTCGCTCAAATCGCCGCAAGCCAAGTCGCCCAGACTTCCAGCCATCTTGAACCGACTGGCAAAGGGTGGTCGATCGAGGTTCCAACGAATGCCGGACGAATCTCGCCGAAGATAGTCACCCAAGGAAACGGCATCTCTTATCATGGCGGCCCAGTGATGCGTGGTCCGGTGCATGCGTATTTCATCTGGTACGGGAACTGGACTAACGGTCCTAAACCTTCCGATCGGCAGGTTTCGGTTGGCCTGATCAACACTCTCTTCGGACCTTCTCGGGGCATCGGCGGCTCGACCTATTTCGATATCGCCACAACTTACCGCGACGCTTTAGGGAATGTGAGCGGGAATGTTTCAGCCACCGGCTCCATGACCAATAACTACAGTCGCGGGAAGAATATTTCCGATGCCGATGTGGCAACTATCGTCAGCAGCGAACTAAGCGCTGGACTGTCGCCTGACCCAAACGGGATTTACTTCGTACTGACCTCATCCGACGTAATGGAGACTTCGGGTTTCTGTACGAAGTATTGCGGTTGGCACAGCCACGCTAACATCCAGGGCACAGACATCAAATTCGCGTTTGTAGGCAATCCGGACCACTGCCCGTTGGCATGCGAAGCTCAAATATTAAGTCCGAACGGCGATTCAGGAGCGGACGGCATGGCGTCGATCATGGCTCACGAAGCAATTGAAACGGTCACCGATCCCGATCTCAATGCCTGGTACGACTCGCAAGGCAACGAAGTTGGCGACAAGTGTGCCTGGAAATACGGGCCCTACAAGACGCTAGCCGGCCATGGCGCGTATAACGAAACTCTTGGCACATATAACTGGCTGCTGCAAATGCAGTGGGAAAATGCCCGTGGGGGCGGCTGCGACCAAGCTTTGGGCGGAAAATTTTACAATCAATAGCCGTGAACGAAGATTTCGATACTAATGCCGCAATTGAATCGTTTTAGTCTTGACAGTTGTGGCGTCGCGTAATCCAATAGCACGCGGATGGAAATCACAACTTCCGCGTCTACCAACCTTCGGCTAAAGCGGTCCCTCACTCTCTGGGACTTGATTCTCTACGGCATCATCGTCATTCAACCGACCGCTCCCATGCCCGCATACGGCGTGTTCAGCAACGCTGGTCAAGGGCACGTGGTCACCTCCATTCTCATCGCCATGGTAGCCATGGTATTCACAGCCATGAGCTATGGACGCATGGCGCGAGTCTACCCCAGCGCCGGCTCTGCCTATACGTACGTCGGGCGCGAGTTGCATCCCTCCCTTGGGTACGTCACAGGGTGGTCCATGACGATGGACTACATCCTCAACCCATTGATTTGCACGATTTGGTCCGCCAAGGCGATGGCCGACCTGCTTGCAGGAACACGATTTCAAATTCCTTACCCCGGATTGCTATGGCCGTTATTCTTTGCTGGTCTATTCACCGTGCTCAATCTGCGCGGCGTGCAGACTTCGGCTCGCATCAACCAGATTCTTTGCGCTGTCATGGGAGCGGTGATTCTTGCCTTTTTCTGGTACACGGTCCGTTACATTTTCCATCTGCCGCAATATCCTGAAGCGTATTTTCTGCGACCGTTCTACAATCCACAAACTTTTTCCATCAACGGCGTGTTTCACGGCACCTCGGTTGCGGTCCTCACCTACATCGGTTTTGACGGGATTTCGACGTTGTCAGAAGAGGTCGACAATCCTCGCAGGAATATTTTCCTGGCGACGGTCTTAGTCTGCGTCGTTACTGGAGTGTTGGCAGCCGCTGAAGTTTATGGAGCGCAGTTGCTCAGTTCCCAATATCTGTTTGGACCCGACGAAGTCACGAACGCATTCAGCCATGTGGCCGCGATAGCCGGAGGCGCAACGCTGACAAAAGTGATCAGCATAACTCTGTTGATCGCGACTGTAGGTTCTGGATTGGGATCGCAACTCGGCGCGGCCCGGCTGCTTTATGGGATGGGGCGAAGCGACGCAATCCCCAAGAAGTTCTTTGGTGCGATCCATCCGAAAACCCGAATTCCTGCGAACAATGTGATGTTTGTAGGCGTGATCGCCATGATCGGAGCTTTCCTGATCAGCTATGACAACGGCGCGGAACTGTTGAACTTCGGGGCCCTCATCGCGTTTATGGGAGTTAATCTTGCCGCGCTGACTCACTACTACATTCGCGGCGCGGACCGGACGCTAGGCCAGTTGGTGCCGCCAGTCCTCGGCTTTATCATCTGTCTTTTTATCTGGATACATCTCTCGTGGCTGGCGATGGTCGCCGGCTCTGTTTGGATGGCCGCCGGCATCGGCTACGGCGCATGGAAGACACGCGGCTTCCAGAGCGACCTCGTAAATTTCGACGTGCCTGCTGACGAAAACTGACAGTCTTTCAGCCGTCGTCGCAGTATCGCCCTAACTCGGTGATCCGACCACCGGGGCAGCGCTCATAGATGGATACGTAATCGGCCTCGGCTCGACGATAACCGCTTCCCGCTGACGCTCGTAGAACACGACAGCGCATGCGCGTTGCAGGAACCGGGCGGCTAGCCAGATCAGCAAGGTGATCTGACCAACAATGAAGGCGCCGAGAACGCTTGTAGGAGGCACGATAGAGTGCCACAGTACCAGCCCCAGCCCAAATAGCAGTCCTGCCACTAAGCTGATGATTAGGTAGGTGCCCCACAATCCTAGTGTCGTTCTCCGGCGAGCCGGACCAATGGTCTTTGCTACCGAGTTCTGATCTTTAAGTACAATTTCGATCTCCGCCTGGTCGAACCACGCCCTAAAAAACATCATGATCAGAAAAATTACCGCCAGCAAAATCATTTGCAACGTGAAAGGGAGCAGCTCGTTGGTGCTCTTGTCAGCGGCTTTGACGACGGCGGTTTGAATCCCAAACAGAATTCCAATGGGGATTCCAGCGATCAAGAGGTAAAAAATAAAAATTCTGATATACCGCCACAAATTGTGACCGCAAGTGCGAAAGAACTCCGTACGCGGCAGCCGGTGGTCCGAAGCATAGCCAAGGAATACTCCAGGCAAGCAGAACAGCGTAATCATGAAGAACACGATGGCGAAATCCATCGCCGGAGCGCTCATCGCCCGCGTGGTGCCAACCTCAGGTCGAGCCAACGTGTCTCCAAGCACAGTCACGTCGAAGCCATGCAGCAAGCGGTCAGAAGCGAGGCTGGTGTCGAGAACACTTCCTGCGTTGATGCGAAACACCGCGGCACCCATCGAAGCCAGCGCCAGATTCAACAAGAAAAACCAAATTAAGTACCGCTTGGTGCGGCGCATAACGCTCTGCCCAGCGACCAGCAGATTTCTGTTGTCCATCATAAGTCTCCTAGATCAGCCATCCGGCAAGAGTTTGCGCAAAGAACTGCGTGATAAACGTCCAGTAGTTCGTCAGCTTCGAGGTGGCCGCCGTGTCCGGCTCCATCGTCTTGCTGTTGTTAAAGAAATTTTTGTCCAGCCACAACTTGTGTTCTGGGTCGACCTCAGCAGAAACGAGCTTGGCCTTCTTAACATAGGTGTAGCGGACCCAGCGGTCTTTCCCGTCCCATTGTTCGCGCACCACATCGCCATTGTCGAACTTTATGGCAACGTCCACGGGCATCACGAAATCGCCTTTGCGGTGAACGATCACTTCCGAGGTATATTCGGTCTGTCCCGGCTTCTTGCCTTCTTTAAAATCGGGTTTCCACCAGTCGACCGGGGTTGATTCCAGTTTCATCACTGCGAAGTCCATGACGTTGGTCCCGTAAACGGCCTGGTTGAAATACCAGCGCAAATCTTTTCCCGAAACTTCTTCCAGCGTCTTCAGGAAATCTTCCTTGGACGGATGGGTGAAGCGATACTTCATGAAGTATGTGTGCATCGCTTTCGCCATGGTGTCTTCGCCGATAATGCTCTCCAGCGTGAGCAGCACGCTGGCCGTCTTGCCATAAGTCACTCCGCCATATGTGTTTGAGTTATCGTATTCGTAGGCTCTTTCGCGTCATCGGATCGAAGTCCGTACGCCCGCCAATATATTCACGCGCTGCAGTTCTCGCTCGCCCACCGTCATGCCCGCCAGATTCATGATGGATGTTCTTCCGCCGAAGAATCGTCCAGCACCTTCACTTCGGTGTAGCTGTTGATGCCTTCATCCATCCACGCATCTTCGAATTCGTTGGTGGCCACCATGCCGTACCAGTACTGGTGCCCGAACTCGTGCTCGACGACCAGTTCCGGCAGGTGCAATCCGTCCGGCATCAACCAGTTGCTGTCGCCGGTGATGAACGTGGGGTATTCCATTCCTCCCGCCGCCGACCCCGGCTCGGGATCGACCACCGTAATCGTCTTATACGGATAAGGCCCGTACCAGTGCTCAAACCGCTTCAAGGACTCTCGCAGGATTTTTTCGTGCCGCTGCACCTGGCTCCAGTGCGCCGGGCTGCATCAGGATGCGCATCGCCACCGGGCCCATGCTGCCCTTGAAACAGCTGTCTTCGATCACCTTGTAGCGCGGACTCGCCGTCCAGGCGAAGTCGTGGATGTCTTCGCCATGGTAAGTGACGGTCTTGGTTCTATCCGGATTGTTCGTCTGCCGACCTCGCACGCCGCTGGCGCCGACGACTTCGTTCTGCGGCACGCGTCAGCTTCACGTCGTACACGCCAAAGTCGGCGAAGAATTCCGTCATGTCGTGATACTGGTGGCAATTCCACGCCCCGTGCCACAACACGCCCACCTTCGGAAACCATTGCCCGCCAGCACGAAGTCGCGCTTCTATCCCGTGCGCGCCTGCGTCTCCGGAAACTTGGTCTGAAACTTAATCTTGAATTGCACATACCCGTCCGGGGGCAATCGGCTTGCGGCAGCATGACATCTGACCACCGTCTTATCGTCTGTATTGCCGTCGTCGGGCGGATGAACTGCATCTGCGCCGTCAGATCGCCCTGCCCGACTACTTCGATGCTCTTGATGTCGTCGGAGCCGTTGTCTTTGTCCTTCCACTTGTCGAAGCGCTAGTGTCGCGAGTTGCCGTCGGCTTGGCCTCACGCATCCATGTGCTTTGGGCTGGAAGGCGTTCAGATAAAGGTGAAAGGGAAAGTGTCGAGCGGCTGGCCGGTCAGGTTGTGGTATGTGAGCGTCTCTGTGCCATCAACCGTGGGTTTTGCGGATCGTACTTGGCGTCGATCTCGTAGGCACCACGCGCTGCGACATCGGCGTCGCCGAGTTGATGGCCGATACGGACGCGGGTATGGATGCTGGGTTTCCCGCAGTTTGCGCGCTGCCGACAGCCAAAAACGCTGTCGACAATAAGAGGATCACTAAAGCTGGACGAAGGGTCATGAATCGCACCTTTAAAGGCAAACTGATAAACACTGCATCATATCGCAGAAGCGCGACGATGTGTAACGGGTGTGGTACGCAGGGTGGGCATGGTTGGTTCCCGAATGTTGCAGGAGAAGCCGAGCGCTAAACAACCTTCCAAAGTTCTTCCCGCGGATCTTCCGGATTCAACTTCGCCAGTTCCCGCAGCAACTTCTTTGGTACGCTCGTCGCGCGGCATGGGCACGGTCATCGTTGATCTCGACGATCTCATCGCCGCGCGCGCCTTCCTTCGTGGCCGAAGGCACGCCCTTTTCGCGCAGACGCAGCTTCTGCCCGGACTGGGTCCCCGGCGGAATCTTCAGCGAGCGCCCGCCCGTCAATCGTCGGCACTTCAATCTTTGGCTCCCAGCGCGGCTTCGGTTGCGGTCACCGGAACCGAAATGTAGATATCGTCGCCGTCGCGCTCGAAAAACTGGATGATCGCCCGATGCGGATGATCACGTACAAGATCGCCAGCGCTCCCGCCATGCACTCCGGCATTGCCCTTACCCGCCAGCCGGATGCGCTGCCCGTCGCGCGTTCCCGCCTTGATTCGCACTTCCAGCGGCTCGGTGCGGTTGACCGTGCCCTCGCCATGGCAGGTCGGACAGGTCGAAATATTCTTGCCCGTCCCCTGGCAGCGCGGACACGGCACATTGAACTTCATGCGCCCGCCGGTCTGCGTGATCTGCCCGGTGCCGCCGCACTCCGGACACTTTCCCGGAGCTTCGATGTAGCCTTGCCCGTGGCAATTCGAGCAAGATTCCTGCCGCGTAATGTTCAGCCGCATCACGCCGCCGCGAATCGCCGTCCAGAAGGGCACGTTGACCTGATATTCCAGGTCGGTGCCGGGTTCCGGCCCCGTCTAGCCGCAGCCGCCGCCGTCCGCCACCGAAAATTCCGGAGAAAATGTCGCTGAAACCGCCGCCGCCGCCGGCTGTGCCGCCGGTTCGCCGGCCGCGGCCGGCGTTGTCCATGAAGTCGGAAAAATCGAAGCCGCCAAAATCGAAATGGAGCCCCTTGCCCGCTACCGCGGCCGCGAGTCCGCCGGACGCGCCTCCGCCGGAAAGCCACCCGCCCCGTCCGCCCGCCGCGCGCATACGCTTCCGCCGTCGCCGGATCGATGTTGTCCGAATAAAAACCGATCTGATCGTAGATCTTTCGCTTCTTGGGATCGCTGAGAACGTCGTTGGCCTCGGAGAGCGTCTTGAACTTCTCCTCCGCAGCTTTGTCCCCCGGATTTACGTCAGGATGGTACTTGCGCGCCAGCTTGCGGAACGCCTTGCGAATCTCCTCGGCCGACGCAGACTTCTTCACGCCGAGGATTTCGTAATAATCTTTTTTGGTAGTCGTTGCCATTCAGAGCTCTGTCATCCTGAGCGAATTTGTCATCCGCGAAGCGAACGGACAACGCAGTCGAAGAATCCCTATACGCCGCCTCTGGCGAGGCGAGGCCTTGACTGAGCACTCCATTAGGAATATTCTGCTTTCTCATCCTGCTAACATGACAGATCGCGACTACGCCTTCGCCGCATCCACGATACACCGGACCTCACGACGCACCGTAGTCGGCGTCTGGCTACTGCATCACCTCGACCCATTTTTCATCCTCGAGCAAGATTAATAAAATACAGTTTGCTCTCATGCGACCACTCTCGGAAATCCATGGTGCCCACTCCCCGACTTTCTGATCAGTCCCCACAAACGGATGACGCGGGCAAAGCTGCCCGCGCTCACCAAATTCAAGCTAGGTGATGAGCTGACCGCTTACTTCTTGCTCCTCATGACGTCCACGTACTCGGCGTCGATCACGCCTTCGTCTTTCTTCTGGCTCTGCCGCCGCCGTTCGCGCCCGCTCCAGCTCCGTCCGTCGGAGCACCCGGCCGCACCTGCCCCCGGAGCCTGCGCCTGCGCCGCCTTGTACATCTGCTTCGGCCAGCTTGTGCGAAGCCTGGGTCAGGTTCTCGCGAGCCTTGTCCATCTGCGCCTTGTCGTTCGATTCCAGCGCCTTCTTGGCATCGGCCACCGCGTTCTCCACGTCGCCGCGCTCCGAGCCGGAGATCTTGTCCCCGTTCTCGCGCAGCATCTTCTCGACGTTGTAGACCATGCGGTCGAGCTGGTTCTTGGCGTCGATCGCGTCGCGCTGCGCCTTGTCTTCCGCCGAATGCGCGTCGGCTTCCTTGGCCATGCGCTCGACTTCTTCCTTCGACAATCCAGAAGACGACGTGATCGTGATCTTCTGGTCCTTGCCCGTGGCCGTATCTTTCGCGGTCACGTTCAGGATGCCGTTGGCGTCGATGTCGAACGTCACTTCGATCTGCGGCACGCCACGCGGAGCCGGCGGAATCCCGGTCAAGTGGAACTTGCCCAGAGTCCGGTTCTGCGCCGCCATCGGACGCTCGCCCTGCAGCACGTGCACCTCAACCGACGTCTGACTGTCCGCCGCGGTCGAGAACGTCTCCGTCTTCTTCGTCGGAATCGTCGTGTTGCGCGGAATCATCGGCGTCGCCACGCCGCCCAGACGTCTCAATCGACAGCGACAGCGGAGTCACGTCCAGCAGCAGCAGGTCTTTCACTTCGCCGCCGAGCACGCCACCCTGAATCGCCGCGCCGATTGCGACGACTTCGTCCGGATTGACTCCCTTGTGGCCTTCCTTGCCGAACAGCTCCTTCACCAGCGCCTGAATGCGCGGCATACGAGTCTGTCCGCCGACCAGCACCACTTCCTGGATCTTGCTGGCATCCACGCCCGCATCCTTCATGCACTGCTTGCACGGCCCCACCGAGCGCTGGATGATGTCTTCCACCATCGACTCCAGCTTCGCCCGCGTCAGCTTCTTCACCAGATGCTTCGGACCGCCGGCATCCGCCGTGATGAACGGCAGATTGATCTCGGTCTCCATCGTGGTCGAAAGCTCAATCTTCGCCCGCTCCGCCGCATCGCGCAGACGCTGCAAAGCCATCTCGTTGCCCTTGCCGCGCAGGTCGAGCCCTTCATCCTTCTTGAATTCGTCAATCAGCCAGTCGACCAGCCGCTGGTCGATGTTGTCGCCGCCCAGGTGCGTGTCGCCGTTGGTGGCCTTCACTTCGATCACGCCTTCGCCGACTTCCAGCACCGAAATGTCGAACGTACCGCCGCCAAAGTCGTAGACGGCGATCATCTCGTCCTTCGTCTTGTCGAGCCCGTAGGCCAGCGCCGCCGCCGTCGGCTCGTTGATGATGCGCTTCACGTCGAGCCCGGCAATCTGCCCGGCATCTTTCGTGGCCTGCCGCTGCGCGTCGTTAAAATACGCCGGCACGGTGATCACCGCCTCGGTCACTTTCTCGCCGAGATAGTCTTCCGCCGCCTTCTTCAGCTTCTGCAAAATCAGCGCCGAAATCTGCGGAGGCGTGTACTCCTTGCCCTGCGCCAACACCGCCACGTGGTCGCCCGACTGCACGACCTTGTAAGGCACCATCTTGATCTCTTCCGTGCACCTCGTCAAAGCGCCGTCCCATAAAGCGCTTGATCGAATAAACCGTGTTCTCCGGATTGGTGATCGCCTGCCGCTTCGCGACCTGCCCCACCAACCGCTCGCCAGTCTTGGTAAACCCCACCACGGAAGGCGTAGTCCGCCCGCCTTCTTCGTTGGCGATCACTTTAGGCTCGCCGCCCTCCATCACCGCCACGCAAGAATTGGTGGTTCCAAGGTCAATTCCGATAATCTTGGCCATAATCGTCTCCTTATAGCTGTTATCTCGAATCAGAATAAGTGCTTTGGAATCAATGCGCTTATGATTGCCTGACGCTCCATGCTAAGACCTGAGTGGGATGTTGTCAATGTTTAGATGACGTTAGGTTAGGAGAAGTTGCGAGATTTGATCGCAGGGGGGGCGAGCTGAAGATGTCGGCTCGACTACCGGCCTGAAGCGGTGATCATGGCGGGGTCTCGATGCGTCGGCTGGACAATTCGGCAAAGCGGTAAGAATTTTGCGCGTGCTGCACGGTTCCCGTCGCTGGCCGGAAGATATGTCAGAAGAAGCGCCGGAGTAGGGTGGCGGCCCGGCATACCCATACAGAATCTTTTCCTTCCCCGGTACCTTGCCATTCCATCGCGCGCGCCTGGGTGATCGTCTTGACATGTGTTGCACATGAAAATATGCTGAACACATGTCTAAAATGATTCAGCTGCGCAATGTCCCCGATTCGTTGCATCGCAGTCTCAAATCGCGAGCTGCTATGGCGGGAATGTCACTTTCGGATTATTTGCTTATGGAAATCAAAGAAGCGGCGGAGCGTCCCACGCTGGCTGAGTTTCGCATCCGCTTGCAGACACGAAAGCCGGTGACGGCGTCGCTCGATGCCGCTCGCCTGGTGCGGGAGGCTCGGTCGGAGCGAGACGGCCGTCTGTGATCGTTCTGGACGCATCCGCCGCCGTCGACTGGCTTCTGCAAACGGACGACGGACGGCGAATAGAGGACTGGATTTATTCTCGCGGCGAATCTCTTCACGCTCCGCACCTTCTGGATTTGGAAGTTGCGCAAGTGCTGCGTCGGCTCGTGCGGCAGGCTTCAGTTTCCGAACAGCGGGCGACCCAGGCAATCGAGGACCTGCAAAACCTTCGCGTCACCCGCTATCCGCATGACATGTTTCTTCCGGAAGTATGGAAGCTCCGCAATAATTGGTCGGCTTATGACGCCGCCTACCTTGTGCTGGCAAAGAAACTCGGAGCCACACTCGCCACGCGAGACACGGGATTGCGAGCCGCTTCCGGACTGGGCGTTAAGATTGAAATGTTCTAGTGTTGACGCTGAAGATCGTAAAATAGGCTCGTCGATGAGGCCGTGCCGAGCTAATTGAACGTGACGACGAGGTCGGCGCTGATCTCGAAGGGACTGGAATCCCCGGCTGCGTTGAAAAATACCAGGTGATATTTTTGCGGATCGAGAATCGTCGCTGGCAGCTCCCATCCGATTGACGATGACGCGCTGCCGCCTTGCGACCGGACGGCATCGATATTTCTTCCGCGAATGAAATCGGCGTACTGTGAGTCGTTCATCAAGAGCAGATCGGTTGGCGAGCCGTTTGTCGTGTGGAAAGAGCCGCTGAGCTTCGGATGAAGCGTATGAGCTGGAACGGTGAAAGCAAAGCCCCGACGGTCGTTCAGCGAAAAAGTCCGGTGAATAAGGTGCACGGGCGCATCCGCAGGAATGCCGGCCACTCGATCCGCTGTTGAGATAGGGCCGCTGGAAACGGGGGGTGCGGCGCCAGGTTCGTTGTCCGAACCAAGGGCAAGGGCTAGTTCAGCATTCGTTTTAGCTTCGCGATCCGCAGCTGCTTGTGCCGCGGTTGCAAGTGGCCCGTAAGTTTTTATGGTGGCGGCTTTGCTGAGTTCAGGGCCGAGCGCAAGCGCATTGGGCGAAGCTGCATGTACAGAAACTGTTGCTCGCTCGCGCGCCTGCCAAAACGGCGTCCATGCCTTCATGGAGAACGCAAGATACAGGGCACCGAGCAGAAGCATTAAGCAGCCACCGAGCAGACGCAGGGATTTCGCCAGGATTGTCATGCAGAAGTTCGAAAGCAAACTTAGTTTGCAGGCAGAAAGCGTTCACGGCAAGATTACGGCTGTAATGGCAAGTTAGTGCCACAGGCTTTCAATTAAAATCGGTCTAGATGGTTTTTCAAACCCACACCGCCCGACTGGTCCGGTCGGTTGCCTTGTCCGATTACACGCGGCATCTTGAGTTTGAGGCAAAGGGAATGGCTCGTTTCGGATTCGTGGCCGGGCAGTGGCTTTCGCTGAAACACGAGAAAGACGACCAAGAAATTACACGCGCATATTCGATTGCGTCCGCACCGGGTGAAAGCAATCGGTTCGCGTTGTGTTTGAACCGGGTGGAAGGTGGGTTCATGTCGAACTATCTCTGCGATCTAGCCGAGGGTGGAGAGATTCAGTGGCAGGGGCCCTTCGGCGATTTCATCTTGCGCCCTCCGGCTAGAGACACATTGTTCATCGCAACCGGCACTGGCATTGCGCCATTCCGATCTATGTTGCAATGGCTTTTCGCAGATGAGAGGCGACATCAAGGGAAAACACTGACCCTGCTGTTCGGCAACCGGACGGAAAAGGATATTTACTATCACGACGAATTCTTGTCGTTGGCATCCGCGCATTCATCTTTTCATTACCTGCCTACGCTAAGTCGTGCAGATGCAAGCTGGCATGGTTTGCGGGGATATGTGCAGGACCACGTTCCAACCATCGCCGAGGGACGCGACGATATGCATGCATTTGTCTGCGGACTCGACAAAATGGTCAAAGCCAATCGCGAGCTGTTGAAAAGCTTCGGTTGGGACCGCAAAGCGATTCGCTACGAAAAATATGATTGAAGTGGAGTTCACTTCGCCCCATTCGCCCGCTCACTGATAGCATGTTTCGGTGAAGCGTATTCCCTCGCTTGATGGACTGCGGGCCATCTCCATCCTTCTCGTGGTCTTCGGCCACATGGGCAAGAGCGGACACGCTCCACATATCCTTTGGGGTACTTACAACATCGTCGGCGTGTAGGTTTTCTTTGTGATTTCCGGGTTCTTGATCACCCGGCTCTTAGTTGAAGAACAGCAGTCCAGCAAAACGATCAGCCTCAGCAATTTTTATATGCGCAGGGCTAGCCGGATATTTCCCGCGGCCCTCGTCTTCGTAATGGTCGCGGCAATTTTTTACTGGCGGGAAATCGGAACCTTCCATCTGGCGGCGGCATTTTTTTACCTTGCCAATTTCGACGCTGCTCGCCCGTGGATTTTCGGGCATCTCTGGTCGTTGGGCGTCGAGGAGCAGTTTTACTTGATCTGGCCGAGCGTCCTCAAGAAATGGTACGTCCACCGGATTGGCTTATTGCTTGCGGTAATCCTGCTCACGCCCGTCGTGCAGGCGGCCCTTTATTTCCTGAAAATGCCCGGAGGCAATGTCGGAGCGTACCCTTGGGCAGCGAGTAATCTTGCATTCGGCTGCCTTGTGGCGATTTTGCTGCCCCGACTTCCAAGGATTTCAGCGCTGCCGGCGCTGGTCATGGTGATTGCGATAGTCGTAATTCCTTTGTTCGCGGCAAACACTGCAAGCAAGACACTGTTCATGACATTTTGCTTACAACCCGTTTTTTACGCTTCACTGAGCGGCATTCTTTTGCACGTGATTGCGCATCCCTACCGGCTTCTCAACTGGGGACCAGTGGTTTGGCTGGGGAAAGTCAGCTACAGCCTTTACCTCTGGCAGCAACCTTTTTGCGCCGATCCCGGGTTGCAGCACGGATACTTCGTGCTGTTCGCACTTGCCGCGGCAGCCCTTTCATATTATTTCGTTGAGCGTCCGGTGCTGCGCTGGCGCGATCGTCGCAAGGGGATGGAAAGCGAGAGAGCAGCAGTCGCCCTCCCATGAAAACTACTCGACCGTCACCGACTTCGCCAGATTCCTCGGCTGATCCACATCGCAGCCGCGGCGCACCGCGATGTGATAAGCCAGCAATTGCAACGGAACGATTTCCAGGATCGGGCGACAGCTCTTCCGGGCGCGGCGGAACGTAGAGGACGTGATCGGCGGATTCTTTGATTTCCTCGTCGCCTTCCGTTGCCAGCGCGATCACCACTCCGGAGCGCGCTTTCACTTCTTTCAAATTCGACATCGTCTTTTCGTAGCGAAGCATCGAGTCAGGATCGCTCTTGAGATCGCGCGTGGCGATGATGACGACGGGAAGATTTTCGTCGATCAGCGCGTTGGGACCGTGCTTCATTTCGCCAGCGGGATAGCCTTCGGCGTGGATGTAGGAAATTTCCTTCAGCTTGAGCGCGCCTTCGAGGGCGATGGGATAGTGAATGCCGCGGCCGAGGAAAAGAAAGTCCTGAACCCGTCCGAAAGCTTGGCCAGGTCTTCGCATTTTTCGTCGTGGGTGAGAATGGTTTCGAGCTTGCCGGGAAGCAGCGTCAGTTCTTCGAACCGCGGTGCTATAGCTGTTCGGGCGTCATAGCCCCGCGCACTTGGGCCAGATAAAGAGCGAAGAGATAAAGAGCGACCAGCTGGCAGGTGAAGGCCTTGGTGGAAGCCACGCCGATCTCCGGACCAGCGTGCGTATAGATGGTGCCGGCGGCTTCGCGCGTGATCATCGAGCCGACCACGTTGCAGATGGCCAGAGTCTTCGAGCCTTTAGCCTTGGCTTCGCGCTGGGCGGCGATGGTGTCGGCGGTTTCGCCCGACTGCGAAATCACCAGCGTGATCGTGTCTGGGCTCGACGATGGGATCGCGGTATCGCCATTCGCTGGCGTAGTCGACCTCGACCGGAACGCGGGCGAAGCTTTCGATCATGAACTTCCCCGCTTGTCCGGCGTGCCAACTGGTGCCGCAGGCGACGATGTTGATCTTTTTCGCCGCTCGGAATTCGGCTTCGCTGATCTGCATTTGCGTCGAGAAAAATCTGGCCGGTGTCGAGCGAAATTCGGCCTAGAGTGGTGTCGCGGACGGCGCGGGGCTGCTCGTAAATCTCCTTGAGCATGAAGTGCTTGAAGCCGCCCTTTTCCGCCATGATCGGATCCCATGTCACATGCTGCACCTGGCGCTGGATGGGGTTGCCGTCAAAATCCGTGAGTTGCACGCCCGCCGGAGTGACGACCGCCATATCGCCATCGGCAAGGAAAAAAATGTCGCGCGTGTGATAGAGAATCGCGGGAACGTCCGAGGCAACGAAATATTCGTCATTTCCCAAACCGATCACGGCAGGAGGGCCATTGCGCGCGGCCACGATCTTGTTCGGTTCGTCGACGGCAATGACGCGAGCGCAAAAACTCCGGTAAGCTCTTTCACCGTCTTGCGAACCGCTTCTTCGAGCGTCGGGCGGCCGCCATTGCCGGTTCTTGAAATAAATGCTTTTCGATCAGGTGAGCTATGACTTCGGTATCGGTCTCGGTGAGGAACTTGTGCCCTTCTTCGATCAGCTGCTTTTTCAGGGCGAGATAGTTTTCGACGATGCCGTTGTGGACGACGACAATCTGCCCGTGCAGTCGCGGTATGGGTGCGCGTTCTCTTCGCGTGGGGCGGCCGTGGGTGGCCCAGCGGGTGTGGCCGATGCCGTAAGTGCCATCCAGGGGATTGCGGCCGAATGGCTTCTTCCAGATTCCGGAGCTTGCCTTCGGCGCGGCGCATCTGCAAGGCCCTCGCCATTGCCGACAACCGCGATCCCGGCGGAGTCATAGCCGCGATATTCGAGCTTCCGCAGTCCCTCTATGATGACCGGCACGACGGTTTTTTACCTACGTAGCCAACAATGCCACACATGTGAAGATTTGCTCCTGTCCAGCGGTCAGTCTGCGAGGGAGCAGCGGAATTCTTCGATTACCGGATTCGTAAGCACGTCACGGGCAATACGGCTCAACCTCGGCTTCGGCTCGCTACGACTTAAGGCCACTCGCCAGGGTCAACTCGAAATACTTGCCTTGGCGGACCTCTTCCAAGCCTTTGTATCCCATTTTCTTAAGGCGCCGTGGATGGTCTTGCCCTGGGGATCGAGAACGGTTTTCTTCAGCGAAACGTATACGTAGGCTTTCATTTGCTACTGATTATACGTGAGGAGAAAGTCTGCATTCGATGTGCGTTCTACTCACGCTCAGGGGCGCGCGTGGATTCACGGTTGGACTCGTTCAGTTTTTCCAGTCGATTTTCCAGATCACGTAAAGCATTCTGTAACATTTCGCGATGGCGTGGGTGGCGAGCTTTGGCTAACTCTTGCTCGACACTCAACCGTGAGAGTTCCAGATTCTTGCGCTTGGTCTCGATTTGGATTTCGAGTGGAGTCAGCCGTATCCGCGATTGGCTTCGGTCGGCCGCAGCTTCAGACTGTTGATCTTCAATCGACTTGCTTTCCCATCCGCGAGCCATGCTGGGAACCATCTTAGCGGACTAATGGCGGGACAGTAGCGGCCCACTTTGGGAACGATCTTCAAATGTTCTCTAAAAAGTACTTGCTTTCACGCAGAATCCCGGTATCATGACCCGTAATCAGTAAGCTGGCGCGTTAGGGTGTGCCGGCGGGGGTAGAACAGCAGGATCTGTGCAGCAGTGTTCTGGCCTGCGCTTCAACGTTACAACTCGACATCTTCGCGATCGACTCAAATCTAACCTTAGATCATCACTTCTTTTTCGATCAAGTTTCCGAGCCAGAAATGTACGCAACTTGAAATGGTGCGGCCCGATCTCGCCCACCTTTTCTAAAACAGTTCCTCTTTCCGTCACGCGCGATATTCAGGCCGAATGCCGCGGTCCTGTCAACCTGCGGATTGGACGGAAAAGAGGCAATTGATGGAATCAAGGGGTGACAATCAGAATGATGTGAATCTGAACGAAGAGCTCATGAAAATGTGGGAGTCCGCAAATGCCCAACGCAATCTTCCCGACTTGGCTGTAGCTGTGAGCACGCGCTTGCGCCCGATCGTGCCGTTCGAAGCCTTTATGTTCGGGTTGCACGACTCGGAAAGGGATGCGATGCGATTTCACTTGTGGGAGGTAGGCGAACCCTTTCCACCTGCGCGCGAGATTCCAATGAGCGGAACTTTGGCGGGCTGGTGCATGGAAAACCAGCAGGAATTCGTAGCTCCCCGGGCGGAAGAGGTCTCGAAGTTTCCGTTCTGGCAAGAGGAAGTGGCTCGCCTTGGAATCAATTCTTACTGCATTCTTCCGCTGACGGGCCAAAAACGTCGGTTGGGAGCTTGGGGAGTGGCCAGCAAAAGTGCGGACAGGTACACCGTCAGAGAAGTAGATCTCTTGAAAAAGTTTGCGAGAATAGTGGCCGCCTTCACAGAGAATCTTCTCGCCGCCGACATCCTCCGAAAAGAGCAGGAGCGAATCAACTTAATCCTCGACACCAGCCGTGCATTGAGTGCTGGCACAGTAACCGAACAATTCCTTGCCAATCTGTCGGAAGCGATTCGGAAAACGATGCAACCGGAGTTCGTTCAACTGGCTTTACACGAACCGAGCTCGCATTCCTTCCAGTTTTATTCGGTGGGCTCGCCGATTGCGCAGATGTTGTTGGATAAAGCCGAGGCGCTGCCCGTTGAAAAATCGCTGTCGCGCTTTGCGTTCCATTCAGGCAAGTCCAGGGTGTTGGGCCGAGAGGACCTGAAGGCTTCAGGTATGGGCGGCCCTTTCCTGGCGAGCAATGGGTTGATCTCTGTTTGCTCTGTGCCGCTCATCGCCAGGCAACGCACTATCGGAGTTCTAAACCTGGGAAGTAAACATGAGCAGGCGTTCTCGCCCCGAGACATCGCCATTATCGAGCACATCGCCAACCTTCTCGCGCTAAGGCTGGATTCCGCGTCAAACACCCTGACCGTGTCCACCCAAACTGAGACGAAGCGGGAGTCAGCGCATCCTGTGCCGGGACTCGCTGCGTGTCCCGGCTTTCAAGACATCATCGGGGAGAGTCCAGTATTGAAGCGAGCGTTGGATCAGGTCAAGATCGTCGCCCCGGTTTATACAACCGTCCTGATCCTGGGTGAAACTGGCACAGGTAAAGAATTGATTGCACGCGCTTTGCATCGCCTGAGTTCCCGTTCGGCCGCGCCTTTCATAAAACTGAACTGCGCCGCGATCCCGACCGGCCTCTTAGAAAGCGAATTGTTCGGCCACGAAAAGGGAGCATTCACCGGAGCAGTCAGCCAGAAGGTCGGGCGTCTCGAACTCGCCGATAAAGGCACGTTGTTCTTGGATGAGGTAGGCGACATCCCGCTGGAGCTTCAGCCCAAGCTTCTTAGAGTTCTTCAGGACCAAGAGTTTGAGCGATTGGGTGGTACCAGGACCATTCGCGTGAATATTCGGCTCGTAGCTGCGACAAACCGGGACTTGGCTCGCGCCGTGGCCGAGCATGAATTTCGCAGCGATCTCTATTACAGACTTAACGTCTTCCCCATAACGACGCCCTCTCTGCGGGAGCGCGGAGCAGACATCGAGCTTCTCACTCGCTATTTTGTAGAGAAATATTCCCGTTTGATGCGCAAATGTGTCACCACAATTCCGTCGCAAGTCCTGGAAGCTCTGGGGAAATGGAGCTGGCCTGGCAACGTGAGAGAGCTGGAAAACTTCATCGAGCGTTCGGTCATTCTTTCTGACGGCGAATTTCTGAACGCGCCGATTGGCCAGCTCAAAGCGGTCAACTTAGACGACAATTCTACAATCGAAGGCACCCTTGATTGCATGGAGAGGGAGCACATTCTGCGGGCGCTGCGAGAAAGCGGCGGGGTCATTGCCGGGATGCATGGCGCGGCTGCACGACTGGGGTTAAAGAGGACGACGCTTCAGTCTCGTTTGGTAAAAATGGGAATTCACCGCGCGGATTACGAAAACTGACGAGATGACGACGGAGCGGCACTCTGCCGGGTTACCGTCCGTTCTTCGCAATTGATCCAGCGGTTCTCTTTCCCAAGTCCCACCACTGCAACGCGCAGAGTGCACCTATCTTTGGTCACTCGATTGCCAGCAAGAGTTCTTACGTTCCCCGTGCTGCTCCGATTGAAGAATTGAGGCGTGGATGCAGGCTTATTCAGAGACCGCATCGCGGATCGGTGTGTTTGCGGGCCGCGGGAACTCGCTCGATGAAATCGGTAGCGACGCCGGTCTGTCGCGGGACGTTGATCCTCTCTACCTTGTAGCTCGAAGTTGGCAATGGCGAGCTCTGGGGGATTCCGGTGCTGGATGGGAGTTGGTGCAAAACTTGCATCATTCAAATCCGAACACAAAATCGCTCGCGGCGGATCTGTTCGCCAAAACGCCTCACAGCGGTATGCCTTCACGACAAGACAAGAAGCGCCAAGATTCCAATGGGGGCAAGCTGCATGTGTTTTCAGGCAAGGCAGGAAATATGAACTCTCCTTATGGACTAGAAATGAGTGACAGCTGTCTGAGCTGCAAGCTGCGCAAGAATTCCTGGTTTTGCGGCTTGAGCGAAGAGACACTTCGGGCACTAAACAATGTTAGCCACCTTTCGACTTATCCCAGCGGCGCTCTGCTTTTTGTCGAGGGGCAGGCACCGAGAGGCGTCTATATACTTTGTTCCGGGAGGGTGAAGCTCTCTACAAGCTCGCGGGATGGAAAGATCCTGATGCTGAAACTGGCGGAACCTGGCTCGGTGTTGGGATTGAGCGCTGTCATCGCTGGCGAACCTTTTGAACTGTCCGCAGAAACGGCAGTACCATGCCAGGTGAATTTTGTTGAGCGCGATGCGCTGTTGCGCTTGATGGAGAAGTCCGGAGAGTTGGGTATGCGCGCGACCCAAATGTTGAGCCGTGAATTTCAAACAGCTTATCGCGATATGCAGGATCTGGTTTTGGCGCGTTCCTCCGCCGGCAAGCTCGCTCGGCTTCTATTATCGTGGACGCCGGGAAGGGAACCGAGCAGCCCAAAAGAGGTACGAATCCGGTCGAACGCCACGCACGAAGAGATGGCGCAAATGATCGGCGCGTCGCGCGAGACCGTGACCCGGTTACTTGGAGATCTCAAGAAGAAGGATCTGATTCGGCTTGAAGGTGCGACTTTAGTGATACAGAATCGGGGCGCCTTAGAGCAAATCGCGGCCTAAGCGGACGGCCGCGGAAACGGCGGGCGGCCATTCCTCCCCCACCCGCCGTTTCTTCAAAAGTGAAGTTCCAATTGGGCCGTGAGCGCTCTGGGAGTCAGAAAATGCGTCCCACTAAAAGTAGATAAGAAGTTGTAGAGTGCGTCTTTGTTTGTGACATTCACCGCTGTGATTCGCAAGTCCGTCTTCAAGCGGTCGCGGCGGAAGACATTGTCAAGCCCAGCCGACGCGTCGAACGTGGTGCGTGGCGCGATGCGCGCCGGATTGCGATCCGGATCCTTGGTGCCTGGAGCTGGAATCACGACCCTGGTCGCTGCGAGTTGAGAAGGAGAACAACTCAACAGGGGCGCATCCAAAGCTGGGTACGAATTGCCGCAATGAATTCCTGCCTGGAGTTGTTGATCGGCCGTCAATCCAGCCAGACTCACAGGCGTTGAGGAATTTGCGGCGAAGGGCACGGCTCCCGCCACTTCACCACTCTGATAGTTCCAACTGAATCCAAACCAAGGGTACTTTTTGTTGGGCTGATATTGCACGTGCGTTATCTGCTCGAAAGCCTGGTCATGGTCAATTCGAAATGCGCCGGTGCTGGTAGGAGCGTTGAAAATAATGCCGCCGATTTCTGGTCCAAAGAAACGGGCGCGGGTATGCCCCATCACGGCGTATGCCGTCACGCCATGGAAGTCGGGAACGTTGATCTTGATGGACGCCCCGTCAATTTTCGATTTTTGCCATTGAATTGGAAATGTCAATGAGGTGTTGAACAAGACGTCAAAATCGAAATCCGGGTCGGTGTATTTCCAGAAATAGTCGGCATCGACCGAAACGTATCTACCGAATGCCTGTGCCAGGCCGATTGTGTAGTAGTTACGGTGTGCGGGCCGCAACGGTTGCGCAGTCAGCGCGCCAAACACGTTAGAAGCCAGTCCGCCTTGGCCGGTCTGGCTGGAAAGCACTAGGTTTTCGTTGTAAGGCGTAAGCATGAAGCGTCCATACGAAGCGCGAATGACAGTGTTGGTTTTCTTAAAGCGATACGACGCTCCTGCTCGCGGTTGGGCCTGCGCGTCAGAGCTGATTCCGCGATAAATATCTCCCCGAAGGCCGAGGTTGAGAGTAAGGTTTTTGATCGTAATCGTGTCTTCCACGTACATCGCCAACTGTTTGATATCGGTGCGTCCTTGAAAATTGAAGAGACGTCCTGCGCGGGTGAGGTCGTAGGGAAGCAGGCCAGCCAAGAACGCGGGATTCGGTGAGTATCCAGCGCCCAGGGTAGCGCACTGAGTCGGATCGGTCGGCGTTGCAGTACCGTCAGGGGTTCCGGCCGGCGTTAGACAAACCGCATTGTAGGTAGGGTTCGTGACACCGAGGTTGAAATGCTCGGATAAGAATGTGTGATTGAAATCAATCCCGGTCTTGATGTTCTGAATGCCTTTCACATACGACAAATCTGTCTTAATTCCTGCGTTGGTTAGACGCCGAGTTTCAGCAATTGTGGCGGGTTGGTCGAAAAACAAATCGCCGCTGGGAAAATAGCCTACCCGATCCTGCCGCACATAGGCGTTGACCGTCATCAGGGTGGTTGGGCTGAAAAGGTGCTGGTAGAACGGAGCTACGTCAAAATTTCGATTCTGCTGGCGTTGGTCCTGACCGGCAAAAAACTGGTCAAAATCGTTTGGTATTTGAAACCACGACCGTCCGGCCAATAAATTCAGGTGGAGCGTGTCGTTGTTGTTGATCTGATAGTCGATGCGCTCAAAAATGCTCTCGGAGTTTCCGTGGTCGTGTATGGGAAAAAATTCCGGCGAATCGAGGAATCGTCCACTGTTTGCCAGATCAATGGAAAAAAAGTTTCCCCACTTCTGGTTGCCTACCGACAGATCTGCATCTAGAGCGGACGTGCCGAAAGAACCATAACTCGCGCTGATGTCGCCCGTGGGCCGTGTGATGCCGAGTCCGGATTTCGTGACCGTGCGAACGACCATGCTGGCTTTGTCGCCGTACTCCGCCGAAGGCACGCCCGTCAGAACCTCCAGCGACTGAACAGCGTTTTGCGAGATTGAGTTAGAAAACGAACGGCTCTGCTGGTCGGAAACGGGCTGACCATCGATGCTGTAGGTGGTATCGCCGTGCTCGCCTTGGGGGTGAGCCATCCCGTTGGAATCCTGAACCACGCCCGGCGTGGCTTGAGACACCAACGACGCCAGTCCGGAATTCACGCTCTCGAGCGGAAGTTTATCCATCAACGTGGTGTCGATGTCGGTATGTGCTGTGGGCGCTACTTCCACGAGGTCGTGCGCTTCTACGGTCACTGTCTCTCCGGCGCTTCCCACAGCTAATACCGCTGTAAGAGTGGACGGCACCGAAGATCGAATTTCCGCGTCTTGATGCGTTCCCTGAAAACCCGTCGCTTCAATGCTGAGGTGATATGCATTCAGCGGCAGATTTAAAAATCGGGCAACGCCATTGCTGTCAGCGACTGATGAACTCTTATAACCGCTCGTCAGACTTCCGATAGTGACGGTTGCGCCCGGAATCACGGCACCAGTCTGATCGGTCACGGTGATGATGAGGCTGCCGGCCGTGCCCACGGATTGCGGAGTTTCCGCAAATCCGAACTGCAACGAGCACAAAAAAATGGCAAGAAATGCCCACGAAAAACAGGATTTTCCTATCAGCAAAGATGGCATTGTTCCACTCCCCTATCGTTCTAATCGGCCTGTTCGAAGATCGTTTAGGCCGAGGGGGGCGGGCGAATAGTCAAAGAGGATAGTGGGCGGAAAAGGCAGGAAACAAGATCAATGGTCGGGCTGAAACGCTCTTGTGTCGCTGTTTGAACTACGTCGAACACCGAGACACGGATGACGCCGGCGTGAGCGACCGAGCAAAGCGAACATTCATGGCCGGGCAGACTGGAACTCTCGGCGTGAACGTGGACTGCCTGAACGAATCCCACCAAAACAACAAGCAGAACGCAAGCCATCGCCATAACCCGGCCCGCAACTGATCGAGGTGAGAAACAGAATGCCATGGTGAATTAGCCGAACAAACGGCCTACTGCTCAGATCGGTACGCGTTTAGATGCACTCGAATGATAAAAGATAGCTTCGCCGATAGCTACAATCCGAACAATTCACGCAGGCGTTTGGTTTGGGCTCGGCTGACGGGAATTTCGGTCTGTTTCTTGTCGTCCATACGCAATTGATACGAGCTTTTAAACCACGGCACCACTTCTTTTATCCGATTAATGTTGACTAAATACGACCGGTGGGCCCGCCAAAACAAGTCGGTCTCGAGGCTGTCGAAAAGCTCTTCGAGTGTGCGGCAGTTTGATTGCCCCTCGATTCCAGACAGGCCTGTTGTCACCACTGTAATCACACCATCTTCGATAGACGCGAAACAGATGTCTTTCTGGTTGACCAGGAACAATCTGCCTGCGGTCTTCAAAAGCAACTTAGATGAGTGTGGCTTTTTCGCCTCCAGCATCTTCACCAGAGTTTCCAGCTTGTCGGAGGAAGTTGCGTCGGAATCGGTCTTAGCCCGCGCTTTCTGTAACGATTGAGCGACGCGCTTTTTGTCGAAAGGCTTCAATAAATAATCGACCGCGTTCACTTCGAACGCTTTCACCGCATATTGATCAAACGCCGTGGCAAAAATAATTTTGGGCAGCGGAAGTTTGCGGTCGAGCAACTTCTTGATGACGCCAAATCCGTCGAGCCCAGGCATCTGCACATCAAGAAAAACCAGGTCAGGATTGTGCTCGCGGATCAGACTGACAGCTTCTAAACCATTCTTGCCTTGTGCCACAACGTCAACATCTCCGGCGCCCTTTAGCAAGAAAGCAAGCTCATCCCGTGCCAGTTGCTCATCGTCAACGATCACAGCGGAAAGAGCCATGGGAGAAGTATAGGAGCGTGATGAGTGAGCGTCAACGCGGCTCGGGGAAGGCGGTAGTAATCTTCGTCTCGAGCCCACCATGACAACGCGCTGCTAGACTAACGGATGTGACACGCTCCAAATCAGTTGCGGATAAAAATCCTGAACCGCCGCCCATTCTTTTCACTAACATTCGACAGTTGGTGACGTGCGCGCATCCTAAGGCAAAGCGAGGTCCGCGACGGGGAAGAGCGCTCAGCGAAATCGGACTCATCCAAGACGCCGTCGTGCTTTGCGTGGCCGGAAGAATCGCTTATGTTGGCAAAACTAAGGGCGCGTCACGAAGCACAGTTGCGCGAAAGTACAAGAAATTTCTAATCGAGATTGATTGCGGCGGCAAAGTGGTTCTGCCGGGTTTTGTGGATTCGCACACCCATCCGGCGTTTATCAATCCGCGGTTGGTGGATTTCGAGAAGCGTATCTGCGGCGCAACCTACGAAGAAATTGCTGCCGCTGGGGGCGGAATTCGCTCCAGCGTGGATTCGGTTCGCAAAGCAGGGAAGTCTGAGTTGGCAGGTCGAGTCCTATTGGCGTTGCAGGAAATGGCCCGCATGGGAACGACCACCGTCGAGGCTAAGTCAGGCTACGGCCTGACTTTAGAGTCCGAACTGAAATCGCTCGAAGCGATCCGCGAGGCGGCGCGGTGTTGGCCGGGGACGGTGATCTCGACCTTACTAGGCGCGCACGTTGTGCCAGCCGAATATAAAGGACGCTACCAAAAATACGTTGAACTCGTCTGTAAAGGAATGATCCCCGCCGTGGCCCGGCGGAAGCTCGCGGATTTTGTAGACGTTTTCACGGATCGTGGCGCGTTTTCTGAAGCGGATACGCGAAAAATCTTTACCGCTGCAAAAGCTTTCGGTTTGGGAGTACGCGCGCATGTTTGCCAACTTGGAGAGACACAGTTGAAAGATCTGCTTCGATTTGACCCAGCATCTTTCGATCACATGGATCACGTGAAGACTGCGGACATCGCGCTGATGGCGAAGCGCGACACGGTCGCAACGCTGGTTCCCGGGGCAAACTACTTTTTGGGATTGGAAACATATCCTGAAGCGAGAAAGCTGATTGATGCGGGAGTGCCGGTGGCGCTGGCGACTGACTACAATCCCGGGTCGTCTCCGACGCCAAGTATGCCGTTTGTCATGTCGCTCGCATGTACGCACATGAACATGAGTTGTGAGGAAGCAATTGTGGCGTCAACGATAAATGGGGCTTGGGCGCTGAGAGTGCAGGATCGCAAAGGCTCGGTAGAGTCAGGTAAGGACGCGGACCTCGCTGTGTTTGGAGTGTCCGATTACCGCGAAATCCCCTATTGGTTTGGCTCGAACCACTGTGAGCTGACGGTGATGAGTGGCGTAATGTCATGATCTTTGTGAAACTTCTAACACCTCGAACGCGTATCGCTAAGCTGAACTACATGTCCAGGAAGGTTTTATGAATAAATATTTGCTTATGTTTGCAGCAATCGTTTCTGCATCAGGTGCCCTATCTGCGCAGCGACTGCCTGAACTCGCCGTGCCGGAGAATTACAAACTCAGCTTCGCGCCTAACTTCGCGAAAGACAATTTTGCAGGCGACGAGACGATTTCAGTGCGCGTCCTCAAAGCGACTGACGAAATCGTGCTGAACTCCGCGGAAATTGACTTTGGCGCTACGACCATCACCACGGGCGGCAAGACGCAAAACGCAACCGTAACGACTGACAAAAACAAGGAATTTGCCACGCTGAAAGTGCCGGAAGTGATCCCGCCCGGCGCGGCAACGATTCACATCGTTTACACCGGAATTCTGAATCGGGGACCTGCGCGGTTTTTATCTGGGCAAGCAGGAGAACGGCAAGAAGTATGCCGCCTCGCAATTCGAATCCACCGACGCCCGCAGCGCCTTTCCATCGTTTGACGAGCCTGCCTACAAAGCAACGGCCGAGATAACGGCGATCGCGGCGAAAGGCGAGATAGCGATATCGAATCAGGAGATTATTTCCGACACGCCCGGTCCCGGCCGGATAAGCACACTGTGCACTTCGCGACCACTGTCAAACTTTCTTCGTACCTCTAGCGGCTCTCGTGGTGGGCAACTTCGAGTACATCGAAGGCGAGGCCGATGGTATCCCCATCCGCGTCTACAGCACTCCGGGAAGAAAGAGAAGGCGAGTTTGCACTGGAAACTGCCCAGCATTGCATCGGCTCTACGACAAATATTTTGGCATGAAGTATCCCTTTCACGCAAACTTGACCTGATCGGACTTCCCGATTTCTCCGCAGGCGCAATGGAGAATGCGGGCTGTATTACCTTCCGTGAAGCATCTATGCAGATCGACGCGAAAAATAGCTCTGTCCACCGACTAGAGAAGAAAGTCGCAATTACAGTGATCGCCCACGAAATGGCGCACCAGTGGTTCGGCGATCTGGTCACGATGCAATGGTGGGATGACATTTGGCTGAATGAAGGCTTCGCCACCTGGATGTCAAGTAAGCCGGTGGAAGACTGGAAGCCGGAGTGGAATTATGAATCTGGATGACGTGCAGCGGTCAGACCGACACGCATCAATCGGATTCGCTGGCCAACACCCGGCCCATCCATCAGGCTGCGGAAACTCCGGCGCAGATTCATGGAATTGTTCGACGGCATCGCTTATGGCAAAGCCGCAGCGGTGTTGAGACATGCTGGAAGCCTACCTGGGCGAGCAGACGTTTCGTGCAGGGTGAACGCGTATATTCAGAAGCATCAATATGCAAATGCCACCGCCGGTGACTTCTGGGACGCGCAGGCCAAAACCTCAAAAAAGCCGGTCGACCAGATCATGCCAACGTTCGTGAAGCAGGCGGGCGTTCCCATCATCAATGTGAAGTCGCAATGTTCCGGACGACACTCGGTTACGCTGGACCAGACGCCGTTACTTTTACGATCGCGAAAAATTGCTCAGGCGGCGACAACGACGAATTGTGGGAGGTTCCGCTGTGTCTGAAGGTCCCCGCAACTAGAGGGGCGAGCAAAATGCGAGTTGCTCACCAGGAAAAAGAGCAATTTACTTTGCCGGGATGCTCGACCTGGGTTGTGGCCAATGCAGGCGCGACCGGTTACTACCGCGCCAGCTATGAACCCGATGCGGTGCGGGCCCTGGCCAGGGCGATGCGGAGAGCAAACTTACTCCGGCGGAACGAATCGCCTTGTCAGTCGATGATCTGGGCTTCCGTGCGGGTAGGCCGAGAGCCCATCGGCGATTATCTTGGCCTTCGCGCAAGGACTGCAAGTCGACCGCAATCGCGTGGTCATGACTCACGTACGCCGCCATCGGTTTCATCGGTCGTTATCTGGTGACGGATAGCGACCGCGAATCGTATCGCATCTGGGCTCGCCAGATATTCTGTCGCCGATCTCAAAGATATCGGATGGGAGCCGAGAGCGGGAGAGAGCGACGAACAGCGGACTCTGCGGTCTCGCATTGTTCAACGCCTGAGGCTATGATCGGCCGTGACCCGCGTGGTGCTGGCCGAAGCCCGCAAAATCGCCGACAAGGCTCTGCGAAATCCCACTTCAGTCGATCGCCAATTGGCGGAACGGAGCACTCGACCTGGCCGCTCCAATGGAGATGCAGGCCTTCTATGATCGGGTGATGGCCGCGCTGAAGAACGCTAAGTCCCCGGAAGAATACTACAACTATACTTATTCGTACGTCGCCGCAATTCAGCGATCCGAAACTTCTGCAGCGTACTCTGGAGTTATGCGATCTCGCCTGACGTTCGCTCGCAGGACGCTGCAATTCTATGCGGCGCGGCATGGGCAATCCGGCGGCGAGAAAAACAGGCATGGGATTTCGTTTTGCGCCCATTGGGATGCGAGTAGCAAAAGTCAGGCGGGCCCTTCGCCAGCGCCGAAGTCGTGGGTCGCCACCGGCTCCTTTTGTGATCGCGCGCCAGCTGATGAAGTCATGAGCTTTTATGACCGCGCACGATCGAATCGACCGCAGCAGAACGGACTTATAGCAATCGATTGAGCGCATCAGACTAACTGCGTCGACTCGAGCGCACACGGCAACCGCAAGTCTGGCGTCATGGCTGGGCAGATGGTCAGCGGGACCGTAGAACGGCTTAGAAGCTGAAGCGCGAACCGAAGTCGCGTATTTGGTTCTTTGGATTTCAAGTTCTGCATCCGCATCGCAGTTGAGCGATACGCGTTCACGTTGCTATAATCATGAAGTTCCTGCACGCGCCCCGCTGAAGTCATTCCCGTTGGAATCCCGCAACAATCAGCGTGAAGTGAACGATCCTCGCAGCCGGCGACGAAGTGGGTTTCGAAATGTGGCCAGGTAGCTCAGGTGGTAGAGCGCAGCCCTGAAAAGGCTGGCGTCGGCGGTTCAACTCCGTCCCTGGCCACCATCATTTCAAGAAGTTATCGAAATCCGAGTCAAAAATCGCGATTACGCCGCTCTTTCAACTCTCTGCTGTTGGCACGAGCCAATTCTTGCACAATTTATGTGCGACCTGCGGTTTCGTGTTTGGCAACCTAAACCGTTGTTCCGTGGTCTGACAAGACATTATGAGGATTGAACGACGGAGATCCACGTCCAGCGGTGGGCAATCCATTGCGACTTGGCGACAAATCGCGCTCAAGATTGTGGTGGAGGACGACGAGCAAAAGGTGTGCGAATTGGTGAAGCTGTTGGCTGCGACTCTTCCTCTAAACTTCTACATGGAGAGAAGCGAGATCATTCACTAAGCCTAGAGACTTTATTCACCTGAGTTTGAAATAATCATTCAATGTGCGGACGTTATCGCCAATCTCGCTCGCGTCGATTGCTGGAAGAGGAGTTTCATGCAATCTTCGATTCCGACGACGAGATTGTTCCTCGTTTTAATATCGCTCCTACGCAGCCGGTTCTGGCGATCCGCCAGGAGCCCGATAAACCTCAACGCAGAATGTCTGTGATGCGATGGGGACTGATTCCGTTCTGGGCGAAAGATGCGAACATTGGCAACCGTACATTGAACGCCAGAGCGGAAACTCTCTCCGCGACGCCCGCGTTCCGCGAAGCTTTCAAATCCCAGCGCTGTCTAATTCCAGCAGACGGTTTCTACGAGTGGCGGAAGAACGGAAAGGTTAGGCAACCATTCTGCTTCGAGGTCGGACAGCGAGAGTTGTTCGCCTTCGCGGGGCTGTGGGACAAATGGCGAGACGGCATGGGCAAGATTGTCGAGAGCTGTACGATTCTGACTACCAAGCCCAATTCAATCGTTGCCGATATCCATGACCGTATGCCGGTTGTGCTTAACCCGGAAAACTACGGTCTCTGGTTAGACCCAAAGTTCTCGAATCCGACAGTGCTATCTGAGATGCTAGCGCCATACGACGCGGGAATGATGCGACTCTATCCGGTGAGCACGAAATTGAACGACGCCAAGAATGAAAGTGAAGACTGTGGGGTAGCGGAGCCCGGTGCGGAAGCTGTTCAATCGGAACTCTTTTGAATCAGGCTCGTCGCTTCTTATTGCTTCTATTCCAAATTCTAGCAAGCCCTTCCACCCAAGGATCGTCCACCCACGATTGCTCTTCTTGCCGTCTTTACAGGTGTTTTGGCAGTCTTCCGCGACGTGTAAGTTGTTGTAAGACTTCATTGTTTTAGGTCTGAAAAGGCTGGCGTCGGGGGTTCAACTCCCTCCCTGGCACCATTCCTTCGTTTCCACAGGAACCATGTACCGCCGCCGACCCTGCGCCTCGGCGCAGCTAAGTCTGTTGCCGCTATCTTATTTCGCCAACAGATAGTGGGAGACGATCCACTCCTGGCCGCTACGGAAACCCCACAGTTCCGCGCAGGCCATAAAAAACACACGCCACCGCACGTACCAGCGCAAAGCTTCCTCGGCGCGCGGCTTCGCAGTCAACTCTTTGCCGTAGGTCTCCGCAAAAAGTTTCAGGACATCGTCGCGATGCCTGCTCATATTGCCGAGCCAGGCTTCCGCGGTCTTCTGGTAGTGGACGCCGTTCACCTGCCAATGGTCGCGGATACAGAGATCGCGCTGAAAGTAGAGAAGGAGATCGTCGCTGGGCATGATGCCGCCAGTAAAAAAGTGTTGCGCCATCCAGTCGCTGGAATCTCGAATTTCAAACGGATAGGCAAACCGCCGATGGCTGAAAATATGAACGAACAAAAATGCGGAGTCGTTCATCCACGACGCGACACGGCTTAGCAGGGATTCATAATTGCGCATGTGTTCAAACATCTCTACCGACACTACGCGATCAAACTTGCCCGAGGCTTCAAAAACATTCATGTCCGCGGTGATGACGTGAAGGTTGCGCAGTCCGCATGCAGTAGCCTGAGCGTCGATGAATTCCTTTTGCGATCGAGAATTTGAAACGCTGGTAATTTCGGAACCGGGGAATTTCTCCGCCAGATAGAGCGACAAGGATCCCCAACCGCAGCCAAGTTCGAGAATGCGTTGGCCCTCCGCGATTCTCGCGCGGTCCGTTGTCAGCGCAAGCATCGCCTCTTCAGCCTGGTCGAGATTATGAGTGTTCTGATTCCATAGTCCGCAGCTGTATTTCAAATGCTGGCCGAGAGCAAATTGATAAAAGCGAGATGGAACTTCATAATGTTGAACATTCGCTGCGGTTGTTTCGAGTGCGATCGGACTCGCTTTCATGCGCTCGATCAACGCCATCAGATGAGCTTGCTGAAATTCCGGATCGTTCTTGTCTTCATCCTTCAACCGCTGCCGCAACATGCGTCTAATTGCGACGCGAATCACCCAATCAGGTAAAGTGTCTCGCTCGAGTAAAGCCAATGTCCAAGGTGCAGCGATCTTTCCGGGTCGCATTGGCTGAACGATATCTTGCGCTTTTTCCATCTAAGCTTTCTTGAACCAAGGGATGAATGCGCTTGTCGTAAGCTGATAGCGCCGGTAGCGTCGCCTTTGCTGCGCAAAGATTGAGCTTCAGTGGCCGGGATGCCCGTGACGCGGAAGAGGAAATAGAACATGAGTATCGGGCAGGAAATCGCTGTCCATCCATACGGTGACGCCAAGCCGAAGATCGCCCACGCAATCCACACGAACCATTCAAAGAAATAGTTAGGGTGGCGCGAGTAGTTCCAAAGTCCGGCGTTGACAAACCTGGCCGTGGCTCGCTGGATCGCGCTTGAAAGCTGCTAGTTGAGCATCCGCAACAGCCTCCCCGATTATCGAAATCGCCCACAGTGCGGCCGCTACATATTCCAAGGGGTGCAACATCGGGTCAGGATTTAGAACTGCCAGAAGAAACGGCAGAGACAGGAACACATCCAGCAGAGCTTGGAATTCGAAGAATGCCAGGAATTTCAGAGCAACATTTCCGCCCCATTCTTTTCGCAATTGCTGGTAACGGCCTTCTTCCGGCTGACCCCAAATGCGCATCAGTAAGCGGGTTCCCAGCCGAACTCCCCACACTGCGGCCATGCCGGTGCCGAGCCATTTGCGGGCGGGATATCCGGGGCCGAGTGCTGCATAGGCGACTGCGATCAAGGCCAAGCCGTAGGCCCATCCAAGGATCTACAACGCTTGCGTTGTTGAGTCGTAAATGGAGCAGCCAGAGCAAGAACATCAGCGATCCGGCAATAAGCGAGCCGACCAAAGCGAGATGGAGAGCGGTTGGCAACATGATTGGTCTAAGCGCTCCTAACGGCGTTCAAGCGCGCGCGAGCCATGACCCGCAGCGAACGCACAAGGCGAACCAGCGGGAAATACAAAACAAGAAGTGCGACTGGCGCGAAGATCACCCATGCCTCAACTGCGTGCAGTGCCGCCAGCCACAATACAGAAATTGCATGGGGCAAATTCTGCCGCGCCATCGCCATCATCTGAGCGAGCGACAGCTGTAACGGACTAGCGTGTAGCAGGAACTCGCCAGCACGAATAAACGGCACGATCAGGATGAGTTGCAGCGGATAAACCAGATAATTCACCAACTGAATCGCCGCGAGGTTTAGTCGAAACACGATCGCCGCTCCGGCACATAGCAAGGTCGTAGATCCTATCACTGGAAAAATTCCCAGCACAATTCCCATCGCAAAACTGAGGGCAATCTTCTCTCGGAGTTACACCCTGGAGTCAGCAATCCTATGATTGGCCGAACCAGACGCTTGTAAAGCAAGCCCTGCTTCACGCCGCAAATCTCGTCAGAATGTTGGAAAGAGGCTCATGATCCCGCAGCTTAAATAGCTGAACCAGAACATAGGCTGACATAGCAATATTTCCCAGGCCCATGATCAAGACAAACCATAAAACTTTGCTGGCGACTGTACGCTCTTTGAAACAAACCCATACAAAAAATGTCACAAAGCCAAAATAGGCGTCGAACAACGTAGCCACGGCCCACGGACTTCCGGCCCAGCTGAATTCAGTTCCGGCCATCCAGATGGGTTTGTGAATGGATACGTACGTTGTCATGGCGACCATCCAAATAAATATCGCGGCGAACAGCAGTTTCAATAGAAATCTCATTTGGTCAAACCGCTCCGAATAGAAGTACGAGAACAAATCCGCTGTGGATTGAAGGCTGCGACGCTCACAACCTGGCCCCCAAACCGCGAAGCGCACCTTCGAGTGAAGGGAAGTCGGTGAAGGTCAACCATCGTGCGCCCTCGATTTTCTCTACGACAATCTCTGGTGACGAGCCCAGCCACAAAGATGTCGCTTGGGGCACTTTGCGTGCGATGTATTGCATGCTTTGACGGAATTCCGGGTTCGGGGATTTGCTGATACTGAGCAAAATCGCATTAGCTCCGCTTTTGCGCGCTGCAAGAACAATTTCCTCCTTTTTGGCAAGTCCGTTCCCAGGTGAATGACGCCGAGGCCGCCTGCGGCTGTCAATAGAGCCGCAGCCAAATTAGGAAATCCGTGCCTTTCA
>CAWBXE010000021.1:0-11666 GCA_963792715.1 uncultured Alphaproteobacteria bacterium | reverse complement strand
GCAATGCCGTACGCAGCCTCGCAAGTATTTTTTGGCGCCATGATACAAACGACATGTCTATTTACCTCCTCCGTTATCCATGGTTTTTCCCGAAAGGCTCGGCGCCGTCCACAGTCCTCCGAGCGCCTTGATCAACATGACAGTCGCGTCGGAGCGGCGGCGCGCGATTTCCGTGGCCACGCGCTCGTTGGCGAGCGCGGTGCTTTGCGCAATGGTGACGTCGAGATAGCCGACGGCGCCGGCCTGGTAGCGGTTGAGCGCGACGTCGAGCGCGTGCTGAGATGAAAGCACGGCTTGATCCTGAGTCTGCGCTTCCGCGGCGAGGATGCGAGCCGCTGCAAGGTTGTCCTCGACGTCCTGAAACGCGGTGAGCGCGATTTGGCGATAGTCGGCCGTGGAAGCCGCGAAGGCGGCCTTGGCGCTCTCGAGCTGATGCTTGCGCCGGCCGCCGTCGAACAGGGTACCGAGCAGCGCGGGGCCGATGGCCCAGAAGCGGCTGGGCATGGCGAGCCAACTGGCCGGATTGGAGGATTCCAATCCGCCGGAGGCCGACAGCATGAGATCCGGAAAGAATGCCGAAGTGGCCTGCCCGATATCGGCGGTCGAGGCGGCAACGCGGCGTTCCGCAGCCGCCACGTCCGGGCGCCGCTCGAGCAGCTGAGAGGGAACGCCGGCCGGGATGGCCGGCGGCGAGAGTTGGCTGCCGTCGGTCGACAGAGAGAAGTTCGATGCCGGCTCGCCGATCAGCGTCGCGATGGCGTGCTGGAGCTGAGCGTGCGCGACACCAAGATCGATGAGCTGCGACTGAGTCGTTTCCAATTGAGCCTGCGCCTGCGCGACGTCGAAATCCGACGCTGAGCCCGCGTCGAAACGGCGCCGCACCAGATCCAGCGCATCCTGATACGCCTTGACGGTTTTTTGCAGCAGCATGATTTCGGCGTCGCTGTCATGCAGATCGAAGAAATCGATGGCGAGCTCCGCGTGCATGCTCAATTGCACCGACGCCAAGTCGGCCGCGCTCGCCTGCGCGCGCGCCGTTGCGGCATCGACCGCATGTCCGACCTTGTCGAACAGGTCGGGTTCCCATGTCGCGCTCATTCCGGCGTTGTAGTCGGACACGGTCCGCCCGGCAAGCTGCTGGCGTCCGATGACATTCTGCGACGTGTGAAAATGGTCTTGCGACACGCCGGCCGTGACGGTCGGAAAATAGTTCGAGCGCGCGACGCCGACTGCGGCCTGCGCCTGCCGTAACGTGGCCACGGCCTTTTGGATGGTCTGATTCGATACGGAAACGCGCGACTCGAGGTCGTTCAATTGCCGATTTCCGAATACCTCCCACCACGCTCCTCGATCCTGCGCGTCGCCGGGCATGGCCGCGGCCCAACCCGGTTGCGGCTGGGGCGGTGACATCGAGCCGCCCCCCTCTTTATAGGCCGCAGGAACCTCGACGGTCGGCTTTACATACGCGCCGCCCGCACCGCATCCTGATAGCGAAACGGCGAGGATCAGCAAGCTCAATGGAATACGCATGGTCGGTCTCCGCGGGTGCGATCTGCGGCGCGTCTCAGGGCGCCGCCTTCGGTTGATTGCTGGGAGCCACGGTGACGAATTCGCCGGCGGCGATCGCGTCACTGGGGTTGGCGACGACCCGCGCGTGCTCGTCCAGTCCGGTGGAAATCTCGATGCGGGTGCCGAAGTCGCGTCCCAAGGTCACGCTCTGCATGGCCACCCGGTTGGCGGCGTTGATGGTGGCGACCTGCACGCCATCCGGACGAAACAGCAGCGCGCTCACGGGAATCGACAGCCTCGCCTCAGCGTCCTTCGCGTTGAGCCGGACGCTGGCGTAGGCGCCCGGCAGGATGGCACCGTCCGGGTTATCGACGTCGACTTCCACGCGCAGCGTGCGGCTGACCGGGTCGATCGCACCCGTGGTTCGCGCAATGACGCCGGTGAAGGTGCGACCCGGCCATTGCGGAAGGGTCAGCGTTGCGGTGGTGCCGACGCCGGCGCCGCCCACCGCGTCCTGCGGTACATTGACGAAAACGCGCAACTTGTCCGTTTCGACCAGATGAAACAGTTGCCGCGCGGTGCCGGTGGCTGCTCCCGAATCGATCAGCGTGCCTACCTCGACGCCGCGCTCGGTTACCACGCCGGAAAACGGCGCGAAGAGCTTCTCGAACGATTGCATCTTGCTCAAACGGTCGACGTTAGCGCGAGCGGCAATCAACGCCGCATCGCGCGCTTTCATGGTCGAGGTGTTCTGTTCAGCCTCCTGGCGCGAGACCGAGTTGCTCTTCAGAAGCTGCTGCCAGCGCTCCGCCGTGGTCCGCGCGATCTGATCGTTGGCGAGCGCCGTTGCAGCATCGGCCTTGGCCTGCTGCAGTTCCGCGTCGACCTCGGGAGCATTGATCACCGCGAGCAACTGGCCGGCGCTCACTTGCGTGCCGATATCTGCGAACCACTTGCCGACATAGCCGCTGATGCGCGCATTGATCGCGACGTTCTGATAGGGCTGAACGTCCGCAGGCAGGTCGATCGGCCGCGCCAGGGGGAGTACTTCAGGATTCACCACGGACACGGTCGGTATGGCCAAGGACTTCGTCTGCTCATGCGTCGCCGTGCGCGCTCGTACGCGCGGCAGAATGCCAACAGCCAAGGCAACCAGAAGAATGGCCGCGGGCACCAGGCGCAGCGACCAGGTCTTCACACGGCTGGGTGCGGCGGAGGCGGCAGGACTATGGGATGTCGTCATGGGTCGTTCCTAGTGAGTCGCGTGGGTGATGGGAGTGGAGAACGGATTGGGGGCCATGTGGCGTTTCTTCAGCCATGCGTGGACGCTGCCGAACACCACCGGCACGAAAATCAGCGTGGCAAGCGTACCGATCAGCAGTCCGCCGATCACCGCGCGGCCGAGCGGTGCATTTTGTTCACCGCCATCGCCCATGCCGATCGCCATCGGCAGCATTCCGATCAGCATCGCGAGTGCGGTCATCAGCACCGGCCGGAAGCGGCTGACACCCGCTTCCAGCGCCGCCTGCATCGGCGAACTGCCGTCGGCGAGCCTTTCGCGAGCGAAGCTCACGACCAAAATGCTGTTGGCCGTGGCGATGCCGATGCACATGATCGTACCGGTCAGGGCAGGCACGCTGACCGTCGTGCCAGTGACGAAGAGCATCCAGACCACACCCGCCATCGCACCCGGCAATCCGGTGATGATGATGAATGGATCGATCCAGGACTGGAAATTGATCACCATCAGCAGGTACACGAGCACGACCGCGAAGACAATGCCCGTAAACAGTCCGGTAAAGGAGGATTGCATGGTGGCCACCTGGCCGCGAATCACGATGCTCGAGCCGGGCGCCAGTTCCTTCTTCGCCCCGTCGACGATGCGACCGATGTCTCCCGCAACACCGCCGAGGTCGCGCCCCTGAGCGGCGCCGAAGATATCGATCACCGGCTGCACGTTGTAGTGCGAGACCACGCCATTCTGCGCGGCGCGCGACACGGAGCCGAGCGAGCCCAGTATCTGCGTCTGCGTGTTGGAGGCCTCGCCGCCATTCGCGAGGGGAATGTTCTGCAGTGCCTGCAGCGAATCGATCTGATACTGCGGCGTCTCGGTCGCAAGCAGATAGCTGACGCCGTTTTTGGGATTGAGCCAGAAATTCGGCGACGTTTGCGAGCTTCCCGACAGGGCGATCAGCAGATCCTGCGAGACATCTTTCTGCTGATATCCCGCTTGAATCGCCCTGGTTCGATCCACGTTGATATTGAGCGAGGGCGCATCGTCGGGTTGCTGGATGCGGATGTCTACCAGGCCGTCCACGCCGTGCAGACGCTGCAAGAGCGATTGCGCGAGCGTCCGGTTCGCGGCCACATCGTTCCCCACGACCTGGATATCAATTGGCGAAGGCAGGCCGAAATTCACGATCTGGCTGATGATGTCGGCGGGCAGAAATGCGAAGGTAACGCCGGGGAATTCGGCGCCGAGCCGGGATCGCAGAGCTTGCACGTACCGATTCGTCGGTGCGTGTTTCGCAGTCAGGGTCACCAGAATATCCGCATCCGACGTCCCGATCGGGCCGGATGAATCGTAGGTGAGATTGATGCCGCTCACGGGCAATCCGATATTGTCGAGGATCGTCGACAGCTGATCCGCGGGGATGACAGAACGGATGCGCTGCTCCACTTGCTCGGTCAGTCGTGCCGTCTCTTCGATGCGGGTGCCGGTTTGCGCACGCAGGTGCAGGCGGATCTCGCCCGTATCGACGGTGGGAAAGAAGTCCCGGCCCAGAAACGCGCTGAGGCTCAAGCGATGCGGCGCAAAAAACCAGGAAACCCGCTGCAAACATCCCCGGCCGTCCGAGGCAGACCTGGAGCAACCGCTGATAGCGCCCGCGCAATGCCTCGAACAGACGCTGGAAGCGGCCGAAAAAATTGCTCGGGCCCGCAGCGGCCTGGTCCGGCTTCGGCGTCGCGTCCCGCATCAAATACATCGCCAAGGTGGGTATCAGGGTGCGCGAAAAGAAGTAGGACGCGAGCATTGCGAAGACGACCGCTTCGGCGAGCGGCACGAACAGATAACGCGCGACGCCGGATAGCAAGAACATGGGCACGAAGACGATGCAGATCGACAGCGTCGAGACCAGCGTCGGCATCGCAATCTCCGCGGAGCCCTGCAGGATGGCGTCATGCTTCGGCGTTCCGCGCTCCAGATGATGGCTGATGTTCTCGATTGCGACGGTTGCGTCGTCAACCAAAATGCCGACCGCGAGCGCCAGACCGCCCAAGGTCATGATATTGATCGTCTGGCCCAGAGCGGAAAGGCAGATCAGCGATGTGGTGATGGCGAGCGGAATGGAGACGGCGACGATCAGCGTCGGACGCCAACTCCCGAGAAAAAGCAGGATCATGGCGGCGGTCAGTGCGGCAGCGATGAGTCCCTCGCGCACCACACCGCTGATCGCGGAGCTGACGAAGACCGATTGGTCCGACACCGGCTTGACGGTCAGGGCCTTGGGCAAACCCGCCGCGATCTGCGGCAGCATCGCCTTGACCTGACTGATGATGGCAAGGGTCGAGGCATTGCCGCTCTTCTCGACCTGCAGCAGTGCCGAGCGATTGCCGTCGGTGTGCACGATATTGGTCTGCGGCGCATAACCCATGCGTACGTGCGCGACGTCCCGCATATAGATCACGCCGCCCGGCGTCGCCTTGATGGGCAGATTGTTGAGCTCGTCGACGGTTTGCGTGCTGCCGTTGAGATTGACGTTGTACTCGAATTTGCCGATTTTCGCGGTGCCGCCCGGCAGGATCAGGTTTTGCGCATTAACCGCATTGACCACATCCAGCGGAGAGAGGCCCTTCGCCTGAAGGGCCTTGCTATTGATGTCCACCATCACTTGCGGGACCTTGCCGCCGAACGGCAGAGGCACTGCAGAACCTTGCACCGTCGCCAGTTGGGTGCGGATGAAATTGTTGCCCAGGTCGTAGAGGTCCTGCTCGGTCAGAGTCTTGCTCGACAAGTGCGAGCTGCAGGATGGGCACCGTCGATGCATTGTACGCGAGGATGGTCGGCGGCAGTGTCCCGGGCGGCAGCAACCGCAGGATCGACTGCGAACTCGAGGAAGCCTCGGCCATGGCGCGGTTGATGTCCGCGCCGGGATGAAAGAAGACCTTGACGACCGCGACGCCGTTCATCGTCTGCGACTCGACGTGCTCGATGTTGTCGACGTCGGAGGTCAGCGCGCGTTCATAGGGTGATGTGATGCGGTGGGCCATGTCGTCGGCGGAAAAGCCGTTGAACGACCAAACGATGCTCAGGATCGGAATATCGATGTTGGGGAAGATATCGGTCGGCGTACGGAGGATCATCAGAGGCCCGGTGATCATGATCAGCAAGGCCACCACGATGAAGGTGTACGGCCGGCGAAGTGCGAGCTGGACGATCCACATTGGGCTAACCTCTTTCTCGGCGACGGATGCGATGAACGTGCCGCCACTGTGAATCCGCGGTGCTTTCCGCGGGCTGACGGCGAACTGACAATTCTGTAATCGCGCGGCGGACGGCGTGCGCGTATGCTTTTGACCGTAGAAGGAGCGTATGCGGCTACTGGTGATCGAAGACGAGCGCAAGACCGGCGAATACCTCAAGAAGGGACTCGAGGAGTCCGGCTTCACGGTCGATGTCGCGGGCAACGGCATCGACGGTGTGCATCTTGCAATGGAGGAGGACTACGACCTCGTGGTCCTGGACGTCATGCTGCCGCGCCTCGATGGCTGGGGAGTTGTGAAGCAGCTGCGCAGCAGGAAGCAGACACCGGTCCTTTTCCTCACTGCGCGCGATGACATCGAAGACCGGGTCAAAGGGCTCGAGCTCGGCGGCGACGATTATTTGGTCAAGCCGTTTGCGTTCGTCGAGCTCCTCGCGAGAATCCGCACCTTGCTGCGGCGCGGCCCGGCCCGCGAAGTCGAGCAGTTGGGTATGGGCGACCTCGAGATCGATGTGATTCGCCGCCGCGTGAAACGCGCGGGTCAACGCATTGACCTCACGCCGCGCGAATTCGCGCTGCTCCACTTGTTGGCCGAGCGCCGGGGAGAAGTGTTGAGCCGCACGCAAATCGCATCGTATGTGTGGGACATGAACTTCGACAGCGACACCAATGTGGTCGAAGTCGCCATCCGCCGGCTGCGCTCGAAGATCGACGATCCGTATGAGCTCAAACTCATCCACACCGTGCGCGGCATGGGCTACGTGATGGACATCAACGAGCCCGAGTGATGCGCCTGTCACTGAGCGCGCGGCTCGCGCTGATCTTTTCGCTGATTTCGATCCTGAGTTTGTCGCTGGTGGGCGTGGTCCTGTACGATGCCCTCTCGGATCAGGTGTACGTCCAGGACGACCTGGGCATCGTGTTGGCAACCCGGCATCTGCGACGTCTGGCTGCGGAACTGGACACGGCCGAGGGTATCCGCGAGCACCAGGAGCGGCTGGTCAGCCTCGTGCTCGGCGACCCCGCGTTGGCCATGCGCATCGAGGCAGCCGACTCGACCGCGTTGATCGATTACGATCCGCCGCATATTCAGATGATTTCGCTGCCGGCAACGGAAGCGACGCAGCGTGTCGTCACCGGCCAGATTCAGCGCTGGATCGCCGGGGGTACGATTCCGGTTCGGGGCGTCGCGAGCATGGCGAGCCTGCGCGACGGATCGAGCGTGAAAATCAGCGTCGCCCGCTCGATGAGCGATCGCGCCTCGTTGCTCGAGAACTACCGCAACCTCATCTGGGGGACCGTGACCTCGACTGCCGTGCTTGCGGTGCTCCTATGCTACCTGCTGGTCAGGCGCGCACTGGCGCCGCTGCGGGCGATATCGGCGAGCGCCCAGGCGATTACGGCCGAGCGATTGGATTCGCGCATCGACGTGAAAGGCACGCCGCTCGAGCTGGAGGATCTCACCCAGGCGCTCAATGCGATGCTCCGGCGGCTGCAGCTCGGCTTCGATCGTCTCTGGCATTTCACGGCGGATCTGGCCCACGATCTGCGCACCCCGATCGCCAATATGCGCGGCGCATCCGAGGTGGCCTTGAGCCGCAGCCGGCCGCCTTCCGAGTACCAAGCGCTGCTGGCCTCGAACATCGAGGAATGCGATCGCGTCAGCCGAATGATCGAAAATGTTTTGTTTCTGGCGCGCGCCGAGAACCCGCAATTCTTGCTGCACCGGAGTGAATTCGATGCCGGTGAAGAACTGCGGCGCATTGCGGAATACTTCGAAGGCATTTCAGCCGAAAAAGCCGTGCAGGTGCAGGTATCCGGGCAGGCGAGACTGTTTGCCGAACGCGAGCTTTTCCGGCGCGCCGTGAGCAACCTGCTCGCCAATGCGCTGCGCTACACGCCGAGCGGGCAAACCATCACGCTGACGGCCGCGCAAACGGACCGGGGCGTCTCGATCCAGGTGCGGAACCCGGGTGAAGGCATAGCTCCCGCCGACCTTGCGAAGGTATTCGATCGATTCTATCGAGGCGACAAGGCTCGCAGCAATTCGGGAACGTCGACCGGGCTGGGACTCGCCATCGTCAAGACCATCGTCGAAATCCACGGCGGCACCGCGATGGCGCGCAGTGAAGTTGGCGGAGTCACGACCTTCGAGCTCCTATTTCCGGCGCTGTGACCGGTCCGGCATCCGGGGAAGGGATCGGCGTGTCGAAGGCTCTGTCCGATTGGAATGCCACACAGCATCGGCCTTGTGTGCCTTGGGCGCCGCGAGCATGAAAGATTTTGGCGCCTTTCCGACACCGTCCGCAATTTCCCGCATTGCCCTTCCGGAGGCGACGGACTCGTCTTTCTCCAAAAGTTCCGCAGTCCCCCCAGGCTTCGCGTATTGGTCACGCTGCTTGATCAGCAGCCAGTTGGTGCGCTTATCGCGCCCGCGATTGTTGTTGATACGCACCAGCACCCAACCGCCGATCAGCCGTTGTCCTGCGAGGATGAATTTAAGCTCGCCGGACTTGAGCGCCGCTTCCGGAGAGTCTGTCGCCTCCGGTGCCCAAAAGCCCCGATCCCAGAGTTGGACCGTGCCGCCGCCATACTCGCCCTTGGGAATCGTGCCCTCGAAATCCCCATAATCGAGCGGATGGTCCTCCACTTCGACGGCGAGGCGTTTGTCGGCAGGGTCAATCGATGGGCCTTTGGTGACTGCCCAGGACTTGAAAACGCCGTTTACTTCCAAGCGTAGGTCGTAATGCAGATGACTGGCCGCGTGTTTCTGGATCACGAACCGCAGGTGATCCGACACCAGCACTTTGGCCCGTCCGCTGGGCTCACCCGTTTTGGTGAAATCGCGTTTCTGACGATATTTCGAGAGCGCGGCCTTCGGCATCCTTACGTCTCCTGGGTTACTTCTCCTCGGTCAGTTCTCCTCGAAGGGGTTGTCTTCAGCATCGTCAGGCAGCGTGCGGGTGAAGAATGACTTTGGTCCAACCTTCATCCCGGTCGTCGAAATGCTTATAGGCGTCAGGCGCCTTCGCCAGAGGCAGTTCGTGCGACACGATGACGGCGGGATCCGCTTTCCCGTGATGAATCAAATCGCACAGCCGCCGGTTATAGGCCTTGACATTGCACTGGCCGGTGCCGAGCCTTTGGCCCTTGAACCAGAATTTGCCGAAGTCGAAGGCTATCTGGCCCTTCTTTTCAAGCTTGTCCTCCGCGTGCGGATCTTTCGGTATGAACACACCGATGACACCGATGGTGCCGGTAAATTTGACGGCGTCCACCAGCGCATTCATGGTGAGGTTCGGAACCTCTTTCCCGTGCGAGTTGTGGCATTGATAGCCCACGCACTCGGCGCCGCAGTCGGCTCCCAGGCCGTTGGTCAACTCGCGGATTTGGTCGCCGACATCGCCGTCTTTGGTATCGATCGTGGTCGCGCCGATTTTGTCGGCGAGCGCCAGCCGGTCCGCCTGCCCGTCGACAACAAAGATTTGACTCGCCCCTTGAATTCGGGCGGACATCGCGGCCATCAGGCCGACGGGCCCCGCACCGAAAATGATGATGGATTCGCCGGGTTTTAAGTCCGCGAGCCTGGTTGCGTGCCAGCCGGTGGGAAAAATATCGGCAAGCATCACATAATCTTGTTCTTTTTCGTCTGCATCATCGGGAAGCTTGAGGCAGTTGTAATCCGCATAGGGTACTCGCAGATATTCGGCCTGGCCGCCCGAATAAGGCCCCATGCCCGCGAACCCGTACGCCGCACCTGCCATGCCGGGCATGACCTTCGGATCGGCGCAGGTAAGGCAATAGCCGCTCAGTCCCCGTTCGCAATTGGCACAAAATCCGCAACCGACATTGAACGGCAACACCACTTTGTCGCCTTTCCTGATGGTGTCGACCGCCTTGCCGACCTCCACGACTTCGCCTAAGTTCTCGTGCCCGAGAATTTTCCCTTTCTCGACGTCGGTGCGGCCCTCATACATATGCAAATCCGAACCGCAGATATTGGTCGTCGTCAATTTGATCACCACATCGGTGAGCTTTTCGAGTTTCGCGTCCGGCACGATATCGACCGAGACTTTTCTTGGGCCGTGATAAACAACTGCTTTCATGACAACTCCTCTGACGGCGCCCTTACGGACAGCCCGCTGTTGATCGCTGATACATGCGGAGGAGACGCAATTTAGCCTTCGCCGGCCGGTTTGACAGTGCGACAAAGAGAGTTAACGTTCGTCGGATAACGCCTATCCTCGAAGATCTTGAGGAGCCGCAGCAGCCATCTTCGCTGCGGCGCAATCTTTTGGCCAAGTGGTTCACGTTTGTGCGTCTTCCGGTTACAGTACTCTTGACACCATGCGTCACCGCCTGCTCGCCATCGCAATGATTCTGGCTACCCTCCTCCAGGGGCCGGCGCTGACCTACGCCGCCACGCTGGGGTCAAGCAGCATCGGCGATGCCATAACCCATGCCTGCGGCGGACAGGTCCTTGCCGATGGCAGCGACTGCGACACTTGCTGTGCCCACGGCTCGATGCCTTCGTGCGCGGCGCAGTGCCCGGTTCCCGCGGGCGCGGCCGTACCGCCGGTGCTAGCCACTTCGGTGCGGATTGCCTTGCGCGGCGTAGTCATTCCGGACGCCGGCATCCCACCGTTCGCAGACCACGACCCGCCTCACCCTCTTCGTCCTCCCATCGTCTAACGCTGCTCTGATCGAGTAAGCATCGGGCGCATTGCGCCCGCGCGACCTCATGCCTTGGCGGCGTGGGTCTTCGACGGTATTCGGAGAATCTTCATGATTCGATGGTCCCCCAGCTTGGTGGGCGCACTGACGCTCGCGGCCCCTGTTCTGGGGTATGCAAAGCCCATTGCCTTCGCCGACGGCACGACCGTCATGGCCGAATACGGCGCCGGCACCATGAGAGAGATTCAGATTTTCTACGCGCCGCGGTTCGACTATTCCGTAGGCGGCGGCCACGTCGAGCTGGATAGCGACGAGACTTCCAGGATTCGCAGCATCACGTACGCTCGCCTCAATTACCTGCTTCACCGCTGGAACATGCAGTCCGCCCAAGCGAACGTCTTCGTGTGGGCCGGCGGGGGCAGTGCCACCGGAAACACCTTTCGGGGCGCGGAGTTCGCAGGTAACGCAGGCGCGCAAGCCGACTATGAGACGCGCCGCGTGTATGCCTCGCTCAAGACCGATTGGCAACGCGCCTCGGATTTCTCTCATCGGATCGACACGCTACAACTGGGATTGGCGCCGTACCAGCATGAGTACAACGGCCTGGCGACTTGGATCCTGGTCCAGGCACGCGAGTACACCGGCGGCCTGCACCGCGGCACCGAATGGGCCGCTCTCGCGCGTCTCTTCAAGGGCGGCGCGTGGTTGGAAGGCGGCGTCACGAACGCGGGCAAGGTCCAAGCCATGGTCATGTTAAATTTCTAAACGAATCACCATGAAAAAACTCCTTCCCATTGCAGCCGTCCTCGTGGTATTCGCCGCGGCATCCGCGCGCGCCGCGACCATTGAGATGAACGTCAACGGTCTCGTATGTGCATTCTGCGCACAAGGCATCGAGAAAAAACTCCGCAAGCTTCCGGCCACAGCCGATGTGGTCGTGAGCCTCGAGCGCCGCCTGGTCGCGGTCGCCTTGAAAGACGGACAGGACATTAGTGACAC
>CAWBXE010000020.1:0-103579 GCA_963792715.1 uncultured Alphaproteobacteria bacterium | reverse complement strand
TGCCAATACCCGAAGTCACTTCTCCATGCGTATCAAACGACGCCCTTGCCGGCGTAGCTGCGGGTGACTTCGGAGACCTCGCCTCGAAGGTGGCGGCGGCAGACCGGCCGTTGAGACGACCGGTTCCAGTTAAAGTCGTATTAGGCAAAGGTCCATTTTGCATGGGCTTATGAAGGACTTGTTTAGCTTCCAAAGGCTCACTGATGTGCAAAGGCGGAGGCTAACATGCGCAACAATTTCTGGCGGGATTCTAACGGCAACGTCGCTGTTCTGTTTGGGATCGCCCTGGTGCCGATCCTTTCGTTTGTAGGCGCCGCAGTCGATTACACGCGCGCCAATAGTGCACGTTCCTCAATGCAAGCGGCATTAGACTCGACGGCGCTCATGGTCTCCAAAGACCTTTCCAGGGCATAATTCAACCGTCGGGTGTTTCGGCCGCCGCTCAGGCTTATTTCAGCGCGCTGTATACCAACTCGGATGCCAAGGCAGTTACGATCAGCGCCACGTATACGACGGGCACCGCTTCGGGTTCGAACATCAACGTCAATGGGTCCGGCTATGTAAATACGGACTTCATGAGGGTTGCCGGCTTCCCAACGATGAATTTCAACACCAGCTCAACAGCTGCCTGGGGCAATGTTCGGATGCGCGTAGCCATGGCGCTCGATAACACTGGGTCGATGGCAGACAATGGCAAAATGCCAGCCATGCAGTCGGCGGCAAAGAGCTTAATAGATCAACTGAGTAAGCTCGCCAAGACAACCGGGGACGTCTATATTTCCGTCATTCCTTTTGCGAAAGATGTGAACATCGATCCTGCCAATAACAACCAAAACTGGATTGACTGGACCGACTGGGAGGCAGATCAGGCAAACGACAGCTTCGGCAAATGTAGTCCCAAAAAATTCACGACCAAGAGCGTCTGTGAGGCAAATGGCCATAAATGGAAACCGGACCACACCGCGTGGAATGGTTGCGTCACGGACCGCGATCAAGACTACGACACTAAGACCTTGGCCCGGACACCAAGCAATTCCAGCACGCTGTTTCCTGCCGAGCAATGGAGCTCATGTCCCGTACAATTGATGCCCCTCAGCTATGATTGGGCAGCGCTGAAAAGCTTGATCGACACGATGACCCCCAATGGGAATACCAATCAGGCCATTGGCATGGCTTGGGCATGGCAATGGCTGGTTCAAAACTCGCCGCTGAATGCTCCCGTTAAGGACCCTAATTATACCTACCAAGATGCGATCGTGTTGCTTTCGGATGGATTGAACACGCAAGACCGTTGTGTACAGCAACGCGTCCCAAATCGACGCCCGCCAGAAAATTCTTTGCGATAATGCCAAGGCTGCCGGCGTTACAATTTACACGATTCAGGTGAATACCAGTGGTGATCCAACATCGTCCACTCTGCAATATTGCGCTAGCGGAGCTGCCAACTTCTACGTGGTGACCTCGGCCAATCAGACAGCATCAGTTTTTAATTCAATCGGCACGTCGCTCGCTAAACTCCGGGTCGCCAAATAACTCGTTGGCTCAAATGCCCGGATGCAGTCCGGTTTATCGCGAGCTTTTTGAAGTCACACGCACAGCCTTGGCGCTGACGGGATCAGGTATGTCCATGGCAGCTATCGTTCCCACCGAAGAATCGATGTACTCTGCTGCCACAGCCGTGGGGCTAGGCCCCATGTCCGTTGTGGGTCATTAGCGGTCTTGGTGACACCGGCGCAAAAATTTCCGCCTTTATATCAACAACGGACATTAACCCGCTTCGAGTCAGACAAAGCAGTCAGTAGAGAGGAGGCTCTGAGCTTTTCTGATGAGTACAGTGACTAACGAGCCACACGACAACGCGCGACTGCATCAGACATCTGCAATTGTTTCAACAGTTTACATGGTCGGGGCACAAGGATTCGAACCTTGGACCTGCAGTACCCAAAACTGCCGCGCTACCAGGCTGCGCTATACCCCGAATTCCGCCGTCGATACACGCTTAAAGCCGTAGCAGCAAGGTTGCCGACGGGGTCAACGCGCGTTGAAGAGCGGATGCGCCACGCGGTCTCCCGGCATGATGCCATATTTTTTTGCGGTGCCGGCAATCACTTCCAGCACGCCCTTCGCCAAACCGCCGGAGGGGATGATTTTTGTCGATTGCGGCTCGGTATTCTCGGCAATCCGCAGGATGCGACCGTCAGCGCGGATGAAGATCATGTCGAGCGAGATGAATGTGTTTTTCATCCACATCGACACCTGCTGTTCCGGCGAAAAATCGAACAGCATCCCTTTTCCATCGGCAAGCTCCTTGCGGTACATCAAGCCGGTCTCTTTTTCGTTTTCGGTCGTGGCCATCTCGACCGAGAAAACCTGCACGCCGGATTTAGTGACGATCTCGAGCGACTGAATTGTCGCGGCCTGCGCTCCAACGGCAAAAACCCACAAAGCCAGGAAAGCGGCGAGCGCAACAGATAGCTGCACGGCTAAAGAGAACCGGCGGACAGAAAAACAGATGATATTCATGAACACAATCTCGTTCGTTGCGTGTGGGCAAGTTAGACGGACCCTAACCCGCCGAACGCGGTGAATACCAGACCGCTCGCACACAACATATTGAGAGTGGCCCGAACGCGAGGGAACGAAACCAGGGAGGATCAGTCGATCAGTGCGACGACAGCCCGGGCGAGCCGGCTTCCGGTTGAATCTCAGCCGCCATCATCCCCTTGGAGCCCGGTCCGAACCTCACCAGTACGTACTGACCGGGGCGCAGTTCGGTCATTCCAAAGCGACGCAAGGTTTCCATGTGTACGAAAATATCCGGCGTGCCCTCCCCGCAGGTCAGGAAACCGAAACCGCGCAGCCGGTTGAACCATTTTACCTGCGCGCGCTCCAGCCCACTGGTCGGCGTGACGCTGACATGGGTACGCGGCGGCAACATCTGCGCCGGATGGATCGCGGTGGATTCGTCCATCGAGACGATCCGGAACGCCTGATAACCTTTGGCGCGCTGCACGCATTCAACCACGAGGCGCGCGCCTTCATAGGCGGTCTGATAGCCATCGCGCCGCAGCACGGTGACGTGCAACAGCACATCGGGCGCGCCATTGTCTGGAATGATGAAGCCGTAGCCCTTCGATGCATCGAACCATTTGATGGCGCCGCTGATCTCGACAAGCTGCGCATTGGCATCGCCCAGACCTGCCAAAGCATCTGCAGCGGTAATGCGATCCATCTCGCTCGAAAACTCGTTCGACGCCGGAGTTGAAGGCCGCGCGCCCGGCGACGGCCCTCCAAACTTCTTGGACTCAAATCCGTCCGACCCCATGACCCCCGGACCCCACACATTCCGCGGCCTGTCGTTTCGACAGCGCCGGTACACGCGCCCATCGATGACAATTCATGATGACGCCACGCGAATCTCAGGAATCAAAGATAACACTCCCGTCCGCGCCGCAAAGACAAAAAACCAACATAGTCCGACCTATGAACAGTCTTGCGCAGCCGCGAATCAAGCGCGCATCAGTTGCCGACGAACGGACCTAGCGTTTCTCCAATATCGTTTCGGATCACGAGATCGGCAATGTCGTCCTGTTCGGTGGGCTCGTTGTTGATGATGACGAGCTTGGCGCCATTGTTTTTTGCCAGCAGCGGAAATCCGGCCGCGGGCCAAACGACCAGCGAGGATCCGATGGCAAGAAACAGATCGCAATTGCGTGCCAGTTCTGCCGCGCGCTGCATCGCGTCCTCCGGCATCGCCTGCCCAAAGGAGATCGTCGCGGTTTTTACCGGCTCATCGCAAACAGTGCAGTCCGGCGCGCTGCCGGTTTCATCGAAACGCTGGCGCACCCATGTCAGGTCGTAGGATTGTCCGCAGCCGATGCAGCGGGCGTAAGTGGTGTTGCCGTGCAATTCGATCACGTCATCAGCGGCGAAACCGGAAGCCTGATGAAGATTATCGATGTTCTGCGTGACGATGGCGGGAATTTTGCCGGCCTTGTACAGCGCCGCCAGCGCCCGATGGCCGCGGCCCGGCTTCGCCGCGGCAAAGATCGGCTCCATGGCAAATCGGCGGCGCCAGGATTTGTCGCGGGAGTCCTGGCTGGCAACGAACTCATCGTAGGGGATCGGGCGATTGCGGGTCCACAGGCCGCCCGGCGAGCGGAAATCGGGAATGCCTGTCTCCGTCGAGATGCCGGCTCCCGTAAAGGGCACGATGCATGACGCTTCCGCGATCATGTCGCCGAGCTTCTCGACGCCGCTGCGAAGATCCGAGGTGATCATTTGATGTCCGAAATTCGTTGTCAGAGATGTCCGCGTCTGGTCGTACAGACTTTTTCGCGCGTTTCAAAATGTCCTCGTCGCATCACGCGGCGTTCTCCTGTAGAATCCAGGCGGGGTTTGATTCGTGGCGAAATCGGGAAAGCTGCCATGACGGTTCTGCGTAATCCTCCATCAAGTGGGACGGAGTCTTTTCAGAACTCATTCGGGGATCGCGATGAAATCGATGTTGGGGCTGCGGAGCGGCGTCAAATTCTGGTCGCGTGAACGCGACCCGTTGGTCGAAGAAACACTTTCGTTTGTGAAGGGCATCGCCGCATCCAGGCCGGCTGAACCGGACCATCCGCCCGAACCACAGGAGCCACGGCTGACGCAAAGGGCCGATTCCGACTTCATGATCTCGGAACGGGCCGACTTTCGCAGACGGGTCACCGAGTTCCGAGCCCGGCAACATCGAATTCGCCAGGGACGCGAGCAATATTACGACGAGAACTCGTGAAAAAACCCGGTTGGCTCTGGGAACGTAACTCCGGGGACCGCGTTGTAGTCGCGGAGCAACCTTCCCCCTTGCTCTATTTCTGAGAAAGCCCCGTCCTCCCCCGGCGGGGCTTTCGTTTGGCGTAGGCTCCGGCCCACACCGCGCACCCTGCCCTTCGCCAGAGTTTGCTGGTATCCAACCCTCCGGCTTGAAACATCCGCAATAGCACCAGGGAGATACAACATGCGTTATCTGCACACTATGCTGCGCGTCCGCAACCTCGATACCGCGCTGAAATTTTATGGCGACGCCTTGGGACTGAAAGAGGTCCGCCGCGTCGACAACGACAAGGCAAAATTCACGCTGGTTTTTTTATGCGCCGCCGAAGACGAAGGCCTGCTCAAGCAGGTCAAGGGTCGCGGCGCGCCGCTCGTCGAGCTGACCTATAATTGGGACGAGGAAAAATACGGTGAGGACCGTTATTTCGGTCACCTCGCCTACGAGGTCGACGATATCTACGCTACCTGCGATCGCCTGATGAAGCTCGGCATCACTATCAATCGACCGCCGCGTGATGGACAGATGGCGTTCGTCCGCTCACCCGACTTGCATTCCATCGAGCTCCTGCAAAAGGGCGATGCGCTGCCGCCGCAGGAGCCGTGGACCTCGATGCCGAATACCGGACACTGGTGATATTCCTGTTCCCTGAGGTGGAACCCGCCGGGCCGCGTCGCGTTCTTGCCTGCGATACAGGTTCTCATGGAGGCTAAAATGGGACGCGGACTTTTGCTCTGGCTATTGGGCGTACCGATTCCGGTGATCATCTTGCTGTGGCTGTTCTTCGGCCGCTGATCGTCGGAGACGAGTAATCGGAAATCAGGCGCCGTCCCACGACGGTGCCTTTTTTTCTGCGTTAGGGTCTGCGGAGGCACGGGAAGCCGCGCACCGCTGCTAAAAACCCGCTATGACTCCCGCCGATAGATGAGGGATCGAAACGCGTGTCGGACAATGAACAGGGACATTTGAAAATCTGGGGCCGCGCCAATTCAGTGAATGTTCAGAAAGTGCTGTGGTGCTGCCGTGAACTCGATCTCGCCTACGAGCGTATCGACGCCGGCATGAAGTTCGGCCGCAACACCGAACCCGATTATCTCGCGATGAATCCAAACGGGCGGGTTCCGACGCTGGTGGACGGTGATTTCGTGCTGTGGGAATCCAACTCGGTGATGCGCTATCTCGTGCTGACCTATGGCAAGGGATCGTCACTCTATCCCGACGCGCCGAAGACGAGGGCGGCCGTCGATCGCTGGCTGGACTGGACGCTTTCGACGCTGCAGCCCGTCGATCGTCCCGTATTCTGGGCGTTGGTGCGCACCCCCGTCCAGCAGCGGGACATGAAGGCCATCCAGAAAGATGCCGATGCCGAAGCAGTGCAATGGCGCATTGTGGATGCTCAGCTGGCGACCCGGCATTTTATCGAGGGCGAGCACTTCACGCTGGCCGATATCGCGCTCGGCGCCTATGCCCGCCGCTGGTTCGGCGTCGAGGGCATCGTCAAGCCGCCGCTTGCGCATCTCGAACGCTGGTACGCGCAATTTGCGAACCGGCCCGGATTTGCGCAATTTATCGCGCCGCCGATGTCATAGCACTAGCGGACGAACTTGACCCCTGCCGATTTGCCGCGACGCCAGATCACTTCGCATACCCGGCCTGTCCGCGCATCGCGCGACATCGCCAGCCGCAATTTGTCCGGCAGAAACCCGAAGTTGCCCACGGTGATCTTGGCCCCGGTGGCGGAGAGATCATCTACCACGCATTGACGCGCCGCAAATCCGCCGTCCAGCGTGATCCAGCCGGGCTGGCTCACCGATCGGCGTACGTCGCGCTTTTTGGTGACCCCGGCCATTGGCAGTCGCTCCTGAGCGGGCAAATCTACCGCTGCAGGCTTTAGAAAGCGTTGCGAATTGCCATGCGATAGCGGGAATCGGATCCCGCAGCGGCGGAAGGGCGCTGGTTTGAACGCCTTGCCGGAGCGCAAAAACGCCATTATAGCAACGCTGCGCCGCGGCCGAACGCTGTCCGCGAGCGCGGCGTTGCTCCCTTCGTCTATCGGTTAGGACGCCACCCTTTCACGGTGGAGAGAGCGGTTCGAATTCCGCTAGGGAGCGCCAATTATTCCAATAGCCCCGCAAGCGTGGCTTCGTAGAAGTCCAACGAATGGACAATAAGTCAGTGATTACGTGCACGCACCCGCACCCGGAATCGTCACAGTGCATACCAGCGGGCTTCCCGCGACGGCAGCAACGCCGGGCACGCCGGGGATAGCGGCTGTCTGCGACTGGTCCATGAAGTTATAAATCGATACCGACTGGATGTCCTTCGACGCCAAGCACGAAGTTGCCGACGCGGTAATCGGTGCCCATCGGCGCTCCGCCGCTGAAGCCGGCATCCTCGCTTCGATCCGTAATACTCCCCGCAGGGGCTGAAGAGCTTGTGTGCGACCCGTTGCTGGAAATTGGCGCCGATATTGCTGCCGATGTAGAAGCCGGTCCAATTGTAGACCTGAACTTCGGCCAAGGGCCGCACCTTGTAAGGCTCATCCGCCGCCGTGGCGCCGGTCGCAAATGCCAAACCGAATGCCGCCGACGCTAAATGAAGTCTCATCGAAGCCCCCTCTATTCTTTCGAAAAGGAAGCACTCTGTCTCAACGAACGCTGTAGCCCTGATAGGCCGCATGGACGAGGGCATGAGCCACCTCATCCTGCTGTCGGTGCCGCTGTTTGTAAGGTTATTGGCGAACTTGTAGCTGAATTCGGCGGCTTGCGCGCGCGCAATGTGTGGCGCGCCAACGCTGCCCATGACCGCGGACGCCGTGGATGCCTTCAACAGTGTGCGTCGTGAAAAGCTCGCTGATGCAACAGTGGAGAACATAGCGACTATTGTTGCGATGAGCACCGGCCCCGCATCGGCTTCTGGCCTCTCACCGGGAGTGTCGATCGGTACGTCGTATCGATCGACACCGAATAGAAAGGCCTGCCAGCGTGAACCGGCTGGTGGCCGGAATGCGAAGCCGTCCAGTCAGCCGCCTTGCAAGGCGCTAATCGGCCGTCCGCAGCCTGCGCATCGTGAACTCGATGCGATCGCCTGGCACCTCGCGCCAGCTTTCGACCTCGCTCATGTATGCGGCTTTTGGATATTCGTTCAGGAAGGCGCGGGCGCGCTTGCGGGCATCCTCCCGCGGCAGCGCATAGGTCTCCCGTATGTAGCCATCATCCGGTTTGCGCCGGCGGGCCATGCGGTCCGCCAAATCGCGCGGGCGGTAAACCATGTCGTAACTCCGAACAAAAACGACAGGCTTGATATAGGCGCTTGCCAGGAACGAATCGAGCCCACGAAGCTTGAACGGTTCATTGGGAAACGTTTTCAGGGCCACCTGGCGCCCACACACCGTGGTAAACCCCTTGCGTTTCATTCCGACGACGCTTCATGGAATTGGCGATTACGTCTTCAGCCTAATCGTGATCGGTTTGCCGTTTCTGTATGGCTGGACCGGTTCGCAACGCTGGGTGCTGATCGCGCTCGGGATCTTTCTGCTACTTTACAGCGTCTGCACGGATTACGAATTCGGGGCCGCGCGCTTGCTACGTGTTCAGGCGCACATGTTCCTGGATGTGATCTTCGGTCTTTTGATGCTGACCTTGCCGTGGCTATTGAATTTTTCACACGACAGTTTAGTGCCGACCTCCGTGATCGGCGTCCTGTCTCTCCTGACTGTCTTGACGAAAATCCCCGCGCAGCGCTGATTGCCGGCTTTCCTACCGCCAGCCCGCCGTTTTCTCGCAGGCTTTTCGCTCGTCGGGATGGGTCTTCTCCCACTCGGAAATGGACGTATTCTCGTTGTCGTCCATCTGCTCGTTCATGCAGGTGCAATACTTCAGGACGACTTCTTCCTTCGCGCCTTCGTCCTTATTGTCCTGGGTGCACTGATTGATCCACGCCGTATCATCCTCAGGCGTGGCGAGCGCCGATCCGCTCACAATGATTGCAACTACTGCAAGAATTGTGAACCGCATCGTTTCCTCCCTGTCTTTCGGCCTCAGGCATCAATCGCTCCATTGAAGCCCCGGGAAACGATCTCGCCAAGTGCGGATCAGCACCCCCTGCAGATGCCAATCACCTTTCGATCAAGATGCCTGCCGCGCGAGCGCGCCGCGGAACGCGACGCGCGCCGGGATCCTCGCCGGGAAAAAGTTGCCCGACGCTCCCTCGCTATTCTCATGATCGGTACCGACGTTGTCGAAAGCCGGCTTGAAACAGATCCCGACATAGAGGGCACCACTGGCACCGCCGTGCTCGGCGGCGGCGGCGGTTGCATTCTGCCGGCATTGCCGATGCCGCTGGGATCGTTGATCGAATTGTTAAGGCCGCCGACGCTGCCCGGACCCCGTGGAATGCCGCTGACGCCCGCATCGCCCGCGCCTTGCGCCAGCAGTTCAACCGGCGCCATTGAAGCCACGATGACCAGAACGACCAATGCTGATCTGACTGACATCAGATTTCTCAAATAGCATTGCAGGATGTTTTGACCACGCGTGGCCTGTCGCAATAGGCCAGGCCCATTTGCGTGGTGAATGTGTATTGCCTTTTGCCAGCCTTCAGGCGGTTGTCGACGGCGATTGAACATGACGTCCCCCGGACTGTCAGATTAACAACGAGGATATTGTTGGGATAATCGCGAACTGCTCGGAGTGTCTTCGAGCCGGCAACGCGAAGGGAGGCCGATCCGCCATTTGCGGAGACAGCAGGCCCGCCCAGCCTGACATTATAACTCTCGCGGCCGGAAATGTTGCTTTGTAGCTCCAGAGAGGCCGATTTGTTGGTTGAGAGCTGGCCAGTCCCTTCGTAGTGCACAGGGTAATTTTGGACATTTGGGTTTGTGCAATTCACCACTGCGTCGTACGAGAACCTCGCGCTTGCCTGCGCAACTACGCTGTTCGGAAATAAAGTAACTGAAAGAACTGCAACTGCAGCCAGCAAAACAGAAAACTTCATTCCGTCATCCTTCCTGAATGCGCGCGAATTTAGTGCCGCAATTCGGCAGGCTCGCGTGTTTCCCGAGGCGGCATGCAAAGATCATTCGCAGTAAGCCTTTCCGCCGACCGAGAAACACCTGGCTCTCGGTGCCGCCGGAGCACGTCTCGCGCTACTTTCGCGAGACGCTTTCTTAACGGCAGTCTTTTCACAAGAGTTGTCGCGTCCGATCTCATAGCCTGCCTGGCAAGTTATTTTGGTGCAGCGATCATCGTCAACCTTAAACCCACGATCGCAGACAAGCGGGCACACACGCGTGGGCTGGCTTCTCACTGCCTCCAGCGCATCAAGGCTGGCAACTTTCACGTCGATTTTCTTACTGGCGTACTTGTTGAACAACTCCAGGGAGCGGCGAGATACCGCTGTCCACTCATCGCTCACCGAAGCGGTAAGGCATCCGACCCTTCGCAACTCGATTTGTACGGAACGCGCCAGGTCTGACCTGGATTGTGCCGGCTTTGAGGCCTGCTCATCCGGCGGCAGCGACGCCTGCTGTTCCAGCTTTTGAGCGGCGGGTATTGCGGCGGCGGTCTTGTCTGCTGCAACTTTGACGGCCTCGGCTTTTTCGACGGCAAGGTTCTCGGCGGCCTGCTTCTGCAAAGCCAGCTTTTCCGCCGCGGCTTTCTCGGACGCAGCACGCTCCCGCTCTGCCGCGGCTACCTTTTCTTGCTGCACCTGCCTGGCCTTTTCTGCGGCAATCCTTGCATCTTCGGCAACTTTGGCCCTGGCCGCCGCTTTCGCCTGCTCGGCCTGTTTCGCTCCCTCCTCCTTGAGGCGCACCCTCTCCTCTTCCGCAAGACGCGACTTTTCAGTAGCGACCACTCTTGCGTCTTCCGAAGCGATCTTGCTTAATTGCCCTTTGGCTAACGTGGCATAGAGCCCTTCCGGGTATTGTGCGAGGAAGGCCGTCCACACTTCTTTGGTGCCGAGCTGAAGCGCCAATTCATAGTCTCGGCGAATTTCGGATTGCTGATTTGGTGTCGCCGCCGGAGCCACGGAAACGACGGTCTTGATCGGCACGAGAGCTACATCGTCACCACCGAGCGAGCCGTAGACGTAGGGCTCCTGCTTGTTTCCCGTCTTCTTCATTACCTCATCGCGAACGAAACCAAACGCTTTGCGCAGATCGAGACCGGGCCTGGCGATATGCTTCACGAGCGCAGCGGTGAACGGGCTGTTCTTATTGTCGCCGTCGGAGGCAGTCGAACCCGCCTTCGAAGCGAAGGCTATTAAAGTGTTCGGGCCTTGTGGTTCGACCTTGGCTAACCCGCGGCCGATGGATCGTGATCCTATTGTTCGCCTCATCGTCTTGGAGAAGGGATTGTCACGACAGGCGTCGAGGATAACAAGTCGCAGCTGTTTAGCTGGGTCAATCGTTACCAAGACCCTGTCGAGCGGGAAGGCCTCGTCGTAGACATCGATGTCACGCTCGAGGACCGCATCGACGGGTATCAAGTAATTAGTACCTTCGATTTCGATGCCATGGCCGGCATAGTAAACCACGGCGACGTCTGCATCGCGGGCTTGGTCGGAGAAATCGCGCAACGCCCGGCGCATCTCCGAAGTCTTCAGATCGCGGCGCGAATTGACAACATCGAAACCTGCGTCCTTGAGCGTTTCCGTCATCACCGCCGCGTCATTCGCAGGATTGCTAAGTCGCGCAACATTTTGATAATTGGAATTGCCGATCACGAGCGCAACGCGTTTCTGTGCAAATGCAGGCTGGACAAAAAGCGATGCAAGCCAAATCGCGATGAGAATGACTCGCCCCGCACCCATTATCCATTTTCCAAATCGGCAACGTCAAAATCTTAGCATTTTAACAAATCATCTCAACCGCAAACACGCGCGAGAATGGCCGCGCCCGGGTGGCCGCGCGGCTCCGGCATCCCGGCGTAAGGGCGCACGAGGTGCTCAACCGGCGTATGAGTGCCGGCGCCCGTCCTAATGCGTACTGGAATCCTGCCACTTCTCAAGATCAGGCTTTGTCGCCCCATCCGGCTTTTGTTCTTTCTCGACCGGCTGATCCCAGGGCTTGTCGGTCTGCTTCGTCGTCTTCCAGTCCGTCCGCACGCGCGGATCGTCGGTCGGTTTTTCCTTGCTCATGGCTGCTCACTCTCTCTGAATATCGACAATCCACGTAGTCCATCAATCCCCCTGACATCGCGGCGTTCCCTTTGAATATCCCGACCGCCGTCTCAACCGAGCACCGCAAAAATCCTTGCCGGCCGGCGCAGGATGCGTTTTAGAAGCTCAGCCGCGCTTTTTTCGGCGAAAACGGCGGCGCTGCCGCGTATTGTTTTCAAGTTCGTTTTATCCACTGGGGAGACAACAATTGAAAAACATTCTCGCACTGGCTTCGACATTCGCGCTTTCGCAGGCAGCGTTTGCGCAAGCTCCGGATTGCAGGTCGCAGCCGGATCCCGGCGTCAGGCTGGCCTGTTACGACAGAGCCGCCCTGCCCACAGCGGCCGCGCAGCAGCCTGCGGCGCAACAGCCTGTGGCGCAGCAAAAAGCACAGAAGCCCCAAGTAACCGCACCCAAACCCAAAGAAGCCGAAAAATATGTGGACTCGATCAGCGCGGAGGATGCGCGCATGAATTCGCGGTTGAAGACGATCTGCCGCGGCTGCTGACGGCGCGGCTTAATATCGCACGCCTGTCATCGCCAATCCGGGGGCGGTTCGGTCTGTGATAACTTCAAACATGGCATACTTGCCATCCGATGCACCTGATCAATCCCTTCCCACCGTGATCGGCATTGCCGCCATCGCGCCGGCCTTGCTGGTGTTGTGGCTTGTGATCGCCGCCGATGAACGTCCCGGCCCGCCGCTGCGGGTATGGGCCGCGTTCCTGCTGGGCGCTGCCAGCATCTCGCTGCTCGGCGTCGCGCGTGCGCCGTTTCGGTCCATTGTCGCCGCGGCGGACAATCCCTGGCTTGCGCAGGCGCTGCATTCGATCCTGGACGTGGCGGCCCCGGAGGAAATCGTCAAGGTTCTCGTCATCATCGCGGTTTCGACGCGGCGGCGGCCGCTCGCCGATCCCATGGACACCGTGGTCTATGGCGCCGCGGCGGGCCTGGGTTTTGCGGCGTACGAGAACCTGGCGTACCTCGTTCAGTATCCGGAGATGTGGCGCTCGCTTGCCGTGCTGCGCAGCGTCCTCACCGTTCCGTTTCACGGCGCGCTCGGCGTCATCGCGGGGGCTTATCTGGCGATTGCGCGCTCCGGCAACGCGTTGGGCGCACACCGCCATCACCGCGACTGGGCGCGCATCCGTACGCGATCGCTCATTCTTCTGGCGCCACTGACGCTGCATGCCGCTTTCGATTTTCCACTGCTGACGCTGCAGAAAACTCGAACTTCACAGCCTCGACAAATTTGCTGCTGGAATCGGCTGGGATGCTGATCGGATTTCGGCACGATCGCGTTCGCAGTGCGGCTGGTGCGGCGTGTTGGACGGCACCACGCGCCGCGGACGGAAACTTCGCGCGAACGGCTCGTTCAGTTGCGCCGGATGTGGGCGCTGCTGGTTGCCGGGGGCGGTGCGGGCTTTGCCGGCGTGGCGTTTATGGTGTCGTCGGTCCACCACTGGTTCGTGAATCCAGACCGGAATATGACGCTGGTTCTGGTCCCGATCGGCCTGGTCTCGATCCTGATCGGGATAGCATTGCTGCTGGCCACCACTACGGTCTATATTCTGGGCCGCAATCGAATCCGAACGGCGGCGTCCGGGTTTTCGCCGGCCTCAGGCCAAAACTGAGCAGCCTCGGTTGGCAAGCGGCGAACGATTTCGGCCCTGCAGTGTAAGCGGGTACAACAGCGCGGGTCTCCCGCCAACAGGAAACAAATGACCCTCCATCAGGATCTTCCCGGTTTACAGTCCAGAATGAGCGCCGCGGTACGCGGGCATTGGAAGGCTTTCCTGTTCGAAGGCATTCTGCTGGTCGTGTTGGGACTTGCGGCGATGGTCGTGCCGCCGCTTGCGAGCCTTGCCGTGACGATTTTTCTGGGCTGGATGTTTCTGATCAGCGGCGTCGCCGGCGTCGGGCTTACGCTATGGGCGCGGCACGTGCCGGGGTTTTGGTGGTCGATGCTCTCGGCGGCGCTGGCGATCGTCGCCGGCATTGTCCTGCTCGCGCAACCGGTGCAGGGCACGCTGACGCTGACGATTGTGGTCGGCGCCTATTTTCTGGCCGAAGGCATCACCAGCATCATGTATGCGCTTCAGCACCGGCGCGAATTATCGCAACGCTGGAGCTGGATGCTGTTTGCCGGCCTAATGGATATTCTGATCGCCGGCATCATCATCGCCGGGTTGCCGGGATCGGCACTGTGGGCCGTCGGCCTTCTGGTCGGTATCAACCTCACGTTCGGCGGCATTTCCCTGATCGGCATGGCGCTCGCCGCCCGGAACGCATCCCCGGTGGCGGGATCCGCGTCCGTGACGCGTTGAGCGGCCGCTAACGGGTGCGTTCGGGAATCTCGATCGTCGCGCAATTGCGGCGGCCTTGCGCGGCGCAGTCCTGCGCCTTACGAACGTCGGCCATGGTGCCGAGCAGCCAGAACTCCCGCGGCGACCAGGACCACAAAAAACCCAAGCATCACCGCATTCTCTACGTTGCGGTTGCCTTGATCTTCCGGCGGTTCCGAATCGCTCATCTCGAATCAGCACTTCGGCGGATAGTCGTGAACGTCGCCGCAGTAGTCGGCGATGCGATAAGGCGATTGCCCCAGCGCTTCGGCATTCGCTGACAAATAGGACGGGCCAATGGGCGACTTGCCGTGGCCGCCGGGAATATCGAGCACATAGTCCGGCTGGCATAGCCCGGATACGCGCCCGCGCAGCGCCCGCATCAACTTTTGCCCGCTCGCGAGCGTGGTGCGCAGATGCGCGGTGCCCGGCGCGAGATCGCCGTGATGCAGATAATACGGCTTGATGCGATTTTCGACGAAGGCGCGCATCAGCGCTTCCAACGTCGCTGCATCGTCATTGACGCCGCGCAGCAGCACCGACTGGCTGACCATGCGGCATACCCGCCTTTACCATGCGCGCGCACGCGGCGCGCGCCTTCGGGTGCAGTTCGCGGGGGTGATTGGCGTGGATCGCGACCCACGTCGTCGCACCCGCAGACCTTGCAGCGCATCGACCATGTCAGGCTGATGCGGGCGGGATCGGCGACCGGCACGCGGGTGTGGATGCGGATGATCCTGACGTGATCGATCGCCGCGAGGTCAGCCATGATCTCGGCGAGCCGGCGCGGCGACAGCATCAGCGGATCGCCGCCGGTCAGGATGACCTCCCAGATCTCCGTCATGCCCGCGGATATAATCCAGCGCGTCGCGCTAAGCGTCGGGCGAGAGCGGCGTCTCCTTGCCCGGCCCGACCATCTCGCGGCGGAAACAAAAACGGCAATACACCGCGCAGACATGCACGAGCTTGAGCAGCACGCGATCCGGATAGCGATGCACGATGCCTTCGACCGGCGAATGCGCGTCGATCGCCGATCGGGTCGGCGCTTTCGCCTGATTGCATGGTCCAGTTCGTCGGCGCTCGGGATGAATTGCCGCGCGATCGGATCGTCGGGATCGTCGCGGTCGATCAACGCCGCGACGTCAGGCGTGATCGCCACCGCGTAACGCGCCGCGACCTCTTCAAGCGCGGCAATGCCGCCGGCAGACGCGAAGCCGTGCGCGACAAGTTCGGCGGGCTGCCGCAATGTGGAAGCGTCGTTGCGATGGCCACTCATGCTTCACCTGCTGGCGGCGTCCACACCACCTGATCGATCCGCGTCGCACCGCTGGCCAGCATCACCAGGCGATCGAAACCGAGCGCCACGCCGCTGGACGGCGGCATCTGCCCGACGGCCGCGAGAAAATCCTCGTCAAGCGGATAACGCTCGCCGTAGCGCCGCTGCTTTTCGTCCATCGCCGCGTGAAACGCCGTCGTTGTTCGTCGGCATCGGTCAATTCGCCAAATCCGTTGGCGAGCTCGACGCCGCAGGCATAGATCTCGAAACGCTCGGCAACGCGAGGGTCTGACGGCTTTGCGCGCGCCAGCGCGGCTTCCGGCGCGGGATATTCATACAGCACCGTCAAACGCCCCTGCCCCAGATTCGACTCGACGTGCTCGACCAGCACCTTGCTGAAGATATCCGACCAATGTCGTCATCGGTAATTCGTATCCGATCCTTTGCCAGCGCCGCCAGCGCGGCGCGATCTCCCTCCCCCGTCCCCAATTGTTGCGAGCAGATCGATCCCGGCGTAGCGCGTGAAAGCCTCAGCCACCGTCAGCAATTCCGGCTCGGCGAAGGGATCGAGTGGTTCTGCCGCGAAACGAAAATCGCCCGATCCCGGTGGCCTGCGCGGCGTGAGCGATGACGACGACGCAATCCGCCATCACGGCATCATAACCCACATTGGCGCGATACCATTCCAGCATCGTGAACTCCGGCAGATGCAGATCGCCGCGCTCGCGGTCACGGAATACCCGCGCAAACTCGAATATCTTCTCTTCGCCGGACGCCAGCAATTTCTTGGCCGCGAATTCAGGCGACGTCCGCAAATAGCGCGTGGCGCTATCACCCGCATCGCTCCTCATTTCCGTCCGCAGCGCATGCAGATGCGTTTCGTTGCCAGGCGATATCTGCAGAATACCGGTTTCGACCTCGGCAAAACCCTGTTCCTCGAACCAAGCCGCGAACCGCCTTGGTGATCGCGCGCGCGCCATCAAGAACGGCCTGCGGTCGGCGCGTCGCGAAGGCGACCACCACGGCGATGGCTCGTTTGCCTCAGCCATTACCGGGCCGCCTTGTGAAGGCGTAAAACGCTGGCATCGAGGCGCAAAATCGGTATGTTGCCGCACGAAACCGCCTTCAGGGCGTCGGGACATCCCGAGTTCGGGAACCCGGGTCTCATTGTCAGGAAATCCAACTTTGAAAGTCATCGCCAGTTCAATTCGCAAGGGCAACGTCATCGAGCAGGACGGCAAGCTTTACGTGGTCCTGACCGCGGAGAACATCCATCCCGGCAAGGGAACGCCGGTCAGCCAGATCGAGATGCGCCGAATCAGCGACGGCGTGAAGACATCCGGGCGCTACAAGACCACCGATCAGGTGGAAAAGGCGACCATCGAGGATCAGAATTTCAACTACCTTTATGAAGACGCCGACGGCTTTCACTTCATGAACAACGACAACTACGACCAGGTTCAGGTACCAAAGGATGTCGTCGGCGACGCCGCGCCATATCTGCAGGAAAACATGACCGTGAAGCTGTCGCTGCACGGCATCCTTCCCGTGGCGATCCAGATGCCGCAGCGCGCGACGCTGGAAGTGGTCGATACCGAGCCCGTCACCAAAGGCCAAACCGCCTCGTCTTCCTACAAGCCGGCGAAATTGTCCAATGGCGTGCGCACCAACGTGCCGCCGCATGTCGGCGTGGGAACACGGATTGTCGTCATGACCGAGGACGGCTCCTACGTCGAGCGCGCCAAGGATTAGCGTTCCACCAGCCAGTTGCGCCTCGCTTTCGCGCCTTCAGGTTGCCATGCGCCGCAGCTAGAATGGCGCATGCACCCGATTGATTCTCCGACTTCGCTTACCCGCCGCGCCGTGTTGCAATTCGCCGGCGCAAGCGTCCTGCTCGCGGTGCCCGCGTCCGCTTTCGCAACCGCGCCTGCCCGGCTTCGATCAATGGCGCGACGGGTTTCGCGGCCGCGCGCTGGCAAAGGGCGTATCCGACGCAACCTACAGCCGCGTGATGGGTCGCATAGAACCGGATATGTCCGTGTTCAAGCAGATGCAGCAGCAGCCGGAATTCTACGAACAGATCTGGCAATACGTGAACCGCCGCGCCTCGGACTGGCGCATCATCGCCGGCAAGGAAGCGCTGCGGAAGAACGAGGAGGTGTTCGCGCGGATCGAGCACGATTTCGGCGTCGAGCGCGGCACGCTGCTGGCGCTGTGGGGCGTCGAATCCGCGTACGGCGATCCGCTGGTGCAGCAGAACCACATGCGCCCGGTATTTCCTTCGCTCGCGGCATTGGCATGGAACGAGCCGCGCCGCCGCGCCTATTGGGAAACCGAACTGATCAACGCACTGAAGATCGTCGACAAGGGTTGGAGCACGCCTGAGGAAATGCGTGGCTCGTGGGCCGGCGCGATGGGGCATACGCAGTGGATGCCAGAGGTCTGGCTCAACGTCGGCATGGACTACGACCGCGACGGCAAGGTGTCGCCGTTCGGCAAACCCGATGATGCCCTCGGCTCCAGCGCGCGCTTCCTGGTCAATCGCGGCAAATATCGCCGCGGCGAACACTGGGGCTATGAAGTCCGTGCGCCCAATGGCGCAAGCAGCGGCAGCCGCAGCTATGCGGCATGGGCCAGCGCCGGCGTGACACGCGCCGATGGTCAGGCTTTCCCACGGCCGAATGATTCCGCGCAGATGTGGGTGCCGGTACCCGGCGGTCCAGTGTTTTTGCTGGGGCCCAATTTCTACGCGGTGAAGAGCTACAATCCGTCGATGAACTACGCGCTGGCGATCTGCCATCTCGGCGACCGCATCCTCGGCGCGCCGCCTTTCATCCAGCCATTCCCCGGTTCGGAACGCGTGCTGACGCTTGCCGAAGTGCAGGAAGTGCAGACGAGGCTAACGAAGGCCGGCTTCGATACCGGCGGCACCGACGGCCGCGTCGGCAACGATACAATGAAGGCGGTGAAGGATTTTCAGGTCAAGGCAGGGCTCTCGCCCGCCGACGGTTATGGCGGACTGAAGGTGTTGGCGCGGTTAAGGCAGGGTGGCTAGCGCGCCGTCATTCTGAGGTGCGAAGCCGCGCTTGCGGCGAGCCTCGAAGGATCGGCGCTTGTCACGGAACCCATCCTTCGAGGCGCGCAACGGCGCAAGTGCGCCGCAAGAGCGCGCACCTCAGGATGACGCCACTAACGTATCACCGCCGGACCCTGATCCGGCACCGCAACGTCCATCACCCGCAACTGCACGCGCTCGCTGCCCTGCCAGCGATCCACCGTCAGCGAACCCGCGACGTGCAGCGGCTGTCCACGGTTCTGTGTCAGCGCGTGGCCGAGCTTTTGTCCGATGGCGCGAAATGCGATGCCGTTGACGATCGAGCCGTCGCCCGATTTGAAGCGCACGCGCAGATGCGCCTGCCCAACTTCGTCGGCGAAAATCAGTTGATGCGACGGCAGCGCCACTACCGGCTCGGGATTGCCGGCACCAAAGGGTCCGGCTCGATTGAGCGTGGCCACCAACTCCGGCGTCACCGCGCGCGCGCTCACGGCGCCGTCGATGAACAACTCGTTCTCGTGGCGCGACTTGGCGACATCTTCGGCGAGCGCGCTTTCCATGTAGGCGCGAAATTCCGCGAGGCGTTCTTTTCGCAACGTCACGCCGGCCGCCATCGCGTGGCCGCCGCCCTTCATCAACAATCTGTCCGTCACCGCCTGCCGTACCGCCTTGCCGAGATCGACGCCCGATATCGAGCGGCCAGAACCGGTGCCGATGCCACCCGGTTCCAGCGCGATCGCAAACGCGGGCCGCGAGAATTTTTCCTTCAACCTTGAGGCTACAAGTCCGACGACGCCGGGATGCCAGCCTTCCGAGGCCGTGACGATCACAGAACCCTTGTCCTCAAGCCCGAGCGAGGCCAGCGCCTCGGCTTCCGCCTGCGCCTCCGCCATCTGCTCGATGACGCGCCGCTCGGTGTTGAGGCGATCGAGTTCGGTGGCGATGCGTGCGGCTTCCGAAATATCGCCTTCCAGCAACAGCCGCACGCCAAGATCCGCACGCCCGATGCGGCCGCCGGCATTGATACGAGGTCCCAGCATGAACCCGAGATGCCACGCCTCCGGCGGACCGTTGAGCCGCGACACATCCATCAGCGCGGTATGTCCGACGTGATCGCGCCGGCGCATCGCGATCAGGCCCTTGACGACGAAGGCGCGGTTGAGGCCCGTCAGCGGCGCGACATCGGCCACGGTCCCCAGCGCCACATGATGCAGCATGCCCAAAAGATCAGGCTCCGGCATTTCGCTGGTCCAGAAATTGCGAGCGCGCAATTCGCGATTAACCGCGACCAGCGTCACCAGCACCAGTCCAACCGCGGCGAGATGGCCGAGGCCTGAGAGATCGTCGGGACGGTTCGGATTCACCAGCGCATCGACCTCGGGCAACTCATCGCCGGTCTGATGATGATCGATCACGACAACGGACATGCCGAGGCGCTTGGCCTCCGCCAGCGGCTCGAGGCTGGTGGTGCCGCAATCGACTGTCACCAGCAGCGTAGCGCCTTTCCCCGCGAGCATGCGCACGGCTTCGGTGTTCGGCCCGTAGCCCTCGAAAATCCGATCGGGAATATGGATGAGAGGGTCAAGCCCGCAGTGGCGCAGATGCCAGGCGAGCAGCGCCGCAGAAGTGGCCCCGTCGACATCGTAATCTCCGAAGATCGCAATCTTCTCACCGCTCACCGCCGCATCCGCGATCCGCTTCGCGGCGATCTCCATCTGCGTCACCGTATGCGGATCGGGCATCAGCTTGCGGATGGTCGGATCGAGATAATCTTCGACGGCATCGATCTCGACATCGCGCCCCGCCAAAACGCGCGCCAGCATTTCCGGCAGCTGATAGCGTTGCGCGATCGCCAGCGCCCGCGCCGCGCCGCGCGGATCGAGCCGGTCGCGCCAGATTTTGCCAGTGGCCGATTGCGTCACGCCGAGAAAGGCTGTGGGCTGCTCGAACGGCAATGCGGATGCGGGAAGCGTCATGATGCCATCAAAAGATAGGAAAGAGACGCACTTCTACAACGGCGCGCAAGACTCGAAGCAAACTAACGACGCGCGCAAACGAATTAACGGCGATCGTTGGAATAAGAGCGTATGATCGGACTGGCCGTGCGCCGGTGAGGTAAATCGCGATGCCTGAGATAAACGACGAACCCGGTCCTTTATTAAACCTGAAACTGTCGGTGCTTCGCAAGCACCCGTTATTTTCCGAACTGGATGGCCCTGCCCTCGAACAGCTCTGCCGCTATGCCAAGGGCCGCAAGTTCAAACGTGGCGCCACGATATTTTCGAAAGGCGATCCGGGAAACGCGCTGTACGTGGTGATCGGCGGCACAGTCAAAATCAGTATCTCCTCGGCCGACGGCCGCAGCGCGATACTCAACCTTATCGGCGAAGGCGAAAGTTTCGGAGAAATCGCTTTGCTCGACGGCCTCGCGCGAACGACCGATGCGATTGCCAACTCAAGCTCCGAAATTCTGGTGATCGATCGCCGTGATTTCATGCCCTTCGTTCGAAGCCAGGCGAGCCTTGCGATCAAATTAATCGAATTGCTTTGCACGCGGCTGCGCTGGAGCAGCGAACAAATCGAGCAACTCATTCTGCAGAATTTGCCAGGGCGGCTAGCCAACGCGCTGGTGCGCCTGGCGGAAAAGCGTCAACCGGTTTCACCGGCCCAATCGGTCACGATCACCCAGCAGGACATCAGCGAAATGGTAGGGACCACGCGGGAAAGCATCAACAAGCAGTTGCGAATCTGGGCCGAGAACAATTGGATTCGTATCGAGCATGGCAGCATCGTGATCCTTGATTTAAAGCCGCTGGCGGTGCTGGCGAAGACCATGGGTGAGACCGGCTGAAATGACGTCGCGAGCCACTTGCGCAATCGCCAGTCGGAATTAGTTGCATGCTCAGTCCGCCGAGAATTTTGCCAGGTGTGAACTAGGTCACATCCGCTCCTCCAAGCTCGCGCTATCACATGGGCACTCTTCCAATTGAAAAGGAGTTGTCCAATGCCTAGTACAGTCCAACAACTCAACCGCATTTATCGCCGCATTTACTGGCGCTTATCGGTAGCATTCCCGATCTTGTGCGTCGTTGTTCTGGCGGCGGGTCTTTCGCTGCTGGCCGCCAACAACCCGAAGGTCGCAACCTGGATTTCCGACTCCGCCCAGGCGGAATTCGTCGGAGCCAATCCGCTCGCGAGCCCCGAGACCGTTCGTCTGGCGCTGCCAGATGAACCCGTTCGACAAGCCAAGGCCAACTAAAGCTTCCTGACCCAGCATTTCAGGAGTCTCGCGTCATGCCACAGTCAAACGATGATAAGTCCTTCGAGATCGAATCTTTCGAGATTGGAAAAGGCCTTTGGCACGCGCGGTTTCGTCGCGCAAATAGAAAGCCGATTTTGATCGACGGCATACCCCTCGCCGTCGTCGAAATCGGCTTTGCCTGGCCCACCGCTGAAGTCGCGATGGCCGATGCGCGCGCGCAGATCAGGCGCCTCAAAGAGAGGTATGGAGCGTGATGGGATACGCCGCCTAGCACCCCATCCGCCCGGCGATCTCGTTGAAATCTTTGGCGACAATGTCCCAATCGCCTGTCGCTTCGAAATCATGCTTCTGCAGCGGACCGTATTCCGTCGGCCGCGCGACGAACGCAGTTTTCAACCCCAGTTTCTGCGCGGCCTGGAGGTCGTAATTGTGTGCAGCGACCATCATCACCTGCGCAGGCGGCAGACCAAGCAAGCGCGCGGCGCCGAGATAGGTCTGGGGATCGGGCTTGTAGTGTTCGAACACATCGCCACCCAGCACCAGGTCCCAAGGCAAGCCTGCGAATTTCGCCATGTTGGTAAGCAGCGCGACGTTGCCGTTCGACAGCGGGGCGATGATGTATTTCGTTTTCAGCCGCGTCAGTCCGGAGGCGCTGTCGGGCCACGGGTGAAGACGACGCCAGCCCATCGTCAGGTGATGCAGGTCGGCCTCGTTCAATCCCTTGATGCCAAACTGCGCGACTAATTTGTCCAGCGTCTGGCGGTGCAGCGTATCTAGAATGACGAAACCCCGCTCTGGATTTTTTCGCACCTCATCCATTGAAGCGGCATAGCCGCCGCGCCACGCATCGACCAGCCCGGTCCAGTCCGCCTTGATGCCCCGGGTCTCATCCCATTTGGTGAAATCGGCGATCAGGCTTGAACGCCAATCGACCACGGTGCCGAACACGTCGAATACGAGGGCTTTTACGTCCGAGAGTTGAGGCATTTTTTGTCACCACGTTTGGTCCATCATTGCGAGCGAAGCGAAGCAATCCAGAAGCCACGAGAAAGAACTGGATTGCTTCGTCGCAAGTGCTCCTCGCAATGACGATGCACTACCAGTTTGCGTCAAAGCACCTTGCGGTACTGAATGAACCCGAGATTATCCGCCACCTTATCGTAGAGCGCGCGTGCCTGCGCGTTGCTCGAATGCGTCAGCCAATAGACGCGGCTGGCGCCAGCCGCCTCGGCGTCCCGATAAACAGTTTCGATCAGCGCGCGTCCAAGCCCGCTGCCTCGCGCGCTGTCGGCGACGAACAGATCCTCGAGATAGCAATATCGCTTCGGAGCCCAGGTCGAACGATGAAACAGATAGTGCGCGAAGCCTGCGAGCTTGCCATCGACATAACCGCCAAGCGCGAATATCTGCTCGTCTGGATCGTGAAATCGCTCCCACGTGCAGTCGGTAACATCTTGCGTTAGCGCCGTCCTGTAGAAGTCGAGGTAGCCCGACCAGAGCGGATTCCACGCCGCACGCTCGTCTTCGCCTACCGGACGGATCGCTATCTTGCCGGTCATTTCGATGACCTCAATCGAGGTGGAATTTATCGAGCTGCCGATGCTCGGCCTTGATGTAGCGCACCGTGCCCGTGACCGAGCGCATCACCACGGTTTCGGTCTGGATCACATCCTTGCGGAATTTGACGCCCGACAGCAAAGAGCCTGTGGTGACGCCGGTGGCGGCGAACAGGCAGTCGCCCTTTGCCAGATCCTCGATGCCGTAGATAAAGCGCGGATCGTTAACGCCCATCTTGGCTGCGCGTTCGCGCTTCTCCGGCGTGTCGAGGATGAGGCGGCACTGCATCTGACCGCCGATGCAGCGCAGCGCCGTCGCGGCCAGCACGCCCTCGGGCGCGCCGCCGGTGCCGATATACATGTCGACCCCGGTTTCCTCAGGCGTTGCGCAGTGGATCACGCCTGCCACGTCGCCGTCGGTGATGAGCCGTACCGCCGCGCCAGTGCCGCGCACGCCGCTGATGATGTCGGCATGGCGTGGACGATCGAGAACCAGCACCGTGATTGCCGAGGCATCGACCCCCTTGGCTTTGGCGAGGCGCCGAACGTTGTCGGCCGGCGATGCGTCGAGTTCAACAACGCCTTTGGCGTAACCCGGACCGACCGCGATCTTCTGCATGTAAACGTCCGGCGCGTGCAGCAGCGTGCCGCCATCCGCCATCGCCATGGTTGCGATCGAGCCCGGCATGTTCTTGGCGCAGAGCGTGGTGCCTTCCAGCGGATCGACGGCGATATCGACTTGCGGCCCGGCATTCATGCCTACTTTCTCGCCGATGAACAGCATCGGCGCCTCGTCGCGTTCACCCTCGCCGATCACGATGGTGCCTTCGATCGGCAGCTTGTTGAGTTCGCGGCGCATCGCATCGACCGCCGCCTGGTCGGCGGCTTTTTCCTGGCCGTGACCGCGAAGCCGCGCCGCCGATACCGCGGCGCGTTCCGTCACCCGCACGATTTCGAGCGTCAGGATGCGCTCCAGCAATAGCTGCGGCGGAACGGAAATAATCGTCGACATTGGCACTGCTCCCTTAGACGGCAAGCGAAGTTCGCAACCGTCCATCATTTGCTAGCGCACAATTTGCGCTAGTTCTTCTCGATCCGGATGACCTGCGGACGGCCGCTGATCACTTTGTCTTGTTGCACGGCCTGCAATGCGCGGCGTACGGCGTCTTCGCTGGTCGCATAGGTAATCAGGATCACCGGCACCGGCGATGGCTTGAGCGCCGCTCCGGATGCATCGACGCCATCGGGATGGCGCTGCACGATCAATTCGATGGAAATCTTCTGTTCGGCGAGCCGCGTTGCGATGGTCGCCGCGGTGCCGGCAAGGTCGCGCGCCATCAGCCGGATGTAGTAACCGCCCTCATGGCGCTCCATCGGCGCCTTCTTCGTGACGCGCAGCTTCTCGATCGGACGGCCAAATGGCGCCGCGCGAATGCCGCGCGCAACGTCGGCGATATCGGCAACCACGGCGGACGCCGTTGCTGCGCCGCCGGCGCCGGGACCGACCAGCGTGATCGGCGGTATGCCCTCGCCATCGATCGTGACCGCGTTGGTGACGCCCATCACCTGCGCGATCGACGACGAACGCGGCACCATGGTCGGATGTACGCGCTGCTCAATACCCTTGGCGGTGCGTACGGCGACGCCCAGCAGTTTGACGCGAAAACCAAGTTCCTGTGCCGCCCGCAAATCTTCCGGCGCGATGGAGGATATGCCCTCCACGTAAACCGCGCTCTGCGCCACCTTGGTGCCGAAGGCGAGGCTGGCGAGGATCGCAAGCTTCTGCGCGGTATCGTGCCCGTCGACGTCGAACGACGGATTGGCCTCGGCGTAACCGAGCCGCTGCGCGTCCTTCAGGCACTCCGCGAAGGAGAGGCCTTCCTGCTCCATTCGGGTCAGGATGTAATTGCAGGTGCCGTTGAGAATGCCATAGACCCGGTTGATGCCGGTCCCGGCGAGGCCTTCGCGCAGCGTCTTGATCACGGGAATAGCTGCGCCGACGGCGGCTTCGAAATTCAGCGCGCCGCCGAACTTTTCGGCCGACTTCGCCAGCCGCAATCCGTGTTTGGCGATCAGCGCCTTGTTGGCGGTGACCACCGACTTGCCGGACTTCAAAGCGGCCTCGATCGCCGAGAGCGCCGGTTCGCCCGATCCGCCCATCAGTTCGACAAAGCAATCGATGCCGGGATCGTTGGCGAGCGCCAGCGGACTTTTGGCCCACGCGATGCCGCGCAGATCGACGCTGCGCTTCTTGGCCTTCGAGCGCGCGGTCACCGCGACCACACGCACGCCGCGACCGCAGCGCGCCGACAACGTACGGCTTTGCGCCTCGATGAGGCGGATCACTTCGGCGCCAACGGTGCCGAGGCCCGCAATACCCACTTTCAGGGGTGCGACCATGATGTGAAAGACCTGGAAAAAATTATCGCCGGTTGGCGAGAGGAACCACGTTGTGCAACGTTTCCAGCCCGCTTTCAAGGAAGCGCCGCACGCCCCGCGCGGCCTGCCGGATGCGCTGCTCGTTCTCCACCATGGCGATGCGGACATAGCCCTCGCCATGTTCGCCAAAGGCGACGCCGGGCGATACCACGACGCCCGACTTCTCGACCATCAGGGTTGCAAACTGCATGCTGCCGACATCCCTGAATGCAGGAGGCAATGGCGCCCAAGCGAACATCGAAGCCTCCGGCGGCGGGATGTTCCACCCGGCACGGCCGAAAAATTCGACGAGCGCGTCGCGGCGTTTGCGGTAGGTCTCGCGCATCTCGCGGATGCACTCTTCGGAACCGTTGAGGGCTGCGGTCGCCGCGACCTGGATCGGCGTGAACGCCCCGTAATCGAGATAGGATTTCACCCGCGCCAGCGCGGCGATGATGCGTTCGTTTCCGACCGCAAACCCCATGCGCCAGCCGGCCATCGAGAAGGTCTTCGACATCGAAGTGAATTCGACGGTCACGTCGATTGCGCCCGGTACCTGCAGTACCGAGGGCGGCGGATTATTCTCATCGAAATAGACCTCGGCGTAGGCCAGGTCTGAGAGAACGAAAATCTCGTGCTTCTTCGCGAACGCCACGAGATCCCTATAGAAATCGAGATCGGCGACATAAGCGGTGGGGTTTGAGGGATAGCAGACCACCAGCGCGAGCGGTTTTGGGATGGAATGCGTGATTGCGCGCTCGCAGGCCTCGAAGAATTGCGGCGTCGGCTCTGACGGCACCGAGCGGATCACGCCACCGGCCATCAGAAATCCAAACGCGTGAATCGGATAGCTCGGATTTGGACACAGCACGACATCCCCGGGCGCGGTGATCGCCTGTGCGACGTTGGCAAAACCTTCCTTCGAACCCAGGGTCGCTACGATCTGGGTGTCCGGATTGAGTTTGACGCCAAAGCGCCTCTGATAATACCCCGCCTGAGCCTTGCGCAGCCCAGTGATGCCGCGCGATGCCGAATAGCGGTCGGTGCGCGGCTTGCCCAGGGTTTCCTTGAGCTTCTCGATAACATGCGGCGGCGTCGGCAGGTCCGGATTGCCCATGCCGAGATCGATGATGTCAGCGCCTGCGTTTCGTGCCGCCGCCTTGGCCCGATTGACCTGCTCAAAGACGTAAGGCGGCAAACGGCGGATGCGGTAGAATTCTTCCATGGTCCTGGCTCCGGGAACCGGTAATAGCGGTAAACGAACAAGCGAATTGGCGGTGACTGGGCTGACAGACGCTGGGAATTGATGAATCGGGGTCCTTTTACCACGGACGCCCAACCCCGCCAGCCGTCACAAACCTTATCGGATCACTTCGCCGCGGCGTTTTTGGCTGCAGCAGCGACGTCGGTAGCGGAGGCCTGCCGGTCACGGGCCGCGATCAATTCGGCCTGGATTTTGGCGCGCTGACCCGGATCCATGGTCGGCTCGATTCGATCGAGCGGCACCGCGTGCACCGGAATATAGGCACTGGTTTCCTTGTTGCGCGCAGCAGCGGTGTCCGAAGCGCCGTCCGCCAAGGGCAAATCTGCAACCGTCGCCAGACAGCCGGCGGCCGAAAGCGCAAACACGCCCAGCACCGCTACCGTCCACGCATTATTGCGTCCACCTACCGACATTCGACCAAAACCCTGGCCAGCATGAACCTTGCCGCCATCAGACACATATTTTTTCGGCGCAACACGGGCACAACGTGGCTTTTAACGGTTAATACTCCGCTAACAAAAGTACTTTCGCCTAGCGGCTCCAATATGTCCAAACCATGAGGCATTTTTCGCATTGCAGCACATCAATTTGACGAAGCATAGCTGAAAATGCGCCTGCGATCAAAGGGCGCCGTGACGAAGTTGAAATCAAACTGTAGTGTTGCCCCATGGCTGATGTGACGACTGAAACCAAGTCTGCCAAAAGCTTCGATCCCGAGGCTTTCGCAATGAATCTCGCCAAGGCGATGGAAAGCAGCGGTCAGGCGCTCGCGGCCTACCTGAAGCCGCGCGAAAACGGCGAGCGCAAGGATAAGCCGCCGACCGAGCTCAGCGAAGTTATCAAGACCTTCAGCACGGTAGCGGACTACTGGTTGTCCGACCAAAAGCGTTCGACGGAACTGCAGATGAAGATGGGCAAAGCCTATCTCGATCTGTGGGGATCCTCGATGCGCCGCCTCGCGGGAGACCAGGCCAAGCCCGCCATCGAACCGGCACCCCGCGACAAGCGGTTCAGCGATCCCGAGTGGAAGTCGAACCAGTTTTTTGACTTCGTGATGCAGGCCTATCTGCTGACGACGCAGTGGGCGCACGATCTCGTGCGAGATGCCGAAGACCTCGACCCCCACACCCGCAAGAAGGCGGAATTCTACGTTGCGCAAATCACCAACGCGATCGCGCCGTCGAATTTCGTTTTGACCAACCCGGAAGTCCTGCGCGAGACGTTGGCGTCGAGCGGCGATAACCTCGTACGCGGCATGAAAATGCTGGCGGAGGATATCCAGGCCGGCAGCGGCACGCTGCGCATTCGTCAGTCGGACCCGGATAATCTCGTGGTCGGCGTCAATATGGCGACAACGCCGGGCAAGGTGATTTTCCAGAACGAGCTGATGCAGCTCATCCAGTATTCGCCGGCGACGGAAAACGTGCTGCGCACGCCGCTGCTGATCGTGCCGCCGTGGATCAACAAGTTCTACATTCTCGATCTCAAGCCGGAAAAGTCCTTCATCAAATGGTGCGTCGATCAGGGCGTCACCGTGTTCGTGATCTCGTGGGTCAATCCGGACAAGAGTTCTCGGCGGCAAGACTTTTGAAGATTACATGAGGGAGGGTCCGGTGGCGGCGATGGATGCCATCGAACAGGCCACCGGCGAGAAGAAAGTCCACACCATGGGCTACTGCGTCGGAGGCACCCTGCTAGCCTCGACGCTGGCGTGGCTCGCGGAAAAACGGCGCGCCCGCGTCAGCTCGGCGACATTCCTTGCGGCGCAGGTCGATTTCACCCACGCCGGCGATCTCCTGGTATTCGTCGACGAGAATCAGATTTCGGCGCTTGAGCGCGACATGCAAGCGGCCGGCGTGCTCGAAGGCAGCAAGATGGCGATGGCCTTCAACATGCTGCGCTCCAACGATCTTATCTGGTCCTATGTCGTCAGCAATTATCTCAAGGGCAAGGCGCCTTCGGCGTTCGACCTGCTGCACTGGAATTCGGACGCGACGCGGATGCCGGCGGCAAACCATTCGTACTATCTGCGCAACTGCTATCTGGAGAACCGCCTATCCAAGGGCAGCATGGTGCTGGACAACACGCTGCTCGATCTGTCGAAGGTCAAGGTCCCCGTCTACAATCTGGCGACCAAGGAAGACCACATCGCGCCGGCTGAACTCGGTGCTTTACGGATCGCAGTTCTTCGGCGGCCCGGTGAAGTACGTGCTCTCGGGATCGGGGCATATTGCCGGCGTGGTCAATCCGCCGGCGTCCGGAAAATATCAGTACTGGACCAACGACAAGACGAAGGAAACTTCGCTTGCCGGCTGGCTGAAGGGCGCGAAAGAACACAAGGGTTCGTGGTGGCCGAACTGGCGCGAATGGCTCGCGACGATAAGTGCGGAAGAAGTGCCTGCGCGCGACGTTGGGACTGCCGCATTGCCTGCCATCGAAGACGCGCCCGGCAGCTACGTTCGGGTACGGGCGTAAGGGCGAAGACAAATGTCCTATCCGCCGTCGTTGCCGGGCTTGACCCGGCAATCCACCCTGTTTCGATTGAAACTGTTTTTTGATGGATACGGGGGTCAAGCCCGCGTATGACGAACTGGGATTCGAAACCGCAACAATCGTCCCGCCGGGACGTCCGAACTTTGAGGGAAGCCCATGACGCGCGAACTGTTCTGGCTGACGATGACGGTGATTTTGACCGGGCTCCTCTGGGTACCCTACGTCCTCAACCGAATCGCGGTGCGTGGCGTGGGCGGCGCGATGGCCAACCCCTCGCGCAATGACAGGCCGCAGGCCGAATGGGCGACGCGCATGATGTTCGCGCACGACAACGCAGTTGAAAACCTCATCATCTTTGCACCGCTTGTGCTGATCCTTGCGCAGATCGACTATTCGTCGAAATGGACGGTTTACGCTTGCGCGGTTTATTTCTGGTCGCGCGTTGCACATCTGATCGTCTACGCGATGGGCGTGCCGGTATTTCGCACGCTCGCCTTCACGGTCGGCTTCCTTGCTCAGGCGGTGCTGGCGCTGGCGATCTTCAAGATCGTTTGAATTCTAACATCTCCCCGCAAAGGTCGGAGCGGGGGTTGATTGTTAGGTTTCTGGAAATCCCAGCATCAGCCGCATGTTCTGGACCGCTGCGCCGGAGGCGCCTTTGCCGAGATTGTCGAGACGGGCGACCAGCACCGCTTGACGATGTTCGGCGCTCGCAAAGACGTAAAGCTCCAGCATGTTGGTCTCGTTAAGCGCCTCCGGCTCGATCCGTCCGCCTTTATCGCCGCATCGTCGAGCGACATCACCGAGACGTAGGTACTTCCAGCGTACCGTTTCGCCAGCGCCGCGTGGAGATCGAGCCGCATCGGGCTTGCCGGGCAGCGTGTCGAGATGCAGCGGCACCGAGACCAGCATGCCCTGCCGGTAGTTGCCGACCGACGGCACGAAAATCGGCCGGCGCGTGAGTTCCGAATAAAGCTGCGTTTCCGGCACATGCTTATGCGCGAAGCCGAGACCGTAAAGTTCGAAGGCCGGCGCCGTGCCGTTTTCGAAACTTTCGATCATTGACTTGCCGCCGCCGGAATACCCGCTCACGGCGTTGATCGTGACGGGATAATCTGCGGGCATAAGACCGGCGTCGACCAGCGGCCGCAGCAGCGCCACCGCGCCGGTCGGATAGCATCCGGGATTCGAGACTTTTCGGGCAGCGCGAATTTTGTCAGCCTGATCTGGCGCAAGCTCCGGAAAGCCGTAGATCCAGTCCGGCGCGACACGAAACGCCGTGGAGGCGTCCAGCACCTTCGGCGCCGACTTACCCATGCCGTCGATCAATGCGACCGTTTCCTTGGCCGCCTCATCTGGCAGGCAGAGGATCACGAGGTCTACTTCCTCGATCAGCGCGCGCTTGGCGCCCGCATCCTTGCGTTGTTCTGGAGCGATGGCTCGCACCGTGACATCGCTCTGCCGGTCGAGGCGCTCGCGGATGCCCAGTCCGGTCGTTCCAGCCGCGCCGTCGACGAAAACCGCCGGCTTCGCAACGCTGCTGCCGGCTAAAGCCGAACCCTTCGGTAGCTTCGTGTCGGAGAAATTCATGACGCGTTCCTTCCATCCGCAAGTTCGCCGCCGCCAACACGCAAATTGTAGTCCAACTGCGGCCGCAGCGCGACCATCTGCTTGCTGATCGTCAGCGCGGCTTCGTCCCGTTGCTGCGCCAGAGCCTTTGCAATCGCGGCATAATCGACATCGGATTTGTGCTGGTTGAGCTTGAAGCTGCCTTCGATGTGCTCGACTGTCATCGTCAGCCCCACGATCATCTTTTTCAATGCGTGCAGCCGCCCCGCGGTCATCTTCCGCGAACTCCATGGCGGCTTCGGACCAAGCCAGTTCTCGAACTTTGCGCTCAACTCGTCGAGATGGTCGCCCAACATATCCTCTGGCATCGTTCGCACCGGACCGCTCAGATGCACCGCCTGATAGAGCCAGGTTGGAACCTGATCGGGCGACGCGTACCAGTCCGCCGAGACGTAAGCGTCCGCGCCATTCACGGCCAGCATCCATGGCGAATTTCCGTCGGCAAGTTTGATCAGCGGATTGCCTCGCGCGACGTGAAAGGCAACGCGCGGGGTGCCGTCAGCGGCGTACTCGATGCAGAACGGCAGCGGCGACGCCATCGGCTTGCTTCCGTCAAATGCACACATGGTGCCGAAGCCGCGCGCCTTTGCGAACGCAAGGCAGGCGGATCGGTCTGGCTGAAACATCGGTGGGGTGTACATGGCTTGCTCCTGCTTCGTTCAAGGAGCCGCCCGGTCAGTTCGCGATGGTGGAGAAACAAGATGCCGCGGACTGGATCCGGCGGCAGAGGCGACGACTTAAATGCTGACGTCCGCCCATACCGCTGATGTGCGGCGGCGGCGGGTGATGACGATGGTCGCGGCGTTGCTCATGTGCCGGGTGATAGAGCCGCGCCGCGCTGGCGTCAAGATGGCGCCGGTGTCAGATCACGCGCCACAGCCATTCGGCGACGACCGAGATCACGTCACCGAAAAGCAGCAGGGCCGCCGACCAAACGAACGCCGAGACGAAGTTCGCCGCCTGAAAGCGCCAGTACGGCATCTCGAAAATTCCCGCGGCCAAGGGTACCGAGGCCCGCAGCGGCCCGAAAAAGCGCCCTATGAAAATGCCGGGCACGCCCCATTTTGTGACGAAAGCTTCGCCGCGCGGCAGAATGTCGGGATAACGCGACAGCGGCCATATCTGCGCAACGTGTTCCTTGTATTTGAAGCCGAACCAGTACGACAGCCAGTCTCCGAGCGCAGCACCAATGCCGCCGGCGATCCACACCGGCCAGAAGCTGATGCCACTAGCGCCGATCAGGGCACCGATCGCGACCAGCGCCCCCCAGGCCGGGATCAGCAGCGAAATGAAAGCCAGCGATTCCCCAAATGCCAGCAGCAGGACGATTGGTGCGGCCCATGCCTGATGATCCCGCACGAAATCGGCCAGGCCGTGGGCAATTGCTTCCATGCTGAGCTGGTCCCTCGACGCAAAGATTTGCGCGTCCACTACTACAGAACGCTTTGCACATCCGTTTTGCGGAAGTCCTCGCCCACATAAAGCAGCGGACAGGCATGCGTTTTCGCCGTGTCGTAAGCAAAGCAGTCGCCAAAATTGAGGCCGGCCGGGTGGCAGCCTTTTCCCCAACGCTGGTAAATTTGGCCGATGCGTCGCGCGATGTCGGCGGTCACCGGGAGCACTTGGAGCGGCATTGAGGCAACTAGTTCTTGCAGTTTGGTACCAACGCTTCTCAACTCTGACACGAGATGGGCTTCTGCCAGCGTGCCGGCAGAAATCAATCGATCATTGTCCAGGCTTAGCGCATCGATGCACTGTTCATAATTCTTCTCCCGCAACAGAACCGCTAAAAGTGCCGAGGTGTCGATAGCGATCATTCCGGAAGTCCGGTTTCATCGTTGTAGAGGAAATCTTGGCTTCGCGCCGCGCTAGGGCCTGGAGTTGCAACCAACGACGCGCGTTTTGAAATCTCGTCGAGGATAATTTTAAGTTCCGCAGCCGAACGCTTAATCCGTGTCGGAGCAGGCACGATCCGCGCAACCTCAGCTCCATGTCTGGTAAGCACGATCTCCTCACCCCCCTCGGCGCGGCGGACCAGATCGGTGAGCCGAGCCTTCGCATCGCTAACGGAAATCAACATCTCATCACTTTCTTATCGCGTCAAATCAGTTTGGACCATTGATGGACCAAAATCAACTCTGTTGGGCGGTCGGTCACATTTGAAACCCTTCCGTGGCATAGTGATGCCACCCGATTCGAGCGCCGCAGACTGTGCGCAATACGTGAGTCTCCATGCCGAAGCCATTGAAATCTAATGCAAAACCAAATTGATGACGATCTGTTCGATGCCGCCGCCCGAAAGCCCGCGCTCCGCTCAAAGCCGCGTCCCGCGCTCCAGCGCCGAGGCCGGCTACACCGCTGCCGACATCGAGGTGCTGGAAGGCCTGGAGCCGGTGCGACGCCGGCCCGGCATGTATATCGGCGGCACCGACGAGAAGGCGCTGCATCACCTGTTCGCGGAAGTGATCGACAATTCCATGGACGAGGCGCTGGCGGGCCATGCCTCCTTCATCGAGGTCGAGCTGAGCGCCGACGGCTTCCTCACCGTCACCGACAACGGGCGCGGCATCCCCGTCGATCCCCATCCGAAATTCCCGAAAAAATCCGCGCTCGAAGTCATCATGTGCACGCTGCATTCCGGCGGCAAATTCGACTCCAAGGTCTACGAGACCTCGGGCGGCCTGCATGGTGTCGGCGTGTCTGTGGTCAACGCGCTGTCCTCGCGGCTCGAGGTGGAGGTCGCGCGCAGCCAGAACCTCTACAAGATGACCTTCGAGCAGGGTCATCCGAAGGGCAAGCTCGAGGACCTCGGCGCGATCAATAACCGGCGCGGCACGCGCATTCGCTTCAAGCCGGATACCGCCATCTTCGGGGCCAAGGCGGCGTTCAAGCCGCAGCGCCTGTTCAAGATGGCTAGGTCAAAGGCCTACCTGTTCGGCGGCGTCAAAATCCGCTGGCGCTGCGATCCCGAATTGCTGAGGGGCGTCGAGGACGTACCGGCGCAGGACGAGTTTCACTTTCCCGGCGGGCTGAAAGACTATCTCGCCGCGGCGATTCATAACGACACGCTGGTGCATCCGGATATCTTCTCCGGCAAATCGGGCCGCGTCGGCGCGCACGGCGCCTGCGAATGGGCTGTGGCGTGGACCGCCGACGCCGATGGATTTCTCTCGTCGTATTGCAACACGGTGCCGACGCAGGACGGCGGCACGCACGAGGCGGGCATGCGCAGCGCGATGCTGCGTGGCTTAAAGGACCATGCCGAGCGCGTCGGCCAGGGCAAGCGCGCCGCCACCATCGTCTCCGAAGACGTTATGGTCGGCGCTGCGGTGATGCTCTCGGTGTTCGTGCGCGAGCCGGAATTCCAGGGCCAGACCAAGGACCGCCTCGCCACCGCCGAGGCGCAGCGCATCGTCGAACAGGCCATCAAGGACCCGTTCGACCACTGGCTATCTGGAAATCCGCTGCAGGCCAACAAGCTCTTGGAGTTTGTGGTGGAGCGCGCGGACGAGCGTCTGCGCCGTCGCGCCGAGAAGGAAATCTCGCGCAAGACCGCGGTCAAGAAACTCCGCCTCCCCGGCAAACTCGCCGACTGCACCAACACCGCGTCTGAGGGCTCGGAGTTGTTTATCGTCGAGGGCGATTCCGCCGGCGGCAGCGCCAAGCAGGCGCGCGACCGCAAGACGCAAGCCATCCTGCCGTTGCGCGGAAAAATCCTCAACGTGGCCTCCGCGACCAAGGACAAGCTTACCGCTAACGCGCAGCTTTCGGACCTGATGCAGGCGATCGGCTGCGGCATCGGCGCGCATTACCGCGAGGAGGATTTGCGCTACTCGCGGATCATCATCATGACCGACGCCGACGTCGATGGCGCCCATATCGCCTCATTGCTGATTACGTTCTTCTACCGGCAGACGCCGCGGCTGATTGACGAAGGCCATCTCTATCTGGCGGTGCCGCCGCTCTACCGCCTCACGCACGGGGCCAAGACCGTCTACGCCCGCGACGATGCGCACAAGGATGCGCTGTTGAAAAGCGAATTCAACGGCAACGCCAAAGTCGATGTCGGCCGCTTCAAAGGGCTTGGTGAGATGATGCCGGCGCAGCTCAAGGAGACCACGATGGATCCTTCGAAGCGCACCATGCTGCGCGTGGTGCTGCTCGCCGACGACCGCGAGGGTACCGCGGATTCGGTCGAACGCCTGATGGGCACCAAAGCCGAAGCGCGGTTCGCATTCATCTCCGACAAGGCCGAGTTTGCGCGCGAGGATTTGCTGGACGTGTAAGAGAGCGCGTCGGGAGTCAGTTGGGTGAGGCAGAGCGGAGCGCGTGCCAACACCACGCGAGATGGTGGATACGGCCGCAAAATGCGCCCTTGCCTACCTACGAATTGACCTCCGGATAATATTGCGGCGCTTCGTGGCGATCGAACATGCCGTAGTCGCGCACCACCCGCACCGTGCGCAACCGCGCACCGTCAGGAAGGTTTGCCAAAGCCTCGAACGCCGCGGCATCGCCCTTGCCGCGCCATGACATCAGCAAAATGATATCGCCAGGCGTCAGCACCGCCTCGAACACATCCCACGAGACCAGTCCCGGCGCATCCGCCGCAAGCCCGAGCCACTGCGCGACTTCATGCACAGGCGTCGCGGCCACCCATTCCGCCGGGCGCTGCGCGTCGATCATGGTCACGGTGGTAGCCGCACCCGTCATGGTCTCGTCCAGCCGTTGCTCCTGCAGCGCATGCCCCTGCGGCAGCCGGGTGTCGCCCGTGATCTGGCCGACCCGCAGGTGATAATCGCTCAGGATAGTGGAGCGTCCCTTCTCCTGCACGTCGTGATGGTTAGCCTTGACGCGCCAGCGCACAAGCGCCTTTTCATCGCGCCAGCCTGACAGCGAGAATATCCAGCCCTCGCGCTTCAGACTGCGGTAGCGGATATTGTCGACGAAGCCGTCGATCTGCTCCAGTTCCGGCCGCAGCATTTTGGCGTGGCTGAGATAGGCGTCCCACTGATCAGGTTTGGGATGAACCTCGAATAGAACCGAGAACATTGGTTGAGCGCTCCCGCGCGGCGTTCTTCTTTTGATTGTCTGACGGACCGCCCGCTAAACAGTCGCGACGCAGTCGATCTCGATGTCGAAATGCCCGGGCCATGCCGGGACGTTGACGAAGATCCGCGCCGGCGGGTCCTTTGGAAAGTACCGCGCATATACCGCATTCACCACCGCGAATTTTTCCACGGAGGTGCAAAACACATTGCATTTCAGGACTTTTTCCAGCGATGAGCCCGCAGTCTCCAGGCACAGCTTCATCTGCTCCAGCACGAGCTCGGTCTGTCGCTCGATCGGCGCGTCGATGACTTCTCCGGTATCGGGATCGAACGGCGGAAATCCCGATACATACACCGTATCGCCGCATCGGGTGACCGCAGAGGTCGGCGCTTTCCACCGCTCCAGGTAAGTGGACAGCGGTTCGACGCGGATAATTTCTCGTTTCATCTGTGGTCTCCCTTGCCGGGCCCGGCTCGCCATCGCAAGATAAGCCAGCCAACCGTGTCACGTTCGGCAGCAACTCAATGGATTGCCGAAGACCGGTATTACCATTGTTATCATGCCGGATGCGGAAAGAACGCTTCGACGAACATCGAACGGTTGATGCTCGCAACGGCTGAAAATCTATTTGGGCGGTGACACAATGCGCATAATGTTCCTCATCCTCGGCATCCTTGCCCTCCTCATCGGCCTGCTCTGGATCGGCCAGGGCACCGGCACGGTCAACTGGCCGCAGTCGAGCTTCATGATCAGCCAGATGCAATGGGCGTATTACGGCGCGGCGCTGGCGCTGGTTGGCTTGATCCTGATCTGGCGCAGCAGGCGCTAGATGGTCGGGAATGCCTTCGACCTCACCGGCCACGTCGCCATCGTCACCGGCGGCAATGGCGGCATCGGGCTGGGCATGGCGCGTGGCCTCGCGGATGCCGGTGCGGCCGTCGCGATCGTCGGACGCAACGCGGCGAAATCGGATGCCGTGGTCGCGGACTTCAAGCAGCACGGCGCCAAAGCCCTCTCGATCGTTGCCGATGTCACCGACGCCTCGGCCGTCGCCGCCATGGTTGAGCGCACCACGCGCGAATTCGGACGCATCGATATCCTCGTCAACAACGCCGGCATCAACATCCGCAAGCCGCCGGATGTGCTGACGCCGGAGGAATGGGACAGCGTGATCAAGACCAACCTCACCAGCGCGTTCCTGTGCTCGAAGACGGTCTATCCCGCGATGAAGGCCGCGGGCGGCGGCAAAATCATCAACATCGGCTCGATGATGTCGATCTTCGGCGCCAGCTTCGCGCCGGCCTACGCCGCCAGCAAAGGCGGCATCGTGCAGTTCACGCGCTCCTGCGCGGTGGCCTGGGCCGCCGACAACATCCAGGTCAACGCCGTGCTGCCGGGCTGGATCGACACCGATTTGACGCAACGCGCGCGCCAGGAGATCGACGGCCTGCACGATAAGGTTCTGGAGCGCACGCCGGCCGCGCGATGGGGCGCGATCGCGGACTTCGCGGGCATCGCGGTGTTCCTGAGTTCGTCCGCGTCGGACTTCGTCACCGGTACCGCGATCCCCGTCGATGGCGGATTTTCGGTGAAGGGTTAGCGCGCGTTCGGAACGAACCCCGTTTGTCGTCATTGATGCACAAGCGGAGTCGAAACAATGAAACACCGAAGCGTTCTCGCCGCGCTCACCATCTGTCTGTTTCCTGCCGCAGCGCTCGCGCAAAACACCGGCTGGCAGCGCTACGTCGTTCCGGTTACGGGCGCCAACGTTGAAATTCCCGCGGCCGATCTTCAGTAACGACGCGGGCGAACCGGACGTCGGATATGGCCGGCGCTTCGTCACTTCAGACGGGCGCGCGAACCTCACCGTTCAATCGTACGCAAATGACGCAAACGACTCCCCGGCGGCCTTCCTGGCAAAACAATCGCCGCCGCCCGGCATCATCTACCGAAGGGTTACGCCGGGCTTCTTCGTGGTGTCCAGCGAGCGCAACGGAAAAATCTGGTACGACCGCTGCAACTCCGCGGGCCGCTACATGAATTGCGTGTTGATCAATTATCCTGCCGCCGAAAAACGCAGCTGGGACGGCATCGTCACCCGCATCAGCCGAACGCTATCTCGCGGCGGCTAAGCAGCGAGATGAACCTGTGCGCTAAGCCTGAGGCGAGCGCACGTGCTCGGGACGCACGCCGAGGCCGATGAAACGCGCGGTGACGCCCTGCAGCCACGGTACCGCGTTGACCAGACGCACCAGCAACGGCGGCCTCACCGGCTGTTCGCCCGGCCGCAATGCGACGCTGATGATGTTGTTCTGCACCACCACCTGCATGCGCTGCGTCATGCGCACCGGAAACTCGCGACGCTGCTGCACCTCATCGAGTTCGTTCTGGCTCGGGCATCCCTGACGAAGTCGCGCGGCCAGAATGTTCGCGGTCGCAACCGCATCCTGCACCGCGAGGTTGACGCCGACGCCGCCGACCGGCGACATCGCGTGCGCGGCGTCGCCGATGCACAATAACCCCGGCCGGGTCCAGCGCTTGAGGCGGTTGATCGCCACCGTCAGCAGTTTCACTTCGTCCCAGCTCTTCACGTCGGCCATGCCTGATTTCAGGATCGGCGCCATCCGCGCGACATCGTCGCGAAACGCGTCCAGCCCGCGCGCCTTCACCGCTTCGTATTGGTTCTTGGCGATGACGTAAGCGCATTGCCAGTAGTCGCCGCGGTCGAACGTCACCATCATCTTGCCGGTCTCGACGCGCGCGAATACGCTTTCGCTTTCCTCGCCCTTGCCCGCGCGGAACCACAGCACGTCCATCGGCGCGCCGATTTCGATGACTTCAAGTTTGGCCTTGTCGCGCACCACCGAATGGCGGCCGTCGCAACCGATGGTGAGGTCCGCGCGAATTTCCATCGGCCCCTCCGGCGTATCGGCCTTTACGCCAACGACGGTATTGTCCGACCACAGCAGATCGGTGGCGTCGGCCTTCATCATGACTTTCAGCGCGGGATATCGCTTGCCCCTCTCGCGCAGGAAATTGAGGAAATCCCATTGCGGCATGAAGGCGATGAACGGGAAATTGACCTTGAGCCGGCTGAGGTCGGCGATGCGGATCGAGGTGTCGCCGAACTTGCCGTCCATCTTCTGCAATTGCTGGTGCGGCAGCTTCAGAAATCCGTCGCTGAGACCCAGTTCGTGCATCACCTGCAGCGTCGAGGGATGCACGGTATCGCCGCGGAAATCGCGAAAGAAAGTCCGCATGCTTCTCCAGCACTGTCGTATCGATCCCGGCGCGGCCCAGGAGATAGCCGAGCATCATGCCCGCCGGCCCGCCGCCGACGATGCAGCAGCGAGTGGTGATCGACTTGACCGACGGTTGTTCGCAGATTGTGGGAGCATCCATAGCCAAGCCCTGATCCATGCAGGAGCTTAGTTTACACGGATTGAAGCGGCGTGCGCGCCTTCCAAAACCGCTAGCGTATCCTGTATGCGCGTGGCGCGGGCCACCTCAGCGAAGGCAACGGGACGGCGAGGCGATCGCGCATCTGCCGCAGCAGTCCCTGGCGCCTTTTGCAGCAAAGCGCATCCAGCGCTCCGCCGCCCAGGAGAAGCCCTCCTCGACCGATACCGAACGGAAATGATAGGCCTTGGCGAGCGACCATGCATCGCAGGCTCGCTTGACCGGATCGTCGTAGAACGCCGCGATCTTTTCGGCGTCCATGCCCTCGCTCTCCAGCCAGCGCGGAATATGCACGTTGCAAAGCCGTTCGACGTCGGTGAACACCTTGTCGGTGCCGGTGCCGGTCACGGGACAGGTGGTCTCGAAGGCATCGCCGACCAGCACGACGCCGGCCTGAAGGTAGCCTTCGCTGGCATAGAGATCGGCGGGACGAATTTTGATCTCGCCGGAGATTTTGAAATTGCCGGTGATGCGCCGCAGCCGCGGCAGCGAAGCATTCAATGTCGCTTCCGGGGCGCGGCGCATTTCGCGCAGCCACGGATCGTCCATCTGACGATAGGCGAACAGATTGGCGCGCATTTGTCTGCCGATCGGAAACAAGGTGATATAGGGCGTGCGGTCGCTCGGGCGTTCCGAAAAATAGGTCAGCGCCGGAAATTCGAACGCGGCGCGCCCAACCGGCTCGATATCGAATGCCAACGTGATGGAGTGGCATGCGCTGGTGATACGCCGCTCGATGCCGATCTTGCTGCGCAAGCCGACATTCAGTCCGTTCGCCAGCACCACGAGCCGCGCGGAAATCTCCTCGCCATCTGACGCCACGATGATCTGGCGATCGGCGCTGGTCGAGATCGATGTGACCTTGGCGTGAATCTCGTATCGACGCTTGGCGGGAATCTCGCCGCGGATGGCGTTGACGAGACCGTCGTACAGGATGCCGAATTGCTGGCTGGGCTTCTTGCAAAGCAGAATGCCGAACCGCGCGATCCAGTTCTCGCCATCATGGGTCGTCGCCTGCAAAACGTTGTCGGCCAGGCCCGTTTTGCGGAAACGATCGAGTTGCTCGCCGCCGCTGAGTTTCTCACAGCGCAGATCAGGCGGATAAACGGGATGCGGGTCGATCAGTACGGTGGAGATACCGGCACGTCCCAGCATCGCGGCGGCGGTAGAGCCGGCGAGCCCGCCGCCAACGATCGCAATGTCAGTGGTGCGCACCGCTTCCCCCGATTTCCAGCGCTATCTTTGCGCTGGTAACGCCAAACAAAGCCTGAAGGGACAGGGTTAAATTTTACGAACCGATACGCTCTCGACCTCAGGATTTTACGCAAAAACATTAAGCTTTCTCAGTCGCTTTCAGCCCCTATCCATTGACTTCTGACGATTCGACCCTATGTTCCGCCTCGACGCGGCCCGGTATCGAAGCGCGATATCTTGAGTGAGCCGCCTGTCTGCGTATCGTCAAATCCCGTGCACTTTTGTTGCCGTTCCGGGGTTCAGCGCGACAGTCCTTTCCAAGAACCCAAGCGGCGGTTTCGACAGGGCATGATCCCCAAAAAGTGGTTTTCCGGTTTCGAGCGGGATCACGCCCATTCACCAGAGGCTCTTAAGAAGCTCAATGTCTTTTTCCAATCTCGGCTTGTCCGATAAGGTGCTCGCCGCCGTCGCGGCCACCGGCTACACCACCCCTACCCCCATTCAGGAACAAGCGATCCCCCACGTCCTGGCGCGCCGCGACGTTCTCGGCATCGCCCAGACCGGCACCGGCAAGACCGCAGCGTTCGTGCTTCCGATGCTCACCATGCTGGAAAAGGGCCGCGCGCGTGCGCGAATGCCCCGCACCCTGATCCTTGAGCCGACGCGCGAACTCGCCGCGCAGGTGAAGGAGAACTTCGACAAATACGGCGCCGGCCAGAAGCTCAACGTCGCGCTTTTGATCGGCGGCGTTTCGTTCGGCGACCAGGACATCAAGCTCACGCGCGGCGTCGATGTACTGATCGCCACACCGGGCCGCCTGCTCGATCATACCGAGCGCGGCGGGCTGTTGCTTACCGGCGTCGAATTGCTGGTGATCGACGAAGCCGATCGCATGCTCGACATGGGTTTCATTCCGGACATCGAACGCATCTGCAAGATGATCCCGTTTACCCGGCAGACGCTGTTCTTCACCGCGACCATGCCACCCGAAATCCGCCGCATCACCGAAACCTTCCTGCACAACCCTGAGAAGGTCGAAGTTTCGAAGCCGGCGACCACCGCCGTCGGCGTGTCGCAGTTTCAGGTCAGCGTCGGCCGCGAGCCGCACGAGAAACGCGAGACGCTGCGCCGCCTGCTGCGCGACGCCAAGGATCTTCAGAACGCGATTATCTTCTGCAATCGCAAGCGCGAAGTGGCGCTGCTTTACAAATCACTTCAAAAGCACGGGTTCAGCGTCGGCGCCCTGCATGGCGACATGGACCAGTCGGCCCGCACCGCGGCGCTGGATCAATTCCGCAAGGGTGAAATTCCGCTGCTGGTTGCCTCCGATGTCGCCGCCCGCGGCCTCGATATTCCCGCGACCAGCCACGTGTTCAATTTCGACGTGCCGCATCACGCCGACGACTACGTGCATCGTATCGGCCGCACCGGCCGCGCCGGCCGCGCCGGCACCGCGATCTCGATGGTCGCTCCCTCAGATCTGAAATCGATCGCCGCGATTGAAAAGCTGATCGGACAACCCATTCCCCGCGCGGAAAGCGGCGTTGAACCCGGCGAGCCAACCGATAACGCGGCTCGCACCCGGCGCCATTTCCGAGCAGCCACGCGAATCCCGGTCGCGCGAGAAGCCGCGCGATGGAAGCCGCGACGGCCGCAAGCCTCGCCGCGAGCGCGAACCCCGCCGCTCCGGTGGAAGCCGCAGCGACAGCCCGCGACCGCAGGGTGATAGCCACAGCGCACGTGCCTGCCGCCGCGTTCACGCCACCGTCGGCGCCTCCGCCTTCGCGAACGCCGTCGATCGGTCGCGCGCAAGCGCCGCAGTCTCCGCGGGAAGCGGCATCCGAACCTGCCGATCACTCGCATTTCCAGCATTTCTGCTGCGTCCGATCCGCGCCCGCGTCTGAATAGGTTTTAACGCGGCAGATCTGCAACCTGCGGTTTCCCCGTTTACCGGTTTTTCATTCTCCTCGCTTAGCTTGACCGCGCTACCTCTAACTTGCGCGCGGTTGGGAAGACGGGCAGCGCCGTCTGTACGAGGATACGGTCGTTGATCAAGGTGCTGGACGAGCAGGAACGCACCATGGCGTTCGCGGAAGTCGCACTTGGTCAGATCAGATCGCTGCGGCAGACCGCAATGCCACGCAATTACGAAATCTGGTACGTCTACGCGACCGGATATAACTCGCCTCTCAACAAGGTCATCAACGAGACGCTGGCGCGCCACGGCAAGCTGAACGAATTCGATCTCGAGCAGATCTACGAGACCTATCTATCCCAACTCAAGACCAGCGACCGCATCGACAAGGTCGGCGCCAAGGTAGTCGGCGAAATCGACGACGTGATGAGCCTCATCACCGACGCGCTCGGCGTGTCGGCGAGCTATGACGACAACCTGTGCGGCGCCACCGAGAAGCTTTCTGCCGCGCGCGCAATCGCGATCAGGTCAAGGCCGTCGTGGAGTTGCTGGTGAAATCCACGCGGGAGATGCGCGACACCAACAAGGCGCTGGAAGACCGGCTGAGCAAATCCAAAACCGAAATCAACACTCTGCAGCAGAGCCTCGAAGCGATTCGCGCCGAGAGCCTGACCGATCCCCTGACAGGCATCGGCAACCGCAAATATTTCGACCGCTCGGTCGGCGCCGCGGTACAACTCGCGCGAGGCGAACAGGGAACCGCTGTCGCTGCTGATGTTCGACATCGACCATTTCAAATCCTTCAACGACAATTACGGCCACCTAACCGGCGACCAGGTGTTGCGGCTGGTCGGGACGTCGCTGAAGCAAATCATCAAGGGCGAGGAAATTGCCGCCCGCTACGGCGGCGAGGAATTCGTGGTGGTGCTTCCAGCTACGCCCCTGCTCAAGGCGCTCAGCATCGCCGATCACATCCGCCGCATGGTGATGGGCAAGGAACTGAAAAAGAAATCCACCGGCGAGATGCTGGGCCGCGTCACCATTTCAGTCGGCGCTTCGCTGCTGCGCGCAGAAGACGATGTCGACTCGCTGATCGAGCGCGCCGACGCCTGCCTCTATGCCGCCAAGCGCAACGGCCGCAACCGCATCATCTGCGAGACCGATAAGGAATATGCGACCGAATTGAAGCCCGAGGTCGCCTGAGGGGCGCCCTGCCCCCGTGCAAGTTCGCCGTCATCCTGAGGTGCGAGCCGGACGACGCGCTCGCGTCGTCTGTTTAGGCGAGCCTCGAAGGATGCGTTAACGGTGCGCAGCCTCTCACCCTTCGAGGCGCGCGAGAAAATGCGCGCACCTCAGGATGACGGCAGCGATTGCGGCAGCGCTAACCCTCGACCTTCGCCGCGGTGAGCTGCACCGACTTGCCGCAGCCGCAGGCGCCGGTCTGGTTGGGGTTGTTGAAGATGAACTGCGACTGCATCTTATCGGCCTTGTAGTCCATCTCGGTCCCCAGCAAGAACAGCACCGCTTTCGGATCGACCAGTATCTTGACGCCCTTGTCCTCGACAATCTCGTCGGTCGGTTTGATGTCGTGGGCATATTCCACGGTGTAGGATTGCCCGGCGCAGCCGCCGTTCTTGATGCCGACCCGCAAGCCCACGATTTCGGAATCCGGCGCGCTTGGTCAATTCCGCAATCCGAAGCGCCGCGGCTTCGGTGAGCTTCATCACTTGCGGGCGGGGCCGCGGCTTTGGCTTTGCCGGAGTTGCAGCGAGGCTCGGTGTCATATCGGTCATCTATTCAGTCCTTGTCGGAGATCAATCCCGACTCATGTGGCAGCTTAAATCCGATCCGATTGACGCCTCACCACATATTCAAAACAAGCCGCGCCTCGTCGGTCATCCGGTCCGGCGTCCACGCCGGCTCCCAGACCAGGTTGACGTTGACGATGCCGACGCCGGGAACGCTGGCGACGGCATTCTCCACCATCTGAGGCAATTCGCCGGCAGCCGGACAGTTCGGCGTCGTCAGAGTCATTTCAACGTCGACCGCGCGGTCGTCCTTGATGTCCACCCTGTAGATCAACCCGAGCTCATAGATATCGGCCGGAATTTCCGGATCGAATACCGTCTTCAGCGCGGCAACGATTTCGGTGCCGAGCCGTTCGGTCTCTTCCGCAGGCAGCGCCGACTGCGTCTGCATGTTGCTGAGTTTCGGTTCGGCAACGGCGGCATCAGGTGTCTTGGTTTCGAGCGTGGCTGTCATGAAAACAATTCCCGCGCCTTGATCAGCGCCTCTGCGAGGTGATCAACTTCTTCGCGCGTATTATACATGCCGAATGAGGCGCGGCATGTCGCGGTGACATTGAATCGCTCCAGAAGCGGCATCACGCAATGGGTGCCGGCGCGCACCGCAATGCCCTGCCGGTCGATCACGGTGGCGACATCATGGGGATGCGCGCCCTTCATCTCGAACGAGATCACCGGGCCCTTACCGCGGGCGGTGCCGATCAGCCGCAGCGAATTGATCTCACGCAGGCGGTCCTGCGCGTAGGTCAGAAGATCGTGCTCGTGCGCGGCGATACGCTCCTTGCCGATCGAATTGACGTAGTCGATGGCGGCGCCGAGCCCGATCGATTCCACGATCGCCGGCGTGCCGGCTTCGAATTTGTGCGGCGGATCGCCGTAGGTGACCCAATCCCTGGCGACTTCGCGGATCATCTCGCCGCCGCCATTGTAAGGCCGCATCGCCACCAGATGCTCGTGCTTCGCATAGAGCACGCCGATTCCGGTCGGGCCGTAGAGCTTATGCCCGGTGAAGACGTAGAAATCGGCGTCGATGTCTTGCACGTCGATGGCGAGATGCACCGCGGCCTGGCTGCCGTCGACCAGCACCGGGAATGCCGCGCGCGTGCGCCAGCTTCACCACATCCTTCACCGGCACGATGGTGCCCAGTGCGTTCGACATCTGCGTGATCGCCACCAGCTTGGTGCGATCGGTCAGCAGCTTTTCGAATTCATCGATCAGGAAGTTGCCTTCATCGTCCACCGGCGCCCACTTGATGACGGCGCCATGACGCTCCCTGAGGAAATGCCAGGGAACGATGTTGGAATGATGCTCCATGATCGAGAGCACGATCTCGTCGCCCTCCCCGATGTTCGGCTCGCCCCATGACGACGCGACGAGATTGATTGCCTCGGTGGCGTTGCGGGTGAAGACGATTTCTTCTGCGCGCCCAGCGTTGAGAAATTTCGCGACCTTCGCGCGGCCGCCCTCGTAGGCTTCTGTCGCCGCGTTGGCGAGGTAATGCAGCCCGCGATGCACGTTGGCGTATTCGCTCTTGTAGGCCTCCGTCATGCGATCCAGGACGACGTTTGGCTTTTGCGCCGAGGCGGCGTTGTCGAGATAGACCAGCGGCTTGCCATAGACCTGCAGCGTCAAGCGCCGGGAAATCCTCCCGGACGCGGGCGACGTCATACGAACCGTTGGAGACCGCGGGATGGTCATTGTTTATCCCCTCGCCGCCAGCCAGCGTTGCGCTGCGCCGACCGCAAGCTCGCGCAAATTGTCATCGACGATGGACTCGATCGCCTCGCCGACGAACGCTTGGATCAACAGCGCCTGCGCTTCCGTCTCCGAAAGCCCGCGCGCGCGCAGATAGAACAACAGGCTCTCGTCGAGCGCGCCGGTGGTGGCGCCGTGGCCGCAGGTGACATCGTCCGCGAAAATTTCCAGCTCAGGCTTGTTGTCGGCCTCGGCCTCGTCGGACAGCAGCAGCGCCCGCGTCATCATCTTGGCGTCGGTCTTCTGCGCCTTCGGGACGCACGATGATGCGGCCCTGAAATACCGAATGCGCGCGGTCGTCGACCACCGCGCGGAAAATCTCGCGGCTGGCGCAATTCGGCACCGCATGGTCCATGAACAGCGTGGTGTCGGCATGCTGGCGGCCGTTGAGCAGATTGACGCCGTTGGTCTCGACCTTCGAACCCTCGCCCGCGAACGCGATCACGGCCTGATAGCGGCTGACCAGGGATCCCGAGGTCATGCCGAAGGTATTGTAATGCGCGTGCGCGCCGAGCGTGATGACGGCGGATGAAATGTTGAAAGCATCGCGGCTGTCTTCGATCAGCCTGACATGATCCAGCCGCGCATCGTCGCCGATCGAAACACCAAGGAATCGTGGACCTGATATGTCCTTGCGCCTTCCGCAGCGATATAGCTTTCGACCACCGTCGCGCTTGCATTGTTGCCGACGCGCAGCATCGAGCGGGTGAACATTGCCGAGGGAGCGCCGCCGCTCGGCGATGTGAACGATATGCAACGGCTGCTTCAGCACCGCGCCGTCGGCGACTTCGATCACGACGCCGTCGGTCATCATGGCCGAATTCAGCGCCACCATCGGATCGGAATTGTTGGGCGAAAATAATTGGTCCTGTAGCCAAGCGTCACCAGCTTCGAGCGCCTCGCGCAGCGTGCGGATCGCCAAACCTTGCTCAAGATCATCGAGTTGCGAGAGCTCAGGCGCGAACACGCCGTCCACCAGCACCAGCCGGCGCACGCCTTCGATGACGTGCAGCTTCAGCGCTGCATCTCGCGCGTTTCATCGCCGCCGCATCAGGCGCCGGTGCAAGAGGCAGCACTTCGCGCATCAGTACGCGCAGATCGGTGTATTTCCAGTCCTCAAGCCGCCGATGCGGCAAGCCGACTCGTTCGTAGGCCTCAAAAGCCTGCTCACGCGCCGTCACGACCTTCCCTGATCCGGGCAGCCGCTCGCGCGCGCGATCGAGCATGTCGCTCAGCACATGCGCGGTTTCAGTTTTTGCCAACGCCAGGTTCATCTCAAAATCCGCAAATCAGGCCGCGTCTTCGAACTGCGCATAGCCGGATTCTTCCAATTCCAGCGCCAGATCCTTGCCGCCGCTTTTGACGACCCGACCCTTCGACATCACATGCACGAAATCGGGCACGATGTAGTTGAGGAGCCGCTGATAGTGCGTGATCACCACCATCGCGCGATCCAATGAGCGCAGCGCGTTGACGCCGTCGGCCGCGACCCGCAGCGCGTCGATGTCGAGACCCGAATCCATCTCATCGAGAATGCACAGGCTCGGCTCGAACAGCGCCATCTGCAGCACTTCGTTGCGCTTCTTTTCTCCGCCGGAGAAGCCGACATTCACGCCGCGCCGAAGCATCTCCTGCGGAATGTTGAGGCTCGCGGCCACGGCACGGACCTTCTTCAGAAAATCAGGCGTGGAGAATTCGCTCTCGCCGCGCGCCTTGCGCTGCGCATTCAGCGCGGTGCGCAGGAACGTCATGGTGGCGACGCCGGGAATTTCGACCGGATACTGGAACGCCAAGAAAACGCCCTTCGCGGCGCGCTCGTCCGGCGCCATCGCCAGGAGGTCTTCACCCTTGAAAAGGATTTCGCCCGAGGTAACTTCATAGCCGGGCTTGCCCGCGATCACGTGCGACAGCGTCGACTTGCCCGAACCGTTCGGACCCATGATGGCATGCACTTCGCCGGCGTTGACGGTGAGCGAAAGCCCGTGGAGGATTTCACGCTCCTCGACGCGGACGTGAAGGTTTTTTACTTCGAGCAGAGGCATCAAGTAATCTTTCTTCGCAATATCAGCGCTGCTTCGGCGCGTAGTCGATGATCGCCATCACGGACTTGATGACGGCTTCCGGCGGAATGGCGGACATGTCGATCTTGCCGAACTGCTGCGCGCGCAGCGCCCACCAGTAGCGCGTCACCGGCTTCCACCGGAACGGATTGGTCGGGCCCGCAAGCGTGAGCAAGGCGGTATCGCGAGTTGATAGAAGATGACCTAGTCCGCTCTCATTGGCGACACAACCAACGAGGCGACCGGCAACAGCATGAAAGAGACGGAGCAAGTACGCAGCGTCGCCATTCGCTTCCTCTAAACCGACGATCTTGGCTTCCGGAATGTTTTGAACAAACCAGCCCCGCTGCTCGGTCTCCTGTGGACCCAGCATGATGACCGGTTGCAGTCCGCGGGAACGTATGGAGTTGGCAACCGCGACCAGGCCCTCGCGCGGCCATGTCTTGACGACTTTCAGCGGCGTCGTCGTGATGCCGAAATACCGCTGTGTCCCCGGCAGCATCGCGGCTGCATGAGCCTCGGCGGCGGGCAGTTCAGGCAGCGTCGGATCGAACGGCATCGGATGACCTGCCGAGAGCTCGGCCATCTGGTGAAAGCGCTCGGCATTGGACCTGCGGCGCACGTCGATGCCGAAGCCGGCACCCTTGCGGAGAATATATCCCGAACTATTGCCGACCAACCCGTTCGCGAGAGGATACAGATTGATGAACGTCGTTAGCGAGCGCAGATTAGCCCGGAAGTAGAGGACTTTGTCGATTGGACCAAACGAACGCACCACTTCGCGCTGACGTTTGTAGCTTTCGTTGAATGGCTGATTCGTGAGAACGTCATCCACGAAAAGCCGGCTGAACGGAGCCAGCGTGGTTGCAAATGCCGAACCTCCGCTTGCAAGCGCCACGATGCGATGCTCCGGAAAGGCGTGACGCAGGGCACGATAGGCAGGTATCCGCAGCAGCGCATCGCCCAGCAAGAGTTCTTTCTCGAGGATCACGATAGTCGGCCGCAAACCTCTGCTCACAGCAACGTTGTCGCCCGGCGCCGTATCTTGATTCGCAAGCACAGCGGGGCTCAGGAATACATGTTGCTGGCTGGCGGTAAAATTGAGTTCCACGATCTACCCAACCGATCCTTCAAGCGAGATCGAAATCAACTTCTGCGCCTCGACCGCGAATTCCATCGGCAGTTGCTGCAGCACGTCCTTCACAAAGCCGTTGACGACGAGGCCCACCGCTTCCTCCTGCGACAGCCCGCGCTGCACGCAATAGAACAGGACGTCCTCGGAAATCTTCGAAGTGGTGGCTTCGTGCTCGAACAGCGCGGATGAATTCTTTGCCTCGATATAGGGCACGGTATGCGCGCCGCATTTGTCGCCGATCAACAGTGAATCGCAGGCGGTGAAGTTGCGCGCGTTGGTCGCCTTGCGGTGTGCCGTGACAAGCCCGCGATAGGTGTTCTGCGATACCCCGGCGGCGATGCCCTTGGAGATGATACGGCTGGTGGTGTTCTTCCCGAGGTGAATCATCTTGGTGCCGGAATCCACCTGCTGGTGGCCGTTCGAAATCGCGATCGAATAAAACTCGCCGCGCGAATTGTCCCCGCGCAAGATGCAGCTCGGGTATTTCCAGGTGATCGCCGATCCCGTTTCCACCTGCGTCCACGAAATCTTCGAGTTCTTGCCGCGGCAATCGCCGCGCTTGGTGACAAAATTGTAGATGCCGCCTTTCCCTTCGGAATTGCCGGGGTACCAGTTCTGCACCGTCGAGTATTTGATCTCGGCATCGTCATGGGTGACGAGTTCGACCACGGCGGCATGCAACTGGTTCTCGTCGCGCTGCGGCGCGGTGCAGCCTTCGAGGTAACTGACGTAAGCACCCTTGTCGGCGATGATCAGCGTGCGCTCGAACTGGCCGGTGTTGCGTTCGTTGATGCGAAAGTAAGTCGACAACTCCATCGGGCATCGCACGCCCGGCGGCACATAGACGAACGAGCCGTCGGAGAACACCGCCGAGTTCAACGTCGCGAAATAATTGTCCGAAGTCGGCACGACGGTGCCGAGATATTTCTGCACTAGTTCGGGATGCTCGCGAATCGCTTCCGAGATCGGCATGAAGATCACGCCGGCCTGCTTCAGCTCCTTCTGGAACGTGGTCGCAACCGACACGGAATCGAACACGGCATCGACCGCGATCTTGCGCTCGCCTAGATTATTTCCATCAGCGTCTTGCCGCACCACGCCTTCCAGCGCTTCGATTTCGCGCAAGGGAATGCCGAGCTTTTTATAGGTCTCCAATATTTCCGGATCGATCTCGTCGATCGAGCCGATCGTCTTCTTCGGCTTCGGCGCCGAATAATAATAGAGGTCCTGGTAGTCGATCTTGGGGTAGTGGACGCGCGCCCATTGCGGCTCGGTCATGGTCAGCCAGCGGCGATAGGCCTCCAGCCGCCACTCCAGCATCCACGCCGGCTCGTTCTTTTTCGCGGAGATGAAGCGAACGGTGTCTTCCGACAGGCCCTTTGGGGCCTTGTCGGATTCGATCAGCGTCTCAAATCCATATCGATATTGATCGACGTCGATCCGCCTGACGCGATCGACTGTCTCTTGTACGGCAGCCATTCAATTCCTCCGCTCGCGGTTTCAAGGACCGCGGGGATCAGTATGAGAGCTCAGTCAGCGCGACGACACACGCTTAGAACCGTTCAAGCTCTGTTTCATGCCCTTTAAGTAATGCACTTGCGAGCTTTCGCCAAGCCTCCAGGCAACGATCAATGTCCTCTTCGGTCGTCGACCAGCCCAAGCTCAAACGAATGGCTCCCTTGGCAGTTCCGGTCCGTAACCCATCGCCGCTAATACATGCGATGGTTGCACCTTGCCAGACGAACAGGCGGAACCCGAAGATACCGCGATACCTTCAAGGTCGAAACCGATCACAGCGGTCTCCGCCTTCAGGCCTGGAGCGCGTGAACAGCGTGGTGTTCGGCAGCCGCGGCTCATTTTCGCTGAACACAATGATGCCCCGGGTTCGCCGCAAGCCATTCTCAAGGCGATTTCGAAGGGTCTCGATGCGCATGGCGTCCGTGTCCAGATCGTCCATCGCGGCCTTTACCGCCGCGCCAAAGCCGGCAATGCCGGCCACGTTTTCGGTCCCGCCACGATAACCTTTCTCCTGCCCGCCGCCTTTGATCAGCGCATGGAGGCCCATCAAGCCCTCGCGAAAAACCAGTGCACCGATCCCTTTCGGGCCGCCGATCTTGTGCGCAGAAAGCGATAGAAGGTCGGCTTTTAGCGCATTGATATCGATAAGTATTTTCCCGAACGCCTGGATGGCGTCGACATGCAAAAGACCGCCGGCTTCATGGACGATGCCGGCAATTTCCGCGATCGGCTGTACCGCCCCGGTTTCGTTGTTGGCGAGCATCATCGAAACCAGCGCGGGCGGCCCGCAGGTCAGCAGCGTCCGCAGGTGATCGAGATCGGCGACGCCCGATCGGGACACGCCAACCGTCTCGACGGCATCCGGCGGAAACCGGCCGCCCGTAAGTACGGATGCGTGCTCGATGCGGGATACGATTAACCTGTTGGCCGCAATGCCGGATTTCACAGCCATGCCGGGCGTCAGCGCCAGCGAATTCGCCTCTGTCCCCCCCGATGTGAAGATGACATTGCGCGCCGCTGCCCCCGTTGCTTTTGCGATCTCGGCACGCGCGTCTTCGACTAATCTTCGGGATTGGCGGCCCTCGGCATGCACCGAGGAGGGATTGCCGACCAGATCCCACGCTTGAGCCATCGCCGCGCGGGCCTCGCTGCGCAGCGGCGTGGTGGCATTCCAGTCGAGATAGACCCTGCTTTGCATAACGTACCGAGAGTTGTGATGTCGGTTAGCATGTTCAAGATGCTTGCTTTTGGCCCCTCGCTCTATGTTAGAACGCGGCCTCCAGTTCACCAAGCGCGGTCGATACGCGCCTTGGCAAGTTCCGCGCTGAGCGCCCGACGCCCGCTTGAGACTTGTCAGTTTGCCAGGGAATTCGAATGCCTGAAGTTATTTTCACCGGCCCCGCGGGCCGCCTCGAAGGCCGTTATCATCCCGCCAAGCAGAAGAATGCACCGATCGCGATGGTGCTGCATCCGCATCCGCAGTTCGCCGGAACGATGAACCACCAGATCATCTACCAGTGCTACTACGCATTCGTGCACCGCGGGTTTTCGGTGCTGCGTTTCAACTTCCGCGGCGTCGGCCGCAGCCAGGGTTCGTTCGATCACGGCACCGGCGAGTTGTCGGATGCCGCCTCCGCGCTGGATTGGGCGCAGACCATCAATCCGGAAGCCCGCGCCTGCTGGGTCGCGGGTTTCTCGTTCGGCGCCTGGATCGGCATGCAGTTGTTGATGCGCCGGCCCGAGGTCGAAGGCTTCATCTCGATCGCGCCGCAGCCCAACCTCTACGACTTTTCGTTTCTGGCGCCCTGCCCCTCCTCGGGCCTAATCGTGCATGGCGACAAAGATCTGGTGGCGCCGGCCAAGGACATCACGACGCTGGTTGAAAAGCTGAAGACCCAAAAAGGCATCATTATCGACCAGCAGACCATCCCAGGCGCCAACCATTTTTTCGATGGCAAGCTGCAGCCGCTGATGGAGACAGTGACCGGCTATCTCGACATGCGGCTCGCCAACGTCCGCTAATCAGGCCGCGCGATGACGCCGCCGGTCATGGGCATCGGGACCCCGGTCGTGGCCGGATAGCTCAACGGTAAACCTTTCAGTCCCCGCGCGGCGAGAAAGCCGAAAGCCTGCGCCTCCATGGCGTCGGCCGACCAGCCCAACGCATCGGCCGCCTCGACGGTCGCAGTACCAAGCCGCTCGCGCAGCATCCTGAGCATCGTGAGATTGCGGGCGCCGCCGCCGGCGACTATCCAGCTCCGCGGCGGCGTCGGCAGCAGCGGGACGATCCGCGCGATGGCCGCCGCCGTGAACGCGGTCAGCGTCGCCGCACCATCGACCGGCGGCATGTCGCGCATCACCAGCGACGCGAAATCGTTGCGGTCGAGCGATTTCGGGGTTGGCCGCGCGAAGAACGGATGCTCCAGCGCGCGGGCGACCCATACTTCATCGACGCTGCCCTGCGCGGCCATGCGGCCCTCGCAATCGAACGGCTGGCCCGTCGTGCGGAATACGAAATCGTCGAGCAACGCGTTACCCGGACCGGTGTCGCAGGCAATCAGGGTATCGGCGCCGTCGATGTAGGTGATGTTGGAAACGCCGCCGATATTGAGCACTGCCATCGGCCCTTCGCGATCGAGCGACTGGGCCAGAGCGCGATGATAGACCGGGACGAAAGGCGCGCCCTGCCCGCCGGCGGCGACATCGGCGGCGCGGAAATCGTGCATGACCGGGATATGGATCGCCTTGGCCAGTGCGGCGGCATCGCCGATCTGGACCGTCATTTTTTGAGCCGGCCGATGCAGCACGGTCTGGCCGTGAAAGCCGACGATATCCACGTCGCCGCGCGCGATGCGGTTTTGCACCGTAAAGGCCGAGATCGCCTCCGCATGCGGCGTTGGTGACCGCGCGTTCGGCTTGCTGAAGAACGCCGGGACGTGCGTCGCGCTTCGGCAGGTTGACCGCCTCCGCCAACGCCTGCCGAAGCAACCCGCGCTCCTCTTCGCTGTAGGGCCGATATCCCGATGGACCGAATGACCTCACCCGTTTGCCATCGGTTTCGATCAAGGCCACATCGACCCCGTCCAGCGAGGTGCCGCTCATCAGGCCTATGGCCGTCATCATCATGTTCACTACCCCTGCGGCGCACGAGCGCTGCATGCAACTTGTGTCAAACAAGCACTTCTTATAATGCCACAAGACGCCTAACCGCGGCAGTCCATCTGCGGATAGTTCCGCGACTGCGTAAAAATACCGTGAAATAAGGCTGATCAGAGTCGCGCACAAATGACTGCTTTTAAATCTGATTTTCTCAATGTGCTGCAAGAACGCGGCTTCATTCATCAGTGTTCGGATCTCGACGGCCTGGATGCGCTCGCCGCCAAGGGTCAGGCGACCGCCTATGTCGGCTACGACTGCACCGCGCCGTCGCTGCACATCGGCAACTACCTGACGATGATGATGCTGTACTGGCTGCAGCAGAGCGGCAACAAGCCGATCACGCTGATGGGCGGCGGCACCACCATGGTCGGCGATCCGTCCGGCAAGGACGAATCGCGCGCGCTGCGAAGCCTGGAAGAAATCGAGGCCAACAAGGCCAGCATCCGCGGCGTGTTCGCCAAGGTCTTGCGCTATGGATCGGCGCAAGACTGACGCCGTCATGCTCGACAATGCCGAATGGCTGACCAAACTGAACTGGATCGAAATGCTGCGCGATATCGGCCGACATTTCTCGGTCAATCGCATGCTGGCGATGGACTCGGTGCGCCTGCGGCTCGAACGCGAGCACGAAATGAGCTTCATCGAATTCAACTACATGGTCTGCCAGTCTTATGATTTCGTCGAACTGTCACGTCGGGTCGACTGCCGGTTGCAGATGGGCGGCTCGGACCAGTGGGGCAACATCGTCAACGGCGTCGATCTCGGCCGCCGCATGGGTACGCCGCAACTGTTCGCGCTGACCACGCCGCTGCTGACAACGGCTTCGGGCGCGAAGATGGGCAAGACCGCGCAGGGTGCGGTCTGGCTCAACGCGGATGAATTCAGTCCGTATGATTTCTGGCAATATTGGCGAAACGTCGAAGACGGCGACGTCGTCAAGTTTCTCAAACTATTCACGATCCTGCCGATGGACGAAATTGCGCGGCTGGAAAGGTTGCAGGGCGCCGAAATCAACGAAGCCAAGAAGGCGCTCGCCGACGCTGCGACGACGCTTCTGCACGGTGCCGAAGCCGCTAAGGTCGCGGCGGAGACTGCCCGCCGCACCTTTGAGGAAGGCGCGATCGCCATCGACCTGCCATCCATCGAAGTGTCGCGCGCTGAACTGGATGCCGGCCTTGGCGCTCTCAGCGCATTCGTAAAGGCCGGTCTCGTTGCGTCGAACGGCGAGGCGCGCCGCCAGATCAAAGGCGGCGGTCTGCGGGTCAACGATGTCGCGGTGACAGACGAAAAGATGACATTGACGCCGACGCATCTCACGTCCGAAGGGGTCATCAAACTTTCGTTGGGCAGAAAGCGCCATATCCTGCTGCGGCCCGCATAGCCGTATTCCCAAATGTCGGCTGCTCATGGCCGCCAATTTGGGCTCCATGATCCGGCACACATTTCGGTCGGACCAATCGCCTGATGGACCAACGAAGCTCCCAACAAACAGCACTGACCATTCTCGGCGTCTGCTTCGTCCTGTCGGTGCTGGGCCGCGGTCTCGGCGAAACCTTCACCGTCTTCCTGCTTCCGATCTCGCAATCGTTCGGCTGGGACCGCGCCGAGGTGGTGTCGATCTATTCGCTGACAGCGTTGTGCGGAGGGCTGGCCGCGCCGCTGATCGGGCGGCTGTTCGACCGCTCGGGTCCGCGCCTCGTCTACACGCTGGGCATGATATTGTTGGGCGGCGCATTTCTCGCAACTTCCTACGCGACGCAGCTGTGGCAATTCAGGCTGACGATCGGGGTCTGCGTCGGCTTCGGCGTCGCCTGCATCGGCACCGTGCCGAATTCCATCCTGCTTGGCCGCTGGTTTAGCAAGCGGTTGCCCACGGCGATGTCGGTGGTCTATTCGGCGACCGGCGCCGGCGTGCTGCTGCTGCTGCCAATCGCGCAAATCCTGATCGACCACTTTGGCTGGCGCGGCGCTTACCAATGGTTCGGATTCGCCGTGCTCGTGCTGCTGCTGCCGCTGCTGATCATGCCCTGGCGACTGTTTGCCGGCGGCTCCGTACATCTGGAAAAAGCAGCGTTGACCGATCGGGCGGACGAAAGTTGGACGTTGCTTAGTGCCATGCGCCATCACGCCTTCTGGGCGTTATTCGCAACTTTCTTTTTCACGGCTATCGGGATGTACGCGATCTCTCCGGAGATCGTCGCATATCTGATCGACGTCGGATTTCCGCCGTTGCAGGCAGCGACCGCTTGGGGTTTCAGCGGAGTCGTTCTGCTGTTCGGCATGCTCGGCGTCAGCTGGCTCGACGGCGTCATCGGACGGCGGCCTTCGGTCCTGTTCAGCTACGCCCTTTCCATCATCGGCATCGTCATGCTGTGGCTGTTGCAATGGTATCCGAATTATCACGCTGCTGACCGGGTTTATCGTCTGCTTCGGCAGCATGGTCGGATCGCGCGGCCCGCTGATCACTTCAACCGCGATGAAGATCTTTCGCGGCGAGCGCGTCGGCACCATCTACGGGACCATCACGATCGGCAGCGGCCTGGGCTCGGCACTCGGCTCGTGGTGCGGCGGACTGATCCACGACTACACCCACAGCTATAACCCGCTGCTCGCGTTCGCGCTGGTCAGCGTGCTCTTGGGAATGATTCCGTTTCTGACAGTAGCCGGCGCTGAGGCGTTAGCCGGTCAATTATTCGGTGAAGAAGAATTGGTCGGCGGAAAATCACCCGGATTGTTCTGCCTGCCGGGGCCGAATTCGAAAATTTTCCGCAGTACGCCGGGCGCCATGGCTGAAATCGGATTGACGCGCAGCACCGGTTGCCCCGGAGTGCCGACGATTTCATAGGTCACCCCGATCAGACCTTCGTTGCTGCCGCCGCCCAGAAACAACCCCACGATCGGGATTTGGCCGAACATGTTGTTCAATCCATACATTGGAATAAACGTCCCGCTCATGCGCACCTGATTGCCGGGGAAATCGATACTGCCTTCGATGGTCGCCCCGATGGTCGGTCCTTTGACGACACCTTCTTTGACGGAAAGAACGCCGTTTTGCCGGGTGAATGCGGCGCGCAACTGCGAAAAGGCGATACCGTTCTGTGCGCCGGCCGGGCCGCCAGCGGCCACGCGGTCCAGCGAGCCTTCTCCCTTTACGGAGAAGTCGCGAACGCTGAGCAAACCTTCTTTTGCTCGCGGCTCAACGGTCGGCGGGTCCATCGCCAGCGCCAGTTGGCCGCCGAACATCTTGGCGTAGGTATCTGTAAAACGGAAAAATGCGCCGGCGTCATTGGTCTCGACATAAATGACATCATGTCCCTGCGCGCGGCCGCGCAAATCGCCGGTCAGCGGCGTGTCTCGTCCGAGCTTCCCGCTCAGGGCAAAACTGCGTATCGTTCCGTTGCGGCGCGACATCTTGACATCGACGCTGCGGACCGCCTCGCCGGAATAGCCTGCGACCGCGCCGAGTTTCAGGTCGACATCGAAATCCACATTTTTGGTTTTCGGCTTGGCGTCCGCTTGCGCTCCGGAAATGGCGGTCTTGAGAAAGCCGCGAGCATCGAACACGTCGCCGCGCATGGTCAGCTTCATTACTCCGTCCGAACTTCGCTCAGCTTTGAGCGAAGTCTTGTCGCCTTCGGACGGTGCATAGGTCGGGAAGTTTGCGTTGATGAGATCGCCGTTCTGGTCGACCTCGAGCGATCCCTTGATCAGCACGCCGCCGCCGTCGATGACGATATCCTCGAGGCGCGTCGATTGGGCTTTCTGCACCACGTTGAACACCGCGCGGCTCGATTTGCCGGGCGTCTTGATCCATCCCGGAAGGATGTTGTCGAGCTTCAGCTGCGTGAGATCGGCATCGATACCGATGCGGCTGTCGCGATCGGGCCCGCCGATCTTGCCGATCACTTTGACGGGTATCGCGCCACTTACCGCCGGGCCCAGGTCGAAGCCGAGCCGCGCCCGGCTGGCATCGTCGAGGATTGCCTGCAACCTAACATCCGCGTCGCCATCGCTAGGTTTGCGGTAGTCGACCGTTGCCGGCTGTCCGTTGATGCGGACATCGCCTTTGACCTGATAGCCCTGGTTATTGGCGACAACCTTCAGCGTGTTCGCTTCAAGTTTTTGATTCATTACCAGGTGGTCGGCGCTGAACCCGCTGAGGTCGGCCGTGATGGCGTAGGTGGTATCAGCTTTGGTCAATTCACGCTTGATCGGCAGGCCGAGGTTGATCGTAGCCGCCACCGTTCCCTTACTGGCATTGGGGTCGATCAAAGTCCCCGTAAACTCACTGAGCCGGTCAGAGGCGAGAATTTCAGCCATCGCAGGCACCGAGCCGTCGACTTCGGAATCTGGCCTTTGCAGGCGACGGCTTCGGCGCCATGTCCGGTACCTCGAACACAAAGTCGCTCAGGTTGAGTTTGCGGCCCGCAGGCGTGTCGACCGCCGCCTGCCCGATGGTCACAGTAGCGGTGCGTCCGGTAACATGAGCTTTCAGATCGGCGTCGCGCACCGCCGGCAAATTGTCGACCGGCCGCACCGCTACATTGTTGGCGACGATGTTGACCGAGAGGCCATCATCGGGAATGGGAGGCCCTCGCCGCGAAAGATTATGAACCGGAGAATTGATTGCCACGTCGATGCTCTGCAGCGAGCCGCGCTCGATCCGCTCCATCACCCACTCACGCAATTCGGGCACGATGAGAATCGGCCAAACCCGTTTGAGCGCATTGGCCGACATCGGAGTTCCCGCGAACCCAAGTTTCAGCTGAGGCTCTCCGGAGTAATCGACGCTGGCGGTCCCGGCCACGCCGATTTCACCGTTGCTGATGTCAAACTGCGTCAACAGCACGCGTTGTTTAGCTGTATCGAAGCGGAAACCGACGGCGATGCGATTGAATATGAGCGGCTGCTCGCCCTCGGCTCCCGGGAGCATGATCGTGCCGCCGCTGAAACCGAGTTGCCAATCCGGAATGGCGTCATTAGGCGGCTCGAGATGGGCCAGCAGCGTGACGCGGTTATCGCCGGAAACAATTTTGAGCGGGGGCGACGAGTACGCGACGTCCGGAATCCCACTCCAAATTGGCTTCGGCCGAATTGATTTGCATCGGATAATCGGGAGTGTCAGTGTCAATGATGGGTCCGGCACCCGCGGTGATCTTGCCGCGAAAATAGGTGGGAAGCCCATCACGGCCGAGTTCGCCCCTGAACTCGCCGCTCAGCGGCAAATCCGCGCTGTAAGTAAGATCCTTCGCGCGCAGTGCGAGCAGGATATTTTTCGTGGAAACCTTGTCAGCGCGAATATCGACCGATCGCACGCCATTGGACGGCGGCCCTACCAGGACGCGCAGAGACCACGCGTGGCTGCCCTCCTCGCCGACGCTCAACGCAACCCCGCCGCCGCTGGGTCTGCGAAGGCTGAGGGAAATGTTTTCGAAATTCCATTTGTTGCCGCGTTGTTGATCGTCGACGGTCAGATAGCCGTTCTTCAAGCCGATTTCATTAAGGTTTTGGCCATCCAGACCGGTCAGGCTGAGACTGTCCAACCAATCCAGGCCGGCGAGAAGACCACCGGCCATCTCGCTCTTGGCGGGAGTCGCGGCCGTAGCACCCGGCTGGACGCCATTTGAAGGCGAAGGCTCGGCTGCCGGCAACTGTTTCTTTGACGTGACGCCGGTGGCAAGCGGGCGGGAGTTATCCCCGGTCGATACCGTTACCTGGCCGTCGGGCGTGATCCGAACCGACAGTTCGGCATCCACCAGATTGAGACTCTCGGCACGAAGGCGGCCCATCAACAGGGCCGCGCCCGACAGTTTGACTTCCGCTTTCGGCGCAGTGGCGACGATAGCGTGATCCCGGTCGCGAACCACAATATTACGGATGCGAACGGCAATGCGGATTCTGCCGGCACGTTCGATCTGCGTCCCGCCGACCTCGACGGTGTTGCCAGATCCGATGTTTTGTTCGATAGCGCTGGCAAGCCACGGCGTCGCCATTTCGAGGTCGATCGGGCCCGCCCCTAACCGCCACCACAAACCCCCGAAACATCCGACAAACATCACCGCGAGAACGGCAACCGCGACGGCGAGCCGTTTTATCCAGCGTTCACCGCTGAGCCATCGGAGCGATTCGCTCAAGCGATCGCCAAGGTGATGAAAGCCGGAGCTCGGCCTGGACAACAGCCGGCGCGCGCGAAGGCCTGCTGCTTCGTCATGGTTCTGATCCCAGCTGGAATCATCCCATTGCGAGAGCTGGTCGGCGCGTGAATTCGACCCTTGGGGCGATGTATTCCTAGCCATTGCCTCTCGGTGTTCGATCTGATTTTCAGTCTGATTGCTATCCAGGCTGCGCTCGTCAGTATGATACGGCCGCCCCTGCATTGGCATCGCTGCCAGTCGCGCCTCATCCAGCCCATGGACAAGAAATGGCTGGATGATATCGAATCCGGCGTAACCATACTCCGACGCCAACGCTTTTGCCCAGTCGCAGAACATGACCGGCACGGGGCAAACAACTGATGTGCTGATTGATCCCGGGAAAGCGACCAAAGGAAGGCGCATGTCCAAGAAAATGCAGAACAAATCCCCCAAGCCCGTCATCAAGAAGGCGGCGCGTAAGGCCCCGAAGGCGGCGATGAAAAAGCCGGCCATGGCGGCCGGCCAGAGATCGGCGATATCTCCGGCAAAGAAAGCGGCCCTGACGGCGGTACCGGTTAGTAAGGGCGCATTGACCGAAGGTTCGCGAGCGCCCGCTTTCGAGCTACCCCGCGATGGCGGTAAGCGTGTATCGCTCGCCGAATTTTCCGGCCGAAAACTTGTGATTTTCTTCTATCCGCGCGCCGATACGCCCGGGTGCACGAAAGAGGCCATTGACTTCACGCGGCTATCGGACGCCTTCGCGAGGGTGAAGACCGCAGTCGTCGGCGTCTCGGCCGACCCATCGGAAGCGCAGGAGGCGTTTCGGGACAAGCATCGACTTTCAATCCCGCTCGTCTCCGACGAAACGCATGCCATGCTCAACGCCTATGGCGTCTGGGGCGAAAAATCGATGTATGGCAAGACTTTTCAGGGCATTCTTCGCACCACTGTTCTGGTGAACGCCGACGGCAAAGTCGCGAAGATTTGGCGCAATGTGAAAGTCGACGGCCACGCCGACGAAGTGCTCGCAGCCGCGCAGGCGTCTTAGGCGCGATCTCGTTCGCCAAAAATTAACCATGACGGGATCAAATGCCTCCCGCCGAACGGAGTTCGTTCCCGATCGGCTTGGGAGTGCCGATGTCGTACCGTTCCGATCATGCTTCAGAGTACTCTCATGATGAAGCATCTTTTCACGGAAGGGCGCACCCGCTCCGCCCGAAGGTGTCGGCATCGCGAAACAGCTACACCATCGTACACGCCGGCAAGCAGGTGCGATTCGGACCCGTCGTATTTTGGATCGTAGTCGGCACGGTTTCGGTGCTTGGCGCTTGGTCGGCGGCTACCGCTACTTATTTTGCATTCCGTGACGATGTGTTGACCCGACTCGTCTCACGTCAGGCGGAGATGCAATACGCCTATGAGGATCGCATCGCCGAGTTGCGCGCGAAGGTCGACCGCACCACCAGCCGCCAGTTGCTGGATCAGGAACAGTTCGACCAGAAACTCGACCAGGTCATGCGTCGCCAGACGATGCTTGAATCCCGCGCCTCCGCACTCAGCGCTATCCCGGACGCGTCCGTTACCGGGTCAATAAGAACGCCGGCGCGCGGCGGCGTGACCGAACCAAGCTCCGGAACGCCAAAACCCTCACCGATCAGCGATACCGTGATTTTCGTGGCGCCGCCGGACCGAGAGGCGCGGCTGGAATCGCGCATTCCTGCGATCGCCAAATCGCAGCCCAACCAATTTGCCAAGGTCCAGGGCGTGGACAACGAGTTGGTGCGATTAGAGACCTCGCTCGATCAGATTGAAAAGCGCCAGATGGCCGTACTCGGCTCCGTCGAGGAAAGCATGGACTCACGCGTTCGCCGGATGCGTGGCGTATTTACGGATCTCGGTCTTGACGCCGCGCAACTGGAGGCGGCGACGCCGCGCGGCGGAATGGGGGGACCTTTTGTGCCGGTCAAGCTTCGGGCCGACGCCGGCGCTTTCGAGCGGCAGCTTTATCGCATCAATGTCACACGCGCGCAGGTTGACCGCCTGAACCGCACCCTCGCACTGGTGCCCTATCGCAAGCCCGTCATCGGGGAAGTGGAATTCACGTCCGGATTTGGAGTGCGCAGCGATCCCTTCCTGGGCCGTCCGGCGATGCACACCGGTCTCGATTTCCGCGCCGCGACAGGCGATCCAGTTCGCGCGACCGCCAACGGCAAGGTCGTCTCCTCCGGATGGGCCGGCGGTTATGGCCGCATGGTGGAGATCGATCATGGCAACGGCCTGTCCACCCGCTACGGCCACATGTCGGAAATTAACGTCAAAGTCGGCGACCAGATAAAGATCGGACAAGTAATTGGCGCGGTCGGTTCAACCGGCCGTTCGACCGGGCCACATCTGCATTATGAAACGCGTATCGATGGCGAAGCGGTTGATCCGCAGAAATTCCTGCGCGCAGGCGTGCGGCTGAGCGCAGGCTAGTCGCCAGTAGGTCAGTGGCCTACCTCGCCGTCGATGACCTCGCCGAACAATCGCCAGGCTTCGCCATCGAATTTCGTCAACTGCATCTGCTCGATCGGAAAGAAATCATCGGGCCCGGTATTCACCTTGATCCCCGGCAGCATCATTTCCGTCGAAAAATCCCTGATGCTGGCCGCCTGCTTCATGACGTTTTCTCGCGTCAGGTTATCGCCGCACTGCTTTAGAACCTGCACCATCGTTTGGGCGGTCACATAGCCGTAGACGTTGTTGGCGTTGGCCTTGTCGCCTTCGGGATAATACTTGTCCATGAACGCCCGCCAGATGTTGGTTCCCGGATCGTCTTTCCAGGTCGGGTCGGTTGGATCCTTCAAGTATGCGGTAGAGATGATATCCTTGGCGTTCTCCAGGCCGGCCGGCTTTAGAACAGCGGCGACCGACGTCGCGGTGTTGGCCAGAAAAAACTTCGGCTTCCAGCCGAGTTCGCCGACCTTTCTGATGGCTTGCGCCGATCCCTTAGGTGCCGCCCACGAGAAGAAAATGTCCGCGCCGGAATCATGCAGCGCGACAATCTGGGAATCGATAGTCGGGTCGGACACTTCATAGGATTTATCGGCGATAATCATTCCGGCCTTGTCGCCGAGCCCGTCACGCAGTCCCTTGACCTGATCCTTCCCGGCGTCATCGTTCTGCCAGAACACGGCGATCTTGCCCGTGGGGTAATGATCGAGAATATATTTTGCGTAGATGCGCCCCTCGCTTTGATAGTTAGGCTGCCAGCCCATGGTCCAGGGAAAATTCTTTGGATCGCCCCACTTCGTGGCGCCCGACGCCACGAACAGCTGCGGCACTTTTTTGCTGTTCATGTATTTCTGGATCGCGGCGTTGGAGGGCGTGCCGAGCGGCTGGAACAGCAACAGAACTTCATCGCTTTCGACCAGCTTGCGGGCTTGCTCGATCGCCTTCGGCGGACTGTAGGCGTCGTCATACGAGATAAAATTGATTTTTCGGCCGTTGATGCCGCCTTCGGCATTGATCTTGTTGAAGTAGGCGGCTTGCGTTTTGCCTATCACCCCGTAGGAGGACGCCGGACCGCTATACGGCATGATGTTGCCGAGCTTGATTTCGGTGTCGGTTGCGCCGGTGTCGTATTTCTTTTGCGCATTGGCCGAGGTCGTCGCCGCTGCGACCACGGCAACCATCAACAGCCGGACGAGTTGTCTGCTGGCACCACGCATCGTTCTCTCCCGTTTGAAGTTTCTTTTGTTTGAATTGTCGCAAGCCGTATCGGCGCATGCAAGCACAACCTAATGCGACAAGCGGCCTTGTTGCGTGTCGCCAGCTATGATTGATGCGATTCGATGAATGATATCCCGAGACCGATGCATTGAACGCGGCGAACAAAAGAACTGATCCAAAATACCCCCGGCTCGGGGGTGCCGGCTTTCATGCTGCGCAGCGGATCTGCGCCTGGCTGTTGGCTGATTTCCACCAGCTTGGCTCCGGCTTCACCGATGAGCGAATTGCATCGGTTCGCCAGCAATTAGCGCGCGGCGAAACGGTCTATCTCGCAGGACTGGGCCCGGTCGGTACGCATAATTCCGGCGTTGCGCTGATTGAAGTAACGCAAGCCAACGGCCCGCGATTGATCGTCAACAATGAGGAGGAACGGTTTTCGGGCAAGAAGCACACCAGCGAACATCCGCAACACGCGATCGACGCAATGGTGGCAACCTTGCGCGCGCACGGCCGCGACATCGGTGACATCGCGGCTTGGCTGACGACGTGGGATTATCCGGCATTGGCGGGGACGCTGGTCCGCACTCTTCTGGAAGAGATGCCGCAAAGCCTGAAGCTGTTACGCAGCACCGAGATCACCGGCCTCAACGGCCGCCAGTTCGAGCAAACGACCCGGACACCGAAAATCCTCGCCAAGCAGTTGGGACTGACAACTGCCGTGCCGCTGATTTGCCTGCCTCACCATGACAATCACGCCTGGTTTTCGTTCGCGGCATCCCCGTTCGCGGATTCCGATGACACCGTCGCCATCGCGGTGCTCGATGGGACCGGCGATCAGGGATCGATTTCGCTCTACGCGGTCGAGAAAGGCTTCATGCGTCGGCTTAATTGCAACGACAGCATGTTCGATTCTCTCGGCGCGTTTTACAGCGTCATATCCTCAACCCAGGGCGGCTGGACCTGGCTCTCGAGCGAGGGCCGTTACATGGGCGCTGCGGCATGGGGCGATTTGAACCGCACCACCAATCCTTACTACACCCGGTTGAAAGACATCCTGATCCTTGAGACCAATGGCGAAGTAAAACTCAATCGCGCGATGGCCAACTGGTATTGCGATCCGCACGATCATCCCTACAAGCGCGCGCTGATCGACATTATCGGCGAACCGCTGCGCGTGGATCAACTCTGGAATCCCGATGCGGTGCTTCGTATTGAGGATATCAAGCATCGGGCGGGCACGCAGGAACGCTTCGACAAGGCTGCGGCGACGCAACTGGTATTTGAAGATGCGATGATTCACATCGTCGATCACCTGCTGCGTGAGACCGGCGCCAACAAACTGGTATTGACCGGCGGGGTGGCGCTGAATGCCGTCGGCAACATGCGACTGCTCGAACATTTCGATGAGACATGGTTCGCGCAGGCGCAACAGCGAAACACATGCCTGCATCTGTGGGTACCGCCCACGCCCGGCGATGCCGGCGTTACCATCGGCGCCGCTTGGCTGTTCGCGCATCTGGCAGGTGCACCATGCGGAGCGCCGATGACCCATGCGTTCTACTGCGGCGATTCGCCATCAGCTGATGACATCGCGGCTGCGCTCCAAGCCTGCGACATTGCCTCGCAATACATCGGCGATATCACGACATCGGCGGGCCGCGGCGCCATCGCCGATCTGATGGCCTTTATAATTGCGCGCAATGGCATCATTGCTCTTTATCAAGGGCCCGCGGAGACCGGGCCCCGCGCACTCGGCCATCGTTCGATCCTTGCCAACCCCTGCGATCCCTTGACGCGTGAGCGGCTCAACGAACGCGTCAAGTTCCGCGAAGCCATTCGCCCGTTGGCGCCGATGGCGACGTTGGAAGCGGCGCTGGAGTATTTCGAGCTGCTCGAAGGCGCATCCGATGCCGACTACAACGCCTATAGTTACATGGTGCTGACGGCGCGATCGAAGCCAAACGCCCGCACCAAGATTCCCGCGGTGATCCATGCCGACGGCACCGGCCGAATTCAGATCGTACGTGAAGCTGAGGACCCCCTCACCCATGCTTACCTGAAAGCGCTCGGCCGCCATATCGGCGTCGAGATTTCCGTCAACACGTCATTCAATGTTGCAGGTCCCATCGCACAAACGCCGGAGCAGGCTGTCGATACGTTGCGGCGATCGAAAGGGCTCGACGTCGTTCTGCTGGTGGCCGACGACGGCACCGTGACCGCGGCATGGCACGGCGGCGAACGAGACACTGGGCGATTTACAACCTGGCTCGCCGAATGGACCCGCAGCCGCAGCCTGATAGCCGCCGGTTAGCTTCCGGTCTTTGGCGCGCGAGACGATCTCAATCATTTTCGCCTCGTCGTCGTCAGGCGCATAGGCTTTCGCCTTATCGTACGCCTGAACCGCTGCACGGCCTATCAGCGGAATATCCGCCAGTAGGCTTTCCGCCAGCGCGACCGCGTAGGCGGCATCCTTGTGCCGAAGCGAAGCTGTAAATGTCGCACCGGAAAAATTCCGCGCCACCATCCGCTTTGAATGACGCAACACCTGCGGGCTTGCGGCAACGCCGCCTTCGATGGCCTCCAGCACCAGCTTCATATCCAGACCCGCCTGCTCGGCTATCGCCAGCCCCTCGGCGAGGCCGGCAATCTGGATCGCGCCCATCAGGTTGTTGATGAGCTTGTACACCGTGCCGCTGCCCACCGGTCCGAAATGCCGGATCGTCATACTAAGCGGGGCGAGATAAGCCCGCGCCTGTTCGAGATCGGCGGCTTCGGCGCCGACCAGCAAGGTCAGCTTTCCCGCTGCCGCGGCATCAGGCAATCCCGTAACCGGACTGTCGATATAAATGAAACCGCGTCTCGCGCAGCTCTCGTCCGAGATCGAGCGCGTGCTGATACGACACCGTCGAACATTCCATCGCCAGCGCGCCGGCTCTGGCGCCGTTTACAACGCCGTCGCTGCCCAGCCAAACCGCGCGGGACGCCTCATCGTCGGCGACCATGGTGACAACCGCGTCCGCTTCGTGCGCGGCATCACGCCGGCGAGTTGGCCCAGCGCGCGCCCCGCGCAATCAGATCTTCCGCCTTGGCCTTGCTGCGATTCCACACCGCAACGGTAAAGCCGTTCTCGAGATAGCGGCCGGCCATGCCGTGGCCCATCCGTCCCAACCCAATGAATGCGACGTGAGGCATTACTTAATCCACATCCTCGATCGACGCCGGCGGGGCGCCAAACGCGCGCTGTGCCAGCGTCGCCGCCATGAACTCATCGAGATCGCCGTCGAGCACTCCCGACGTATCTGAAGTCTGCACGCCCGTGCGCAAGTCTTTCACCATCTGATAAGGCTGCAATACATAGGAGCGGATTTGATGGCCCCAGCCGATATCGGTCTTGGCCGCCTGATCGGCGGCGGCCTGCTCTTCCCTCTTCTTCAATTCGATTTCGTAGAGGCGGGCGCGAAGCATGTCCCACGCCTGCGCCTTGTTCTTGTGCTGCGAGCGTCCGGCCTGACACACCACCGCGACGCCGGTCGGGATATGCGTGAGCCGTACCGCGGACTCGGTCTTGTTGACGTGCTGACCGCCTGCACCGCCCGACCGCATCGTATCGACGCGAACATCTGACTCAGCGATATCGATCTTGATGCTGTTATCGACCACGGGAAAAATCGCCACGCTCGAGAATGAAGTGTGCCGGCGCGCGTTGGAATCGAACGGTGAAATCCGCACCAGCCGATGCACGCCCGCCTCAGTCTTCAGCCAGCCGTAGGCATTGTGACCGCTGATCTGGATGGTCGCCGACTTGATCCCGGCTTCTTCCCCTTGCGTTTCTTCGAGGTATTCGATCTTGAAGCCGTGTTTTTCCGCCCAGCGCGTGTACATGCGCAACAGCATCGAGGCCCAGTCCTGACTCTCGGTGCCTCCGGCTCCGGCATGGACTTCCAGATAGGAGTCGAACCGGTCGGCTTCGCCAGCCAGCAGGGCTTCGAGTTCGCGGCGCGCGACTTCTTTTTTCAGAACTTTCAGCCCGTTCTCGGCTTCGGCTACGACGCCTTCATCGTTCTCGGCTTCGCCGAGTTCGATCATGCCGACATTATCTTCAAGTTCGCGCTCGACCTTGCCGATACCGCCGAGCGAATCCTCCAGCGAGGTTCGCTCCTGCATCAGCTTCTGCGCCTTTTGCGGGTCGTTCCAGAGATTGGGATCTTCAGCGAGCTTGTTCAGCTCCGCGAGGCGCGCCGTGGATGCATCGACGTCAAAGATGCCTCCTCAGCAGCCCGACCGACTGCTTGATCTCTTCAACTAATCTCTCGATTTCGGCGCGCATTGGTTCTCTGGTCTGCGGCGTGTGCCGCGATTTGCGAGTGCTGTCGGGGATGTAGCGGCGCAGACGGCAAAGCGCAACGACGTTAGTAAAGGCCGCCGGTACCGGAGCGGAACAGGCTGCGGTCGTCCTGATAGCTGGGCTGCTGCGGAGCGTAACCGCCGCTGCGGCCGTCCGCATCGGCCACGCCAATGATTGAGTAATTATCAGGCGGCGCCGTTCCCGGCTTGAACGCTTCGAGAATGGTCTTGCCGCCGTCGCCGGGGCCGGCACGCATTCCGGATTTGGCGTCGACCCGGATCAACTTGATACCGGCTGGCACGCGAAACGGAATTGCCGCCTTATCGGCAAGTGCGAGCTTCATGAAATCCTTCGCGATCGGTGCGGCCAGATGACCGCCGGTGGCGCCTTTGCCGAGATTGCGGGGCTTGTCGTAGCCGACGTAGATTCCGACCACGAGATCCGGGGAGAAGCCGATGAACCACGCGTCCTTTTCGTCGTTCGTCGTACCCGTCTTGCCGGCGATCGGCTTGCCGACTTCTTTCAGCACGGTTGCGGTGCCGCCCTGGACCACACCCTCCATCATCGAGGTGATCTGGTAGGCCGTCATCGCATCGAGCACCTGCTCCCGGCGATCCACGAGCTGGGGTTCGGGCTGGTTCTTCCATCCCGCGGCAGCGTCGCAACCACGGCATTCCCGCGCATCGTGCTTGAAGATGGTGTGCCCGTAGCGATCCTGAATACGATCGATCAAGGTCGACTTCACCCGGCGGCCGCCATTGGCGAACATCGAATACGCCGTGACCATGCGCATGACTGTGGTTTCGCCGGCTCCGAGCGCATAGGAAAGATAATTCGGCAGTTCATCGTACACGCCAAATCGCTTGGCGTATTCGCCAATCAGGGGCATGCCGATGTCCTGCGCCAGCCGCACCGTCACCGTGTTGAGCGACAACCGAAGCGCGTTGCGCAACGTTTGCGGTCCGTAATATTTGCCGGTCGAATAATTTTCCGGCCGCCAGACACCCCCGCCCTGCCCCTGATCGATTTCGATCGGGGCATCGACGACCACCGTTGACGGTGTGTATCCGTTATCCAGCGCGGACGAATACACGATCGGCTTGAAGGAAGATCCCGGCTGCCGATACGCCTGCGTCGCCCGGTTGAACTGACTCTGGTCGAACGAGAACCCGCCGACCATGGCGAGCACGCGACCAGTCCACGGATCCATTGCGACCATGGCGCCCGATACTTCCGGCAACTGGCGCAGCCGGAACTGACCCTCGACTGCACTGCCGTCTTTTGCGATCAACGGGTCGGCATAAATAATATCGCCGGGACTGATGACCTGCGAAACTGAACTGGGTGTTCGGCCACGCGCTGGACCGGTTGCGGCCTTCGCCCACTTCACGCCCTCGAGCGGAATATTGCCGGTTTGCCGTTCCTTGAGCACGGCGCCGCCGAGTTCGCGGCCGGGCTGGAAGCCGATCCGTGCCGATTGATCGCTGGTCTCCAACACGACAGCCAACCGCCATGGCGAAATATCCGAGAGCGCCTTGACGTCGGCGAGCTTGACGCCCCAATCGCCCGACATATCCAGTTTGCTGGTCGCACCGCGCCACCCCTGCGCCTCGTCGAAATTGACGAGACCGGCCGTCATGGTCTTGCGCGCCATCACCTGAAGCTTGGGATCGAGCGTGGTCCGCACCGACAGACCGCCTTCATAGAGCTTCTTTTCACCGTATCGTTCGAACACGTCGCGACGGACTTCTTCGGCGAAATATTCTCCGGCGAAGATGTGCGCGGCATTGGTCCTGTTGGTGACGACCAGCGGATCCTTGCGCGCGGCATCGGCATCGGCCTGTTTGATCCAGCCGTTTTCCAGCAACCGGTCGATCACATAATTGCGGCGCTCGATCGCGCGGTCGCGGTTCTTGATCGGATGCAGCGACGACGGCGCCTTCGGCAAGGCCGCCAGATAAGCAGCCTCCGCAACGGTAAGTTCATTGACCGATTTATCGAAGTAGACCAGCGACGCCGCAGCCACGCCGTAAGCGCCCAGCCCCAGATAAATCTCGTTGAGATAAAGTTCGAGAATCTTGTCTTTCGAATAGGCGCGCTCGATCCGCATCGCCAGCAAAGCTTCCTTGATCTTGCGGGTGAAGGAAACTTCGTTGGTCAGAAGAAAGTTCTTCGCGACCTGCTGGGTGATCGTGGAGGCGCCCTGGGGACGCCGGTTCGATCCGACGTTCTGCGCATACAGCACCGCAGCGCGCGCCATGCCCGAAAAGTCGATGCCGCCGTGCTCGTAGAAATTCTTGTCCTCGGCCGCCAAAAACGCGTTGATCACGAGTTTTGGAACCGCCTGGATCGGAAGATACAGACGGCGCTCCTTCGAATACTCGCCAAGCAGCGCACCGTCGGACGCGTGAACGCGCGTCATCACCGGCGGCTCGTAATCCTGCAACTGCGAATAATCCGGCAAGTCCCGGGAATAATGCCAGATCATGCCTGCGGTAGCAGCCACGCCAACGAGAAACACGACCGTTCCGGCGGCAAACAGGAAGCCCAAGAAACGAACCAGCAGACGCATTATCGAAATTCCGTTTCCTCTTGCCGTATCCGGGCGGCCCAGCGCTTAGTTGCCTTCAGGAATCCATGACCGATTTCTGACCGCTCCGCGGGATTTTTATAGTGCCGCTGCTGTGGCCAAACTAGGGCTTTGCGCGTTCAATCCGTCGGTCCGGCCGTCACCACACGCTTGGCGAAAAACGCATCGACCGCCTGCGCGACCGAACCCGCTGTCTTCGAGCGCCACTCTTCCGACATCAGATGCTCGAGATCGCCCTTGTTGGACACATACCCCAGTTCGACCAGCACCGAGGGCACGTCAGGCGCTTTCAGCACCTTAAATCCCGCCGACTTGAGCGGATGTTTGTGCATCCGGGCGCTCGATTTCATCTCCCGCACCAGCAGCCGCGCAAACCGGTTGGAAAAGGTGCGGGTCTCGCGCTGCGCGAGGTCGATCAGGATATCGGCCACTTCCGTCGGCTCGTCGGTCAGGTTCACACCGCCGATGGCATCCGCCTTGTTTTCCGATTCCGCGAGGCGCTCTGCTTCGGCGTCGGAGGCCCGATCCGACAACGTATAAACGGTCGCTCCCTGGGCGTCGCCCTCGCGATGCGGCAAGGCGTCGGCATGGATCGATACGAACAACGCCGCCGCATGGGCGCGCGCGATTTTCACGCGTTCGCCGAGAGGGATGAAGGTGTCATCAGTTCGGGTCATGACAACGCGGTATTTACCGGCCTTTTCGATGCGGTCGCGTAGCGCCAGCGAAAAATTCAGCACGAGATTCTTCTCGGCTTCGCCGCTGGCCTGGGTGCCGTTGTCGATGCCGCCGTGGCCGGGGTCGATCACCAACACCGGCCGCCTATCCTGCGTCACCGGAGATTTGAGCGCGGGAGCGCTATCCTCGATCGCGGCTTCTGTCGTTGTGCCGACCGCCGCGGGGACCGCGTCCGGCGGGTTGGGCTTTTCCTCCACAGCGAGCGAGCCGTTAAATGCAGATTGATCGACCGCTTCGAGTTCAAGCACGAACCGCGGCGGCTGGCCGTTCGCGGCATCGAGGGCATACGCCTTTGCGATCTTGGCGGGGCCGGAGAGATCGAACACGAGGCGCGAGCCTCCCGGCATCACCAGACCGTAGCGGAATGCCTTGACCAATCCCCGCCCTGAGGCGCCCGTCCCGGCGGCTAACTGAAAGTTGACCTGGGGGACATCGACGACAACGCGGTAGGGGTCGGCCAGCGCAAATGCCCGAAATGGTACGCTGCGGTCCAGGTCGAGAATGAAACGCGTCTGCTTATTGTCGCCGGCCAAACGTGCGTCCGACGCGATCGGGAAAGCTGGCGCAATGGCCGCTTGCGACGCTGCATCCTCAGCGCGCAGATCGGAAGGGCGCAAGCATGACAATGCTGCAGCGCAACCAAGCACTAGTCCCAGCAAATTGACGTGATTTGCGCGGCTCGCCAACGATTTCTGCCTCCGGGCAGCCCTTCTAACGCAATAAAACGGCACGGTTAATCGCACCTTAACACGTCCTTCCCTAATTAAATGCTGCGTGTTGCGCGGATGCGACGCATGCCTTGCGCGAAAACGCTGTTCCGCGTATGTAGAAGAGGCTGAAGGTTTAACTCCCGGTTGTGTAGCGTTCAGCCTCCCGGTGCAGCGCCGGAACCTGCAATCTCGGTTCCAGCGTCTTTCCGACCTTTCTCCAGCCAGCGCGGCGCGCGGCTGATCGATTGGCGGTTTCGAGCCCGAGCGGCGTCCGTCCAGGGTACTATCTTTCCAGGGGCGGCTTTAGACACTTCACAACCGATTATCCGGCGCGACGCCGCGATATGCGAGACCGGCGAGCGCCTCGGCGCCAAGCCGGGCTTTGGCAGCTAATGAGGCGGCATCTTACCGCCAACGTGTTCAGACGGGCCGACGCTTGATGCGCCAGACTGTATTGCCGACCATGACGACCATCGCGCCGATGCGAAGCGAGAGCTTCGCACGACGTTTTGCGTTGGACCTGGCCCCGGCACGGCGTGCCAGGCGTTTCGGCCTTCCCCTCACCCCCGAATCAGGTGGACCGTCGCGTCGCCCGGCTGCGCGTCGCGCGCCAGCCGCCCTGCGTGGCCTCCACCGTCATGAGTTCAAACATGCCCAACAAAATGTTGATCGACGCCACGCATCCGGAAGAGACCCGGGTGGTTGTGGTGCGCGGCAATCGCGTCGAAGAATTTGATTTCGAAACCGCGCAGCGCAAGCAACTTCGCGGCAACATCTACCTCGCAAAAGTCACGCGGGTAGAGCCATCGCTGCAGGCGGCCTTTATCGAATATGGCGGCAACCGCCACGGTTTTCTGGCCTTCAGCGAAATTCATCCGGACTATTACCAGATCCCGGTCGCCGACCGGCAGGCATTGATCGAAGCCGACGAGCGCGCGCACCGCGAGGCCGAGGAAGAAACCGACAACCGCTCCAGCCGCGGCAAGCGTCCGCGGCATCGTAACCAGCGCCGGCGTGGCACTGGCGAGCGTATCCAAAGCGAGATCGTCGAGAACGCGAGCGCGGACCCCTCGCAGGCGCCGCAGCCGCATATCGCGGACGGCAGCGAAGAGGATCATAGTCATTCTGACGCTTCGTCAGCCGAGCAGCACCAGTTGCACGCGGGGGACCACGATCAACCGTTGCCGGTCGATGCGCCCGGCGAACAGACCGTTGCGGCGGCCGAGTTCTCGCACGCAATCGCGCCAGAGGCCAACGGCGACCAGCAGCCGATGCAAACGCTGCACCCGGATGACGGGACTTCGCCGCCGGAAGAATCCGTCCAAGAACCCGCGGATCGCGATCACGCCGATCACGACCACGCAGACCATGACCATCCCGAGCATGCTCATTCGCATGGTGACGAAGAGCATCGCGAATTGGTCGCCGCGCACCACGACGACAGCGAGCATGCCGCCCATAGCGCGCCAACCAGCGCGGAAGATGCCGACATTGCCGTCGATAGCGACGATGAAGACGAAGGCGAAGACGCCGAAGAAGAAATCGTCGAATCCGTCGGCGGTGAGGACGTCCTCGAGGAAGTGCCGGAGCGTGCTTTCCGGCCGCGTCGGCAATACAAGATTCAGGAAGTCATCAAGCGCCGGCAGGTGATGCTGGTTCAGGTCGTCAAGGAAGAGCGCGGCAATAAGGGCGCGGCGCTGACGACGTATCTCTCGCTCGCCGGCCGTTACGCCGTTTTGATGCCAAATACCGCGCGCGGTGGCGGCATCAGCCGCAAGATCACATCCGCGCAGGATCGTTCGCGCTTGAAGGAAGTCGTGTCCGATCTCGACGTGCCCGAAGGGATGGGCATCATCCTTCGCACTGCCGGTGCGTCGCGAACCAAACCCGAAATCAAGCGCGACTTCGAATATCTGATCCGCATGTGGGAAACCGTGCGGGATATGACGCTGAAGTCGCAGGCGCCCACGCTTGTCTACGAAGAGGGATCGCTGATCAAGCGGTCGCTGCGCGATCTCTACAACAAGGAAATCGACGAAATCCAGGTCGCCGGCGAAGCCGGCTATCAGGAAGCGCGCGATTTCATGAAGATGCTGATGCCGTCTAATGTGCGTACGGTCAGGCAATATCGCGACGGCCAGCCGTTGTTTTCGCGCATGGGCGTCGAGAGCCAGCTCGATGCGATGTTCTCGCCGACCGTCCAGTTGCGATCGGGCGGCTACATCGTCATCAACCAGACGGAAGCGCTGGTTTCGATCGACGTCAATTCAGGCCGTTCGACCCGTGAGCATCACATCGAGGACACCGCGCTCAAGACTAACGTCGAGGCCGCAGAAGAAGTCGCGCGACAGTTGCGGCTGCGTGACCTCGCCGGCCTGATCGTCATCGATTTCATCGACATGGACGAGAAGCGCAACAACCGCTCGGTAGAACGCAAACTCAGCGATTGCCTGCGGCAAGACCGCGCGCGCATCCAGGTTGGCCGCATCTCGCATTTCGGCCTTTTGGAAATGTCACGCCAGCGCATTCGCGCCAGCGTGCTGGAGAGCTCAACCGAGCCTTGCCCGCAATGCGGCGGCAGCGGTCATGTTCGCTCGGTGTCTTCGGTGGCGTTGCAACTGGTGCGCGGACTCGAAGAAATGCTGATGAAGGGCGCCACGCATAATCTCACCGTGCGAACGCGCACCGACGTCGCGCTTTACGTGCTCAATCACAAGCGCGCCCACCTGCGCGATCTCGAAAACAGTTTCAAGGTGACGCTTGCGGTGATCGCGGATGCGACCGTTACCGCCCAGCAGTCGTTTATCATCGAGCGCGGCGAACAGATGCATACGCCTGAAGCTGCAAAGGCGGTGTTGGCGGCTCAGGTCGCGGCCTTCCCGGTGCACGTCGAGGAAATCTTTGAAGACGAAGAGCCGTTCGATGTCGAAGCTGAAGTCGAAACCGAAGAGACCGAAGGATTGGTTTCCGATCATTCTGTCAGCGAGAGCAGCGAAGGCGATACCGATGCCGACGGACAAAAGCGCAAGCGGCGCCGCCGGCGGCGTGGCCGTCCCGGCGAAGCGCGCGAAGACCGTCCGCCACGCGGCGACAGCGACATGGCAAGCGTCACTCCCGAGGTCGAACCTCTCAGCGCCGCGGGCGACGACGGTGAAGATAACGAGATCGAGTCCGGGCCACAGCCGAGCGCCGGGCTGGTAGATCAGAACGGCGAACGGCGGCCCCGGCGGCGTGGACGACGGGGTGGACGCCGCCGGCGCGGCGGGCCGGAGGATGGACTGCCGGGATCGACGGCGGACGAGTTCGCACCCGCTTCGGCCGCCGAATCGAGCGCGGCAGTGTCCGATCTGCCGGAATATTCACCGCAGCCCCAGCAGCGCGAAACACGCACAGAACACGTCTCCTGGCAGCCGGAAGCGCCGCAAGCCGCTCCGCAACAGCACGACGCGCCAGCCGCTCCGGCGCAAGACGATACGGCACCGGACCAGGACAGGACTGCACGACGCCGTTCAACCGTGCGCGAGAAAGTAAGCTTCCTCAGCGCGGCTCAACCGGCCGCTGTCAGCGACAGTCCGCCGTCCGCGGCCCCTGCTCCAGCACAACCCGCGCCTGAGGCCGCGAGCGAAAGTCAGCCACGCAAGGCTGGTTGGTGGTCGCGCGCCTTCGGCAACGGCGATTAGTTTCTGACGAGGAATCAAAAACCGCCCGGCGCAACCGGGCGGTTTTATTTTGTCGGCGAGATCAACCCGTGGTGACGGCGGTCTGCAAATCGGACGGATCGATATTCTGGTTGAGTCCGGCGTGAAGTTTCTCGTAGTCGAGTTCGCCTTCCCACCATGACACGACCACGCACGCGACGCCGTTGCCGCAAAGATTGGTCAGCGCGCGGCATTCACTCATGAATTTGTCGATGCCGAGCACGATCGCCATGCCCGGTACCAGCCGCGGATCGACGACCGCAAGCGTTGCCGCAAGCGTAATGAAACCCGCGCCGGTGATGCCCGACGCGCCCTTTGACGTCAGCATCGCCACGAGGAGGATCGTGATCTGCTGACCCAGCGTGAGATCGAAACCGAGCGCCTGCGCGATGAAAAGCGTCGCCAGCGTCATGTAGATGTTGGTGCCGTCCAGGTTGAACGAATAGCCGGTCGGAACCACCAATCCTACCACGGACTTCGAACAGCCCAGCCGCTCGAGTTTTTCCATCAGCGAGGGTAGCGCGCTCTCTGACGACGACGTGCCGAGCACGATCAACAGTTCGTCCTTGATGTAGGCCAGGAATTTGAAAATGTTGAAACCGACGAAGCGCGCGACAACACCGAGCACGACAACAACGAACAGCCCGGCCGTGAGATAGAACGTCGCGATCAGTCCCAGCAGATTGAGAATGGCGCCGGTTCCAAATTTGCCGATGGTGTAGGCCATCGCTCCGAATGCTCCGATTGGAGCCGCCCTCATGACAATGGAGATGACGCCAAATACGGCATGGGCGGCATCATCGATAAATGAGCGCACGGTGTGCCCCCGTTCGCCGAGACCCATGATCGCAAAACCGAAGAGAATCGAGAACAGCAGGACCTGGAGGATTTCGCCCGTCGCAAAAGCGCCGACCACGGTATCGGGAATGATGTGGAGGAAGAAGTCCACGCTCTTCTGCGCTTCGGCCTGCTTGGCGTAGGTGGCCACCGCCTGCGCGTTGGCGGCGGCGCCGCCGAAACCGGCGCCCGGCCGGATTACATTGCCGACGATGAGCCCGATCACGAGGGCGAAGGTGGAGACGACCTCGAAATAGACCAGCGCCTTGACACCGATGCGTCCGACTTTTCTGGCATCCTGAATATGAGAGATGCCGGATACCACGGTGCAGAAGATGATTGGCGCAATCACCATCTTGATCAGCTTGATGAAGCCGTCACCGAGCGCCTTGATCCAGTCGTTCGTCGCAAAATTCGGCCAGAGCCAGCCGACGACCGCGCCCAGCAGGATCGCTATCAGCACCTGAATGTAAAGCACCTTGTACCAAGGCTTGGCGGCGCGAGCCGCGGTCGGCAGGCACGGTCGGCACGGTCACTGTCGTCATGGCATTCCCTCTCCCCGTCTTCGCGGGACCTGTCTATCGCTGCACGCAGACGATCCACCGCGATGCTACAGCCAAAACATTTGCACATGCGGTGTCAATGGGTCGGCATGTATTGCACGAGCATCATAGCGATAAAAGCATCAGCCTTGGGTCGGCGCGCCGCGCCCCAGCCAGCGGGTGATACGTGCAACCGCTTCGCGCATTTCATCCGCAGATCGCGCGTAGGAAAACCGGATGAACCGGTGGCCATGGATCGGATCGAAGTCGATGCCCGGCGTAGCCGCGACATTCGCCTGTTCCAGCATCTGCCTGGCGAAATCGAAGCTGTCCGAGGTGAACTCCGAGACATCCGCGTAGAGGTAGAACGCTCCGTCGGCCGGCAAAAATTTCGCAAGACCGGCTTGCGGCAGACCGTCGATCAAAATGCGGCGGTTCTCTTCGTAACCGCGCTTCACATTTTCCATCTCGTCGCGACCCTCGAAGGCCGCCTCGGCAGCGAGCTGCGACAACGTCGGCACCGAGATCGACAGGTTTTGCTGCAGACGTTCGATCGGCCGCACCAGCGGTTCCGGGACGACCATCCACCCTACCCGCCAACCCGTCATGCAAAAATACTTCGAGAACGAGTTGATCACCAAAGCGCGGGGCGACAGCTGAGCCGCGGTGGCCGCCGGAAATGCATAGTCGAGACCGTGATAGATCTCGTCGGAAATAAACCGGATGCCTTCGCTTTCCGCGGCCGCGATCAGGCCGTTCAGCGCCTCGCCCGACATCATGGTTCCCGTTGGATTAGCCGGGCTGCCGACCAGCACGCCCTTCAACGGCGTCTTTTGATGAGCGGATAGCAACGCCTCGCCTGTCAGTGCATGACGTGTGTCGCTATGCGTTTCGATCAGCACCGGCTCGCAACCGAGCGCGGTGAGGATATGACGATACGGCGGATAGCCCGGCACCGTCACGGCGACGCGGTCACCGGGCTCGAACATGGCGAGGAACGCCAAAATGAACGCACCCGACGATCCCGTGGTCACGACGATGCGCTCGGGATCGACATCGCAGCCATAGGCATCGCGGTAATGCCTTGCGATGCGAGCCCGCAGCGATGGAATGCCGAGCGCCGACGTGTAGTCGATCCGGCCCTCGTCAAGCGCCGCGCGGGCCGCCGCAATGGCGGTTGCCGGCGCCGACGCCGAGGGCTGTCCGACTTCCATGTGAATGACGTGGCCGCCAGCCGCCTCGATCCGCGCCGCCGCCGCCATCACTTCCATCACCATGAACGGCGGAACGTCGCTGCGTCCTGAGGCCGTGAGGAGGCTATTGACGCGGTCTCGTATTGTCGCATCGAGCATGGATATCTGGTACCGCTGAGGCTGTTTCTGTTTCAAAGCAGGACAGGCGCGCGACGCCCCGCTGCCGCCGTATTCGCCGCATTGTTAGGGCAAATAACCTATCCAGACTATGGCCACGATGAAACACCATCTGCAGCGGCTTCGTAAGAACGCGCCGGGTAAAGCGTCGAAGCTGACAGCGGTTTTGACCGTGATCGCCTTTGCCGCCGGTCCGATGGCCGGGCCCGTGCGCGCGCAGCAAGGCCTTCCGATCCTGCGCGACTCGGAAATCGAACAGTTGTTGCGCGATTATACGCGGCCGATCCTGCGCACTGCCGGCCTTGAAAAGCAAAACATCCAGATTTCCATCATCAATGAAAAATCGTTCAACGCCTTCGTCGCGGACGGCCACCGCATCTTCGTCAACTACGGCGCGATCATGCAGTCGCAAACGCCCAATCAGCTGATCGGAGTTCTGGCGCACGAAACCGGCCACCTTGCAGGCGGGCACCTCGCCAAGCTCCGTCAACAGCTGGCGCAGGCTCAGACCCAGATGATCGTCGCCATGCTGCTCGGCGTCGGCGCCCTGGTCGCGGGCGCCAGAAGCAGCAATGCCAACAGCGGTATGAGCAATGTCGGAGCCGCGGCGATCGCCGCACCGCAAGAAGTGATCCAGCGCACGCTGCTTTCCTATCAGCGCCAGCAGGAAGAAAACGCGGACCGCGCTGGTGTCAAGTTTTTGACGGCCACCGGGCAGTCGCCCAAGGGGATGTACGAAACCTTCAAGCGCATTACCGACGAAAGCCTGTTCGCCGCGCGCGGCGCAGACCCCTATATGCAATCGCATCCGATGCCCGCCGACCGCGTCGCCGCCCTGGAAGAATTGGCGCGGTCGAGCCCGTATTGGGACAAAAAAGACGATCCCGCCCTGCAATTGCGTCACGACATGGCTCGCGCCAAAACTTCGGCATTCATGGAGCCGTCCGACACCGTTTATCGGCGCTATCCCCTGTCGAACGACACCCTGCCGGCGCGCTATGCGCATGCCATCGCAACGTATCGCCACGGCGATTTGCGCACGGCGCTCGCCCAGATCGATGGATTGATCCAGGTACAGCCGGCCAATCCCTATTTCTATGAATTGCGCGGGCAAGCCTTGCTCGAGGGCGGGCACCCTGCGGAGGCCATTGCGCCGTTGCGCCGCGCTGTGCAGCTTTCCGGCAACGCGCCGCTCATCGAGATGTTACTTGGGCAAGCGCTCGTGGCGTCCGATAAGAAGGCCTATGCCGAGGAGGCTATTTCGATTCTGCGCAGCGCGGTGGCACGGGAGACGGAAGCGCCGCTCGGTTATACCCAGCTTGCGATGGCTTATGGGCGCAAGGGAGAGCTCGCGGACGCCGATCTGGCATCGGCACAGGCGGCATTCCTGCGCGGAGACAATAAGACCGCGCGCGATCTTGCCTCACGCGCCAAGACCCGGTTCGCCATCGGCACTCCCGGCTGGGTCAAAGCCGACGATATCGTAAGCGCCAAGCCGCTGCCCGGACAAAAGAACAACTAAATACCAGTTAAAACGTATATTCTTGGAAACCGAAGTCACAAAGGATCTCGCAAATGTTTTCGTTCCGCTTTTTCGCCCCGGCTCTCTGCGCGCTCGCGCTCTGCGGCGCTCCGGTCACTGCGTCGGCGCAAAGTTTTTCAGACACCCAGCGCGGCGACATCGAGACGATCGTGAGGAGCTATCTGATCGCCCATCCGGAAGTGCTGGAGGAGGCGATGAACGAATTGAGCAAACGCCAGTCCGCCGCTGAAAACGACAAGCATGAGGCCGCCGTCGCGAAGAACGCCGACGTTATTTTCAATTCGCCGCGCGGCGTCACGCTTGGCAACAAGGACGGCGATGTCACTTTCGTGGAATTCTTCGATTACAATTGCGGCTACTGCAAACGCGCGATGGGCGACATGCTTGAACTGATGAAAGGCGATCCGAAGCTCAAGGTCGTGCTGAAGGAATTCCCGGTGCTCGGACCCGGATCGGTCGAAGCCGCGCAGGTGGCGGTCGCGGCGCGGATGCAGGACCCCGGCGGCAAGAAATATCTCGACTTCCATCAGAAGCTGCTCGGCGGCCGCGGACAGGCGGACAAGGCGCACGCGATGGCGGCCGCCAAGGACGCGGGCTTCGACATGGCACGGATGGAGAAAGACCTTGCAAGCCCTGAAGTACGCGCCACGATCGCCGAGAATTTCAAGCTCGCGGAAGACATGGGCATGAACGGCACCCCGAGCTACGTCATCGGCAAGCAGGTGGTCGTCGGGGCCATCGGCATCGATGGGCTCAAGGAGAAGGTCGGCATCGCCCGCTGCGGCAAGGCGACCTGCTGACGAAGGCCATTCAGGAATATTCAACTGCAGGGCCGGCCGACGAGCCGGCCTTCGCATGAATGCACGTTCATGCGCACACAAATAAGCGCTTATTCGTCCTTTCGGGCGGAACATCGGAGTACCTCCTGTCGTTGTCGGCGCGGGCAATGCAACGAGAGGAGATTTCCATGCATAAACGTTTTCTGATTTCAGTTGCGGCAGCGGCATTGATCGCCGGGGCCGGAGTGGCGAACGCGCAGGGTCCAGCGGGCCAGGCGGGTGGAGCAGCGCAGCAGAGCGCCCCGGCAACCGGTGGTGCGATGAACCATAACGACGCCTCGAAGAGCGGCGCACCCGCCAATGCTGCGGGGACGAAAGCACCGGGCGGCGCCATGCAGCGCGAAGGTGGTACCGGTCCCCGTGCTCAGGACACTGCTCCGGAAGCCGCCAGCAAGGGTATGAAGGCCGAAGACGGTGCCATGAAGAAGGGTACCACCGCCGCCGACACCAAGCCCGGCTCCAATGAAATGAAGGGCGCCGCGGATAATAAGGGTCCTGCCGACAGAAATACCGCTGAAAAGGGCATGACCGACAAAAAGGGCATGAATGACAATAAGGGGACCGCGGACAACAAGACCGGCTCCAGCACAACCGAAAGCAAGACGACGGGCAACGCTGCCACGTCTGCAACGGCGGCTCCTCCTGCTGAAAAGCGCACCCAGATCGTCTCCGCGATCAAATCGGAGAAGGTCGAAGAAGTCACCAACGTTAACTTCAACATCTCCGTGGGCACGAGGGTACCCTCGTCCGTGCACTATTACCCGCTCCCGTCCCGGATCGTCGAGATCTATCCGGAATGGCGCGGCTACGATTTTATCCTGGTGCACGGCAGATATATTATCCTGCGCCCGGAGACGCATGAGATCGTCTACATCATCGAAGGCTGATAACGCGGCCTGACCCTCGAACATAGCAGCCGCCACCGAATCCCGGTGGCGGCTGCTACGCTTTAATACGGCCGTTTGGGCAATGCGGCGTTAGCCGGTTTTACCGTCTTAATGGGCCTGGGGCGCCCTCACACACCGACACTTCCCCTTGGCGTGCTTGTTCCCTATAAACCCGGCATAACTGCATCTTTGACCGGATTCTGGATGGCCAATACGATCGCCAAGACGATTTACGTACTGAACGGCCCGAACCTTAATTTGTTGGGAATGCGCGAGCCGGAAACGTACGGACACGCCGCGCTTGCCGACGTCGAGAACCTGTGCCGGGAAACGGCCGCGGCATTCGGTCTTACCGCGGATTGCCGCCAGTCCAACCGCGAAGGCGAACTGATCGATTTCGTCCACGAGGCGCACGCCAAAAAAGCGCTCGGCATCGTCATCAATGCAGGAGGTTACTCCCATAGCTCGATCGCGCTGCACGACGCACTAGTGGCGGTGAAAATTCCCACCGTGGAAGTGCACATCAGCAACATTCACGCCCGCGAGAATTTCCGTCACCATTCCTTCACCGCCAAAGCCGCGTTCGCAACCTTGTGCGGCTTCGGCATCGATGGATACCGGTTGCGCTCAACGGCCTCGCTGTCAAAATCGGCGTCAAGGCCATCGGCCCGGCCTCAAAAGCCTGACCGTTTCACCCCTCAACAAAGTTTCGGATCAAGACATGGCGCGCCAGCCCGAAGACACCCAGCGGAAGTCGAAGAGCAGCGGAAACTCGAACGATGACGGTGCGCTGGTGCGCGAACTGGCGTCACTGCTCGACGAGACCAATCTCACCGAGATCGAAATCGAACGCGCGGGATTACGGGTAAGGGTCGCCCGGAATATCAGCATTGCGGGGCCGGCACCGTCGCATTATACACCCTCCGCCGCGCCGCCGACGGCTGTTGCGGCCGATGCGGATGATCACGCGAAACACCCGGGCATGGTGCCCTCGCCCATGGTCGGCACGGTATATTGGTCATCCGAGCCCGGCGCCCGGCCCTTCGTCGAGATCGGGAGCAAAGTGGCGGTCGGCCAAACGCTCGTCATCATCGAGGCGATGAAGACGATGAATCAAATTCCGTCTCCGCGCGCCGGCACGGTTACACAAATTCTCGTCGAAGATGGCCAGCCCGTGGAGTTCGACGAACCGCTCGTGATCATCGAATGATGCTTCTCGAACTGCAGGCGCGCGATGTTCGATAAGATCCTGATAGCCAATCGCGGCGAGATCGCCTTGCGTGTGCTGCGCGCCTGCAAGGAATTGGGCATCGCCACCGTTGCGGTGCATTCCACCGCGGACGCCGACGCCATGCATGTGCGCCTCGCCGACGAAAGCGTCTGCATCGGCCCGCCGCCATCAAAGGACAGCTACCTCAACATCCCCGCGCTGCTGGCCGCTTGCGAGATCACCGGCGCCGACGCCGTGCATCCTGGCTATGGCTTCCTGTCGGAGAACGCGCGCTTCGCGGAAATTCTCGCCGATCACAATCTGCATTTTATCGGGCCCAAGGCCGAACACATCCGCCTGATGGGCGACAAGATCGAAGCCAAGAAGACCGCGAAGAAGCTGGGCATCCCCGTCGTTCCGGGTTCGGAGGGCGGCGTTGGCGAGGGCGACGACGCGATGGCGATCGCGGAATCGATCGGGTTTCCGGTGCTGGTGAAAGCGGCCTCAGGCGGCGGTGGCCGTGGCATGAAGGTGGCGCAGACCGCTGAAGACCTCATGCTGGCGCTTTCCACCGCCGGCGCGGAAGCCAAGGCCGCATTCGGCGACGCCTCCGTCTATCTCGAAAAATATCTGCAGAAGCCGCGCCACATCGAAATCCAGGTGCTCGGCGACGGCCGCGGCGGCGCCATCCATCTCGGCGAGCGCGACTGCTCGCTGCAGCGGCGGCACCAGAAAATCTGGGAGGAAGGCCCTTCTCCGGTTCTCAGCCCGGCTGCGCGGAACAAGATCGGCGGCACGGTCGCCAGGGCGATGCAGGAGATGAAATATCTCGGCGTCGGTACCGTCGAGTTTCTCTACGAGGACGGCGAATTTTATTTCATCGAAATGAACACGCGTATTCAGGTCGAGCATCCCGTCACCGAGATGATCACCGACATCGATCTCGTGCTGGAACAGATACGCATTGCGGCGGGCGGCGATCTGCCAGTGAAGCAGAACGAAGTAATCATCAACGGGCACTCGATCGAATGCCGCATCAACGCGGAAAATCCGGTGAGCTTTCGGCCCTCGCCCGGCAAGATCCTGCAGTATCATCCACCCGGCGGTCTTGGAGTCCGCATCGACTCGGCGGTTTATCAGGGCTACGTCATCCCGCCCTATTACGACTCGCTGGTCGGCAAGCTAATCGTGCACGGCAAAACGCGGGCGGAATGCCTGATGCGGTTGCGCCGCGCGCTCGACGAGATGGTCGTTGACGGAATCGAGACCACGCTGCCGCTGTTCAGGGCGCTGGTGCGAGAACCAGGCATCATCGACGGCGACTATCACATCCATTGGCTCGAACAATATCTGGCCGGACAGGCTGCGAAGTGATGCTGACCATCAGAAAATCGGGCAGTCTGGAACTTTTCATGGTCGAACGCGTTTGAGTGGCGCCGGACGTTTCCGGTGCGGGGATCGATCCAGAACTAATGCGAACCTGTTGTGACCGCTGACGACGCTCGGAGGCGTGCGATCGGACAGATCCTGCTGCTTGCGGCGGGATTTTTGGTGCTGGTCGCGATCAGCGCGAGCTCAGTCGTGCTTGTCAATCAGGCCCGCGAGGACAATTCCCTGGTCGTTCACACGGTCGAGGTCGAAAACCAGGTCTCCTCGCTGCTGCTGGAGATCCGCCGCGCCGAAAGTTCGGCACGGGGATATCTCCTCACTTCGGAACAGCGCTTTCTCGACGAGCATGAGGCCGCCGTCGCACAAATCCTCCCGGACGTTGAAAAATTGATTGCCCTGACCAATGACAATCCGGTTCAGGTTGACGCAACGAGCAAGCTGGCGCCGGCAGTACGGTCGCGCCTAGTGGAGCTTGCGCGCGCGATGGATTTCGCAAAACGCAACGATCTGAAAGGCGGCATCGAAATGCTGCGCAGTGCGGGCCCGAGCGCCGCCGTACGCTCCGTCGGCGAGCTCGCTAGCCAGATGCGCGCCGAAGAAGATCGGTTGTTCACGCGACGGACCACAAAGGCCGATCGTACTCAGCTTCTGGCCTCTATCGTAACCGTGGCCGGCTCCGGTCTCGTGGTGACGCTCGCCGGGATTTCCATTTTTCTCGTTCGGCGTTCGGCCCGCGCCCGCGACGAGGCCGAGGCGCAATTGCGCGACAACAACATCAATTTGGAATCCACCGTGCAGGAGCGCACCGCCGACCTCCGCGAAGCCAATGAGGAGATCCAGCGCTTCGCCTACATCGTCAGCCACGATCTGCGCTCGCCGCTCGTCAACATCATGGGATTCACCAGCGAGCTTGAGGAACTGCGGGGCGACATATTCAGGCGGATTTCAACACTTGGCGCCGCGGCATCGGGAGCTCCCGCCGTGGACGCAAGCAACGCGGAACCGGTGCTCGACGGACCCGACAAGCAGCTGTCACAGGACTTCACCGAGGCGCTCGGCTTCATCAAATCCTCGATCGCCAAGATGGACCGCCTGATCACCGCGATCCTCAACCTGACCCGCGAAGGACGCCGCGAATTCAAGCCGGTGCAAATCGATACCCGTGAGCTGATCGAGAGCATCGTTTCAACCGTGGCACATCAGGCATTCGAGGCTAATGCGCAAATTCGGATTGCGCCCCTGCCCGCGATCGTCAGCGACCGGCTTGCCTTGGAGCAGATTTTTTCAAACCTGATCGACAATGCCTTGAAATATCTCAAGCCGGGTATCCCCGGAGATGTTTCCGTCAAAGGCCATACCACGGCGGGCGTCGCAATCTACGAGATTACCGACAATGGCCGCGGCATCGACCCTGCCGATCACCAGCGTATTTTCGACCTTTTTCGCCGCGCCGGGACGCAGGATAGACCGGGTCAGGGAATCGGTCTGGCCCATGTTCGGGCCCTGGTCAGGCGGCTCGGCGGAACGCTTACCGTCGCCTCGGTACTTCACAACGGCAGCACATTCACAGTAACACTCCCAGCCACATGGACGGCCACCAACCGGAACAGAACCTCATGAATAATCCAGTCACCATCATCATGATCGAGGACGACGAGGGGCATGCGCGCCTGATTGAGCGCAATATCCGGCGCTCCGGTGTCAACAATGAGATCATTCCGTTCACCAACGGTACAGCTGCCGTTAACTATCTATTCGGTGAAGACGGCACGGGGATTGCCCATAAGGGACAGGCCCTGCTGATATTGCTCGACCTTAATCTGCCCGACATGACCGGGATCGATATCCTCCGTCGCGTCAAAGATAATAAATATGTGAAATGTGCGCCGGTGGTCGTGCTCACCACGACCGACGATGCCCAGGAAATCAAGCGCTGCTACGAACTGGGCTGCAATGTCTACATCACGAAGCCGGTAAATTACGAAAGCTTCGCCAACGCTATTCGTCAACTCGGGCTTTTCTTTTCCGTCATTCAGGTTCCGCAAGCCGCACCATGACCGCTGCGCTGCCCAAGCTTTTGTATATCGACGATGACGAGGCGCTGGCCCGGCTTGTCAGCCGTGGCCTGACGCGGCTCGGCTTCGATGTCGAACATGCCGCCAACGGAAAAGCGGGCCTCGATCGTCTCGGCAAAGGCGGCATCGACGTCGTGGCGCTCGATCAGTACATGCCGGGCCTCGATGGTCTGGAGACCCTTGAACGGATCATGAAGATTCCCGGTGCGCCGCCCGTCGTGTTCGTCACCGCATCGCAGGATTCCAAGATTGCGGTCACCGCGTTGAAGGCGGGCGCCGCCGACTATTTGATGAAGGATGTACAGGGCGACTTCATCCCGCTGCTGCAGATCGCCCTGGAAGGCGCGCTGCGGCAGGCGCGGCTGCAAAAAGCCCGCGACGATGCCGAAGCCGAAGTGCACGCATCGCGCGACCGCTACGCGGCTCTCGCGGCCGAGCGCGAGGTGTTGCTGCGCGAGGTCAACCACCGCGTCGGCAACTCTCTGCAGATCATCGCATCGCTGCTACATCTGCAGGCCAATTCGAGCGCGCAGGAAGACGTCAAGGCGGCGCTTACCAACGCCATGGGCCGCGTCGCCGCCGTGGCGCAGGTGCATCGGCGGCTCTACACCTCGCACGATCTCAAAAGCGTGCTGCTGAATCAGTATCTCGAAGCATTGCTTGAAGATCTCAGGCGCTCCGCCGAGGGCAACCGGATGTCGCGGTTGACGCTGAAGGCGGAGTCGGTCGAGATCGATCCCGACCGCGCGGTGGCAATCGGCATCATCGTCAACGAGCTGGTGATGAACGCGGTGAAATATGCCTATCCCAATGGCGCCGGACCTATCCACGTCGAACTGCATGCCGAAGGCGACGATCTCGTGTTGTCGATCGCCGACGATGGCGTCGGCCTCAACGTCAAGACCGATCCGCGCTCCACCGGCATGGGCCAGCGTATCATCTCCGCCATGGCATCGAAGCTTGAGGCCAATGTCGAGCGGGACCCGGCTCATGTCGGCACGCGCATCGTGCTGAGCTTCCGCCGCGTCAACGCACCGGCGCCGGCACCGAGAGCTGCCAGCGCGGCCTAAGCCTCGTTCGAATATCATGAACGAACAAGGTCCTCTCGCGACGCCAGGACTTCCTTGCTATATCAGCGCATGGCCTCGCGCGACTCCGCATCGTCTGAAATCACGCCGCAAATCCTGCTGCGCGCCTACGCTTGCGGCATCTTTCCGATGGCGGAAAGCGTTGACGATCCTACGCTGTTCTGGGTCGAGCCGGAAATGCGCGGCGTCATTCCGCTCGACGGCTTTCGCATCGCCTCGCGCCTCGCTCGCACAGTGCGTTCGGATGCCTTTCGCGTCACCGTCAATACCGCGTTCAAGGCGGTGATCGACAGTTGCGCCGCGCCGCAGCCGGGTCGCGACAATACCTGGATCAACAAGCGCATTCGCGATCTCTACACCGGATTACATGAGCTCTCGCATGCCCACAGCGTCGAGGTCTGGCAAGGGGACAATCTCGTCGGCGGATTGTACGGCGTCAGTCTCGGCCGAGCGTTTTTCGGCGAGAGCATGTTTCATCGCGCCCGCGATGCCTCCAAGGTGGCGCTGGTGCATCTGGTGGCGCGGCTGATCGCGGGCGGTTTCGTGTTGCTGGACACGCAATACGTTACCGAACATTTGCGCAGCTTCGGCGCCACCGAAATTTCCCGCCGGCGCTACTGCGCGCGGCTCGACGATGCTCTCAAGGGTTTTGCGGAATTCTCGAAGCTGCCGATCGATCATCCCGTCAGCGGCGACAAGGCGCTGCAGATCATCGCCGAGCGCGCGTAACGCGAAGGCTTATCGCCCGAATGGCGGGAAGAAACCGTTCTGCTGCTGCGGCGGTGGCGGGGCGGCGGTAAAGGACGCGCGACTTGTTTCGGCGGCGCGCGTTTCGCCGGCGGTGGCGGCGCCGCTGCCGGCTTCGGCGGATCGGGCTGCGCGCTCACCACCGTGGCGTCAGGCACTTTGCAGTCCGACAGCCAGATATCGTAGATCGGATGTTCGATGCCGTGCAGGCCGGGACTTGCCGCGAACATCCAGCCTGAGAAAATCCGCTTCACTTCGCCCTGCAGCGTGATCTCGTCGACCTCGACGAAAGCGTCGGTGTTGGCGGCTTCCGTCGCCGGGCGCGTGTAGCAGGCATCGGTTTTCACGCGCAGCGCTCCGAACTGCACGGTCTCGCCGATATCGGCATCGAACTTGATGATGCGGCCGGTGATCTTGTCGAGGCCCGAAAAGCTCGCCTTCTTGTTGACGATCTTCGAGGCCGGCGGCTCGCTGACCACCTCGTCGCCCGGCTGCAACGTCGCCGCCGCGCCCGGCGGATTTTCTGGGTTGGCGCTGGCCTGATGGCAACCCCGGCAGCGAATTGGCCCCCGGAGGTGCCACGGCAACGCCCTGGCCGGGCTGCGGGGGGGCGATGGCGATGCCGGGCGGCGCGTTCTGCGGAATGATGGTGGTCCCAGGCGGCGGCGCTAGGGGTTGCGACGACACCGATCCCGGCGGCGGAACGCCCTGCCCCGGCGGCGGACGATTGGGCGTCGGCAACAGCCGGCCCTGCGGCAGCTCCGGCACTTCCTCGTCATCGTCGGGTTGCTGCTGCTGGTAGCCGCCGCGAGGGATATTGCCGGGCGGACGCGGCGCCGGGTCCGAGAAAATATTGCCGATCTGCGCGCGCGCGGGCGTGCCAAGCGAACTCATCGTCGCGGCAAGCAGCACCGCAAGACCAGATAGGGCAATTGTTCGGAACATCTCGCGCGCTTTGATCAGGCGAATTGGGCTCGCTACAGTGTAGCCGCTCGCAGGGGGTTCCGGTTAACATGGCGAATACGGCGCGGAAAGGGCACGGCTGGTCACGCAATCCCGCAGATGGAATAGTGGACCCACAAGACCGGCGCGCCGGGGCAACCGCGCGCCGGTAGCGAATGTCAAAATCCACTTCACTAGGGGGAAACGTTCGACATGGCCGATCGAATTCGTCTGGACGGCAGAGTGGCGGTGGTGACGGGCGCGGCCGGCGTGATCGGTATGGCGACCATGAAACTGCTGGCGGAGCGCGGCGCGCGCCTCGTCGCCGTCGATCGCCACGAAAAGCTCCTCCAGGCCGCAACCAAAGATTTGCCCGCCTCGGCACAGACGCTTGCCGTCGTTGCGGACGTGACGCAGGAGGACGAGGTCGCCAAATACGTCCGCGCCACGATGGACAAGTTCGGCGCCATCGACGTGTTCTACAACAACGCCGGCATCGAAGGCGATATCGCGCCGATCGTGCGCTATCCGCTGGAGACCTTTCGCCGCGTGCTCGATGTCAACGTGGTCGGCGTGTTCCTGGGGATGAAACACGTGCTTCCGGTGATGCTCAAGCAAAACAAGGGAAGCATCATCAATACCGCATCGATCGCCGGCCTGATCGGCTCCGCGGAAATTGCCGTGTACAGCGCCAGCAAGCATGCGGTAATCGGGCTGACCAAGAGCGCGGCGACCGAGTGCGCCGGAACGAACGTTCGGGTGAACTGCGTATGTCCGGGATTGATCGACAGCCGCATGCTGAGCTCGATCATCGAGGGCCGCAATCCCGGCAACGCGCCGGTGCCGAATGAAAAAATTGTCGAACGGATTCCGGCGCGGCGGCTCGGCCACCCCGCAGAGGTCGCCTCGGTGGTGGCGTTTCTCGCCTCGGACGAGGCCGCGTATGTTTCCGGTTCGGCGTACACCGTCGACGGCGGACGCACGGCCAGTTAAATTTCAGCAGAGAAAAACAAAGGTCTCATAGATGCCAGTCAAACTCGATCCCGACGCCGCCTTCGTCTTCAAAGCATTTCAGGATGCAGGGCGCCCGCCCTATGAAAGCGTGTCGCCGGCCGAGGCGCGCGAACTTTATTTGAAGGGCCGCCTCGTCACCAATCCGGAACCGCCGGAATTGCAATCGGTGCAAGAAATTGCGATCCCCTCGCCTGACGGCGACATTCCCGCGCGCGTCTATACGCCGAAAGCGCCGAGGCAATCTGGCGGTCTCTCGCCGTGCCTGGTGTTCTTTCACGGCGGCGGCTGGGTGATCGGCAATCTCGATTCCCACGACGTGGTGTGCCGCACGCTGGCACACGAAGGCGAATTGATCGTGATCGCGGTGGATTATCGGCTGTCGCCGGAAGCCAAATTTCCCGCCGCCGTCAACGATGCGATCGCGGCGACCGCGTGGATTGCCAACAACGCTAAGCAATTCGGGATCGATGCGTCACAACTATCGGTCGGCGGCGACAGCGCCGGCGGCAATCTCGCCGCCGTGGTTGCGATCCATGCGCGCGATCACAACGGGCCAAAGCTCGCGGGGCAAGTGCTGATCTATCCGGCCATCGATTTCGCGATGACGCATGGCTCGCATAGCGAGCCCGAAACCAGCATTTTGCTGACGCACTCGGTGATCCGCTGGTTCAAGGACCATTATCTGAATGGTCGCCGATGACATCGACGACTGGCGGGCATCGCCGGCGCGCGTCGAAGTTCTGGCGGGCCTGCCGCCGGCCTATGTGCTGACTGCGGGCGCCGATCCACTGCGCGACGAAGGCGACGAATACGCCAACCGGCTCAAGGACGCGGGCGTGCCGGTGACCTACCGATCGTTTCCAGGACAATTCCACGGCTTCTTCACGATGGGAAATTGCTGCCGCAGGCCAACGTCGCCGCGCGCGAAATCGGCGCATGGCTGAAGGGACTGGGGTGATCCAACGTGGCCGGCAATCAACCAGCGGCGCTTACCGTCCCGGCGTCCACGGCTGGTAGTCGCCGGTGGCGGCAGGGCGGCGACCGCTGGCCAGCGTCGAGCCGTCGGGCCGGTAAGCCGCGGGCGTCCCCGTCATGTTGGGTATATGCGGCTTCTGCCACTCGCGCGCGACGTAACTCTCTTCCGTCGGCGCGATGTCGACGGTGTGATGCAGCCAGCCGTGCCAGGATGGCGGCACCTTGGTCGCCTCGGCGTAACCATTGTAGATCACCCAGCGCCGCTCGAAGCCGAGCATCGGGTCGATCTTGCGCCCCGCCGTGCGGTAATAGCGATTGCCCTGTTCGTCCGTGCCGACCAGTTCGCCGAAGCGCCAGGTCCACAATTGCGTGCCAAAAGTCTGGCCGCTCCACCACGTGAAGAATTTCAGAAAGAAGAGTTTCATCGGGCAGCGCCGGTTCGAAGTGGATGCTGCGATCCTGATGCCACCGGCAGTGCGGATTGTCCAGTTAGGGCGCGAACACAAAGCCATCGCAATCGCCGGTCAAAAGCCGTGAAATCGGCGCAATGCATTCATTCGGCATACAGCTCCGGTCTGACAATTTTGCCCTGCGCGCCATAAGGCGCGGCGTTCGGGAACGTCTGACCTCTTCCGAGGTTTGCTAGGTGTCCCGCACATGGAGCCGACGATGTTCAGTCTCAAGATTTTAAGTACCGCTGCCATTCTGGCGCTGGTGGTGCCGGCGATGTTGCCGACCGAAAGCTTCGCGCAGAATCCTGGCGCCAAAGGCGGCTCGCCCCGCGGCGCCGGAATGCGGTCAGGCGGAGCGCCCAGTTTCCGCGGAGGCGCTCCGCAGTTTCGCGCTAATGCAGGTGCTCCGGCTGCGCGTTTTAACGGCAACGTTGGCAATCGCTACGCCGGCGGTGGCGGAAACTATCGCGGATATCGCCGAGGCGGCGGCGGGTTCGTCCCCGGCGCGGTGGCGGGCGCGGTGATCGGCGGCGCGCTGGCGTCAGGCGGGGGTTATTATTACGGTGGACCCGGCTATTACGCTCCCGGTTACTACGACGACCAATATTACGACGAAGGCGCGGTGGCGGTGGATCCCGGCGTCGGTGGCGGCGACGACTACGCCTACTGCGTGCAGACGTATCGTTCTTACGATCCGGCGTCGGGCACCTATCTCGGCAATGACGGTTTTCGGCATCCCTGCCCGTAACCATCACGCTCGACACTCATTTCAGACGGCGCGCTTTCGAGCGCGCCGTTTTTTATTTATGAACGCACGGCCAGCGCCACGCCGCCGAGCGTAAATGCCAGCGCCGTGAATTCGCGGATGCCGAGGGGCTCGTGCAGCATCACGCCTGACGCCAGCACGCCGATCACCGGCACCATCAGCGTGCCGATCGAAGCCGTCGCCGCCGGCAATCGCTCCAGCGCTGCGATCTAGCAGACGTAGCAGACGCAGAACTGGATCAGCGTCATGTAGAGCAACGACGCCCGGCCGACGCTCGAAAGCGCTGCGATGTGCGGATGCTCGCCCGCAAGGCCGACGATGGCGATAGGCAGGCAGCCGATGCCCATCTGCCAGGCCGCCAGCGCGAGCGGCGGCATGACAAACGGAAAATGCTTGGTCAGCACCGTGCGAGCGCGACGCAAATGTCGCCTGCCAGCGCGCACAACAGTCCCGGCAGTTTTTCGGCGCTGGCGTCGAAACCGTTGCCGCCGATCAGAACGGTGATACCTACCAAGGCAATCGCGATCGCCACGGCGCGCAACACCGAAAAGCGTTCGCCGAGCGCTCGGCCACGCCAGCAGCACAACCCACACCGGTATGGTAATGCCCAGCACCGCGGCTTCACTGGCACTGAGCCAAAGCAGCGCGAGGCCCATGAAGGCGACCCAGCCGCCGATGGTCAGCAGCGACACCAGCACTAGCCGCAACCACAAATGGCGGGGCACCGCGAACTTTTGTCCGCGCGACATCGCGACGAGCGCCAGCGCCATGGTGCCGATCACGCCGCAGACCCCGCGCGACACCAGCGGCGGCAGCTCGGTCAACAGATGCTTCATGATCGGGAAATTGAGGCCCCAACACAGCGACGTAATGCCGAGGAGGATCAGGCCAAGCGGCGAAATCCGCGGGCGGGTTCGCTCGACAAATGTCATGGCTGAAATAGATCGTGAAATCGTCCCTCCTGACGCGTATCAGTTTCCGATGAAAAGGGGATTAAAAGTTTTATGAACGCGTCGCCAGCACGACGCCCGCCAGCGTGAATACCAGCGCCGCGATCTGGCCGATGCCAAGCGGTTCATGCAACGCGATGGCCGACGCCACGACGCCGATCACGGGCACCGCCATTGTTCCGATCGCCGCAACGGACGCCGGCAGCCGCTCCAGCGCGGCAAACCAGCAGACATACGCGATGCAGAACTGGATCAGCGTCATATAGGCCATCAAGCCCCAGCCCAATGTGGACAATGCCTCGATGCGCGGATGTTCGAACAGCAGCCCGGCCAACGCCACGGGCACGCAGCCGAGCCCGATCTGCAGCGCGGATGACGTCATCAGCGGCAGCGAGATCGGGAACCGCTTCGCCGTGACGGTTCCGAGCGCAAACGCGAACGCTCCGATCAGCACCATGACGATACCCGGCAGCTTTTCGCGGCTGGCGGAGATGCCGTTGCCGCCCATCAGTGCGGCGATGCCGGCAAACGCCATCAGTAATGCAAGGATGCGGAGCCACGTCATCCGCTCGCCGAGGACGAGCCATGCCAGCAGCGAGGCCCACACCGGCATGGTGTAGGCGATCACCGCCGCCTCGCCCGCGGGCAGCCAGAGCAGCGCGAGGCCCATCAGCGTCATCCAGGTGGTGACGTTGAGAAAGGCCGACAGCAGCAGTCGCGGCCATTGCTCACGCGGCACGCGCAGGCTTTGCCCGCGCGCCAGTGCGAGAAGCGCCAGCAGCGCGCCGCCGACGATGCCGGTCCAGCCGCGTGCAGACAGCGGCGGCCACTCCGTCAGGAGATACTTCATGATCGGCCAGTTGAGCCCCCACCCAACCGACGTGATGGCGAGAAAAACGAGGCCTGCCGGCGCAATGCGCGCTTTCGCCGTACGTTGCTGCTGAATGGTCATGAGATTTGGAATTGATGCGTCACGTGACGGCGGAACCATGCCGCTCACGTTTGATCCCGCTTCCTGTCCTGAACATGGCCCGTTCTTGGCAGAACGATTTTGAACTCCGTGAACTCACCGGGCTGCGTCTCGACGTCGATGGTGCCGCCATGCTGTTTGACAATGATGTCATGGCTCATCGAGGCCCAGTCCCGTCCCCTCGCCTGCCGGCTTGGTGGTGAAGAACGGATTGAACATCTTTCCCTTCGCCTCGGCGGGGATGCCCGTGCCGTTATCGCGAATGCGAATCTCGACGCCGTTTCCGATGTTTTTCGTGGTGGCCTGAAGCATCGGTTCGAAATCTGAAGGAGCGAACTCGGACTTGCGCTTGGCGGTCGCATAAAATCCGTTCGAGATCAAATTCAGGAATGCGCGGGTGATTTCCTGGGGAAACAATTCGACCATTCCGGCGCTCTCGTCGAAGTCCCGCTGCAGCGTCACATTGAATTCGGGCTTCTCGGCCCGCGCCCCGTGATAGGCAAGATTGAGACTCTCATCCAGCAGCGCGTTGATGTCGGCCGGCCGATGGTCGCCGGGACCCTCGCGCGAATGCAGCAGCATGTTTTTGACGATCGAGTCGGCGCGCTTGCCGTGCTGCACAACCTTGATGAGATTGTCTTTCAGCATCCGTTAATTCATCGATCTCGTCGCGCATCTTGCCGTCGAGCGCGGCGGGCCTGAGCACGTCGTTGAGTTCAGCGGTCAGCTCCGCCGACAGCGCCGCAGAGCGTGCCGCCGCACCGCTGGCGCTCAAAAGCCGCACTGCGCTGAGTTGCCTCAAACGCAACCCCTTCGCGGCGAAAAATACTTCCCTGTGAACAGCGGGTGCCGATCGAAATTCTTAGATGCCGAACGATTTTTTCGCTTGGGATTCCCTGAGGACTCACTGATACTTGGCAGCGATCAAGGCGCGGCCTGACCCCTTGGTTTTCCCGTCTTTACACCATATTTAGTATTTGATTAGGGAACTCGTACTAGTGCTTGACGACATCAACGGAGTCGGCCTAGTTTCGGATCGTTCGGTTCGGTCAGTTTGAAGTCCCGCCGGACGCTCCCTTCAAGGGTTCTGAAATGACCACTCCACTTGCCGCAAGAGGCAGGGGTGACGGGCTTGTTTGCCTGCAATTCGGACCTCTGTCGGATGTAAAAAGGGGCCAGATCGGCTCGGAGTACATGTTGAGGCGTTAGTTCAGGGGACAGGCCGGGTCTACCGGCTGGACCGCGAATGCGAACCGCAAAAGTGGCGCAGCGTTCGCTCAAGGAAATCAGTCGGCGCCGCGCAAGCGGTCCGGTCAAATAAAAACGGGGCACGACCATGCGAATCGAACGGCGCAACACCACATCAGGCCAGTCACCCTACGCAGGCATTGATTTCAGATTTACGACATCGGAGATTCGCAACCCCGATGGCTCCGTGGTGTTTCGCCTGGAAAATGTCGAGGTGCCGGAATTCTGGTCGCAGGTCGCCTCCGACGTGCTGGCGCAGAAGTATTTCCGCAAGGCCGGCGTCGCCGCGCGCCTGAAGAAGGTCGAGGAAGAGACCGTGCCGTCCTGGCTGTGGCGCTCGGTGCCGGACACCGAGGCGCTGGCCGCCCTCCCCGAAGCCGAGCGCTATGTCAGCGAATTGTCGTCCAAGCAGGTGTTCGACCGCCTCGCCGGCTGCTGGACCTATTGGGGCTGGAAGGGCGGCTACTTCTCCTCCGAAGAAGACGCGCGCGCGTTCTACGACGAGCTGCGCTACATGCTGGCCAAGCAGATGGTCGCGCCGAATTCGCCGCAATGGTTCAACACCGGCCTGCACTGGGCCTACGGCATCGATGGCCCCGGCCAGGGCCATTTCTATGTCGATCCCTTCACCGGCAAGCTGACCAAATCGAAATCCTCCTACGAGCATCCGCAGCCGCACGCCTGCTTCATCCAGGGCGTCAACGACGACCTCGTCAACGAGGGCGGCATCATGGACCTGTGGGTGCGCGAAGCCCGGCTGTTCAAATACGGCTCCGGCACCGGCTCCAACTTCTCGCGGCTGCGCGGCGAAGGCGAAAAGCTCTCCGGCGGCGGCCGCTCGTCCGGCCTGATGAGCTTCCTCAAGATCGGCGACCGCGCCGCGGGCGCGATCAAGTCCGGCGGCACCACGCGCCGCGCGGCCAAGATGGTGGTGGTCGACGCCGACCATCCGGATATCGAGACCTATATCGACTGGAAGGTGAAGGAGGAGCAGAAGGTCGCCGCCCTCGTCACCGGCTCCAAGATCAACCAGAAGCACCTCAAGGCGGTGCTGAAAGCCTGCGTCAATTGCGAAGGCTCGGGCGACGACTGCTTCGATCCCGAGAAGAACCCGGCGCTGCGCCGCGAGATCAAGCTCGCGCGCCGCGCGATGGTCGCCGACAACGTGATCAAGCGCGTCATCCAGTTCGCCAAGCAAGGCTACAAGGAGATCGACTTTCCGATCCTACGACACCGACTGGGATTCGGAAGCCTACCTCACGGTATCCGGCCAGAACTCCAACAACTCGGTGTCGCTGAAGGACGATTTCCTGCGCGCGGTGGAAACCGACGGCGACTGGAATCTGATCGGCCGCACCAACAAGAAGGTGACCAAGACGCTGAAGGCGCGCGACCTCTGGGAGAAAATCGGCCACGCCGCCTGGGCCTCCGCCGATCCCGGCCTGCACTTCAACACCACCATGAACGACTGGCACACCTGCAAGGCGTCGGGCGACATCCGCGCGTCCAATCCGTGCTCGGAATACATGTTCCTCGACGACACCGCCTGCAATCTGGCGTCCGCCAACCTGATCACGTTCTACGACACCACGACCAAGACGTTCGACGTCGACGCCTACGAGCATCTGTGCCGGCTGTGGACCGTGGTGCTCGAAATCTCGGTGATGATGGCGCAGTTTCCGTCCCAGCGCGATCGCGGAACTGTCCTACGAATTCCGCACGCTGGGCCTCGGCTTCGCCAATATCGGCGGGCTGCTGATGACCATGGGCCTGTCCTACGACTCCAAGGAAGGCCGCGCGCTGTGCGGCGCGCTGACCGCGATCATGACCGGCATCAGCTACGCCACCTCGGCCGAGATGGCCAAGGAGCTCGGCCCCTTCCCCGGCTACAAGAAGAACGCCGCGCCACATGCTGCGGGTGATCCGCAACCACCGCCGCGCCGCGCATGGCGAATCGCGCGGCTACGAGGCGCTCGCCGTCAATCCCGGTGCCGCTCGATTACGCCAGCGTGCCGCAGGCCGACATCGTCGAGCACGCCAAGGCGGCGTGGGACCAGGCGCTGGAGCTCGGCGAAGCTGCACGGCTACCGCAACGCGCAGACCACCGTGGTGGCGCCGACCGGCACCATCGGCCTCGTGATGGATTGCGACACCACCGGCATCGAGCCTGATTTCGCGCTGGTGAAATTCAAGAAGCTCGCCGGCGGCGGCTACTGGAAGATCATCAACCGCGCCGTGCCCGAGGCGCTGCGCGCGCTCGGCTATCGCGAAAGCGACATCGCCGAGATCGAAGCCTATGCCGTCGGCCACGGCTCGCTCTCCAATGCGCCGGCGATCAACGTCTCCACCTTGAAAGCCAAGGGCTTCACCGACGAAGCGCTGAAGAAGGTCGAAGCCGCGCTGCCGACCGCGTTCGACATCAAGTTCGCCTTCAACAAATGGACGTTCGGCGAGGACTTCCTGCGCGACACGCTCAAGCTCGCGCCGGAAGCGATCGCCGCGCCGGGCTTCGACCTGCTCGCCGCGGTCGGCTTCTCCAAGCGCGAGATCGAAGCCGCCAACGTCCACATCTGCGGCGCGATGACGGTGGAAGGCGCGCCGCATCTGAAGGCCGAGCACTACAGCGTGTTCGACTGCGCCAATCCCTGCGGCAAGATCGGCAAGCGCTATCTCTCGGTGGAGAGCCACATCCGCATGATGGCGGCGTCGCAGCCGTTCATCTCGGGCGCGATCTCCAAGACCATCAACATGCCGAACGACGCCACGGTGGAGGATTGCAAGTCCGCGTATCTGCTGTCCTGGAAGCTCGCGCTGAAGGCCAACGCGCTCTACCGCGACGGCTCGAAGCTGTCGCAGCCGCTGAACTCGCAGCTCATCAGCGACGACGACGAGGAAGACGACGCCATCGAGGCAGTTCTACGACAAGCCGATGGCGGCGCGCACCGCGCAGCTTTCGGAGAAGGTCGTCGAGCGGCTGGTCGAGCGCATCGTGGTGATGCGCGAGCGCGAGAAGATGCCGGATCGCCGCAAGGGCTACACCCAGAAGGCCGTGGTCGGCGGGCACAAGGTTTATCTGCGCACCGGCGAATATGACGACGGCCGGATCGGCGAGATCTTCATCGACATGCACAAGGAAGGCGCCGCGCTGCGATCGTTCATCAACAACTTCGCGATCGCGGTCTCGCTCGGCCTGCAATACGGCGTGCCGCTGGAGGAATATGTCGACGCCTTCACCTTCACCCGCTTCGAGCCCGCGGGCCCGGTGCAGGGCAACGACTCGATCAAGTACGCGACCTCGATCCTCGACTATGTGTTCCGCGAACTCGCGGTCAGCTACATGGAGCGCTTCGATCTCGCGCATGTCGATCCCACCGAGTCGAATTTCGACGCGCTCGGCAAGGGCGTCGAGGAAGGCCGCGCGCCGGAGCCCGCGCACAACTCGAAGTTCATCTCCAAGGGCATCACCCGCTCGCGCACCGACAATCTGGTGGTGATGCGCTGCTCGGCGGCGGCTCTTCACCCTCCGCCCTCGGTGGGGAGGGTGGCGCACGCAGTGCGCCGGGTGGGGCGACGAGTGCCAGGTGGGGTCACAGCGCCCTCTCCTCGCACGGCCCGTCCGCGCGCGTCTCCGACACCCTGGAAGGCGCGGTCGCGCTGAAGCAGGAAGCGCAGCACGATCTGTCGCCGACCGAAAAGCTCGAAGCGCTGCAATGGAGCAAGCGCCGGCACTCGGCGCAACAGGCCGCACCGTCAAAGGCCGAACGCCGCGCCGAAGCCAAGGCCAAGGGCTACGAGGGCGAGATGTGCGGCGAATGCGGACACTTCTCGCTGGTGCGCAACGGCACCTGCATGAAGTGCGACACGTGCGGATGAACGACGGGGTGTTCGTAACAACAGTCAGAGCGAGCAATAAATCGGTCTCTGCCGATTTGCGCTGAGCAACGCAATCCAAAAAGCGTCGTGGCCGGGCTTGACCCCGGCTACGACGCTTGACTGAAGACTGAAAAACAAGTTGCGCGCGATTCGGTCAGCAAGGGAGCGGCAACGTCACTCAACAATTCGATTTCTAAGTCCAGCGAATAATTACCAATGCTGCAGCTATTCTATCAGCGGTTCATGATTTCGAAGATTGATAAGTTTTTGCCGTGATCTTGAAATTCAATTTATCGCGCTCCACCTGAGAACTGCCGCCGGAATTGGCCGAGCGGTAAACGTGTTGGGACCGTCAAGTTGGACCATGATCGACAAGATCACGCGAACTGACGTTCGCGCCATATGGGCGAGCAGGCCGGTAGGATCGAAGAGCGAAGCTCGGAGAGCCAGCATGAACTTATACTGCATAGCGTTTCAAGGACCCGCGCCGGGGTGAACCCTGTAGTCGACGACAGGCGAACTAAGCGGAACTATGCGTGCTTCTGAGGGACGTTCGGATCGATTTCCGAGGTCAGGGGTCTAGGACCAGTCCCTCAGAATTTGCTAACAGGGGACGCCGTTGGTCCAGAACTGGTTCCGGCCTCGACGCTACAAGCATTTCGATCTGCCGGTAGACGAGTCTTCCGCGAGATCCTGCGATCCGTCATTCGTCGAGCGACATAGTTGGTCGCCGCACATCCACTACATCAAAGAAACTAAACGCTATAAACCTTTGAAGCACAAGGTTGAGCGCAAGCGTCTTGATATTATGTACGCATCGCATCGCGACGCCTGCATCCTTTCGAAATACGCTTATGATCTGTCGATCCCGCTCGAAGCATTTTACGGCGCTGCCGGGCTATCAGACAGCGTGATTGGGTATCGTAAGCTCGGCAAGGCGAATTACGATTTCTCAGCAGAGGCGTTGAAATTCGCAAAGGACAACATGCCTTGCGTGGTCCTGTGTTTCGACATCTCAAAGTTCTTCGACACAATTGACCATGGAATTCTCAAGGCACGCCTTCGCGATCTCTTAAAGGTTTCTGAACTGACAGACGATTGGTACGCCGTTTATCGACAAGTGACGAAGTTTCGGAGTATCGAACGCGACGCACTTGCGGCTCACCCGGTTTTCTCGAAGCGAATGCAATCACGTCATTCGCCTCTCATCGCAACAATGGCCGAAATTACTGCTGCGAAAGTTCAAATTACAAGAAATATTGAAGGTTGGCATCCCGCAGGGTACGCCGATTAGCGCTATTTTTGCAAACCTCTATCTAGTCGAAGCAGATGCGGCGATAAGAAAACATTGCGATAGTGCGCAAGCGCTGTACCAGCGCTACTCGGATGACGTCATCATTATTTGTAAAGCAGTTGACGAGACGAAGCTCGTTGATGCGTTCAACGGTCAGATCAAAATCCATAAACTCGAACTGAGTACCGACAAATGCGAGCGTTTAGATTTTAACGACACCAACGTCGCCAGCATTCAGTATCTGGGCTTTGACCTTGCTCACCGCGGACCATCGATCCGATCTTCATCGATATCCCGGCAGTTTCGCAGGTTGCGAAAAGCGATCAAGAGAACGAAGTTGGCTGGTGAAGTTGCGCAAGCATCGGGTCGCGCCAACAAAATCTTCACAAAAAAACTGTGGAGACGTTTCCGACCCGTTGGCTCTCGTAATTTTTCCTCGTACGCGCGCAACTCTGCTAGCGCCTTCAAATCGAAGCGGATTAGAAGGCAAATTAAGCGTTTCGAACGACTTTCCGAAGCACTCATCCGCGATCTCAACCCGCCTTGATCAGCATCTTTAAAGTGCCAGCCGCCTTGCTGTGGTCAACACCCCCCTCACATCCGCTCCAGCCCCAACCCTCCCGCAAGCTCTGCCCAAACAGGTCCCTCCTCCTTATACAACGCCGCGCTGGCGTCCGCCGGGATCGGGCCTTCATGTACGCTCGGCTCCTGAGCGGTCGGGATCCTGTCGCTCTTTCGCCGGCCTCGCCGAAAGATCGGAGAGTTTCGCAACAACCTCGCGCGGCGTGGCTATCGGCGCGACGCACGCCTGAAACGTCAGCAAGGTTTGCGCGCGTGCCTTCGCACCCTGTCCTGCAAGGTGGGTATTTCTCCCCTCCCCCCGCCTGCGGCGGGGAGGGGTCGGGGTGTGGGGGCGTTGTAAGCCACCGACAAGAGCCCCCCACCGACACATCGCTCGCTTCGCTTACGATGTGCCACCCTCCCCACCGCAAGCGGGGGGAGGGATAAGAAAAGCGCGAACCGGGGCAAGCCCCCCGCGCGGCGCCTTCCAAAAAAAGGACCGTTGCTGCATGTCTGCTTCATCGTCATCGCTTTAGATGGTAGCGTGAGTGACAACGCTGCGAACTCAGACGTTGCGACTTAGATTGGATTTGCCATGCTCAACGTTCGCTCATTGCACAAGCTTTTCGTCCTCGCCGCCGCGTTCGCGATGGCGCAGCTCGCCCTCCCCTCCGTTGCCCGCGCCGACTTGGGCACGGTCCGGATCAATTTCATCAAGGCCGGCATCGTCATCGGCGGCGCGATCGGCTCGGGCACGCTCAACTTTCACGGACGCACCTATCCGCTCTCGATCGGGGGCTTGAGTTACGGCTTCACCTTCGGCGGATCGCAGACCTTTCTGCGCGGCACCGTCACCAATATCAACAGTCCGCGCGACATCGAAGGCGTCTACGGCGCAGCCGGCGCGGGCGGCACCATCATTCGCGGCCCGCAGGCGATCATCCTGACCAACCAGAAGGGCGCGATCCTCAATCTCGCGGGGGAGCAGACGGGCCTGATGGTCAACCTCGACCTCAGCGGCATGGGTCTGACGCTGAAGTAAGGGGCGTAGCCTGGATGGAGCGAAGCAAAATCCGGGTCTTTAATCGGCTGCGTGCAACTCACCCCGGATTACGAATGCTTCATCCGGGCTACAGTTCTCTCCGTCGCCCACCCCTACCCCGCCTTCGGCTTGGGCAATTTTGCCACGAACCCGTTAGCAGCTCAGCCGCTCGTCTTCCTCTTTGAGGAAGCGGCAATCGATCGCGGCCCTGGCTTTGGGCGGCTTCGGCTTGGGCTCCGGCTTGAACACCGCGTCGTAGCAGTCCAGCCGCAGCTTGGTGTTGTCCTCGTGCTCGAGGCAGGCCAGCATCTCGGCCGCCATCGATGGCGGTTTCGGCGCCGCGCGCTTCTTGGCGGCCTTTGGCTTCGCCGGCGCGGCCGCCGGCGCCGGTTGTCCGGCCACCGGCGGAAAGGCTGATGATGGCGCGGCCTGCGCCGGTGGAAAACCTTGCGTCGACGGCAGGCCCTGCGCCATCGCAGAAACCGAGCACAGCAGCGAAACCAGCAGCACTATCCCCTTCATGCCATTTTCCTCCCCTGATATTCCCTTGGCACGCCATCAGGACGCCCGTGAACGCGCAGGCCTGATGTCTCCCGTGCGACAATCTGGCGCGAGATAGCCCCCGCCGTCAACGCTGCTCGCAACCGGAGCCACATTTAGCGCCTGCGCGCGCGTGTCAGAGGCAGGAACCGATCATGCATGCACGAGACCTGA
>CAWBXE010000019.1:0-12663 GCA_963792715.1 uncultured Alphaproteobacteria bacterium | reverse complement strand
GCACTGGGGCCGTGGTTTCGGCACCGAGGCGGCACGCGCGGTGATCGACTTCTTTTTCGAGGAGTTCGATGTCGAACACCTGATCTCGGGCGCGCGGGTCGCCAACCCGTCCTCGCGCAACATCCTGGAGAAATGCGGCTTCCAGTGGAGCGGCGTCGAACTGCACCGCTTCGAGGCGCTGGGATCCTCGACCCCGGTCGACTGCTTCCGGCTGTCACGCAGCGTGTGGGCATCGCTGAAGAACTGGAACAACTCGACGAGGAAAGAGCGATAGTTCCTTCTTCCCCTCTCCCCTCGTGGGAGAGGGTGGATCGACGACGCGCAGCGTCGGCGAGACGGGTGAGGGGTTCTCTCCGCGGAGGCAGACCCCTCATCCGGCGCTACGCGCCACCTTCTCCCACAAGGGGAGAAGGGAAAAGCACTTCGCTTGTCCCGGGACCACGGTTACGCCGGCGGATTGACTGCCGTTTCCCGCCGCCCGAGCTGCTGCTCACGCAGGAAGATGTAGAGCCCGGCGCCGATGATGATCGCCGCGCCGACCAGCGTCGCCGGTGACGGCACGTCGCCCCACACCACGAAGCCGAAGATCACCGCCCACACGATCATCGAATATTGATAGGGCACGACAACGCTGGCTGGCGCCAGTTTCAGCGAGCGGTTGACGCATAATAGCGCGCCGACGGAAATAATTCCGGCGGCGGCGAACATCACCAGGCTGCCCGGCGTCGGCGTCACCCAGCCGATCGGCGACAGCAGCGCGCCGAGCAGGAACGTGCCGCCGAATTGCGACGATGCCAGCACGATATCCGGCGTCGCCCGCAGCGAGCGCGTGATCAGCATCAGGAAAGCAAACGAGGTGCTGCCCCCGAGCGCGATCATCGCCGGCCAGCTCACGGTCTGCGCCGATGGGCGCATCGCAATCAGCACGCCGCAGAAGCCGACCAGGATCGCGGTCCAGCGCCGCCAACCGACCTGCTCGCCGAGCACGATCCCCGACAGCGCAGTGACGAAGATCGGCGACGCCAGGTAATAGGTGATGACGTCGGCGAGCGGCAGATAGACGGTGGCGAGAAAGAACGCGGCGACCTCGAGCGTCGACAGCGTGACGCGAAGCAGTTGCAGCCACGGCCGCTCCAGCCGGGTGAACTCGGCGCGCTGCTTCCACATCATCGGCAGCAGCACCAGCAATGCGGCGCAGGCGCGCAGCCACAGCAACTGCCCGACCGAATAGGTCGCGACCATGAACTTGCCGAGCGCATCGCCGAACGAGAACATGAAGATCGACAGCAGCATTAACCCGATGCCGGCCAGCCGCGCTGAACGCTCGTCATAGGTCGATAATTTGGCAAACAGAACTCATTCGAAGCCTTAAAGAGGGAGACGCCAGCTGTGTCCAGTGCGGGCCTGTCGCAGGGCGCCGAACCAAAATATCGAAAACAACCCCATGCAAAGTAGGATTAGGCCGCGCGATCGGTGCCATTGTACCAATTGTCGTAGGCGCCGCGCTGCGATACCGAGGAGGCAACACACAAAGAAACGCGTGATGAGGAAACCGACATGACCGACTTCGATCCCGCCCAGCATCGCATGGTCAGCGAACAGCGCTGGTTCGAAGACTTCGTGCTCGGCGAGCGGTTCGTGATCCCGAGCCGGACCCAGACCTCGGCGGTCTTCGCCGCATTCCAGACCGCGAGCGGCGACACCCACCCGATCCATTACGACGTCGAATTCTGCCGCAACCGCGGCATGCCGGATCTGCTGGCGCACGGTTTCCAGACCCTGGTCCACACCGCGCCCGGCGCCGGCCTGTTTCCTTACATCGTCGAGGAACTCGCTGATCGGCTTCCTCGAACAGTCCAGCAAATTCCTCAAACCGGTCTATGCCGGCGACACCATCTATCCCGCGCTCGAAGTGATCGAGCTCGTGCCCGGCCGCACCACGGGCGTGGTGACGCTGCGCTCGACCGTGTTCAACCAGCGCAAGGAGCTGGTGCTGGAAGGTATGCAGAAGTTTTTATTAAAACGCCGGGCAGCTTCGCAGGGATAGACAAACGGCAGAAAAACGCAGGCCTGGCGCGGCTCTTGTCGGGCTTTGCGCGCTCCGGTAGTTTCGCGATCGATACAATCCTGGCGAGAGTTCTGGTGATGCCGATGATCGGTACTGAACGTGTTCCGCACCTGCAGCGTTCGGGCACGCGGCGGATGACGTCGTTTCTCGCCGCGACTCTGGCAGCGGCATTGCCGGTCACAGCTTCGAGGTCGCAAGAGGCTCCGCGTGCCCAGGCTGCCCTCTACAACGAGGGCAGCAATCAGGGCGAGCGGCATCCGGGCACGGTGGCCTGGCGCATCGATCACATCGCGGCCGCCGGACAACCGGACGAACTGGCAATTCACGGCGACGCCGACATCCCGGACATAAGGATGAAAATATCGATCGATATCCGGCGCAACAGCGATAAATCCCTGCCTGCCAGTCATGTGGTACAAGTGACGTTCGCCCTGCCGCCGGATGTGTCAGGCGGCAAGGTGATTGCCGCGCCCGGCATCCTGATGAAATTCTCGGAGACTGCGCGCGGCACCCCGCTCAGCGGTGTGTCCGTCAAGATCACGGACGGTTCGTTTCTGTTCGGGATGTCGGGAAAGGAAACCGACCGCGAGCGCAATCTGCAACTGTTGAAGGAGCGCGGCTGGTTCGACGTGCCTATGGTCTACGCCAACCAGCATCGCGGCATCCTTGCGGCCGAGAAGGGGTTTCACGGCGAGGACGTCTTCAACGAGGCGATCACGGCGTGGGAGAAATCGCCGTAAAAGCAGGCCAAAAGCCGCAAAAAGGCCCGAAAATTAAGGCTTTATGCCAATATTGCGGGCCTTGAGGGTTGCCGCTTTGGCTGCCTTGGCTTACTTAAGGCTCAGCACAGCATCCATGTTCCGAATTGATATTTAACGCGCTTTCGAGCCGCGAAACGATGATCCGTTCGCGCAAAAACGCTATGGTAGCCACATGAAATTCCTCGATGAAGCCAAGGTCTATATCCGCTCCGGCGACGGCGGAAACGGCTGCGTGGCGTTTCGCCGCGAGAAGTTCATCGAGTTCGGCGGCCCGTCCGGCGGCAATGGCGGCCGCGGCGGCGATGTCGTCATCGAAGTCGTCGACGGGCTGAACACACTGATCGACTACCGCTACCAGCAGCACTTCAAGGCGCAAAAGGGCGTCAACGGCATGGGCAGCGACCGCCACGGCGCCAACGGCAAATCGATCGTGCTGAAAGTGCCGGTCGGCACCCAGATCATCGACGAGGATCGCGAAACGCTGATCCACGACTTCACCACGCTCGGCGAAAAATTCGTGCTCGCCGAAGGCGGCAATGGCGGCTTCGGCAACGCGCATTTCAAATCCTCCACCAACCGCGCGCCGCGCAACGCCAATCCCGGCCAGGAAGGCGAAGAGCGCTGGATCTGGCTGCGGCTGAAGCTGATCGCAGACGCCGGCCTGGTCGGCCTGCCCAACGCCGGCAAATCGACCTTCCTCTCGGTAGTCAGCGCCGCCAAGCCGAAGATCGCCGATTATCCCTTCACCACGCTGCATCCGCAGCTCGGCGTCGTGAACGCGCAGGGCCGCGAATTCGTGCTCGCCGACATTCCGGGTCTGATCGAAGGCGCGCATGAAGGCGCCGGCCTCGGCGACCGGTTTTTGGGCCACGTCGAGCGTTGCCGGGTGCTGCTGCATTTGATCGACGCCACCTGCGAACACGCTGGCAAGGCCTACAAGACCGTGCGCACCGAGCTCGACGCCTATGAAGGCGAGCTCGCCGACAAGATCGAGATCGTGGCGCTCAACAAGATCGACGCGGTTGAGCCGGACGAGTTGAAGAAGCAGAAGGACCGGCTGAAGCGCGCTGCCAAGAAGACACCATTGCTGCTCTCGGCCGCGACCGGCCAAGGCGTGCCCGAAGCGCTCAAGGCGCTGGTCGAGGTGATCGGCGAAGCGCCGGTGTCGCTGAAGGCCAAGGGCAGCGCCCAGCGGGCAGAGCCGTGGGCGCCGAACCCGCGAGACTGATATCGAGACTGAGTTCAGCCGCGCCTTCCCTGCCCGTGCCACTTCCAAATCAAGAAGCCGGCGGGTATTGCTTGCCGACACGCCGCATCACGCAACCAAGCCCATGAAACGCCCCGCGCTCAAAAACTTCCGCCGCATCGTCGTCAAGGTCGGCTCGTCGCTGCTGATCAATTCCGCCAAGGGCGAAGTGCGCTCGGCGTGGCTGACGGCGCTGGCGGCCGATATCGCCAAGCTGCATGGCGCGGGCCGCGACGTATTGGTGGTGTCGTCCGGCTCGATCGCGCTCGGCCGCAGCAGACTGAAATTGCCGCGCGGGCCGCTCAAGCTCGAGGAGAGCCAGGGCGCCGCCGCCGTAGGCCAGATCGCGCTGGCGCGGATCTGGTCGGAAGTACTCGGCGCGCACGGCATCGGCGCCGGACAAATTCTCGTAACCTTGCAGGACACCGAGGAGCGGCGCCGCTATCTCAACGCCCGCTCGACCATCGCAAAACTGCTGGAATGGCGCGCGGTGCCCGTGATCAACGAGAACGACACGGTGGCCACCAACGAAATCCGCTACGGCGACAACGACCGCCTCGCCGCGCGCGTCGCCACCATGGCGAGCGCCGACTTGCTGGTGCTGCTGTCCGACATCGACGGTCTCTACGACGCACCACCCGGCGCCAACCCGAACGCCAAACTGATTCCGATCGTCGAGTCCGTCACGTCGGAGATCGAGGCGATGGCGGGTGCTGCCGAATCCGAACTGTCGCGCGGCGGCATGTACACCAAGATCGAGGCCGCCAAGATCGCGACCACGTCGGGCACGCATATGCTGATTGCGTCCGGCAAGATCGAGCACCCGCTGCAGGCCATCGCCGACGGCGGCCGCTGCACCTGGTTTCTCACGCCGGCCAATCCCGTCACCGCGCGCAAACGGTGGATCGCCGGTTCGCTGGAGCCGAAGGGCACGCTGACCATCGACGCCGGCGCGGTCGCCGCGTTGCGCGCCGGCAAGAGCCTGCTGCCGGCCGGCGTGATCCGGATCGACGGCCAGTTCGCCCGCGGCGATGCCGTGGTGGTGCGCGGACCTGATACGCACGAGATCGGCCGTGGCCTTGTCGCCTACGACGCCGACGACGCCGAAAAGATCAAGGGCCGCTCCTCGCCGGACGTGATGGCGATCCTCGGCATCAGCGGCCGCGCCGAAATGATCCACCGCGACGATCTGGTGGTGGGTGGGGCGCGGACGACGGATTCCGCGTAAGCGTCCCGCATGCCGCCGACATCGATGTCTTGGTGGCCGTTCATTACACGGACAACCTCGATACGTGACATCGAGCAACGGCCCGTAGTTGTAGTTGCGGCTGGAAAACTGAGCAACTCGCTTTGCTGGTCGAGTCGTTTGCGCCCGGCAAGCAAATCTACGGTGTGAACTCGCAAAGTTGGATCGAACGGAAACGTCCGCTTTCGTGCGCAGAACGGACTCACATTGGACATGGCCCATGTCAGAAATGTGCCAGTAGGCGACATGGTTCACGGCCGGAATAGATACGTACAAGCTCTCGCCAAACAGCGAAGTTAGACCGGAAGACGTCTCCAAATCGCCAAGTTACGGATGAAAGAAGTGATGATCGACCGCGATGCTAACTATAAAACCAAGCGGCGTTTCGGCCAAACAACACAACTGATATGAAACAATTGTTTTGGCATCCTCTGCATCGTATCCAAGTTTCTCCCATCTATGCCGTTGTTGCTCCCCAAATTGCCCGAGCGAAAAAACGAACAATCGCGTGGCATTACTATCCCATTCTTCTTTTATTCTGCGTCTCAGCAATCGAATGTTCAACCACACCACCAACAAAATGTTGAATAGCGAACAAACGAATACGATCAATACCCGGCCTTCTAAGATCATGGCAATCAAACCTTCAGTTGAATTAGCACTGAAGGCGATATTTTAAGTTTTAGTTATCACCGGCATATAATTTCCGCTTTGGGTCAATCGCGTCGTTTCGACCCTCTGCCGATGACTTCCGATCTGGGCCGAACAACGGACATTAACGAAGCGGCGGCGTTGGTCCGTTTCGTGCCAACAGCGGAAGTGATCACAGATCGTAAAGCTCGACTAGCCCGGCAAGCCCGCCAGCCGAAGGGCGGAGATCATTTGGTTGCGCGTTTCCGATGAGCGGGTGGGAAAGGCTTGCTCCGCTTGGGTCGCGCGGAGATCGGGCTGTGACCTTAGCAGGCGCATAGCTGCATCTTGGGCCTCAGTAACCCGGCCGGCTGGAATGGCGTTCACGATGAAGGCTCCCAGCGTATGAAAGTTCGCGGAGACTTGAATTGATTTCATCGCTGACACACAGCCGTCTTCGTAGCGGCCAAGGATGGCAAAAGCGAATGAACTTCCGTTCCAGGCGCCTACGCGCAACGGGTCAAGAGAACTCAGCCGGATCATCCGGTCGAAGCTATCGATCGACCGTTCTGCATCACCGCACATCATGGTAACCCATCCGCGGCTATACCAAGCGATCGCGAGATTCGGATTAAGCGCGATTGCCTGCTCAACCATGGACGCACCCCGATCATATTCGAGGCCGAGATAGGTTAGCAGATGACCAACTCGGGCCAACGTAAACGCGTCGTCACTTGCCAATCTCGATGCCATATTTGCAAGCCGAATGGCTTCAGCACGCTTTTCGGCATTCAAAGGCACGCCGCTGATACCTTGTTCGAACATCAAGGTCGTCGCAGCCATCGCATATGCGGGACCGTACTCAGAATCCTTTTCATATGCCTTGGTGAAAAACGCGCGGGCCTCCGCAAGCGCACCTTTATTCGTGTGTGCCAAACCTCGCAAAAAGAAATCGTAGCTATCGAGATTTTCGGTGGGTTTCTGCCTTGCGCGCTCGATTTCCGCTTGCTCAAGCTTTGGAGCAATTAGTCCCACTACGGAGCTGGTAACTCGGTCTTGCAGGTCGAACACGTCTTCCAGCGCGCCGTCGAATTTGTCCGCCCATAAATGCCTGTCTGTTGCAGCCTCGATCAACTGTCCGGTGATGCGAACGCGGCTGCCTGATTTCCTGACACTTCCTTCAAGGACATAGCGCACGCCGAGTTCGCGGCCGACTTGTTTTATGTCGACCGCCTTGCCCTTGTAAGTGAAACTAGAATTTCGGGCGATCACGAACAAGGACTTGAATCGGGAGAGCGCCGTGATGATATCCTCTGCCATGCCGTCGGCGAAGTATTCCTGCTCGGGATCTCCGCTCATGTTTTGGAACGGCAACACAGCTATCGAGGGCTTATCGGGGAGCTGCAGCACCTTTTTAATCTCATTGGAGGAAGGCGGCGCTGCCGACGTCTTTCCCATCCCGACGAGCTGCACCGCGTATATGCGAACGGGTCGTGAGATATTCTTGACCTGCTGCTCGCCGCGATCCTCGAAAGCGGTCTCAACCTTGCCGTCGACTTCGCTGTGGATCTTACCGGATACCAGTATGCCACCGGGATCGCAGAGAGCCTCCAGCCGTGCGGCTACGTTGACGCCCTCGCCATAGACGTCGCCGCCATCCTCTACGATAACATCACCGAGGTTGAGGCCGATCCGCACCTGAAGCGGACCGGGATCGTTTCTCAGATCGGCCTGGATGGCGATTGCACACCGAAGGGCCGCGATTGGGCTGGCAAACTCAGCTAAAAAGCCGTCGCCCGTTGTCTTGATCAACCGTCCCTGCTGCTCGGAAAGACGCGGCTCGACCACCTCGCGCCGCAACCGGCCAACACGAGCATAGGTGCCCTCCTCATCGCGCTCCATCAGCGACGAAAAGCCAACGACGTCCGCGGCCAAAATGGCCGCCAATTTCCGTTGAAAGGTCTCGCTAACCAAAGCGGTTCCCCTTGTGAAAATGACGTCATATCAAATCATGCCGTTCGGTATCGGGATAGGTCGAATGTCTCAGTTGGGTCAAAAGCTGCACTTTGGCCGGATGCCAGTCCTTCTGGTTTGCGTTCTACACCGGACATGTCGCTGCACCGCAATGACCGACGCTAAGGGCCAACAGCCGACCTTTGTCACGTGCGTAACAAAATGCCTTCGACTAGGATCAGGAAAGAACAGCATCTGGGGTTCGATGAGAAAGCTAACCAAACTAGACGTGGCGCGGCATCAGCTTGGAACTGCACTCGATCTCTTCATTCGCAACCGCGATCCCATAGCGGTCCAGTGTCTGGCCTGCGGCGGAGGCGAGCTGATTGAAGGCATTGCCACAATCAGCGACCTCCGACCGTTCACCTCTCACATTCTGGAGACTGTCCCGAATATAGACATCAGAGGAATAAGGACTTTGCAGCGGCAGTATTGGAATTCTTTCAAGCATCTCACTTCCCGAGACGGAGAGGTTCGTGACGACAATGAGAGCTTGGCATCATTCGATGACACAAAGAACGATGCCGCGTTGTTCATCGGATGGCACGACTACTTCGTGACCACAACTCGGTTGCCTTTAGCAGCGCAGGTTTTCCAAATTTGGTATTATGCACTCAACGAGGGCAAGCTCGCGCCCGGGGCAGACCTCGACGCGATCCGGACGTTATTTCCCGACATTAGATTTGCAAGCCGAAGCGACCAGAAACGTAGACTACGCCGCACGGTGGAAAAGTATCGCGACGACAAAGCGACGCTTGCCGATCCTCGCACAGAAGACGTACCTCTGTGCATCTCGGCTGATGCGTTTGTGGCCAACTGGGAGGACGGTCTAGAAGAAGACATCGCATATCTCGCAGAGCATGACCCGAAATCGCTGACGGGCGCGCTTAATCACGCCCCTCCCGGTGAGGGGCGCCGAAGGTGGATAAAACTCTGTGTAGCGATGGCGCGAAAACGACATCAGGCAACCGATGGAGGATAGGATTTCGCACGAGAGCCAAAACAGAGCGGATACGTGAGCAACATTATCAAACTCTCAGTTCCAGGCGGCGGTAGCGGCGGACTAAACATTTATTATGTCAACGCGTCGCAGGTGATTTATTGGCATCCATATCCGCGTGAACCTCAGACGCAGGTCATTCTGAGCAACGACAAAATAATCTCTGTCGAGCAATCGATGGAAGAGATTTTGCCGAACATAGGCAAGATCGTCAAAGTCTCCCAGCGACTCCACGACGTAGAACTAGTCTATTTTGCCAACCCTTCGCAGGTGACCTGGGTCCAGCCTCATCCAGTCAAAACAACTGGCGCACTGATCTTTTTGAACGATGGTAAATTTCTTCAAGCCGAGCAGTCGGTGGAAGAGATTGTGCCGCAACTCTGCAAAGTCATACACTTCTCCGCCCGACGCGGAGGACTGGCTTATTACGTCAACGCGTCGCGGGTGGCTTGGTGGGAACCTCATCCAATCGAAACTGGCACGCTGATCTGGTTGAAAGGCAATGATAGGCGGCCTCTTCACGTCGACCAATCGATGGAAGAGATTTTGCCGCAAATCTCGTGAGTCTCATCGCGCGGCGTCGGCCACGAAGCGCTATTACGGCCATGCTGCTACGAGACAGAAGTCGGCTTTAAGTCGGATTCAGACCTAGGCAGGCCCGTTCGGAATGTCCGCTCTACCCCCGACAAGCGACTTACCCCGAGCAAAGGCTATGGTCCGAAAAGTGCCAGAAGCAGACAAGCGCTAAAGTTACTTGCTACTCTTCCAAGCGTTCCAAAAGTCGGTTTGCATTTGGGAGAATTCCTTCGACCACTTCAGCGTGTCGGACCTTTGATAATGGCTCGCGTCGAGCACATGCCCGTGTTGCGGGTCCTCACGAAGCGTTCCCAGAACGATCCCTCGCCCAACCCCATCGTGAGTGCAGGCGCTCGGGTTGAAGATTATTGTCAATGGGCCAACATCGATGGGGCCTTTGATCACCCTATCAATGCGTGCTTTCATTATGACCCACGGGAGACCCATGGCGTCGCTGACATTCCTTTTGTAGTCATAAATTGTCGCCTCAACAATCACAGGCGCATCAATACCGGGCGGGACATTCTCGAACAGGATGCTAAGTTGTTGGTTGAAGCAGGCGCTTGCTCCGGTGCATGTAACGAAGCATGTGGTCAGACAAATGATCCATATGCGAAACATGCTCGTTGCGGTGTCTATTGCCGTCTTCATGGCTGACACTATAGATGTAGCAAGTCCCTTTGCAACTTCCGCTATGGGTCAAAAGCTGCCCCGACGGCGCTGAAACACCACTTCCGATCTACCCGCGTGAGCGGACATTCCGGAATATCTCAGCAGGCTCGAACGTGGCGTCAGGCGAGCTGCGCCGCTCACAGTTTCGCAACTGAATGCGACCGATCGCTGCAAGAATGAACGCGCGTGGAAAAAAGCGAAGCAGAGACGGGATTATCTTCATGCCGAGACCGGGCAAGACGATGCGCTTGTTAGCCATCAGTCCGCGATACCCGGCTTGCGCGACGCGAGAGGCCGAGACGTTCATCATCTGATGCTCAAATCCGGCTTTGATTCCCGCCCGCGCTTGAAAGTTCGACGACACCGATCCGGGACACAGCGTCGTCACACGAACTCCGAGGGGAGCGAGCTCCTGGCGCAGTGCTTCGCTGAAAGACAGGACGTAGGCCTTTGACGCATAATATACCGCCATCCCCGGGCCGGGGAGAAAGCCCGCAAGCGAGCCCAGATTGAGAATCCCGCCGCGATGCCTGATCAGGCTGTCGGAAAAACGCAGCGATAAATCCGTCAATGCGCGGATGTTGACGGCGATGATGCCGATCTGCTCTCGCCGGTCCAGGCCGATCGCATGGCCGAAGAGCCCGAATCCCGCATTGTTGACGACGAACTCGACTTCGACGCGGGCCGCGGCCAGGGCCGCTTCAATCTGGTCACCGGCATCGGGTTGCTCGAGATCGCAAGCAATCAAAATCGGCTCGGAGCCACCGGCGGCGACGATTTCGTTTCCCAACCGGATCAAACCATCGCGATATCGATCGACCAATGCGAGCCGATGACCTTCAGATGCAAAGACGCGCGCCAGTTCGGCCCCTATTCCTCCCGCAGCACCCGTAATCAGCGTTACAAGATCGGTCATCTCTACATAAATCGCCAAAGCATCCATTAGGTTCTGGAGAACAACATCCGCTTAGGGAATAAGTTCGAACAACCGGAGCGTGGAAAGAGCAAGCCGACCCGAATTGTACCGCTTGCCCTACGGGCTCGGCCAATGGCCTAGCCGGCGTCCCCCTGCCGCCTGCCAGCCATGCCGGTTCCGGACCTCGCCAACGCCCCGATTTCCATGCTAGAACATGGCCTTAACCTGAGCCTCGAGACCCTCCGATGACCGCGCCGCTGAAGGCGATCGACGGCAACGCCGATCTGCCCGCCCTGATGACCGAACTCGCTGCCAAAGCCCGCGCTGCCGCGCGGGTGCTGGCGCTGGCGTCGCCGGAGCAGAAGAACAGGGCGCTGGAGGCGATGGAGCGCGCGATCCGCGCCAACGCCCCGGCCATTCTTGCGGCCAATGCCGAGGACGTCGCCGAGGTGCGCGCCGGTGGCGCGACGTCGGCCTTCATCGACCGCCTGACGCTGACTCCGGCGCGTATCAACGCGATGGCCGAAGGTGTCGCCACTGTGCGTGGGATTGCCGATCCGATCGGCGCCGTCACCGAAAGCTGGCAGCGCCCGAACGGCATGACCATCGAACGCGTGCGGGTGCCGCTCGGGGTCATCGCCGTCATTTTCGAAAGCCGCCCCAACGTCGCCGCCGACGCCGGCGTGCTGTGTCTGAAATCCGGCAACGCCGTGATCCTGCGCGGCGGCTCCGACAGTTTCCGCTCCTGCCGCGCCATCCATGATTGCCTGGTGCAGGGTCTGCGCGAAACCGGCCTGCCCGAAGCCGCGATCACGCTGGTGCCGACGCGCGACCGCGCCGCCGTCGGCCTGTTGCTGACCGGTTTGAACGGCGGCGTCGACGTGATCGTGCCGCGCGGCGGCAAGAGTCTCGTCGCGCGTGTCGAGGCCGAAGCCCGCGTGCCGGTTTTCGCGCATCTCGAAGGCGTCAACCACGTCTATGTCGATCACTCCGCCAACCTCGATATGGCCAAGAAGATCGTGCTGAACGCCAAGATGCGCCGTCCCGGCGTCTGCGGCGCCGCCGAGACCTTGCTGGTCGAGCGCGCGGCGGCAGCGACAACGCTGAAGCCGCTGGTCGAGATGCTGCTCGAAGCCGGCTGCGAAGTCCGCGGCGACGAGGCCGTGCAGCGCGTCGATGCCCGCGTCAAACCCGCGTCCGACGAAGACTGGGACACCGAATACGAAGACGCGATCATCGCCGCGCGCGTCGTCGACGGGCTCGACGAGGCGCTGGCGCATATCGCCAATCACGGCTCGCACCACACCGATGCGATCGTGACCGAGGACAACAACGCCGCGGAAAAATTCCTCAACGAGGTCGATTCGCGATCGTGCTGCACAACGCCTCGACGCAATTCGCCGACGGCGGCGAGTTCGGCTTCGGCGCCGAGATCGGCATCGCCACCGGCAAGTTCCACGCCCGCGGCCCGGTCGGCGCCGAGCAACTGACCAGCTTCAAATATCGCGTTCACGGCACCGGGCAGACGCGGCCGT
>CAWBXE010000018.1:0-78366 GCA_963792715.1 uncultured Alphaproteobacteria bacterium | reverse complement strand
GCTCGAAGTCGCTGTCCGGCTCCTGCCCCGTCTGCCGCCCGTGCTGGATCGTACCGCTCGCGGCGTACTCTAGGAATTCTTTGAGGACGCGCACACCGCGCTGTTTGCCCTCGGTCAGGATCTGCGATGGGTCAAGGGAGGTAAACAGCGCCAGCCTGCGCTTTGCGCGCGTGAATAGTACGTTCAGACGGCGATGCCCATAGGCCTTGTTGATGGGTCCGAAATTCTGATGGAAAATGCCTTCGGCCGTTCTGCCGTAGACGGTGGAGACCAGGATTATGTCGCGCTCGTCGCCCTGCACGTTTTCCAGGTTCTTCACGAAGAACGACTCAAGCGTATCGTCCCAGCGCTGGCGATAGGCCTGGATCTCGGGATCGGACGCCGCGACTTCGTCCATCAACGTCTCGATCAGCTCGCTTTGCGCCTTATTGACCGCGACGATGCCGATGGATCGATCGATCCGCCTCCTCATGAGAGCCGCTGCCTCGGCCACGATCGCTCGGGCTTCCAACGGATTGCGGCCTTGGCCGGCCTCGTACCCGCCATCGGCGACCCTTTGACAGGTAACTCCGAAGTCGGGATCGTCCAGGACCGGGCTCGGATAGACGAGCAGCCGGTCGTCATAGAACTCGCGGTTGGAATAGGCGATCAGCGATTGATGACGCGAGCGGTAGTGAACTCCCAGCATTCGCATCGGACGCCAGCAGCGCCGTCCCAGTTCGAGAATGGACTCTTCCGGAGAATCCTCGATCTCCTCTTCGTCGCGGGTTTCCGCCGCGACGAAGAAGTCGCTCGGCGGCAACTGTTCGGGGTCACCCACCACCACCGCCTGCGCGCAGCGGATCAGCGCGCCAAGCGCATCTTCAGGACGCATCTGCGAGGCTTCATCGATGATCAGGACGTCGAAGCGGTGCTTGCCCGGTTCGAGATACTGCGCGACCGACATCGGGCTCATCATGATGCAGGGCTTGTAGGCGCGGATGGCGGCACCGGCATTGCCGAACAGCCGGCGGAGCGCGATGCGCGGCTTCTGCAGGCTCGTCTGGTGATCGAGCATCTGATTGTCGGTATAGTCGCGCGTCGACTGGGCGCGCTGTCCTACCGGCACCTGCCGGGCGAAGAGCTTCGCTGCCACCAGGCGACGGTTCAGCGAAAGGATTTCCTTGTCGAGTTCCTGGAACCTCTTGCGAACCTGCTCGTGCGTGCTTCCGGTATGCCGCGCAAGGGCCGGCTGCTCGCGCATCAGATGCGCGGCCGCCGAACGGTAGAATGCGGCTTCGACCGTCCATGATACGCCTTGATATCGCAATCCCTCTTTGCTCCAGGCGGCGATCAGGTCGCCGAGTCCCAGTCGACGCGCCTCGTCCTCGGTCGCGAGCAGCGTGATCTGCTTCTCGAGACTGTCAGGCGCCTGCACCGCACGCTGCGCCTTTTCCAGCAGTCGTTCGATCGGGACAACCGTGAACGGCCCACCGGACCACGAGACCGCATCGATCTGCAGCAGGGCATCCGCCCGCTCGCGGGCCGAGCCTTCTGCCTCGAGGGCCCTTTCGACCGCCGACGCCATCTGCGAAAGCATTTCGGTGCGTGAGACATGGTCCGGATGAAACAGCCATTTCACGACAACGGCGGGAAGCCCGGCTCCGCCGATTTGTCTTGCACGCGCGAGCGTTACTTGAACTGAGAGCGCCTGAGCGGGTTCGTTTTCGGCTGACGCTTCGCCGACCGCGATCGCGTCGGTTCGTTGCGATGCAATCGCGGCCCGGCATTCCAACCCGTGGGCAAGGCTCGTCATCGCCTCGCTGAGTTTTCCAACGGCAACGCCGGGCCTAAGGCCACTCGCATTCGCCTGCTCAATCAACCCTCCCATTCGGTTGACGCGGTCAGACTCGCGCCGGGCCTCTTCGCTGACGGTGCTTTGCTTCGCGTAGCACGCACCGAAGATCCCGATCAGGTCCATCGCTTCGGCACTACTGGCGGCCTCGGCCAAGTTCCTGATGTCCTCCGAAGCGCCATCGAACAACAACCGCCGCAAGGTCCGCGCGCCCTCCACGGCAGCCGGAGTCACTTTTTGAACGGCCCGCATCCATTCGCCCACGGCCAAAATGTCTGCGAAGGGTGTGGCACTTCCCCGCCAATGGGAGGCTATGGCGTCCTTGGCAGTCAAACAGCCTTCGAGCGACTCCAGCCCTTCCTTCCACTTGGCCGCCGCAACGAGCCGTACGGCGCTCGATCCGGACATCTTCTCGCCAGGGAAGCTCTGTCGCCAGGTGGCCTTGGCCCGCCGCCCCTCGCCGCTGAAGAACCTCCCGACAAACGAGGTGCTCTTGATGACAGCAGCGGCCGCGCGCATTTCCCGGGCGCTCGGGAGCGATGCCGCAAGGGCGGCCGAAGGCGGTTCGCCGAACTCCGCTTCGGAGGCCGCGTCGGAAGCCGCTGTCGCAAATCCGTGCGCAACCCGAATGTCTTCCAGCACGCCGTCTTCGGCCAAGCGCATCGAGCGTAAGTGGGCCTTGGCGTGGGGAAAGGCCTGAACGTTGCGGAGGAAGCTCGCCGCGAGTGCCTCGGCTCGGACGTCGAGGCCGGCTGCCGGATCGCGGTCCGTAACACTCAAGACTTGCCGCATCAAACGGACGGCGCCGGCAAGCTCCTTGGCGCGAACGCGGGACTTCGCATGAATCCCTGCTAGTTCGTCCAGCGTCGCGCCTGTCCACCTCGAGGGTTTCGGCCGCCTTGAGCAACGCCCGAACGCCACCCAGCGAGGATTGCATTTTTTCGCGTTCGCAGATCGCATCGGTCGACGCCTCGAATTGGCGCGCCGATAGCACCAAATCGGCCCACCGCGATAATGCAGCCGCAGACGATGGATCCAGCATCCTGGGCAGCAACCCGCAGGCGATCTTCGGTTCGGGGGCGGCAGCGCCCGGATGAGTTGAACCGCTTGCCTAGCGGCTTCTGTCGTATCGATCCCTTCCCATTGCGTGGCGGCACGGATGGCCCGTACTGCTTGCAGCAAGTCGGCGAGAGCGGACGACCACTCCTGCACGGCTTCGATCGCCCTGGTCCGGTCAAAGCGAGTGATGTTGAGATTGCCGACGCCGCGCCACGGCTGACGCGCAGGCTCCGAAAAGGCTCCCATGGCGGCCGCTTGGTCGTCCAGTGCTTTCCCCGCACTTACGAGCTCACGCAGTCTGAAGCGGTCGATGGAGACCGCATCGGGAAACCGAAAATCGAGGGCCGACGCAGGCACGCCGGCCGGCAGCGTCCCGCGGCTGGCATCGCCCCAAAGGATATCGTGCGTCGTGAGGCCGGTATCGCCCGCCGGGGCATTGATCACGCCGGCGTAGTCCGTCAGCCGCTGACGCGCTTCCTGCAGCGCCGTTTTTGCGCGTTCGATTTCCTCGGCGTTGGAGCGGACACGGCCCGCATCCATGCGCTCCTTCAAGGCCTTGAGAACCTGCGCCTTCGACGCTTTGGCGGAATGAACCTCAAGACAAAAAAGACCGAGCCCCATGTGATCCAGCCGATCCTTCACCACCCCAAGGGCCGCCATCTTCTCGGATACGAAGAGGATCGACTTTCCCTGCCAGACCGCATTCGCGATGATGTTGGTGATGGTCTGCGACTTTCCCGTGCCAGGCGGCCCTTGAATCACGAGGCTGTTCCCGGCGGCCGCGTCAATCACGGCGCTCACCTGCGAGGCGTCGGCATCGGTCACGAGCACCGGCGCTTGGAGCTCGACCTCCGGATGATCGATGTCGTGCACCGGGGCGAGCGTATTCAGGTCTCCGACCGGCGCGTCACCATAGATCTGTTGAAGCAGAAGGTGTCGTTCCGGCCTTACCGCGGCTGGCCAACGCTCCGGGTCGAGATCGGTCCACATCGCCTGCCGCGAGAACGAGAAGATCCCGATCGTAACCCACCGTCGTACGCGCCAGCGCGGGCGGTTGCGTACTGCATTGGTGACCGAAGCGAGATAATGCTCGGCGCCCTGCTCCGGATCATATTCGGGAGATCGATCCCATGCTGCCGCAGCTTCTCGCGAAGCGCGACATTCGTCGTCTCATCGTCGTCTCGGCCGACGATAGAGAAGACGTACTCGCCTCCGAAGACGCGCTTCTCCATGTTGATCGGCAGCAACAAGAGTGGTGCGAAGGCGGCTGTCGGACCGTCGTCGGTTTCGTACCATTCCAGGAAGCCTACCGCGCACGATAGCGCGCTGATGCCGGCGTCTTCCTGCAAGGTGCGCGCGGCCGCATGGATCGCAGAAAGCTTCGGCTCCAGCCGGTCGGGGAAGAACAGAGTTTGAAGCTTAGGATACCCCGAAGATGCATCCCCGCTGATTACTCCATCCTTGAGATCATAGGACGGATCAATTCCGAGTTCCTGAGCACGGACCTTGGGATCCGTCGCGGCCTGCCATTCCTGCATGCCGAGCTGCACGCGCACACGGTCCCGCAGCGAACGCTCGGCAGCCTTGTCCTTGCTGCGGCGCCGGCTGCCGCAGCGCGCTTTGCGTCTTCCGCCGCAAGCCATTCGGGGTCGACTGCCTTGGCGTCCCTCAACGCCGCACGGAAGACATCGGTTTCCTCATCGCGAGGTATGGTCTCGACCGGGGGTAACGGCACGAGATCGATGCTCTTCTCGGAGGCGAGGCATTCTACGACCGCGCTCGGCAATTGATGCACGACGCGAACATGACGGCTGGAGGATTCGATGGCGGTAGTTCAACATGCCATTTCGAAGGCTGAGGTCAATCAGCTTTTCGCGGGCCTTTAGAATGCCCTGGCGCACCATTTCAACAATGGCACCGTTTTCGTCAACACCGGGCTCCGATGCTCTCTCCGCCTCCGGCCTTTTGGAAGACATTTCAAACGCTAACCTAAACGTGAGCCCGCGTTCCCCGAACGCAAGGTCACCGATTTGCAAACTACGGGATCATCGACCTTCCGCACGCAGAAAGTGCAGCCGTGAGACTTGGGCACGCCCTCGGCCATTGATGGGCAGATCGACCCCCACAGCAATATAAGCACTGATCTCCTCCCGGGTGGAAATCCGATTAGCTGTTTTACTCTCGGCGCGCTGTGTCGCTACCGTTATCGACCGTTGCGTCCGCACCAAAACAGCCGCGCAAAGAAAGTGAGCGGAATATCTGCGTGAGGGGAACCGTCGCAGCGAATGAGCAATCTTATTGCTCAGAATAGGACTGGCATTCTGCGTGAATGGAGCGTTGCTATGGCGGTCCTCGGGCGCTAAGGCCTGCTTCGGGTATCCTGCCCTGCCGGCGATGTTGCCAGGCGGGGCTGAGGTGGTGCGGCGGATGGCGTCGCGCGAACCTCAGAGGATTTCATGACTAAGTCCGAAGCGAAGGCCAAAGCTACAAGTCGAACTTCTGCGGCAAAGCTTCGAGAGTTACGCGCTCGCGGCTTACCACAAGCTCAAAATCGCGCGGACAACCAGCATCTCTTTCAAACAAAAAAGAGTCGGCAAACCGCCGACACAAAGCATGCGCGCATCCTCGCAATGCTGCGTTACCTGCCGGTACAACAGTCGCCGCGATCATGGCAGTGACGGACTGGCAGCAGCATTCGGTGCGGGGATTTCTTGCCGGTGTCGTTCGCAAAAAGCTCGGGCTCAATCTTGTCTCCGAACAAACGGACAAAGGCCGGGTCTACCGCGTGAAGGACGGTAAGAACGCCTCATTGCGGCTGATCGCATCAAGCAGGCGGCATGACGCAATGGGCGGAAAGCGTCGTGTCAGTCGCATCGCTACCAGGATTTCCGTCGAAGACGAGATCGCGCATCTGCGCGGCCTCGATCTCAGCGGATTGCGCGCGAGATGGCGAAGTGTGTTCGGGGGATCGGCGGCGTTGCACCTCCCCGGGCATCTGCTGTTCGCCATCATTGCATACCGGCTGCAGGCCGATCGCTTCGGCGATCTTGATCATGGCAGCGCGGCAGGTTCTGGACCGCACCAGTGACGAAGATCCCGGCGCGATGTCAGACCGGAGCGGGCTGAGCGACGCGGGCGCCTCGTTAACGCCATCGCTCGGGGACGTCGATGGCTGGATGAGATCGTCTCCGGATCGATCACTGATGTTGAACAGATAGCCGTCCGCGAACAGTGCAGCGTCCGTCACGTCAACATGACGATCTCGCTCGCCTTCCTCGCACCCGATCTGGTGCGGGCTGCTGTTGAAGGCCGCCTGCCCCGTGGCATCGGAGTTCGAACGCCTTCGCGACGCTCCACCCGAATGGGGCCGCCAGTTCGAGGTGCTTGGACTGAATCCTCAATAATCCCGCCCTGACCGATAGTGGACCCCCGGGACGATGTTCCGACCAATTGCCGGGACAAGCGCTCCGGCTTGTTCACTTCGCGAGCTCGTAGACAGGAGACTAAAAATGACCGCCAAGCACCCAGTCATCGAACCGGGTCTCCACGTTTCCCAGGAACGGAATTTTTCGATGCGGAGACCGACGGCAAAAACTTGAGTTTTGTCGTCGCGGAGACAGCACCGGAGACCGGAGGAAGTCAAAAAGGCCGCATTGCGCGGGACAAATACGCTCGTGCCTGCAAGAGTTCATCGCGACGGACTGGGTGGTGGACGCGACAGGGATCGAACCTGCGACCCCTTGGCGCTTCTGCGGTCTTAGATGCTAGCTAAGTTGCGTCAGACTTCACGCTGTGAGGAATGTTGTTACCCCAAGCGTTATCCCTGCAGTATTAACCGACCGTCTTAAGGTTGGCTAAGTTCTGGAGCGGGCGAAGGGATTCGAACCCTCGACCCCGACCTTGGCAAGGCCGTGCTCCCGCAAGGCAATACACCGTAAACATCACGGCACCGCCGCATGTGCGTACTTCGTCCGACGCGCCTTAGCGCGAGCTTGCGGCGTGTGAGCAAGAGTGATGTCGTGTGGCGGTTTCGTCCGCGCGGCCCTGATCTCCTCGGCCTCCCAGGCAGTAAGATCGGATAGGCGCCAGAAGCGTAGGACGCCGAAATGGACCGGCGGCGGAAAGCCGCTGTTTTTCATGCGGCGTTCAATCCACATCGCGCTGCAATTGCCGTAGCGTTCGCGAACCTGGTTGGTTTTCAAATAGATTTCTGTTTCAGAAGCCATGACGACGGCACTCCAGAATTTGGAGTTACCCATCGCCTTGCATGTGCGACTGGCCCTATTCCCGTGCCGAGGGGGACGCGGCATCTCGGGAGGCTTCACGCGGGTCCGTCGCCACTTACCGGGGAAGACCGGCATCCTGTCAAAGCTGGCCGTAAAAACGAACGGCATTCGACGGGCACAAGGAGGGCGGGCCGCGAGAACTGACTTTCAGATAGTACGTTGAGTATTGGTCGTCAACATGGTTAGGCCGAAATACCCCAGTGACGCTGCCGTCACCCAGCCGTCACCGGCTCCTTTTTCGTAAAATTGCACACCCGCTAAGTCTTTGGTGCCGCAAACAGGACTTCGAACCTGTGACCCCGTCATTACGAATGACGTGCTCTACCAACTGAGCTATTGCGGCGGTCCATGCGCGCCCTCGGAAATTGGCCCGAAAACGCTTGCCCCTGATATCGGGCGGCGCACGGCTTTGCAAGAAAAACGCGTCCAGCGCAACGCCCGTTCAGCCTCCCCAGCGTGAGAGAAAACCGCGCCAGCCGCTGGCCTGGCCTTGTACCGGATGCGTCGTTTCCGCGAATTCGTCGCTCGGGATTTCGTCATCGATGCCGGGATCGTCAGGCGCATGCAGGATCGGAATTACCGCGGGGATTCTGGCGCTTGCGGGCTTCGCAATATCAGAGCGCGAACGGAACAGCGGCGCTGGAGGCGGGACGGGCTCGGCTCGCGGCGGCGAAACAGAAGCTGTTGCGGGCAACGGCGCCGCAGATTTCGACACTACCGGAGGCGAGGTCGGACGGTGCATCCGGCGAATTATCCTGCGTCGCAGGATTGGCCGGCGTTTCTGAAACGTCTTCGGCAGCGAGAGGCCCGGCGCGTGGCGGCGCCAGCACGGTCTCACGCAACATCTCGGATTCGAAATCCTCGGATTCGATGGTCGCGCTTTTATGCGACGGCAGCGAGGCGAGCGGCGCCTTCCATTCGAAGGCATCGAGCCGCCCGGTGACCGGAGAAACTGCCCGCCAGACCTCGGACACGTAGCCGTCCGCGGTCCACACCGGATCGTGCAGCGCGCGAACCGCGCGGCGCGTCCACGCCCGGGCTCGGCCTGAGTCGCCGTGCTCGGTGCGCTCGATTTCCGCCATCAGCATCGCCACCCGTTGCGTCGGTGCATCGGTGAACGGCGCAAGCGCCTCGCGCGCGCGCGTGAATTCGCTGGCGTCGATCGACGCGCGCGCCAGCGCCAGCGCGCTCTCGATATGGCCGGGCGCTTTGGCGGCGAGCGTTTCGGTGCGGACCAGCCGCTGCCGCGCGGAATCGCCGAGCTTGACGTGCGCATAGGCGTCCGCGAGATCGGGATGTGGATGCGCCTGCCATGCGGCTTCCACGATCCGCATCGCGCGCCTGATCTGGTGCGATTCGCTCAAGAATTTGCTCGCCAGCACCGCGGCAGGCACCAGCGTCGGTGCGAGCTTCACCGCTTCCATCGCGGTCTCCCGCGACAAATCGCGATCGTGATGTTCAAGCTCGAGCGCGCGCGCGGTCAACAAGACGGCGCGCTGCCGCCGGTAGGCATGCTTGTCGATCAGACCCGCTGCAAGATTATTATCGAGGATCGACAACGCGCCCGACCAGTCGCCGCCGGCGCAGCGAAACCCCAGCACGGCCTGCGCGGCCCATGCCGATCCCGGCGACACCTTCAGCGTTTGTTCGGCGATGGCCTGCGCGGCGTGCGCATCATCCGAGCGCTGCGCTTCGATGAACAGCCCTCGCAATCCCAAGAGTCTCGTATCGTCGCGTTCGGCCATGGCGCGGAATGCGCGTTGCGCGCTCTCGCGGTCGCCTTCGAGCTGCGCGGACTGCGCGGTCAGCAGCAGCGCCAGCGGATCGTGTTCCGCGTGACGCCTCGCGACGTCGGCATGCGCGCGCGCCGCACTGGAATCGCCGTGGCCGATGGCGAGCAGGCCATGGGTGATGGCGTGTCGGCCGCGGGCGCGCCGCTTCTCATGCCGCCGCTTCTTGATTCGGTGCGGCGTGCGCCAGAGCCCGCGCAGGACGCTCCACGCCAGCATCGCCGCGGCGACGGCTATGCCGAGCGCCAGAACGAACACCGGCAGCGAAGTCTCGATGCGCCACGCGCGCCACGACAGCGCAACGTCGCCAGGCTGTTCGGCAACCCACGCCGCGCCCGCTGCGGCAAACGCGATCAGCAGTAGAAACAGAATGATGCGAACCATCGGAAACCTTAAGGCGCGGGTTTGGAAAGTGCCGCCATCATGTCGGCCGCGAACTGACGCGAAGTCGCCAGCGCGGCGTCGCGTGCATCGGCCTTGTCGATCCATGGCTGCACGGCGGTGCGATCGGGCGGGCTAAGTGTATTCAATTCGCGCCGCGCTTCGGCGATCTCGTTGCGTTGCGCGGCTGCGTTCGCACGAGCCACGATCGCATTGCGATCGATGCCGATGGGGACGTCGGTGCGCTGGATGCGAACCAGCCGGGCCGCGCCGGCTTCGAGGCGATCGACGATCGATCCGGTGACGGAATGCTCCTGCGCAGGCGGCGACACGTTAGGGGTCATTGCGAGCAGTTCGCGGCCCATGGCGCTGGCGCTTGGCACACCCGAGGCAGCAAACGGCTCCAGCGGCCTCAAGACATCCGCATTCGCTGCAAGCGATTTCGCCGTCGACAGCGCTGCGGCATAGGGTTCGCCTTGCCGTACCGACATATCCAGCAAGGCCGCGGCGACGACGCGCCGAAGCGGAATATCGCTCGCTGCCGGCGGCGGGGCTTTCGGTTGGGCGGCCTGCGCCGCAACCGCATTGATACTGCTTTCGAGTTGGGCAATGCGATCGTTGATCGGAGAAAGGTCGGTTGGCGGCGGCGGCACGGGCGATGGCGGCGACGAATCATGGGGCGCGAATTTCATTTCGTTCACCGCGCTCGCGAGCTTCTCCGATTGCGCATGGGAAGCGGCGAGTTCAGCGCGGACGGATTCCAACGATTTTTCGGTCGCGCCGATCCGCGCCGCAATGGCCGGATCTGGCACCGCCGCAGAAGGCGTCTTGACGCTGGCTTCAATTTTGGCGACGCGGGCCGCGAGCGCATCGATCGCCGCGGTATGGACCGGAAGCGCGGTCGGCGGTGGTGGGGTCTTCTGCGCCAGCCATCCGGTCCACCAGGCGGCTGCGATCACCAGCGCCGCTGCGCTGCCGCCGAAAATCGTCGAAATGATTGCAGCCGAGACCGCATCTGCCATCGGCCGGCGCACCCGTTCGGGCCGCTCCGCATCGGCGTTGGTATTCATCGTCTGGTCCGAGACTTCCGTGGCATCGAGGTCGAGCGTAGGCGCCGCGCGCCTCGGCCGGTCCGGATGCGCGGCAAGGCCGCTATCTTCAGAGCTGTCCTGAAGATTTTCCTGGGGCCTTTCGTCGGCCATCGCCAAAGTTCCCTGTCATGGCAACGAACGTCGCCGGGTTCGAAAAGCTGTATTAGCGCGATATCGGTTGTAACGCACGGCTGAGCGTTTCGAACAAGGCGTTTTCGTCCGGCGATTGCGCCACCACGACGTGCGCCGCGCCGGCATCGCGCACGATCGCGGCCACGGCATCGGAAATGCAGCATTGCGGCAGCGCCAGGGCGGAAATTTCGGTGCCGGCTGCGCGCGCCGCATCCAGAAACGCACGCACGCTACGCCGGGAATAGTGCAGCACCGCATCGACCTTGTTGGCTGCGAAGGCGTCGCGGATTTCCTGCGGAAGCGTTGCGACGGGAATCATCCGGTAGGTGGTATGCGTGACCACATCAAAGCCTCGTTCGCCAAGTTCGCCGGCAAGGTCGCGCGCCAGATCCGCACCAGCGAGATAAAGCAGCGTGGCGGATTTCTTCAGGGTCTTCGCCTTCACGCTGGCGCTCATCAGGTCGCGCAGCGCCGCGGCATCGCCATTGGCGACGATGACATGATTAAAGCCGGCGCGGCGGGCGGCTTCGGCGGTGTGCTCGCCGACCGCGAACAGCGGCAGTTCAAGAAGCCGGCTGCCGGCGAGATGGGCTTCGATGGCGCGCAGCGCGTTGGCGCTGGTGACGATGATGGCGCCGTAGCGCACCTCGGGGTCGTCAAAGAATGCGACCGGTTCAAACCGCAGCATCGGCGCCAGCAACACCGCGAAGCCCCGCGCGCGCAACGCCGCGGCGGTGGCCTCGATATCGGGTTGCGGGCGCGTGATGAGAATGGCCATTCGTTTTAAGTTCTTGGCCCCGCGCCTGTTCCAGCGCACGATTGCACGCCGCGACATCATGATGTTACGTGAGCAGAGGAAAACGCCGGTTTGACCGGCAACGCAAGGGCCTAGAAGTGGAGCGCGAAAGGCCGATGGTGGAGACAACTCTCGTTCTTGGGATCGAGACCACCTGCGATGAAACCGCAGCCGCGGTGGTGGAGCGCCGCAATGACGGCAGCGGCCGGATTTTGTCCGACATCGTGCGCTCGCAGATCGAGGAGCATGCGCGATTTGGCGGCGTGGTGCCGGAAATCGCCGCACGCGCCCACGTCGAAGTCCTCGACGGCATTGTTGCGACCGCGATGCGGCATGCCGGGGTCGGTTTCGCGCAACTCTCCGGCGTCGCCGCGGCCGCGGGTCCGGGCCTGATCGGCGGCGTCATCGTCGGCCTCACCACTGCCAAGGCGATAGCGATGGTGCATGACACGCCGCTGATCGCCGTCAATCATCTAGAAGCCCATGCGCTGACGCCGCGTCTGACTGACGGACTTGCGTTTCCCTATTGCCTGTTTCTGGCGTCGGGCGGCCACACCCAGATCGTCGCCGTGCTCGGCGTCGGCAATTATGTGCGGCTCGGCACGACCGTCGATGATGCGATGGGCGAGGCCTTCGACAAGGTCGCGAAGATGCTGGGGCTGCCGTATCCCGGCGGACCGCAGGTCGAGCAGGCGGCAGCCAGCGGCGATCCGAAACGGTTCAATTTTCCGCGGCCGATGCTCGGGCGTGCAGATGCGAATTTTTCGCTGTCGGGATTGAAGACCGCCGTCCGCAACGAAGCCAGCCGGCTGGCGCAAATCGGACCGCAGGATATCAGCGATCTCTGCGCGGGATTTCAAGCCGCGGTGATGGAATTCGACGGCCGACCGCTTGAGCGTCGGCTTGCGGTTGTTTCACGAGCGGTTCGGCGCGCCGCAAGGGTTGGTGGCGGCGGGCGGCGTTGCAGCCAACCATGCCATCCGGGCGGCACTGCAGGATGTTGCTGCGAAGGCGCAGACCGTGCTTGTGATTCCGCCGCCGGCGCTGTGCACCGACAACGGCGCGATGATCGCATGGGCGGGTGCTGAGCGTCTTGCACTGGGACTGACCGATCCAATGGATGCGCCGCCCCGCGCGCGCTGGCTGCTCGACGCCAACGCAACCGCGCCCGCGGGCTTCGCCAACACCCGCGCCGCGTTCTGAGCGGAGGGCGGTCGTGGTGCGCTCATATAGATCAGTCGCGGTGATCGGCGCCGGCGCATGGGGCACCGCGCTTGCGAGTATTGCCGCACGCGCGGGCCGCGAGGTGATACTCTACGCCCGCGACGCCGCGAGCGCCGCGCATATCAATGCGACACGGGAGAATGCACGGCTGCCCGGTGTGCGGCTTGATGCTGCTATCGCCGTGACGAATGATCTCGCGAGCGCCGCGGGAGCGGACATTATTCTTCTCGCGGTGCCGGCGCAAACTCTGCGCGAGGCTGTGACCGCGTTGGTGCCTTGCCTCGCCGCACAAACGCCAGTCATCGCCTGCGCCAAGGGCATCGAGCGCGGCACCCATCAATTCATGACGCAAGTCATTGCCGAAGTAGCATCCGAAGCGACCCCCGGCATTCTCTCAGGCCCGAGTTTTGCCGATGATGTCGCGCGGGGGTTACCGACCGCGGTGACACTGGCTGCGAAGGACGAATCACTGGCAGGCGCGTGGGCTCGAGCGCTGGGCTCTGCCACCTTCCGCCCCTATCACACGTCTGATGTGCGCGGCGTCGAGATCGGCGGTGCCGCGAAGAACGTCCTTGCGATCGCGGCGGAAATTGTCGCCGGCAAACGATTGGGCGCTTCGGCCCAGGCGGCGTTGACGACGCGTGCCTTCAGCGAGTTGATGCGGCTCGGGCGCGCTTGCGGCGCGCGCAACGAGACGCTTGCAGGGCTGTCAGGTCTGGGCGATTTGCTGCTGACTTGCACCAGCGTGCAATCGCGAAATTTTTCGCTCGGCGTGGCCTTGGGACGTGGCGAGACTGCGCCGCGAGACAAGCTTGCCGAGGGCGAATTCACCGCACCGGTGCTGATCGAACTGGCCGCTTCAAAAAATGTCGAGTTGCCGGTATCTGCAGCCGTGGCGGCAATCCTGAGCGGCGCATTGTCGATCGACGAAGCCATCGAAAGCCTGCTGACGCGGCCGTTTAAGGCGGAGGAATAGCGATGAACTACTGGCTGGTGAAATCGGAGCCTTCGAGCTGGTCGTGGGATCAGCAAGTCGCGAAGGGCGCCGAGGGCGAAGCATGGACCGGCGTGCGCAACTTCACCGCGCGGCAGAATCTGGTGAAGATGAAGAAGGGCGACCGCGCCTTCTTCTATCATTCCAACGAAGGCAAGGACATCGTGGGGATCGCCGAAATCATCCGCGAAGCCTATCCCGACCCGAGCGACGCCTCCGGCAAATTCGTCTGCGTCGACATCAAGGCCGACAAGCCGCTGAAGACGCCGGTGACGATGGCCGCGATCAAGGCCGATAAACGATTGGTCGAGATGGCGCTGGTGAAATATTCGCGGCTGTCGGTGCAGCCGGTGACGCCGGAGGAATGGAAGATCGTCTGCAAGATGGGCGGGGTGTGAGAATTGCCGTCATTGCGAGCGAAGCGAAGCAATCCAGAGAAACACCAAAGAACTGGATTGCTTCGTCGCAAGCGCTTCTCGCAATGACGGAAGAAACCTTACGCCGCGGCGGTCGCCACAACCTGCGCCAGAAGCTGCTCGCGCTTCGATTGCGAGCGATAGCCCTTCATGGTCGCGGCGAACCGCTCGAGAATGCCGTCCTCGAACGCGGTGACGATGGTGTCGTGCACATAACTTTTGCGGCAGATCGCGGGCGTGTTCGACAATTCGTCGGCGGCGGCGCGAACCGCCTCCAGCACCTGTCTCTTGCGCCCACGCGCGCTTTCGGCGGGTGAAATCCGCGACAGCGATTCCAGCACGACGGCGGACGCCATCAGCGTGCGGAAATCCTTCAGCGAAATCTTGATGCCGGCGATCTCGCGCAGGAAAGCATTGACCGTGCTGGTGCTGACGGTGCGAACGTTGCCGGCGGCGTCCCTGTACTGAAACATGCGCTTACCGGGAACGGTGCGCAGGATGCTCAGTGCACGCACGAGTTTCGACGCTTCGCATTCCTTGCGCACGGCTTTGCCGCCCTTGGCCTTGAATGTCAGCACCACGCAATCGTCCTCGACGAGGACATTGGATTTCAGCAATGTCGTCGCACCGCGGGTGCCGTTGAGCCGCGCATAGGATTTGTTGCCAGGCCGAATTGCGGTGCGCGCGATCAATTCGATCACGGCGGCGAGCGCGAACTCGCGGGTCGGTTCGTCGCCGGACAGATGCGCCGAGACGTGGCGGCGTATTTTCGGCAGTGCCGCGACCAGCCGCGCCAGCCGATGGGCCTTGCGCTGCTCGCGAACCTTCTCCCAATCCGAGTGATAGCGGTATTGCAGCCTGCCGGCGGCATCGTAACCCACGGCCTGCAGATGTGAACTGGGATCGGGTGAATACCGGACCTCGACATAGGCGGGAGGCATTGCCATGGCTTTCAGCCGCCGTGTCGTGGCGGGGTCCTTGACGATGGTGCCGTTGGCGCGGACAAATGAGTAGGCCTTGCCGCGCTTGACGCGGCGGATGGTCAATTCCTCCTGGTCGCCGAGCGTTAGACCGAGCTCAGTCGCAAGAGACTCAACAGAGGTTTTGCCGGCCAGTTCTGGCTTTTTGGGCTGCTGATGGGGCGCCTGACCGAGCGCTTCGGCAAGCGCAACGGCGGGATCGGCCGCCTCCGGCCGCGCTGCCTCGAAATTCTGTTGATCCATCATAGCCTTGCACTCACGCGGCGCTTTTCGTGTAATCCCGGCGACCGGCTTTTAGTTCCGGGACGCGACGCGCCCGGGGCGCATTTAGGCGGTCGCGGCAGGAAAGGCGAGTCCTGATGAAGAGACGCTGCGGTTATTAGTTACCGTTCGGGCTTGAAATTCGGCCGGTATTGATGATTGATCGCGCGCGAAACGCGATCGTGACCGGGCGTGCGGCTTGGCTGGGCATGCAACTCGACCAAGGTCCGGCTTGTCGCGACCGTCGGCGGCGACGCATAATCGTTTGTAAAATAACAGGCTTAGTGCCCGGGTCACCGAGTGCCGGGCGTTGGGGAGTGGTGGATGTCCGACAAGATTTACGATGTGCCCGCTGACGTGGCTGGCCGCGCCTGGATCGACGACGCCCGATATCATGAGATGTATGGCCGCTCCATCACCGATTCCGATGGATTCTGGGCCGAGCAGGCCAAGCGCATCGACTGGATCGAGCCTTTCACCAAGGTCGAGAATACCTCGTTCGCACCGGGCGATATCTCGATCAAATGGTTCGAGGATGGCGTTGTCAACGTCGCATGGAACTGCATCGACCGTCATCTGGAAACGCGCGGCGACAAGACGGCGATCATCTGGGAAGGCGACGACCCCTCAGAATCAAAGCACATCACCTATCGCGAACTGCACGACGAGGTCTGCAGGTTCGCCAACATCCTGCGCACCCGCAACGTTGCGAAGGGCGACCGCGTCACGATCTATCTGCCGATGATCCCGGAAGCCGCCTACGCGATGCTGGCCTGCGCGCGGATCGGAGCTATTCATTCCGTGGTGTTCGGCGGCTTCTCACCGGACTCGCTCGCCCAGCGCATCACGGACTGCCAATCGAAGATCGTCATCACGGCCGATGAGGGCCTACGCGGCGGCAAGAAGGTGCCGCTGAAGGCTAATGTCGATGCGGCCATCGCGAAAGCGGGCGGCGTCGACTGGGTCGTAGTGGTGAAGCGAACGGGAACGCCGGTCGATATGAATCCGACGCGCGATTTCTGGTACCACGAAGCAGCCGAGATGGTGACCGCGGAATGTCCGTGCGAGCCGATGAGCGCCGAGGATCCGCTGTTCATCCTCTACACGTCAGGATCGACCGGCCAGCCCAAGGGCGTGCTGCACACTTCGGCCGGTTATCTGATCTTCGCGTCGCTCACGCATCAATACGTGTTCGATTATCACGACGGTGACATCTACTGGTGCACGGCGGATGTCGGCTGGGTGACCGGGCACAGTTACATCCTTTACGGACCGCTGGCGAACGGCGCGACCACGCTGATGTTCGAAGGCGTGCCTAATTATCCGTCGATGTCGCGCTTCTGGGACGTGATCGACAAGCATCAGGTTAACATCTTTTACACCGCGCCGACCGCGATCCGCGCGCTGATGCAGGCTGGCGACGAGCCGGTGAAGAGCACGTCGCGCAAGAGCCTCCGGCTGCTGGGCTCGGTGGGCGAACCGATCAATCCCGAGGCGTGGGAATGGTATCACCGCGTCGTCGGTAACGAGCGCTGCCCGATCGTCGACACCTGGTGGCAGACCGAAACCGGCGGCATTCTGATCACCCCGCTGCCCGGCGCGACAAAACTCAAGCCGGGTTCGGCGACGCGCCCGTTCTTCGGCGTGGTGCCACAGATCGTCGATGCCGACGGCAAGGTGATGGAGGGCGAAGCTCAGGGCAATCTGTGCATCGCCAAATCCTGGCCCGGACAGATGCGCACGGTGTACGGCGATCACGCCCGCTTCGAGCAGACTTACTTCTCGACCTACAAGGGCAAGTATTTTACCGGCGACGGCTGCCGCCGCGACGCGGACGGTTATTACTGGATCACTGGCCGCGTCGACGACGTCATCAACGTCTCCGGCCACCGCATGGGCACCGCGGAAGTCGAGAGTTCGCTGGTGGCGCATGACGCGGTATCGGAAGCCGCCGTGGTCGGCTACCCGCACGACATCAAGGGCCAGGGCATCTACGCTTATGTGACGCTGATGACCGGCAAGGAGCCGAGCGAAGCGTTGCGTAAGGAACTGGTGGCTTGGGTGCGCAAGGACATCGGCCCGATCGCTTCGCCGGATCTGATCCAGTTCGCGCCGGGGCTGCCCAAAACGCGCTCCGGCAAGATCATGCGCCGCATCCTGCGCAAGATCGCCGAAGACGAGCCGTCGAGCTTGGGCGACACCTCGACGCTGGCCGATCCGGCTGTCGTGGATGACCTCGTCAAGAACCGCCAGAACAAACGCGCGGGGGCATGAACGCACGTCGCCGTTTTTGTTGTCTGGCTGCAGGGCTGGTCACGGAACTGGCGCTATCCGCCGGGCTATCGGGTTTCGCTGTTGCGCAGACCCGGCGCACTCAACCTTTGGCCGATGCAAGCGTGGCGCGCGCCGCCACCGGCGACATCGTCGAGGCCAGCCTGATCGGTCCGACGGCGCGCTACAAGCATTTCGTGCTCGGTTCGCGTCATGAAGCGTCGGGTGTTCGCGTGCTGACCGCCGATGGCCGAACAATCCAACTGACGCTGGCGGACGACTCGGTGTTTGAGGATCGCGAGCCCCGGATCGTCGATCTCGACGGAGACGGACGCAACGAAATCCTGCTGGTGCATTCGCGGCAGGATACCGGATCGGCGCTTTCGGTGCTCGGCTTGCGCGATGGCGCGTTGCGCATCATCGCGGAGACGCCCGGCAATGGCGGGCCGCAGCGGTGGCTCAATCCGGCCGGGACCGGACATTTCTTCGATACCAAGCGGCTGCAGATCGCGCTGGTGCGCATGCCGCATGTTGTCGGCCGGCTCGAATTCTGGGATTTCGACGGCGCATCGCTGCGCTTGTTGGGCTCGCTGCCGGGCATCAGCAATCATCGCATCGGCTTGCGCGATCTTTTCATGTCCGCGGCATTCAGGCGCGACGGCGAGGCGCTGGATACACTCGCGATACCGGCTCTCGACCGCCGGTCGGTTCAGTTTGTGGACATACGCGATGGCATGCCGGTGGTGGCCTCATCGGTCGCGCTGCGTGGCAAGGCGGACGGCAACTTTCATATCGTCGCAGGGCCGCCTGCCATGCTGGAAATTCCTGTCGCAGGAGGCGGCACCGAGACCATTGCGCTCACCGGACGGGGCTCGGCCGGATCAAGCGTGCTTGCGCGATAGGCCGTCGCCACCGGCAAGCCGGCGGTCCGGCGTTATTCACGCTCACCTGGTGGGCGTCCTCACGCAAATGTCAGGCATCAGGGCGGCTCCCGGTACGTTTTCCGGCGAGTGTTGTTTTCAAGTCATTTACTTTGTTTGCAACATTTTCTTTCAATGCCCCCGATGGGGCTTCACGGCTCCTCTTGGAAACCGGACGGTTGAGAAGTTCGGTTAAAAATGCGTGGCGAGTCACGCTGAGCCAATAATGGGGCAATGGAGAGATCGATGTCGTTGAGAATCGCAATGGCGATGGTGGCCACCATCGGAGCAGGTTTGTTCAGCGCGACGCAGGCCGAGGCACGGCCTGACGTGGTGGGTTTCCGGGGCGACTATTCGCCGGGGACCATCGTGGTCAAGACCAACGAGCGCAGGCTTTACCTGGTTCTCGATCAGGGGCGTGCGATGCGCTATCCGGTCGGCGTCGGCAGAGCCGGCAAGCAGTGGGCCGGCGCCACCCGCATCGACGGCAAATACACCAATCCGGCATGGTCGCCGCCGGCCGAAGTGCGGCGAGACAAGCCTCACATGGCGAACGTGATTGCCGGCGGCTCGTCGAAGAATCCGATGGGCGTCGCCGCGATGACACTGGCTGGCGGCGAATATGCCATCCACGGCACCAACAGCCCGGGCTCGATCGGCGGCTTCGTGTCGTATGGCTGCATCCGCATGCTGAATGCCGACATCACCGATCTCTATCAGCGCGTTTCGGTCGGCACGTCGGTGGTGGTTTCGCGTTAAACTCCTGAGCGTCAACGCCTTCAAAAGCCGCGCGAATGCGCGGCTTTTTCTTTGCCACTATCCGCCCGCGCACCAACCGCTGCGGCGACCGCCGCCGTAACTTCGCGCGAAGCCGGCGGCCAGCAAGGCGGCCGAGATGTTCGGCGTCCGCGATGACGAGGCATCGGCGACCACGCGGCCGTTATATTTGTCGGGTCCGATGTTGTAGATGGTGACACCACCCTCCTCGAGCAGGGCGCGCAACGCGTCGCCGGCAGCTTGCGCCATCCGCAATTCCTGCTGACACGCCGCCTTCAGCTCCGGCGCGTCGATGCCGCGCAGCCGCACCCGCGTGTTCATATCGAGGCCCGGCCAAAGATGCACCTGCGCCTCGAAGGTGTCGCCGTCGATCGTCCTGATGACATCGACGGGGTGCCGGACCTGCGCATTGCCGGAGCGGCTCCAGACCGCGCTATGGTCAGGCAGCGCCGGTGAGGGCGCGGAAACCGAAGGCGCTGAAATCGGCGCGGGATTTGTGGTCCATTGCCGGATCGGCAGCATCGTCCCTGCGACGACGCCGGCGATGAACACCCAAGGCAGCGCCGACGAAAACCAGGCGCGCCGCGACATCCCATGGGGGGCATGCGAGGTATTTATTCTTGGGTATGTGGACATATTCCTAGAGTAATAGATTTGGTGATCCCCCGCAAGTTGCAATCTAGGGTTGTGTCGTCAAAATATAATTAAAAATCCGACGCGATGCCTTTGTTCTCCCAGTCGCCATAACGCGTGGGCTCGGGGCCCTTGGGCCCGCCGGATTCTTTTGGCGCGGCTTGAGCTTTCCCATCGGCTGCGGCGCGCCGTGCCTCAGCTTCGGCGAGCGCGCGCTGCGCGGCCGGCGATACCGGCTTGCGGGCCGGCGCGGCCGGATCAGAGGGCGGGGGCGGCTTTGCGGGATCGCGGGTCATCGAGGTTTCCAGCGCGCGGAACTGACGCGTCTGAGCTACCAACGAACGCTACGCCGATTCTTACATTTGGCATATTCACATGACACAGGTGTTCTTCTCGCGAAGACCACACGACTCAGTGAGTCTGCGCTTTTTCTCCGAGCGATGTTTTTAAGTCCATGCCTCCTGTCAGATTCGCACCGCCCGTCGAGGTGCCCGGCCTCGCGGCGCGGCGAATTGCAGCGGATATCCTTGACGGCGTGCTGCATAAACATCGCACCCTCGACGAACAGCTCGAAGGCGGCGGCGCGCATCCCGCGCTGAAAACCCTGTCCGATCGCGACCGCGCGCTTATGCGGCGGCTGGTGGCGACGGTGCTGCGCCGGTTGGGAACGCTGGGCCACGTGCTGTCGCGCCTGCTCGACCGCGGAATTCCCACCGATGCGCCGCGCGCGCAAAGCGCGCTGTTGATCGGCGCCGCGCAAATTCTCTGGATGGAGGTGCCGGATCACGCCGCGGTCGATCTGTCGGTGCGGCTGGTGCAGTCCGACCGCCGCGCCGCCAAATATGCCGGCCTCATCAATGCGGTGCTGCGCCGTTGCGCGCGTGAGGGCCAGCCGCTTATCGACGAAGTGGCGTCGCAGGCGCTCGACCTGCCGCCGTGGCTGATGGCGCGCTGGGCCGCGCATTACGGCGAGAGCGTCGCAAAGGATGTCGCGGCCGCGCTGAGCCATGAGCCGTCGCTCGACCTCACGGTGAAATCCGACGCCGCGCAATGGGCGGCGCGGCTGCACGGCGAGATCTTGCCGACGGGCACGGTGCGTACGTTGCTGCAGGGATCGGTGACGATGCTGCCCGGCTTCGCCGAGGGCCAATGGTGGGTGCAGGATGCGGCCGCAGCACTTCCGGTGAAGCTGTTCGGCGACATCGCGAACAAGACCGTCGCCGATCTCTGCGCGGCGCCGGGCGGCAAGACCGCGCAGCTCGCGCAGGCCGGCGCGCGCGTCACCGCGATCGACCGTTCGCCCACGCGCGTGGCGCGGCTGCGCGACAATCTGGCGCGGCTGGCGCTCGAAGCCGAGACCGCGGTGAGCGACGCCGCCGAATGGCAGAGCACAAGCGGCGAAGCTTTCGATGGCGTGCTGGTCGATGCGCCCTGCTCTTCCACCGGCACGATCCGGCGTCATCCCGACGTCGCCTGGCTGCGGCAGGACACCGACATCGGCGCGCTGATGCCGCTGCAGCAGCGATTGCTGCAAAAGGCCGTCGCTCTGCTGAAACCGGGCGGCACGCTGATCTACTGTACCTGTTCGCTCGAGCCGGAAGAGGGCGAGCAGGCTATCGCGGCGCTGCTGGCCGCCGAATCCGGCGTACGGCGGAACCCGATCGAGGCCGGCGAAGTCGCGGGTCTTGACGAGATCGTGACGCCGGACGGCGATCTGCGCACGCTGCCCTGCCATCTGCCGCACGACGATCCGCGGCTCGGCGGCCTCGACGGTTTCTACGCGGCGCGGCTGGTTAAATCCTGACAACTAAAGCTATTTTGGCGCGGCGCGGCCGATTCGGCCCAGCTCGGTGGTGTTTTGTCCACTTTTCCGGATTACAAAGGATTCGCCGAAAATTCTCTTCAATTTAAGGCGCGCGTGTCGGTCGCTCAACGCAGACGCATATCAACGCTGATCATGGGCCGCTTCGTGCGGAACCTGATGTCGCGCGCCAGTGGCAGCACGGTCGCGTTGTCGCGGCTGTGGCCGGGCCGTACCGACCGCCTCATCATCGCCCCGCACGATCTGCGCACCGCCGATGCCACCCGCGCCGCCGAAGTCTATGCCGGGCGGTTCGTGTTCGCCGGCAAGATCGTCACCTGCCACGGCCGCTCGATCTTCGATCTCGAACCGCCGTCGGAAGACTGGGAAGTGGCGCTGCTCGGCTTCGGCTGGCTGCGGCATCTGCGCGCCGCCGATACCGCGATCACCCGCGCCAATGCCCGCTCGCTGGTCGACGACTGGATTTCCAATCCTACGCGCAAACGCCCCATCGGCCGCCGCGCCGACGTGCTGGCGCGCCGCGTGATCTCGCTGTTGTCGCAGGCGCCGTTGGTGCTCGGCGACACCGACGGCAAATTCTATCGCCGCTATCTGCGCGGGCTGACGCGTGAAATCCGCTATCTGCGCTACACCATGCTGGATATTCCCGATGGCGTGCCGCGGCTGCAGGTGCTGATCGCGCTGTGTTACACTTCGCTCTGCCTCGCCAATCAGGCGCGGCATATCCGCTCCGCCACGCGAAAGCTGTCCGACGAATTGCAGCGGCAGATTCTTGCCCGATGGCGGCCATATCTCGCGCAACCCCGGCGCGCTGATCGAGCTCCTGATCGATCTGTTGCCGCTGCGGCAGACTTTCGCCGCCCGCAATATCGCCCCGCCACCGGCGTTGCTGAATGCGATCGACCGCATGATGCCGATGCTGCGATTTTTTCGCCATGGCGACGGCAGCTTTGCGCTGTTCAACGGCATGAGCAGCGCGCCGTCCGATATTCTCGCTACCTGCTGGCCTATGACGACACCCACGGCACGCCGATGGCGAGCATGCCGCACACCGGCTTTCAGCGCATCGACGCCGGCGCGATGACGGTCATCATGGACACCGGCCCGCCGCCGCCGCCGAATGTCAGCCAGGACGCGCATGCCGGATGCCTGTCGTTCGAACTGTCCTCGGGCCTGAGCCGGATCGTGATCAATTGCGGCATGCCGTCCACCGGACGCGACAACTGGCGCAGCTTTGCGCGCAGCACGCGTGGCGCATTCGACGCTGGTCTGCCACGACACGTCCTCGTGCCAGTTCGTCGAGCTTTCGGCGATGAAGCGCCTGTTGCAGGGCGCGCCGATCGTCAGCGGCCCCTCCAACGTCGAGAGCTACCGCGAGGTGACGGAAACCGGCATGCTGCTGCACACAGCGCATGACGGTTATCTGGAAAAATTCGGCGTGATCCATCGCCGCGTGCTGATGGCGGCCCATGACGGCTCGCGGCTGGACGGCGAGGATACGCTGTCGCCGGCGCCGGGCGCGCGAATCAAGGCGGGCGAAACCGACTACGCGCTGCGCTTTCATCTGCATCCCGCCGTGAAGGCGAGCCGGCTCAGCGACGCCCGCGGCGTCATGCTGGTGTTGCCGAATCGAGATGTGTGGACGTTCGAGGCGCTCGACGACAAGGTCGAACTGGAGGACAGCGTTTTCCTGGCCGGAAATGACGGCCCGCGCCGCACCGCGCAGATCGTGATCCGGCAGGACGCGCGGCAGGTTTCCAGCATCCGCTGGAATTTCGTGCGCTCGGCGGCCTCGGCGACGGCGACAACGGCCAGACGCAACGCGCGCCGCGAGCCCGAGCTGCCGCTGTAGGGGGTTCACAAGCACAAACCAGCCGTATAGGTCATTGCGAGAAGCAATCGACGGACAATCCTAGATGACCGACCATCCGCGCAGCGTGACGCGTGCTTTGCTTTCCGTTTCCGATAAATCCGGCCTGATCGATTTTGCCCGCGCGCTGGCAGCCCACGGCGTCGATCTGGTCTCTACCGGCGGCACCGCCAAGGCGATCGCGGCGGCGGGACTGAAGGTCTCCGACATCTCGGACCTCACCGGATTTCCCGAGATGATGGACGGCCGCGTCAAGACGCTGCATCCCAAGGTTCACGGCGGTTTGCTGGCGATCCGCGACAATGCCGAGCACGTGCAATCCATGCGGGACCACGGCATCGCGCCGATCGACTTGCTGGTCGTCAATCTCTATCCGTTCGAGGCCACGGTCGATAAGGGCGCGGGTTTCGAGGAGTGCATCGAAAATATCGACATCGGCGGCCCGGCGATGATCCGCGCCGCGGCAAAAAATCACGATGATGTCGCCGTCGTCGTGGAGCCGCAGGACTACCAAGCCATCCTCGACGAACTCGCCGCCCACAACGGCGCAACGACGCTCACGCTGCGCAAACGTCTCGCCGCGAAAGCCTATGCGCGCACCGCCGCGTATGACGCGGCGATCTCGAACTGGTTTGCAGTTCAGCTTAAAACCGAGGCGCCGGATTTCCGCGCGGTCGGCGGGCGGCTGCTGCAACCGCTGCGCTATGGCGAGAACCCGCATCAACAGGCGGCGTTCTATCGCACGCCCGAGCGGCGCCACGGCGTCGCCACCGCGCGGCAGCTGCAGGGCCGCGAGCTGTCGTACAACAACATCAACGACACCGATGCCGCCTATGAATGCATCGCCGAGTTCGACCCGAAGCGCACCGCCGCCTGCGTCATCGTCAAGCACGCCAATCCTTGCGGCGTCGCGGAGGGCGCGGACCTCGTCGGCGCCTATCGTAAAGCCCTGGCATGCGATTCGACGTCCGCCTACGGCGGCATCGTCGCGCTCAACCGCACGCTCGACGCCGACGCCGCCCGCGCCATCACGGAAATCTTCACCGAAGTGATCATCGCGCCTGACGCCACGGTGGAAGCCATCGCCATCGTCGGCATGAAGAAAAATCTGCGGTTGCTGCTGGCGGGCAACCTTCCCGATCCGCGCGCGGCGGGCATGACGGCGAAAACCGTCGCCGGCGGATTGCTGGTGCAGAGCCGCGACAACGCCGTGGTCGACGACATGACGCTGAAGGTGGCGACCAAGCGCGCGCCGACCGAGGCCGAAATGCGCGATCTGAAATTCGCATTCCGCGTCGCCAAGCACGTCAAGTCGAACACGATCGTCTATGCCAAGGATCTCGCGACCGTCGGCATCGGCGCGGGGCAGATGAGCCGGATCGATTCCGCGCGTATCGCTGCGCGCAAGGCGCAGGACGCCGCCGATGAATTGAAGCTGGCGCAGCCGATGACTAAGGGATCGGTGGTGGCGTCTGATGCGTTCTTTCCGTTCGCCGACGGATTGCTGGTCGCGATCGAGGCCGGCGCCACCGCGGTGATTCAGCCAGGCGGCTCCGTGCGCGACGACGAAGTCATCAAGGCCGCCGACGACGCCGGCATCGCCATGGTGTTCACCGGCGTGCGGCATTTCAGGCATTAATCTCGGCACGTCAGCAATCCCTCACGTCATCCTGAGGTGCGAGGCGCTCTTGCGCCGAGCCTCGAAGGATATGCTGGATGAAGAATGTGAGCGATGTCCGCCGCCCTTCGAGGCGCGCAAGAAAGAGCGCGCACCTCAGGGTGACGGACGCTACTCCCGCACCCTCGCCAGCAGCGCCAATCCCGCGACGAAGAACACCACCAGAATCGCCATCCCGGCCTTCTGGCTTGCAGTGACCGCAGTGACGATGCCAATCAGCAGCGGCCCGATAAACGACGTGACTTTTCCGGTCAGCGCGAACAGCCCGAAAAACTGCGCGATGCGGTCCTTTGGCGCGAGGCGAATCAGCAGCGTGCGCGATGCCGCCTGCAGCGGCCCGCCGGCCATGCCGATCAGGCATCCCAGCAACAGATAGGCGCGCTCGGAAGCGCCGGAAAATAAAGCACCGCCGGGGACAGGCGGCGCGACCTTCATGAACAAAATCGAATCGCGATCGACCAACAAAATTGCAACAATCGCCAGCAGCAGGATCCCCATGCTGCCGGCGATCACTCGCTTGGGGCCGAGCCTGTCGTCGAGCCTGCCGCCCATCCATGCGCCGAAGGTGCCGGCAATCGCCAGCAGGATGCCGAAGCTGCCGATCTGAATCGTATTCCAGCCGAAGGTGCCCGCGGCATAGATGCCGCCGAACGCGAACAGCGATACCAGCCCGTCGGTGTAGATCATGTTGGCCAACAAAAACGCCGCCATCGATTTCCGCTGCGGCAATTCGCTCAAGGTCTGGCGCAGCTCAAGCAAGCCTTCGCTCAACGCTTCGCGCACCGGGTGCTTTGCCGGATAATCCGGCGTCAGCAGAAACATCGGCAGCACGAAGATGATGAACCAGACGCCGGTGAGCGGCCCGGTGATGCGGTCGCCCTGATGCGTCACGGGATCGAGCCCGAACAGCGGCGTGAAGCCGAACAGCGTGCGGCCGGTGTCGGGATTGGCGGCGAGGAAGCCCAGCACCAGAATCAAGCTCAGGATTCCGCCGACATATCCTGTGGCCCACCCGGTACCGGACAACCGCCCGATTCTTTCCGGAGGCACCAGCGTCGGCATCATGGCGTTGTTGAAGACGGTGGCGAACTCGACACCTACCGTCGCAACCCCGTAAGCGATCAGTAGCGGCAGGATGATGCCGGGGTCACCAGGCCTGCCGATCCACATGCACGCCGAGCCGATTACCAGCAGCGTCCCGAAGGCCGCGATCCATGGCTTGCGCCGGCCGCTGGCATCCGCGATGGCGCCCAGCACAGGTGACATCAGCGCGATGATCAATCCCGCCGCCGCGGTCGCAAATCCCCACAGCGATTGGCCGCTGGCGGGGCTCGATGCGACGTGTGTCGCGAAATAGGGCGCGAACACGAAGGTGGTGATGAGCGTGAAATAAGGCTGCGCCGCCCAGTCGAAGAACACCCAGCCGACCACGGCCGCGCGCGGCGGATAGATTTGCTGCTTTTCGGTAGCGCGTACGCCTGATGCGATCGTGATCGCCATGTCTGTTTTTTTCCGCCGAATCACCTGCAGGCGTTTTACCTGCCACATCGAAAACCCTATAGCATTCGCTGGATGAGATGACGCCCGTAATCCGACTGACCCTAAATTGGCGTTAAATCGCGGCGGTACTTTTGATGATGTTCGCAATCAAAGCGAGCCAGCTTGTCGCGGCACTCGCGCTGATCGCGGGCTGCCTGTCATCGGCGGTTGCGCAGGAGCAACGCCGCGGCGGCTATATGCCCCCATTGTCAGGAACCGTCCGTGCTGTAACCGCACAACACGGCATGGTCGTGGCGCAGGAAAGGCTCGCGGCGGAGATCGGCGTGGAGTTTCTGAAACGCGGCGGCAACGCGATCGACGCCGCGGTCGCCACCGGCTTTGCGATGGCCGTGACCTATCCGCGCGCCGGCAATATCGGTGGCGGCGGCTTCATGGTGATCCATCTAACCGAACGCAATGAAGATATCGCGCTCGACTACCGCGAGACCGCGCCCGCCGCGACCACGCGCGAGATTTTTTTAGGGTCTGACGGCAAACCGGATGCCGCGAAATCCCGCGACTCCGCTTTGGGCATCGGCGTCCCCGGCACCGTGGCGGGCCTGACCACGGCGCTCGCGAAATACGGCTCGGGTAAATTCACGCTGGCCGAACTGCTCAAGCCCGCGATCGATCTCGCGCGCGATGGCTTCATTGTCACCGACGACGGCGCCGACACGCTGCCGGGCTGGTATCCGCGACTGGCGCGATGGCCGTCATCGGCAAAGATTTTTTCGCGCGGAGGCGGCGGTTCGCAGCGCGAAGGCGACACGCTCGTGCAAGCCGATCTGGCGGCGACGCTGTCCGCGATATCAGCGCAGGGATCGCGGGGATTTTATGAAGGTCCCGTCGCGGAACAATTCATCGCCGCGATTCGCGAAGCCGGCGGCATCATGACTTCAGATGATCTGAAGTCGTATCAACCGGTCATCCGCACACCGGTGCGCGGCACCTATCGCGGCTATGACATCATCTCCATGCCCCAGCCGTCCTCCGGCGGCGTCGTGCTGCTGGAGAGCCTCAACATTCTCGAGGGATTTCCGATGCACGACATGGCGCAGGGATCGGCGCCGTCGCTGCATCTCCTGATCGAAGCGATGAAGCGCGCCTATGCCGACCGCGCGCGCTATCTCGGCGATCCCGCTTTCGTCAAAGCACCGGTGGCGACGCTGATTGCCAAGGATTATGCCGCGAAACAGCGCGCCGGCATCGATCTCACCCGCGCGACGCCGTGGACCGATGCGCTGCCAGCGGTGCCGCCACGCGAAGGCAGCAACACCACGCACTTCTCAGTGGTCGATGCACAGGGCAACGCGGTCAGTAATACCTATACGCTGAATTTCAGCTATGGCCTCGGCCTGGTCGCGGAAGGCACCGGCGTTCTCCTCAACAACGAGTTGGACGATTTCACCGCCGCGCCTGGCGCCTCCAACGCCTACGGCCTGGTTGGATTCGAAGCAAACCTGCCCGGCCCCGGCAAGCGGCCATTGTCGTCGATGTCGCCTACCATCGTGCTGAAGGACGGCAAGCCGGTGCTGGTGACGGGATCGCCGGGCGGCAGCCGCATCATCTCGACGGTGCTGCAGGTGATCGTCAACGTGGTCGATTACGGCATGGATATCGCCGCGGCTGTGGCCGCGCCGCGGCTGCATCATCAATGGCTGCCGGACGAAGTGCGGATCGAGCGCGGCTTTTCGGAAGAAACGCTTGCCGGGTTGAGAAGCATGGGGCACCGCATCGTCGAGCCGATGGGTCAGACTTCGGCCAACAGCATCGCGCTAACGCCGGATGGACTGCGCGGCGCGCCGGACCCGCGCACCCGCGGTGCCACGGCGGCCGGACATTGAGCGGGCGCAAACTTGTTGGCGCCACCGCGCTCCTTCTCGTCGTGATCGCCAGCGGGCTCGTCGCAGAGTTTCGTCCCGATCGCGCGATCCGCGTCGCCACCGGCGCGGTCGCTCACAACCTTTGCTCGAAGACGTTCGTATCGGGATTCGACCCCGCGACCGTATTCAGCGAGACGCTGGAGCGCGAAGGCCTTCGCCGATTGAAGTGGCTGCTCGGATACAGCATCGATCCCATAGCTAAATCGGTCGCGACATCCATCCTCGGCCGCTTCGAAAGCCGCGCCAGATTTCGCGAAGACCTCGGATGTATTCTCATCCACGGCGATGTCGAACCGTATTCGCCGCGCATCGATTTCAACGCGCTGAAAGCAGCTACGCCCCCGCTGTTGCCCGAAATCGCTGGGCCGGCCGCGGTCGAACCTGACGAGGCGGGATTGAAAGCCGCGCTCGATCATGCGTTCGAGGAGCCGGCAAATCCGCCGTTCCGGCACACCAAGGCGGTCGTCATCGTCAAGGGCGGCGCCGTGATTGCCGAGCGTTACGCGCCCGACGTTGGAATAGACACGCCGCTGCTCGGCTTCTCCATGACCAAATCCGTTATCAACACCCTGCTCGGAATCTTCGCGCATCAAGGATTGCTGACGCCGTCTTTTCTTGCACCGATCGCGCAATGGCATGGCGCGGCCGATCCGCGCCGCGAGATCGAGATGGAGCATCTGCAGCGCATGACCACGGGGCTTGCGCTGGATGAAACCAATACCGGCTTCGATGTCTCAAGCCAGATGCTCTATCTGCACAACGACATGGCCGGATTCGCAATGAAGGCCAAATCCATCGCGCCGCCGGCAGAGCGATGGGCGTACAGCAGCGCGACCACGCAACTGCTGGCGCGCATCATCCGCGACAGGCTCGGCGGTCCGGAGCAGGCAATTAAATACGCGTGGCGGGAGCTGTTCAATCCATTGGGCATGCGCAGCGTGACATGGGAACTCGATGCCACCGGGACGATGCAGGGGTCGAGCTACATGCTTGCCAGCGCGCGCGACTGGGCGAAGCTCGGCATCTTTTATCTAAAGGACGGCGTGCTCGCAGGCCGGCGCATCATGTCCGATCAATGGCTTGAATATTCGGCACGCGCGACGCTGGACACCGACTACGGCGCCGGCTTCTGGATTTTTCGTGGCAAGGGGCCGATGGGCCTTTTCATGCAGAGGCAGGGCGTCCCCCATGACGGCTTCATGGCGTCGGGCGACCTCGGCCAGCGCCTCGTCATTCTCCCCTCGCAGCAGCTTGTCATCGTTCGCATGGGCGATGCCGCCGATCTGACCAACGATATCGCGGGGCTCGCGCGGCTGATCAACGAGACGGTGGCCGCGACGCGGCGTTGAAAACCGAAACCTTACGGTCGTCATCCTGAGGTGCGCGCTCTTGCGCGCCTCGAAGGATAACCGCGCGCACTTGTCTCACATCCTTCGAGGCTCGCCGTGAAGAACGACGAGCACCTCAGGATAACGACCCGTTGGTTGAGGCGGACGCGGCATGCCGGGTGAAGGCAGGCAACGACGGTGCAATTTGCCTGATGACACGATCCCCAATAGGCGTAGGATTTACCCGCATCCGCGCTACGAGGCCATCGCGGGTGGCTCGCACAGGGCCGAATAAATTCTCCGGGGGGAGCATCATCATGAGCACGGTCGAGCCGTCGGCATCGGGCGCGATTGAAGTCGCACCGATCGAGGATTCCAGCCTTCTCGCTTTCTATCGCGACATGAACCTGGCCGAGCGGCGGACGTTCTGGGCCTGCGCGTCCGGCTGGGCGCTCGATGGTATGGACTTCATGATCTATCCGCTGGTGATCGGCACTATCATCGCGATGTGGAAGGTCGATCCCGGCACCGCCGGTCTCGCCGGCACGGTGACGCTGCTCGCATCCGCAGTCGGCGGCTGGCTCGGCGGCTATCTCGCCGACCGCATCGGCCGGGTGCGGACCCTGCAGCTCACCATCCTCTGGTTTTCATTTTTCTCGCTGGTCTGCGCCTTCGTGCAGAGCTTCGATCAGCTGCTGATCGCCCGCGCGCTCCTGGGCTTGGGTTTCGGCGGCGAATGGGCGGCCGGCGCAGTGCTGATGGGCGAGGCGATTCGTCCGCAATATCGCGGTCGCGCGGTGGGCTCGGTGCAATCCGGATGGGCGGTAGGCTGGGGCCTCGCCGTGCTGTCGCAGGCCATCCTGTTCTCGTACCTGCCGCCCGAAATGGCGTGGCGCTGGATGTTCGCCATCGGCGCGCTGCCGGCGCTGCTGGTGTTCTTCCTGCGCCGCTACGTCACCGAGCCGGAGATATCAGCCGCGACAATGGCAAAGCAGAACGCAACCGGCGAGCGGCCGGGACTGCACGAAATCTTTGCGGCTCCCATGCTCAAGACCACGATACTGGCCTCACTGGCGGCGACCGGATGCCAGGGCGGCTATTACGCGATTACCTTCTGGGTGCCACGTTTTCTCACCACCGAACGCAAACTCTCGATCGTCTCCTCCACCGGCTATCTGGCGGCGCTGATCATCGGCTCCTTTGTCGGCTATCTCGTCGGCGCGTGGCTCGCCGACAAGATCGGCCGGCGCAATCTGTTCCTATGGTTCTCGCTCGGCGCCATCGCGGTCATCCTGGTCTATACGCAAGTGCCGTTGACCAACGAAGTGTTATGGCTGTTGGGATTCCCGCTTGGCTTTTTCGCCTCGGGTTATTTCTCCGGCATGGGCGCATTCCTGACCGAGCTTTATCCCACGCGGCTGCGCGGATCGGGTCAGGGCTTCTGCTACAATTTCGGACGCGGCATCGGCGCGCTGTTTCCGTTCCTGGTCGGTGCGTTGTCAACCACGACCTCGCTCGGTAACGCCATCGCGATCTTCGCGGTGCTGGCCTACGGCGTGTTCTTCATCGCGGCGTTCGCGCTGCCGGAAACCCGCGGGCGCATTCTGCATGCGGATGCGTGAGCGAATGGAGTTGTCCGCATGACATCGCTCAAAGGCAAGACGCTGTTCGTATCGGGCGCCAGCCGCGGCATCGGACTGGCCATCGCACTCCGCGCGGCACGCGACGGCGCCAATGTGGCGATCGCCGCGAAGACCGCGGAGCCGCAGCCAAAGCTCAAGGGCACCATCTACACCGCCGCCGACGAGATCCGCGCCGCCGGCGGCAGAGCGCTGCCGCTGGTCTGCGATATCCGCGACGAGGGTCAGGTAACGGCGGCGATTGACAAGACCGTTGCCGAATTCGGCGGCATCGACATCTGCGTCAATAACGCCAGCGCCATCAGCCTGACCAACTCGCAGATGACCGACATGAAGCGCTACGACCTGATGATGGGCATCAACACCCGCGGCACCTTCATGGTGTCGAAATATTGCATCCCGCATCTGAAGAAGGCTGACAATCCGCACATCCTGATGCTGTCGCCGCCGCTCGACATGAAGCAAAAATGGTTCGAGCATTCCACCGCCTACACCATGGCCAAGTTCGGCATGAGTATGTGCGTGTTCGGCCTCTCCGGCGAACTGAAGCGCGACGGCGTCGCCGTCAACGCGCTGTGGCCGCGCACCACCATCGCCACCGCCGCGGTCGGCAACCTGCTCGGCGGCGACACCATGATGCGCGCCAGCCGCAAGCCCGAGATCATGGCCGACGCGGCCCATGCGATCTTCTTGAAGCCCTCGCGCGAATTCACCGGACATTTCTGCATCGACGACAAGTTGCTCTATGCCGAGGGCGTGCGCGACTTCGAGCCCTACCGCGTCGATCCCTCCGTGCAATTGATGCCGGATTTCTTCGTGCCTGAAGACGACGTGCCGCCGCCCGGCGTCACCGTGATGCAATTGCCTTCGGTCGGCGAGGTGCAGAAGTCGCGCTAGCCCCGCCGCTTCGCATTCACCGCGATCGAGAGCAGTACGCGCTGCGCGATCACGGCCGCCAATGCCGATTGCTTGCGCGCTTCAAGTGCCGCGACCGCAAGCTGCTCGATGATGCCGAGCAGGCGTGCCGCGCTGAAATTGCGCAGCGCCGTCTCGACAGCGGACTTGCGCGAAAAATGCAGGCGCGGGAATCCGCTCTCCAGCACGACCGATGCCGGCGTCCCATCGGCAACGGCCAGCGCGGTCTTGTGCAGCCACGCCGCCTGACGCTGCGCGGCCGATATGATCATGCCGGGATAGGTGCCGGCGACCATCGCCTTGGCGAATTCGCTTTCGACCGCGTTGGCGTTGCCGGCGAACGCACCGTCGACGATCGGATCGATCTTCATTTCGGAGGCATCGGCGACCACCGCCATCACGTCGTCCAGCGTCACCTCGCTTGCGCCGTGGGCATAGAGCGCCAGCTTGCGCAGTTCATTGCGCGAAGCCTGCCGGTCGCCGCCGAGCAGCGCCGTCAGCGTCGCGCGCGCGTCGGACGCAATCCGCAGATTGGAGACGCGCAACTCATCGTCGATCAGCCGCGCGAGATCGCGTTCGGTGTCCGGATAGCACGCAATCGCCACCGCGTTCTTCGCTTTCTCGCAGGCTTTGCGCAGCGGCGATTCCGGCCGCAACTCACCGGCCTCGATAACGATGCGGCAATCCTTCAAGGCCATATCGGCCAGCGTATCGATGGCGCCGGCGAAACTGCGCGACGTCGCACGAACCCGGATCGCGCGCCGGCCACCGAACATCGGGATCGTCATCGCCTCTTCGACGAGCCGCGACGGTTGGGCGGCAAGGTCATCGCCATCCATTCTCACCAGCGAGAACGGATCAGCGTGATCGTCGACCGCTGAGGCGACCAGCGCGTCGGCGCGCTCGCGCACCAGTCCGGCGTCCGGGCCGTAGAGCAGGATGATAGGCCGCGCCGCATCCGGGCGGGCCAGAAAAGCGTCGATATCCTTTCCGCGCAGCGCGACCATGTCAGTTCGTTCCATCCGACAGCGTCATCCTGAGGTGCGAGCCTATTTCGGCGAGCCTCGAAGGAGGTGAGAAGAACGCAGGCTATCCTTCGAGACGCCTCGCGTCGCAAATGCGACGCTCAGAACGCGCGCCTCAGGATGACGCTAAAAATGTGCCGTCAGCTACCCGCGAAGAAGAACGACGCCAGCCGGGTCTTGATATTTTCCGCGATTTCGTTGGAGGCGCGGTCTTCCGCGTCCCGGATGGCGCGGCTGCGCGCGAAGCGCTGGAGCTGCCCCGGAATGTCGTAGGTGACGCGGGCGAAGGTGTTGCCGGTCATGACGGCGGCGTTGGTGGTGAGGTCCACCAGTTTGTACTGCGCGTCGATGCCGTAATTCTCGCTGCTCGGAAGCGCCGTGAGCGGATCCAGAATCAGCGAGGAACGGTTGGTCGTGAATTTCAGGTCCAGCCGGTGCGTCGGCGGCATTCCCGTGGCGCTGCCGTAAAGCTTGAACGCCAGTTGATTGCGGATTTCGACCTGGATGCGCGCGTCGCGCGAAGCATTGGGCTTGTTGACCGGCGGAAGATCGATACCCGCCAGCTTCTCGCGCAGGCCCGGCGTGCCGTCGGCATGCTCGGCATACATCGGCTGAAAGCAGCCGGCCGTCAGCGCCGCCAGGGCGGCCACGGCGAAAAGCCGCGCGGCGATGCGGGTATTAGCCAACAACATTCACGAGCCTCATCGGAACCACGATCACCTTGCGAACGGGTTTGCCGTCCAGCGCCTGTTTTACCGCATCGTATGCCAAAACGGCAGCCTCAATTTCCGCATTTTCGGCATTGCGGGCCAGTGTGACCTCGCCGCGCTTCTTGCCGTTGACCTGAACCACCAGCGTTACCTTATCTTCGACCAGCAAATCGCGTTCGATTTTAGGCCATTGGGCTTCCGAAATCAGTCCGGGCTGCCCCAGTACCCGCCAGCACTCCTCGGCCAGATGCGGCATCATGGGCGCGAACAGTTGCACAAGAATGACCGCGGCCTCGGCGATAGCCCAGCCTGTGTCCGGCGAAGGCGGTTCCGGCCGCGCCAGCACATCGGCCAGCGCATTGGCGAATTCGCGGATATGGGCGAGGCAGACATTGAAATGCAGCTTCTCGATGCCGCTCGAGACCTTGTCCAGCGCGCCATGGCTAGCCTTGCGCAGGCTAAGCGCGTCGACGCCGAACGACGGCGGTCGCGTGGGCGGCGTGGATTTCGCGATTTCAGCGGATTCGTTGACCAGCCGCCACAGCCGCTGCACGAAGCGCGACGCGCCCTGCACCCGCTCCTCGCTCCAGATCACATCGCGGTCCGGCGGCGAATCCGACAGCATGAACCAGCGCGCGACGTCGGCGCCGTAGGTCTGGATGATGTCGTCGGGATCGACGGTGTTGCGCTTGCTCTTCGACATCTTCTCGATGCCGCCGATCGTCACCTCTTCGCCCGTCGTAATCAGACTGGCACGGCGGCCATTGGCGCCAGTGTCGATCTTCACCTCGGCCGGCGTCGCATAGCTGCCGTCGGCCTTGGTGTAGGTCTCGTGCACCACCATGCCCTGCGTGAACATCCCCTTGAACGGCTCATCCATGCCGATGTACCCGGTGGCCTTCATCGCGCGGGTGAAGAAGCGGCTGTACAGAAGATGCAGGATCGCGTGCTCGACGCCGCCGATATATTGATCGACCGGCATCATGCGGTCGGCCACCCCGGGCGAAGTCGGCGCGCTCTCGTTCCAGGGATCGGTGAAGCGCGCGAAATACCAGGACGAATCCACGAACGTATCCATGGTGTCGGTTTCGCGCAGAGCCTTGCCGCCGCATTGCGGGCAGGTGACGTGCTTCCAGGTCGGGTGATGGTCGAGCGCGTTGCCCGGCTTGTCGAACGACACATCGTCGGGGAGCACCACCGGCAGATCCTTGTCGGGCACCGGCACCACGTCGCATTTCGGGCAATGGATCACCGGGATCGGGCAGCCCCAATAGCGCTGGCGCGAAATGCCCCAGTCGCGCAGGCGGAAGTTGACCTCGCGGCTGCCCCAGCCATCGGCGACGAACATGTCGAGCGAGCGCTTCATCGCTTCTTCACATGTCATCACGCCGGGCTTGCCGGCCCATTGCACATACTCGACCGTCTCGGTCTTCGGCGGCACGAAGGCGACATCGGCGACGCGCGCGTGGGTGTCGCGTGGCACGAACACGTCAATGACGGGCAGCGCGTATTTGCGTGCGAAGTCGAGGTCGCGCTGGTCGTGCGCGGGGCAACCGATGATCGCGCCGGTGCCGTAATCCATCAGCACGAAATTCGCGATGTAGAGCGGAAGATGCCAACTCGCGTCCGCAGGATGCGCCGCTTTGATGCCGGTGTCGAAGCCGAGTTTCTCCGCGGTATCGATCTCGGCCTGCGAGGTGCCGATGCGGTGACACTCCTCGATGAAGGCCGCGATGTCGGGACGCGACTGCGCCAACGTCTTCGCCAGGGGATGATCGGGCGAGATTGCCGCGAAGGTCGGGCCATACATGGTGTCGGGCCGCGTCGTGAATACCGGCAGCGTATCGAATCCCGCGGGCGCGCCGACCAGCTTGAAATCGAAGCGCAGTCCCTCGCTGCGCCCGATCCAGTTGCGCTGCATCAGCTTGACCTTGTCTGGCCAGCGGTCGAGCGTATCGATGGCGTCGAGCAATTCCTGCGAATACTTGGTGATCTTGAAGATCCACTGGTTGAGCTCGCGCTGCTCGACCACCGCGCCTGAGCGCCAGCCGCGGCCATCGATCACCTGCTCGTTGGCGAGCACGGTCATGTCGATGGGGTCCCAGTTCACCTTCCGCTTCTCGCGCTCGGCCAGCCCCGCGGCTAAGAAATCCAGAAACATCTTCTGCTGATGCTTGTAATAGCTGGGATCGCAGGTCGCGAATTCGCGCGTCCAGTCCAGCGACAGCCCGATCGACTGCAGCTGTTTCTTCATCGCGGCGATGTTGTCGTAGGTCCACGCCTTCGGCGCGACCTTGCGCTCCATGGCTGCGTTCTCGGCGGGCAACCCGAACGCGTCCCAGCCCATCGGATGCAGCACGTTGTAGCCCTGCGCGCGCATGTAACGCGCGATCACGTCGCCGAGCGTGTAGTTGCGGACATGGCCGATGTGGATGCGCCCGGACGGATAGGGGAACATCTCCAGCACGTAGTATTTTTCGCGCGGGTCGTCGTTCCTGGTGGCGAAGATTGCCTGCTCGTCCCAGGCCTTCTGCCAGCGCGGCTCGGATTCGCGGGCATTGTAGCGTTCGTTTCTGGAAGGATGGACGTTCATGGAATCGCAGGGCTTTTTATGGATTCGGCACCGGCCAAAAGACGGCGGACTAGGCCATAAAAGCGGCGGCGGGGTCAACGGCGAAGCGGGGCAGACTCGGCTTGATAACGAAGGCCATACTCACAAACAAATGGCGCGATAACCGTCAACTCGCCATCGCCATGGCGGTCGCGTGGTCGCCGAACCGCACAAAGCCGTGCTCGACCACATTGTTGCGGCCGCGGTGCTTGGCGGCGTACAGCGCCGCGTCGGCGGCCTCGATCAGATCCTTTGGCTGCTGCGCTTCGGCCGGCACGGTGCAGGCGACGCCGACGCTGACGGTGACGTTCTGATAGACGCTGGTGGTGTGCGGCATGCCGAGATCCCACACGGTTTCGCGGACCATCTCGCCGATCTGCAGCGCGCGGACGTTGTCGGTGTTCGGCAGCAGCAGGCAGAATTCCTCGCCGCCATAGCGGCTGGCGAACCCGTCGGTCTGTTCGGCGATATCGGCCAGGGCTTCACCGAGGCGGCTGAGGCACGCGTCGCCTTCGGGATGGCCATAGGTGTCGTTGAACAGCTTGAAGTGGTCGACGTCGATCATCAATAGCGCAAGGTCGCCGGACGATTGCTGCGCCTTCAGCCATTCGAAGTCGAGCCGGCTCTGAAATCCGCGCCGGTTGGCGAGGCCCGACAGCATATCGATCGACGCGATCACGGTCAGCCGGTCATTGGTGGCAACGAGTTCGCGTTGACGCTCGCCGAGCTTCGCCGTCATGGTGTTGAACGCGCGCGCCAGCGGCACGAATTCGGCGGGCAGCCCCCGATGCGCGGCGCGCGCCGCAAGATCGCCCTGGCCGAATCGTTTTGCCACGACGGCCATATCCTCGATCGGCTTGATGATCAGCCGCTCGGCGGCCACCAGCGCGCCCAGCAGAAGAAACAGGCAAACGAACGCCAGCTGAAGGTAAGCAGTGCGGATCGCGCGATTGATGTTGGCGGTAACTTTCGGCTCGTCGACGCTGACGACGAGACGCGACGCGGTGCCCGCGATACGCGCAAAGGTAATTGCGCGTTTGGTGCCATCGGGCGCGATAAACGACAGCGCTTCGATCTTGCCGTTCGTGACCGGCGCGTTGCGCGCCGCGGCTGTGAGAATTGCGAGATGATCCAGCGGACGCCCGATCATACTGGCCTGATCGGGCGGCGTCGCAAGTACCGTTCCCTCGCTGTCGATCAACGCGACTGACACGCCCGGCCTGCCGCCAAGATTGTCCATGATTTTCGACATCCAGTCGAGGTTCACGCCCGCGATGATGATCGCGTCTTCGCCCGCCTTGAGCGCGGATACCGGGTAGGCGGCGATGATGGTCGACATGCTCGTCGCCCGGCTAAAGATGTAGTCGCTCAGCACGAAGTCTCGGGTGTAGCGGGCAATCTTGATGTAGTTCCGGTCGCTGAGATCGAGCCCCACCAGGCCGCCCAGTGTCGAGCATTGCACTCTTCCGTCGCCGCCGACGATCGACAGGCTTCTGATCCACGGCAGCGAGGCCGGCAGCGATGCGCGCATGATGTCGCAGCCGCGTGTGACGCCCCCCGCCGAACCCCTTATATAGGCGGTCGATTTCAATATGGTCTCGACCGATGAAATGACCTCGCGCTGCGCGTCGGCGCTGTGTTCTGCCAGATGCGCAAACTCGCTGGCCGCGAACGCGATTTCCTTGGCGCGGGTATCCTCGAGCGAACGGACGCGCTCGAGCATCAACGGCCCGATCAGGATCAGCGCCAGCAAGGCCAGCCGCGAGCGGATGCCCAGAAGGCCCTTGAGCTTGACCCGTTTGCGGTTGAAACTGATGCGTGACATCGATGCCCCTGTCCCCCGCGTACAAAATACCGGTAAGGGTTCAAAAAGCCTTTTTCGAATTAGGTAAAATTCGAACGTTCTTAAAAAATTCAAAAGGCAATGGACGCCATGGCCGCCGAAGACGCTGCTGCGTTAACTTCTTCTTCACCAAGCTCCCTCGCTGGCGTGGAAGCCGAGGTCGCGCGCGCGTGCAAAGAGGCGGGCCGCGCGCGGGCGGACGTGACGCTGATCGCGGTTTCCAAAACATTCGGCGCCGACGCTATCAAGCCTGTGATCGATGCCGGGCAGCGCGTGTTCGGCGAAAACCGGGTGCAGGAAGCCAAATCGAAATGGCCGGAATTGATGTCGGCTCAACCTGGCATGGCGCTGCATCTGATCGGGCCGTTGCAATCCAACAAGGCGAAAGAGGCCGTCACGCTGTTCGACGCTATACATTCGGTGGACCGGCCGAGCATCTGCGAAGCGCTCGCCAAGGAGATCGACCGGCAAAAACGCGAACCGCAACTGTTCGTTCAGCTCAACACCGGCGAGGAGCCGCAAAAGGCCGGCATCGCGCCCACCGAAGCCGATGCTTTTATCGCCGGCTGCCGCGACAGATATGGCCTGCGGATCTCCGGCCTGATGTGCATTCCCCCCGTCGATGACGCACCCGCGCCGCACTTCGCGCTGACCGCGAAAATCGCCGCGCGCAATGGGCTCAAATACTTGTCGATGGGCATGAGCGCCGATTTCAGGATTGCGATCCAGTTCGGCGCCACGCATGTGCGGATCGGATCGGCGATTTTCGGCGGAAGGTGAAACTTCCGCCTTTGCTCAGCCCCGTGTGGCCTGCCAGGTGCCGCTGCATTGATCGCCGGTGATCAAGCCGCTCCATTGCCCAGACCCCGACCCGCCCGCGAGCCTTCCCGTCCCATTGGCATAGGACAGGCCGACCGATAGCCGCACTGCAAGCGTGCCGTTCGGGCGAACGCCGCCCGTTACCTTGCCGTTGCCGCCGGATGAAACGTGCCTTCCCCTGACGATGAAGGGCGCATTGTAGGGATTGAAGCAATTGCCCTGGCGCGGCGTGAACGTCACGTTCCAGACCCCGTCATAGGCCCCCCGAGCTCCTCGCGCCGCGCGCGCGCCGGCCTCGCTCGAAGCGGTCACAACTGCGACGAGCAGGGCGGCGAGGAAAATCGGTATCAGCGCGCCGGCGCGCGTCCGTTCGGCAATAAAGTCAGTGATTCGGGCTGTGATGGGCATGTTGCATTCCATTTTGGGAGGCGTCTTCTGTCGTTCGTCGCAGCAACGACGATTCGCGTTAAAACGTTGCCAATCTCGCGCGGCTCTGCCATAAGCGCAACCTTATCGCCCGGCTGATCAAGGGCTGCCGTGTCGATGCCCCGTGCGGATCGTTTCATTACGGAAATAATCGCGCACTTTCAACGCTCTAGCGAGCATTTTAGCCGGCCATTTGCGCCCCCTAGGCGCTGAATTGGCACGGCAACAGGAGAGCCAAATGCCCAAGCTGAAGACCAAATCGGGCGCTAAAAAGCGCTTCAAGGTGACTGCCACCGGCAAAGTGATGGCCGCCCAGCGCGGCAAACGCCACGGCATGATCAAGCGGACCAAAAAGCAGATTCGTCAGTTGCGCGGCACCCGCGTCCTGTTCAAGACCGACGGCGATAATATCAAGAAGTATTTCCTGCCGAACGCCTGATCGCTTTTCCGCTTTAGCCGCGTCCGCGCGGCGATCCGTCACCATTTTACTATGAAGGAGACCCGTCATGGCTCGCGTCAAACGCGGTGTGACCTCTCACGCCAAGCACAAGAAAGTCTACAAGCTCGCCAAGGGTTTCCGTGGCAGGCGCAAGAACACCATCCGCACCGCCAAGGCGGCGGTCGAGAAGGCCGCGCAATACGCCTTCCGCGACCGCAAGCGCAAGAAGCGCACCTTCCGCGCGCTGTGGATTCAGCGGCTCAACGCCGCGGTGCGTCCGCTTGGCATGACCTACAGCGTGTTCATCAACGGGCTTGCCAAATCGGGCATCACCGTGGACCGCAAGGTGCTGTCGGACCTCGCGATCCACGAGCCGGCAGCGTTTGCGGCCATCGCCGAGAAGGCCAAGGCCGCGCTCGGCGACACCGCAAAGGCGGCTTGACGACAACCCTAGTCGTCATCGCCGGGCTTGACCCGGCGATCCATCCCTCTTCACTAGATGGATGCCCGGATCAAGTCCGGGCATGACGCTGTGCAGATGGTGGCGCCCGTGTCTGATCTCTTCACGCTTCAACAAACCATTCTCGCCGACATCGCGTCCGCGTCAGACGAGGCCGCGCTGGAGAGCCGTGCGCGTCGCAGCGCTCGGCAAGAAAGGCTCGATCTCCGCGCTATTGTCCACGCTCGGCAAGATGTCGCCCGACGAGCGCAAGACGCAAGGCGCGGCGATCAACCTCGCCAAGGACAATGTCACGCAGGCGCTGACCGCGCGCCGCGACATTCTGAAATCCGCCGCTCTCGATGCGCGGCTCGCTTCCGAGACCATCGACGTCACGCTGCCGTTGCGCGAGACGGCAGCCGAGCAGGGCCGCATCCATCCGCTCAGCCAGGTGATGGATGAACTCACCACCATTTTCGCCGACATGGGATTTGCCATCGCCGAAGGCCCGGATATCGAGACCGACGATTACAATTTCACCAAGCTGAATTTTCCCGAAGGCCACCCGGCGCGGGAGATGCACGATACCTTCTACTTCAATCCGAAAGACGATGGCTCACGCCTGCTGTTGCGCACGCACACGTCACCGGTGCAGGTGCGCACCATGCTCACGCAAAGCCCGCCGATCCGTATCATCTGTCCGGGCCGCACCTATCGCAGCGACTGGGATCAATATCACACGCCTGTCTTTCACCAGGTCGAGGGCCTCGTGATCGACAAGACGGCGCATCTCGGTCACCTGAAATGGATCCTGCACGAATTCTGCAAGGCATTCTTCGAGGTCGATCACCTCAACATGCGCTTTCGGCCATCGTTCTTTCCGTTCACCGAGCCGTCGCTCGAGGTCGATATTCAGTGCCGCAAAGGCAAGGACGAGATACGCTTCGGCGAAGGCGACGACTGGATGGAGATTCTCGGCTGCGGCATGGTGCATCCGAATGTGCTGCGCGCCTGCGGCATCGATCCTGACGTTTATCAGGGATTCGCGTGGGGTATGGGCATTGAGCGCATTGCGACGCTGAAATACGGCATGCCGGACCTGCGGCAGTTGTTCGAGTCCGACGTGCGCTGGCTGAATCATTACGGCTTCAAGCCGCTCGATGTCCCGACGCTGGCGGGAGGGCTGAGTTCGTGAGTGGCGGCATGGGGGCGATGATGTCTCACCTCCCCCCTTGAGGGGGAGGTCGGATCGCGCAGCTACTTCTTCTGTTCCCTCCCCCCTTGTGGGGGAGGGTCAGGGAGGGGGGTCAACTTTCAACCGGCCCGAAGTATCAGACGAAAGCCCCTCATGAAATTCACGCTCTCCTGGCTGAAGCAGCATCTCGACACCGACGAGCCGCTTGAAAAACTCGCCGACAAGCTCACCATGATCGGGCTTGAGGTTGAGGCCATCGACGACAAGTCGAAGGCGCTGCAGCCCTTCACCATCGCGCGGGTGATTTCCGCCGAGCAGCATCCCAATGCCGATCGCCTACGCGTCTGCATGGTCGATACCGGCGAGACCAACGATCGCGGCGAGCCCGCGCCGATTCAGGTCGTGTGCGGCGCGCCGAACGCGCGCGCGGGCCTCGTCAGCGTGTTTTCGCCGCCCGGCACTTTCATTCCCGGAAAAAACATCACGCTCGGCGTCGGCACCATCCGCGGCGTCGAGAGCCGCGGCATGCTGTGCTCGGCGGCCGAATTGCAGCTCTCCGAAGATCACGATGGCATCATGGAGCTGCCGGCCGACGCGCCTGTCGGTACGGGTTATGCTGAGTGGGCCGGGCTCGGCGATCCCGTGCTCGAAATCAATCTGACGCCGAACCGGCAGGACTGTACCGGCGTGCACGGCATCGCGCGCGATCTGTCCGCCGCCGACATGGGAAAATTCATCGACCCCGCGATCAAGCCGATCAAGGGTGAATTCGCGTGCCCGGTTCAGGTCACCGTGGAGGACGCCTTGCTGTGTCCGGGCTTCGCATTGCGGCTCGTGCGCGGCGTCAAGAACGGTCCGTCGCCGGAATGGCTGCAAAAACGCCTGACCTCGATCGGGTTACGGCCGATCAATGCGCTGGTCGATATCACCAACTTCATGACCTACGACCGCGCGCGGCCGCTGCATGTGTTCGACGCCGCGAAGGTCAACGGCAATCTCAGCGTGCGCCGCGCACGCGACGGCGAGACCCTGCTGGCGCTGGACGGCCGCACCTACACGCTCGACTCAAGCATCTGCGTCATCGCAGACGATCATGGCGTGGAATTGCTCGCCGGCATCATGGGCGGCGAAGCCTCCGGCTGCGACGAGAATACCACCGATGTGCTGATCGAGTCCGCGCTGTGGAACGAGATCAACATCGCGCAAACAGGCCGCAAGCTCGGCATCAATTCCGACGCGCGCTATCGCTTCGAGCGCGGCGTCGATCCGGCCTTCATGCTGCCGGGGCTTGAGATGGCAACGAAGCTGGTGATGGAATTGTGCGGCGGCTCGCCATCGGAGAACGTCGTGGTGGGCGACGCCTTCGGCGAAGACCGCGTGATCGATTTTCCGCTTGCGGAGGTGAAGCGCCTCGCCGCCATCGACGTGCCGATGCCGGAAATGAAACGTATCCTCGGCCATCTCGGATTCATGATGGCGGGCAACGGCCCGGTGGTGAAGGTCGCGGTGCCCTCGTGGCGCACGGATGTTTCGGGGAAGGCCGACATCGTCGAGGAGATCGTGCGCATCGTCGGTGTCGACAAGGTGCCGATGACGCCGTTCGAACGCGGCGACAATCCGCGCCAGCCGATCCTCACCCAAATTCAGTTGCGTACGCGCCGCGCCAAGCGCGCGCTCGCCGCGCGCGGCATGGTCGAGGCGGTGACGTGGTCGTTCGTCTCAAAGGCGCAGGCCGATGCGTTCGGCGGCGGTCAGGCCGAGCTGACGCTGGCCAATCCTATCGCGGCTGACCTCTCCGACATGCGGCCGAGCCTGCTGCCCGGTCTTGTTGCCGCGGAGCAGGCCAATGCCGATCGCGGCACGTCTGATGTGGCGCTGTTCGAGGTCGGGCAAATCTTCAAAGGCGACCGGCCGCAGGACCAATTCGCCGCCGCCGCCGGCGTGCGTCGCGGCTTCGCGTCGTCGAAGGGCATGGGGCGGCACTGGTCCGGTTCGGCGGCAACGGATGCGCTCGACGCCAAGGCGGATGCGTTCGCGGTGCTCGCCGCGGCGGGCGCGCCAATGCAGGCGTTGCAGATCGCGGCAGCAAGCGACGCGAAGAATTTTCCGGCGTGGCTGCATCCGGGACGTTCGGCGGCGATCCAGATTGGGCCGCAGAATGTGCTGGGATATTTCGGCGAGCTGCATCCGCGCACGCTGGAGCAGCTCAGGGCCGATGGACCGATGATCGCATTCGAAGTGATCCTCGACCGCATTCCCGATGCCAAGCAAAAGCCGACCCGCGCCAAGCCCGTGCTGGAGCTGTCGGCATTCCAGCCGGTGTCGCGCGACTTTGCGTTCATTGTCGATCGCAGCGTGAAAGCCGGCGACATCGTTCGCGCGGCGCAGGGCGTGGATAAGAAACTGATCGCCAGCGTTGTTGTGTTCGACGTCTATGAAGGCAAGGGCATCGATAACGCCAAGAAATCCGTCGCCATCGCGGTGACGCTGCAGCCGCGCGAAAAAACCCTCACCGATCAGGAGATCGACGCGGTCGCGGCCAAGATCGTCGCCGAGGTGACGAAGAAAACCGGCGGCGTGCTGCGGGGGTAATGTCGGTGCGAGCGAAGGATGCTCTTTCTTCCCTCTCCCCTCGTGGGAGAGGGTGGTAAGAATGAGCGAAGCGAATTCCAACCGGGCGAGGGGCGCTGGGAAGCAAAGCCCCCGCACCCGCCCTCGTTTCACTCGGGCACCCTCTCCCACAAGGGGAGAGGGGAAGAAAGCAAGGGAGCCACGCCGATGATCGATCGCCGCGATCTAATGAAACTCGCTGCAACCGCAGCCGCGACAAGCGCGGTCGGTGCCAACACAGCCTTCGCGCAGTCGCCCACGAAGCCGCGCACGCGCATCGTGTTTCTCGGCACCAAGGGCGGCCCGCGCGTGGAGACGGGACGTTCCAATCCCGCCAACCTCGTAATGGTCAACAACACGCCCTTCGTGATCGACTGCGGCATGGGCGTCAGCCATCAGCTTGCGAGCGCAGGGGTGCCGTTGCCATCGGTGAAATACATTTTCATCAGCCACCACCACTCCGATCACAACCTCGAATACGGCAACCTGTTCTACAACGCCTGGGCGTCGGGACTTTCCACGCCGGTTCATTCGTTCGGCCCGAAAGGACTGGAGGCGATGACAAAGACATTCTGGGAGCTGAACAAATTCGACGTCGACACCAGGATCGCCGATGAAGGCCGGCCCGACCCGCGCCCGCTTTTGATCGCCAAGGATATCGACGCCGACGGCGTGGTGCTGAAAACCGATGACGTCACCGTGACGGCGTTCCGCACGCCGCATCCGCCGATCATGGACAATTTCGCCTACAAGTTCGAGACGCCAGACGGCACGATCGTGTTTTCGAGCGACACCGAGTACAATCCAAAACTTGCCGAGTTCGCCAAGGGCGCCGACGTGCTGGTGCACGAGGCGCTGTATGCGCCATTCGTCGACAAGCTGGTCGAGCGGGTAAAAAATGGTGCCACGCTCGCCAAGCATCTGCGTGAAAGCCACACGACGACCGAGGACGTCGGCAAGATCGCCGCTGCCGCCGGAGTCAAGTTACTGGTGATGAGCCACCTGGTGCCCGGCGACATCGAAGTCAGCGATGACGACTGGACGCGGGACGTGAAGAAGAATTTTTCGGGACGCATCGTCGTCGCCAAGGACCTTATGGAGCTCGCGCTGCCGGTGTGAGGCCAGGTTGGGGATGCGAGAGCGAGCGCACTCACTTTCTTCCCCTCTCCCCTTGAGGGAGAGGGTGGCGAGCATCGTATGATGCGAGCCGGGAGAGGGGTAAGGGCCTTTCAACAATTTACCCCTCTCCCGCCTTCGATGCTGCGCATCTCAGGCGCCCTCTCCCTCAAGGGGAGAGGGGAAGAAAGCGGAACGCCATTTTTCAGAACGCCTCATTACTCTTCAGCGCCTCCGCCTTGGCACACGCACCGGCACGGCATCCCTGACTGGACTGAGCTTCTGCAGCGCAGCGTCTGCGGCGCGTTCGCCGCTTTCCCATGCGCCATCGACGGTGCCCCACCATGTCTCATGCGCCGCTTCGCCGGCGAGAAACAGACTGCCCATCGGCTCCATCAGGATCTTGCGCGAGCCCTGTGTGCCCGCCGCCGCCGCCGACATCGCGCCCAGCGCAAAGGGTGCGGCGTTCCAGCGCGTCGCGCTGGATTTCTTGACCGCCGCGCCCGCATCGCTGCCGAACAGTTTGGTCAGCCACTCCACGGCAAAGGCCGTCATCGCCGCTTCGCCCTGCGCGGAAAGATCGCGGCCGAACGATCCGGCGACATCGACCGTGCATAGCGACGAGCCGCCGATATTGGCAAACAAAAGCGCAGTGCGGGTATTGTTGCTCTGCTCGATCAGCACGTCGTCGCGCGCCAGCCCGAGCGGATTGCCGGTCAACTGCAGCGCGATGCGGTCGTAGCTGCCGAGGCTCAGCTTCGAGGCGGCATCGAGCGTGCGCTTCGGTAAATCGGGCGCGAACTTGATGATACCGGATGTCAGCACGTTGCTCGACACCGTGACGATCACGGCGCGCGCGGCAATCTTGCCGCCCGGCGTTTCCACCACGACATCGCGACCGCCCCATTCGACGCGGGTGGCGCGCGTCGACAATGCCACCGGCACATCCTCCGCCAGTTTGGCGATCAGCGTACCCAAACCCTCGCGGCAGGCCAGCGCCGCGCTGCGGTCCTGCGCGCGGGCCTTGTCGATCGCGGAGATATCCTTGAGGTCCTTACCGGTGGCGTTGGCGCCGAGCAAAAATTCCGTCGTCGCCGCCCACTCGGCGAGATCCTTTGGCAGCGCCGCCGCGCAGGAAATATCGACCTTGCCTCGGGAGGCCTCGTCTATGGCACGGTTGGCGCGCACCAGCGTCGCGAGAAAATCCTCAGTTTCGCCGGCACGGGCATTGCGGCGGCCGATGCGTATTTTCTGACCCAGCGGCGCGGCTGCGATCTGCAGCCCCGCGGCGCGCGCCAGCCTGATCATCGGGTTGGCGTCCGGATTATGGATCCAGCGCGCGCCGCGATCGAACGGCACGTCAAAGGTCGCGGTATCGGTAAGGCAGCGGCCGCCGGCCTGCCCCATCGCCTCGATCACGATAACCTTGCGGTTCGCAGCCATAACCCGCCGCGCCGCGGCGATGCCGGCGGCGCCCGCCCCGATCACGACAATGTCAGCTTCGCGCGGCACCGGCACCGCCCGCGCGCGCAGTACAGGCGTCAGCGTCAAGGCGGCGGTTGCCGACAGAAAATCGCGGCGCGTCATTCTCATGTCATGGTTTCCGAAGCTTTGAAAAAATCGACCGCCGCACGGGCAGGACCTGCGAATTTGCCGTATCGCGCCTTGTGCGGCAACCGGCATGGTGAATCAATCATGATTGATGGGACGAAGGCATGAACTAAATTGCAATGACTTGCCGACATGCTATGGACAACGAAAAAAGCGGACCAACCGCGGGGGAAAAGCACCATGGGCTTCGTGCTCGATACGATCGGCAACCTGATCGCGGCCTACCTTCAAAAGGAGGTGCCGGGCTATGAGCCGTTCACGCCGAGCGATCCGGAGCATTTGCGCGGCATCATCCAGCAGGGCGACGTCATGCTGGTCGAGGGTAATAACCGCGTCTCCGGCATCATCAAATATCTGACGCAGTCGACGTGGTCGCATGCGGGGCTTTATGTCGGCCCGATCGACGGCGCGAATGAGCCCGACGGCGAACCGCACGTATTGATCGAGGCCAATATCGGCGAAGGCGTCACCTCCGCGCCGCTGTCAAAATATTTTGCCTATCACACGAGGCTTTGCCGCCCGGTCGGCCTGTCCTACGAGGACCGCAACACGGTGTGCCGCTACGCCATCAACCGGATCGGCTTCGGCTACGACACCAAGAACATCCTCGACCTGATGCGCTACCTCATTCCCCTGCCCGTCCCGCAGCGCTGGCGGCGGCGCATGATCGCGCTGGGCTCCGGCGATCCCACCAAGATCATCTGCTCGGCGCTGATCGCGCAAGCCTTCGACGCCGTGCGTTATCCGATCCTGCCGAAGATCACGCGCGCGGGCTCAAGACGCGCACGGCGCGAAATCCTGCACATCCGCGATTCATCGCTCTACATGCCACGCGATTTCGACATCTCGCCCTATTTCGAAATCGTCAAACCGACCATCGTCGAAGGTTTCGACTACACCTCGCTGCATTGGGCCGACAAGCAAAAGCCGCTCCAGGAGGTGGCGGGCGAATTCGGGGTCTTTCCAGAAACAACCTCGCCGCCACTTGTTCCTGAAACGATTGATGAAGAAGCGCCGCTTCCGGTTGCGGAAGTGATTTCCGCCGAGGACGAATTGACGCTGGTCGAGCGGATCCGGATCGCCGAGCATTTCCTTTTGGTGGAGTACGTTCCGGTGCGCGCGCCGGAACGAAGACAGCGCCCGCGAATGCTGGAGGCGGCGTAGCATCGGCCGACATACAGAGCGGTTGAGTAACGCGCAAAACATGGTGTAGTTTCCGCTTGACCATGGAAACCACAATCGCCGCTAACGCTGAACACAACGACACCCTCGACGGCGACCCGCAGCCCAAAGTCCGGTCCCTGACATAGCGATACTCAAAGCGACCTCGGCTAACCGGACCTTGGACCGGTTGCGGCATGCTACCGCGGACATCCATGCCGATCTCGATCAAAGCCTCGATGTCATTATCCGCTTTTGCGACCCTTATTCCGGCTTCGCGATCGAAGGCGCGGTGAGAACCTTTGCTTTCGCCAAAGCGACCCTGTGCAGGGAGAATATGGGTTGACCGTTTCACCTTCCAACAAGACCTTGCCCGACCTCACCGACTGCGACCGGGAGCCGATCCACATACCGGGATCGATCCAGCCGCACGGCGTGATGCTGGTTGCGGATTCGGAAGAACTGTTCGTTCGCCATACGGCTGGCGACCTTCAGCGCGTGCTCGGTATCCCAAGTCAATTAAATGTGCCGCTGGCAGATTACATTGGCCGCGAGCTGACGGACAAAGCTGTGGCGATGACCGCCGACCTGAAGCGCGGTTTCGTCGGCAGTATCGAGCGGCCGGAAGGATCGCTCGACGTCACCGTGTTTCGCTCGGACAACTTTATGATTGCCGAAATCGAGTCTCGGCAGGAGCGCACGCAATCGCCCGCGGAAATTCTCGGCGCGCTGGAGCGAGCATCCGCCGCGCTCGATCAGTCGACTTCGCTCAAAAGCCTGTGCGAGGTTGCGGCAAAAGAATTTGGAAAGCTGACCTGCTACGACCGCGTCATGGTGTATCGCTTTCTGGACGACGGCGCAGGGATGGTGCTCGCCGAGGATCGCCGCGAAGATCTGCATTCCTTCCTGAATCACCATTTTCCCGGCTCCGACATTCCCCAGCAGGCGCGCGCGCTCTACGTGCGCAATCTGGTGCGCGTCATTCCCGACGTTAATTACACGCCGTCGCCGCTGCAGCCGCCGCTGACTTCCGGCAAGCCGCTCGACATGAGCGACAGCATCCTGCGCAGCGTTTCACCCATCCATCTGCAATACCTGAAAAACATGGGCATAGCCGCGTCCGCGTCGATTTCCATCGTCAAGGACGGCGCGCTTTGGGGGCTGATCGCCTGTCATCACGAAAGTCCGCTGACGATTCCTTATCAGGTTCGCGCGGCTTGCCGCGCGCTGTCGGGCGGCTTTGTGCGGCAGATCAAGCTCATCGAAGAAACCGAAGCCTATCGCGAACGGCTGCGTCTGCGCGGCTCGGAAGACAAGACGATCGAGCTGTTGACCCGCAACGATTCCCTGGAAGATGCGGCTGCGCATCATCTGGAAGAGCTCTCACGGCTTTTTGGCGGTGACGGGTTTGCGGTGTTGCATGGCGACAAGGTTTTGACCGTCGGTATCTGCCCGCCCGATGACGATGTCCGGCAGCTCGCCGGCTGGCTGATCGGAAAATACGTCGAGGGCATTTATACGACCGATCGCTTACCGAAGGCCTATCCGTCGTCGGAAAAATTCCAAGACGTCGCCTCAGGCGTTTTGACGCTGCAGCTTTCCGCGGAGGAGCGCTGGTTCTTGATCTGGTTTCGCGCCGAGGAAATCCAGATCGTGAAATGGGCCGGCAATCCGCATAAGGCCGTCGAGCTGAAGGCCGGCGAAGTTCTCAGTCCCCGCGCCTCCTTCGAGGCCTGGCAGGAGACCGTGCGCGGCCGTTCCAGGCGCTGGACTCTCGCCGAGATCGAGGGCGCGGTCCGCATCCGGCAGAAGCTGATCGAGGTCAGGCATAGCCGCCGCCTTCGCAATCTCAACCGGCAGCTCACCGAAGCGTTGAGCGCAAAGGACGCGCTGCTCGATCAGAACCAGTTCCTGATCGGCGAGGTGAACCATCGCGTGCAGAACAGCCTGCAGCTCGTATCCAGCTTTCTGTCGTTTCAGGCGCGCGACGCCGCCGACCCCGCATTCACAGCCGCCGTCGAAGAAGCGCGCAGGCGCATCGGCGCGGTCTCACTGCTGCATCGCAGCCTTTATCGAAGCGACACCATTGGGGTCACTGACGCCGGCCGCTATGTCGAAGAACTGTGCGGAAACCTGATCGCGTCGCTGGGCAACGAATGGACGCAGCATTTTTCGCTGCGCCTCGGCCCTCTCATGCTGCCGATCGACCGGATGATACCGCTTGGCCTCGTGGTGACCGAACTGATCATCAATATCAACAAATATGCCTATGACGGCGCCCCCGGACCCATCGAGGTGTCGCTGACGGAAGAGCGTTCGCGTTTCAGGCTCGTCGTGGCCGACAGGGGCAAGGGCCGCGCCTCGGTGCGCCCCGGATTCGGCACCCGCATGATGACAGGCCTGGTCGGACAGCTTTCGGGCGAACTTGCATTTGAAGACAATGCCCCCGGGCTCCGGGTAACCGTGACAGCGCCCATCACGGCCTGAACGCGTTGACGGCGGCGTTGCCGCAATGCTTCAGCCGTTGCGCAGCTATTCACCCCTTCGCATCGCCCGTCACCAGCAATGCCGACACCTTCGATTTCTTCAGAACCGCGGCGGCGATGGCCCCGAAATTCAGGGTGTCGCCCGCAATCCGGTCCACCCCCATCACGATCAGATCGACGCCGGAAGCCTTGATCTCCTGCAGGATAGCTTCTTCCGGCGCGGCGTTGACCCGAATTGTGGTCGTGACCTCGACGTCATAGCGCGCCGCATGCGCGCCGATGTCTTTCAGGATACCTTCCTCGCGGACCAGCGGCATCGTCACGCCCTTGCGGCGAACGCCCTTGTCCCTCGTCGTGGTCACGTAAATCACGTGCAGCGGCGTCTGGCTTATGCGCGCCAGCGCGATGGCGACTTCGGCGCCGCGCCGCGACGCCGCGCTGCCGGACACCGGCACCAGTATTCGAAAGGCGCTGCTGGTCGGCTGCTTGAGATGAACGCCTTTGGCGGCAACGATGGCGAGCGGCCCCTCGAAACCCGCCGAGGTTTCCTCGATCTTCCTGTCGAAACCTTCGTTAGCGCCGGCGACCTTGTCCAGCCCGACGACAAGCAGATCGAAACCCTTGCGCGCCTCATCGATCACGGCATCGCCGGCTTTTTTCTGGCGCACGCGCGTGGTGACATCGACGTCGCGCGTCACCTCCGCTTCCGCGTCGGCAACCGCCCTGGCGGCCTGCTTCACCGCGCTCTCATGGCTCGCGTCTTCCGCGCGCTTCTTCTCCTCGTGTTTGGCGCGCGCGCCGATATGCAGCACGGTGATGGGCAGGCCGCGCGTGCCCGCCAGCAGACCGGCGACGTGCGCGGCAAATTTCGCATTGGTGCTTTCGTCGACCGCGAGCAGCAGGCGCTCCAGGTTGGCGACGAAGCCCTTCTGCTCCATCTCCTCCTTCTCCAGCCGCGCCTTTTCGTCCTTGCCCAGCGGCAGGCGCGCCAGCGCGGCGCGCAACATCGGCGGCATCGCCATCGTGGTGAGGATCGCCATCGTGACGATCATCGAGAACAGGTTCTGGCTCAGCACTCCCATGGAAAGGCCGATTGTTGCGATGATGACCTCGGTCGATCCCCGCGCATTCATGCCGCTGGCCAGCGCGAAGGATTGCTGCCGGTCAAGGCCGCCGAGCGCGCCTCCCGCGAACGCGCCGCCGAATTTTCCGACGCTGGCGATCAAGACCAGCGCGCCGGTGAGCAGCAGCAGGTTCGGATCTTTCAGCACCGTCAGGTCGGCACTGAATCCCGCCAGACCGAAGAACACAGGCATGAACAGGCTTGAGATCAGTCCGCGCAATCGCTCGTCGATCTGCTTGGTGAGGATTGGAGATTCGCCGACCAGCACCCCGGCGACGAAAGCGCCGAGCACCGTGTGTACGCCGATCAGATGCGTCACCATCGCCATCCCGCACATCAGCAGCAGGATCACGGTGATGACCGCCGCCGAGCTGACGAGATAATCGTTGGCCCAGCGGATCAACTGGAAGACCAACCACCGCCCGATGGTGAAACTGACGGCTAGAAACGCCAACGTGCCCACGATGGCCTGGCCGATGGAAAGAATATCCAGGCTGCCGCGCGAGGCAAGGCTGAAAATGATGGCGATGATGATCCAGCCGATGGTGTCGTCGATGATCGCCGTGGCGACGATGATCTGGCCTACATTGCGCCGCATGAATTTCATTTCGCGCACCACCACGGCGACGATCTTCACCGATGAGATCGACAGTGCGGTGCCGAGAAAAAGCGACGCCACCAGGCGCTCTTCCGGATGCGGCAGCAGGCTATCCGGCAGAAACTGCCCGAGCGTGAAGCCGCACACGAAGGGAACCAGGATTCCCATAACGGAAATGCTGATCGCCGCCCTGCCGACTTTTCGGACCAGCTTGAGGTCGGTTTCCATTCCGGTGAGCAGCAGCAACAGCAGAATGCCAAACTGGGCGATGCCGTCGATCATCGCCTTCTGTTCGGGCATGGCTGGGAAAATCGCGCTTTGCGCTTCTGGCCAAACCCAGCCGAATAGTGACGGCCCGAGCAGCAGGCCGCCGAGCAACTCGCCGATCACCGAAGGCTGACCGATGCGCTGCATGATCTCGCCGAGGCCGCGGCCGACGGCAATCAGCATCACGATCTGGACCAGCAGCAAAAAGTCAGAAGGATGGGCGGGCTTTTGACCTTCCGCATCGGCAACGGCGGTCAGCAGCAACAGTACGGCGAACGCCCAGAAGATGGATCGGAGCACCCGCCATCGCATCCTTCGTTTTCTCCCTGCCCCGTTGGCTGTCGTTTGCGTACAGGTATGTCCGAACCTTCCGGACCCAGCAGCGTTCAGTCTATGCTTTCATATCTAGGCTGCTACCGTCCTCAAAGGAAACCGAAGAATTTTGGTTCTAGACAGTTCTCCATTTTATTATGAGTTCCGCCATGGCTGAAAAATCCCCTACCGCTGCGATCGTCAAGCAAAGCGAAAAGGTCGCCGACAGCGCCAAGAAACTCAAAGAGAGTTCGGTCCGCATCGAGGACAGCGCCGACCGGCGCACCGAACTAGCATCCAACCGCACCGCGCTGGCGGCGGAGCGCACCTACAGCGCATGGATCCGCACCGGATTGTTTTCGCTCGCCAGCGGCGCAGGCGCGAAGGCCGCGCTCGCCGGCGTGTTGCCTGCCTATGTCATCCTCGCTGACAGCAGCGCACTGGTGATCTTCAGCATCTTCTGCTTCTCCGCCGCGGTGTGGCGGTTCAGCCATTCCGGCGCCACCCGGCCCGGTCCCGATGTCGCCCGAATCGATTGGCGGATTCTGCTGGCGATGAGCGTTTTCCTGTCGCTGGTATCGCTGGTGGCGCTGTTCGGGATCTGGTTCGGGTAATCAGAGACCGTTCTGCCGGTTTATCGTGCACTCCGCGGAGGAACTACCCGCATAGTCGCACGTTGTTTCGATATTCCGCTGTTCGTTCAAGCGGTTGGGATTGCATTCCTTTGTAAAACGTCGGGTTTGCAGGGCTCAGGGGAGGGCACTATGAAAGATTTTGCACACGCCTCGTTTCCGCCCGACACAGTCGGACTGATGAAGCAGGTGCTCGACGAGACGCTGGAGGCGCTTCCGCATCCGGTGAAGTCGTCACACGCGCAGGCGATCGCCGAAACCATCTTGCGAAGCGTAAAGGATGGCGAGCGCGACACCGCGACGCTGAAGAGTCTGGCGTTGCTGGAGTTGCAGATCACGCCGCGAGAGTAGCCGCGCGGAGAGCGGTTGAGCTTGACGCAATCGGCCCTTGCGAAGCGGTCGCGCATTTCCCACCTCAGCAATGAATTTTGCAGAGGACTTGAAGCCATCATGCTCGACGCCGCGGTGAAGGCGCTTTCGCAAATACTGTCGCCGCCGATGCGCGCCATTCTGTGGAAGTCGATCGGACTGGCGCTGGTGCTGATCGTGGTGCTGGCGGTCGCCCTGCAGCGGCTGTTGAGCTGGTTAGCGGTGGCCGGCGAGAACTGGGCCGAGACCATGCTCGGCTCCGGCTTTCATACGCCGCTCAATATTCTCGCCTGGATCTTATCGATCGCCGCCGGTTTCGGCGTCGTGTTCGGTGCGGTATTCCTGATGCCGGCAATCACCTCTTTGGTCGCGAGCGTGTTCGTCGATGACGTCGCCGACATTGTCGAGCGCGAACATTATCCGGCAGAGCGGCCGGGCACCGCATTGCCGTTCGGCATCGCGATGACCGAGGGCGTCAAGACCGCGCTGCTGACGATACTGGTCTATCTGATCGCGCTGCCGTTCGTGTTCGTGGCCGGCGCGGGCTTGATCGCGTTCTTTGTCGCCACCGCATGGCTGCTCGGCCGGGAATATTTCGAGCTCGCCGCGATGCGGTTTCGCACGCCCGCTGAAGCCAAGGCGATGCGCAAGCATCACGCGATGACGGTGTTCACCGCGGGGCTTATCATCGCGGCGTTCGTGTCGATCCCGGTGGTCAATCTCGCCACCCCGCTGTTCGGCATGGCCCTGATGGTCCACATGCACAAGCGGTTGAGCGGCCCGCGCATCGCTTCTTCCCCGCTCCCCTTGCGGGAGAGGGTGCCTGAGATGTGAAACATCGAAGCATCTGGCGATGCTCACCACCCTCTCCCGCAAGGGAAGAGGGTAAGAAAGAAAACCGAAGCGCGGCGGGAGTTGATGCCGGTAGGGTAATACGCAACCGCCTCAATGAAATTCACTCATTCGGCAGCGTAATTTGTTAGCCAAGAACGGAAGTTAGCGCGCTTCCGGAAGCCGGAATACACTCTCGCTTCGTTATCTACGGACCACCGAAACAAGGGTCCGTCATGTTCCGTCTCCTAACCTGCCTTACCCTCGACCACGACTGGCGTCTGGTGATCTTGGCGGGCGCGATCTGCGTACTGGCCAGTCTGGCGGCGATCAGCCTGTTTCATCGCGCCCAGGCCACCACAGGGCGAACGCGGCTGGTCTGGCTGGGGCTGGATGCTTCCGCAGCGGGCTGCGGCATCTGGGCGACGCACTTCATCGCGATGCTGGCCTACGATCCCGGAGGCCAGGCCAAGTATGATCTTTGGCTGACGGCTTTTTCTCTTGTCTTCGCCGCGGTTATCACGGGCGCGGGACTTTACGTCGCTCTTCGTGATTTTTCGCGATGGGCGCCGGCTCTCGGCGGCGCCGTTGTCGGCTGCGGCGTCGCGGTGATGCATTTTACGGGAATGCTCGCGCTGGACTTTCCAGGCCGGATCGCATGGTCGGCTGGCCACATCGAGATCGCCTGTGCTTGTGGCGTTGCGTTTGCGGGATCGGCGCTTTTCGTGGCGGCAAAGCGCGATAGCACCAGACACATTTTTTCGGCCGCCGGGCTGTTCGCGCTCGCAATTCTTTCCATGCATTTCACCGCCATGAGCGCCGTGACGGTAATCCCCGATCCTGCGCACGTCTCCAACGGAGCAACGCTGTCGCCGACGTCGCTTGCTCTCTTCATCGCCGGCGCGGCGGCGATCGTTCTTGGCATGTGCCTGATCGCGGCGTTGGTAGACCGCCGGTCGCAGGACCTGCTCGGCCGGCAAAAAGTTCTGCTGGACACCGCGCTTGAGAACATGTCGCAGGGACTTTGCATGTTCGACGCAACGGGCCGCGTCGTTTTGTTCAACGAGCGCTACACCGGGATGATGGACCTGCCTGCCGCCACGCAGAAAGGCCGCTCGCTGCTTGACTTGTTGAAGCACCGGAAGGCGTCCGGAAGATTCGATGGCGATCCGGATGAATACTTCGCGGACGTGATGGCAGAAGTCCGGGCGGGAAAAACCATCACCAAGATCATTGAAACACCGGGCGGCCGGTCGCTACGCGTGATCGACCAGCCGATGCAAGGCGGCGGATGGGTTGCGACCTTCGAGGACATCACCGAATGGCGCAAGGCGGAGGCGCAACTGTCGTATATGGCGCACCACGATGCGCTGACCGACCTTCCCAATCGGACCAAGTTTCGCGCAGACCTGGAGCAGGCCCTGCGCCGCGCAAAGCGCGACGGCCACATCGCCGTGCTCTGTCTCGATCTCGATCATTTCAAGAACATCAACGATACGCTGGGCCATCCCGTAGGCGACGCACTGCTCACGGCGGTTGCAAGCCGCCTGAAGGCGTGCGTGCGCGAAAGCGACACCGTCTCCCGGCTCGGAGGCGATGAGTTCGCGATCGTGCAGATAGGCAATGAAAATCAGGCGTCGGAAGCCGCCTTGCTTGCCGGCCGTCTGGTTGAAGTCATCGGCGCGCCATACGAGGTCGCAGGCCATCAGATCGTTATCGGCTTGAGCATCGGCATCGCGCTGGCGCCGGCCGATGGATGCAATCCCGATGAACTGTTGAAGAACGCGGACATGGCGCTTTACCGCGCGAAGGCGGACGGGCGGGCGACTTATCGTTTCTTCGAAGCTGGAATGGACGCCCGCGCACAGGTAAGGCGGTTGCTGGAAGTGGACCTGCGCGCCGCGCTGCTGCGAAACGAGTTCGAACTTTTTTACCAACCTATCCACGACCTCAAGGGCGGCAGGATCATCAGCCTGGAAGCGCTGATACGCTGGAATCACCCGCTGCGTGGCATGATCTCGCCGCTCGATTTCATTCCACTCGCCGAAGAGACCGGCATGATCATCGGGATCGGCGATTGGGTCCTGCGGCAGGCCTGCATGGATGCGGCAGGATGGTCGCAGGATGTCCGCGTGGCCGTAAATTTGTCGCCCGCCCAGTTCAAGCATCGCGGCCTGGTGCAGACGGTGATGGCCGCGGTGGCGGAATCGGGCCTGGACGCCAAGCGGCTGGAGCTAGAGATTACCGAGTTGGTGCTGTTGCAGGACAATGAGGCAACGCTTGCGATTTTGCACAAGCTTCGTGAATTCGGGGTTCGAATCTCGATGGATGATTTCGGCACCGGCTATTCCTCATTGAGCTATCTGCGCAGTTTCCCGTTCGACAAGATCAAGATCGACCGCTCGTTCATCACTGAGCTTGCGAGCCGCGACGATTTCGATGGCCATCGTCCGCGCCGTGACGGGACTTGGCAAAAGCCTGGGCATCTCAACCACCGCTGAAGGGGTTGAGACCGACGAGCAATTGAAGTTGCTCCGGCTGGAAGGCTGCACCGAAGCGCAAGGCTATCTGTTCAACCGGCCTCGTCCCGCGGCTGAGGTGGAAAATATGCTGTCAGCCACACGCCTGCGCGTCGTGGCCTGAAGGCGCGTTCAGCGAGCAGCAGAGGGAGCGCTTACGGGCTTATGAGACTCACGGAGTGGATAATGAGAAAGCCTCGCAGCTTCCCTTAAATCCGGGGAAATGAAAAGTGGCGGCGCAGGAATGATATCAAACCGTCTTCTCCGGCCAGCGGCAGAGGTCGTTGATCAGGCACACCTCGCAGCGCGGTTTTCGCGCAAGGCACGTGTAGCGGCCATGCAGGATCAGCCAGTGATGCGCGTGCAGCATGAATTCCGCTGGGATCACGCGCTCGAGTCCAAGCTCGACCTCGAGCGGCGTGTCGCCTCGCGCCAAACCGGTGCGGTTGCCGACGCGAAACACGTGCGTATCCACTGCCATGGTGCGTTCGCCGAACGCCATGTTGAGCACGACGTTGGCGGTCTTGCGCCCCGCGCCGGGCAGCGACTCCAGTTGCTCGCGGGTGCGCGGCACCTCGCCGTTGAAATCCGCGATCAGCTTTTGCGACAGCGCGATCACGTTCTTCGCCTTGTTGCGATAGAGGCCGATGGTCTTGATGTAGTCGCGCACCCTGTCCTCGCCGAGCGCGATCATCTTTTGTGGCGTGTCGGCGATCGCAAACAACGCACGCGTCGCCTTGTTGACGCCGGCGTCGGTCGCCTGCGCCGACAACACCACCGCGACTAGCAGCGTATAAGGATTAACATGCTCGAGTTCGCCCTTCGGCTCGGGATTGGTTTTGCGAAAACGCTCGAACGCCTCGCGCACTTCGTGCGGCGTCCAGGGTTTGGTCGCGCGGAAGCGGGCGGCGGGCGCGCGCCCTGGTTTCGCCGCAAGACTTTTCGCCGATTTTTTCTGCCTTGGGTTCGTCGCAAGGTTTCCCCGCAATTTTTTTGCCGGCTTTTTTGCCTTCGCCTTCGGCTTCACTGGGATGATTTTCGGCATGATCCGGTATATTAAATCACCATGACCGCAGGCAATGAGTTTGATCCCGCGCCAGTCGAGCCGAAACTGTTTTCGGCGCTGCTGACGCCGCACCGTTCGCTCAACCGCACCGGTTTCATCGTGCTGATGGGGTTCCTGACGCTCGTCAGCTTTGCTGCCGGCGTTGCGTTCACGCTGATGGGCGCCTGGCCGGTGTTCGGATTCTTCGGGCTCGACGTGCTCGCGGTGTATTGGGCTTTCCGCATCAACTTCCGCCGCGGTAACGCCACCGAGGAAATTTCCATCACGCCGTCGGAACTGCGCGTGCGCCGCGTCAGTCATCGCGGCCACGTGGTCGAATGGGTGCTCAATCCGCTGTGGGTGCGGCTCGACCAGAAAACGCATGCCGAATTCGGCATCGAAAAACTCTATCTGGTGTCGCGTGGCCGCCGGCTATCGGTCGCTAATTTTCTGGGGCCTGACGAAAAGAGCAGCTTTGCCAAGGCTTTAAGTGCGGCCTTACAGGCCGCGAAACGCGGCCCGACGTATAATCCGATTAGCTGAAATGCTGTCGGGAATCGGGTGGTTGCGGCGCTGCGTTCGTCCTACATCAGGACCATGATGAACCTCGCTGTAAATGACCAACGCCTTACCAAGCCCGGCCACCACAACGCCGCGCTGCGCGACTACGATTCCGTGCGCCGCGCGATCGCTTTCATCTCGGAGCACTGGCGCGCGCAGCCGACCATCGAATCGATGGCCGACGCCGCCGGCGTCACGCCCGATGAACTACACCATCTGTTCCGACGCTGGGCGGGGCTGACGCCAAAGGCGTTCATGCAAGCGCTGACGCTCGACCACGCCAAGGGCCTGCTGCGCGATTCCGCCAGCGTGCTCGATGCGGCGCTGGACTCCGGACTTTCAGGCCCGGGGCGGCTTCACGATCTGTTCGTGACCCATGAGGCGATGTCGCCCGGCGAATGGAAGACCGGCGGCGCCGGCATGACCTTGCGTTACGGCTTTCATCCTTCGCCGTTCGGCACGGCCATTGTCATTGCCAGCGGCCGCGGTCTAGCCGGTTTGGCCTTCGCCGATCACGGCGAGGAAGCGCCGGCGCTCGCCGACATGCAGCGGCGCTGGCCGCGCGCGACCTATGTTGAAGATCATGCAGGCACCGCGGCGGTGGCGCAGCGCGTCTTCGATACCAAGCTCTGGCGCGCCGATCAGCCGCTGCGCGTGGTTCTGATCGGCACCGATTTCGAGGTGCGGGTCTGGGAAACGCTGCTGAAAATCCCGATGGGCCGCGCGGTTTGTTACTCAGACATCGCAGCGAATATCAGCCGCCCCGCGGCTTCGCGTGCGGTCGGCGCTGCAGTGGGGAAAAATCCGATCTCGTTCGTGGTGCCCTGCCATCGCGCGCTCGGCAAGGGCGGCGCGCTGACCGGCTATCACTGGGGCATCACGCGCAAGCAGGCGATGCTGGGCTGGGAAGCGGGGCAGGTGAGTGTGAATTAGTTTGGCGCCATCCTGAGGTGCGCGCTCCGGGTGGCGCACTTGCACCGCCGGCTTGCGCGCCTCGAAGGATGGTTGCATGGCTCGAACTCGCATCCTTCGAGGCTCGCCAAGATAACCGCGCAATAGCGCGGTCGGCTCGCACCTCAGGATGAACGGCGTTGTTATTTTACCGCTCCAGCCGCTTCCACATCACCGCGGTGTCGCACAAGCGGCCGTCCGGAAACATCGCGTAGTCCGGGATGATCCCGGTCTGAGTCCAGCCCGCGCGCTGGTAGACGCGGTGCCCGTTCTCTGCGGGGACCGTATCCAGAACGAGCAGCCAGCGGCCGGCGCGCCGCGCCTCCTCTTCGACGCGCGCCATCAATGCCGCGCCGATGCCGCGATTGCGTGCGGAGCGATGCACCAGCATTTTCTTGATGTCGGCGCGATGCAGCTGGTTGGGCGGCGTATCCAGGCCAAGCTGCACGGTGCCGACGATGCGGCCGTCGAGCCGCGCGACCAGCAGCACGGTATCTCCCGACGCGACGGACGCCGCTACCTTCTTGAAAAATATCAGCGCATCGGCATGCGAGTAGGGTGACATGAAGCTGACGCTGGCGCCGCCTTCGACGCAATCGGTCAGCACAGTTGCGAGTTGATCCAGCGCCGTGTCGGCAATCGGCGCATGCAATATAACGATTTCAGCCGCCGCGCTCACGCCAAATCTTGTTTCGACGCCACCGTGGCATCGGCATTGAGCCGATAGACGATCGGCGCTCCGGTGGCGAGTTCGCGCGCCAGAATGCTTTCCGGCGTGAGTTTTTCCAACACCATGATCAGCGCGCGCAGCGAATTGCCGTGCGCCGCGACCAGCGTGCGCTCGCCGCGCAGCACGCAGGGCAATATCTCCTGCACGTAATAGGGCAGCGTGCGCGCCAGCGTATCCTTCAGGCTTTCGCCGCCGGGCGGCGGCACGTCGTAAGAGCGCCGCCAGACATGCACCTGTTCCTCGCCCCATTTCTTGCGCGCATCGTCCTTGTTGAGGCCGGAGAGATCACCATAGTCGCGTTCGTTGAGCGCGAGATTCTTAGCGGTCGGCAATCCGGTCTGGCCCATTTCGGCAAGCATCAAATCGAGCGTATGCTGCGCGCGCGTCAGCACCGAGGTGAAGGCGATGTCGAACACCAAGCCTTCGGCCGTCAGCTTGCGGCCGGCATCTTTTGCTTCCGTAACACCCTTCTCGGTGAGGTCAGGGTCCTTCCAGCCGGTAAAGAGATTTTTCAGATTCCAGTCGCTCTGGCCATGACGCACCAGCACGAGAAGGCGATCGGTCATTCCGGTATCTTCCGTTTCTGATTTTAGACGCTGCCGAGGCCGAGCACGTCGGCCATCGAATACAGCCCGGGCTTCTGGCTCTTTGCCCACATCGCCGCCTTCAGTGCGCCGTGCGCGAAGATCATGCGATCCTCCGCCTTGTGCGTGAGTTCGATGCGCTCATACGGCCCGGCAAAGATCACGCTGTGCTCGCCGGTGACGGTGCCACCGCGCAGCGAGGCAAAGCCGATGTCGCCAGAAACACGCGCGCCGGTCACGCCGTCGCGTCCCCGTGCCGAATGCTGATCGAGTGCGATCTTGCGGCCCGCGGCCGCCGCTTCTCCAAGCAGAAACGCCGTGCCCGACGGCGCGTCGATCTTGGCCTTGTGATGCATCTCGAGGATTTCGATGTCGAAGCCGTCATCGAGCGACTGGGCAACGCGCCGCACCAGCGCCGCTAGCAGATTGACGCCAAGGCTCATATTGCCGGACTGCACGACGATGGCACGCGATGTGACGCTCTTGATCACGGCATCGTCGGAGGCTGAGAGGCCGGTGGTGCCGATCACATGCACGATGCCGCGCTGCGCGGCGATCGCGACATTGGCAATGGTCGCTCCAGGCACCGTGAAATCGAGGATGCCGTCGGCTTCCGCCGACAGCGACCACAGATCGGCCGACAGCTTGATGCCGTTCTCCGGCAGGCCAGCCAGCACGCCCGCATCCTTGCCCAACAGGGCCGAGCCCGGCGCTTCCAGCGCGCCGGTGACCACGGCGCCCTCGGTCTCGGCGATGGCGCGCGTCAGCGCGCGGCCCATCCGGCCGCCTGCTCCGGCAACGATCAAACGCATATCGGACATTGTTCGCCCCTCACCTTCTCGCGGTATACGCGGAGTGGGCTATTGGGGCAACCGATGGAGGTTACGGCTGCGCGCCGTCATATCCTTCGATGACGAGGATGTCCGCCTCGGAATGGGGGCCGCGCAACGCGACCAGCCGCGCATATTCCGGGGAGTTGTAGCAGGCGAGCGCGGTCTCGTAGTCCTTGAATTCCAGCACGATGTTGCGCGAGCGCGCCTTGCCTTCCTTGGATTCATGCGTGCCGCCGCGCACCAGAAACTTCGCGCCGTACTTATGAAACACCGCGCCGTTCTGACTGGTGTAATCCTTGTAGCCTTCGGCGTTGTGAACATCGACCCGCGCGATCCAGTAGCCTTTAGCCATGTTGGCCTCCCTTTTGATGTTGCGTTTATTGTGTGCGAGGCGTGACTTTAGGCCAGTTCGATTTCGTCCGCGATCTCATGCTTGAGCTCGACGCCGCCAAGCGTCAGCACCATTTTCGCCGGCAGCTTTTCGTGGCCCTTGAGGCGGCCGTCGGCCAGCGCGTCGCGCACCGCTTTCTCGATCTCGCGCTGCGAGGTGATGCCGACCTTCTTGAGAAATCCGCGCAGGCTGGTGTTGAACTTGTCTTCGTTCATGGGGCGCTCCTCGGCCGGCTATGGCTTATACGGGGTATTGATCATGGTCTCGCTGAGATTGCGATGGGTGCGGTCGGCCCGCGCGGCGGCGTTGCCACGCTGCACGTCGCGATCCTTGCGGCAAGCCACATATTCGTTCGAACCGACGGCGACATTGTTGGCGCGACAGATCGCGTCGTCATCCTCGCCGAGTCGGGAAACGGGCGTTTCGTTGCGCGATGCGCAGGCGCCGAGCATGAGGGCGACGAGAGTGAGTGAGATGAGATGTGGTCGCATACGGGCTTCCGTTTGGGTTCTAGCGCGAGTGTTTAGGTGCAATTGCGGGAATTGTAAGTCTACCGTCATTCCAGGGCGCGGGGGCTTGCAAGCGAGCCCGGAATGACGCCTGAAAATCACACCCTTCCCTTCAACGCTTCGCCGATCTCTTCCAGCACCTTGGGGTCCTCGATGGTCGCGGGCATAGTCCAGGGATCGCCGTCAGCGATCTTCTTGATGGTGCCGCGCAGGATTTTGCCCGAGCGCGTCTTCGGCAAACGCGCGACCGCGATCGCGAGCTTGAACGCCGCCACCGGGCCGAGCTTGTCGCGCACCAGCGCCACCACGTCTTTTTCAACCTCGGCATTGCTGCGCGCCGCACCCGCCTTCAGCACCAGCAAGCCACAGGGCACTTCGCCCTTGATGGCGTCCTTGATGCCGAGCACCGCGCATTCAGCGACGTCGGGATGCGAAGCGAGAATTTCCTCCATGCCGCCGGTGGAAAGCCGGTGCCCGGCGACATTGATGATGTCGTCGGTGCGGCCCATCACATAGATGTAGCCGTCCTCGTCCTTGTAGCCGGCATCGGAGGTTTTGTAGTAGCCGGGAAACTCGTCGAAGTAGGCTTGCCTGCAGCGCTCGTCCTGCTCCCAAAGCGTCGGCAGGCACGCCGGCGGCATCGGCAGCTTGATCACGATCGATCCCATCGTGCCCGCTGGCAGCAGTTTTGAAGATTCATCGACGATGTCAACCTGATAGCCCGGCATCGGCATCGTCGGCGAGCCGTGCTTCACCGGCAGTTGCCCGAGGCCGACCGGATTGCCGGCAATGGCCCACCCGGTTTCGGTCTGCCACCAGTGATCGATCACCGGCACCTTCAATTGCCGCTCTGCCCAATCCACCGTCGGCGGATCGGCGCGCTCGCCGGCCAGAAACAGCGTGCGGAATTTCGAGAGATCGTGTTTGCGGATGAAGGTGCCGTCGGGGTCTTCCTTCTTGATGGCTCGGAACGCGGTCGGCGCGGTGAAGAACGCGACAGCTTTATGCTCGGAGATGACGCGCCAGAATGCGCCGGCATCCGGCGTGCCGACCGGCTTGCCCTCGTACATGATCGAGGTCGCGCCATGAAATAGCGGGGCGTAGACGATGTAGCTGTGGCCGACCACCCAGCCGATGTCAGAGCCGCACCACCAAACCTCGCCGGGCTTGACGCCATAGAGATTGAACATCGACCACTTCAGCGCGACCAGGTGGCCGCCATTGTCCCGCACCACGCCCTTGGGGATTCCGGTCGTGCCCGACGTGTAGAGAATGTAGAGCGGATCGGTCGCGAGCACCGGGACGCACGGCGCGGACTTCTTCGCGGTGATCGCCTTGCCGCGCAGCTCGTTCCAGTCGTGATCGCGGCCTGCAACGAGATCGCAGTTCAGTTGCGGCCGCTGCAGGATGATACAGTCGCCGGGTTTGAAACTGGCGAGCCGGATCGCCTCGTCGAGCAGCGGTTTGTATTGCACGATGCGGCCGGGCTCGAGGCCGCAGCTCGCGGAGAGCATCAGTTTTGGTTTGGCGTCATCGATGCGCGTTGCTAGTTCTTTCGCGGCGAAGCCGCCGAACACCACGCTGTGCACTGCGCCGATCCGCGCGCAGGCCAGCATCGCGAACACAGCCTCCGTCACCATCGGCATGTAGAGAATGACGCGGTCGCCCTTCGTCACGCCGAAATCCTGCATCACGGCGGCGAGCGTCTGCACCTCGTGCAGCATCTGCGCATAGGTAAATTTGGTGACAGTGCTGGGTCCCGACGGATTGGCCAACGGCGAATCATAAATCAGCGCGACTTGGTCGGCACGCCCATTGGCGACATGGCGGTCGAGCGCGTTGTAGCAGGTGTTGACCACGGCGCCGGTGAACCAGCGGCCGTAAAGGCCCTGAGAGGCATCAAATATTTTCTTCGCAGGCTCGATCCAGTCGATCTCGCGCGCGGCATCGTCCCAGAACCCTTCCGGATCGGTCAGCGAACGCGCGTGCAGTTCGTGATAGCGGCTGGCGTTGTCGTTGTTCATAGTGTCCCCGCTCCGGCTCCGCCGAAGGCTCTAGCCGCGCCATTGTCACGGGATGCGACTTTATTTCAAGGGCGCAGCCGGCTTGTTTTTGATCGCCATCTGCGCGCCGATCCGTTCCAGTTCCTGCGCCAGCGATTTGTAATTGGCGCGTGCGGCCTCATGCTGCGGATTGAGCCTGATCGCTGCGCCGAAATCAGCCAATGCGTGTGGCAGGTCGCCTTTCCTACGCCACAGCTCGCCACGAGCGTTGAAAATATCCGCCAGCGTGGGATCGAGCTTCAAAGCAAGGTCGTAATCGGCGATGGCGCGTTCGGGCTGGCCGCTGCGTTCGTAACCACCGGCGCGCGCGATCAGGGCCTTGATGCGGTCCGGTGCGGCGGTCTTCTCGCTTTCGATCAAAGCGCCGCAGGTCGCGATAATCCTGTCGTCATCGCGCGCCGCGACGGCGGTCGCGCAAAGCGCAGGATCGATTTGCGGATTGCCGACGGGATCACCGGCCGTCGCGACGACGCCGCTGGCCGTGACGATCCACGCCGTCATCGCCAAAGCCCTTAGATAATTTGGCATGGACTGCAGCGGCTTTCAGTCGATGACCGCAATGGCCTCGATCTCGATCAGCCACTCCGGCATCGCCAGCGCGGAGACGCCGACGAGCGTGCTCGCCGGCGGCGGCATGTTCTCGAAGAAGAACGCGCGCGCCTTACCAATGATGGGCCGCTGCTCGGGCCGGTAATTCACGACGTAGGTCGTAATCTTGACGATATCGGCGTAGCTAGCGCCGGCTGCGGCGAGCGCGAGACCTAGATTGCGCATCACCTGCGTTGTCTGCGCGGCGAGGTCGCCGGCGCCGACCAATGCGCCAGCCTCATCGATAGACACCTGTCCCGCGATGTAAACCGTCCGCGCTCCAGAGGCGACGACCACCTGGGAGAATGCCGGATTCTTTAGAAGCCCGTTGGCGCGCGGATGTTCAAGCTTGCTCATTGGTTGGTATCCTCTATCCCGCCTTGCAGGTAATGCCGCCATCGACGATCAGCTCGATGCCGGTGATGTATTTCGACTCGTCGGACGCCAGGAACAGCGCCGCATTGGCGACATCCCAGGCTTCGCCCATGTGGCCCATCGGCACCTGCGCATCCCGCGCCCGCCACATCGCCTCGACATCGCCCGCGGCATAGCTCGCCGCAAGCCCGGCGGAGTGCGCGACCATCGGCGTCTTCATCAGTCCCGGCAGGATCGCATTCACCCGGATATGCTTTGCCGCGTATTCGACCGCCGTGGTGCGCGTCATCTGGTTCATCGCCGCCTTGGTAGTCGCGTACGTTACATAGGAGATGCCGAGATGACGGATCGACGCGATTGAAGAGATGTTAATGATGGAGCCGCCGCCCTGCCCTTCCATCACCGGAATGACGTGCTTCATGGCGAGGAAAGCGCTCTTGAGATTGACGGCGAAGACGCGGTCCCACTCCGCTTCGGCGACATCGACAACATTTCCCATCTCGGCGATGCCGACATTGTTGTCCAGCACGTCGATGCGGCCGTACGCTTTCAGACATGCCGCGACCATCGCCTCAACGTCAACGCCGCGCGATACATCGGCAGTGAATGCCACGGCGTTGCCGCCTTCCGACGTGATGATGTCAGCGGTTTCCTGCGCGGCCTTGCCGTTGCGGTCGACGCAAAATACCTGCGCGCCGTGTCGCGCGAACGTCGCCGCGGTCGCCTTGCCGTTGCCCCAGCCCGGCCCGATCGAGCCCGCACCGACGACCATAGCTGTCTTGCCCTCGAGCCGCATCGGATCGCTCCCCCGGTTGCTTTAAACCCTGTCTAGCTGCGAAAACGCGGCTGTGGAAGACAGATGGTGAGGGCCGATTACCGCAAGCGCGGAGAAAATCGCTTCAGCGCTTTCTTAAGCGGCTTGGCGTGGTGATACACCAGCGACAACGCCAACCCCGGCAGCGAGCGCGCAGAACTGAAATTGTGCAATGTGGTTTCCTCGACGCGAAACAGCGATTTGAATCCGGTGTTGCCCAGACCGAGGTCAAGCCGATGCAGGCCGGAATCGAACCTGAGTTTCACGACCCGATAGAGCAATTGCATGCCGAGCGAGTATCTGCCGAACCGCTCGATATCCGCGCCGATCAGCACCGCATGACATTCGTCCGCAAACGCGACCGCGACCAGTGCCGCGACCGGTTTGCCGTCGAGGTAGCTGATATAGGTCAGCGCGTCGCCGGACTTCGCGCCCTCGATGGCAAATTGCAGATAGAACGCCGAATAAATCTCGTCGTCGAGAATATCGCTATCAAAATGTGCGCGGCGCACGCTTTTGAGCAGCGCGAATACCTGGCGTATCTCGCCTTCGTCGCGCGCTATCCGATGTTCATAGCGGCCGAACTCGCGCTCGATCTGCCTTCCGAGACGGCCCAATTCCTTAGTGAATTTCCGCCTGACCGTGCGGCGCTGCCAAACCTCGAAGTCCGCTCCGGTTTTGATATGATAGGCGGCATTTTCGCACGGGCTTATGACGATCCTCTTGAACAGACGGCTGGCGTCGAAACCATCGTCACGAACCTTGCGGAATATCATCAGTCCGGCCACGTCCAGCAGCGCGGCGATGCGGTCGATGACGGTGCGATCCGCCGCCAGCATCTCTAGCACCGCGGGCTCGGCGACGATCGCATTGTAATCGCAGACGCCGAAGTCGGCCGGTTGCAATATGCTGATGCCGGCCGATTTCTGAATGACGAAGGGAATGACCGCGATCAGCTCACGCTGAGGTCGGGTCCGGACTGTCATCGTATATTGCGTGGCAGAGAGCGCAGGCGCCAGCCGCGCATGGATCGATGCCAGCCATAACGGCGCCTGAAAAACCGTACCGCGGCGTAGATTAAAGAACGCCCGATACTCTTCGGATAGAAAGTTGAAATCCGGCTCGATACCGATGTCGACGTCGAGCCGAACCGCTTTCCAATCGCTCACGAGCATCGCTGGAAATTCACGATGCTTTGGCTACGTCTACGCGCCCGTCGGGACTCCTGGAATCGAGGCGAAAATCGCGCTTCGTGATCACATCGCCGGCAATCTGCCGCCCGCTCTTCTTCCAGAGAAAGGCTGAGGCCGCTTTGGGATAGACATGGATGCCGTGATCGCGGGTCGACGTATTCTGGATGCCGAGCGTCCGGCGCAGAACGCCGTTGCCGTAGTGGACGGCGTAGGAATTCCAGATCGACTGCGTCCAATGCTCCAGGGTGACGGAGATATTCAGGCAGTCGGCGTTCTCGACCTTGTGCGGCGCATAGAGCGGCCAGGTCACCATCTCGCCCGGATGCAGATCGTACGGCGTCGCGAATTCCTCGTACCAGGACCGGTAGGGAAGATCTTCCACCGTTTCCCGCAGCAATATCTTTTCGATGTTTTGCGAAGGCATGAAAACGCCGGTGCGGGGATAGATAAAGACGCGCTTGACGCCTTCGATCTGCCAAAGCGACTGGCCTTGCACGTCGACGTGATAAGGTACCTTGCAGTTCGGCGACGAGATCAGGACGCCAAGATTGCGTTTGAAGGTCTTGAAGCCGCCCATCCGCGCATCGAACTCATCGAATATCCTGTTCAACAGATCCTTGTACTCCGGCGCCCAATCCATCACCCGGCGCAGGTTCATCCAGATCCGGCCTTTCTCGATGGCTTCGATCGCTTGGGTTCCCGAAGCGCCGCCGAGTTCTCCGTATACGCGGTGATGCTGCTCACCCTCGAACCTGATCGCTTCAAGACCGAGCTCGTGCTTGGGGCAGCGTTCGATCAGCTTGCCCAACGCCTCTCGCGTAAAAAGTCCGGTCTCGCCCAGCCTGTGATGAAGCTTGATGGTGTGCTCACCGAATAACTGCTGATGCTTGTCCTGCCAGTCCGTAATGATGTCGCTGCTATTCGTCGTCATTGAATTCATATCGATACTCGCTTTCGCAATTTCAAATCCCTGCGCTCGACGTTTGGCGCCGATACTAGACCGGCCGCTAAACGGAATAAATCAGACGCAAAATGGTAAATGCGATTGAGGTTAAGAGCGCGGCGTTTTTCTGCCGATGGATTAACGCAATACCGAAATGGCCTTAGAATGATTCGCTGGCGGGCAATGGCGGCCGTTGCCGTTGGAGAGAACGGCTGATCGGTTCAACGCCAAGGAATGTCCGTTGCGCCGACCGCAGCTGCGCCGTTATCTTCGGCTGGATTCTCGAGCCGTCGATGAGTTCGAGCCGCCCGCACGTATTCAGGGTGTGCAATTTTCGTCCGGTCCAGTTCGGCCCCGGCTGGATACGGTGACGGACAATCTGTTTGAAAGAGGTCGGCGACAGCTCAATCACTTCCGCCAGCGCGAGCGCGGCGCCGTAACCGTCGGCGCAGTCCTGCACCGGCCGCCAAAGCGCGCCGTTGATGTTGACGAAATTTCCGGCCGGCCGCGCCGCCGACCGATCGATCAGTATTGGATTGCTGGCGTGCGGCGACCACGGTCCGGTCAACCGCTCGGCGTAATAGATCGCGAGTGTGTCGGAATAGCCGCCCGTTCCGTCCCGGACCACGCCGGACATGTAATAGAGGCCGTTGTGCCGGGTGACGGTCGCGTCCGCCAATTCAACTCCGGTGAGCAGCGTGGCGTGCCGCTCCCATTTGTCCGGAAAGGAGATGCACCGGTAGAGCGCAACATCCCGCTGCGCCGAACTCTCCGGGATCATCCAGAGTTCGCCGCCATCCGCGATGACAAAGGGATACGACAGGTGCCAGCGCTCCTCCAGCACCGGCACGACGGGTCCGATCGGTCCGGCGCCATCGAATTCAATCGCGGAAATAGTGCCTTTTCCGACGCGATGATCGAGGTCCTCAAAAAAAGTAAACGTCCGCCCCTGCCAGGTTATCGGGAACGGGTCCGCAAAGGAGCGCAGGCCAGGATCGGCGAACTCCCGCCAGGGGGCGCCCGACAGGTCTCCGTTTTTCCATACGCCTCCGGCATCGCCGTAACGCCAGCCGATACGCCAGTGCGGGGCGTAGCAGCACATACGATAGATGCGCTTGGCGACCGCATGGGCCAGCCCTGCAAAAACATACGATGCCGCGTCCTTGGGAACCTTCCTGGGCTGGCGATGGGCGATGCGCGCCGGAAGCCGTGGACTTCCCGATATAATGGCATTCAGCAATGTCATCGTTCGCGCGATGACGGTGTCGAGGTTGCCGCTGAGACCGGCCGCCATTTCGGACGAGGGCCATCCATGGTCGACTATCGCGCCGTCGATCTCGTTGTATATTTCGATCAGCGGCAAATCCCCGGCCAGGATGGCCTGCAAGGCCCCGTCTTCGCCGGCGTCACCATTGTACAACGGCCTGAGATACAGGCGCGCAGTGCTGGCGGGGTCACGCGGTTCGCTCGTGAAATCGACCACAACGTCCGGTGGGTCCCGATGCTGCGGGCCGGAAACGATTGCATCCCTGGCAACGGGATCGATCCCCGACGCCTTGCCCTTTCGCAGCAGCACGCGCTCAAGCTCGAACAGCGAAGCCAACCCGGTCGGTGCGGGATTTCCCTTGTCAGCCCACACGACGCTAACGTCAGCGGGCACGCCGGCCAGGTCTATCGCCGCGCGTTCTATCCACGCACGCGGCCGTACAGGGTCGCATCGAAGTTCTATTCTCATCGCAATGACCTCAACTGGATCATGATGAGATCCCCAGCCGGTCAATGGTGCGCGCATATTGATCGACCATGGCATCGATCGAATACCGCAACTTCAGCCCTTCGGCATTGTGCCGCAAGCGTTCGCGTAAAACTTCGTCGGCAAGCAGCCGGGAAATGGCGGCGGACAGCTTTGCGGTGTCCAGCGGATCCACGAAAAGCACCGCGGGCCTGCCCTCGTGACACAGCACCTCGCGCAAGACAGGAATATCTGTCACCACCGTCGGAATTCCCGCGCTTGCGGCCTCGACGGCCGCGAGACCGAATGTTTCCGCTTCGCTCGGGAATACGAAAACATCGAGAGAGGCGAGAAATTCTCCGATCCGTTCCGGACCGATTTCGCCGACGAAATGGACGCGATCGGTGACCTGCAACTGTTCCGCAAGCATCGTGAGCCGCTGTTGGTCTGCACCTTGTCCGGCAACGGCGAGGTGCCATCCCGGCTGGTCTTTCAGCACGCGTATCGCAGCGTCGATGCGCTTTCGCGGATGCAGGCGCGCGACCGTGCCAAGCACAGTTACGTCCGACGGCAGGGCAAAGTTTCGCCGTGCGCCGGCCTTCGAGATTTCCGAATTCTTCTGTTCGAAACCGTGCGCGATATATTGCAGCCGCGAACGGTAGATCAACGGATAGCGCGAGAATTCGCGCAGCATGCCCGGCGAGTTCACCGTGATGCATTTGAAGATGGCGAGATTTCCCATCACGTAATCCGCCGCGCGCACCAGCCGGTTCATCGTGAGGTTTGATGAAACCTGGTTCGCAACGATCGGAGCCGAACTGACTAGGCGCGCCACCGCCCCACCAACTGTATTTCCATAATGCTGGAACGTCAGGATGACATCCGGCCTAACTTTTCGGATGCGTTGACCAAGCGTGTAAAGAAACCGCATAAAAGCGATCGGCCGCCCCGGCCGTTCCGGTGCGCAGTACAACGTCTTCGGCGGCTCGTTGAACAGCGCCGATTTGCGGTAGAAAAACAGATTGTGCACGTCATAGCCGCGCGCGCTGAGGCCCGCGCCGACCAGCCGCGTGATCTCCTGCGCGCCGGCATTCTCGCCTTGCGTCTGGATAAACAGAACGCGAGGCCGCGCTTTCAAGACGGCAGGGGTTTCATTGGCTGAGGTATCGGGTTGCGCACTCATGACGGCTTCTTGTCCGCAATCAGAATGCCATCGCCCGATTTAGCGAGCAAACCCAGCACCGACGGATCGACCCCCACCCAGCGCCGGCACAGCACGTTGAGTACGACGGTGACGATGCAAAGGCTGATCGCCGCCGCTATAGCCGCACCCAGCAATCCGAACTTTGGAATGAGTAGCGCAAACCCGATGAATCTCAGGCTGATGTTGGCGGCAACGATCCAGGGATACCGGGCTTCATGACCTGCTATCATCAAGAGCGCCGGCGCGGGGCCGCCAGCGGCGTACAGGGCCGTCCCGGCCGTAAGAATGATCAGCGTCCATTTTTGAGCGACGTAGCCGGGACCGAAAAGACCCAGAATTGATTCGGCGCCAAATGCGATGACAAGAATTCCTATCACGACGCAAAGAAGCACCACTTCGGCCATCCGTCTCAGCGTGCTGTTGAGTTCATCCGTTTTTCCACCGAAATACAGCGCGGGGATCCGCCTTGTCGCGAAGCTATGAACCGAAGTAAGCAACGTCGCGAACATGTTCGCGAGCCGGGAAGCAATGAAATAGGCTCCGGCGGATGCGGGATCCAAAAACCAGTACACGATGACGACGTCGAAATACTGATTGGTGGTCTCCAGAATCGTCGAGACCCAGAAACCGACCGATACGCGCGACCATTCGCGCAGGCGCCATGCGGCGTTGGCCTCGAAAATCCCGGTCGGCAAAGCGCGCCAGATCGCGAAAGCCTGTACGGAAATCGAAATCAGGATTGCTACCGATGCGAGAAAGAAAAATTCATCAAGACGAATGATTTCGCCGGCTGCAACCAGCCCCAACAGAGCGGCGACGGTGATGGAACGCCAGAACATTTCCCGCATACCTTCGGCAAGGAGAATGCCGACGGTCGATCGTGCAATGTGACTGGAAAGCGCCAGAACCGAACTCGATATCAGAAACAATCCAGTCGCCATCATCACGGCGACACTCTGGCCAAAAACGCCGATACCGATGGCTCCCATTCCGAACCCAAACAGAACCGGCACTAACGGAACCAACCCCATCGAAAATAACAACGATCCCTTGGCGAGATCCAGCCTTGCCGAGACCGAGTATTCATTCAAGGATCGCAGGATAAACATCTCCTGCCCGAGAATGGCGACCACGCTCGCCATCTGGCACACACTCAGCCACAACGCGAGATGCCCGAACTCGACCGACGACAACACGCGCGCTGCCAGATAAAACATCACGAATGAAACGATGCCGCTGCCGAACTGCACGATCATCGTCAGCACCAGGCCCTGCGTGACATCGCGCGTGACAGCGCGCATGGCGGCGGCAAGCGTCGTCGTGACGGCCCGATAACCAGCGCTGCGGTCCAGCATAGCTTCTCCAACATGCCGGCGGGACGAGTCCGTTCGGCTTGGCGTCTCTATCACGTGAAAAACAGAAGTGGCACCGACATAGTGCAGTGCGGTTAATGCCCGCGCGTTCCCAAAGTGATTGCAGCAACTTTATGGAACAGCGGATTGCCCGACGATAACGTGGAGTAACTTTCGCACCGACGCCTTGCTGATATTTAGCCATCGCACCGACGCGCAAACATGTACGCGCCGGTTAACGTTAAGATCATCAGCGAAGTCGGAGGGTTAAAAGCCAATCGACTGATTGACCGTTCCACGGGCCGCGTATCTCAGCGTGATTTCGTCAGCAGCAGGTACAGCGCGCCGGGATTGGTCCTGATATAACGCCAAGCGAGGCGGCGCGGCTCTTGGTACATCCGCCAAAGCCATTCGAATCCGGCGTGCTGCATCCAGACCGGCGCCCGCGGATTGGCTCCCGACAGGAAATCGAACAGACCGCCCGATGTCTTGATCACGCCAACCGAGGCCAGCCGCGCGCGATGCCGGACCACGAACTTCTGCTCCCGCGGCACGCCCATGGACACCCAGAGAATATCCGGCGCCAGCCCCGCAATCTGATCGCACGCGACGATTTCGTCGGCGAGTCCATCAAAAAAGCCGTTGCGATGTCCGACGATGTTGAGCTTTGGAAATCGCAGTCTTACCGCTTCAACCGCGGCATCATTGATCGGCTGCGTGGCTCCGAGCATGTACATGGTCGCGCCGGCGGCCTCTGCGCGCGCCGCGACGTCGTAGAACAGGTCCGATGTAGCAACCCGCTCGGGAAGCGGGGTGTCGCCCCTGATGCGCGAAACGAAGACATGAAACATGCCGTCGGCATGGATGGCGTCCGCCTGCAGAAACAAGGCCCGTTCCGCTTCATCGAGATTGCAGCGGTAAGTGACCTCGCCATTGGTCGATGTGAGATACGCCGGATATCTCCAGAGATTTCGGCGCCTGAGCGCCTCGTCCACCATCGTTTGTGCGGTTTCGCGGCGGTCCACAACGACCACAGGCAGACCGCCTAGTCTGATGCGGCGCCAATTCTGGAAGGCGCTGCGCCGGCGATCTCCGGACACCCTGCGTTCACGAATTTTGAGTGCGGCGAAATTGGCGTTCGTTTCCGCAAACGCCGTTGTTCGCCGGTCCGACCCGCGCCGGGCGGCGCGTCCGGATATCTTCAAGGAGTTTCGGTCTGACTCGATCGGCATCCAGCTCGCTTGCACGATGGTTGGTTTTTCAGTCACGATCAATTTTTAATGAACGCGCCGGCCGATGGCCATGGGCGAGATGAACAAAGTTTATAAAGGGTTAATGATGCGGTGCACATTTTGTTGGCGCTTCAAATCATTCGCGCTGCCAATTCACATGATGGCCTTAAGGTTCGAGAGCCTGCGAGATCTCCGCAACGATGGCGTCCGCCGCCGATTTCGGATCGGGCGCTTCCAGCACCGGCCTCCCAACCACCAGATAATCGGCACCGGCGACGATGGCTCGCGCCGGGGTCATGATGCGTTTCTGATCGCCGGTGGCGGCGCCAGCAGGCCGGATGCCCGGCGTCACCAGGTTCATTCGATGCCCCACGACCCTGCGCAAGGCAGCTGCCTCTTCCGGAGAGCAGACGAGGCCGTCGACGCCGAGCACCTGCGCCTGTTGCGCTCTGGCTTCCACCATGTCCGACACGCCGAGCCGATAACCCGCGGCGTGAAGATCGTCGTCGTCGTAGGAAGTCAGCACGGTGACCGCGAGAATTTTCAGACCTGAGCCGGCGCGTCCCTCGACCGCCGCCTTCATGGTCTGGGGATAGGCGTGTACGGTCAGGAATGTCGCGCCCAGCGCTGCCACGCTTTCCACGCCGCGCGCGACGGTGTTGCCGATGTCGTGCAGCTTGAGGTCGACGAACACCTTCTTGCCCGCGCGCGTGAGTTCACGCACCAGTGGCAATCCGCCGGCGTAGGCCAGCTGATAACCGATCTTGTAAAACGTCACGCTGTCGCCGAGCCGCGCGACTGTCGCTTCTGCCGCGGCAACGCCGGGCACATCGAGTGCTACGATCAGGCGGTCGCGATCAGCGATGATTTCGGGCGGCATCGTCATCTCACATTATGTGCTGGGCTGCATCGATCAGTTGCCGCGTCATCGCCTGCAGCGCTTCGATATCGGCGGGATGTTTCAGCCGGTCCATATCGTCATAGGCTTCGTCGGCAAACGATAGCGCGAGCTGGTTGGGAACGACGCTGGCCCCGCAGGCCGACAGGATCAGACGCAGCGCGGCAAGACATCGCGTGCCGCCGAGCCGGCCGGCGGACGCCGCGGCGATCGCGAAGGCGCGATCGCGGAACACCTGCCCCCTCGTCTCGTGCGGGTCCTGCACGCGCGAGACCCAATCGATCGCGTTCTTGAGCAGCGGCGGTACCGACGAATTATATTCCGGCGTTACGATGATAACACCGTGATGCGTGCCGATCATTCGCTTGAGGTTGACCGCGTACTTCGGCACGCCGGATTTGCTTTGCAGATCGCCGTCGTAGAGCGGCAGGGGAAAATCGCCGAGCGAAATGCGCGTTACTTCGACCTCGGCGCGGACCAGTTCCTGCGCGGCAGCGGCGGCCAGTTTCGCATTGAGCGAACCAGTGCGCAGCGAGGCGGGAATGACGAGGATTTTCAGCGGGGACATTTTTCGTCGTTCCGGGGCGCGAGCGAAGCGAGCGAGCCCGGAATCCATAACCACCGCCGGGTCAACCCTTGCGATACACCCAGACACGCGCTGGCGGAAGATTCATCCAAATGCGCTCGGAGGCTTCCGTCGATACACCGGGCAGCGATTTTGGAATCGGCGGCGCGACCGAATAGGTGAACTGCACGAACGGCGCGCCGGGGGCCAGCGCCACGAAGGCGTCGCGCATCAGTTTCAACCGCGTCAGCATCGGCTTGGTCACGAGCGGCAGGCCGGACACAACAGCGCATGCGGGAGCTTTTAGCACCTCCCACAGCGTGTCGCGCAACGCATACGCATCGCCCTGTACAACCGTGGCTTTCGGATAGCGATCGCGCAGCAGCGCGCAGAAGCCAGGATTGTACTCGACCAGCACCAGGCGCTTCTGATCGACGCCACGCTCGATCAGGGCATTGGTGATCGCGCCGGTGCCCGGCCCCAATTCAATCACCGGCCCTAACGATTTGTTGTCGACGTATTTCGCCATGGTGCGGGCGAGGAGGCGGCCCGACGGCATCACCGCGCCCATGTGGAGCGGTTTTTCGATCCACGAACGCAGGAAGCGAACCTCGTCGTCGAGACGAAGCGGCTTTTTCAACGCGCGCGCGGAGGATTGCAAAGGCATTTCACTTCCAGGCAAGACCGCGCTTGAGCGGCGATGTCAGAAATTGGTCATAAAGGGGTATAGCCCGCAGCTTAAACGGTCAAGTTGAAGCGAACTTATGTGTTGGCGCGGGTGCCGAAGAAGTCCTTGACCTTGGTGAAGAAACCAGCGGCTTCGGGCTGGGTGGCGCCGGATGACAATTTTTCGAACTCGGTCAGCAGCTCCTGCTGCTTCTTGGTAAGGTTCTGCGGCGTTTCGACCACGACCTGCACATACATGTCGCCCATCTGACGCGAGCGCAGCACCGGCATGCCTTTTGATGCAATGCGAAAGCGCCGGGCGGATTGCGTGCCGGAGGGCACTTTCACCTTGGTCTTGCCCTTGTCGATGGTAGGCACCTCGAATTCGCCGCCCAGCGCCGCTGTGACCATCGAGATCGGCACCCGGCAGTGCAGATCCGCGCCGTCGCGCTGGAAGAACTGGTGCGTGGCCAGCGACAGGAAAATATAGAGATCGCCGGGTGGCCCGCCGCGCACGCCGGCCTCGCCTTCGCCGGCAAGCCGGATGCGGGTGCCATCCTCGACGCCCTGCGGAATGTTGACCGACAGCGTGCGATCCCGCGTGACGCGCCCTGAGCCTGAACAGGACGTGCAGGGGTCCTCGATCATCTGTCCGCGCCCCTGACAGCTCGGACAGGTGCGCTCAAGCGTGAAGAAGCCCTGCGCCTGGCGCACGCGACCCGCGCCGCCACAGGTCGAGCATGTCTTCGGCTTGGTGCCGGCCTTGGCGCCGGTGCCCGAGCAGGATTCGCAGGTGACGGAAACCGGGATTTCGATCTGCGCGGTCTTGCCGAGGAAGGCTTCCTCCAGCGTGATTTCCATATTGTAGCGCAGGTCCGCGCCGCGCTCGCGTCCGCCACCGCGCCCGCGCTGACCCGCCATCCCGAACAGATCTTCGAAGATATCGGAGAACGACGACGCAAAGCCCGCGCCGAAGCCCGGTCCGCCACCGCCGCCCTGCTCGAAGGCGGCATGGCCGAAGCGGTCATAGGCGGCGCGCTTGTCGCCGTCCTTCAGGACCTCGTAGGCTTCGTTGATTTCCTTGAAACGTACTTCGCTGGCCGCATCGCCCGGATTCTTGTCCGGATGCCACTTCATCGCCAGCTTGCGGAACGACGCCTTGAGTTTGGAATCGTCGGCGTCGCGCTCGACTTCCAGCGTTTCGTAATAGCAGCGTTTGGTCGCGGACATCGTAACCTATCCGTCAGACGCGCTATCCCCTCTCCCCTTGTGGGAGAGGGTGCCGAGCGAGCGCAAGCGAGCAAGGTGGGTGAGGGGGCAAACGAATCGCATTGCTGGAGAAATCTTTCCCGAAAAGTACCCCTCGCCCGGTTTCTCGCAATGCTCGAAACCACCCTCTCCCACAAGGGGAGAGGGGAAGGAAGAAAGTTACGCCGACTTCTTGTTGTTCTTGTCGTCATCGACCTCAGTGAACT
>CAWBXE010000017.1:0-46687 GCA_963792715.1 uncultured Alphaproteobacteria bacterium | reverse complement strand
AGACTAGTGCGCTAACCGGGCTGCGCCACGCTCCGATGCCGTTGCTGTAGCTTCGATCAGGCTTTGGCGCAAGAAGTCTTGGGCGCGAGAATTTTTTGGGCGCAAGAAAGCGCTGTTGGCGGCGTTGTGCAAATTGGCTACGTTCGCCGCAAAATCGACAGGGAATGTAGGCGCATGAAAGATTTTGCCGGAAAGATCGCGGCCATCACCGGAGGTGGTACCGGCATGGGCCGCGAGCTCGCGCGTCAGCTGGTCGCCGAAGGCTGCAACGTCGCGATGTGCGACGTCTCGATGGCGGCAATGGAGGAGACCAAGCGCCTCTGCGAAGTGGAACGGTTGCCGCAGGGTCTGCGCATCACGGCGCATATCGCCGATGTTTCCGACGAAGCGCAAATGCAGCGTTTTCGCGACGAGATCGCCGAGCAGCAGGCCACCGACAAAATCCATCTGCTGTTCAACAATGCCGGCATCGGCGGCGGCGGCAGCCTGTTCACTAACACCCGCGAGCAGTGGGAGCGCACCTTCAACATCTGCTGGGGCGGGGTTTATCTTGGCGTGCGCACTTTTCTGCCGATGATGATGAAGGCGGATGAGGCTCACATCGTCAACACGTCCAGCGTCAACGGTTTTTGGGCTTCGGTCGGCATGCTGCAATCGCACACTGCCTACAGCGCCGCGAAATTCGCGGTGAAGGGATTTTCCGAGGCGCTGATCAACGATCTCAGGCTGAATGCCCCGCATATCAAATGCTCGGTGGTGATGCCCGGTCATATCGGTACCTCGATCCTGTCGAACTCGCGCAAGATTCAAAGCAACAGCGATTCCGACGCGCTGACGCCGGAAGAGATCGCGTTGGCACGCAAGCGGCTGGCGATCGCGCTCAATGTCGATACCTCGAAGATGTCCGACGCGGATGTGCAGGCCATCGCCACCGAACGCGCCCGCAGCTTTCGCGAGGAAGCGCCGACATCGTCTGCTCAAGCCGCGACGATCATTCTCGACGGCGTCAAGGCCGACCGCTGGCGCATTTTAGTGGGCGACGATGCGCAGCTTCTGGACAAACGCGTGCGCGAGACCCCCGAGAAGGCCTACGATCTCGAATTTTACCAGAGCTTCGCGGCCGAGGTCGGCTGGAAGCTGGGATGAACTCACCCTCCAGGGGAGGGTGAAGCGGTTTCGTGCTCGAAGAGGCAGCGCGCGGCGTCAGCAACCATGCACCACGGATTTCGCGATCATGCAGTGGATGCCCTTGGAGCCTTGACGGTCTGCGTCATGCGCAGGTCGGCGGCGAGGCTGCATAGCGTGCAGGCGTCCTCGCGCGAGGGATTACGTTTTTCTCCGGTTGCGACTGCGATCGTCGATGCGCCGTCAAGGCCAGAGCTGATCAGCCATCCATATTTTCAAGAAGATGGATATGCGGGTCAAGCCCGCGTATGACGCCTCATAACTACGATGGACCCTGCAGTGTTCTTCGCGCTCTCAAAAACGCTCGGCGTTATGTTGCTGCCGTCCAATCTGCTGATCGGACTGGGCATCGCTGGATCGCTGCTCATGCTCTCACGCTTTGCAGCCCTCGGCCGCAAACTTGTCGTAGGTTCGGTCTTGCTGCTCGCGATCTGCGGATTCTCGCCGCTCGGCAATTGGCTGCTCTATCCGCTCGAGACGCGCTTTCCGGCGTGGGACAACACCAGGGGTGCGCCGGATGGCATTCTTGTGCTTGGCGGTTCGCTCGATCCGGATATTTCGGCTGCACACGGCACGCCAGTGGTTCGAAGCGCGCCCGACCGCCTCATCGCGGCGGCGGCGCTGGCCCACCGCTATCCGAGCGCCCGCATCGTTTTCACCGGAGGCAGCGCGAGCCTGATTTCGAACGATGCGCGGGAAGCCGATTTCGCCGGGGCCATCTTCGAAAGCCTCGGGATTTCCAGGTCGCGATTGATGATGGACCGGCGCTCGCGCAACACGCAGGAGAACGCCGCGTTTTCGAAAGCGCTTATCGCGCCGCCGCCCGGCGAACGCTGGCTCCTCGTTACATCTGCCTATCATATGCCGCGCTCGATCGGCATCTTCAGGAAGATTGGATTTTCCGTCGAGCCATATCCGGTCGATTGGCGCGTCGGCGGTCGCTCGGACCTGTCGACATTTTCAGCCAATTCCAACGATGGACTGGGCCGGGTCGACATCGCCGTGCGTGAGTGGATCGGTCTTGCTGCTTATTGGATGACGGGCAAGACCAGCGCGTGTTTTCCGGGACCTGACACCGAATAAGCGCTCCGGCGGTCGCAACGGACACACAATCCGGCTACAACGGCGCTTGCGCAGAGCGCTGGCGATTAATCCGCCGCTTAAGGGAGTGTGACGCCATGCAGCAGCAAGTAGCAGAGCAGGAGCAGCTCGATCTGCCGGCCATGGTCGCCGATCTCAATAACCTGCTGCGGCTGAAGACCACTGTGATTGGCATGAAGATGTTCGCGCGCGCCGACGAAATGGCGGCAATTCCGAAAATCAGGCGGCCGACCGCCGTGCATACCACCGACCAGATCGTCAGCATGGCGTCGCGGCTGGGATGGACGGTCGGCATCACCGCCGACGATCTCGTGGGCGCGCAATGCCGCGCCGTGATCGGCCTGACCCCGCAGGACGAGAAATGGCTCGAAGGCGCAAATTACGTCGGCGTGTGGCATGGCACGCCAGAAGACGCACGCGCGCGTCAACACGCGCTCGACGTGGTGCCGCACGGCCGATACGAGGCAATGGTCGTCAGTCCGCTGGCGAGCGGCAGGCTCAATCCGCCTGACATCTGCCTGGTCTATGCAACGCCAGGCCAAATGATCATCCTCATCAATGGCCTGCAATACACCGGCTACAAGAAATTCGAATGGGGCGTCGTGGGAGAGACGGCTTGCGCGGATTCGTGGGGGCGGGCGCTCAAGACCGGCGAGCCCAGCCTGTCGCTGCCGTGCTATGCCGAGCGCCGCTACGGCGGCGTTCCTGACGAAGAGATGCTGATGGCGCTGTCGCCGCGGCATCTCGCCAAATCCATCGTCGGAATGAAGGCGCTGGCGAAGAACGGCCTGCGCTATCCGATCGCGCCTTATGGCATCCAGAGCGACGTGCGCGCGGGCATGGGGGTCTCCTACGCGAAGAAGTAAGCGGGCCGCCTACGCGGTCTGCCCGCGCGCCGTGAAGACATGGTTGGAGCTCGCGGCATATTGGTGCGCGGCCGCGAACATGCCCCACATCATTCCCAGCATCATCCAGAAGTGCCGCCAATGGTCGGTGTCGATGATGAAGCTCTCGCCGACCGTTCCCAGAAACGCCGTAAAAATCACGATGTAGAAACGCTGCCACGGCACGCTGACGAAAACGTGCCTGAACCCTAAGATGACGGTGATGAACACCAGTGCCGGATAGCAGATGCCCGAGATCCAGCCGCCGGACATGAACGCATTCAGGTAGGAGTTATGGGTATCTTCCGGAAAAAATCGGGTGAATTGCAGCGGTCCGATCCCGAACGGCAAATCCAGCGCCATCTTTGCGCCGAGCAGATGGCGCCCGAACCGGCCGAAGCGGCCTTCGTCATAGCTTTGATCGAAGCTGGCGCGTTCCTTGAACAGATTGCCGATGGAGTTGAATGAGAGCAGGCCGGCGATCAGCAGCACGACCACGACCGCTGCGACCGCCGCAGTCAGAATAATGCGCGAGCGCTGCTTGCGCGAATTGCTTGTCAGCACCATCAGCCCCAGCATGAAGACCGATGTGAAGATGAGCTGCCCCCAGGCGGCGCGAGAAAACGCCAGCAGAAGGGCTAGGCCCATGACGCCGAATGCGATCGCGCTGCGAAACGATTTTCCGAGGGGTTCGGAGACGACGGCTTGCAGCGCGAACAGGGCAGGCAGGATCAGAAATCCTCCGAGAACGTTGGGATCCTTGAAGGTGCCGCGTGCGCGCGTGTAGAGCGTCAGCGTGTCGTAGCCGCCGGGGACCAGATTGAAGTAGCCGGCGATTCCCGCGAGCGAGGCGATGACCGCGCCGACTATCAAGCCGCGCCGAAGCAGGTCCAGCCGCGCCTCGGTGTCGTCGGCCACGACCATGGCGAAGAAAATCACCGTGACGCCCATGTACCATGACGTCACGATCCAGTTCGTGATCGCGGTCTTGTCCATCAGATAGGCGGCGCAGATGGTGTAGCCGATGTTGAGGAGAAACAGCAGTATCAGCAGCGGCACGAAGACCAGCTGCAGGCGCATGCCAGTCGCGAAAAATACGATGATCGCCGCAAAGGTGGCGATCTCGTAGGGGCTGGGCTCGATGAAGACGATGGCGCCGCCGGCGCCGACCAGCCAGAGCAACGCGCGCTGCAGCGTTACGATACCAGGCGAGAGCGCAAACGGCGGGAGAGAATGATCGGCTGCTGCCGTATAGGCCATGAAAACTCTCGCAACTCTAACGCAACCAACATGCAGTCAACGCAGCAACGCGATCCGACCGATCGAAATCAATAGGCGTTCTCGGACTTGAGCAACGCCAGCGGCGTCTTGAGCAAGATGTAGAGATCGAACACCACCGACCAGTTTTCGATGTAGTACAGATCGAATTCGACGCGCTTCTGAATTTTCTCTTCGCTGTCGACTTCGCCGCGCCAGCCGTTGATCTGCGCCCATCCGGTAATGCCGGGCTTGACGCGATGACGTGCGAAATAGCCATCGACGGCTTCGTCGAATAGTCTGGTCTGCAGTTTGCCCTGCACTGCATGCGGTCGCGGGCCGACCAGCGACAGATTGCCTTTGAACAGCACGTTGAAGAGCTGCGGAAGTTCGTCGAGACTGCTCTTGCGAATGAAGCGGCCCACGCGCGTGACGCGGCTATCGTTTTTAGTGACGACCTTCGTCGCCATCGGGTCGGCCTGATGGTGATAGAGCGAGCGAAACTTGTACACGTCGATGCGCTCGTTGTTGAATCCGAAGCGCTTCTGGCGAAACAGCACGGGTCCGGGACTGTCGAGCTTGATGGCGAGCGCGACCAACGCCATGACCGGCGAAACCAGCACGAGAATGAGCGCGGCGGCGACGCGGTCGAACAGCCATTTCATCACCAGATCCCAGTCAGTGATGGGCGCCTCGAAAACATTGAGCGTCGGAACCTTGCCGAGATAGGAATAGGAGCGGGGGCGGAAGCGCAGCTTGTTGGTATGCGCGGACAGCCGGATATCGACCGGAAGCACCCACAGCTTCTTGAGCATTTCGAGAATTCGGGCTTCGGCGGAAATCGGCAGCGCAAAAAGTACTAGATCGATGCGGGTGCGCCGCGCGAACTCGACGATGTCATCGACCTTGCCGAGCTTTGGAGCACCGGCGCAGGTGTCTTGCGCGCGCGTGTCGTTGCGGTCATCGAACACGCCGAGGATGTCGAGGTCCGAATCTTCCTGGATGTTGAGCGCCTCGATGAGTTTTTCGCCGGTTTCATCGGAGCCGACCACGATGGTCCGGCGGTCAAGCCTGCCCTGACGGGCCCAGCGGCGAACCAGGCTCCGCAGCATCATGCGCTCGCCGACCAGAAGGCCCGATCCGACAAGGAAGAATGCCGAGAGCCAGAGCCGCGACACTTCGTTGCCGAGCTTTGCGAAGAATGAAGCGCTGATGAACAGCAGGAACACAAAGGCCCACGCCGAGATCATCCGCGTCATCTGCCGCAGCGTGCCGCGGAAGATCTGCACCTGATAGATATCGGAGGACTGGAAGCATAGGACTGCGGTCGCGGTCATCGCGAGAATGGCGCCGACATATTCCCAACTGAAGCCGCTGCTGCGCGCGACATAGCCGAGATAGAGCGCGATGCCGGTCACGCTCAACAGCACAAAATCGACAATGCGGGCGACCCCGACGATGACGACCGGCGAATAGGCCGTGCGGACTTTCTGATTGGTCACCGCAAGAGCGGCGGGAGATAATCTTCGCCGGCGTTCGATCGCGGGCCGGTCGGGCCCGGTCGCCGCCGCGGTGGCTGCGGCGGCCGCTATCATGGAGCGTGCGTCAATGGTTTCCACGTCGTTCAGGTCCGTATTCGCGCTCGCAATCTACAATGCGCGCACTACGGCGAAAATGCCGTGTCATGGCTTAACGGACAAATCGGAAGATTTGGTTACGGGTAAAGAACGGTTAACGATTGGCAAATGCGTCGCGGTAACCCGCCATCACGCCTTCGACCATCGCCTTCTGGGAGAAATGCTGGAAAATGCGCTCGCGTAGCGTGCGAGCGCGTTCCAGTGCGGCGGCCGGTTCGTCGAGTGCGGTTTCGATTGCATCGGCCATCGCACCGACCATGTTGGGAGCGAATAGCGCATCGGCGTGCGAGCCGAAGATCTCGGGGATGCCGCCTACATTTGCAGCCACCATCGGAATGCCGGCGGCGGCGGCCTCGATCACGACGTAGGGCATGGAGTCGCCGCGCGACGGCACCACCAGGAGACGGCCCTTGGAGAACCCGTAACGGGCCTTGACGTGGCCAATGAAGCGCACCGCATCCGCGAGGCCCAGCCTCTGAATCTGTGCTTTGAGCGCGTCGAGCTCTTCGCCATCGCCGCCGAGCGTCAACGTCACGGGTCTGCCGTCGGCGCGCAGGCGCGCCACCGCGTCGATCAGAAGATCGGCGCCCTTGATGTGTCTGAACTCGCCGACATAAGCCACATCGGTCGCATCGTCGGCTGCGACGACCGGATCGAACTCACCGGCGGTCACGCCGTTGAATACGCAGCGCACCAGCCCGTTCGGCACCCCGATCATTCTTTGATAGGCGTTACGGGCAAATTCGCTTTCGAACAGGAACAAGTCGGTACGGTTCATCAGCATGCGTTCGAGCCGGCTGTAGAGGGCACCCTTGGGCGTATTGATCGGGAAATGCAGCGAGCCGCCATGCGGCGTATAAACCCGGATAGTATTCTTCGAGTGCGCTTTCAGGCGCACGAAAACCCCCGCCTTGGCGCCATGCCCATGCAGAACGTCCGGCTTGAGGCGGCGGACGAGCAGACTCATCCGCGCCCACACCAGCGCATCGGTCGGATGCGGGTCGCGGCGGATGGCAAGGCGGTGAATGCCGAGCTTCATTCGCGGCGCGATTTCCGCCAACGCGGCGTCGGCGCGTTCGCCGCCCGTCAGGCTGTCCGTGACGATACCGACATGGTGGCCGCGGCTCGCCTGTCCGTTGGCAAGATCGAGGATGTGACGAATGATCCCGCCGACCGGCGCCCGCACCGCATGGAGAATTCGCAGCGGCTGATCCGGGTCGCCGGCCATGATCAGAACCAGCGTTCGTTGATGAGCACGGTGTCGCCCGGATTGATCGGCGTCCCCAGTGGAACGATCGTGCGAACGGTCCCGGCGCTGTCGGCGCGGGTCAGGGTGACACTGTCGCGTTTTGCGCGCGGCGAGAAGCCACCGGCGATCGCAACCGCGCTCTCCACGCTCAGATTCGGCACATACGGATATTGGCCGGGTGCAGCAACTTCGCCGAGGATGAAGAATGGACGGTAGGCTTCGATCTCCACCGCGACCGAGGGATCGCGGATAAATCCGCTACGAAGTTTGGTGGTGATCTCGGACGCCAGACTTGCGGCGGTTCGTCCGCGTGCCGGCACCGAGCCGATCAGCGGCATCGTGATGGAGCCGCCGGCGCCGATGGCGTAGGTATTGGTGAGGCCTTCCTGGCCGTACACCACGATGCGCAACCTGTCGCCGGCATCGAGCCTATAAGACTTGTCGTAGGCGACGGCGGTAGGGGCTTCGGCATACACCACGGCTGGCGCAACAAGCGTAGTTCTCGGCATTGCAGCGAAACTGGCGTGGGTGGCGGTGATGGCGCCGCCGGTGTTTGTCGCTACGGCTAGAGCGTAAACTTCCGACCGTTGGCCATAGGCCAGGTCATCCAGCTGGCTTGTCGTTGCGATCACGTCGATCGGCGCTGAGCGCGCCATGCAGCCCGGCAACGCCAGCGCGCTGAGCAAACAAAAAACGATCAAGCTGCGCGAGGCGTACATCGGACAATCCATGCCGGTATGGAATCCGATTTAGGACCCTCATGGTTAACAAAACCTAAGCGCCGCAGTCACTAGCTCGCGATTAAATTAACCGGGCAGCAACCTTAATCGAGTGTAATGCCCGCAGTTTCGACTAGTCGGTAAGCGTGGGAGTTTGCAATGCGTTTGGCATTTTGGCGTGCGGGCAATGGCAGCGCGTCTGCCCAACGGCTCAATTCAAAGCCCGCGCCGACATTTTCAAAAGCCGCGCCCCGGAATTTCGCCGCGACCGCGCCGATCTATGGCGGGCCGGACCTTCGCGCTTTTGGCGATGCGCTCCGCCGCAAGAAGAACTGGATCCTCATTCCGACGGCGATTGCGTTCGTACTCTCGATGACCGCCGTCAATCTGGTTTCGCCGCGCTACAAGGCTGAAGCGCGCATCCTGATCGACGGGCGAGAAAACGTTTTCCTGCGGCCGAACGGCGAGCGCACCGAGGAACGCACGACGCTGGATCCCGAGGCCGTCGCGAGCCAGGTTCAGCTGCTGCTGTCCCGCGATCTGGCGCGCGACATCATCAAGAAGAACAAACTGGCGGAGCGGCCGGAATTCGATCCGGTGCTGCAAGGTCTGTCGCCTTTGAAATCAGTGCTGGCGCTGTTCGGCATCGGCCGCGATCCGACCTCGATGACCCTCGAAGAACGCGTGCTTGATGCCTATTTCGATCGGCTCACCGCGTATTCCGTCGACAAATCTCGCGTCATCGTCATCGAATTCCAGTCGCACGATTCCGAATTGGCCACGCAGGTCGCCAATTCGATCGCCGAAGGTTATCTGGTCCTGCAACAAAACGCGCGGCAGGAGCAGGCAAAATCGGCGGGCCAATGGTTGTCGGGAGAAATCGACAATCTGCGCAAGAAAGTCGCGGATGCCGAGCAGCGGACGGAGGATTTTCGTTCCAAGTCCAGTCTGTTCGTCGGCACCAACAACACCACCCTGTCGAACCAGCAGATGGGTGAACTCAATACGCAGTTGAACAACGCGCGCGCCTTGAAATCGGATGCCGAGTCGAAGTCGCGCCTTATCAAGGAAATGCTGCAATCCGGCAAGCCGATCGAAGCCACCGAAGTCGTCAATTCGGAACTGATCCGCCGCTTGTCCGAGCAGCGCGTCACGCTGCGCGGCCAGCTTGCTGAGCAATCTTCCACGCTGCTCGACGCGCATCCGCGCATCAAGGAGTTGAAGGCGCAACTCTCCGATCTCGATCGGCAGATTCGCGACGAAGCAAGCAAGGTCTCACGTTCGCTCGAGAACGATTCACGCATCGCCAACGGCAGGGTCGAAGGCCTCAGCGCGAGCCTGGAACAGCTGAAGAAGCAGGCGACGTCGACCAACGGCCAGGACGTGCAGCTTCGCGCGCTGGAGCGCGAGTCCAAGGCGCAGCGCGATCTGCTGGAATCTCTACCTAGCCAAATACCGCGAGGCGACAGCGCGCGAGAACATCTATGCCGCGCCCGCCGACGGCCGCATCATTTCGCGCGCCATCGTGTCCAACACCCCGGCGTATCCGAAGAAGCTGCCGATCGTGTTGATTGCGACGCTCGCAACGCTGTTGCTAAGCGCCGGCTGCGTCATCACGGGCGAGTTGTTGCGCATGACGGCGCCAGTGCAGGCCGCGCCGCAAGCGCCGGTCCGCTCCGCCGAGCCTGCGCCGCAGATGCTGATGCTTGAGGCCTCGCCCCCGATCACGCCGGAATTCGATCGGGCCGCGACGCGTGAGCCGAGCGAACTGGAACGGGTTGTCCGAGTGTTGCGCGATGCAGGCGAGGGTGGCCGCAAGGTTACTGTACTTGGAACCGCGCAGGACGAAACCATCACATTGACGGCGCTCACGCTCGCCCGGTTGCTGGCGCGCGAAGCCAAGGTTGTTGTTCTCGGCATGTCGACCTCATCGACGGCGATGGCCGTCGCCTCATCCGATCCGGCCGCGCCGGGACTGGCCGACTTGATGCTCGGCGAGGCGTCCTTTGCCAAGATCATAACGCGGGACCGGCTGTCGCAGGTCCATCTGATAAGCGCGGGACGTCCAGGCACCGATCGCGCCACACTGCAGTCACCCAGGGTCGCACTCGCCATCGACGCGTTGCTGAAGGTGTATGACCATGTTCTGCTGGATGCGGGCAAAGCGTCCGATCTACCCTCCGATCTCCTGGCCACGCATGCCTGCGCTATCGTGGTGCCCGACGCGTCGATGACCGGGCAAGCGCGGACGTTGATGAATGATCAGCTCAAGGCGGTCGGTTTCACGGCGGTGATGATGCTGCACCAGCCCGCGCAACCCGCCGACGTTGCGCCACGCGAGTTCGCCGCGGCCTGAAGGGTATGCTTTGCTGAATTGAAGTTCAGCCCTGTTCAGGGCTGAAGTGCGTTTCGGACGATCTGAGCCATGTGCATCAGCGCCGGGTTCTGCTTGACGACGCGCTTGCCATGCGCGATCGAGGCCATGCCGAGGGCGGCAAATTTGCCGCGGAAGGTGAGCGGTATGAAGCTGTCGAATATCGCTTCGTCATCTTTGCAAAACAGCCGTTTGTATTCATCCGATCCGATTCCAAGATCGAACGACTGGTATCTAAGCCCGGCGTAGTAATCGATGATCTCGCACATCAGCACCAGGCCCGGGCTGTATTTTGAATTGCCCGACAGCGTGTAGGTGTTGAACATCATCGAGAAACGGTTTCCGTTGGCGACGCCGGCGAAGATCGCGATCACTTCGTCGTCGCATTCGATCGCGTGAATTTCGATAGCGTGGCCGCCCGTATCGACTGAAGCCATGCAGGCCGTGCGAATGAAATCCTCAACGCCGGGGTCGGCGAAAACGTTGGGCAGCTTCTGCTCGGCCATGCGCTGCGGCTTGATGGTGAAGAACGAGTCGAAGGGTCCGCTTGATCTCGGCTTCCGTCGTTGCCAGAAAATAACGATAGCCCGGCAATGCCCGCAGCTTGCGTTCCTTGCTTTTCAAGCGGCGACGGAACGAATTGCTGACAAGGTCGGCGACCGGCGCGCCAGGGACCATGATGAGCAGCGGACAGTCGTTGGTCGATGTCTGGTTCGGCAGCAGCGACATCGGATTGGTTATGTCCGCCCACCGCCGCGGCTGGCGCGTCAAGGCAAGGACATCGACCTCGTCGGTACGCCGGATGCGCTCGATCACAAGATCGAGGTCGGCCTTGCAAGCGCTGGCGGCAAAGTCGCGCTGCCATAGTGGCATGTTGAATGTGACGTGCTTGCCGCCGAGAAACGTGGCGGTCTTGACGCCGTTGTGCTGCTTGACGACCAGCGGCAGCAACGCCAGCGGCAGACCATCGGAATCATAACCAATGACGATGAACGGACGCAGGTTTTCGTGCGAACCGATGTGCTGTTGCCAAGCAGTCTGAAAATCGAAGCGCTGATAGGGCGTCGAGAGTTGTTGCGGATTTTCCAGACAGCGCCAAACCTGTTCGGCCTCTTGCATGTCATGAAGGATTTCCACGCGGGCGATGCTTCGTGTGCCTGACGGCGCCGGCACGGTCTCCGCCGCTGGTTGATCGATCACGGCGGCCATGGTCATCGCGAGCCTGCTTGCAGCATTATTTACATTTTTCGGTTTCGGCCGACCTTTGCAAAGAAATGTCAACAAAGAGTAATGACTATGATGGCTGCGACGGGGCGCGAAAGCAGCACTAAGGGGACGGCCGGTGTCATCCGCGGACCGATTTTTGACGGGCGCAAAGCTGCATTTGGCGTATTTTAGCGGTTACGCGTGGCTGATGGCCCGCCGCCGGGGCGGCGCCGGCGTCATTCTCCGGTTTGAACGGGTACGGCCGCCTCGCGCTATCAGGTTTCAGCCGTCAAAATCCCGGGAAATAACACCTGAGTTTCTTGATCGCGTGATCCGCGCACTGAAACGCTGGAAATTCGACATCGTCTCGATGGACGAAGCCTGCCGGCGCGCCGCTGAGCCTTCCTCGAAACGCCGCTTCGCCTGTTTGACATTCGATGGCGGCACCAGGGATTTGATGGCTTCAGCGTACCCGGTGCTGTCGCGGCATGCGGTACCGTTCGCGGTCTATGTTCCGACGGCGTTTCCTGATGGCCTGGGGGAAGCATGGTGGCTCGCGCTCGAAGCGGTGATCGGGCGCAACGACCAAGTCGCGCTCGTCATCGAGGGCAGGGAACGGCGTTTTCCTGTGAAAAAGCTGTCCGAGAAATATCAGCTCTATGATTATCTCGACGGGTGGCTGCGCACGCTGGCGCCCCTCGACCTCTCGGCTGTCATCAACGATCTCTGCACGCGCTATTCCGTCGACCTCGCGGCGCTGTCGCGCGATGTATTCTTGAACTGGGAGGATCTGCTGAAGATTGCCACCGATCCACGGGCGACGATCGGCAACGCGACCGTGAACTATCCAATTCTTGCCAGCTTGAAAAATGCGGAGGCGCAGAAGGAAATCGCGATGGGCCGCATGGTGACGCATGCCGCGCTTCACCGCGATATCAGACATTTTGCCTATCCGTTCGGGGAGCGCGCAACCTATGACGGGAAGCACATCGCTATGGCCGCCGAGGCCGGCTTTACAAGCGCGGTATCGGCGGTGCCGGGTGTGGTGCTGCGTAAGGGACAATCAAATCTGCACGAGCTGCCACGCATCGCATGGGACGGAAGGCAGCGTTCGCTGCGCGTGATGCGCGTGATGCTATCCGGCATGATGCTGGACGACAGCGATCGCGAAATAAAATCTAGAGATCCGGCCGCGCCATCCAGCTGATGATCGGCATTGCCGGCAATACCCAGCCGATGCCGGCGACGACATAGAAGATCGCCTGCCGCAATCCGGAAGCCGCGAGCCACGGCATCTGCGCCGCCGCCATGCCAAGCAGCGACCACACCACCACCAGCAGCAAGAGGGCGATGGTTCCGATGAATTTGCGCGTGCGGATCGTCATGACGGAAATGTGCGGCTGCCTGTCGGAGCGCGGCTTGCGCGCGTGAACGCCGCGACTATAAGGGGCGCGCGAATTCGTTCAAGCATTGGCTTTCACGCAAGCATTGGCTGATGACCGGTATTTCCCCACAACACAATCCTCATATCCGCGCCGTACGATGGTGGCTGCTTACGATCGCGGCACTGATCGTCATCATGGTGCTGGTCGGCGGCGCGACACGTCTCACCGAGTCGGGGTTAGCCATTGTGGAGTGGAAACCGATCGCCGGAACCCTGCCGCCGCTGACTGAGATGCAGTGGGCGCAGGCATTCGAGGGCTATAAGACGATTCCGCAGTACCGCGAACTCAATGCCGGCATGAATCTGGGAGAGTTCAAGACCATCTTCTGGTGGGAATGGAGCCACCGCTTTCTCGGCCGCTTTATCGGCATCGCCTATCTGCTGCCATTCATCTGGTTTGTCTGGCGCGGTGCGCTGAGCAGGGAGCTTCGAAGCCGGCTCTGGGTCATCTTCGGCCTCGGCGCGCTGCAGGGCGGCGTCGGCTGGTGGATGGTCGCATCGGGCCTGTCTCAGCGCGTCGAGGTTTCGCAATATCGTCTTGCGACCCATCTGTTGCTGGCGCTGCTGATTTTTGCTGCGATCGTATGGACGCTGCGGCGGCTGCAGGAGCGGCAGACCTTGGTGGCCCCGGCGCGGCTGAGACTCACCGGCGCTGCGCTGCTGGTCCTGACATTCGTGCAGCTTTATCTCGGCGCGCTGGTCGCGGGATTGCGGGCAGGGCGGGTGTACAATACCTGGCCCGATATCGACGGCGCGTTCATTCCATCGGGGACGCGGCTGTTCTTCGAAGCGCCGTGGTGGCGCAATCTGTTCGATAATACACTCACAGTGCAATTCGAACATCGCATGGTGGCCTATACGCTGCTGGCGCTGGCGTTGCTGCATGCCGCCGATGCGGTTCACGCGAAAGCGACAAACGCTGTGATCAATGGCGCGCTGTTGCTGGCGGCGGCTATGATCATGCAGGCCGTGCTCGGCATCCTGACGCTGCTGAACCAGGTTCCGATCCTGCTGGCGCTGGCGCATCAGGCCACCGCGATTGCAGTATTGGCGCTCGCGATTTTCCAAGTGGAACGCCTGACGGTTCGCCGGACAGAATCCGGACATCAGAAGTTGAATTTCTCTGTTGTTCAGAACGGCCGGCTTGAACGATTCTAAGCTCCCGCGCTTCCGTAAATCGGCTTGACGCGCGATATAGCGGGCATCTTCATGTGAGATCGCTCGATGTCATCTGCCTTCATTCAAGCCGCCGTCATTCTGCTTCGCGAAGGACTAGAGGCAATGCTGGTGATCGCCGCGCTCGCGGGCTATCTGACCAAGGCAGGCGCGGGTCATCGCGTCAACGCGCTGTACGGCGGCGCGCTCGCCGCGGTTGCGGCCAGCATCGTCGCGGCTTGGCTGTTCGCGATGCTGAATTCCGGCGAGCACAGCGACATCATGGAAGGCATCATCATCCTGATCGCGGCGGCACTGATGCTCTATGTCAGCGGCTGGCTGATGGTGAAGCAGGATCCGCGCGGCTGGCAGGACTATCTCGCGAACAAGGCCGACAACGCGCTGGCGCAGGACACGGTGTGGGCGGTGGGCGCGCTCGCGTTTCTGGCGGTGTTCCGCGAGGGCGCGGAGACCGTGCTGTTCATCAACGCGCTTGCGGGTGCGGAGGGTGGCTGGAGCGCCGGATTATTTGCGGGCCTTGGTGCGGCCACCATCGGGCTCGGCGTCCTGTTCTATTTCATCAACCTGATCGCGCGGAAAATTCCACTGCGGCCGCTGTTCATCATCACTTCGGCATTTCTATTCGCGATGGCCATAAAATTTATCGGCGAAGCCGTGCAGGAATTTCAGGAGCAGTCGATCATTTCGGTCACTGAGCTGAAAGGTACGACGTGGCTGGGTACGGTCGGGTTGAACCCGACGCTCGAAGCGCTGTCGGCGCAGATTCTCGTGATCCTGTTTGCGCTGGCGACTTATTCGGTGGTCCAGCGGAGCAGCCGCCTGGCGCGGGACGACAAAGCCGCGATGCGGGCGGTGAAGGGGTAATTGTCTTCCGGGGCGTGAGCGCAGCGAAACGAGCCCGGAAACCATAACCACGACAGGGAGCATGAAGTCCCCGACGCGCAATTGCGCGCCTGAGGCCCACCCAAGAGGCGTGTCCCGGAATGACGACCGCTGGTTTGAGTGCTTAACTTCCCAGCGCCTGCTCAAGGTCCGCGATCAGATCTTCCTTGTCTTCGATCCCGATCGAGAGCCTGACAACGTCTGGACCCGCGCCCGATTTCGTCTTGGCGGCATCGTCGAGCTGGCTGTGCGTCGTCGATGCCGGGTGGATCACCAGCGAGCGGGTATCGCCGACGTTCGCAAGGTGCGAGAACAATTTCAGGTTCGACACCAGATTGACGCCGGCCTCGTAGCCGTCCTTCAGGCTGAAGGTGAACACCGCGCCCGCACCCTTCGGCGCATACTTTTTCGCTAGCGCGTTATATTTATCGCTCGCCAGACCCGCGTAATTCACCGCCGAAACCTTCGGGTGCTTCGAGAGATATTCCGCGATCGCCAAGGCGTTCTCGCAATGCTTCTGCATTCGCAGCGGCAGCGTCTCGATGCCGGTGAGGATCATGAACGCATTGAACGGCGAGATCGCAGGCCCGAGATCGCGCAGCCCGAGCACGCGGCAGGCGATGGCGAAAGCGAAATTGCCGAACGTCTCCTGAATCTTGATGCCGTGATATTCCGGCCGCGGCTCGCTCAGGACAGGGTATTTGTTGTCCTTAGACCAATCGAAGGTGCCGGCATCGACGATGATGCCGCCGATCGAATTACCGTGGCCGCCGAGAAATTTCGTCAGCGAATGCACGACGATATCGGCGCCGTGATCGATCGGCCGGATCAGATAGGGCGTCGCCAGTGTGTTGTCGACGATCAGCGGCACGCCGGCCTTTCGCGCGACCGCGGAAATCGCCGCGATGTCGGTGATGGAGCCCGCGGGGTTGGCGATGAACTCAATGAAGATCGCCTTAGTGTGCGGCGTCACGGCGCGCTCGAAGCTGCCGATATCGTCGGGATCGGCCCACACCACGTTCCAGCCAAAGCTCTTGAAGGCGTGAGTGAACTGGTTGATCGAACCGCCGTATAGTTTTCGCGCCGCGATGAATTCGTCGCCGGGCTTGAGCAATTGCTGCATCACAACCACTTGCGCTGCGTGACCGGAAGCCACCGCGACCGCCGCGGTGCCGCCCTCAAGCGCCGCGACGCGCTCTTCCAGCACGGCCTGGGTCGGATTTCCGATCCGGGTGTAGATGTTGCCGAACGCCTGCAGTCCGAACAACGACGCGGCGTGATCGGCGTCGTTGAACACGAACGACGTGGTCTGATAGATCGGCGTCACCCGCGCGCCAGTGGTGGGGTCGGGCTGCGCGCCGGCGTGGACGGCGAGGGTGGCAAATCCCGGAAGGCGGTCGGTCATCGATTGATTCCTGTTTGCTGGTGGCATTTCCTCGTCATTGCGAGCGCAGCGAAGCAATCCAGAGCCACAAGCGAAGACTGGATTGCTTTGTCGCTACGCTCCTCCCTATGACGGCGTTTGGTCCGGCGCACAATCGCGGCAGGCGCACGTGCCGTCAAGGCGGACAAATGCCTCCCCGCATCATCGAAAAGCCGTGCTGCGAATAGGCGCGCTCTCGAAACAATCGTTTCGAAACTGTGTCAGGCGAGATCGTTTTTGTTCTTCATCGCCCGGTCGGACGCAAGTGTCTCACCGCCGCCAACGCTCATGCGGTTAAGCGACAGCCGCATGCCCTGGGTCGGGACCGGCGCGCGCTTCGAACTAAGCGTTCGCGAATTCACGCCCATCCACGAAATTTCCGATGACAACCGGCCATATTCGATTTTGGGGCAGCGGTTCATCACCACCTTGACTCCGGCGGCTTCCGCTTTTGCGGCCGCGGCGTCGTCACGCGCGCCAAGCTGCATCCAGATGATTTTTGGCAAAGCCTCCAGCGTCAGCGCCTCTTCGACCACCGGCATGATGTGGCTTGAGTTACGAAAGATATCGACCATGTCGATGGGGTGGCCGATATCGCGCAGCGACGCGACGAACGGTTTGCCCATCAGGCTTTTGCCGACCTGGCCCGGATTGACCGGGATCATGTCGTAGCCGCGCTGCGCCAGATATTTGAAGGCGAAGTAGCTTGGCCGCACGTTGACGGGCGATGCCCCGACCATCGCGATGGTCTTCACGCCATTGAGAATCTCGCGGATGTAGCTGTCGTCATAGGCATCGTGATTCATTTCAAACTTTCAGCAGAGATCAAAGCATCGCAAAAGCGCAGGAAACCATCGCGACGGGCTTGCGGTCGTTCGCGCTGAGAAGATCGACACGGCCAAAACTCATGGAGCGGCCAAGCCTGATGACGCGCGCATCCGCAAGCACGTCGGTCGACGCCACCGCTTTGAGAAAATGGGTGGTCTGATCGACCGTTGCAATCGGCCTGAATTCCTTTGCCGCCGCGCCAATGGCGAGGGCCATCGCCGTATCCGCCAGCGCCATCATGGCCTGACCGCAGACAATTCCGCCCACGCGACAAAGCCGGTCCGAAAAAGCCATGCGCAACACGACGCCAGGCTTCCAGTCCGCAGCGTGGCCCAGCGGCGGGTCTGCTTCGACGCTCTCGACGCGGAGGCCGAGGTCGAGAACCCAGCGCGCGAACATCGTATTGAGGATTCCCGACGCTACCTCGATATTATATTCCGCAGCAAGCTTGCTCACTTGTCGTGCCACTTCGGCTCGCGCTTCTCGATGAAAGCGCCGATGCCTTCCTCGGCGTCACGCGCCATCATGTTCTCGGTCATCACCTGCGGCGGCGTAGCGATAGGCGTCGGCGAGACTCATTTCCGCCTGGCGATAAAAGGCGGCCTTGCCGATCTTGACCGTGTAGGCCGATTTGCTGGCGACCTTTTGCGCCAGCGCGATCGCGGCGTCGCGCTCGGTGCCCGCGGGCACCACGCGGTTGACGAGGCCGATGTCGCGCGCGGTTGTCGCGGAAATCGGTTCGCCCGTGAGCAGCATCTCCATCGCCTGCTTGCGCGGCACATTGCGCGACAGCGCCACCATCGGCGTCGAGCAGAACAAGCCGATATCGACCCCGGGGGTGGCGAAGGTCGCAATGTCCGACGCGATAGCCAGATCGCAGGTCGCCACGAGTTGACATCCCGCAGCCGTGGCGACGCCCTGCACGGCCGCAACGACCGGCTTCGGCAGCTGCACGATCGCCTGCATCATCGCGCTGCACGCCGTCATCATCTGTTCGAAATAAGCACGCCCGCGATCTGCGTCGGCGCGCCGCGCGGTCAGCTCCTTCATGTCGTGACCCGCTGAGAAAGCCGGCCCACGCGCGGCGATCACCACGGCACGCACACTGGCGTCGTGATGGATATCGTTCAGCGCCGCATGCAACTCGGCAATGAGGCCTTCCGACAGAGCGTTGCGCGCAGCCGGACGGTTGAGCGTCAGCACCGCGATGTTTCCGACGCTCTCGCGCAAAAGCGCTGACACCGCCGATGTCACGGCACGCGCGGATTGATTCATGGCAACATCCAATTGCTGGGCATGACGGCCATCTTAATGTAACAGACGCCGGCAAGCGAGAGCGGGGCAGCATGACTGTTGCGAAAATGAGCGTGAGCGAACTGGAGCAGTTCCTGCGCGCCGAATTTCCGCAGGCCTTCGGCCTGGGCGACATCGCGATCGAAAGCGCCGACGGCGCCTCGTGCCTGCTGCGTCAGCGCTACAGCGAACAGATGTTACGCCCCGGCGGCACAGTGTCGGGACCGACGCTGATGGCGCTGGCGGATTTCGCGATGTACGTGGTGCTGCTGTCCGCGATCGGGCCTGTCGGGCTCGCCGTGACGACCAATCTCAACATCAACTTCCTGCGCAAGGGTCAGCCCGGACAGGACGTGCTCGCGGCGGCGAAACTGCTCAAGCTGGGCAAGCGGCTTGCGGTCGGTGAGGTCGTTCTGCTTTCAGGGACATCGCCCGATCCGATCGCGCACGTGACCTCGACCTATTCCATTCCGAACGCTGGATGATTTATAGGGTAATATAGCACCATATTTATACGGCATTGTTTTGATTAAGGAATTTTGCCACATTTCAAGTTGACGGAAACAGGCAGCTTATCTACAAACCGCTCCAAGTTCGCGCGCTCGCGCCAATCCCCTCCAACGGATATTTCTCATGAAAACGTTTTCGGCAAAGCCCGCCGAGGTGACGAAGAAGTGGGTGTTGATCGACGCCAAGGGTCTGGTGGTCGGTCGCCTTGCCACGCTGGTCGCGATGCGGCTGCGCGGCAAGCACCTGCCGACCTACACACCTCACGTCGATTGCGGCGACCATGTCATCATCGTCAACGCCGCGCAGGTCGTGCTGACCGGACGCAAGCGCGACAACAAAGTCTATTACAATCACACCGGGTTCATCGGCGGCATCAAGGAGCGCACCGCAAAGTCGATCCTCGAGGGCCGTTTTCCGGAGCGTATCATGGAGAAGGCCATCGAGCGCATGATTCCGCGCGGGCCGCTAGGCCGCGTCCAAATGGGAAACCTGCGCGTCTATGGCGGCGCCGAGCATCCGCACGAAGCCCAGCAGCCTGAGACCTTGGATATCGCAGCAATGAACCGCAAGAACATGAGGGCCGCATAAGATGTCCGATACCATGCAGTCCCTCGATCAGTTGTCGTCGTTGAAGACGGCAGCGCCGGAATCGCCGCAATACGTCAAGAAGGTCGACAAGCAAGGCCGCGCCTACGCCACCGGCAAGCGAAAGGACGCAGTGGCCCGCGTCTGGATCAAGCCGGGCGCTGGCAAGGTCACCGTCAACACCCGCGAAGTCGAAGTCTATTTTGCGCGGCCGGTGTTGCGCATGATGATTCAGCAGCCGCTGGTCGCTGCCGCCCGTGCGGGGCAGTATGACGTGGTCTGCACCGTCGCGGGTGGAGGTCTGTCGGGGCAGGCGGGTGCCGTTCGTCACGGTATCTCCAAGGCGCTGACGTTCTTCGAACCGGATCTTCGGACCGTTTTGAAAAAGGGCGGCTTCCTTACGCGCGATTCGCGTGTCGTCGAACGAAAGAAATACGGCCGCGCCAAAGCGCGCAAATCGTTCCAGTTCTCGAAGCGCTAATTGCTTCGTTAAAATCTGCCGCGAATGCGGCATATCTGAAACTTCAAAGGGCGCCTTGCGGGCGCCCTTTTCGTTGACGGATTGCGAACGAGTTGATGCAGTTTTTCGTGAAAACTTGCATGCGCTCGCACACGGATTTCCAACGCGGCAAGCATAGGTTCGGAGCTGGGACACACTCACATCAGCAATTTCCGAGACGGTCAGCTATGATTATTTCGCTCGATACCTCCACGCTTTACCTCGTCGCGGCCCTGATCGCGGGAATGCTGGGCGGGATGCTGCTATACTTCGGATGGCGCGAAGATATCCGCGCGACCGAGATGGTGGGGCCTGGCCTATATGCTCGGCGCCACGTCGGTCGCACTGTGGACGCTGACCAGCGCGTTGCTCGGCGGTTTCTCGCTGGTGCTCGATGCCGTTGGAATGGTGGCGTGCGGTCTGGTCTGGAACGCCGCGCGAATCTTCCACGGCCGCAAACCGCATTGGTCCGGTTTGTTTCTGGGAGCGGCGGCGTGGGCCGCCGCGGCGACGATCCTGCCGCTGGATGCTTCGGCGCTGCGCATCACCATCGGCGCCGCGATTGTCGCCGCTTATGCAACGCTTACCGCCGCCGAACTCGGTTCGGAACGCCGCAAGTCGATACAAAAACGCTGGCCGGCGACGCTGGTCCCGGTCATGCACGGGTTCGTGCTGATGCTTCCGATCCTGATCGGCGATCTCGTGTTGCCGCACGACGGCGGCTTCGCCAGCAGTACCTGGGTTACCGCCTTCGCCATGGAACTGGTGCTCTATGCGGTGGGCACGGTGTTCATCATTTTCATGATCGTTTCGGATCGCACCATCAAGGCGCACAAGACGGCCGCTTCGGTCGATCCGCTGACCGGCATGTTCAATCGCCGCGGCTTCGCAGAAGCAACCGAGCGCCTGATCGAACGGGAGGCGAAAGCCGGCCGGCCAGCTACGGTGCTTGCGTTCGATATCGATCATTTCAAATCGATCAACGACCGCTTTGGTCATGCGGCCGGCGACGAAATCCTGAAAAAGTTCGCGGCGGTCGTCGTCAATACACTCCGCATCACCGATCTCTCCGGCCGCGTCGGCGGCGAGGAGTTCGCGGCCTTGCTGCCCTGTTCGGTTCAGGAAGCCGTAGTGGCCGCCGATCGTGTTCGCTACGCATTTGAGACCGCGGGTATCGCGGTCGACGGCGCGCAGGTGGTGACGACCGTCAGCATTGGCGTGGCAGGAGGCCAGGCAGGCACTGATCTCGATGTTTTGCTCGCAGCGGCCGATGGCGCGCTCTATGCGGCCAAGCGCAACGGCCGCAACCGTGTCGAAGCAGCGGCGGAAGTCGAGCCGCCGCCGGAGTTCAAGGGGAAACGGCCGACGGCGAAGATCAGGCCGTGGCGCAAAGTGGTCAATCACGCGTGAGCAAAGGGCCGCCGCTAAGCCTCCGTTTACCATTCGCGGAGCAATATATCGGGATGACGACCGCCCGTACCCGTGGTTCGAACGCAGCGCTGGTTTCGCTGGAAACCGCTGTGACGGCTACGCGCAACGGGTTCGCCTGCATGTTCTCGACATCGGACGAATACGAGGCGGCGTTGATCGCAGAACGCCGCGCGCAGGGCCGTTATGATCCGCCGCGAAGCCCTTGGCCGATGGCGATGTTCATCGGCTGCGCCCTGGCGGTCGCCGGCTGCGCGATTTGGTTCGGCTAGGCTTCTACAGGCCGTCGTTTTGCGATACAGCCTTTTCCTCCAGGGAGAGGCCTTAAACCAGATGATCACCGAAATTGCTCAAATCGATGTGAAACCCGGCTCCGAAAAGGATTTCGAAGCCGCGGTCGCCAAGGCACGTCCGCTATTCCTGCGCGCCAAAGGCGGCAAGGGCTTCGAACTGCACAAGTCGATCGAAAAGCCGCAGCGCTATCGTCTGATGGCGAAATGGGAAACGCTGGAAAATCACACCGTCGATTTTCGCGGCTCCGAGGATTTCACCGCGTGGCGCGCCCTGGTGGGACAGTATTTCGCATCGCCACCGGAGGTCGAGCATACCGAGACGGTACTGACCTCGGCGGGTTGAGCTTACGACGAAGCAGGGACGGTGGCGCGCTCGGCGGGATCGCCAGCGCGGAAATGATCGATCACAACCTTGACGGTCGCCATCAGCGGCAGCGCCAGCGCCAGTCCCCAAAGCCCGAATACCGTGCCGAGCAGAATCTGCATCGCGAACAAGGTCGCGGGCGGGATGTCGATGGCTTCGCGCTGGATCAGCGGCGTCAGAATGTAGCTCTCCAGCACATGCACGCCCAGAAACAGCACGAAGGCGCTGGCTACTGCGACCCACCCCGACGCCAGACTGGCAAGCAGGATGATGAGCCCACCGAGCAGCGCGCCGACCGTCGGCACGAAGGCCAACAGCCCGGCTTGAATACCTAGGATGAAAGCGCCGGGAATGCCGATGAAAGTCAAGCCGATTGCGGTCACCGCGAATACGACCGCCATCGTGATCATCTGCGCCAGCAGCCAGCGCTGCAGCAAGGTACCGATGTTATCGACGATCGTGGTGGCGCGCAGGCGGTGCCGCGAAGGAAACATCCGTAGCAACCCCCGCCTGTAAACACTCGGTTGCGCTGCGAAGGCTACGCCAAGAAACAGCACGATGAAGAAATTTCCCACCGCGCCGACGGTGCCTAGAACCAGCTTCAAGGTCTGACTGACGATCGCGCCGCCACTCGAGGCAATCGCGCCTGCGCTGGGAAGATTGTGCGATGCCGCCGCGGAAGGGTCCGTCGACACCGGCGCGGCGCCGAGATCGAGAAAGCCGGTATCGATGCCGCGTCGATCCAGAAAGCCCTTCACATTGCCGATTTGCGATTTGATGGTCGTGCTCAGAAGCGTGGCTTGCTGCGCGATGGTGCCGCCGCCGAGCGTAAGCACACCGGACAGCAACGCTGCCAACATCAAGCAAACCAGCACCAGTCGCAGGCTATGCCCGCCGCCGATCATGTGGCCTAGTCTATCGGTTACCGCATTGAGAAAAACGCCGAACAGAATTCCAGCGAAGATCAGAAACAGCGTCGCGGAGAAATACCAGGTGAAAGCCAGCAACATGGCGAACGCGACCGCGCCGCTGCCGCCGACGGCAATCGCCCAGGCCAGATCGTCGCGGGTCGAAAGCCGATCCTTTGCCGAATCCTTCACGTCCATTCCTTTCGATTTGGGGCACTGTTTCGTCAAACTCTCCCGGGATCAAGCCGACACAGCGCCGCGCAGCCCGGTTTGACCCGGAAATGGCAATGAGGGCATCCAGGGCAGGTCGCTTGTTGATCCGACTCTCGCCGCGAGGCATGATCGTTGCATTCTGACAGGCTCAACGTGACTAACTCAATGCGATTGTCGTCAACATGAAAGCCGCGCGATGAGAAGACCTGTGGTCGGCGTGATCGGCAATGCGCACCGCATTGAAAACCGGTTCCAGACCCAGATGGTCGGCGAGCGCAATCTTCGTGCGGTGGCCGACGTCGCGGGTGCGCTGCCTCTGATGTTTGCCGGCGCGCCTGACATTACCGACATCGGCGCGTTGCTGGACGTGGTCGATGGCGTCGTGTTGACCGGCGCGCGCGCCAACGTCCATCCGACCCGCTTCGGCACCGAGCCCAATCCACGGCATGAGCCCTATGACGACGCGCGCGACGATGTCGCTCTGGCGTTGTCGCAGGCCTGCGTCGCCCGCGGCGTGCCGCTGTTTGGCATCTGTCGGGGCTTGCAGGAAATGAACGTCGCGTTTGGCGGTTCGCTGCATCCGGAAATCCGCGAAATCCCCGGCCGCATGAACCACCGCATGCCGCGGCTTGAGAATGGCGAAATCCATCCGGACCCGGCGGTCATCTTTGCCGACCGCCATGATGTCAGTCTCGTACCCGGCGGCGCCTTTGCAAGCTGCTCGGCTGCGAGACCACCGCGTGAACTCGCTGCACGGGCAGGGCATCCTCGAACCCGGAGAGCGCGTTATCGTGGAGGGCGTTGCGGAAGACGGAACAATCGAGGCGATCCGGATCGCCGATGCAGCCGGCTTTGCGCTGGGTGTGCAATGGCACGCAGAATATGACCCGCAATGCAATCCCATCAACCGCGCGCTGTTTCTGGCCTTCGGCGAGGCACTGCTGGAGCGCAAGCGGGCCGGGTAATCTGCGAAGGCGATCGCCTGACCTATAGGTCGGACGTCACTTGGGTTTCAGTCCATCGCGAAATGCAATTGCTTCGAGTTCGACCCGGACCGCGTCCTCGATTGGAATGACAGGGCGCGCTTCGAAGACGAAAGCAGGAAGCATCGAGCAGAACTGATGAACGGCCGTCGGATCGTCGCAATCCAGCAACATATACCCGCCCCAGTCACCCACGCGTATCACGAACATCTCGATCTTGAAATTGCCGGGCGCCTTCCACTGCGTGAAGACTTCCAGGATCCGCTTCTGCGCATTTTCGTACTCGATAGGTGAGCCCTGCGAACGTTCGGACCAGCTGAGCATATACTTCAAGGCATCCTCCCTTTTTGAGTTGAAATTCCGGGAACGACGTCACTTAGCCAACAGCCTTGCGCGGTTGGGTATCTTTTACAAGTCGGCTATTGCAAGGTCAGGCGTCCGCGCATTCGGGAGAACACCAGACATATGCAGTTTGATGACGTTATCCTCGGTCGCCGAAGCATCCGCGGCTACAAACCCGATCCGGTGCCCAAGGCGCTGATCGAGGAAATCATCGGTCTGGCGATGCGCGCGCCGTCGTCGATGAACACCCAGCCCTGGAATTTCTACGTCATCACCGGCGAACCGCTGGATCGGATCCGCGCCGGCAATACCGAGCGGATGGTGGCGGGCGTCCCGCAGTCGCGCGAGTTCCGCACGGGCCAGGCCTTTGCGGGCCAGCACCGCGACAGGCAGGTTGGCGTCGCCAAGCAATTGTTCTCCGCCATGGGGATCGCGCGCGACGACAAGGACAGGCGCCAGGACTGGGTGCTGCGCGGCTTCCGTCAGTTCGACGCGCCGGTTTGCGTGATCGTGACCTATGACCGCGTGCTGGACGGCAGCGACGATACGCCGTTCGATTGCGGCGCCGTGGCGACCGCCCTGGTCAATGCCGCCTGGTCCCGCGGGCTCGGCGCCGTGATCAACAGCCAGGGCATCATGCAATCGCCCGTGGTGCGTGAGCATGCCGGAATAGCCGACGATCAGGTCATCATGAAAAGTATCGCGCTGGGCTGGCCGGATGAAAGCTTTCCGGCAAATGCGGTCGTGTCCGAACGAAAGTCCGTCGAGGAAGCAACGGTGTTCGTCGGTTTCGACGATTAGATAAGATTTCTTGCAACGATTCCTTGGCTTGAACGACTAACCAATGCTGATGCCGAGATATCAGCGGATATATCGTTGGCCAACGGAAGGTTCCTCCACGTGAAGATAATCACCCTGCTCACCGTCGCGATTGTTTTGCTGCTCGAACTGAGCGGCGCAATCCCCAAGTCAAGCGTCGGCGGCCCGCTCACCGAAATGTTCATTCTCGTTCTCGCCACGTGGGTCGCGGGTTGTTACGAAGCTTGGGTGAACAGGCGCGGCGTGCTCGGATGGATCGTGAGCGTCGTAGTCTCGGTTGTCGGCGGCTTCCTGGCCATGGACTTCGGTGGTGCGATCATGGAAGCGGTCATCTCGCGGTTTCAGCCAGAAGGTTCGCTCGCATCCTCTCATCATCCACTATTGTACGTCTCGCTGGCGGGCATGGCTGTCATCACGCTGCTCGGATCGTGGCTCGCGCTGCAGGTCGTGGACCGGCTTCGCTTATTCTCAGCCGGAACTTTACCAAGCAATTAAGAATGGCCCTCTGGACCAAGAGCGGACTTAATTGGTTTCCCACGAGTTCAAAAGCTGGCAAATGATCTAGGGGGCAGCAGCCGTTTTTTGAGAGCAACCTTGTGGGCGCAATCGAACGAATAAGGTCGGTATTGTTTGCCCGATCAAATTTGAAAGCTCTTTTCGTCGCAGCAAATGTTCTGTGCCCTGGCGCCGCGCAGGCGACCTATTTTTTAGCGGGGTTTTCGGCCGAATACGCTGTCGTCGCCATCGACAGCCGGATGCTGTTGGGCCGAAAGGTCAGTGATCGCTACTGTAAAATTTGTCCTCTATCGAAAAACGCATTCTTTTTCGCGCGGGGATCAACGTCCGCGTTCGATGAGGAAGAAAAAAAGAATGTCTTTGATGCCCGCGACGTCGCACAGAGCGTTTTCGACAAGCTGGGATCTGATGCGACGGTCGAGGAACTTGCGCGCGGATGGGCGGACCGGATGCAGTCCATCTATGAGAAGCGTCCTGTTGAGTTTTCCGGTAGTGCCGTTGACGGCCTCATGACAGATGGCTTCTTCGTTGGAACGGACGCTCAGGGCCGAGTGACATTTTCCGGCCAATCGATCAGATACCAGCGCCGTGGCAAACCGCATTTCATCGGAAAACCGGAGCCCGCCGTGTTTAGCGATCCCAGCGCCGGCCCGAAGTACGTCAGCGGATACAACGACATCATTCGAGAATTTAAGAATGGCGGAAAAACCGAGCGGGCCAGGAGGGTGCTTTCCCGCTTGGACCCGGCGCAGCGAGGTCCGGATGCCGTTGCCGCCCGCTATTCGGCTTTTGTGCGCGCCGTAAGAGATTGGACTGGCGACAAAGGAATCGGGGGGGAGGTCGCTACGATCATTCTGGAGAAAGGCAAGGGTTGGCGTTGGTATAGTCGCCCCGACTATTGCCCATAAAGTTATAGACCGCTCTGTCGCGAAATCTGACTTGCGTTGCAAGCGAAGCGTCAACGCGAGACGGCGCCAATAACTACGCTCATTACAAGACGGCGCTCGAACCCGGCGCCGTCTGCGTAGTAGCTGTTAGCCCTTGGTGACGAGCGGCGCCTTGCCGATCGGAGCCTTACCAATCGGGGACTTGCCGATCGGAGTTTTGCCAATCGGCATCTTGCCGACGGGAGCCTGGCTATAAACCGGCTGCGGACGCGGCAGATCAGCGGCGGCGGCAACGGATACGAACGCAAGCGAGGCGCCTGCAAGAACCACAAACTTGATCATAAAAACCCCCTATGTTTCGGTCAACAAATCGATGCCGGACCCTAGGCGTTTGACGGGCGGTTGGATGTAGCGCCGGGGCAACAGATTGTCAGGAAATGGACCCCCAAAGGCCTTGGTCCGATCCGGGTCAGGCCGCGTCGGGCCTTTCCTTGTCGCTCCCAAGCGGCCCATGGCGAACCTCGCGCCTAGTCTTGCTTCCCCGGTAGCTCATCAAACAAAAGGCGCTCCACCGGAGCGCCTTTTTACGGGACGAGTATTTTTACGGACTTAAGCCCGCGAGCGGCAGCTTACAGCGAATAGTACATGTCGAATTCGATCGGGTGCGGCGTCATTTCATAACGCATCACCTCGGTCATCTTCAGTTCGATGTAGCTGTCAATGAAGTCGTCGTCGAATACGCCGCCGTTCTTCAGGAAGCCGCGGTCCTTGTCGAGATTTTCCAGGGCTTCGCGAAGCGAACCGCACACCGTCGGGATCGACTTCAATTCTTCCTTCGGCAGATCGTAAAGGTCCTTGTCCATCGCCGGACCGGGATCGATCTTGTTCTTGATGCCGTCCAGACCAGCCATCAGCATCGCAGCGAAGCCCAGATAGGGATTTGCCATCGGATCGGGGAAGCGGACTTCCACGCGCTTGGCCTTTGGTGAGGTGGTGTAGGGGATGCGGCATGAAGCCGAACGGTTGCGCGCGGAGTAGGCGAGCAACACAGGCGCTTCGTAGCCAGGGACCAGACGCTTGTAGGAGTTCGTCGACGGGTTGGTGAAGGCGTTGATCGCCTTGGCGTGCTTGATGATGCCGCCGATATAGAACAGGCAGGTCTCGGACAGGTCGGAATATTTGTTGCCGGCAAATACCGGTTTGCCGTCCTTCCAGATCGACTGATGCACGTGCATACCCGAGCCGTTGTCGCCATAGACCGGCTTCGGCATGAAGGTGGCGGTCTTGCCGTAGATGTGCGCGACCTGGTGGATGCAATATTTGTAGATCTGCATTTGGTCGGCCATGTGGGTGAGCGTATCGAACTTCATGCCGAGTTCATGCTGGGCGGAAGCCACTTCGTGGTGGTGCTTCTCGACCTTGACGCCCATGCGGGCCATTGCGCCCAGCATTTCCGAGCGCATGTCCTGCACCGAATCTGCCGGCGGCACGGGGAAATAGCCGCCCTTGGTGCGGACGCGGTGGCCGAGGTTGCCGCCTTCATATTCGGTGTCGGAATTGATCGGCAGCTCTGATGAAGTCCAGCTTGAAGCCGGTATTGTAGGGACTCGAGGAGAAACGCACGTCGTCGAAGACGAAAAACTCGGCTTCAGGTCCGACCATCACGGTATCGCCGATGCCCATCGACTTGACCATCGCCTCGGCCTTCTTGGCGATGCCGCGGGGATCGCGGTTGTAGGGCTCGCCGGTCGAGGGCTCCAGAATATCGCAGGTGATGACCATCGTGGTCTCTGCGAAGAACGGATCGATCACGGCGGTGTTCGGATCGAGCATCAGCATCATGTCGGACTCGTTGATCGCCTTCCAACCGGCGATCGAAGAGCCGTCGAACATGGTGCCTTCGGTGAAAATGTCCTCGTCGATCATCGTGATGTCGAAGGTGACGTGCTGCCACTTACCACGCGGATCGGTGAAACGCAGGTCGACGTATTTGACGTCGTTGTCCTTGATCGACTTCAGGACTTCTTTCGCGGTGGTCATGAATTCCCCTCTTAACCGTTCGTCATGTGGCGACAGGACTGCGCCCGGCGGGCATTATCCTGCGGTCGCGCAGCGGTTTTAAGGGGTGTCTTAGATGGCGTCCAGCCCGGATTCCCCGGTTCTGATGCGAATGGCTTCTTCAATGTTGGAAACGAAAATCTTGCCGTCGCCGATGCGTCCGGTCTGGGCGGCGCGACGGATCGCATCGATGGCTTTCTCCACCAGATCGTCCGAGATCACGATCTCGATTTTGACCTTGGGCAGGAAGTCCACGATGTATTCGGCGCCGCGATAAAGTTCGGCGTGCCCCTTCTGCCGGCCAAAACCCTTAGCTTCGGTGACGGTGATGCCCTGGAGTTCGACTTCCTGAAGCGCCTCTTTGACCTCGTCGAGCTTGAACGGCTTGATGATGGCTTCTATTTTTTTCAACTGTCGCCTCCCGGGCATTCCAAATTCAGATTACGAGTTGTCGCTTTCAGCCGCCGCTACGAGTTCGCAGGTACCGCGTCTATGCTCTCAGCTTCAACGTACCATTGCCCTCGGCAAAAGCAGGGTCCATGCCACTTGATAGTTCGGTCGGATTTGGAAGCGTTACCAGACAGCCGTGTCGATCTATGCAGCGTTTTCCTACGTTCTTGAGCATAGGATAGCTTACCAAATAGGCAATACGGCTATCGGATAGGCAAAAGCCCGGTGCGAGTATCGACGCGCTTATGGTTTGCCTTAGGATGAGGCGTTATTGGAGGTCCGATGGAGATTCTCTCGATCGCCGAAATGGAGCAGGCTGACCGGCTCGCCATCGCCGGCGGCACGTCCGGCTTTGCGCTGATGCTGAGTGCAGGGCAGGCCGTGGCGGAGGCGGCCATGGACCTCGTCGAAACCGGCCCGATCCTGGTCGTCACCGGAAGCGGTAATAATGGCGGCGACGGCTACGTTGCCGCGGCGGAACTGACAGCGCGCGGTCGCAACGTATCCGTCATCGGGTTATGCGAACGCGATACCCTGCAGGGCGACGCGGCGCTGGCGGCGCGGGGATGGAAGGGGCCTCTGCTGCCGTGCAATCCGCAGGCGGTTGGAAAGCCGGCGCTGATCATCGACGCGCTGTTCGGCGCCGGCCTCAACCGTCCCGTCAAGGGCGACCCGCACGACATCATTGAAGCGGTCAATGCCAGTGGTGCGCCGGTCCTCAGCGTCGATCTGCCGAGCGGCATCAACGGCAGCACTGGGGCGGTGATGGGCGTCGCCGTCAACGCCACTGAGACCGTCACGTTCTTTCGCCGCAAGCCCGGGCATTTGCTGCTGCCGGGACGGCTCCATTGCGGACGCGTGCGCGTAGTCGACATCGGAATTAATCGTCATGTTCTAGATGAAATAAGACCAGTAACGTTTGAAAATAGTTCAGATATTTGGGAGAACTTGTTTCCCGTTCCACGGATCGACGGACACAAATATGCGCGGGGACACGCGGTCGCGGTCTCCGGCAATACGGCCGCGACCGGTGCGGCACGGCTGGCCGCCCGCGGCGCGTTGCGGGCAGGCGCAGGGTTGGTCACGCTGGCGTCGCCAACCGACGCGCTGGTGGTCAATGCGGCCGCGCTCACGGCGGTGATGGTCCGGGCTATCGACACCAAGGCGGAGTTCGCCGAGCTGCTGTCGGACAAACGCCACAACGCTTGCGTGATCGGTCCCGGCGCTGGCGTCGGCGAGCACACCCGCAATTTTGTTCTGACCGCGCTTTCAGCCGGTCCGGCGCTGGTGCTGGACGCCGACGCGCTGACGAGTTTCGCCGACGCGCCCGATCATCTGTTCGATGCCATCAAGGCAAATGCTGACGCGCGCGTCGTCCTTACGCCGCATAAGGGTGAATTTTTGCGGCTGTTCTCGGACATGAGTAACAAGCATCCGCTCCGCTCGAAACTCGAACGGGTGCGCGCCGCGGCGGAGCGCTCGGGCGCGGTCGTTCTGCTCAAAGGCCCGGATACCGTGGTGGCTTCGCCTGACGGCCGGGCGACCATATCGTCCAACGCGCCGCCTTGGCTCGCCACCGCGGGTTCCGGCGATGTGCTGGCGGGAATGGTTGCCGGCATGCTGGCGCAAGGCGTGCCGGCTTTTGATGCCGCCTGCATCGCTGTGTGGATGCATGGCGAAGCCGGCAATGAAGCGGGGCCCGGCCTGATCGCGGAAGATCTGCCGGAGGTGTTGCCGGCAGTGTTCCGGCGGCTCTACGACGAATTCGGCATCGATTACTGAGGACCGAGGCTGCCTTGGGTTTGCCGCAAGGTTTTACACCAGATATTTCGCCACCGCGGACTCGTTCCAGCTCAGTCCTAGACCGGGACCACGCGCCGTGATCGTGCCGTCCACGATCTCGACCGGCCTGGCCAGGATGGCACGCGCAAGGTCGAGATATTCGAGCCAGTGCGCGGTGGGTGTCACCGCCAGTACATGAGCGCTTGCTTCCGCAAACAGGTGGCTCGACATCGGGATGTTTGCGGCCTCCGCCTGCGCGGCGATGCGCATGAAACCGGTGACGCCGCCGGCCTTCATCAGGTCCGGCATGATGAAATCGCTGGCGCCAACCGTGATCGCTTCGGCGAAGCCGCGCGGAAACCACCAGTTCTCGCCGGCCTGAATCGGAATCGGCGAGGTCGCGCGCACCTGCGCCATGCCCTGCAGGTTTTCCTGCGCGACGGGTTCTTCCACCCAATGCAGATCGTATGGCGCCAGCCGATCGATGCGGCGGCTTGCCTCCGCAGGATCGAGCGATTGGTTGAAGTCGATCATCAGCTCGACGTCGGGCCCGATGATGCCACGCACCGCCTTCACCACGCGCTCGTCGTTGGCGGCGTCGCCGTCGCCGCCCTTGATCTTGATGCCGCGAAAGCCCTGATCCAGCGAACGTCTTCAAGTCCTTCTTGTCGGCTTTGGGATCGACCACGCCGTAGCTGTCATAAGCCTTGATCGGCCGCGGCGATCCGCCCAGCAACTCGGCCAATGGCCGACCTCCGGCTTGTCCCAGCGCATCCCAGAACGCCATGTCGAGGCCCGACACCGCCATGCCAACGAGGCCTTGCCAGCTCAGCAGCCTGAATTTCGCATCCATCGCGGCCATCAGATCGAACGGCGCGACGGGCTTGCCGATAAGACCGCTGCCGATCTCTTCGATCAGATGCACGAGCGGCTTCAGCGTCAGCGGCGCGTAAGCGAAAATGTAAGCGTGACCGACGACGCCTTGGTCGGTCGCGACATCGATCAGCACCAGCGGCGCGGACTCGATGATGCCAAAGGCGTTCTTCACCGGCCGCGAGATCGGCGCGACGACCGCTCGGGCCTTGACGCTGCGAATGGCCGGGGTGGTTGCGCTCATCTCGGGCTCCTCAATCAACGCTGTACCATCGCACGAGACGCGGCGCGGCCCAATCGGTTGCGACAGCCTCCATCAGCCAATGGCCGGCATGCTCGGCCGCAAAGGCGACGCGCTGCATCTGTTGGGGATCAATGAGTAGCGTATCCAGCCAAAACGGCTTCCAGCCGTCGTCGAGCCGGTCCAGCAGGCGGAAGTGATGGCCATGCAGGTGGAATACTGTCGGTATTTCAGCGCGGTTCGTCAGGGCCAGAACCACGGTGCGCCCGCGCTTGGCCCGGAAAGCTGGAGCGAACGACGTGGTGAAATTGTTGGGAGCACTCCAGTCCGTCGGTCCGATCGAGGCATTCAACGCCAGATCGATCCTCAGCGCGTTTTTGAGATCGAGCTGTGACGGCAGGCCATTGGACGGCAGCGCGGACGGGGCAGGGAGGGGTTTGACGCGAACGGGCGCTTCGCCGGTGTAAATAAGCCGGGCGATCGGATGGATATCCTTGCCGTCTTGCAATTGGATCTGAGAGGTCGATCCCGGCGCGCGCGTCCCGTCGATGAAGGCATCGATCCGGGTGCCCGGCGCCAAGATCAACTGGCCGCCCCGGGCCAAAAACGGCTCGGAGGGTTGGCTATCGATGGCCATCACCCATACGGGATGACCATCAATTTGTAGTGCTATTACAGATCGTTGGCATCCGTTGATAATCCGAAGTCTCAGACGCTCATTGGCCCGGATCGAAATGTCCATCGAGGCCGCGTTGTTCGCGGTGTACAGCGTGAGGGTGTCCTTGGCGTCGTTCCCCGGCGCGACCGCGGTGCCATCAGGGCGCAGCCGCCAGTCTTCGAGCAGCAGCACCTCATCGCGGTCCACGACCACCGCTCCGCTTTCCTGAACGACGAACGCGCGGGCGGGCGAGGGTAATACCTGTTTATCGCCCAGCAGGCGAAGGTCGCACAGCATCGTGCCGGCATGGCGCAGCGGCAGGATGAACGTATCATTGGCGCCGGACGCCAGCGGAGCACGCGCCGTCAGCGGCTCGATGGCGGGCACGCCATCAACGCCATGCCAGTTGAGGATCGCTGGCACGGGCAGATCGTTGCTGAATGTGACCTCGGCCTCATCGCCGCGCCTGAAAGGAGGGGGAGCATCGGGTACCTGCGCCAAGCTCCATACTGGCGTATCCTTCTGTCGGGGACGTAGCGATCCGACGCCGGGTTTGGCCCGCAGCGCCAGTTTCGGACGAGCCTGAGCGACGGCGTGAGGCGACAGGATAGGGCTTACGACACCGGCGGCCAAGCCTGTTAAAACGCAGCGCCGCGTAAGAGCAGAAGGGAGATCGGTCATCGCACGATGCGGAACATCTTCCAGCTGTTCTGTCCACTAGCCGACCTGAGACATTGCGACCGCCCGGCCATTTTTTTGCTGCGAAGCGATGCACGCATGTTATAAGCCCGCCTCCCGCGGCACCGCGGCCAACATGATGCTGCTTGCGGGCGTGGCGGAATTGGTAGACGCGCTGGATTTAGGTTCCAGTGACGAAAGTTGTGGGGGTTCGAGTCCCTCCGCCCGCACCAGACGCTGACGGCGTTTGCGAATGATTTCCGGAGAACATATTCCGCAGAGAATATGGGTCGACTGCACCACCGGCGCAGGCTATCGGTCGCGCGCCTTATCGATTGATTGATGATCCGGCAGCCGCCGGACAAGCTCAGAAGAAGATTGATGCCATGCAGGTGAATGAAACCGTCGCCGACGGACTAAAACACGAATTTCAGGTCAGCATTCCGGCCGCGGATCTCGACGCCAAAGCCGACGCGCGCCTCTCCGACATGAAGGACAAGGTCCGGCTGAACGGCTTTCGTCCCGGTAAGGTACCCGTCAGCCATCTCAAAAAGGTCTATGGCCGTTCTGTCATGGCTGAGACCGTGGAGCAGACGATCCGCGACACCAATTCGCAGATTTTCACCGAACGAGGATTTCGCCTGGCGACCGAGCCTAAGGTCACCATGCCGACCGAGGAGAAGGCAGTCGAGGACATCCTTGCCGGCAAATCCGACCTGACCTACACCGTCTCGGTCGAAGTCGTACCTGCGATAGCGCTCGCCGACTTCAAGAGTTTTACCGTCGAGAAGCCGGTCGCCGAGGTGACCGAGAGCGACGTGAATGACGCCATCAAACGCATCGCCGATCAAAATCGCGCTTACACCGCGAAGGGCGAGGGCGCGAAGGCTGAGACCGGCGATCGCGTGACCGTTTCGTTCAAGGGCACCATCAACGGTACGCCGTTCGAGGGCGGAACCGGTGAAAATATACAGGTCGCGATCGGCTCCAACACCTTCATCCCCGGCTTCGAAGAGCAGTTGATCGGAATTGCCGCTGGCGAAACGCGTAACTTGAAAGTCCCGTTTCCGAAGAACTACGGCAACGAGAAGCTGGCGGGCCAGCCAGCAGAATTTGAAACCACGGCCACGCTGATCGAGTCTCCGCAGGACACCGATATAAACGACGAATTCGCCAAGACGCTTGGGATGGAATCGCTCGACAAGCTGAAGGAAGCCGCGCGCGAGCGGCTGAGCAGCGAATTCGCCGGCGCGACACGACAGCGCGTCAAGCGGATGCTGCTGGATCGTCTTGACGAAGCGCACAAGTTCGAAGCGCCGCCGTCCCTGATCGACGAGGAATTCAATCTGATGTGGAATTCGATCAAGGCCGAGATGGAATCCGGAGGCAAGACTTTTGCGGACGAGAACACCACGGAAGAGGCCGCCAAGGACGAATACCGCAAGATCGCCGATCGCCGCGTCCGCCTCGGTCTGGTGCTTTCGGAGATCGGCGAGAAGAACAAGATCACGGTCACCGAGGACGAAGTCAGCCGGGCCGTGATCGAGCGCGCGCGTTCGATGCCGGGCCGCGAGAAGGAAGTGTGGGACTACTATCGCAACAATGCCAATGCGCTCGCGCAGCTTCGTGCACCGATCTACGAGGACAAGGTGGTCGATTTCATCCTCGAACTCGCCAACGTGACCGAGAAGAAGGTGACGCGCGAGGACCTCTACAAGGACGAAGACGAGAAAACCGCCGTCTGATCGCGGTTTTCGGCGTTAAGCATGGATCGAGATAGGCGGCTGGCGATGCGAGCCGTCGCTAGGCGCTGTCGAGCGAATCAGCTTCAACTGCAGCAAATACGCCCCGGTCTTGTTACGGGTCGATTGTCCCCCTATCTGTGGGCTCTATCCATCAACCCTTGGGTGATTAATGCGCGATCCCGTCGAAACCTACATGAACCTTGTGCCGATGGTGGTCGAGCAGACCAACCGCGGCGAGCGGGCGTATGACATTTTTTCGCGCCTGCTAAAAGAGCGCATCATCTTCGTGACCGGTCAGGTCGAGGACGGCATGTCGGTGCTTGTCGTCGCGCAACTGCTGTTTCTCGAAGCCGAGAATCCGAAGAAGGAAATCTCGATGTACATCAACTCGCCCGGTGGCGTGGTGACCTCGGGACTCGCGATCTACGACACGATGCAGTTCATCCGCCCGCCGGTATCGACGCTGTGCACCGGGCAGGCCGCGTCGATGGGTTCGCTGTTGCTGGCGGCAGGACACAAGGACATGCGTTTCTCGCTGCCGAACTCGCGCATCATGGTGCATCAACCCTCCGGCGGCTTTCAGGGCCAGGCCACCGACATCATGCTGCACGCGCAGGAAATCCTGAATCTGAAGAAGCGGTTGAACGAGATCTACGTCAAGCACACCGGTCAGACCTTCAAGGCAATCGAAGATGCGCTCGAGCGCGACAGGTTCCTCACTGCCGAGATGGCGCGCGACTTCGGCATCATCGATAAGGTGATCGACAAGCGTTCCGAGGAACCGACGGCGAAACTGCCGTAACGAATCACCTTCAGGACTGCCCCAAACGGTTCTCGATGCGGCAATTCTTGCCGTCACTGGCAAAATTGCGCGCGGGGGCCGGCGGCGGTTCTGCTTTCGTGCTGTTAGAGCGCGGCGTGGCAATCGGGCCACGATGGCATGATTTCGTCGCTCAGGCTCGCATGATTGCCGCAAATCACGCTATTGTAACGCGCCGTGGTGATTTGCCGATTAGTGAATTCTTGATAGTCGGGTGGCACCATGGTTGGCTGACGCTGATCGGCTATGGTGCGCGGGAGATTCGAAGTGCCGCAATTCGTGCGGTATTCAGAAGAAGGGTCTTTTCTGGTACGGATTTTGCTCTATCTACGAAATAGTACCGGCAGGTGCCGGAATGGAGCAGTCGAGCGGATGAGATCGAACGGCGGACGGAGACAGGAATGAGTAAAGTCGGCACGAGCGACTCGAAGAACACGCTGTACTGCTCGTTCTGCGGAAAGAGCCAGCACGAGGTTCGCAAACTCATCGCCGGGCCAACGGTGTTCATTTGCGACGAGTGCGTCGAACTCTGCATGGACATCATCCGCGAGGAAAACAAATCCTCGCTGGTCAAGTCGCGCGATGGGATTCCGACCCCAAAGGAAATCTGCAAGGTTCTCGACGACTATGTCATCGGCCAGAGCCACGCCAAGAAGGTGCTCTCGGTCGCGGTCCACAATCACTACAAGCGTCTCAACCACCAGACCAAGCACAATGACGTTGAGCTTGCGAAGTCGAACATCCTGCTGATTGGACCGACCGGATCGGGCAAGACGCTGCTGGCGCAGACGCTGGCGCGAATTCTCGACGTGCCGTTCACGATGGCGGATGCGACGACGCTCACGGAAGCCGGTTACGTCGGTGAGGATGTCGAGAACATCATCCTGAAGCTGCTGCAGTCCGCCGACTATAATGTCGAGCGCGCGCAGCGCGGCATCGTCTACATCGACGAGATCGACAAGATTTCGCGCAAGTCCGACAACCCGTCGATCACGCGCGACGTGTCGGGCGAGGGCGTGCAACAGGCGCTGCTTAAGATCATGGAAGGCACCGTTGCTTCCGTTCCCCCGCAGGGTGGCCGCAAGCATCCGCAGCAGGAATTCCTGCAAGTCGATACGACAAATATTCTGTTCATTTGCGGCGGTGCCTTCTCAGGCCTGGAGAAGATCATCTCCGCGCGCGGACGCTCGACCTCGATCGGCTTCGCTGCGCAGGTGCTGGCGCCTGAAGACCGGCGCACCGGTGAAATCTTCAGGCACGTCGAGCCCGAGGATCTGCTGAAGTACGGTTTGATCCCGGAATTCGTCGGCCGTCTGCCGGTTGTCGCCACGCTCGAAGACCTCGACGAGGCTTCGCTGAAGAAGATCCTGACCGATCCAAAGAACGCGCTGGTCAAGCAATATCAGCGGCTGTTCGAAATGGAGAACATCGAACTCACGTTCGCCGACGAGGCGCTTGGCGCGGTGGCGCGCAAGGCGATCGAGCGCAAGACCGGTGCACGGGGACTACGCTCGATTCTGGAAAGTATCCTGTTAGAGACGATGTTCGATCTTCCTGGTCTGGAAGGCGTCGAAGAGGTCGTGATCTCGCGCGAAGTGGTCGAAGGCACCGCCCGCCCGCTCTACATCTACGCCGACCGTTCGGATCGCGCAGAGACCAGCGCAAGCGCGTGATCAGTTGCCTTTGCGGGCGTATACGTATTTGACCAAGCGGCTGTGCCCCGCTGCGGCGTCCGTATCTCTGCGACGTTTTGGTTGCTTTCACAGCTATCGGCAGGCGTTTCTCGCGACTTGACACCCCCGTGGCCGATAGCCACCTAATGCTGTCGGCGATGAATCGCAGCAAGATTCGTCGTCGGCGAATTGCTCCGTATATCAGGTCTGACGCGGCCTGAATGTCCGGATTGTCTCGGCACCTTGTGGTGGTTGCGCAAATAAGCGGGCTGCGTGCAAGGGGGCACAACAAAAGGACCAGGCCATGACTGCTGCTAAACCCCGGCCATCTATCGTTCACGGTGAAAGCCACTCCTACCCGGTATTGCCGCTTCGCGACATCGTCGTCTTCCCGCATATGATCGTGCCGCTGTTCGTCGGCCGCGAGAAATCGATCCGTGCGCTTGAAGAGGTGATGAAGAATGACGCGCTGATCATGTTGGCGACGCAGAAGAATGCGTCGGACGATGATCCGAGCCCGGACTCGATTTACGAAATCGGCACACTCGCCAGCGTGCTGCAGCTCCTGAAGCTGCCCGACGGCACCGTCAAGGTGCTGGTCGAAGGTCTTGAGCGCGCCAAGGTCGAGAAATATTCCGACCGCGCCGAATACTACGAAGCGACCGCAGTCGCACTCGCCGACACCGACGCAAAATCCGTCGAAGCGGAAGCCTTGTCACGCTCTGTCGTGTCGGACTTCGAGAGCTATGTGAAGCTGAACAAGAAAATCTCCGCCGAAGTGGTCGGCGTGGTTCAGGCGATCACCGATTTCGCCAAGCTTGGCGACACCGTCGCATCCCACCTTGCCGTCAAGATCGCGGATCGGCAGGGCATTTTGGAAACGCTGTCCGTCACCGCGCGCCTCGAAAAGGTGCTGGGGTTGATGGAGAGCGAAATCTCCGTGCTGCAGGTCGAGAAGCGCATCCGCTCGCGCGTCAAGCGCCAGATGGAGAAGACCCAGCGCGAGTATTATCTCAATGAGCAGATGAAGGCGATTCAGAAGGAGCTCGGCGACGATGAAGGTCGCGACGAGCTGGCCGATCTGGAAGAGAAGATCGCCAAGACCAAGCTCTCCAAGGAAGCGCGGGAGAAGGCGCAGCACGAGCTGAAGAAGCTGCGTCAGATGTCGCCGATGTCCGCGGAAGCCACCGTCGTGCGTAACTATCTCGACTGGCTGCTGTCGATCCCGTGGAACAAGAAGTCTAAGGTCAAGAAGGATCTCGTCGCCGCGCAGGCGACGCTGGATGACGACCACTACGGACTTGAGAAGGTCAAGGATCGCATCGTCGAATATCTTGCCGTGCAGTCGCGCGCCAATAAGCTGACGGGCCCGATCCTGTGCCTCGTCGGCCCTCCCGGCGTCGGCAAGACGTCGCTCGGCAAGAGCATCGCGAAAGCGACCGGCCGTGAATTCGTTCGCGTATCGCTGGGCGGCGTGCGCGACGAGGCGGAGATTCGCGGTCACCGCCGGACCTATATCGGCTCGATGCCCGGCAAGATCATCCAGTCGATGCGCAAGGCCAAGACCTCGAATCCGCTGTTCTTGCTGGACGAGATTGACAAGATGGGCGCCGATTTCCGCGGCGATCCATCATCGGCGCTGCTTGAGGTTCTGGATCCCGAGCAAAACTCGACCTTCAACGATCACTATCTCGAGGTCGATTACGATCTTTCCAGCGTGATGTTCATCACCACCGCGAATACTCTGAATATTCCGGGTCCGCTGATGGACCGCATGGAGATCATCCGGATCGCCGGCTATACCGAGAACGAGAAGGTCGAGATCGCCCGCAAGCATCTCATCCCGAACGCCATCGCCAAGCATGGTCTCGATTCCAAGGAATGGTCGATCGATGACGATGCGCTGTTGCTGATGATTCGCCGTTACACCCGCGAGGCGGGCGTGCGTAACCTTGAGCGTGAGCTTTCGACGCTCGCCCGCAAGGCGGTGAAGGAGCTGATGATCTCGAAGAAGAAGTCGGTGAAGGTAACCGATGCAACTCTCGAGGAGTTCCTCGGCGTTCCCAAGTACCGCTACGGCGAGATTGAGAGCGACGATCAGGTCGGCGTCGTCACCGGCCTTGCCTGGACCGATGTCGGCGGCGAGTTGCTCACGATTGAAAGCGTTATGATGCCCGGCAAAGGCCGCATGACGGTGACGGGCAATCTGCGCGACGTGATGAAGGAATCGATCTCGGCGGCGGCGTCTTACGTCCGCTCGCGCGCGATCATGTACGGCATCGAACCGCCACTGTTCGAGCGCCGTGACATCCACGTCCACGTCCCTGAAGGCGCGACGCCGAAGGACGGTCCTTCGGCCGGCGTGGCGATGGCGACCACCATCGTCTCGGTATTGACCGGCATTCCGATCCGGCACGATGTCGCCATGACCGGCGAGATCACCTTGCGCGGACGCGTGTTGCCGATCGGTGGCCTGAAGGAGAAGTTGCTTGCCGCCGGACGTGGCGGCATCAAGACGGTGTTCATTCCTGAGGACAACGCCAAGGACCTAACTGAAATCTCCGACGCGATCAAAGGCGGCATGGAGATTATTCCGGTGGCCCGAATGGATGAGGTTCTCGCGAAAGCGCTGGTGCGTGCGCCGGTGCCGATCGTGTGGGAAGAAGATACCAAGTTGCCCGTCAAGTCTGAAGCCGACGCTTCCGATGATGCGTCAGGCGGCCTGACGGCGCACTGAACTATCAAGCAAAATTTGAGCGGCGTCCTTTCAGGGCGCCGCTTTTTTGCTGGGCAATTCACGGCTTGCGCACATGACCGCCGCGGCGCTAGACAGAGGGCGAGGGCGGTTAGCTCAGCGGTAGAGCATTCCCTTTACACGGGACAGGTCGGCGGTTCGATCCCGTCACCGCCTACCATTCTCCGAAAATCACCCCACGCAGTTGAATTTGCGACTTTTGCCGCAACGCGACGGCGCTAGTGGCTCACCTCAAGTTTGAATTCCGACTGCGTCAGCTGGCAAGACTTGCCGCTCGCGCAGTCCGCCAAGGGCATCACCTTGGCATTTCGGACCGCATGCTCTTTGGTGTCTTCCGAGTGGTTCGGCGTCAGGATCGACAGGGCGGTGCGCAAAAACTCCGTAATGTCTGCGTTAGCGGCAGCATCTTCATTGCCCGTCAGAATGACGATATCGATGAGATCGTGATCGCGTATGTCGATGTCAATAAAGACCAGCCCGACCGGGAGCGGCTGCAACGCAACGCCGGGAAATTTGCAGGTGAACGCGTTCTGGCAGAGCGAGAATAGCCGGCGCCCCTGCGGACGCCAGATGCAATCGGGTTTTGCGTTCGCCTTGACGACACACACCGCGATATCCGGCGCGGCATTGAGATTGGCTCTGGAGTTGCCGAGCGCCGCAATGCCGTCCCACGGACTGCCATCGGCTTTGGTGCCGTCGGCCTTGACGGTGATGTCGTAGGTAGCATCACCGGCACGGCCCTTAGGAGGCGCAAGCAGAACCAGGAAGGTGATGGCAACGATTTTCATGACACGCTTCACGCCCGCTCCTCCCAGATCATCGCCAGATGAACGATGGTCTGCACCGCCTTTTCCATGTCCTGCACGCTCACCCATTCCAGCCGCGAATGGAAGGCGTGTTCACCGGCGAAGATGTTGGGGCAGGGCAGACCCATGAATGAAAGGCGCGAGCCGTCGGTGCCGCCGCGGATGCTGCTCTTCACCGGTGTCAGGCCCGTGCGCCGGATCGCCTCCATGGCGTTGTCGATCACTTGCGGGTGACGGTCGATCACCTGCTTCATGTTGCGATATTGCGGCGTGATTTCCAGCCGGTAAGATGAGCGCGGGAAACCCTTCATCACCTCTTTGACAATACTCTGCAGCAGCGCCTCTTTCTCACGCAGACCCTCATCGGTGAAATCGCGCACTATGAAACTCAGCGTCGCATTCTCCAGCGCACCGGATATGCCGATCGGATGCAGAAAACCCTGCTTGCCCTCGGTGGTCTCAGGCGAGCAGGTGTCTTTCGGAAGACGCTCGATGATATCAGCCGCGATCTTGATGGCGTGTTCCATCTTGCCCTTGGCGTAGCCTGGATGCGTGCTGACGCCCTCGATGGTGATAACCGCGCCATCGGCTGAAAACGTCTCGTCCTCGATACTCCCCGCGGTCCCGCCGTCCATCGTATAGGCGAAATCCGCGCCCAGCTTTTTCAGGTCGGCTTTGTCGACGCCGCGGCCGATCTCCTCATCGGGGGTGAACAGGATCTTGATTGCACCATGCTTGATCTGCGGATGGTCGATCAGGAAATGCGCGGCGTCCATGATTTCGGCAACGCCGGCTTTATCGTCGGCGCCGAGCAGCGTGGTGCCGTCCGTCGTTACGATGTCATTGCCGATCTGGTCCGCAAGCGCGGGATGTTCTGCTGCGCGAATGATCTGGTAGGGGTCGCCGGGAAGCACGATATCGCCGCCGCGATAACTCCGCACGATCTGCGGTTTGACATTTTTGCCGCTGCAATCGGGCGAGGTGTCCATATGCGAGCAGAAGCAGATTGCCGGCACGCGCTTGTCGCTGTTGGCGGGGATCGTCGCATAGACGTAGCCGAACTCGTCGAGATGGGCGTCCGTGATGCCCATGGCCTGCAGTTCTCGGGCGAGCAGGACGCCCAAGTCTTTCTGTTTGGCCGTGGAGGGGCAGGTCGGCGACGACGCATCCGACTGCGTATCGATGACGACGTAGCGCAGAAAACGTTCGGTGACGGTGTGCGTGAATGGCGGGACGTTCATGATCTCGGACGGCTGGAGCGGTCAAAGATATATCGCAGAACATGGGTTAAAGAAAATCGACGCAAAGAAAATCCGCCATCCCGGTGTCGCGAAAGCGGCCCGGGATGACGGACAGTTCGTTAGGAAGTGCCGGTATCAGACGGCTTCCTTCAGCTCCTTGGCAGCGCGGAAGGCTACCTTCTTGCTGGCCTTGATCTGGATTGCTTCGCCGGTTGCGGGGTTGCGGCCCATGCGAGCGGCGCGCTTGCGCACCTGGAGAATGCCGAGGCCGACGATGCGAATGCGCTCGCCCTTCTTCAGGTGCTTGGTGATCTTGGTGACCATATCGTTCATGATGGCTTCTGCCGTCTTCTTCGACAACTCGTGATCTTCGGCCAGCGTTGCCGCAATATGCTTGAGCGTGACGGTGGTCGGGGTCGCTGCTTTCTTCGCCATAGTTGGCCCTCCTCGTTGTTGATGGCTTAGGAACCTAAGACTAGCAGGCCTTAAACGATTCGGGTGGGCTCTGACTATGCTGTTTTGCCTGTAAACAGCCTATTATTTGCATCGACACACAGAAAACGCCCAGATGACGGGGGGATTCGCGAGCAACCTTGACTTGGTATGGTCCCACCTTTATTCCACATTCACTGCGGGATTTTGCGATCCACGCGGGAGTAGCTCAGTTGGTTAGAGCGCTGCCCTGTCACGGCAGAGGTCGCGGGTTCGAAGTTCCCGTCTCTCGCGCCAGTATTCGCCAGCCGTTTCGTCACACGATGACGCCCGCTTGCTGTCCGTTAATTGTGGCCGCAGCGCACTGTCATTCTGACCTTATCCGCAATCCAAGACCGTCGATATTATTTCTCAAATTACCTTGTCTTGCGCGCGTTGTTGCGCTGCGCTAAGCCTTTCGAACTATTCCAATGTTCAGCGAATCTGCGGACAAAAAGCGCGGGACGAGGCTTCGCCGATGAACGGCATTTTGCAGAATTATCTCCCCTTGGTGGTCTTTATCGGGGTCGCTGCTGTGATCGGCGCGGTCCTCCTGATCGCGCCGTTCATCGTTGCGTTCCAGCAGCCGGACCCTGAAAAGCTCTCTGCCTACGAATGCGGATTTAATGCCTTCGACGACGCCCGGATGAAATTCGACGTGCGTTTCTATCTGGTAGCCATCCTGTTCATCATTTTCGATCTCGAAGTGGCGTTTCTGTTTCCCTGGGCGGTTGCGTTCGGCAAGCTGGGAGCGACAGGTTTCTGGTCAATGATCGTGTTCCTTGCCGTGCTCACCGTCGGCTTCGCCTATGAATGGAAGAAAGGCGCGCTGGAATGGGACTGAGCCCCGTCGTCGTCTCGCATCAGCCGACGCCCTCGTCACACCCGGTAGGCGCGCAACCCTTGGTAGCGCCGGCTGCGAGCGGAATTCTTGATCCCTCAACCGGTCAGCCGGTTGGCGCCCGCGATCCCTATTTTCTCGAGGTCAACCACGAACTGTCGGACAAGGGATTCTTCATCACCGCGACCGACGACCTAATCACCTGGGCGCGCACGGGCTCGCTGATGTGGATGACGTTCGGGCTGGCGTGCTGCGCGGTCGAGATGATGCAGATGTCGATGCCGCGTTACGACGCCGAGCGTTTTGGCTTTGCGCCGCGGGCCTCTCCGCGCCAGTCCGATGTGATGATCGTGGCGGGCACGCTGACCAACAAGATGGCCCCGGCGCTGCGCAAGGTCTACGACCAGATGCCAGAGCCGCGCTACGTGATCTCGATGGGATCCTGCGCCAATGGCGGCGGCTACTATCATTATTCGTATTCGGTGGTGCGCGGCTGCGACCGCATCGTGCCGATCGATATCTACGTGCCCGGATGTCCGCCGACGGCGGAAGCGCTGCTATACGGCGTGATGCTGCTGCAGAAGAAAATCCGGCGTACTGGCACGATCGAGCGTTGAGGGAGGTTCGTCATGGCTGATCCAGTAGACATGATCGTTCCGCTTCTGTGCGAGATGCGCGCGGAAACCTCAGAAAATTTCGCATCAGTTGATGCCAGGTTTGTCGCGATAGAAAAGCGGCTGGGTAAGATGGATGAATCGCTGGTGACGTTCCGTCACGCCCTTAGCGGAGACAGCTTGCTGGGGCACGTTCTCACCAGCGAGTTTGAGGAGCGCATTGAAGCGTTTGAGCGAAAAGTGCGCGAGCTGGAGACCCAGAAGTGACCGACCTCGCCGCGCTTGGCGAAACGATCAAAGCGGCGCTGCCTGGCGCCATTGCGGGCGCATCGGTGGCATTCGACGAGCTCACCCTCGCTATCGAGGCATCGCGCATCGTCGAGATCGCGACCCATCTCAAGATCGATCCCGCGCTGCGGTTTGTCAGCTTCATCGACGTCACCGCGGTGGATTATCCCGGCCGTGAGAATCGCTTCGACGTGGTCTGGCACTTCCTTTCGCCGACACTGAATGCGCGCGTCCGTTTGCGCGCGGAGGCGAACGAGACCACGCAGGTGCCGTCGATCATCGAAGTGTTTCCCGGCGCCGACTGGTTCGAGCGCGAATGCTACGATCTCTATGGCGTGATCTTTACCGGCCATCCCGACATGCGGCGGATATTGACCGACTACGGTTTCGACGGTCATCCGCTGCGCAAGGATTTCCCTCTCACCGGCTTTGTCGAGGTTCGTTACGATGACCAGGAGAAGCGGGTGCTCTACGAGCCGGTGCGGCTCAATCAGGAATTTCGCAAGTTCGATTTTCTCTCGCCGTGGGAAGGCGCGGATTATCCCATCCTGCCGGGCGACGAGAAGGCGGGGCAGAAGCCATGAACGAATCGATCGACATTCAATTGTTTTTTGCGTTGACGATCCTGGCCGTGGCACTCGCGGGGTTCGGGTATGCCGTGTGGTCGAAGGTCGCCTCGATCGGGCTGCTACGCGACGATTTCGATCGCCGCGCGCCATGGCTGGCGTTGGGCGCCATCCTGGGCTGCGTCGCTCTCTATTACATGAAACACTGAACGCATGAACGAAGCTCCCGCGCTCCGCAATTTCACCATCAACTTCGGACCGCAGCATCCGGCGGCGCATGGCGTGCTGCGGCTGGTGCTCGAGCTTGACGGCGAAGTTGTCGAACGCGTCGATCCGCATATCGGGCTCCTTCACCGCGGCACCGAAAAACTGATCGAGCACAAGACTTACTTGCAGGCGATTCCGTATTTCGACCGGCTCGATTACGTCGCGCCGATGAATCAAGAACACGCGTTTTGTCTTGCCGCTGAGAAACTTCTCGGCATCGCCGTGCCGCGTCGCGCGCAACTGATCCGCGTGCTGTATTGCGAGATCGGCCGCATTCTGTCGCATCTGCTGAATGTCACGACACAAGCGATGGACGTGGGTGCTTTGACGCCGCCGCTATGGGGATTTGAGGAACGCGAAAAGCTGATGGTGTTTTATGAGCGCGCGTCCGGCAGCCGGATGCACGCGGCGTATTTCCGCATCGGCGGCGTGCATCAAGACCTGCCGCCGAAACTCGTGGACGATATCGATGCCTGGTGCGATCCGTTTTTGAATGTTGTCGCCGATCTCGAAACCCTGCTGACCGGCAACCGAATCTTCAAGCAGCGCAATGTCGATATCGGCGTGGTCACGCTGGCGCAGGCGTGGGAGTGGGGTTTTTCCGGCGTCATGGTGCGCGGCTCTGGTGCGGCCTGGGATCTGCGCAAGGCACAACCTTACGAATGTTACGCTGAAATGGATTTCGACATTCCGATCGGAAAGAACGGCGATTGCTACGACCGCTACTGCATCCGCATGGAAGAGATGCGGCAATCGGTCCACATCATGAAGCAGTGCATTCAAAAGCTGCGCGCGTCTGACGGACAGGGCCCCGTCGCTGTCGAGGACAACAAGATATTCCCACCGCGCCGCAGC
>CAWBXE010000016.1:0-141018 GCA_963792715.1 uncultured Alphaproteobacteria bacterium | reverse complement strand
TGTCTGCGCGTCTCCTATGCAAGCCGACAATGTTTCGTCCTGTGGGCGGCGACGAAACAAATCTCGGCGGGAAGAAACCATTTTCGGCTTGGTGCGAAAACAGCGTGAAACCGGCGCTGGTTAATCACTGACCAACGAAACGACGAACGGGCCGCAAGGCCCAATGACAGGGGACCGTCATGATCAAGACTTTTTCAGCCATTGCCATCGCTGCCTTCATGGCCGCCGCGCTCACCATTCTCCCGGGGTTTGCCCCGACGCAGGTCGAAGCCAGCGTGCCGACAGCCCTTGCCAAGGCCGATCGCCTCGACATCCGCGCGGTGGGCAAAGATTGCTCGCAGCAGGCATGGCCGAATTTCGAAGCTTCCTGCCTGCGCGTAGCCGGTACCAAAACCGCCGCATCCGGGAAGCCCGTCTGCGTGACCGCCAGCCGCATGCCATAGGCGCGACCAACTCCACTGTTGAGGACGGACGAAGCTCCGAATGCACCTTTGCAGTGACCCAAACGGAGGCTCGGCCGAACGGCTTAGCCTCCGTTTCCGTTTTCGCCGCCCTCTTCGCCGATGTGCTCGACCGACACCACGTTCTCATCCTCGGCGGTGTCGAACATGATACGCCCTGGGTCGAGCGGCCGGCGATGCGGATGCCGTCGACCGGGCACCGGATCAACTGCCCGCCATCGGTCACCAGCATGATCTGATCGGTCTCTTCGACCGGGAACGACGCGACCAGCTTACCGTTTGCGCGTCTGCTTGACCGGATTGCCATCGCGACGATGCCTTTGCCGCCGCGTCCGGTGGTGCGGTATTCGTATGACGACGTGCGCTTGCCGTAGCCGTTCTGCGAGATGGTCAGCACGAACTGCTCCGCCGCCGACATCTCGACATAGCGCTGCTCGCCGAGTTCGATCGCGCCGGAGGCTTCCTCGCTTCGGTCTCCGCGTCGGCCTCCTCCGTCCGCGCCATCGCCGCGCCGCACCGCGTTGGCGCGCTTGCAGATAGGCTGCGCGCTCCTCCGACGTCGCATCGACATGGCGCAGGATCGACAGCGAGATCACCTTGTCGCCTTCGCCAGCGCGATGCCGCGCACGCCCATCGAGGTGCGGCCCTGGAACACGCGCACGTCGGTCGACCGGGAAGCGGATGCACTGGCCGCCGGCGGCGGTCAGCAGCACGTCGTCGCGTCTCGGTGCAGATCTGCACGTCGACGATCGCTTCGCCGTCGTCGAGCTTCATGGCGATGATGCCGGAGCGCCGCACGTCGACGAAATCCGACAGCTTGTTGCGGCGGACAGTGCCGCCGGTGGTCGCGAACATCACGTCGAGCATCGCCCAGGTCTATTCATCCTCCGGCAGCGGCATGATGGTGGTGATGCGCTCGCCCTGCTCCAGCGGCAGGATGTTGATCAGCGCCTTGCCGCGCGCCTGCGGCGCCGCCACCGGCAGCCGCCAGACCTTTTCCTTGTAGACCTGGCCGCGCGACGAGAAGAACAGCACCGGCGTATGGGTCGAGGCCACGAACAGGCGGCTGACGAAATCCTCGTCGCGGGTCTGCATGCCGGCGCGGCCCTTGCCGCCGCGCTTCTGCGCGCGATAGGTCGACAGCGGCACGCGCTTGACGTAGCCGGCGTGCGACACCGTCACGACCATGTCCTCGCGCTGGATCAGATCCTCGTCCTCGACCTCGCCTTCCTGCTCGATGATGACGGTCCGGCGCGGCGTGGCGAACTCCGTTCTTCACGGCGGCGAGTTCGTCCTTGATGATGGTCTGGACGCGGGCGCGCGAGCGCAGGATATCGAGATAGTCGGCGATTTCCGCGGCGAGCTTGTCCAGCTCCTCGGAGATTTCCTCGCGGCCGAGCGCGGTCAGGCGTTGCAGGCGCAGATCGAGAATGGCCTTGCGCCTGTTCGAGCGACAGCCGCGCGGTGCCGTCTTCGGCGAGGCGATGGCGCGGATCGTCGATCAGCGTGATCATCGCGGCGACATCCTTGGCCGGCCAGTCGCGCGCCATCAAGGTTTCGCGCGCGGTGTTGGGATCCGGGCGAGGTGCGGATGACGCTGATGATCTCGTCGATATTGGCGACCGCGATCGCGAGACCGACCAAGATATGGGCGCGGTCGCGCGCCTTGTTGAGCAGGAATTTGGTGCGGCGCGAGACCACCTGTTCGCGGAACGCGATGAAGATCGTCAGCAGATCCTTCAGGTTCATCACCTGCGGACGGCCGCCGTCGAGCGCCACCATGTTGGCGCCGAAGTTCGTCTGCAGCGGCGTGAAGCGATAAAGCTGGTTCAGCACCACTTCGGGCACGGCGTCGCGCTTGAGCTCGATGACGACGCGCATACCGTCGCGGTCGGATTCGTCGCGCAGATCGGAGATGCCTTCGATCTTCTTTTCGCGCACCAGTTCGGCGATGCGCTCGACCATCGTCGCCTTGTTCACCTGATAGGGAATTTCGGTGACGACGATGGCTTCGCGGTCCTTGCGGATCGGTCTCGATCGTCGACCTTGCCGCGCATCACGATCGAGCCGCGGCCGAGGTGATAGGCCGAGCGGATGCCCTGACGGCCGAGGATGATGCCGCCGGTCGGGAAATCCGGGCCCGGAATGATCTCGATCAGCTCTCGATGCGAGCGCGGGATCGTCGATCAGCGCGATGCAGGCGTCGATCACTTCGCCGAGATTGTGCGGCGGAATGTTGGTCGCCATGCCGACGGCGATGCCGCCCGCGCCGTTGACCAGCAGGTTCGGAAACTGCGCCGGCAACACCATCGGCTCGCGTTCGGAACCGTCGTAGTTCGGCTGGAAATCGACGGTGTCCTTGTCGATGTCGTCGAGCAGCGCAATGCGCGATCTTGGCCAGCCGCGATTCGGTGTAGCGCATGGCCGCCGGCGGATCGCCGTCGATCGAGCCGAAATTGCCCTGCCCGTCGATCAGCGGCAGGCGCATGGAGAAATCCTGCGCCATGCGCACCATCGCGTCGTAGATCGCCTGGTCGCCGTGCGGATGATATTTGCCGATCACGTCGCCGACGATGCGGGCGGACTTGCGGTACGGCTTGTCCGACGTGAAGCCGTTGCTCGTGCATCGCATAGAGAATGCGGCGATGCACCGGCTTCAGGCCGTCGCGCGCATCCGGCAGCGCGCGCGCCACGATCACGCTCATGGCGTAATCGAGGTACGAGCGCTTCATCTCATCGAGGATGGAACCGGACGGATATCGGCGGGCGCCGGCGCGCTCTCCGGAGTTCGTATCTTCGGTGTCGGACAAGAGGATTCCGTGAGGTCCGAATGCACCCGTTCATATAGGCGAAGGAGGGTGTCGCAAAAACCAGCCCGCGACGCGTTCGCGCAAAGCCCGGATTTCTGGACGCTGTCGTTGTCCCAGGCGACTTACGGGGCCCGGGCAGCGTGTGCCCGATCATGGGCGGCGATTTAAACCGGCGCGCGCCGTGATCGCCCGTGACCCGCGCGGCTTCGCCATCGGCGTGTCTGCAGCCACCCGATCGAGCTTCGCTGAATGACGCGCCTGCAACGGCGACGATCAGAACGGAATGTCGTCGTCCATGTCGCGCGCCCGCCACCGGCTGCGACCGCACGCCGCGGTGCGCCGCAGCGCGACCGCCGGAGCCGAAATCGCCGCCGCCGATCGTCGCCGCCTAACCGCCATCGCCGCCGCCGCCGCCGCTACGGCCGTCGAGCATCGTGAGTGTCGAATTGAAATCCTGCAGCACGACTTCGGTCGAGTATTTCTCCTCGCCGCCCTGGTCCTGCCACTTGCGCGTCTGCAGCTGGCCCTCGAGGTAAACCTTGGCGCCCTTCTTCAAATACTGCTCGGCGACCTTGCAGAGGCCTTCGCTGAAGATCACCACGCGATGCCACTCGGTCTTTTCCTTGCGCTCGCCGGTCGCCTTGTCGCGCCAGGTTTCGGATGTCGCGACGCTCAGATTGGCGATCGGCCGCCCGTCCTGCGTCCGCCGGATCTCGGATCGGCTCCGAGATTTCCGACCAGAATCACCTTGTTGACGCTTCCCGCCATCGCCGCTCTCCACTCTCATCACTGAATTGTCTCTGCCGATTCCGGTCGGAGCTTCACATGGGCGCTATGCCCTCGCTGAGCCCGGGGAACCCGACCCTATACGCTCGCCGTTCCGCTGCGCCGGCACATCCCCGGTTATCCACATGATGGCAGCGATTATGTTCCAGTTTTGTTCCTTTGAACGAGATCTGGCCTGTTTCCACAGTCAGCGTCGCAGTTGAAAAAAGCGGCAGTTTTGAAATTAACCCCGTGAGGTCCTGGTCAGTAGATGTGCTTAGAATTACAACAAAAATGCCCCGGACAATGCCGGGGCCTTTGACTTGCGAATGCCGGAGAGATCGTCCGCTCAGTACCCGCCAAGGCGGTAGTTGAGGCCGACGAGGAAGGTCTGGAAATCCTGCTTGTTTGAGTACAAGAACGGATTTGCTTCAAAATTACACGTCCCTGTGCAGGTGTAGAGGTACGGCGAATTTGCGCGGCCGAGATCCACATAATTGTATTCAGCAAACAACGACCAATTCGGGCTAAATTTGTATTCGCCACCGACGCCAACGGTCCATCCAGTCCGTTGCAAAAGCGATTCCGCTGAACCCATGGTAGAGCGTTCCGCCGGGTCCACATCGGGAATTCGTTGGTGTTAACCCAGGCGGCGCCGCCCTTCACGTATAGCATAGTCTGCGGTGTAACGACGTAGCCGAGACGCGCCGTTGCCGTCGTAAACCAATCGACCTTGCTAGAGAATGTTTCGGTGTTGGTGCCGTTATATGTGAACGGTGCCCTTAATGACTGCCGTGCACATCCCCTCCATTAAACATGCCCTGCACGCCGAGCACCCAATTCGAAGCGAACTGGTAATCGCAGCCGATCTGCCCGCCGCCCACGAATCCCATGCGGTGTGGCTGCCGGCATCGGCCGCGCCAGACGCCGTCGGATCGGCGTCATTGGTGGAGGCGCGTGACCATCCGGCTCCCACGTTTCCGCCAACGTAGCATCCGGTCCAGGTATAGACCGGCGTCATCGGCGGCGCCTTGGCGTAGCGCGGCGCCATATCGGCCGCCGAAGCGCTGACGGCGCTGATCGCAAGGATTGAAACGGCAAGTGCAAGATTTTTCATCTATATTCTCCGAGTATGTCTAAGAAATTAGCAAAACGGTACTCCGTATGATCCCTTGTGGAGGTACCTTTTATACAACAGCGGACGGAATTCGTTAGACCGCCTCGGTTGGGTGGTAGAATGGGCGCTAAAGCGATAACACTGGCCTAGCCGAAGCTGCGCTGAGCCCGGTCAACCCGAACCTATACACTCGCCGTTCCGCTGAGGCTGGCACATACCCCGTTATCCACATGATGGGAGCGATTATGTTCTAGTTTTGTTCTTTTGCAAATAGGGTATTGGCTATTCGATCCGTGGCGGCATATTTGAAATTGGTAGTGGCCCGCTTGTTATTGCAGGCACAAAAAAGCCCCGGCCTGTCCGGGGCTTTTTATTCGCGCAGCCTGGTCGGTCAGAAGTGGTAGTTCACCCCGAACTGGCCGGTCTGCACTTTGAAATTCCCAGCCGAGGTGAACACGCCCCGCTGACCGGGATTGAAAATAATCAAGTTCGTTCCCCCGATCTCGTTTCCGAGGTCGATGTACTGGTACTCGCCCTTTATGCTCCATTTGGGAGCGAGCATATATTCCAAGCCAGCCCCCAATACCCATCCTGTATGGACGCCGGTTGAGCCGGTGTTGAGGGCGAACGTGCCGATCGGACCCGGCCCCGTGATGAGTTGATTTAAGCTGCGTGTCTGGCCGTAAGCCAGACCGCCCGTGGCGTAAACGAGGGTTTGACTGCCGAACAGATAGCCGAGGCGGCCGCGCAAAGTACCGAACCACTCGGGTCCGACGCGTCGGGAGAATGTGTCAGCAATCGGCCCTTCGCCTAGAACGATGTTGGCGTTTCGTGTCGAGCCGGCAGAAATGTCCGTTTCAATGCCTGCTACCCAACTGCCTAACTCAACGTTGTAACCGGCCTGAGCGCCGCCAAACGCGAAATTGTTATCGGTGAAAGTGCCGCTTTGCAGCGTATGCGCAACGGTGCCGCCGCCTGTGAAGCGTTGCACTGTCAACCGGATTATCGTCGCCGGCACCGCCGCCGAAATGGCCGCCGACGTAAAAGCCGGTCCAGTTGTAGACCTCTACCGGAGTCATCATCGGCCTATCCTTGACGGCCATATCGGCCGCATGTGCGGAGCAACTCAGGGCTGCCGCGGCGACGCAACCCATAAAAATCTTGCTCAATCTGCTCATGACGCTACCCCCACTAAAGCTTAATAAATCGTTAAAAGCCTAACTCGGGCAGCCCCTAGAGTTTGTGCTTTTGATACAACAGAAAATGTATTTGAGTTGACCGCGTCTGATACCGGCTCTTCTAACTTTGAAACGATTCTTTAACCATAAGCCGGTCTTCTGTAAGCGAATTCGAACGCGCGGAAGGTGCTCCCATGCATTCAGATATTATGCTCCTGGCTGTCACAGCCGTCCTGTTTGTTGCTGTTGTTGCGGCTCTCGATTTTGCCCGCCTCCACACTTGATCTTGCGCACCTTCAATAGGCCTGCAGCGCTGGTTCGATTGTTGGTCACTAATCGTAGCGCCGCAAATCTCCGTGCTGCCTACCCGCTCCAGACTACCGCACAAATGACGCCGCTCGACGGAACGGGACCCGATCAGCCAGACTTAATCCTGAATGATGACGAACTGGACTAAATAGCCGCCGGGCCTAACTTTTTGAGAGCAGACCTTTGACGGCACGAGCACGCAGTGCAGAGCTTAAGTCTCAGCAGCAACCCGTGTTCAAGCGAAGCATGCCACGTCCTGCCATGCCCGAACAATCAACAGGCTTGCCCGTAGTAAGCACCTGAAAATTCTCAAATTTTTCAGCTACGCACTTTCTCGACAACTGTTGTATTTCGGAGACGGCCTTCCGTCGCGGAGTCCCGCTACATTGTCAGACACAGCTTGGGTGGCTGGGCGCTTGTTGGGTTGAGAATAAAAGCTTCGAACGAAACGAAGCGGGTTAAGTCCGGAGAGTGTCGATGAAGAGGTTTCTGGCGGGCGTGATCGGCCTTGCTGCCTGGGGACTGGCAGCTCCGGCTGATGCCGCCGACGTGGCCGCGCGGCCCTATGCGACGCCCGCGTATTCGTACATCCCAGCGCTTTACGACTGGAGCGGCTTCTACATCGGCGTCAACGGCGGCTAGGGCACCAATCGCAGCTGCTGGGATACGCTGGACCACACGGCCACCACCGCATTCGTTGCATCCGAAGGCTGCCACGATGCGACCGGCGCCGTCGCCGGCGGCCAGATCGGCTATCGCTGGCAGGCCAGCTCCTGGGTGTTCGGCATCGAAGCTCAGGGCGACTGGGCCAGCCTTCGCGGCTCCAACGTCAACGCCAATCCGGCGACGGCGCGGTACTCTGTCGAACAGGTCGCGCATCGACGCCTTCGGTTTGTTCACCGGCCAGGTCGGCTACGCCTGGAATAACGCGCTGCTCTACGTGAAGGGCGGCGGTGCCGTCGTCGACGACCGGTACGACGTCAATGCACTGCCCGGCAACACGTTTTTCGCCACCTCGACGTTCGACCAGCGCCCGCTGGGGCGGCGCGGCCGGCGCCGGACTCGAGTTCGGCTTTGCCCCGAACTGGTCGGCTGCTGTCGAATACGATCATCTGTTCATGCGCGACCGCATCGCGGCCTTCAGCACGACGGTTCCGCCGGCGGGTCCGCCCATCTCGACCGAGCGCATCCATCAAGGCGTCGACATGGTCACCGTCCGCGTGAACTACCGCTGGGGCGGCCCGGTGATCGCGAAGTACTGATCTCAGCCCGGCTTTTTATCTCCGCGAAAGGCCGGCCTGCGCCGGCCTTTTTTATTCGGCAACGGCGGCGCTGCGCGATCTGCCGGAACAATCCGTTGATGGCTTGAACGCGGCACTGGAAATCCGGCCTCGTTCTTCCTATGTTCCGAATCACACCCATTGGCGTCCGTCCCGGCTTCCGGCGATGCGCGCCCGAACGCGGCGCGCTTACGCGCCTGGAAATATCGACATGGATGAAATCATCAGGGCGAAGCGCCAACAGGCCGCGGCTCGGCGCAGCGCGCGATCACCATTCGCGGCGCGCGCGAGCACAATCTGAAGAACGTCGATCTGGAAATTCCGCGCGACAAGCTCGTGGTGTTCACCGGGCTGTCCGGCTCCGGCAAATCCTCGCTGGCCTTCGACACCATCTATGCCGAGGGCCAGCGGCGCTACGTCGAGTCGCTGTCGGCCTATGCGCGGCAGTTCCTGGAGATGATGCAGAAGCCCGACGTCGACCAGATCGACGGCCTGTCGCCGGCGATCTCGATCGAGCAGAAGACCACCTCGAAGAATCCGCGCTCGACCGTCGGCACCGTCACCGAGATCTACGACTACATGCGGCTGTTGTGGGCGCGCGTCGGCGTGCCCTACTCGCCCGCCACGGGCCTGCCGATCGAAAGCCAGATCGTGTCGCAGATGGTCGACCGCGTGCTGGCGCTGCCGGAAGGCACGCGGCTGTATCTGCTGGCGCCGGTCGTGCGCGGCCGCAAGGGCGAATACCGCAAGGAGCTCGCCGAATATCTCAAGAAGGGATTCCAGCGCGTCAAGATCGACGGCACCTTTCACGAGCTCGCCGAAGCGCCGGTGCTCGACAAGAAATTCCCGCACGACATCGACGTGGTGGTCGACCGCATCGTGGTGCGCCCCGACATCGGCCAGCGGCTGGCGGAAAGTTTCGAGACCGCGCTGAAGCTCGCCGAGGGCCTGGCGGTGATCGAATATGCGGATGCGCCGGCAGCGGCTGACGACAAGAAGGTTGAGAAGAAAACCGCCAAAATCCACGACAAGAGCGGCCCCGAGCGCATCCTGTTCTCGGAAAAATTCGCCTGCCCGGTCTCCGGCTTCACCATTCCCGAAATCGAGCCGCGGCTGTTCTCCTTCAACAATCCCTATGGCGCCTGCCCGGCCTGCGGCGGCCTCGGCGTCGAGCAGCATATCGACGAAGACCTCGTCATTCCCGACAAGGAATTGACGCTGCGCAAGGGCGCGATCGCGCCGTGGGCGAAATCGTCCTCGCCCTATTACATCCAGACGCTGACGGCGCTCGGCAAATTCTACAAGTTCACGCTCGACACCAAGTGGAAGGACCTGCCGAAGAAGACGCAGGCCGCGCTCCTGCACGGCTCCGGCGACGACGAGATCAAATTCTCCTACGAAGACGGCGTGCGCTCCTACGACACCAAGAAGCCGTTCGAGGGCGTCGTCACCAACATCGACCGCCGCTACCGCGAGACCGAGAGCGAATGGGCGCGCGAGGAACTGGCAAGTATTTCTCCGACATGCCCTGCGAGGCCTGCCACGGCTACCGGCTCAAGCCGGAAGCGCTGTGCGTCAAGATCGGCGGCAAGCATATCGGCGAGATCTCGGAGCTGTCGGTGCGCCGCGCCGGCGAATGGTTCGAGACCGTGCCCGCGGCGCTCAACGCGCAGCAGAACGAGATCGCGGTGCGCGTGCTGAAGGAAATCCGCGAGCGGCTGTCGTTCCTGCTCGATGTCGGCCTGAATTACCTGACGCTGGCGCGCGCCTCCGGCACGCTGTCCGGCGGCGAGAGCCAGCGCATCCGGCTCGCGTCGCAGATCGGCTCGGGCCTGACCGGCGTGCTCTATGTGCTGGACGAGCCCTCGATCGGCCTGCACCAGCGCGACAACGCGCGGCTGCTGGAAACGCTGAAGCGGCTGCGCGACCTCGGCAATACCGTGATCGTGGTCGAGCATGACGAGGACGCCATTCGCCTCGCCGATTACGTCGTCGATGTCGGCCCCGGCGCCGGCACGCATGGCGGCCACATCGTGGCGCAGGGCACGCCGGCCGAGGTCATGAACAATCCGAAATCGCTGACCGGAAAATATCTCACCGGCGAAATGTCGGTGGAAATTCCCGAGCGGCGGCCGCCGAACCATCGCCGCACCATCAAGGTGATCAACGCGCGCGGCAACAACCTGAAGAACGTCTCGGCGGAAATTCCGCTGGGCCTGTTCACCTGCGTCACCGGCGTGTCCGGCGGCGGCAAGTCGACGCTGCTTGATCGACACGCTCTACAAGGCGATCGCGCGAAAGCTCAACAACGCCAGCGAAGGCGCCGCGCCGCACGACCGCATCGAGGGCCTCGAGCATATCGACAAGATCATCGACATCGACCAGTCGCCGATCGGCCGCACCCCGCGCTCCAATCCCGCGACCTACACCGGCGCGTTCACGCCGATCCGCGAATGGTTCGCCGGCCTGCCGGAATCCAAGGCGCGCGGCTACGAGCCCGGGCGGTTTTCGTTCAACGTCAAGGGCGGCCGCTGCGAGGCCTGCCAGGGCGACGGCGTCATCAAGATCGAGATGCACTTTCTGCCGGACGTCTACGTCACCTGCGATGCCTGCAAGGGCAAGCGCTACAACCGCGAGACGCTGGAGGTGCTGTTCAAGGGCAAGTCGATCGCCGACGTGCTCGACATGACCGTCGAGGAAGCCGCCGAGTTCTTCAAGGCGGTGCCGCGCGTGCGCGAGACCTTCAAGACGCTGCACCGCGTCGGCCTCGACTACATCCATGTCGGCCAGCAGGCCACCACGCTGTCCGGCGGCGAGGCGCAGCGCGTCAAGCTGGCGAAGGAGCTGTCGAAGCGCGCCACCGGCCGCACGCTCTACATCCTGGACGAGCCGACCACCGGCCTGCATTTCCACGACGTCGCGAAGCTGCTGGAGGTGCTGCACGAGCTGGTGGCGCAGGGCAACACCGTGGTGGTGATCGAGCACAACCTCGAAGTCATCAAGACCGCGGACTGGGTGATCGACCTCGGCCCCGAAGGCGGCGACGGCGGCGGCGAGATCGTCGCCTGGGGTCCGCCGGAAGACATCGTCAAGGCGCCGCGCAGCTACACGGGCAAGTTTCTGGCGCCGGTGCTGGCGAAGGCGGGCGGGCGGCGGAGGAAGCGCGGGAGCGAGCGAGGCGGCGGAGTAGCTAAGCGGCGACTTGACCCAGCTTGATCCTCGCAACCTCTCGCTTCTCGTCGACAATTCGAACAGCCTCCTCAGCAGCTTGAACATCGACGTGGGGCTTGAGCAAGTTTAGCTTTTCGGGCCCTTGCTACGGCAGGAGCGCGCGGGTTCTTTTGGGTGACATAGTATGCCGTAGCAATCTTTTCTAAATGCCGGACGTCACTTCCTGAAAACCACTCAGCTAAAAATTCAACGAATGGTTCTAAGTGTCGTATGCAGGCTTGATTGACCTCAAGTACACGGTCTCCAAAAGGAGTTGCAACTATACTAGGTCCGTATCCTTCACGAGGGAACGTGAATTTTAAAATATTAGACGCGCGCATAGCAGCTAAATCCGAGTTTAAGTCGAAAGAATACGGGCCATGCTTATAAATAATGAATTTATAACCTAAACTTACTTTTGAAAGATCTTGTAATATGTACAAAGCTTTTTGAAGGTGTGTTTCACCACACCAGCTACCAGCACCGCGCAATCGCTTCGTCGTTTCAACGATAAGTGCGCATTTCGAGCTGTACGAAATGTTCATGGCTTGCCCTAGCTGAGGTGTAAGTATTTGTTTTTTGTTATCCTTGCGCCAAACAATCGCTTCAGAGCGAATCGATTTGTCGCAGTATACGTTGTCGACGCCGATCTCTGGCATTCGCGCAAGAATTTGCGATCTTTGCAGAGACAACTCGATACTCCCGTCGAAGACTAGCACAGGAAATATTGGTGCGGCGGATTTTGGTGTGATGAAATCGTGTCGAATCAAGTCTTCCCCAAAAACTTGTTGAGCGGCTAGAGCTATTTCTCGACCAGGTTGAAGTTTGCCGCCCTCGACGTCTGAAGGAGCAGCTTCATAAAAACGACGGAAATGTTCACGGCTTTGAATTCGCCGAGCAAGCAGATGATGTGGTGAACATAAATCATCGCAAGCTGCTCTAATTGCGCACAGAACTTCGACGTCGGAAATTTTTAAATGGTTATCTACGTCGGTTGAGAAGTCTTCCACCGTCCAGCCATTCAACCAGAAAATCCTTGAGGTGAATGTCGTAGACCCGCCGAATATGGTGGAGGTAGACTTGCTTATACATAAAGTGACGAGCAATCATTAGTCCTTCGGAGGAACTCAAGCCCCCCTGCTTCCAACCCGAGAGCCGGCTCGTCGGAAGTCCTCGTATTTCTTTGGCAAAATTCGAAGCGTATTAATTAAGCGGTTATGGTCAAAATTGCCGTATGCGACGCCCGCATGATACGCGTCGCGTAAAAGATAATCCATTCTGTCTGCTCCGAGTGCATCGCCTATGATGATTTCGGATAGCACTGTCTCCCAAGTACTTAACTCGAGCGGCGAAGCTTTCTTCGGGCCAACAGCTAATTTTAGAATATCTCTCTGCTCTCAGCGGCGGGGTCATCTTCGTCCAAATTTGCTGCATTTCTCCGCTAAGGATAATTGCTTTAGTCAGCTCTTCATGGTCGTAATCCGGTGGAAGTAATTCTTTCTCGGCTGCATGCGAGAACGGAAGATGGCCGAGGTCATGGCACAGCGCTGCCATTCGCAAGACGGACTTCCAATAACCCTGCAGAATCGCGATCGGGCACGATGTCTCTGACATTATTGTCGAACAGATTTTCAGAGGAAATAACGACATCGAATATTCTTGACGCCAAATGCATCACGCCAAGCGAATGTTCAAATCGTTTATGCGTCGCTCCAGGATAAACAAGGTATGAAAGTGCCAGTTGATGGATGTGCCTCAAGCGTTGAAAAGGCCGAATTCGATTACCGCACGCTCGTCAGTGCGAACTGAAATAAACGTATGAATAGGGTCTCGAAATTCGTGGCTGTGTTTCATCGGAAAACTCTGCTGAGCTCCGAAGGATACGATTGTCCACGCAAAAATTCCTAAGCGGAACATTTGTCTCCACAATTTCGTTAGAGAACATATATAGAACATCTCCCTGATTCTGTAACATTCCGTTTCTTGAGTGGTCGCTTCCGGATATTGCGGGCGTCGAAAATTTGGCCCAGTATCTTGACTATATTCCTATCTTATGCTACACACCTCTCGTCCTGTTCGACGGGGGCGTCAGCTAGAGGCGTCTGTTGGCGGAGCAGGACCGGCGTCCGCGGCCGTGCCTCGCAAGCACGATCCCGGGCGATGGGGAGCACCGCCCGGGGGCACTACGACCCCCCGCGAGGAGTTCGCTGACGCAAGCACCTGTCCGACGGCCCGCCGTCCGCCGGTTGCAGCGCGCCTTTCATCCCTGTGGGGTGGGGCGCGCGGACCGGACAAGGACGCTGGGTGCAGTCGGCGAAAGCGCGGCCCCCATCGTGAACACGCCGGACGGCGCGCCGGGAGGCGCCGCAGCTTCGATGAGGAGCTGCGCTAAGACACGACTTACGCGCCACACCGGCGCGCCGTGTCCCCTCGTGTTTTCCGAGGGGTTTTGTTCGCCCCTCGCGCACTTAAACGTGCGGCGAGTGCGCGGACGCGTATCCGCACACAACCCATTCAACGCAGCAGGAATTTTGCCGATGATTTCGCAGGTGACTCCGCAGACGCAGACAGTTTTCCGCGACAACGCGCGGCGCGAAGACGATAGCGACGCCCGCGCCCGGCGCATCCGCGCCAGGATTCTCGACGGCATCGAGGAGACGCTGGATGAACTGGCGGGTCATGATGCGCCGCGCTGCGCGCCGCGATGAGCGCGCGCTGCGGGCGCATTGTGCCGCCCTGCTCTGCCGGCGCGCTCTTTGCCGCCGCGTCAAACGCTGCCGCGGCGAGCCGTGCGCGGTTTTCCGCGCGCCATCGTCATCGCCCGCGCAAGCGGGCGATCCAGTATCGCAGAGAGCCTGTCTTTCATCGGCAATATCAGGGCGTACTGGATACCCGCTTTCGCGGGTATGACGGCTTTGCGAAAGGCTGCATTGATCCCATCGCCCCACCACTGCATAGGTAGAAACGATGCCGACCCAAAAGAAAATCATCACCGTCAACGACAAGATGCAGCGCGGCTATCGCTACGAGCGCGTCGCTGCGCCCGGGCGTTCGTTCGATCCCGAATTTCAGCCCCAGCTCACGCCCGCGCAAATGCTCAAGCTCGGCATCTTCTGCGGCAAGTACATGACCGACTGCCGTAAGGAATTTCCCGAGAGCTGGTTTGCGCGCGCCAAGCTCGCCAAGGGCGAGCCGGACTGCTCACTGAATTTTTTCGCCGTCAGGGCCAGCCAGCCGCTGTCGGAGTGGCGGCGCAAGGGCTGGCTGCATCAGGACGATCCGCGCGGCTGGTTTCAATGGTATTGCCGCTATTATATGGGCCGCCGCTTGCCGGAGGAGGATCGCCGCCAGATCGGACGCTGGAAAGCGATCCGCCGCCACATCGGCCAGATCACCAAGAACTGCGAACCGGGCGACCTCACCTGCCGCAAGCGCCAGCGCCAGGCGCTGCTGCACTGGGCCTATGACAGCCGGAAGATATGACTGCGAGCGACATAGCTATGATGTCGCCGAGCACTCACCGCACGCCGGTCCCGCCGCAGCGCTGGCACTTCACGACCTTGTCGCCCTTCTTCAGCAAGCCCTTGCCTTCGCAATTCTTGCACTTCTGCTTCTTCTTGATGTTGGGGCCTTTTTCGTTGGCCATGATGTTCTCCTGATAAGAGCGACGCGGCGCTGTCGGCCTTGACGACGATGAGGACAATGCCAATCTCCTCCTTGCCACAAATCGCGCGCACAAAGGGAATTGCCGTGACCCAGACGACAACATCAGCCGTCCGCGACAACAAAGCCCTCTCCCGCTTCGAGTTCGACATCGAAGGCGGCGTGGCCTTTGCGAATTACCGGCTGACGCAATCCGCCGTTGTCATCACCCACACCGAGACACCGCGCGCATTGCGCGGGCGCGGAATTGCGTCGGAGCTGGTCAACGGCGCGCTGGAATTGATCCGCGCCGACGGCATGAAGGTCGTCGCCGGCTGCGGCTTCGTGGTGGACTATCTGCGCCAGCATCCGGAGTTCAGGGATTTGGTGCGGTAACATCATTCCGGGGCGTGAGCGCCGCTCATCGTCATCCTGAGATGCGAGCCTCCTTCGGCGAGCCTCGAAGGATGTGCGACACCTGCGGCGATCCTTCGAGACGCCGCGCAAGTGCGCGGCTCCTCAGGATGACGCCTGCTTTCGTTGCGCCGGCCGAAACCTCACACAATCCTAATCGACATGTCCGGCAGGCCGTCCAGCTTGCATAAGAGCACGTCGCCCTTAACGACCGGGCCGACGTTTTCCGGCGTGCCGGAATAAATGATGTCGCCGGCTTTCAGCTCGAAGGCTTCGGACAGTTTCGCGATCTGCTCGGCGACGCTCCAGATCATCTTGTCGAGGTCGGAGTTCTGCCGCACCGTGCCGTTGACCGCGAGCGAAATCGCGCCCTTGGTGAAATGGCCGGTCTTGGCGGCGGGATGGATCGGGCCGAGCACCGCAGCATGGTCGAAGCTCTTGCCGATTTCCCACGGCTTCTTCATCGCCGCCATCTCGTTCTGCAAATCGCGCCGCGTCATGTCGAGCCCAAGCGCGTAACCGTAGACGTGATCGAGCGCCTGCTCCGCCGGAATGTTCGTGCCGCCGGATTTCAGCGCCGCCACAAGCTCGACCTCGTGATGATAATTCTTGGTCAGCGACGGATAGGGATGATCGGCGACTTCGCCCGCCGCGACATTCTGAACCGCATCGGTGGGCTTCTGGAAAAAGAACGGCGGTTCACGCGTGGGATCGGAGCCGCGCTCGATGGCATGCGCCGCGTAGTTGCGGCCGATGCAATAGATGCGCCTCAACGGAAACACATCGGTTTCGCCGGCGATCGGAATCGTGATCAGGGGTAGCGGAAAAAGAGTTTTGGGACCGGCCTGCGCGGCGGCAGGTGCGGTTTGACCTGCGCTTCCTGCCAACGCCAGCGCGCCTGTAGCGAGAATTGTCCTGCGATCGATGCTGTTCATCGTTTCTCCCACGTTGTTTGTTGTGTTGCTGAAACAAAAAGGCCCACTGCGGAGTGGGCCTTCGTGTCGCATGTCGGATCGGGTCAGTGCTTGATGTCTGCGGGCAGCACGCCGCCGTTTGCGGCCATCTTGCTCATCACCTGCTTGTGCAGCCAGATGTTCATGGTCGCGGAGTCGTTGGTGTCGCCGGTGTAGCCGAGCTCTTTTGCCAATTCCTTGCGCGCGGTCAGGCTGGAATCGATATCGAGCGCCTTCATCAGGTCGACGATCGAAGTCCGCCACTCCAGTTTCTCGCCCTTCTTGGCGACGGCCTTGTCCAGAATCGGCGCGACATCGACACTCTTAGCCGCTGTCGATGAAGCTGAGCCTGACGTGCCGCCCGCGCCCGCGGCTGATGATGTCGAACCGCCCGTACCGGATGGCGTAGCAGGCGTCGCTGCGTCGGCGTGTGTGCCGAAGATGGCGCTCATTATTTTTCCGAAAATGCTCATCGATATGGCTCCCTGAAATTTTGCTGGCGAAGATTTCGCGCAATGCCTGGTGCAGCGCCAAGCTGCGGCAAAGCGCGAATGATGTTCATGCGGGCGAACCGTGTCATCCGCAAGGCACCAAATACAAGCAGCAATTTGCTGCCGGCGGTCATCATTCCGTTGCATTGCACCTTAGTGAGGGTCGCTGCCGCTCACTCACCGAAGCGTGAGCGACATCTTCGCGGATCAGGAGTAGCATCCCGGTCTATTCGCGACCTGGCCCGTTCCGGTATCCTTGTTTTCGCGTCCGGTCGTGATCGCTCCGCCAGCGGCAAACGCGCCCTCTTTCGCGCGAAAATGTGCCACAGCGACAAGTGAGACCACGTACCATGGCAGTCCCATTTCCCAGTAACGTCACGCCACTCCCTCAGTCAGCGCCGGATATCGCGACTCCACCGGTGGTGCAAACCATCGGCCTTGCCGATCTGCGAGACGCGCTGCGGCTCGGCTGGGAAGACTTCAAGGCCGTGCCCAGCCACGCCATCATGCTCTGCGCGATCTATCCGGTGCTCGGATTGGTGCTGGCGCGCGCCGTGCTCGGCTACTCGGTTTTGCCGCTGCTGTTTCCGCTTGCCGCCGGCTTCGCCCTCCTCGGCCCCTTCGCGGCGCTCGGGCTCTATGAACTGAGCCGCCGCCGCGAAAGCGGTGAGGACGCCTCCGCATGGCACGCGACCGAAGTGCTGCGCTCGCCGTCGTTCGGCGCAATGCTTGGCCTCGGCTCCCTGCTGCTGGCGCTGTTCGTGACGTGGATCGCAACCGCGCAAGCGATCTATGTCGCGGCGTTCGGTTACGAAGCCGCGGCCGGAATGCCGGATTTCGCGCGCCGCGTTTTGACGACGCCGCAGGGGTGGTCGCTGATCGCGGTTGGCTGCGGCGTCGGATTCCTGTTTGCCGTGGTATCCCTGTGCATCAGCGTGGTGTCGTTTCCGCTGATGCTCGATCGTCATGCCGGCGTGGGCGACGCCGTCGCGACGTCGCTGCGCGCGGTGGCGCAAAACCCCCTGCCGATGGCGGCATGGGGATTGATCGTCGCAGCGCTGCTGGTGCTCGGTTCGCTGCCGTTCTTCCTCGGGCTCGCGGTCGTCGTCCCCCTGCTGGGCCATGCCACCTGGCATCTCTATCGCAAGGTGATCACCCCGGATCCCAACGCGCACCCACTCATCCCTCGGCCGCGCGAACGGCGCTCGGCGGTGGATTTCCCCGCCAATCTGTTCCCGTGGGGCCGCCGGGACAATTGATCGCGACGTGATAAGGCTGGCACGAAATTAAGCAGCCAAAATCTTGTTTTGGCCGCGATCCCGAGACAGGTATCGTGCTTGCTTGTCCTCGTTGCTCGCGAATCGATTTCCCGAATGAACTCGCCACGTCTTCCGCGTTTCTCGGCCCCGCCATCCTCGCCGGCATGGTGCTGCTCGCTCCGGAGCTTTCTGCACAAGCCGCGACCTGCGGCACCGGCAGCTTCGAGGCATGGCTGGGCGAATTCAAAACCGAAGCCGCCGCCAAGGGCATCGCGCCGCAGGCGATCGCCGCGGGCCTCAACGGCGTAACGCTCGACCAAAGCGTATTGTCCAGGGACCGCGGGCAACAGGTTTTCCAGCAAAGCTTTGAGCAGTTCTCTGGCCGCATGGTGCCGCCCCGCCTCACCCGTGGCTCCAATATGATAAAGCAATACGGCTCTGCACTATCGCGCATCGAACAGCGCTACGGCGTCCCCGGCGCGGTGTTGGTTGCCATATGGGGACTTGAAACCGACTTCGGCGCCAACATTGGAAAATTCGCGACGATACGCTCGCTGGCCACGCTGGCTTACGACTGCCGGCGCGCTGAGATGTTTCGCGCCGAGCTCTTGGACGCCTTGCGCATCGTCGAGCGTGGCGACCTCAGTCCCGCGGAAATGCGCGGCGCCTGGGCGGGCGAAATCGGGCAGACCCAGTTCATGCCTTCGTCCTACATCAAATTCGCGGTCGATTTCGATGAGAACGGCCGCCGTGATCTCCTGCGCAGCGCACCCGACGTACTAGCCTCGACGGCGAATTATCTGGCGAGCTATGGCTGGCAGCGCGGACAGGGCTGGGAGCCTGGTAGCGCGAATTTCGCCGTGATCCAGCAGTGGAATAAGAGCGAGGTCTACGCGAAAACGATCGGGTATTTCGCCAGCCGGCTCAATCGCGATTCCTGATCCGATCAAGGATGCACGAGAGGTCTGGAGCGCGTTGCTACCGTTCGTCCGTGATAGCTCTTTCAAACAATGAATGAAAGTTCGCAATTCTTTTGCATGCCGATCGCGCATCACTCGAGCCGCCATGAGGCAAGGCCCTGGCCGAGGAAGCTTTCTATCATTTTAACCCATTGGCAATGGCTTTAATTCGTCACTGCGTCGTCATGACTGCCTACGCATATTTAAGCAGCCATGCTGAAAGGTTAATCATTTCTTACATAGTGCCATGCATTTTTAGCTTAGCTGCATCGCACCATTGGAACTTCTGCAGTGCGGCATCCTTGCTCTATATTCATTTCAACGATGAGGCTTTCGTCCAAGAGCTAAATCGACAATACAAGGAGACTACCCATGTTGCTCTCGCTCATCCGCATGATCCAGGCGTTCCGGGACTATCAGCGCAATGTCAGCGAACTGTCCCAGCTCAGCGATCGCGAACTGGCCGATATCGGCCTTGATCGCTCGGACATTCCGCGCGTTGCAGCCGGCAACTATAACGGCTGATGCTTTCAGCCGACTGACGAACGGATAACGCCCGCCTCGTCGCGGGCGTTGTCGTATCTGAGCCAGCCGCGCGACGCATTCCACTGCGGCCGTAAAACGCGCTACCTCTGTGCCATGACAGGCACCAAATCCTCCTCCGAACCCGTGCATATCGTCGGCGCCGGCCTTGCCGGCTCGGAAGCCGCCTGGCAGGTCGCCAATGCCGGCGTCCGCGTCGTGCTGCACGAGATGCGCCCGGACCGGATGACGCGAGGCGCACCGCACCGATGGCCTCGCCGAACTCGTCTGCTCCAATTCGTTTCGCTCCGACGATGCCGCCAACAATGCGGTCGGGCTGCTGCATGCCGAAATGCGCCGGCTGGGCTCGCTGATCATGCGCGCCGCCGACGCCAACCAGGTGCCCGCCGGCGGCGCGCTGGCGGTCGATCGCGACGGATTTTCCGCCGCCGTCACCAAAGCGCTTGCACGATCATCCGCTGATCGAAATCCGCCGCGCCGAGATCGACGGGCTGCCGCCGGCCGATTGGCGCAACGTCATCGTCGCCACCGGCCCCCTCACCTCCGCGCCGCTGGCGGATGCGATCCGCGAACTGACCGACGAAAACGCGCTGGCGTTCTTCGACGCGATCGCGCCGATCGTGCATCAGGATTCCATCGATATGTCCATGGCGTGGTTTCAATCGCGCTACGACAAGGTCGGGCCCGGCGGCACCGGCGCGGATTACATCAATTGCCCGATGACGAGGGAGCAGTACGGCGCTTTCGTCGATGCACTGCTCGCGGGCGAGAAGACCGACTTCAAGGAGTGGGAAACCAATACGCCGTATTTCGATGGCTGCCTGCCGGTCGAGGTGATGGCCGAGCGTGGGCGCGAAACGTTGCGGCACGGGCCGATGAAGCCGGTCGGACTGACCAATCCCCACGATCCGACGGTGAAGCCCTACGCGATCGTGCAACTGCGCCAGGACAATAAGCTCGGCACGCTCTACAACATGGTCGGCTTCCAGACCAAGCTGAAGCACGGAGCGCAGCAACGCGTGTTCCGCGCCATTCCCGGGCTCGAGAACGCGGAATTCGCGCGGCTGGGCGGTCTGCATCGCAACACCTTCCTGAATTCACCAAAGCTGCTGGACCACCAGTTGCGGCTGCGCGCGCAGCCGCGACTGCGCTTCGCCGGTCAGATGACGGGCTGCGAGGGCTATGTGGAATCCGCGAGCGTTGGTCTGATCGCAGGCCTTTACGCGGCGGCCGACGCGCGGTCGCAGTCGCTCAGCTCGCCGCCGGCAACGACGGCGCTGGGATCGCTGCTCGGCCACATCACCGGCGGCCATATCGAAACAATCGATGCCGGGCCGCGCTCGTTCCAGCCGATGAATATCAACTTTGGATTGTTTCCGCCGCTCGCGAGCGCACCGACCAAAAAGTCTGACGGCACGAGGTTGCGCGGCAACGAAAAGACGGTCGCGAAGAAGCAGGCGATCAGTGCGCGCGCGTTGTCTGATCTCGACCGCTGGATATCTGATCATCTGCATGTCGCAGCCGCCGCGTGAAGGCATGACGCTACCCCCCGACGACGCGAGAAACCTGTCTGAAAAATGGACCGAAGGCGTGCTGCTGAAGCGCGACGTGTTCTCGACGGTCGAGCGCGGAAGATATCGCACCGCATCCGGCGAGGTCGATGCGGTGCTGCGCCGGCTCGATCAGGTGCCGTGGTGGTCTTACGCCGCGGCGTATCATCTGTTTACCCGGGAGCGCCGCGCGCTAACGCTGGCGCGCGACCTCGATGTCGGCCCGGCGTTGCTGTGGGCGGGTCGACAGGCGCTGGTGCGCGGATTTATTCACGGCGTGGCGCTGCATCTTGCAAAACCGTTCGGCGATGCGGCGTATTTCCGCTCGGCCAAGGCCGCGCTGCGCCAAATGCATCGCGCCGGCATCTGCCACAACGATCTCGCCAAGGAGCAGAACTGGCTGCGCGGCAATGACGGCCGCGCTTACGTCACCGACTTTCAGCTCGCGATATGTTTCAAAAATCGCGGCCGTTTGTTTCGCATTGCTGCCTACGAGGATCTGCGTCATCTTCTCAAACACAAACGCAGCTATGCGCCGGAAGCCCTGACGCCGGCGGAGCCTAAGATACTGGCGCGCAAATCCGTGGTCGCGCGCACCTGGTTGGCGACCGGCAAGAAAGTCTACCGCGGTATCACCCGCGGCGTGTTCAATTTCACCGACCGCGAGGGCGGCGGCCGGCGTCTCGTCAACGACGCCCCGGTACTGCTGAACCTGATCAGAAAAAATCCCGACGTGCGCGATGCCGCCATTGTCGCGTTCGCCGACCGCCGCAGCGGCGTCGGGCTCTATGCTTTCGTCGAAGCCGAGAACACCGCGCTGGAAGCGCGGCTACAGGCCGATCTGGCCGCGGCCACCGGCCCGAAACCGCCGGAGCATATTCAGGTGGTGCAGGCCTTGCCGCGCGACGGCGCAGGCCGCATTCGGACCGAGCTTTTGCAACTGGTGGCGATGAACCAACTCGACCTGATCGAGCCGATGATGACCAGCGATACCGATCGCGCATTCCTGAGCGGCATCCTGGAATCGCGCAAGAACTTGCGGGACCGCTTCAATTTTGAATTGGCGGATCACACGACCTTGTCATCCTGAGGAGCGGCCGCTTGGCCGCGTCTCGAAGGATGCGCCATACATATCGCCGCCATCCTTCGAGGCGCGCAAGAGCGCGCACCTCAGGATGACGAAAGCTCCCCCGCTTTACGAGCGCGCCACAGTGCCCACAAGGTGCGGAGCCGCGATTTTGCGTACGGCGCGAACGGGTCGGTATCCGCACGCGACATGCGCTTGAGATCGCGCCGGACCAGCGCCAGCTGAAGGAACACCGGCCTCACTTCAGACGGAACACTCGCCAGGAGAGTCAACGCCGTGCTCAAATGGGCGCGCGCTTCCGCCGTCAACTGATCCAGCGCCGCGCGCAGCGTCGGCGTTTCCTTAGCCGCGAAAACTTCTTCCGCGCCGCTGCCGTGCTGCTCTAGGATTTGCAGCGGCACAAAGAGCTGCCGCCGCGCCGCATCCGATGGCAATGCGGCGATCACCCGCACCATACCCAGCGCCAGGCCGGCGTGCCGCGCCAGGTGATCGATCTCCTGGGAACGGGATCCCATGATCCGGGCCGCGAGAACGAAAAGCGCCATCGAGGTGTCGGCGATATAGGCCTCCAGCGCCGCCATGCTTGGCATCGGATCGTTATAGAGGTCGAACTGATGTTCCTCGATCAGGCGCGACAGCGTCTCGGCCGGAAGATTGCAGGACTGCATCGCGCGCAGCAATTCGGCGGCGACGGGATTGCCTTCGACGCCGCCATGTTCCGTGCCCGCAAGCATGTCGGTCCACCATTGCAGGCGAATTTCGCCAGGGAGAGGCTGGCTGACCTGGTCGCGCACACGTGAAATTTCCGCGTTGAAGGCATACAGCGCCAGCAGCGCGCGGCGCTTGTCGGCGGGGACGAACAGCGTCGACGCATACCGGTCGAAATCGTGGCTACGCACCAGATCGGCGCAGAATGCCGCGGAGTTCCTTTGTCGCGCTTATGTCGCTCATGGCACGGCGACCAGCGCCGCCGCGACGCGCCGCCGTTCGCCGATCATGATGTTGTAAGTGCGGATCGCGGGTCCGGTCTGCATCGCATCGATACCGACATGCAGGCGCCGCAGCGCGCTGCGCAAGTCGTCGGGCGGCAGCCACACGCCGGTGCCGGTGCCGATGATCAGCGTGTCGATATGCCCGGCGTCTGCGAAGACGCGCGCCAGCGACGTGCGGTCGATGCCATCAGGCCCTGTGATCGGCCACGCCCAGATCGCATCTGGCAGGCACAGCAGCGATCCCTTGTGCGACATCGAATCGAAGCGAAAGCCGCCATTGCCGTAGGCTTCGATCGGCGCCGACCTCGGAAGATGCGGAGCTTCCGGAAGATCGGCCATGGCTACGGCTTTGATGGTTTCGTCGATTTCGACATCCTGTCGGTCGCCGGGTTGTCGGCATCCTCGCGATGTTCGCCGACGCCAAGATAGATCAAGATCGGCGCCGCGATGAAGATCGAGGTATAGGTGCCGACCAGAACCACGCCGAACATCATCACCGCGGTGAAGCTGTGAATGGCGTGGCCGCCGAACAGCAGCAGGGCCAGCAGCGCCAGCGTCACCGTGACGTGAGTGATGATCGAGCGCGACAGCGTCGAGTTGATCGACTCGTTGAGCAATTCCGGCATCGGCATTTTCTTGTAGCGCCGCAGCATCTCGCGAATCCGGTCGTAGATCACGACGGTATCGTTGAGCGAATAGCCCAAAATGGTCAGCAGCGCGGCGATGCTGGTGAGGTCGAAATCGACCTGGCTGATCGACATAAAGCCGATGGTCAGCACGATGTCGTGGACGTTGGCGATCATCGCGCCCAGCGCGAACTGCCATTCGAACCGGAACCAGAGATAGATCAGGATCGAGAAGATCGCCAGCATCAGTCCGAGCATGCCGTAGGCCAACAACTCGCTGGAGACGCGCGGCCCCACCACTTCCACGCGGCGATAGTCGACAGCGTCGCCGAGCGCGCCGCGCACCTTCTGCACCGCAGCCTGTTGCGCGGCGTCGCCGCCGGGCTGTTCCGCGACGCGAATGAGCACGTCGGCGGGTCCGCCGAATTGCTGCAGTTGCACGTCACCGAGACCGAGATTGCTCAGGGTCGCGCGCATTCCCGGAATATCGGCGGTGCCGGACTTGGCCTGCACCTCCAGCAGCGTGCCGCCCTTGAAGTCGATGCCGAAATTCAGACCATGCGTGAAGAACAGCGTGATGGCGACAATAGAGAGCAGCGCCGAAATCGGAAAGCTGATGCGGCGAAAGCGGGTGAAATCGAAATGGGTGTTGTCAGGCACGATGCGCAGGGACGGCAGTATGCCCAGCGCGCTGACCACGGTCAGCACGAGGATGACCAGCCCGAGAGCTATGAGAATGAAGTGCGTCACGTCAGTTCCTGCGCTCTCAAATCGGCACGGTTTGCGGCCGCTTCCACCGCACCCAGCCTGCGACGATGAGGCGGGTCAGCGTGAACGCGGTGAAAACCGTGGTGATGATGCCGATGCCGAGCGTCACGGCGAAACCGCGCACCGGGCCGGTGCCGATGTAGAACAGCACAGCGGCGGCGATGAAGGTGGTGATGTTTGAATCGAGAATCGTCGACAACGCGCGCTTGAACCCTGCGTCGATCGCGGAAATCGCGTTGCGGCCGCCGCGCAGCTCCTCGCGAATGCGCTCATAGATCAGCACGTTGGAATCCACCGCGATGCCGACGGTAAGCACGATCCCGGCGATGCCCGGCAGCGTCAGCGTTGCGTTCAAAAGCGACAGCACGCCGAAGATCATCGCGACGTTGATCCCGACCGCGATGTTGGCGAAGACGCCGAACAGCCGGTACGTCAGCAGCATGAAGACGATGACGAGGATCGACCCGACATAAGCCGCCAGTTCGCCCTTCTCGATCGAATCCTGTCCCAGTCCCGGACCGACCGTGCGCTCCTCGATGATCGTCAATGGCGCGGGCAAAGCGCCGGCGCGCAGCAGGATGCTGAGATCGTTGGCGGCCTGCACGGTGAAGCTGCCGGAAATCTGTCCGGAGCCGCCGGTAATCGGCTCACGGATCACGGGCGCGGAAATCACCTCATTGTCGAGCACGATGGCGAAGGGCTGGCCGACATTCTCGGAGGTCGCCTGCGCGAATTTGCGCGAACCCGAAGTATTGAAGCGGAAGCTGACGATCGGTTCGCTGGTGCGCTGATCGAAGCCCGGCTGCGCGTCCGTCAGATCGCCACCGGAAACCAGAATTTGCTTTTTGATGACGTAGGGCACCTTCGGCGACTGCGAACTCATCAGCACTTCAGAATCCGGGGGCACCCTGCCCTGCGCGGCCTGATCCGGCGGTACGGTTTGATCGACCATGCGGAAATCGAGTTTCGCGGTCTTACCGAGCAGCTCCTTGAGTCGTGTCGGGTCCTGCAAACCGGGCACCTGCACCAGAATGCGATCGGAGCCCTGGCGCTGTATCAACGGTTCGACGGTGCCGAGTTCGTTGACGCGGCGCTCCACGATCTGGATCGACTGCTCGACGGATTGCCGGATGCGGTCGTTAATTGCGGCCTGCGGAACGGTGAGCCGGATCAAGCCGCCGCCGGCGTCGCTGACCTCGAGGCTGCGCTGCCCGCTGGAGCCGAGCAGCCCGCCAAGCGGCTGCGACAACTCGCGCAGCTTGGTCAGCGCGTTCTGCAGATCGGCGTCCTTGACGCGGACTTCGACATTGTCGGCCCGCGTCGCAAGTCCGGTGTAACCGATCTTGGCTTCGCGAAGCGTCCGCCGGATATCGTCGCGCACCTGATCGAGCTTGTCTTTCTTGACCGAATTGGAGTCGACCTCGAGCAGGATATGCGAGCCGCCCTGCAGATCGAGCCCCAGCACGACGTGCCGCTGCGCCCATTTCGGCCAGGCTTTGACGGTAGCTTCGGGGAAGAAATTCGGAACGCCGCACAGGCACACGAACAGCGCCGTCAGCATGATCGCCAGCGCCTTCCACCGCGTGAAATACAACATCGAGTTGACCCGTCAGATTTTGAAGATTGCGGCGCGTATAAACGCTAGCTCGCCGGAGTATCGTCCTTGACGACCTCGACCTTTTCCTTCGCCGGCTCGCCCTTGGCCCGCACGCCGGAAATCATCTGCCGCATCTGCCGCACGCGAACGCCGTCGGAGATTTCGAACTCGATCTGATCGTCATCGACCACCTTGGTGACCTTGCCGACCAAGCCGCCTGTCGTGACCACGGTGTCGCCGCGGCGGATATTCTTCACCAGTTCGCCGTGATCCTTCACCTTCTTCTGCTGCGGCCGCAGAATCAGGAAATACATGATCACGAAGATCAGCGCGAACGGCAGCAGCGACATCATCATGCTGTTTGTGTCGCCGCCGGCCGCGGCCTGGGCAAACGCGGGGGTAATCAGCATTGGAACGATCCTTATGAAACGGGGGTGACCCGGCGACGCATTGGCGTTCGGCCGGTTCAGGCAAATTCGCGCGGGACTATAGCGGCCGCGGCCCTAATTGCAACGCCGCCAGCCCCGCCATTACGGCTCTGTAAGGCTGGCTTGCAGCCTTTCGCCCGGCCCGATATGGCTGCACGGCGAGGAACTAGAAAGATGTCGAAAAAGAGCAGGAAAACCAGCCCTGGCGCATCAACGAAAGCAAGCGCTTTGAAAGCTGCCGCGACCGCGACAAAACGTCCGCCGTCGCGAACAAAATTGGACACGCAGGAGCGAATTGCCGACGCGCTTGAAGCCATCGTTGCGCACGTTGCCGCGTCGGCCCACGCTGGCAGCGCCGAGTCGCTTTCAGGCGCCGATGCGTTCGTCTGGCACTCCAGCGGTCGGCTGATCCCGGTGCCGCGTGTCAACCGCGTCGATCTCAGCCTGCTCAAGGGCATCGAGCAGGTCCGAGATATCCTGATCGAGAACACCGAGCGTTTCGCCAACGGATATCCAGCCAACAACGCGCTGTTGTGGGGCGCGCGCGGCATGGGGAAATCCTCATTGGTGAAAGCCGCACATGCCAGCGTCAATGCCGGCAGCAAAATTGCCGGCCGGCTGAAGCTGATCGAGATTCACCGCGAGGATATCGAGAGCCTGCCGGTGCTGATGACGCTGCTGCGCGCGTCGGATTTTCATTTCATCGTGTTCTGCGACGATCTGTCGTTCGACGGCAACGATGCATCCTACAAGTCGCTCAAAGCGGTGCTCGAAGGCGGCATCGAAGGCCGCCCGGATAATGTGATCCTGTATGCGACGTCGAACCGCAGGCACCTCTTGCCGCGCGACATGATCGAGAACGAGCGCTCGACCTCGATCAATCCCGGCGAAGCCGTCGAGGAAAAGGTTTCGCTGTCGGATCGCTTTGGGTTGTGGCTCGGCTTTCACAAATGCAGCCAGGACGAATACCTGGCGATGGTGAAGGGCTATTGCAGCCATTTCGGCATCAAGCTCGACGAGACCGAGCTCGAACGTGAGGCGCTGGAATGGTCGACCACGCGCGGCGCGCGCTCCGGCCGCGTCGCCTGGCAGTTCACGCAGGAGCTCGCGGGAAGATTGGGCGTGCGGATCAAGAACTGAGTGAAGACGCGGCGCTACTTACGCTTCTTCGAAAAGTTCAGCGTTATGGCTGCGCGTATCAGCGTCTTGAAAGCCGCTTCATCGATTTTATCATCTTCGCGGATGTCGATCGCGCGGCGCATGTTGCCTTCGAGGCTGGAGTTGAACAGACCTGAAGGGTCTTTCAGCGAAGCGCCCTTGGCGAAGGTCAGCTTCACGACGCTCTTGTAGGTCTCGCCGGTGCAGATGATGCCGGCGTGCTCCCACACGGGAACGCCGCGCCACTTCCATGTCTCCACCACTTCGGGATCGGCCTGCTTGATGAGCGCGCGGACATGAGCGAGCACCTTGCCGCGCCAGTCGCCGAGCTCCTTGATCCTGCCGTCGATCAGCCGCGACGCGGATTCAGTCTCGCTCGCGGCGCTCGTGCTTGCAGCGCTTTTCGCCGCTGCGCTCTTTTTCACCGTGCTCTTTTTCATGAGCGGGTTTGTAGCTGATCACGCGCCGTTGAGGAACTGCAGCGGATCGACCGGCGACGAGCCCTTGCGGATCTCGAAGTGCAATTGCGGCGATCCGACTTCGCCTGATTGACCCGACTTCGCGATGACCTGGCCGCGCTTGATGGTGTCGCCGCGCTTCACCATCAGTTCGCTGGCGTGAGCATAAGCGGTGACGTAGCCGTTGGAGTGCCGGACCAGGATCAGGTTGCCATAGCCCTTGAGCTCGTTGCCGGAGTACGCAACGACGCCATCCTCGGCGGCCTTCACCGGCGTCCCTTCGGGCACCGCGACATTGATGCCGTCGTTGGACTTGCCGTTGGTCTTTGCGCCGTAGCTGGTAATGACGCGGCCGCGCACCGGCCAGCGGAATGTCGGCAGCGCACCGGTAGCGTCGGCTGCCTTCACCGGGCTTTCGGGCTTGGCTTCCTCCGGCGTCGTGGTGGCCTGAGCGAGCCGCGCCTTTTGCACGGGCTCGGTTGTCACAGCCGCCGTTTTGGTCGCTGGCGCAGCAACGGGAGCCGGCTGCGCAACCGCAACGGGCGCTGCGGCCGGCGCAGCCGCGGCGGCCTTAGCGGGCACCGTGATCTTCATGCCGAGCTTCAAGGGCGCAGCCTGATCGAGGCTGTTGGCGCGCGCGAGTTCTGCGACCGGCACGTGATTGCGATGCGCGATGCTGGCCAGCGTGTCGCCGTGATTGACAACATGCACGCCGGGCCCGGCGGGCGTTGTTGCGGCGACGACGGCCTTCGGAGCGGCCGCAGGCGCAGCAGCGACGGCCGGCGTACGTGGCGGGATCACGAGTTGCTGGCCGGGCTGCAACGTGCGCGGTCCTTTGTAGCCATTGACCTTCTGGATATCGGCGGTCGTGACGCCGTAACGCTTCGACAGGCCATCCAGGGTATCGCTGGTGCCCACGATGATCGTCGTGTTGCCGGTGTGATTCCAGCCGTCGCGAGCGGCGGCAACAGAACGCGGCGCAACGGCGCCCGTCGATTCCATCGGATTATGGGCCGGCTGCGAATAAGCACCGACGCCGCGCCCTGAGGCGCTCGTGGCCGGATAGGATTGCGGCGCCGACAGCGGCGGCGGCAATTCCGAGGACTGATACTGCGATTGATAGCGCGGGCGGGAGTATTGCGGCAGTTCGCGCTGCTCGACTTGCGGTACGGGTGCTGCCATCGGCACCGAACCGGTCGCTTCAGGTTGCGTGGCGAAACTGGAATTTTGCGCGAAGCGGGACTGCATATCTGAGCTGCAGCCGGCAACACCAAGCGACATCAGCGCCAGCACCGCGGTTTGCGGTGCGCGGCGCGAGCGAAGCAACGCGACGACACGGGACATGGTTACTCACTGGTACGCAACACAACTGACAAATTGAGTAAACACGCCGTCAGTAAATAACCCTTTAAGGTTACGGAGTCCTCGATTCCCTCAGAGCTCCTTCGCAATGCCGGGCAGCGCCGGCACGAACCGGACCTTGACCAGCGCCTTTCGCTCCGGCCCCGCCTCGGTCTGGCGAATGCGGATCAGAGTCTGCACGCCGCTGTGCGGACCGACCGGCGCAATCAGCGCGCCCTCGGGCGAAAGCCGCGCGATCAATGCTTCAGGAATTTCCTCCATCGCCGCGGTGACGATGATGCGATCGAACTGACCGGCATCGGCCGGCACGTCAAAGCCATCGCCGAGCAACACCTCGACATTGTCGCAGCCGAGCTTCTGCAACCGCGCCCGCGCGCTGTCGGCGAGGGTGCGGTAACGCTCGAGGGTCAGAACCTGCTTGCAAAGTCGGGACAGGATCGCGGCCTGATAGCCGGAGCCAGTGCCGATCTCGAGCACGCGGTGATCCCCGCGCAACTGCAGCTGTTCGGTCATGTAGGCGACGACGAAGGGCTGGCTGATGGTCTGTCCGCAGGCGATGCCGAGCGCGGTGTCGCGATAGGCGCTGGCGCGGTCGGCAGCCGTGACGAACGCCTCGCGCGGAATCTCTTCCAAGGCCCGCAGCACCGCCTGATCGCTGATGCCACGCCGCCGCAAGTTGAGCTGAAACGTCATCTTTTCCGGCGGCGAATGGTCGACGGGCATGAAGGTCTTTCCTGAGGCGGCTCTATCTAATGCGGCTTGCGAACAATTCGCAGAAATACGCCAACGGGCAATTAAGGCGAATTTGCTAAGGAAATTGGCGCAATCCGTTCATGTTCGGGCAAAGGCCGGGAACAATCTTGACATTGCGCGGCAGCGGGCTATTTGCGGGCTGGGCCGGGACATTTTTAGGATTCCATCATGGCGGCGTCGGGCGCGGCGGGTTCGGTATTTCTTGTCGAAGACGAAGTCATGATCAGGATGATGGTTGCGGATATGCTGAACGAACTCGGCTACAGCGTCGCGGCCGAAGCCGGTGAAATCAACGAAGCGATGCGGCTGGCGCAATCGACCGAGTTCGATCTGGCGATATTGGATGTCAACGTCAACGGCAAGGTGATCTCCCCCGTCGCCGAACTGATCAAGGCGAAAAATCGCCCGTTCATTTTCGCCACGGGCTACGGCTCGCAGGGTCTGCCGGAGGAATACCGCGACCGGCCCGCGCTGCAAAAACCCTTCCAGCTTGAAACGCTCGCGAAGATGATCGAGAGCGCGCTCAAGGAAGCGAAGGTTTAAAAGGCCAGCACGAGCGCACGCGTATATCGCGCCCTACCCCAGCGTCTTCGTCAGCGCTTCTGAAAACGCCTCGTCGGTACGGTCGAGCCGCAGCGGCGTCACCGATACGTAACGCGCCGCCAGCGCAGCCAGGTCGGTATCTTCGGCGGGCGTGTCCACCACCGCTGCGCGCTCGAACCCGATCCAGAAATACGGATTGCCGCGACCGTCGCGGCGCTGGTCGACTTTCAGAAATCCCAGGTTGCGCTTGCCCTGGCGCGTCACCCTGACGCCCGCGACATCCTCAGGCGCGCAGGCAGGGAAATTGACATTGATCACGGTGTTCTTCGGCACGCCGGAGTCAATCACCTTGCGCAGGATTTGCGGTCCGAATTTTATCGCCGTCTCCCAATGCGGATTGTTGCGGCTGTCCATGCTGAATTCCTGGCTCAGCGCGAACGACGGCAGCCCGAGGATGGTACCCTCCAGCGCGCCGGCGATGGTGCCGGAATAGACCACGTCCTCGGCGACGTTGCGGCCCTTGTTCACCCCAGACAGAACCAGGTCGGGCAGTTTCTCCCCTAGGATGTGCCGCGCGCCCATGATGACGCAATCTGTCGGCGTGCCCCGCACCGCGAAATGCCGCGGGCCGACTTCGCGCAGGCGCAGCGGATCGTTCAGCGACAGCGAATGCGAGACGCCGGATTGATCGAGCTCCGGCGCCACGATCCAGACGTCATCGGACAGCGCGCGCGCGATCTCCTCGACAATCTTCAAGCCCGGCGCGTGAATGCCATCGTCGTTGGTGCAGAGAATTCGCATGTCGTCAGTGATTCTCCGGTGGCGTGGAGCTGCCTGATAGCACATCGGTTCAAGGCGGCCAGGCCCGATTGTGCACCGCCAAAGCTGTGAAAATTAACCTAGCTTGCGAGGACTCGGCTGATCACGCAGGAACATTCCGGGCACGGCCTCGTTTTACTGTCATGGAATGCTTCCGGTACTTGAGGGAGCGGCGGGCAAAAAGGGCGGCGGTCATGAAGATCAAGCGCTTCGCAGTAGCGACATTTTCGGCGGCTCTGATGGCCGGTCTCGCAACCTGGTCGCTCGAGCCGGGCCAGGCTCAGGATAACGAGTTTACAGCTGTCGTGAGCAGGGACGGGATCGACATGATTTTCGGGCCGCCGGACTCCGGCACCCTCCCCTACATGGTGGCTCAGGCTCGTATTGAGCCAGCCTCTTTCGATCAAAAATCACCATTCGACCAAAGCACGCAGGATCAGCCCGGTACGGAGCAAGACGGCACCGCTGTCGCACCGGCCGCGTCGCCTCTCGACGGGCTAAGCATCGTGAAGCAATCGATCCGCCGCGCCGGTCTGGGCTCGCGCGCGATGGCTACGCTGGTGCTGCGCAACACAAACGACTACCCCGTCAAGGATGTTGCGGTACGCTGCGCGTTTAAAAGCCGCGATGGAGTAATCTCGACGGAGCGCGTACGAACGATCGATCGCACGATCAAGCCGAAAAGCCGCGAAGCGCTGCCGCCCACCCTGATCGGCTTCATCACCGTGCTGGCGTCAGACGGCAAGTGCTCGCTGGTCTCGGCAAACCGCGTATAATTTATCGCGGCCCAGCGGAGGATGCATTAAATAAAAGGCCGCTCAAAGGAGCGGCCTTTCTGCTTATGCAGGAAGAACGATAGAGCGGGTCAGCGTACCGCGGCGTTGTCCGAGCTCGTGATCATGACAGGCTTGCCAGCCTTCATGACCTGGGCCGACTGGGTAAATCCGGTGCCGCCACCGTCCCGCGTCATGATGCTAAAGCCCGCGACCGCAATCCCGGCGATGAGAGCCACGACCACGATTTTCAGGTGGGTACCCCGGTCGGCGCTGTGAAGGGAATGGTTCATGGAAGCCTCCAGCCGTCTTTTCGACGTTCTAGACGGCAGCAGTAATACCCTTTCGTTTCAGGATGGTTTCGTCGGTCTCCCAAAATGGTTTCTTGCCTAACGTTGAGACGGACGTCAGCCGCTAAACTAACGTTTCGTTAAGCGGAATGGCCGAGCGGTGCCGGCACCGAACCCCAGCCAGAGGCCGCTTCAGAACGTCAGGCGCCCTGCCCGCACTTTTTCGCGCGGCGCCGCGAACAGGGCATTGATCGCCTGACCGCTGCGGCCGACCAAAACCACGCCGTCACCGGCCGCAATGCGCGTCGACTTGTCAGGCCCGGTAATCGGATCGCCGTCGCGCCTGTTGATCTGCACGATGAAAAATGCGCCGTGGGTGCGCGCCTCGATTTCCTCGATGGTCAGGTCGGTAAGCGCGCCGTTCTCCGGCGCCACCACGACCTCCATGTTGAGCCCGAGACTGCGCAGCGTACGCTCAAGCCCGCGCATCGAGTTCGGAGTCGCGAATGAAGCGCGAGGTCTCCGGAAACAGCAGCATTTCCGCGATCCGCTCCGCGCCGATATGCGTGGGCAGCACCACTTTGTTGGCGCCGGCATGCAGCAGCTTCTGTTCGGTGGAGACGGCGTCGCCGCGCGCGATGATCTCGATATTGCGGTTGAGATTGCGCGCGCTCAACGTGATGAAGACATTGGCCGCGTCGTTCGGCAGCACGCTGGCCAGGGCTCGGGCGCGCGCAATGCCGGCGTCCTGCAGCGCGGTCTCGCTGGTGGCGTCGCCCTGAATGCAGAGATGGCCGGCCGCGCGGGCCTGCTTGATACGCCCCGCGTCTTGCTCCAGCACCACGATGGTAGCGCGGCCGTCCTTCAGCGCCTTGGCGAGTTCAACGCCGATGCGGCCGTAGCCGCAGACGATGATGTGGTCTTTCAATCTATCGATTTCGGATTGCACGCGCCGCCCGCCCAGTAGTTGCTGCAACGAAGTCAGCGTCATGAATTGAATCAGCGAGCCGGTGAGAAAGATCATCCCGGTGCAACCGAATACCATGGTTGCCATCGTCAGCGCGTGCAGATAGCGCGTGTCGATCGGACGCACTTCGCCATAGCCGACGGAAAACACCGTCAGCGTCACCATGTAAATCGAATCCTGAAAACTCCATCCGGCCTTCCAGTAGCCCGCGGTCGCCGCGGTCCACACCACCAGCATGAACACGGTGCCGCGGATCAGATTGCGGGAGGGATAAACATCCAGACCGTCCATCGCCGTATCCGCGCCCGCTTGCATTCCTCATCCCGGAATGCAGCCGCGACTATGATGAGAATTCGGGAGGCCGAAAAGAGAATTCGCGCAACATTAGCGGGCAAGATAGCGGCGGTGACTGCTCAAGCGGAAGGCAGGGAAAGCTTGCGACCGCGGGATGCCCGGTCAATGATCGCATTGATCAAACACATCGCGCCCGGACTTGTCCGGGCGCGATGGTGGCGCCACGGTCGAATCAAAATTGCGCTTACTTGCTCGCGCCGCCTTTGTCCTTGGCCATCGAATCCTTCGACATGCCGTCCTTCATCGTATCCTTGGCCATGGCGCCGCCCTTGTCTTTCGCCATTGAGTCCTTGGACATCGAATCCTTCGACATCGTGCCGCTGGGCTGCTTGTCGCTGGTGCTATTCTGACCCGCCGGGCTCGGCGTCTGGGCGAACGCTCCGCCAATCGAGAAGCCAATCAAACTGGCCGCCAAAATCATTCTCCGCATCTTCATCTCCTGCTGGAATCGTCCCGCAGGGCAATGAATAGCGGGAGGGAACTTTCCAGTCGGGCCGCTACGGCGAAACGCTGTCGCGGCCAAACAAAACTATTGGTCTTTCGCGATCACCTTGAGGCCGCCCATATAGGGCTGCAGCACGTCGGGCACGGCGATCGACCCGCCCTCCTGCTGATAGGTTTCCATGACGGCGATCAGCGCGCGGCCGACCGCCGTGCCCGAGCCGTTCAGCGTGTGGACGAAGCGCGGCTTGCCGTCGGATGCGCGATAGCGCGCGTCCATGCGCCGCGCCTGAAAGTCGCCGCACACCGAGCAGCTCGAGATTTCTCTGAAAGCACCGCTCTCGCCTTGCCCCGGCATCCACACTTCGATGTCGTAGGTTTTCTGCGCGGAGAAGCCCATGTCGCCGGCGCACAGCGTCATCACGCGATAATGCAGATCGAGTCGCCGCAGCACTTCCTCGGCGCAGGACAGCATGCGCTCGTGCTCGTCCTTTGAGGTGTCCGGCGTCGTGATCGAGACCAGCTCAACCTTTGTGAACTGATGCTGGCGGATCATGCCGCGGGTATCGCGTCCCGCCGCCCCCGCTTCGGCGCGAAAGCACGGCGTCAGCGCCGTGAGGCGCATCGGCAGTTCTTTTTCATCGACGAATGGATTCGCGGACGAGATTGGTCAGCGGCACTTCGGCGGTGGGGATGAGCCAGAGCTGAAGCTCGCTCCTTGTCGAGTTGTTCAACGTAGCTTCGCTTCAATCTCTGGAATTTGTCATCGTCCACGGCGCCATTTTTGCTCTCCACGACTGCATCGAAGAGGGCTTCGTCATCCGCTAGTGCGATCTCCGCATCGGACAGCGTTCGATGCGCTGCAAATTGATCATCTCTAAATTTTGGCAATTGGCCCGTGCCGAACATCACGTCATCGCGCACCAGCAGCGGCGGATTGATTTCGGTGTAGCCATGCTCGTTGGTGTGCAGGTCGAGCATGAACTGCCCGATCGCGCGCTCCAGCCGCGCCAAGCCTTTCTTCAGCACCACAAACCGCGCGCCGCTCAGCTTGGCCGCGGTCTCGAAGTCCATGAATCCCAAGGCTTCGCCGAGATCGTCATGCGGCTTCGGCGTGAAAGCATAGTTGCGGATAGCGCCGAACACATGCCGCTGCACATTGCCGTGCTCGTCGACGCCCTCGGGCACCTCATCCAGCGGCAGGTTCGGAATTGCGGCGAGCTCCTTGCCAAGCTCTTCGTCGGCGGCTTTCGCCGCCGCTTCCATCTGCGGCATCGTGGTCTTGAGCTGCGCGACTTCGGCCATCAACGCGTCGGCGCGCGCCGGATCGCTCTTGCGCGCCGCGCCGATTTCCTTTGACGCCGCGTTGCGCCGCGCCTGCGCCTGCTCCGATGTCAGGATCGCCGCGCGGCGCTTCTCGTCGATCGCGAGCAATGACGCCGACATCGGCCCCAGCCCTCGCCGCTTTAGCGCCGCGTCGAAAGCTTGCGGGTTGTCGCGGATGAATTTGATGTCGTGCATGGCAACAGTTCCTGCGTCGTGGCCGGACTTGTTCCGGCCATCCACGTCTTTGCTGCCTTAGACCAAGTCGTGGATGCCCGGGTCAAGCCCGGGCATGACGAATCGTCGATGCCGTCATCCTGAGGTGCGAGCGCTCCTGCTTGCGCGAGCCTCGAAGGATGCGGCGTCAGGTGGATGCGGCCATCCTTCGAGGCGCGCAATAGCGCGCACCTCAGGATGACGAACGTGTTGCGAGGTGCGCTCCTACTCGGCCGGCGTCACGTCGGGCGGCGGGGTCGCAGCAGGCGGCACGGTGCCCGCCGTCTTTGCCGCCGCGGTTTTTTTCTCCACCACGCTCACGGCGATGATTGAGCCTTCGTAAAGCAGCAGCAGCGGTACCGCGAGCGAGGCTTGGCTGATCACGTCAGGCGGCGTCAGCACGGCGGCGATAATGAAGGCAAGCACGATGAACCAGCGCCGCTTCTCTCGAAGCTGTTTCGAAGTCAGGATGCCGATGCGGCCGAGCAGCGTGAGGATCACCGGCAACTGGAACGCGACGCCGAACGCGAAGATCAGCGACATCATCAACGACAGATATTCGCCGACCTTCGGCAGCAACTGGATTTGCGCGGTCTCGCTGCTGCCGGCCTGCTGCATGCCCAGCGAGAACCGCACCAGCATCGGCAGCACGACGAAATACACCAGCATCGATCCTAGCGCGAAAAAGAATGGCGTCGCGATTAGATACGGCAGGAACGCGCCGCGCTCGTGCTTGTAGAGGCCGGGGGCGACGAATTTGTAGATCTGCGCGGCCACGATCGGAAACGAGATGAAACCCGCGCCGAACAGCGCCAGCTTCAACTGCGTGAGGAAATATTCCAGCAAGGCCGTGTAGATGAATTTCGAATTTTCCGGGCCTGCGACCCACACGAATGGCCACACCAGCACGTTGTAGATTTGCTTGGCAAAGAAGAAGCAGAAGATGAAGGCGATGCCGAACGCCAGCAGCGCCTTGATCAGCCGCGAGCGCAGCTCGATCAAATGATCCATCAGCGGCGCTTTGCTGGCCTCGATATCCTCCGCGCTCATGACGCTTTGGCGTCCCTGAGGATTTCAGGATTCTGCGAGGCGATCGGCTGGTCGACGGCCGCCTGCGTGGCCATTGTGTCCGGTGCGGCGTGAATTTCGGCCGCGATGGCCAACGGCTCCATCGCCGCCGCATGCGTTTCGGCCTCGACGAAAGTCTCCGGCGTCGGCGGCTCCGGCGTTTTCGGCAACGTCGGCGTGTCGATCTCGTCGATCTTCATCGCGTTGCCGACGTCCTTCTGCAGCGAGGTCATGATGTTGCCGCTGCGCAAACCGCTGGCGGCCTCCTTGACCTCGTCGAAGGCTTTCTTGACGTCGGCCATTTCGGCCTCGCGCATCGCCTCGTTGAACTGGCCCTGGAATTCGGCGGCCATCTTGCGCGCCTTGCCCATCCATTGGCCGACCATGCGCAACACGCCCGGCAATTCCTTCGGGCCGATCGCGATCAGGGCTACGACGCCGATGACGAGAAACTCACTCCAGCCGATGTCGAACATGGAAAATTCCGCTCACGCGAGGCCGGCTCGTCTCAATTTCCGGCGGCTCGCGGCTTTCTGCCGCCTGATCGCTGTTGCCACAAGTCCGCCGCAAGACTTTTGGGGCGACGGCGGCTGCCTTGGGTTTGCCGCAAGATATTCGGCGCGATCTTGCGGTCAAACCACCTTGCTGCCGATATCGGAACGCGTGGCAGTAGTCGGCGCTGCGGTGTGGTCGAGCGTCTTCACGGGCTCGACCTTTTCCGCAGTCTTATCATCGTCCTGCATGCCTTTCTTAAAGGCCTTGATGCCCTGCGCGACGTCGCCCATCAGATCGGAAATCTTGCCGCGGCCGAACAGCAACAGGACAACGCCGATGACGACGATCCAGTGCCAAATGCTAAGCGAACCCATCCTGCATCCTCCAACGCGCGGCCGTTAAGGCCCGGTCCCAATTTCTTCCGGGAAACTAGGCGCAGGAGGTGTCAAAAACAAGGACTTAAGCCACGAGCGAGCGGAGATGACACAGGTGCATCGGCGCGTCGTTAACTGGCCGCTCGCTGCTTCACCGGCAGCCGAGCCCTAGGTATCGCCGTTCTGCTCAGGTTCGGCAGCGGGCGCCAGCGCCAGTTGTAGATCTTCGATCTCCAATGGGTCTTCATCTTCACGAAGCGTGGGATCGTCGGACGGGTTGGGAACGCTGAAGCCCGATGGCAGCCGCGAATCCAGCAATCCTGTGCCCTTCAGCTCTTCAAGTCCGGGCAAATCGCCGAGCGCCTCCAGGCTGAACTGCGAAAGGAATGCTTCTGTCGTTCCGAAGGTCAGCGGCCGTCCCGGCGTCTTGCGGCGTCCGCGCGGCCGCACCCAGCCGGTTTCCAGCAATACATCCAGCGTCCCCTTAGATGTAATAACGCCCCTGATCTCCTCGATCTCCGCGCGCGTCACCGGCTGGTGGTAGGCGATGATGGCCAGCATCTCGATCGCGGCGCGCGATAGCCTTCTGGTCTCGGTGCTTTCCCGTGTCATCAGCCACGACAGATCGCCCGCCGTGCGAAAACTCCATTTGTTATTGACGCGCACGAGATTGACCCCGCGTAGTGCGTAGTCAGCCTGTAACTGCAAAAGCGCCGCCTTGATGTCGACGCCGCCAGGCATTCGCTTGGCCAGCGCTGTCTGATCGAGCGGCTCGGTGGAGGCGAACAGCAGCGCTTCAAGCAGGCGCAGTTCTTCGGGCCGCGCGTCCGGATTTTCAGACACGGTCTCGATATCCACGACGTGTTTTTCGGCCAGGCTTGCCATGGTGTTTTCCTCTTCCAACTATCCTGCCGGCACATCCGGCGCGGCCATCGCACCGGACGTTGCCTGCGGCGGGCGCTTGCGAAAATACAACGGCGCAAACGCTTCCTTCTGATGCAACTCGACCTCGCCTTCCCTCACCATTTCCAGCGCCGCCGCGAAGCTGGACGCGAAAACAGTCGCCTTTTGAGAGGGATCGACGACGTAGTGCAGCAGGTATTCGTCGAGGCGGCTCCAGTCCTCGGCAAGGCCTACCAGACGCTCCAGCGAAGCCCGCGCTTCGTTCAGTGACCAAACCGTCCGTTTTGCCAGATGGACGGTGGCGAGCACGCGTTGCTGGCGCTGCGCGGCGTACGCCGTGAGAAGATCGAACAGCGTCGCGGTAAATCTGGGATGGCGGATTTCCGCGATCAATTCCGGCTGGCCGCGCGGGAAAATATCGCGCTGCAATTGCGGCCGGTTCATCAGGCGGTTCGACGCCTCGCGAATGGCCTCCAAGCGGCGCAGCCGCCTGGCCAAGGCAGTCGCCATTTCCTCGGCACTCGGCCCGTCCGCGGTGGCGGGTTCGGGCAGAAGCAAGCGCGATTTGAGGAACGCCAGCCATGCCGCCATCACCAGATAATCGGCGGCAAGCTCCAGGCGAATTTTGCGCGCGGCTTCGATGAAGACGAGATACTGGTCGGCCAGCGCCAGAATGGAGATCTTGTGCAGATCGACCTTCTGCTGCCGCGCCAAAGCCAGCAACAGGTCGAGCGGACCCTCATAGCCTTCGACATCGACGACCAGCGCGGGCTCGTTGTCGGCAAGCTCGGCCGGCCGGCCGGTTTCAAAGGACAGAATTTCCGCGCTCATGCGACCGCAACCCGGGCCCGGCCAACCAGTTCATCCAGCTCGGCCCGCGCCGCGACGCGGTCGAACGGCTGCGGCGTCTTCCGCGATGCCAGCGCCCGCTTGGCGCGTGCCATCGCCTTACCCGCCAGCTCCGGCACCTCCCGCGCGACCTCGCGCATTTCCTGAAGCTTGCCGTTGCAGTGCAGGACGATGTCGCAGCCCGCCGCGATGCTCGCTTGCGTCCGCTCCGCAATGGAGCCCGTCAGGGCGTTCATGGAAACGTCATCGCTCATTAACAGTCCCTGGAATCCGATTGTGCCGCGAATCACCTGTTCGATGATTGTCGCAGAAGTCGTCGCCGGGTGGGCGGGATCTATCGCGCTGAACACAACATGCGCGGTCATGGCCATCGGCAGGTCGGCCAGCGGCTTGAATGCCGCGAAATCAATGCGTTCGAGTTCAGTTTTCGACGTATCCACCACCGGAAGCTTGAAATGCGTATCCGCGGTGGCGCGGCCGTGACCCGGAATATGCTTGAGCACCGGCAAGACGCCGCCTTGCTCCAGTCCCTCCGTCACGGCACGCCCGATCGCCGCGACCTTGTCCGGGGTATTGCCGTAGGCGCGGTCGCCGATCACGGCATCGGCGCCTTCAACGGGCACGTCGGCAAGCGGCAGACAGTCGACAGAGATTCCGAGGTCGGCGAGGTCGGCTGCGATCAGCCTGGCAGTCAAGCGCGCAGCAGCGAGTCCCTGCTTGGGGTTGGTATCGTAAAGGGCGCCAAAAACCGCTCCCGCAGGATATACCGGCCAATTCGGTGGTCCCAACCGCTGTACCCTTCCGCCCTCTTGGTCGATCAGAACAGGCGTCAAGGGATCGCCAACGCTCTCACGAAATTGGTCAACTAACATAGCAACTTGCGCCGAGGATTCAATGTTCCTCTTGAACAGAATAAAGCCCCACGGCCGCTCGCCGCGCATGAATTCGCGCTCTTCGTCCGTAAGGACCAAGCCGGAAACGCCGGTGATAAATGCGCGTGAAGTCATGGCGCGGCTTAAACTCCAGTCCAGCGGTCGGTCAAGGAAACGGCCGTTAATTCTTCTGGACGACGCACTGTCCGCCCGCGGTTTTCAGGCTGCCGCAGAGCTGGGCGGCCTCGTCGGGCGATCCAAACGGTCCGATCATGGCGCGATAGAACACGCCCTTTTCGCCGAGATCGGCACGTTTGATCAGAGGGGTGCGTGAACCGAGCACCGACGGATATTTGCCTTGCAGCGCGCGATAGGAAGCCTGCGCGTCCGCTTCGTTGCGCTGGGAGGCGACCTGCACCACATAGCCGCCGCCCGCCTGGGGATTGTTTGCTGCCACACGGCGCGGTGGCGCAGCAGGCTCCGCACCCTGTGGTGCGAGCGACAGCGGCGCATTCGCGGACGCTGCATTGGCATTGGCAGCCGGTGTGCGCGGGCGCGGCGCGGGCTTCGCTGCCGGAGTCGCGGCGATGTCAGCCTGATCACCTCTGACCGTGAATGTCTTGATCTTTCGAGGCTCCTCACCGGGGAGAGCATTAGCCACTGCGGGCTTGGCGCCCGGAGCTACACCCGTGATCGGCGGAGGAGCCGGATTCGGTATCAGCGGCGGCAACACCACCCGTGGCGCGCCGTTGACATCGACAGGCTGTTCTTCGCGCGGAACGATCTTCTCGGTACCTTCTCCGGGCGCAAGCCGATCCGGCGTTTTGGCAGGGCTGTCGGCAGGCGCGGGCACAACTTTGGTCGGCGTCACATCGGCTTTGATGATTGGCGGTTCGCCGCTGCGCGGCGATCCCAGAAAGGTGCGATAGGCAAATGCACCACCGGTTCCGAGCACTGCCAGCGCCAGCACGACAGCAACGGTGACCATTCCACCGCGCCGTTTCTTCAAGCCGTGCTCAAGGGTTTCTTCGCCGTCCTCCTGATAGGCATAGAGATCGTCGGAGTAAGCCGGATCGTAGCGAGGATCCTGAGCGTCGGGATCCAGCTGGCCATACAGTGCATCGTCATAACGCGACGGATCAGCCGATGGCTGATCGGCATAATGGGTTTCTTGATGATAGTTAGGCTCCGACGCGGCATGGGCGGCCGCATAACCCCTGAGCGGATGCACACTGCTGGGGAAATCCTGCGCGAGTGCTTCCTCCTGGCGAGTGACGCGCTGCATCCATCCCGGCCGCGCGGCGGGCGGCGGACTTGCTTCAGCCTCTGGGCCAAGCTGTGGATCGTATTCCTCGTCAACAGGAGGTGCTCGCATCGGCTGATTGGCGCGCCCGAGATTGCCGAACGGATCGGTCTGCCCGATCAGCCGCGCAAGTTCCGCGAGCGGATCGCTCTTTGGCGCGGGCGAACGCTGATCGCCGCGATCGAATTCGTCGTCCGCTGGGGGCCTGCCTGGATACCTATCAGCCATTGTGGTGTCGCGTGCCCTTCGGGAAAACGGCGGTCGCGCCATGCAGACGATCAGGCCGCTGCATCAACACCGTCGAAGATTCCCACATGCGCGGCATATATTTGCCTATCGCATCTCGTCTGGCGCGTGGACGCCCAGAACGGCCAAGCCCGACCCCAGAACCAAGACAACGCCTTGAACCAAAGCCAATCGCGCCTTGGTGATCTCTGTATCATCGTTGATAATGAAGCGTAAATGAGGCATATCGCGCCCCCTCGTCCACAGCGCGTGAAATTCGCTGGCAAGATCATACAGATAAAAAGCGATTCGGTGTGGCTCATGTGCGAGAGCTGCCGCCTCGACGATTCGGGGATAGAGCGCCAACCGGCGCAGCAGATTCAGTTCCGCAGTGTCCGTAAGCCGTTCCACCGCCGCACCCGCCAGGAACGCCGAGCGCGCGACCATGCCTTGCGGCAGATCGGGAACCAGTTCCCGGGCGTTGCGGAAAACCGAGTGGCCGCGGGCATGACCGTATTGGACGTAAAAAACCGGGTTGTCCTTCGACTGCTCGCGCACTTTGGCGAGGTCGAAATCCAGCACGGCGTCGTTCTTGCGGAATAGCATCATGAAGCGCACGGCGTCCGAGCCGACCTCGTCGACGACTTCCCGCAGCGTGACGAAATCGCCGGAGCGTTTCGACATCTTCACCGGCTCGCCGTTACGCAACAACTTGACGAGTTGCACGATCTTCACGTCGAGCGCCGCTTTGCCGGAGGTGACCGCCTTCACCGCCGCCTGCATGCGCTTGATATAGCCGCCGTGGTCGGCGCCCCAGACATCGACCATGTTACGAAAGCCGCGATCAAACTTGGTCTTGTGATAGGCGATGTCGGACGCGAAATATGTGTAGCTGCCATCGGATTTAAGCAGCGGCCGGTCTATGTCGTCGCCATAAGCGGTCGCGCGAAACAACGTCTGTTCGCGGTCCTCATAATCCTCGATCGGCGCTCCCTTCGGCGGCGGCAGGCGGCCCTCATAAACGTCGCCTTTTGAACGAAGGTAGTCGATGGTGGCGGCGACGCGGTCATTTCCGGTTTCGATCAGTGACCGCTCTGAGAAGAAAACGTTTGGGCTAATCGCAAGGGAAGCGAGGTCATCACGGATCATCGCCATCATCGCATCGATGGCGATTGGCCGCAAAACGGGCAGCCACTCATTTTCTGATTTATCCTTTAACGCTGCGCCAAAAGTCTTGGCGAGGCTTTCTCCCACCGGCTTCAGATAGTCGCCGGGATAAAGTCCTTCCGGAATTGCACCGACGTCCTCGCCCAGCGCTTCGCGGTAGCGCAAGAACGCCGAGCGAGCGAGCACGTCAACCTGGGCGCCGGCGTCGTTGATGTAATATTCGCGCGTGACGTCATAGCCAGCAACAGACAGCAGGCTCGCCAAGGCATCGCCGAACACCGCGCCGCGGCAATGCCCCACATGCATCGGGCCGGTCGGATTCGCCGAGACATATTCGACGTTGACCTTCTCAGCGGCGCCCATTCCGCTGCGGCCGTAAGCAGACCCTGCATGAAGAACGGTCCGCAGCGCCTCCGCCCAGACAGAAACTTTCAAAGTCAGATTGATAAAACCCGGTCCGGCGACATCAACGGATTCGATAAGCTCATCCGCGCGCAGCCTCGCCGCGATCTGCTCGGCCAGATCGCGCGGTTTGGCTTTGGCGTCTTTGGCCAGGACCATCGCGGCATTGGTCGCCATATCACCGTGCGAAGCGTCGCGAGGCGGTTCGACCACGACACGCGACAGGTCGGCGTCCGGCCATCCGCCGTCCGCCGCCAGTGCGCTGCAAACGGCATGCACGCGCGCGAGCACGTCGGCGAACAGATGCGGCGATGAAATGGATTCGACCATGGATGGAGCCGTGCCGGGATTGTGCCGATTGCTGCGGCTTGAGATCGCCGCCTAACGCAAATCCGGGGTCGAGTTCAAAAAGCCGCTGGTGCTCAGTGATCGCAAAACGGTCGGTCATTCCGGCGATAAAATTGCCGATCCGGCGCGCGCGGTCGGCCTCGGTTTCGGCGGCATCGCCATCAGGTGCATGCCATTCGGCTGGCAGATCGCCGGGCGATTTCTGGTAGCGCGCGAACAGATCGAATACGATCGATTCCGCATCGACCATCACGCGCATCACCCGCAGGTGGCGATACATCCGCCGCTTAAGAAACGCTTTGATTTCAGCTTCGGCGCGCGCCGCATCGGCGGAAAACGCGATCAGCGTGGCGCCATGATGACGAACGTCTTCAACGGATTGCAAGTCAGCAGCCACAAGCCGTTCGAGCGACTCCGAAAACACCGCTGAAATAAGGTAAGAGATCAGCTCGCGCACCAACTCCGCCCCTCGGCGGTTTTCATCCAGCGCCGGGTACCGTTTTGCGATGTCATCGATCATGCCAGCGGTCACAGGCATGTTCTTGAGATCATCGATCGCAAACAACCCGGCCCGCAGGCCATCGTCGATATCGTGGGCATCATAGGCGATGTCGTCGGCAATCGCGGCAACCTGTGCTTCCAGTGAGGCGAAGCTCCACAGTTCCAGATCGCAGGTTTGGGCAAAATCGGCGATGCCCAAGGGCACGCCGCGCTCGCGGTAGCGCCCGTCCGGCTTGCCGTCTTTATCGGTCAATGGCCCGTTGTGCTTGACGATGCCTTCCAAGGATTCCCATGTCAGATTAAGCCCGTCAAATTCGGGATAGCGATGTTCCAGCGAGGTCACGACCCTTAAGGTCTGGGCGTTGTGATCGAAGCCGCCGTGCTCGCTCAGGCACGTATCGAGCGCGCGTTCGCCGGCGTGGCCGAAGGGCGGGTGACCAAGATCGTGGGCCAGCGCAAGCGTTTCCGTGAGATCCTCATCAAGGCCGAGCTGACGCGCCAACGCGCGGGCAATCTGGGCTACTTCGAGGGTGTGGGTTAGCCGGGTGCGATAATGGTCGCCCTCATGAAACACAAAGACCTGGGTCTTGTGCTTCAGCCGTCGGAATGCCGTGGAATGGATGACCCGGTCGCAGTCGCGCCGGAACGGGCTGCGGGTTTTGCTGGGAGGCTGAGCCACCAAGCGTCCGCGGCTTCTATCGGGATCGCAGGCATAAGGCGCGCGCGGAGCAGCCATTCCAACCGACACGTTGCCCAGTCCTTTCAGCCGTTTGATTCCAAGCCCTGACGCACTTAACTATGCTTGGTGGTGGATACCAATCGATTTGGATGTGGTAGAACCTTGCGACACCGGAGAAAGATCATGACAGGCAGCGTCACCATCAGCGAGCGCGCGGCTCGCCGCATCGGGGAAATCCTCAAGACCGAGGGCGACGGCGCCATGCTGCGCATCAGCGTCGAGGGCGGCGGCTGCTCGGGGTTTCAGTACAAGTTCGATGTGGAGCGCGCGCGGGCCGAGGACGATCTCGTTATCGCGCGAGACAGCGCCGTGGTCCTGGTCGATCCCGCGTCGGTGCCTTTCCTGGCCGGTTCGGAAGTCGATTTCGTTGACGATCTGATCGGCGCGTCATTCCGGATGGTGAACCCCAACGCCACGGCCTCCTGCGGCTGCGGGACGAGTTTTTCGATCTGAACGCGTAGTCGCTACTCCGCCGCGACCGCATGGGGCCGCTCGAGCCCATCAACTTCCTCAAGCTGCGGTTCGAGCCGGCGCTTCAGGCGACGGTCGATGCGGTCGAGATAGATATAGATCACCGGCGTGATGAACAGCGTCAGCAGCTGCGAAACGCAAAGGCCGCCGACTACCGCGACGCCTAGCGGCTGACGCAATTCGGCGCCCGCGCCAGCGCCGATGGCGATCGGCAGCGTTCCAAAGATCGCTGCGAATGTCGTCATCATGATCGGTCGGAAGCGCAGCAAGGCTGCCTCGCGAATGGCGTGCTCGGCGCTCAAGCCTACCCGGCGGCGCTCCAGCGCGAAATCGACCATCATGATGGCGTTCTTCTTGACGATGCCTACCAGCATGACGATGCCGATCATGGCGATCACCGACAACTCCATGTTGAACAGCATCAGTGTCAGGATCGCGCCGATGCCCGCCGATGGCAGGCCGGAGATGATGGTGATCGGATGGATGAAGCTTTCGTAGAGAATGCCGAGGATCACGAACGCCGCGAATACCGCCGCCAAGATCAGCACGCCCTGCCCGCGCAGGGAATCCTGGAACACCTGCGCGGTGCCGGAAAAGCCGGTCGCGATGGTTGCGGGCAGATTAGACCCCTGCTCGATGCCCGTGATCTGATCGACCGCATAACCAAGCGAAAAGTTCGGCGCGAGATTGAAGGAGATCGTCACTGCGGGCTGCTGCCCCTGATGGTTGATCTGCAGCGGTCCGACGGTTGGCGTCAGTTTCGCTACCGCGTCGAGTGGAATGGTCTGGTTATTCGCGGTCTTTACGTAGAGCTTCGAAAGATCGGACGGATCGACGCGAAACTGCGGCTGTGCCTCCAGGATGATCTGGTAGTCGTTCGACGGCATATAGATGGTGCCGACCTGACGCGCGCCGTAGGCGTTGTAGAGCTGGTTGCGCACCTGATCGACGGTCACGCCGTAAACCGCGGCTTTCTCGCGGTCGATATCAACCGTCATCTGCGGATTTTTGATGTAGAGATCAGTGGTGACATCGAGCAGCCCGGGCACCTTCGCGATCTTGTCGCGCATTTCCGGCGCCAGCCGGTACAGCGATTCGATATCGCCGCTCTGCAAGGCGTACTGGTACTGGCTCTTGGATGGCCGTCCCCCGATGTTCAGGTTCTGGATGCTTTGGAAAAACGCCTGCATGCCCGGCACCTGCGTGGCCTTTTGGCGCAAGCGCGCCATCACGACCGCCGCCGGATCGCGCTCCTTCCGCGGTTTCAGCGCAATGAAAAGCCTCCCGAAATTGGCCGTCGGATTGGGGCCGCCGGCGCCGACGGTGCTGTTGATGTAGTCGACTGCGGGATCCGCGCTTAGAATGTCGGTGATCGCCTTTTGCCGAACTGACATCGCTTCAAAAGACGTATCGGTCGCAGCCTCCGTTATGCCGGTCAGAAATCCAGTATCCTCCTGCGGGAAAAATCCCTTGGGCACGGCGATATAGAGTGCAACGGTGCCGGCGAGTGTAGCCAGCGTTACCAAAAGCATGATCGCTTTGTAAGCGAGCACGCGGTCCAGCGCCCATTCGTAAGCCCGCAGCCAGGCATCGAACATGCTTTCAAAAACGCGAAGGACGATGTTCGGCGTCTTGGTGGGATCGTGCGCTTTAAGCACGCGCGCGCACAGCATTGGGGTCAGCGTCAGCGACACGAAGCCGGACACCACGATCGCAACCGCGATCGTCACCGCGAATTCGCGGAACACTCGCCCGACGATCCCACCCATCAGCAGCACCGGAATGAATACCGCGATCAGCGAGAACGTGATGGAAATGATGGTGAAGCCGATTTCGCGCGCGCCTTTGAGCGCCGCCTCGTAAGGCCGCATGCCATGCTCGATGTGGCGGACGATATTTTCGAGCATGACGATGGCATCGTCGACCACGAAACCAACCGACAGCGTCAGCGCCAGCAGCGTCATGTTGTTGACGGAAAAATCCAGCAAGTACATGACGGCGAAGGTGCCGCAGAGCGAGATTGGAACCGCAAGCGCGGGGATCATCGTTGCCGAAGCCGAGCGTAGGAAAAGAAAAATCACCAGAATTACCAAGCCTATGGCGATCAGCAGCGTCTCTTCAACGTCGCTGACCGACTGCCGGATCGATTGCGACCGGTCCATGGTGACATCAATCTTCACCGAAGGAGGAATTTGCGCGCGCAGCGAAGGCAGCTTCGCCAGCACTCCATCGACGACCGCGACCGTGTTGGCGTCCGGCTGTTTGTAGATGGCAAGAACGATCGAGCGCGTTCCGTTGAACCACGTCGCGGTCTTGTCATTTTCGACGCTGTCGAGAACCTTCGCTATTTCGTCGAGCCGAACCGGCGAGCCGTTGCGCCAGGCAACGATCACGTGCCGGTAGTCCGCGGCCTTATCCATTTGCCCGGAGGCTTGCAGGGCGATGTCCTGTTTCGGCCCGTTCAGCGTGCCGACGGGCGTGGACGAATTGGCGCGCGACACTGCGGCGCGAACATCCTCCAGCGATATACCGCGTGCCGCCGCCGCTTCAGGATCGGCCTGCACCCGGATCGCAAATTTCTGGCTGCCGAAAATCACGACCTGCGCGACGCCTTGAATCTGCGACAGGGCCTGCCCGATCGTGATATCGCCGTACTCATTGACGGCGGAAAGCGGCAAGGTTTCCGAACTGAGCGAGATGAAGAGGATGGCGAAATCCGACGGATTGACCTTCCGGAAGCTCGGCGGAATCGTCATTTCAATGGGCAAGCGGCGTTGCGCGATCGTCAGCGCGGTTTGAACGTCGAGAGCCGCGGCATCGATGCTTCGATTGAGGTCGAACTGGATGACAATGGCGGTCGTGCCTTGCGACGACGTCGAAGACATCGACGATATTCCGGCGATGGTCGAGAGCTGCCGTTCGATGGGCCCGGCGACCGAGGCGGCCATCGTGTCCGCGCTGGCGCCCGGCAGGGTCGCGGTGACGGCGATAGTCGGAAAATCCACCTTCGGAAGTGCCGAAACTGGCAACAGCCGAAAGCCGAACACGCCGAACGCAATGATCGACGCCGTCATCAGCGTCGTCATGACCGGCCGCCGAATACACAACTCCGAAAGGTTCATTTCTTACGCCCCGGCCTTCGGGACGCGAGGCGCAACCGGAGTACCCTCCGACAACAGCAATTGGCCGTCGATGATGACGTCTTCACCGCCCGACAATCCCTCTGCGATGACGGACAGACCCTGAAAGGTCCGGCTGACATTCACTGGCTGCACGTGGGCCTTACCGTCGTTCATGACGAATACGTAGTTGCCGTTCTGACTACGCTGCACGGCGGCCGAGGGCACCGTCACAGCGTCCTCGGTCCGAACGATCAGTTTAGTGTTCACCAATATTCCCGGCCAAAGCGCCTCGCTCGCGTTGTCCATGATGCCGCGAACGGTGACCATCCCAGTCGTCGAATCCACCGAGTTTTCGACCATCGCCATCTTGCCCTCCTCGGAGCGCGCGTGGCCCGGAATGGTCGCGATCACCTTCGAAACGCCGGTCGCCATGGCGTCGCGCAAATCGACCAGCACGCGCTGCGGAACGGCGAAGGTCACGTAAACCGGCGCCATCTGGTTGATGACGGCCAATGGCGCGGTATCGGCCGGCCGCACGAAATTCCCGACCTTCACATTGGCCGCGCTGATGCGGCCGGAGAACGGCGCGCGGATGATGGTGAAGCTCTTCTGAACCTTCAGATTGTCGAGCGCCGACTGATCCGCCTTGATTGTGCCGATCAGAATATCGGCCTGAGTCTTGGCGTTATCGACGTTGACCTGCGTAGTCGCGCCCTTGCCGATCAAATCGCTAAAACGCTTGTGATCGCGTTCGGCACCGGCCAGTTGAGCCTGATCCCTGGCGATCATGCCTTCGGCCTGTTCGATCTGGGCATCAATCTGGCGGGCGTCGAGCGTAAAAAGCAGGTCGCCCTCGTTGACCTTGGCGCCGTCTTCGAAATGCACTGAAACGATGGTGGTTTCGACCCGCGACTTCAGGGCCACGCTCGAGATCGGCGTCACTGTCCCGATCGAATCGACATCGATCGGAACAGATTTCCGTTCCGATTTGGCCAGCTCAACCGAAACCACGCGCGGTCGCGGCGGGCCTTGCGCGCCGGCGCCACCGCCCAACCATGACGAACGCGTCACAAAGGCGGCCAGCGCGATGCACAACAGCCCGCCGGCAACGACCAAACTTCGGTTTTTCATCACATTTCGCGTCGCCGGTCCTTTGCATACCGCGACAACTCCCTCCCCAAAAAATATCAGCGTCTTAAAATATCAGCGTCTTTTTGCGCCGTATTCTAATGGCTTATCACAGCCTCGGCGATCATGGTAAGCCAGCCACCAAATTTTTGTCATTGTTCTCACCGGACCACGCCATGCGGATAGCTACCTGGAACGTCAACTCGGTGCGGCAGCGCCTTGACCACCTGCTGACTTGGTTGAAGGACTGTGCGCCTGATGTCGTCTGCTTGCAGGAGATCAAGTGCGTTGACGAGGCATTTCCGCGCGAGCCGATAGAGGCGCTTGGCTACAATGTCGTGACGCACGGCCAGAAGACCTTCAACGGCGTCGCGCTACTCTCAAAATTTCCGCTTGAAGAAGCCAACCCGCGACTGGCCGGTGACGACCAAGACATCCACGCGCGTTTTCTTGAAGGGGTCGTTTCGCTCAAGCGCGGCGTCGTCCGCGTCGCATGCCTTTATCTGCCGAACGGCAACCCGGTCGGCACTGAGAAATATCCCTATAAACTCAAATGGATGTCGCGGCTTCTTGAATATTCAAAGCAGACATTGAAGACCGAGGAGCCGCTCATCCTGGCTGGCGATTTCAACGTGATCCCCGCGGCGCAGGACGTGCACAATCCGGCCTTCTGGGTCAACGACGCCCTGTTCAAGGCGCAGACCCGCGAGAGCTTTCAGTCGTTGCTTGGCCTCGGGCTGACCGATGCGCTCCGCGCGGTCACCGACGCGCCGGGTCAATATACATTCTGGGATTACCAGGCCGGCGCTTGGCAAAAGAACCACGGCATACGCATCGACCATCTGCTGCTTTCCCCTCAAGCCAGCGACCGGTTGATCAATGTCGGCATCGATAGTTATGTGCGGGCGTGGGAGAAGCCGTCCGACCATGTGCCGATCTGGATCGACCTGGATCTGGAGACGGCAGAAGAACCGTCTTAGGCCGCTCAGTCCTTGCGGCCCTGCACCCAGTGCTCGAGCATCTGCAGCGCCATCGCGCGATCGTCCTCGGACGCCTTAGCGATCGCTTTATTGTAGCTTTCCTTGATCCAGTTTTCGTCCGGCGCCGCACTGTCGCGCGCCAGCGTCAGCCACATCAGCCCGCGCGCCGCCTGCCGGGGCAACTGTTCGCCGTTGAACAGCATCTGGCCCAACATCGCCTGCGCTTCGTGCTGGCCCTTCTGAGCCGCAAGGCCAAGCCACCGCGCGCCGTAGCGGGAATCACGGGGCGTACCGACGCCCTTAAGGTAAAGCCTGGCTAGATCGTACTGCGCGTCGGCATTGCCGAAATACGACGCCGCGTAAGAGAACATTTCCCGCGCCCGCTCCGCGTCGGCCTTGACCTTCGAGTTCGGAATTCCGTCGAGATAATACCGGCCCAACGCGACAAAGGCATTGGCGACGATTGCCGCCTGGGGTGCCGACGGGCTGTCCTCGGCATGGGCATTGGCGATCCGACTGAAGTATTCGAACGCGCGCAGGTTGTCCTGGGTTACGCCGTCGCCGTCCGCATACATTCGTCCGAGCTTCCACTGCGCCACGGGATGCCCGCCCTCGGCAGCGTATTGCAGCGAAGTCAGTGAGGTGCCGGTAGCGACGGGCGGAACCGCCTTCTTGAGCGCCGCCGCTGCGCCGGGCTGTGCGGCAACCACCGGAATCGCCGACTCTGGACCGACCGGCGCGCCATCAAAGGCAAGCGCGGGAGCCGTCACCGACGTGACGCCCAAAATCAACGCAACAACGATACGCTCAGATATCCGCATAACACTGTTTCTCGTGCGTCCCGCCCGGATGGGTAACGGCGCCATCGACCGCGGGCCCGACCTGCTGGGAATACTTCCAGAGCGCGCCGGACGTATGATTGGTCGCGCGGGGCTTCCATTTGGTTTTGCGTTCCGCCAGTTCGGCGTCGGTCAATTTTACGTTAAGCGTGCCAACCACGGCGTCGATTTCGATGATGTCGCCATCCCGCAGCAGCGCGATAGGACCGCCCACGGCGGCTTCGGGACCCAAATGTCCGACGCAAAACCCACGGCTCGCGCCGGAAAAGCGCCCGTCCGTGATCAGCGCGACCTTGCCGCCTGTCCCCTGCCCGTACAACGCTGCGGTGGTTGAAAGCATCTCCCGCATGCCGGGACCGCCGCGCGGCCCCTCGTAACGGATCACGAGAACATCGCCTTCCTTATAAGTCCTGCTTTGAACGCACTCGAAGGCGTCCTCTTCGCAGTCGAAGCAGCGCGCAGGTCCGCTAAATTTCAGTTCCGACATGCCGGCGACCTTCACGATCGCGCCTTCTGGCGCGAGGTTACCCTTCAGGCCGACGACCCCGCCAGTGACGGTGATGGGCTTATCGGCGGAATGCACCACGTCCTGGTGCGGATTCCATTTCACGCTCTTCAGGTTTTCGGCGATGGTCCGGCCGGTGACCGTCAGACAGTCGCCGTGCAGGAAGCCGTGATCGAGCAGCGTTTTCATCAGAAGTGGTATGCCGCCAACTTCGAACATGTCTTTGGCGACATAACGACCGCCCGGTTTCAAATCCGCGACATACGGTGTCTTTTTGAAGATTTCCGCCACATCGAACAGATCGAACTTGATGCCGCATTCATGGGCAATCGCCGGAAGGTGCAGTGCGGCATTGGTAGAACCGCCCGATGCCGCCACGACAGCCGCCGCATTTTCCAAGGCGCGGCGCGTCACGATGTCGCGCGGACGGATATTGGAGGCGATCAACTCCATGACCTTCTCGCCGGCGGTCATGCAGAACGCGTCGCGAATCTCATAAGGCGCGGGCGCGCCCGCCGAATACGGCAAGGCCAGGCCGATGGCTTCCGACACCGTCGCCATGGTGTTGGCGGTGAATTGTGCGCCGCACGCGCCAGCGGATGGGCAAGCCACCCGCTCGATTTCATCGAGGTCGGCGTCCGAGAATTCGCCGGTGGAGTGCTTGCCGACCGCTTCGAACATGTCCTGCACGGTGACCTGCTGGCCGCGAAAATTACCGGGCAGGATCGAGCCGCCATAGATGAAGATCGACGGCACGTTGAGGCGCACCATCGCCATCATCATGCCAGGCAACGACTTGTCGCATCCGGCGATGCCCACCAGCGCATCATAAGCGTGGCCGCGAATCGTCAATTCAACGGAGTTGGCGATGCATTCCCGCGAGGGCAGCGACGAGCGCATGCCGTCATGGCCCATGGCGATGCCGTCCGTAACGGTGATGGTGCAGAACTCGCGGGGCGTTCCTCCGGCTGAGGCCACGCCTTTCTTGACCGCCTGCGCCTGGCGCATCAGCGCGATGTTGCAGGGGGCGGCCTCATTCCAGCACGACGCCACGCCGACGAAGGGCTGGTGGATCTGCTGGGTCGTCAGACCCATGGCATAGAGATACGAGCGATGGGGCGCTCGCGACGGGCCTTCCGTCACGTGGCGGCTCGGCAACCTGTTCTTGATGTTTGTCTTGGCGTCCATCGCGAGTCGAATTCCCCAGCCCTGCCCCTCGCCGTTGGGAAATCCCATCGCTTTCGCGACCGCCGAGGCTGTCAGCCTGTCCACATTGATCTCGTAGAGGGGTGTGGCTAAATAGCGGCGCGGGCAAGAGCCGGCGCGCTTAACGCTCAAATCTTCCGTAAGTGTTGCGGGCTGGCAACACCCGTGGCGCAGCGGCAACCATTTCTGCGGCGCAGTTTTACTCGGGCCGTCTAACCGGCCCGCTTGCCTACTCCACCCTGACGTTGGCCGCCTTGATCATCGGCCACCACTTCGCAATTTCGCTCTTTTGCCAAGCACCGAGCGCCTCCGGCGATTGTTGATCCTGCGGAGGAATGGCAAGGCCAAGGTTTTCCATCTGCTTGCGAACCGCCGGATCCGAAAGCGCTTCCACAGCCGAAGCATTGAGCTTGGCGACGATGTCCTTTGGCGTGCCCTTCGGCACCCACAGGCCGGACCACAGCGTCATGTGAAATCCCGGCATTCCCGCCTCATCGGTGGTCGGGATATCCTTGGCGGAGTCGACTCGTTTGGCATCGGTGACGGCGTAAGCGCGAATGTTGCCGGCGCGCACCTGATTGATGGAATTGGAGGTCTGATCGATCATGAGATCGATCTGACCCGCGACAAGATCGTTCATCGCGGGCGCCGTACCGCGGTATGGAACGAACTGCAGCTTCGCTCCGGTGAGATTTTCAAAATAGATGCCCGCGATGTGGCTTCCCGAGCCTGCGCCGGCGGTGCCCGCTGCGGCCGGCGTCGGCCTCGCCTTCAGCCACGCAATCAATTCCGGCAATGTCTTTGCCGGAATGGCGTTCTTGCTGACGATGATCATCGGATTGCTGGGCAGCAATACCACCGGTTCAAGATCGGCCACGAGGTCATAGCCGAGCTTGTAGACCGCGCCGTTGGCGACGTGGGTGCCGAGATGACCGAAACTGATGGTGTAGCCGTCAGGCGGTGAGCGCACCGCGCGGCCGACCCCAATGGATCCACCCGCGCCCGTCACGTTCTCGATCAGAATGGCCTCGCCGAGTGAGGTCTTCATGCGCTCCGCCAAGATGCGCGCCATGGCATCCGACGGTCCGCCCGCGGCAAACGGCACAACGATGGTGATGGGGTGCGAGGGGAAAGTATCAGCCCTAGCGGCGCCGGCAAACGCCAGAATTGCGGCCAGTACGGCCAGAACCGTATTCTGCATCTCACTCCCCTTCGTATTTCTGCCGGCGCTCGAATGGCGCTGATCTTATAGATTAGCGTAGTCGATCGGCTGATGACGATCGAGCATCCGCGTCACCGGCGGCAACGGATATTTCAGGCCCGTCGCGCAGTTGAACAGCATGACGCGATCGTTTTTGGTCACGCGGCCATCGGCGAGACTGTCTTTGTACGCCGCATAGGTAGCCGCGCCTTCCGGGCAAAGCAGCAGCCCCTCCTCGCGCGCGACCTCGTTCAACGCGACGGTGATCTTCTCGTCGGAAACCGCTATTGCAAAACCCTTGCTTTCGCGCACGGCGCGCAAGATCAGAAAATCGCCGATCGCCTGCGGCACGCGAATGCCTGACGCGATGGTGTGTGCGTCTTCCCAGCGGGTCGCGTGTTCGGTGCCGTTTTCGTAAGCGCGCACCATCGGCGCGCAACCCGTCGCCTGCACCGCGACCATGCGCGGCCGCTTGCTGCCGATGAAGCCGATAGCCTCGAGTTCGGCGAAGGCTTTCCACATGCCGATCAGCCCGGTGCCGCCGCCGGTCGGATAGAAGATTACGTCCGGCACATCCCAGCCGAGCTGTTCGGCGAGTTCGAGCCCCATCGTTTTCTTGCCCTCGATCCGATAGGGCTCCTTCAGCGTCGAAGTATCGAACCAGCCGGCTTTGGCCTTGCCCTCGCCGACGATCTTGCCACAATCGTCGATCAGGCCGTTGACGCGGTAGACGGTGGCTCCCTGCAGCTCGATCTCGCTGACATTCACTTCGGGCGTATCGGCGGGACAGAAGATCGTGGTCTTGATATCGCAACTGGTCGCATAGGCCGCGAGCGCCGCGCCGGCATTGCCGTTTGTCGGCATCGCCATGTGCTTGATCCCGAGCGCCTTGCCCATCGACACCGCCATGACAAGCCCGCGCGCCTTGAACGAGCCGGTCGGCAGCCGGCCCTCATCCTTGACGATGATTTCGCCGCCGCCGATTTTCTTTGCGAGTTTAGGCAACCTGATCAACGGCGTCGTCACCTCGCCGAGGCTGACGATGTCGGCGGTTTTGCGCACCGGCAGCATTTCGCGGTAGCGCCACATGTCAGCGGGCCGCTGCGCAAGCGCGTCCTTGGTCAGCGCCTTCTTCACCCCGGCAAGATCGTAGCGCACCAGCAGCGGCTTGCCGGCCTTCGACAGATTGTGGATCTGATCGGCGGGATAACGGTCGCCCTCCATCGCGCATTCGAGATGCGTCACGAAGGTCGGACGTTCGATCGTCAGGTTGTCATTGTCTGTCACGGAATGCGGTCTCGCTTCTTGTTACATGTTGAGCGCTTGGCCGTAGGCGTCGAGCACCGCTTCCTTCATCGTTTCCGAAATGGTCGGATGTGGGAAGATCGTGTGCATCAACTCTTCCTCAGTGGTTTCAAGATTCATTGCCACCACGAAGCCCTGAATCAGTTCCGTCACTTCCAAGCCGACCATGTGCGCGCCGAGCAGCTGGCCGGTCTTCTTGTCGAACACCACCTTGACCATGCCCTGGTCTTCGCCCATCGCGATGGCCTTGCCGTTGCCGACGAACGGGAAGCGCCCGACGCGAATTTCGCGCCCCGCTTCCTTTGCTTTGGCTTCGGTGAGTCCCACCGACGCGACCTGCGGATGGCAGTAGGTGCAGCCCGGAATCAGGGTCTTGTCCATCGGATGCGGATGCATGCCCTTGATGGCTTCGACGCAGATGACGCCCTCATGCTCGGCCTTGTGCGCGAGCATCGGTGGACCCGCCACGTCGCCAATAGCGTAGATGCCGGGCACGCTGGTTTTGCCGAAGGGATCGGCGACAATGATACCGCGATCAGTCTTGACGCCGAGCTTCTCCAGACCGAAGCCTTCGATGTTGCCAACCACGCCGACAGCCGAAATGACCCGGTCAACGGTGAGTGTCTGCGTGTCGCCCTTGCCGTCCTCGATTGTCGCGGTAACGCTGTCGGCTTTCTTGTCGAGCTTGGTAACCTTAGCGCCGGTGACAATCTTGATGCCCTGCTTCTCGAACTGCTTGCGCGCGAACGCTGCGATCTCGGCATCCTCAACCGGCAAAATCTGAGGCAGCACCTCGACTACCGATAACCTCGGCGCCCATGGTGCGGTAGAACGAGGCAAATTCAATTCCGATCGCGCCAGAGCCGACCACCAGCAGCGACTTCGGCATTTTCTCCGGCACCATTGCCTCGAAGTAAGTCCAGACCAGTTTCTTGTCCGGTTCCAGTCCGGGCAACGCGCGCGGACGCGCTCCAGTCGCGACGATGATGTGCTTGGCTTGATAGGCGCCCTCGCCCAGCGCGCCCTTCGGCGCCTCGGCCTGCGACTTCTTCACGGTAAATTTTCCGGGCGCATCGAGCGTCGCCTCGCCCCAGATAATCGCAATCTTGTTTTTCTTCATCAGGAATTCGACGCCGCCATTGAGGCGCTTCACGACGCCGCGTGACCGCGTGACAACAGCTTTCGGATCGAACGAGATGTTGTCCGCCGACAGCCCATAGTCCTTGGCGTGCTTCATGTAGTGGTAGATTTCCGCCGAGCGCAGCAGCGCCTTGGTCGGAATGCAGCCCCAGTTATTGCAGATGCCGCCGAGATACGCCTTCTCGACGATGGCGGTCTTGAAGCCGAGCTGCGCGGCCCGGATAGCGGTGACATAGCCGCCGGGGCCGGAGCCTATTACGACGACGTCGAAGGAGGTGTCAGGCATTACAAACCACCAGCGGCGAGAGCAAATAACAGCGCAACCCAGAGCAGAATAATTATCGCAGCAAGGCCCAGCAGAGTCCAAGACAGCGGATCAAATCCAAGATTTCGATGACGGCTTACGAGAGCCGATCCGAACAGGACGGCGCTGGTTGCAAGTGGTCCATAGAACATCACCTCTTCCAGGCTCAGCACTACACCACCATCATCACGGGATTCTCGATCAGTTTCTTGAACGCCGTAATCAGCTCGGCGCCGAGCGCGCCGTCGATGGCGCGGTGATCGCACGACAGCGTCACGCTCATGATCGTCGCCGGCACGATCACTCCGTTCCGCACGACCGCGCGTTCTTCGCCCGTGCCAACCGCTAATATCGACGACTGCGGCGGGTTGATCACCGCAGTAAAATCCTTGATGCCGTACATGCCGAGGTTCGACACCGACGACGTGCCGCCCTGATACTCGTTCGGCTTGAGCTTCTTGCCCTTGGCGCGCACGGCGAGGTCCTTCATCTCGTTAGAAATCGCCGATAGCGACTTGGTCTCGGCGTTGCGGATGATCGGCGTGATTAGGCCGAACGGCAGCGCCACGGCGACGCCGATGTCGGAATGCTTATGGCGCAGCATAGCCGCTTCGGTCCACGACACGTTGGCTTCCGGAATCTTCTGCAACGCCAGCGCCATCGCCTTGATGACAAAGTCGTTGACCGAGAGTTTGTAGAGCGGCTTGCCATCCTTGTTCTTAGCCGCAGCTGCATTGATCTCCTCGCGCGCCGCAGTGAGCTTGCCGATGTCGCAATCGATCGTGAGGTAGAACGTCGGCATCGATTGCCTGGCGGCGGTGAGCCGCTGCGCGATGGTCCGGCGCATGCTGTCGTGCGGGACCGGTTCGTATGAACCCTCTTCGTACAGCGCGAGGATCTGCGCATCCGAAATTGAAGGTGCACCCAATGGCGCGGCCGAGCCCGAGGAAAGCGCCGCTGCAGGTGCTTTCAGTCCTTTGCCGGATTTGGGCCTGCTCGACGTCGCGCGCGATGACGCGGCCGTGAGGCCCAGAGCCAGCGATCCGAGCGAGTTCGATGCCGGCTTCCTTGGCAAGGCGTCGCGCGAGCGGCGATGAGAATGTGCGGGCGTGGCCGTTGGTTTGAGGGGCCGCAGCAGTCTTTGACGAAGAGGCCCCCTCACCCGGCTCGTTGCGCGAGCCCCCCGCAGGGGGAGAGGGTTTTGCTTGCGGCTGCGCGTTGGCACTGCCTGCTCCCTCTCCCCTCGTGGGAGAGGGTTGGGGTGAGGGGGCGCTTTCCTTCGGGACCGCTTTCGCTTCGGCCTTCGCTGGAGGGCTAGCCCCCGCTGCCCTTACGTCCTCGCCGTCGCCGGCGAGAACCGCGATCACGTCATTGACGGGCACGTCCTGCGTGCCCTCGGCCACCAAAATCTTCGCAATCGTGCCTTCGTCGACGGCCTCGACTTCCATCGTCGCCTTGTCGGTCTCGATCTCCGCGATCACATCGCCGGACTTGACCTTGTCGCCTTCTTTCTTGAGCCACTTGGCGAGATTGCCCTTCTCCATCGTCGGCGACAGCGCGGGCATCAGGATGTTGATCGGCATTGTCAGTGACCTTGTTGCGAGCGCGACGTGGTTTTGCCACCGTCGGTCGGTCGCGCGATTTCGGCTTCGAACATATCGACGATGCGCGCCAGCGCTTCGTCCTCGGTGTAATTGCTTTCTCGCGAATAGGCGCGCGCGGCATGACGGGCGATATCGACCAATAAAAGACCCCACATATCAGGTTCTTCGAACGCGCGCGTGAACGCGATCGACAGTCCGCCATCCAGCACGAACGCGCGCAGCACCTCCGTGGCGTCCTCGCGGCCGGCAACATCGGGCGGTAACGGCTGCTCCTTCGGACCGGTCATTTTCGAAAGAGACATGGCTCACCGGTAACAAACGGCCTTGGCGGCTTCGACCACCTCAGCCACCGACGGCAACGCAAGTTTTTCGAGATTGGCGGCGTAGGGCATTGGCACGTCCTTGCCCGACACCCGCGCCACCGGCGCATCGAGATAATCGAAGGCGTGCTCCATGATGCGGGCTGCTACTTCGGCGCCGACGCCGTTCTGCTGCCAGCCTTCCTCGACCGTGACTGCGCGGCCGGTTTTCTTCACCGATGCGATAATGGTGTCGGTATCGAGCGGGCGCAGCGTGCGCAGATCGATCACCTCGGCTTCGATGTCTTCCTTGGCCAGCTCGTCGGCGGCTTTCAGCGCGTAGCTCATGCCGTTCGACCACGCGATCAGCGTGACATGACCGCCCGCGCGCACAATGCGCGCCTTGCCGATCGGGATCACATAATCGTCGAGTTTCGGCACCGGGCCGGACTGGCCGTAGAGCATTTCGTTTTCGAGGAAGATCACCGGATTGGGATCGCGGATCGCGGCCTTCAGGAGGCCTTTGTAGTCGGCGGCCGAATACGGCGCGATCACCTTCAGCCCCGGCACCTGCGAATACCAAGACGAATAATCCTGGCTGTGCTGCGCAGCGACGCGCGAGGCCGCACCATTGGGCCCGCGAAATACGATCGCGCAGCCCATTTGCCCGCCGGACATATAAAGCGTCTTCGCGGCGGAATTGATGATCTGGTCCATCGCCTGCATGGCGAAATTGAAGGTCATGAATTCGACGATCGGCTTCAGTCCGGCCATCGCCGCGCCGACGCCGACGCCGGCAAAGCCATGCTCGGTGATCGGCGTATCGATCACGCGCCGCGCGCCGAATTCCTGCAGCAGCCCTTGAGTAACTTTATAGGCACCTTGATATTCGGCGACTTCCTCGCCCATGATGAACACATCGGGGTCGCGCCGCATTTCTTCGGCCATGGCGTCGCGCAGCGCGTCGCGGATGGTCATCATCACCATCTCGGTGCCTTCAGGCACCTCGGGATCGGGTTCGGCGGCAGCAGGTTTAGCCCCCATACCCGACGCAGCTTTCGCTGCGCCACCCTCCCCATACTTCGGGGGGGAGGGATCGCCTTGTTTCGCCTCAGCGCCATCTTTCCCTCCCCCCGCTTGCGGTGGGGAGGGTGGCGCCGCAGGCGCCGGGTGGGGGGCAGCATTGGCAGAGGAAGAAGCAGCGGACGCATCTTCTCCGTCCGCGAGGATCGTCGCGATCGGCGTGTTGACCGCAACGTCCTGAGTGCCCTCGGCGATCAATATCTTGCCGAGCGTGCCTTCATCGGTCGCCTCGACTTCCATGGTGGCTTTGTCGGTTTCGATCTCCGCGATGACATCGCCCGACTTGATCGCCTCGCCTTCCTTCTTCAGCCATTTTGCAAGGTTGCCCTTCTCCATGGTCGGCGACAGCGCGGGCATCAGCACTTGAATGGGCATAGTAACTCCAGAACGTAAAGCTTGCGCGCTTAGCGGTAGATATCGGTGTAGAGTTCGGAAGGATCAGGTTCGGCGTCGTGCTGTGCAAAATCCGCCGACGCGTTGACGATCTCGCGAACTTCGGCGTCAATAGCCTTGAGATCCTGTTCAGTCGTGCCCGCGCCAAGCAGGCGATTGCGCACCTGCTCGATCGGATCCTGATCGTGGCGGACCTTATCGACCTCCTCGCGCGTGCGGTATTTCGCCGGATCGGACATCGAGTGTCCGCGGTAGCGGTAGGTATTCATTTCCAGAATGAACGGTCCCTTGCCCGCGCGGCACCATGCCACGGCCTTGTCACCGGCTGCCTTGACGGCGCGCACGTCCATGCCGTCGACTTTTTCGCCCGGAATATTGAAGGAGACGCCGCGCTTGGAAAAATCGGTTTGCGCGGACGAGCGCGTCACGGACGTGCCCATGGCGTAGCGGTTGTTCTCGATGACGTAGATCACCGGCAGCTTCCAGAGCTCCGCCATGTTGAAGCTCTCGTAGACCTGGCCCTGGTTTGAAGCACCGTCGCCGAAATAAGCCAGGCTGACGAAATCATTTTCGCGGTAGTTGTTAGCAAAGGCGAGCCCCGTGCCGAGCGAAACCTGCGCGCCGACGATGCCGTGGCCGCCAAAGAAGTTCTTCTCCTTGCTGAACATGTGCATGGAGCCGCCTTTGCCTTTGGAATAGCCGCCAAAGCGCCCGGTCAGTTCCGCCATCACGCCCTTGGCTTCCATGCCGCATGCCAGCATATGGCCGTGGTCGCGGTAGCCGGTAATGACCTGATCGCCCTTCTTCAGGGCCATCTGCATGCCGACGACAATGGCTTCCTGGCCGATGTAAAGGTGGCAGAAGCCGCCGATCGCTCCCATGCCGTAAAGCTGGCCGGCCTTTTCCTCGAAGCGCCGGATCAGCAGCATGTCGCGCAGAGCGCTCAATTCCTGTTCTTTAGTGAACTCGACGATGGATGGATCGCGGGACCCGTTTCCCGACTTCTTTTGCGGTACTTTTTTTCGGTGCGGCCATAGCAATTCCGGTGCGAGTTGATGGTCCTCTCTACCCCAACTCAAATCGCCATGAAAGGATTGCGTGGCACCGCGACAAAATTGCTTTGCCGCACTGCGAAGTGAGCAACATTCGTGCCGGATGCGGTGTGAACTTGAGGTTCAGTTCGCTTTGGTCGAACGAACGAGATCGCGGGGATCGGCATAGTCGAGTTGAAAGCGTACGCGCTCATCAAGCATGTCGGGATCGACACGGTCGGATCGCAGCAGCGAGACACGCTGCTCGCCCTCGGTACGCTCTTTTTTCAGCCGCACCAGTTCGGATGTCAGGGCAATGATGTCCTGATCGAGTTCCTGACGCGCATTCAGGCCGTACTTGCCGGTGTAGGCGTTGACGCCGAAATAGCCAACCATCGCCGCCGCCAACGTATAGAGGGCGAGCCCGGTAAGCAGAGATTTGAGCCGGCTGCGAGTGACCATGCCCCAAGATGCGACCGCCTGGTTAATGACAGCCTAACATCCGGCCAGAACGGTGCCGGACTATCCGTGATACTTTTCCACGAACGCCGCGTAGGCATCGATGTACTGCTTCATGATTTTCTGCAGCGGTTCCTTGGTCAGGTTGCCCTTATCGTCGAATCCGTCACCGACGTTGTTGAGATAGGTTTCCGGCTGCTGCAGGATCGGCCCGCTGATACCCGGCAGAATTTGCTGCAGATGCTTGGCCGCATTGACGCCGCCGAGCGGGGCCGGCGAATTGCTGACGATGCCCATCGGCTTGCTCAGGAACGAGCTTTTCCCATAGGGCCGCGAGCCGATGTCGATGGCGTTTTTCAACACGCCGGGAATCGAGCGGTTGTATTCGGGCGTCACGATCAGCACGCCCTTGGATTGCTGGAGCGTTTCGCGGAATTTCAGCCAGTCGGCAGGCGGATCGGTTTCATGGTCCTGACTGAAAAACGAAAGGCCGTGCAGCGTAACGACATTGAGCTTCAGTGACTCCGGGGCCAGCCGCGCGAACGCATTGGCGATCTTGAGCGTATAGGCTTCCTTGCGAAGGCTGCCGACGATGACGGCAATGGTGTGGGTGGCCATGGGATGTCCTCGAATTGAATGGTGCCAAAGTGGCTCGTGGGCAACCTAACAATCTCCAAAAAAGATGCAAGTGCATGGATCGCGGCCGCGCCAGCTTCGATCGAAAAGAAAATTATTCTGCCGCCGTGGCCCGCCGCCGCGAAAAAATCTCGTCGTTGTGCTCGCCTAATTTAGGTGCATCCGAGTGCGGGTACGGGCGCTTTCCGTCGAACACGATGGGAAGGCCGACCACATTGAGATCGGTACCCGGCAGGTTGCGCAGCAGATCGGCCGCCTTGAGCTGTTCGGTCTGCGAGAGTTCGGCGATATCGTTGACCGGACTGCAGGGGACGCCGACTTTTTCCAGCGTCGCCATCCATTCAGCGCGGCTGCGTGTCAGCAAGACAGGCTTCATCAGGTCGATCAGCGCGGCGCGATTGGCCGCGCGGTCGCGTACCAGAACAAACCGCGGATCGCTGGCCCATTCGAGATGACCGAGCACGCTCGCGCATTTTGCAAACAGGCGATCGTTGCCGGCGGCGATGCAGATCGGCCGGTCGGACGTTTCGAAAACCTGATACGGCACCAGCGTGAAACTGGCGCCGCCAGCCCTCTTGGTCACATTGCCGTTGTAATTGTAGCCATTGAGCGGACCTTCGACCCATGCCACCGCGCTGTCGAACAGCGAGGTGTCGATCACGCAGCCCTTGCCGGTGTGATGCCGCGCCTGCAACGCGCCGAGCGCGCCGATCACACACCACTGCGCGGTGGCGCGGTCGTTGATGGCCGGCGCGCAAAATGTCGGCGGATCGTCCGGCCGTCCCGTCAGCGACATCACGCCACCATAGGCCTGCAGCAGCGGATCGAAGCCCGGCGCGTTGCGCAAGGGTCCGTTCTTGCCGAACGCCCACACCGAGCAATAGATCAGCCGCGGATTAAGCGCGCACATCACGTCCGGACCGATGCCGAGTTCGGCGACGATGCCCGAGCGCAGATTCTGGATCAGAATATCGGCATCGCCCACCAGCGTCTTCAGCTTCGCCACATCTTCGGGATTCTTGATATCGAGCGTTACCGATTTCTTGTTGCGGTTCATCGAATGAAACAGCATGGAATCGCCGTCGATGAAGGGCGGTCCCCACGCCCGCGCGTCATCGCCGCCGTCATGCTTCTCGATCTTGATGACCTCGGCGCCCATGTCGCCGAGGATCATGCCGGCCATCGGCCCCGCGACGGCCTGCCCGATCTCGATCACCTTGATGCCCGCAAGCGGCCCATTCATGCATTTCTCCATGGATTTGTCGTTCGCTCTCAGCAATCCTTCATGCACGCCGGATTCTTCACGTCCGGGCGCGGGTCGTCAGAGAACATCTCACGGTTCGGCATCTTGATCGCCGGCAGCGTCTTGGCGTCCAGCGCGGCATCGGCCGGCAGCACGCCGTTGAGGCTCAGGACATAGGCCGACACCGCGTAGACATCGTCATCGCTCAGCGATTGCGGTGCATTCTGTGGCATCGCGCGACGGATATAATCGAATAGCGTCGGCGCGTACGGCCAGTAGCTGCCGACGGTTTTGATCGGCCTTGCGCTTGCAAGCGTCCCTTGACCGCCAACCAGCCGGTCGCCGATCCCACCCTCCCCCTGCGCGCCATGGCATGCCGCGCACTGTTCGGCAAAAACCTCACGTCCATGAGCAACAGTGCCGCTGCCCGGCGGCAGGTTGTGACCATCGCGGTCGATATCGATATTCCAACCGGCGATTTCCGCCGGCGTCGCCAAACGACCAATACCATAAGGCGTTTGCGCGCTCGCCGGCACCATCGCCACGAAAAGTGCGGCTGATGCGGCGACTGCAAGATCACGCGTTCGCATTTGTGATCTCCCCCTGCGCATCGATCCGCCACGGCTGAATTGCGTTGTTGTGGTAGAACGAATTTACACCGCGCACCGCCACCAGCTCGGCGAAGGTGGGCTGCACGTAATCTTTCTCATCGGTGGCGCGACTCATGATGACGGCCGGCTTGCCGTCCCATTGCCAGGGAAACCTGAACCGCGTCAGGGCTCGTGTCAGAACCGGTTCTTGCAGCGTCGCCTCTTGCCAATTCTTGCCGCCATCGACTGACACGTCGACGCGTTTGATCTTGCCGTGACCGCTCCAGGCGATTCCGGTGATCTCATGAAAGCCGGGAGCGGTTCTTTGCCCACCCGAAGGACGCGTGATGATCGATTTCGCCTCCATGTAGAAGGTGAATTCGCGCGCGGTGCCATCCGGCATCAAGTCGGTGTATTTCGAGGTCTCCTCCCGCGAATAGGTCGGCGCGTCGGCGACCCTCAGCCGGCGCAACCATTTCACGTTCATGTTGCCTTCGAAGCCCGGCAACAACAGGCGCAGCGGATAGCCCTGCTGGGGTCGCAGCCGCTCGCCGTTCTGGCTGTAGACCAGCATTGCATCCTCAAGGCATTTCTCGATCGGAATGCTGCGCGTCAGCGCCGCGGCGTCGGCGCCTTCGGCAACGACCCATTTGGCGGAAGACTGCAATCCCGCCTCCTGCAGCACCAGCTTGAGGCTGACACCGGTCCATTCCGCGCAGCTGACAAGTCCGACAAGGTCGGAGGCTGTCTTGCCATAGGGCTTGGTGTAGACGGGGTTGCCCGAACATTCGAGGAAATGGATGCGGGACTGCGACGGAAAGCGCCGGATGTCATCCATGGTCAGGATCAGTGGCTTGTTCACCAGACCATGAATCATCAGCCGGTGCTGCGCCGGATCGATTTCTGGAATGCCGCCGTGATGGCGCTCGTAAAACAACCCGTTCGGCGTAATGATGCCGTCGAGATCCTGCAATGGCGAACGGCTTGACGCCGAAATGTATTGCTGCTGGTTCTTCGGCACATTGCGCACAACGCCCTTTTCGAATGTCGAAGGCGTCCCGTACAGCTGACTGCCGACGGGATCGCCCGGCACTTTCATCCACTCGGGAATATTGGGCGGCAGATTGTCCGTTGCGGTTGCCGCTCGCGCGGCGGTGTCGCCCGCCAGGCCTGCTGCCAATGCACCGCCAACCGCCGCGCCTCCGTCGCGCAGGAATTTTCGTCGAGAGGAAGACGGGGGAATACGCTTGTCGGTGTCCGCCTCTGGCTTGGTCATGGTGTGTCTCCGCGGTTATCAGCCAACTTTGTTCGGGTTGATGAGATACTTCTCGCCGGTCGCGCGTCTGGTGTAGGCGGCGATGTTTTGGAGTTGCAGCGCCTCCTGCAGCGACACCACTTGCGTGTAATGGCTGGCGAAGGTCGTCTTAAGTTCGTCGACCACGCGCTGCCTTAGCCTCGCGCCGTCGGCCGGTCCGATTTTCTGCAGGAACGGAAAAAGCAGCCAGCCGCCGACGCCCCAAGCCATTCCGAACGCGCGGTTCAATTCAATTGGACGCGGATCGAGGCCGCCGTAGACGTAGACCTGCTTGTGAACGCTCGATCCGTAGCGGCTATAGACCTTGGCGGTCTTGTTGGCGGCAATCTCCATGCAGGTCAGGATTTGCCCGGCGAGCTTGCCGCCGCCGATGGCATCGAAGGCCATCGTCGCGCCGGTTTCAACCAGCGCGTTGGTCAGATTGTCCATGAATGTCGGCGCGGTGGAATCGACCACATGCTTTGCGCCGATGCTCGCGAAGGATGTCTGCCTGCTCCGCATTGCGCACGATGTTGACGAGCGCAATGTCGTCCTTGAGGCATATCCTGTTAAGCATCTGGCCGAGATTCGATGCGGCCGCGGTATGCACAAGGGCCTTATGACCCTCGCGGCGCATGGTTTCCGTCATGCCCAGCGCCGTCAGCGGATTGACGAAGCACGACGCGCCTTCCGCCGCCGTCGTACCCGGCGGGAGCATGAGGCAATCCTTCGCCCGCATCGTGCGGTACTGCGCGTACATCGCGCCGCCGATCATCGCCACGGTCTTGCCCATCAGCGCCTGCGCCGCCTCGGAAGCACCTGCCTTCACGACGACGCCGGCGCCCTCGTTCCCGACCGGCATCGATTCATCGAGACGCCCGGCCATCGCTTTCATCGCGGTTTCCGGAACTTTGGCGGTGACAACGGTCGCGTCGCCGCTGCCGGACGTCCTGGCCGTCGACATATCCGCGGCTCCGACAAGCAGCCCGAGATCGGATGGGTTGATCGGCGAGGCCTCGACGCGAACGAGGACTTCATCGACGCCCGGTTCGGGGATCGCAACTTGTGCCAGCGACAATTCGAGTTCGCCGCTGTTCCTGATCAGGGAGCGCAGCTCAAGCGCGGTCTTGTTCTGGGAATTCATCTGGAGCCTTTCCACATCGCAGCCGCCCCGGGGAGTGTTCAATAAATGCCCGGAATGATCCGTTTGGTTTCAGTCATATAGCGCCGATAATCGTCGCCGAAAAAATCGATCATCATCTGCTCTTCATGCGCCACGCGCGCGAAGTACATGATCGCGATGGCTACAACTCCGCTCAGCGCGGCCACCGCATTCGGCAGCAGAAAAGCCTGGGCCAGCGCCCACAGCCAGAATGAGGTGTACATCGGATGGCGGATGCTGCTGTAGACTCCCGTCCGCACGATCTGATGGCTCTCGCGTATTTCCAGAGCGGCCGACCACTGACGTCCCAAATCCTTGTGGGAGCGGCGGAAAAGGTACAGCGATCCGGCGAATACCAGCGCCCCGACAAGGACCGCCGGATAATTCAGATTGTAATCCGCGGCGCTCGGCCAGCCGGTCGCGAGATAAATCACGGGAACGAAAAACAGCCCCACGGCGCTGAGGGCAAGCAAGGCCTTCTCGCGGGTCGAGCCCTCGCGGCGCAGAATGGCAATCCGCCCTGCCCTGCGCACGAAGGGATAGCGGATCACAAACCAGGCCACCACTCCAACGGCCCAAACGATCTCTCCAAGAAACGAAGCTGTCATCGGCGGCACAAATCTTCTTTTTGGAGAAACTGGATCATAAGTCGGCGCGGTGAAGGGCTAGCGCGCCGAGATCACCTTGTTACTCCAGCAGGCAAAAGCCGTAAACATGCGATATGCCCGAGTTTTCGCTAAGCGACGCCTCAAAACCGATTTGAATGGTGGCGCGATTGACGGCCGGCATTCATGTCGGCTTATCGTCCGTTGGATGTCAGAAGCACATTTGAATGATGCAACGGTTTAATCTCGCTGGTCCTTTTCGATGATATCGCGTCCGTCTTATTTCACGCGGTACGAAAATCCGTATGTCTTATTTACGGTCTGTGTCGCCGTCATCATAGGTTTCACGGCGTTGCGCGCTATCTTTGCCTGCACCGTCGAGCTGCGCGTCGATGAGGCCTACTATTGGACGTGGTCGAAAGAGAACGCCATTTCGTATTTCGACCATCCGCCGATGATTGCGTGGTGGGTCCGCTTCGGCACCTTTATTTTCGGCGACACCAATCTTGGGGTCCGATCCACCGGGCTTCTCGCCATGCCGCTAATGCAGCTTCTGCTCGCGGACATCGTGTGGCGGACGGTGCGCGACTTTCGTTATGTCGTAGCCGTCGTGCTGCTGCCAGAAGCCGCGGTCGACTACGGACTGCTGATGGCGAAGATCGGACCAGACACGCCGCTCATCGTATTTGCGCTCGCAATGGTCTGGGCGCTGGTCAGGCTGGCATTGTCGGCCGACTTGCGCTGGTGGCTGCTGGTCGGCTTATTCGGCGGCCTCGCGCTGCTGTCGAAATATACGGCTGTTCTGCTATTCCCCGCGGTTTTGGCTTACGTGATCGTCCCGCCATGGCGGATGAAACATTTCTCGAGTCCTTATTTCTGGTTTAGCGGGCTCATCGCCCTCACCCTTTTCTCACCGGTGCTTTACTGGAATGCCGCTCACGATTGGGTCTCCTTCCGATTCCAACTCGATCGCATGCCACAACTTGACGAATGGTCGCCGAAATTTCTGCTCGATCTCCTGGGTCAGCAGTTTGCCCTGGTCGGCCCGGTGCTGTTTCCCGTGATGATGATGGGAACAAGCATGCTGGCGTGGCGAGGCTATCGAGCAAAAGACCCTGTCGCGATCCTGCTGTCGACCTGCGTGCTATTTCCGTTGGGATTTTTCGTCTGGCAATCGTTCTCGCTGCGGATCGGCGACAGCTGGCCGCTGTTTGTCTGGCCGTTTGGTTTCGCCGCTATGATGAGCAATCTGAAAGTGTGGCGGCAGGAAAATCCTACGTCACCATTGACGTGGATTTCTCCTTCTATCGTTTCCGGCGTTATCTTGGTTGCGGCCGTATCGCTTTATTATTTGGCCGGGAGCGCAAATTATTTAGGCCCGCATGATTCTATCGGAAACGAAGCAGGTTTTGGACCGCTCACCCAAACCGCGGAACAGGATTTGAAAAAGGCTGGGGCAAGCTGGTTCGCAACGATCGATTACCGCACGCACGCGATACTGCGATGGCATCTGAAAGATCGGTTTCCCGTCGTTCAGATCAACGAACGCATCAGATATCTCGATTTCATAACGGACAAGACAACGCTCAATGGCCCCATTGGCCTGTTGGTCGCACGCAAGGACGATCCGAATATAAAGATTCTGCAACAGACAACAGCAGCGCTGAACACGATTGACGATGTCGATCTGATTTGGCGAGGGGTGCGCTACGACACCTACACCCTGCAAATGCTGACGGATTGGAAGCCCGTGCTGTCCCCGCCTCCCGGCAATCCCTTCTACGTCAGGATGCCGCACTGAAGCCCATCAAATCGAACGTGAGCTTTATGCCAAAGCCTTCAGCGTCGCCCTGCCCGCATATATCGCCTGCGTACCTAGTTCCTGCTCGATGCGCAGCAATTGGTTGTACTTCGCGGTGCGGTCGGAGCGCGCGAGCGATCCAGTTTTGATCTGGCCGCAATTGGTCGCGACCGCGAGATCGGCGATGGTGGAATCCTCGGTTTCGCCGGAGCGATGCGACATCACGGCGGTGTAACCGGCCTTGTACGCCATCTCCACCGCGCTCAGTGTCTCGGTGAGCGTACCGATCTGATTGACCTTGACGAGGATGGAGTTGGCGCGGCCGTTCTTGATGCCGTCGGCAAGCCGCGTCACATTGGTGACGAACAGATCGTCGCCAACAAGCTGGCACTTAGCTCCAATCAGATCGGTAAGTTCCTTCCAGCCATCCATGTCGTCCTCGCTCATACCATCTTCGATCGAGACGATCGGATAGCGCGAAGCCAGGTCGGCGAGGTATTTTGCTTGCTCGGAACGGCTGCGAGTTTTATTCTCGCCGCCGTAGACATAATTGCCATCCTTGAAGAACTCGGTGGCGGCGCAATCCAGAGCCAGCATCACGTCGTCGCCTGCTTTGTAACCGGCCTTGCCGATCGCGCCCATAACAAACTCGAGCGCGGCATCCGCCGACGGCAGGTTCGGCGCAAAGCCGCCCTCGTCGCCGACATTGGTATTGTGGCCGGCTTTCTTCAGTTCACCTCTCAGCGTGTGGAAAATCTCCGACCCACAGCGCAGCGCCTCGGCGAATGTTTTGGCGCCGACCGGCATGATCATGAACTCCTGGAAATCGATGGGGTTGTCGGCGTGCACGCCGCCGTTGATGATGTTCATCATCGGCACCGGCAACGTTCTCGCTGAGGTGCCGCCGACGTACCGATACAGCGGCATGTCGAAGGATTCCGCAGCGGCCTTTGCGACCGCGAGCGAAACGCCGAGAATGGCATTGGCGCCGAGCCGGCTCTTGTTCGGCGTGCCGTCGAGGTCGATCATGATCTGATCGATCAGCACCTGCTGCTCGACCGCCAGATCGCCGAGCGCGTCGAAGATTTCACCGTTGACTGCCTCGACGGCTTTCCGCACGCCCTTGCCAAGATAGCGCGCCTTGTCGCCGTCCCGAAGCTCCACCGCCTCATGCGCGCCGGTCGACGCGCCAGACGGCACCGCCGCACGTCCCATCGAGCCGTCCTCGAGCACGACGTCGACCTCGACCGTGGGATTGCCGCGGCTATCAAGAATCTCGCGGCCGATGATGTCGACGATGGCGGTCATGAAAAGCCTTTCAATGCGCGGGGAACGTTCGCGCCGCTTCTACCGCAATGCATCCAGTGGGAAAAGGCCGCGTGACCTCGGCGGCCCTATTGGCTAATCAGACAGCCGGAGATCACCATGTCGAAGACGCCCCGCAAACTCAACAGGGTCATCAAGGCTGCAGCTCGGCCGAGCCGTGGAATGGCCGCGCACGCCCGATGAAGCCAAGCTCGACCGCGTCCCCAATCCGCAAAATGACACCGATTACGTGGTGCGCTTCACGGCGCCGGAATTCACGTCGCTCTGTCCGGTCACCGGCCAGCCCGATTTCGCGCACCTGATGATCGACTATGTGCCGCAGCAGTGGCTGCTGGAGTCCAAATCGCTGAAACTCTATATCGCGAGCTTCCGCAACCACGGCGCATTCCACGAGGACTGCACGGTCGCGATCGGCAGGCGCATCGCGGCCGAGATCAAACCGAAATGGCTGCGCATCGGCGGCTACTGGTATCCGCGCGGCGGCATTCCCATCGACGTGTTCTGGCAGACAGGCAAGCTGCCAAAAGGCGTGTGGATTCCGGATCAAGGCGTGGCGCCCTACCGCGGGCGGGGATGACAATGCGAATTTTTGTTTTTGTGATCGCGGCTACAATTCTTGCGTTGCCCGATGGCGCTATTGCACAGGCAACCGGAAAAATCGACGGCGCCAAGCTGCGCGACGGCAACCAGATGCAGCCTAAACTGGCGGGAAAGCTACATAATCCCTGTGCCGTATACGGCGCCGGTTTCGCTCCTGTTGCGGGTACCTCGATCTGCGCAAAGGTGGGCGGCAGCATCGGCGTAGGAGTCGGAGGAGGCAGCGGTGTGCTGAGAAGCACGCGCTGATTGATTTGTTGCGCCACTCTACGGCTGCACCTCGGGCCGCTCGGCGGCATCCGCCGGTCTGGTCTGGCGAAGCCAGCGCGCGCAGCCAAAGCCCAATGCCGCGATAACCACCGCGCTCGCCAGCAAGGTGGGTATTTTGCCAAGATTCAGAATGCCGAACCCGTAGGCGATCGGCCCCACGGTCTGGCCCATGAAAAAGAAAAACGAATGCAGCGACAACGCGGTTGCGCGCGCCTGCACCGAGAGTTCGCTGGCGAATACCTGCAACGATCCGTGCAACATGTAAAAGCCCCAGCCCATCAGGATGAAGCTTCCGGCCTGAAACTGCCACGGCGGGCCGAATGCGACGATGGCCAGTTGCAGTCCCATTACCAGCCCGCCTGAAATCATCATGCCCTTGACACCGAGCCGCGGCAGAAAGCGCGACACGGTGATGGTGTAGAAGAGGCCGCCGACAGCAAAGCCGGCGATGACGAGACCGCTAATGGAAAGGCTGGTGACGCCTAGTTCGAACAGGAACGACGCGATGAATGGAAACAGCCCGAGCACGCAGCAGCCTTCGATGAATACCGCTGAATAGCTGATCTTGGCGTTCGGGTTGGCGAAGATGGTGCGATAGCCATGCCGCAGCACGCCAAAATCCATTTTCGATGGATTGTGCGTAAGCGCCGCGCCGCGAAAGCCGACGGCGACAGCCGCGGACGCTGCGATCACGAGGACGCCGAGCACGGCCAGCACGCCGCGCCAGCCGAGGAAATCGCCGATCAGGCCGGACAGCGAAGCGCCGAGGAGGTTACCGGTCATGGCGCCTGCCAGCGTGCGCCCAATCGCGATTTGCCGCTTTTCCGGAGCGACGAGGTCGCTGGTAAGTCCAAGCGCGACCGGAAACACGCCGCCCGACGCAACGCCCGCAAGAATGCGGGTGACGAACAGCATGGAGAATGACGTTGCCAGCGCGCCGAGAACATTGGCCAGACCGAGCAGCACCAGGCACACGATCATCAGCCGCGCCTTACCGAACAGATCGGCCGCAGCGCCTAGCACCGGCTGCACGATGGCGAACGTAAAAGCGAATACCGCGGCGAAGGCGGCCGCGGTCGCAATGCTGACGCCAAAATCGTCAGCGACGTGCGGCAGCACGGGATCGAGCGCCCGCGCCGACAGGCTTGCGGCGAAGGTCGCCAATGCGATGATATTCAGGACCGGCGGTAAGTGCGGCTTCATGCAGCAGCAGCCCTGCCCGCCCCCATCAACGCGCTACGCCCTTGGCAAGTGCGTCGAACGCCATCAGCGACCGTATCAACGCCTCGAATTCGCGCAGCGGCACCATGTTGGGCCCATCGGAAGGCGCATGGTCCGGATCGGGATGGGTCTCGATGAAAACGCCGGCGACGCCGACTGCCACCGCCGCGCGCGCCAGTACCGGAACGAATTCGCGTTCGCCGCCGGATGACGTGCCCTTGCCGCCGGGCTGCTGCACCGAATGCGTGGCGTCGAAGACAACAGGCGCGCCGGTGGTGCGCGCCAGGATCGGCAGCGCGCGCATATCAGAAACCAGAGTGTTGTAGCCGAAGGAAGCGCCGCGCTCGGTTACCAGCACGTTACGGTTGCCGCCGGCAGTAATCTTGGCGACCACATTCGCCATGTCCCAAGGCGCGAGGAACTGGCCTTTCTTGACGTTCACAACCTTGCCAGTTGACGCCGCGGCCGCCAGCAGATCGGTCTGCCTGCAAAGGAACGCGGGAATCTGCAGGATATCTACGGCTTGCGCGACCTCCGCGCACTGCGAGACTTCGTGCACGTCTGTCAGTACCGGCAACCCGAGCGCGCGGATTTCCGCGAAGATCGGCAGCGCCTGCTTGAGCCCAATGCCGCGTGCCGCCGAAGCGCTGGTGCGGTTGGCCTTGTCGAACGAGGTCTTGTAAACGAGACCGATCTTCAGCCGCGCCGCGATCTCCTTCAACGCGGCCGCCACCTCGAGCGCGTGCGCGCGGCTCTCGAGCTGGCACGGCCCGGCGATCACCGCGAGCGGCAGGTTGTTGCCGAATTTGACCGGCCCGGCGGTAACAACTGATGCGGCTGAGATATCAGCGTTCAAGGTGCGATCCTTTTCCGGCCCGACCATGCCGGGCACGACCTGCCGGATCAACCCTCCAGGACCTATCGAATATCAGCGTTGCGTTGAACAGCTTGGCCGGACCGCGCTCATTTCACCGACGAGAACGCGGTCGGCACCAGCAGCTGACTGACGATATTGCCGATGATCTGTCCGTCCGCTTCGGACTTCGCCCGCGCATCGATCCATGCCTGATCGCTCTGAAATGCGTTCCATTTCTTCTCGCGGTCGGCGAGGGATTCCCAAGCCAAGAAATAAGTGAGTTCGTGATTGGATTCGCCGATCAGCGTGGTGAAGAATCCGGCCTGCTTGATGCCGTGCTTTTCCCAGAGCTTTAGCGTCGTGTTCTCGAAGCGCTTCAACAGCGCCGGCAGCCTGCCCGGCAAGCAACGATAGACGCGCATTTCAACGATCATTGGGTTCTCCCGAATTGTTGTTCTTGCAACCGCCAGAACGTCGGTTGTGACATAAACGCCGGCCCGTCAAAATAGCGAATTGCAGGATGATCTACACCAGCCTCGATTGCGCCATCGCCGCCTGCACAAACGACGCGAACAGCGGGTGCGGCTCGAATGGGCGCGACTTCAATTCGGGGTGAAACTGCACGCCGATGAACCAGGGATGGTCCTCGTATTCGACAATCTCCGGCAACACGCCGTCGGGCGACAGCCCTGAAAACCGCAAGCCGTGCTGCTCCAGACGGTCCTTGTAAGCCGTGTTGACCTCGTAGCGATGGCGGTGGCGCTCGGAAATCTCGGTCGCGCCGCCGTAAACCTCCGATACCCGGCTGCCCCGCCGCAATGTCGCGTCGTAGGCGCCGAGACGCATGGTGCCGCCGAGGTCGCCGGCCTTGGATCGCTTCTCGAGCTCATTGCCCCGCAGCCATTCCGTCATCAGGCCGACCAGCGGCTCCGGCGTCGGCCCGAATTCCGTTGAATTCGCCTCTTCGATGCCGACCAGATTTCGCGCCGCCTCGATCACCGCCATCTGCATGCCAAAACAGATGCCGAAATACGGAACATCGCGCTCCCTGGCGAACTGCGCCGCGCGGATTTTGCCTTCGGCGCCGCGCTGGCCGAAGCCGCCGGGCACCAGGATGCCGTTGACGTGTTCGAGAAACGGCGCCGGGTCCTCGTTTTCGAACACCTCGCTCTCGATCCAGTCCAGATTGACCTTTACCTTGTTGGCGATGCCGCCGTGGGACAGCGCTTCGGTCAGCGATTTGTAGGCATCCTTCATGCCGGTGTATTTGCCGACGATCGCGATGGTCACCGCGCCCTCGGGATTGCGCACGCGCTCGTTGATGACGTGCCAGCTTTGCAGCGCCGGCGGTATTTTCGGCGTAATGCCGAAAGCGGCCAGCACTTCGTCGTCCAAGCCGGCGTCGTGATAGGCCTCCGGCACCGCATAGATGTTGTCGACGTCGCGCGCCTCGATGACGGCGCTCTCGCGCACGTTGCAGAACAGCGCCAGCTTGGCCCGCTCGCCGGGGGGGATCGGCCGATCGGTGCGGCACAGCAGGATATCGGGCTGGATGCCGATGGAGCGCAGTTCCTTGACGGAATGCTGGGTTGGTTTGGTCTTGAGTTCCCCCGCGCTGGGTATGAAGGGCAATAGCGTCAGGTGGATGTAAATGGCGTGATCGCGCGGCAGGTCGTTGCGGATCTGGCGGATCGCCTCGAAGAACGGCAGGCCCTCGATATCGCCCACCGTGCCGCCGATCTCGCACAGCACGAAATCATACTCATCGTTGCTGTCGAGGATGAAATCCTTGATCGCGTTGGTGACGTGCGGGATGACCTGGATCGTGGCGCCGAGGTAATCGCCGCGGCGTTCCTTGGTCAGGATGTCCTGATAGATACGGCCGGTGGTGATGTTGTCCTGCTTGGTGGCGGGACGGCCCGTAAAACGCTCGTAATGGCCGAGGTCGAGATCAGTCTCCGCGCCGTCGTCGGTGACAAACACTTCGCCGTGCTGGTAGGGCGACATCGTTCCGGGATCGAGGTTGAGATAAGGGTCGAGCTTGCGCAACCGCACCTTGTAGCCCCGCGCCTGCAGCAAAGCGCCCAGCGCCGCCGAAGCCAGACCTTTTCCGAGCGAGGAAACCACGCCGCCGGTGATGAAAATATACCGCGCCATGGGGCCCAACCTTTAAGCCTGCCGATGCGATTCGCCAAAACGAATCGCCTCTTTCAGCCAATCAGCTTTCGCGTTGTGGATTACGCAGCAATAGAAGCTGCGTCAGTATGTTAGTGGCCATTGTTAATGCGGAATGCCCAAATAGCATCCCGCATGGCCGCACTGCTTTATTGCGACCGCGGCGCCTGCGGACCTGCCGGCGTTTCCGGAGTCTGGGGTCGCTCGTCGGATTTCTTGAGCGAATCCAGGATGCCGCCGCTTGACGGCGGTGAGATCGGCGTTACGGGCCCCCCCGGCTGGGACTGCGACGACGGACTGCTGTCGATAACAGAGCTTGGCTTGCGGTCGTAGCTTGCGAGCCACGACAACACCAGGCTGGTTAGGAAAAAGCCGACCGCGAGGACCGCCGTCGTGCGCGTCAAGAGGTTGGCTGTGCCGCGGCTCGACATGAAGCCCGCGCCCCCGCCGACACCTAGGCCGCCGCCTTCGGACTTCTGCAGCAGCACCGTGGCGATCAGCGTCGCGACGATCATCAGGTGGATCACGATAACGACAGTCTGCATCTCGAAAACCTTCCATCGCAAAACGAAGGCGCCCGGCTGGCGCTGCTCCTCGTTGTTGCGGGATTTGAAGTCGCGCGGTGTTACACGACCGAACCGGCCGTTGTCACCCCCGGCCGATAAAAGCCAACGCTTTTCTAGCTAGGGACACCGGCCGCGATCGCAAGAAAATCAGATGCTTTCAGGCTGGCGCCGCCAACCAGTGCGCCGTTGACGTTGGCGATCGACATCAATTCGGCCGCGTTCGACGGCTTGACCGAGCCCCCATAAATCAACCTGATTTTAGCGCCTTCCGCGTTAAACCTACTCATGAGATAATCGCGAATAAACCTATGAACTCCCTCGACATCTTTTACAGTCGGCGTGAGCCCCGTTCCAATCGCCCACACCGGTTCGTAAGCCAGCACCAGATTGGCTGACGTGGCGCCGTCAGGCAGCGAACCCTTTAACTGCGAACCGCAAACATTCAGCGTTTCCCCGGCGTCGCGATGCCCGCGCGTCTCACCGATACAGACGATCGCGGTCAATCCCGCGCGCCAAGCCGCTTCGGCCTTTTGACGCACCAGTGCGTCTATTTCGCCGTGGTCCGCGCGCCGCTCGGAATGGCCGACGATGACGGCGGTGGCGCCGGCGTCCGCCAGCATCTCGGACGAGATGTCGCCTGTGTGGGCGCCGGAGGCCTTGGGATGGCAGTCCTGTGCGCCGACTGCGATGCGCGATCCCACTGCGACGGCGGCGAAGGTGTAGATCAGCGGCGCCGGGGGACAGATCAGCAGGTCGACCTTGCGCCAGAGATCGCCGACGCCGGCGATCATCTGACCAAGCTCCCCGGCCGACTCCTTGAGGCCGTTCATCTTCCAATTGCCGGCAACGAGAGGCCGGATGGCTTGCGTCATGAGGTGACCTTGGCCGCTCCGGCAGCCTTGCGAAGCTCGCGCTCGCGAGCAACTTCTTCCACGGTGAAATCAGGCGCCTTGGGATCGAATGCCGTCCATCCGGACGATGTCAGCGCAGCGCGACGTTGCGCGATGTCCACCGACGATGGGTGCAGGATTGCTTCAAGCCGTTCCTTGTCGCTTTCCCCCACCCGGGCGCTGACGAGGCTACCGCCTCGGCGAATGCTCTCGGCATAGATTTCCGCGTCGTTGGTGGCGACACCCGCTTCAGCTAACAGGCCGATCACCCCGCCGGCCGCGCCGACCGCAAGGGCGCCGGCCGCAGCGGCAGCGAGCCATCCCGCCGCGACCACCGGGCCCAGACCGGGAATTGCTAGAAGCCCCAGCCCCGCGAGCAAGCCACCGAACCCACCAAATCCGGCACCGATCGCAGCACCCGTGCCGGCGCCCGCCGCATAGTCCGGTGAATACCATTTCTCGGAATTGTTGGCGACGAGACTGATATCGTCCTCCTCCACGCCGGCTTCTTTGAGATGATAAACAGCCTTCTGCGCGTCGGCGTAGTCATCGAACAACCCTGAGATCGTGACCGTCACTTAAAGACACTCCGGCGCGAAAATGAAAATTGCAATTTCGCCATTCTAGCGCGCATTGACGTGCCCCTTATAATCGACGCTGACGTCCACCTTGGCGTCCCCTTTTGTCGCCGTGCCGTGCCAAATCCCCTGGCTGTCATTGACCAGCGGCGAAACATTTTCGTAGCCCTTGGACTCGATCAGTTTCTTCGCCTGGCTCTCGGCAAAGCTGTTGGCGCCGGCCACCGGCGGTGGCGTCGCGTTGTCCGGCCCAGCCAAGCCCGAACTCTGAGCCACAGCCCAGGGTGCCTGAGTTTGCGGCCCTTGCGCGGAGACGGCTCCCGTAATTGTCAGGCCGAGCATGACCGCCGTCGCAAAAACAGTACGCATTCCAGTTTCCTGTCGCAGATAAATTGAGCCCGCAACATAAGCTCAGATCGAGCCGGGATGTCCAGCGGCACCAAAGTCTGCCGAGGGTTGCGAGCGAGCCGTTGCCTCTTTATGATGCGCCATCAACCGGCTGACGCCCTGCTGCGAACATCGCTTCGGCGTGCACCCGGTTCCCTCCTGCGAACAAGTTGGACTTAATGCTTCGAGGACTACGCAAAGCCTCATCGAACTGGCTCGGCAAAGCCATCATGAGCGTCGTGATGGGTGTCCTGATCATCAGCTTTGGCGTCTGGGGCATCGCGGACATCTTCCGTGGCTTCGGACAATCGACGCTGGCCAAAGTTGGCCGGACCGAAATTTCGACCGAACAGTTCAGGCAGATTTACACCGAGAAGCTGCAGCAGATCGGACGCTCGTTCGGACGTCCTTTGACCATGGATCAGGCGCGCGCGCTCGGCGTCGACCGCTCGGTCCTGCAGACGGTGGTCGCCGAGGCGGCGCTGGACGAAAACGCGCGCCGCATGGGGCTCGGACAGTCGGATGCCGAGACCATGCGTATGATTTACAGCGATCCGAATTTCAAAGGCGTTAGCGGCACGTTCGACGCCGCACGCTTCCAGGCCACGATCCGCCAGTTCGGCTACAGCGAACAGCGATATGTCGCAGATCAGCGTAGGGTATCGCTGCGGCGCCAGATCGCCGGCACGGTAACGGCAGGGCTGGAGCCGTCGAAGACGCTGATCGACGCGCTCAGCCGCTTCCAGAACGAACAGCGCACGGTCGAATATATCAAGCTCGATGCGGCGCAGGTGGGCGCGATCGATCCGCCCTCGCCTGAGACGCTCCTCGGATATTTCGACGAGCACAAGACCCAGTTTCGCGCCCCCGAATACCGCAAGCTCTCTTTTGTCGTCATCAACCCTGAAGAAGTCGGGAAATGGACTGAAGTGTCCGATGACGACGCCAAGAAAGTGTTCGCGGAACGCCGCGACAAACTCGCAACCCCCGAACGCCGCCAGGTTTCGCAGATCATCTTTCCGAGCGTCGAGGAGGCGGCCGCCGCCCGCGAACGCATTACGGGCGGGATGTCGTTCGACGATCTGGCGAAGGAGCGCGGCCTCAATCCGGCCGACGTCGATCTTGGCTCCATCGCGAAATCCGAGATCATCGATCCCGCAATCGCCGACGCGGCGTTCGCGCTGCCGACGGGCGACGTGAGCCAGCCGGTGACAAGGCCGTTTCGGCGTTGCCTTGGTCAAGGTCGGACAGATCGTGCCGGGCATTCAACCTACTTACGAAAGCGCCGCCGCCAATCTCAAGCGCGAAATCGCGGTCGAGCGCGCCCGCGCGTCGGTCGCCGACCTGCACAACAAGATGGAAGACGAGCGCGGCGGCGGCGCCAGTGTCGTCGAGGCCGCGCAGAAGCTCGGTCTCACCGCTGTCACCATCGATGCCGTCGACCGATCGGGACGCGCGCCCAACGGACAGCCGGTTGCCACCATCCCGCAGGGCCTCAATGTCGTTTCGCAGGCCTTCGCCAGCGACGTTGGCGTCGATAACGACCCGATCCAGTTCAATGGCGGCTATGTCTGGTTCGACGTGCTCGGCATCACGCCGTCGCGCGAGCGCGGGATCGATGAAGTGAAGGACCAGGTCGAAGCGCGCTGGCGCGAAAATCAGATCACCAGCCAGCTTCGCACCAAATCGGCCGAGATGGTTCAAAAGCTCGGACAAGACGGCAAGCTCGCGGACGAGGCTGCAGCGTTAGGCTTGAAGGTGGAAACCGCCGCCGCGGTGAAGCGCAACGGATCGGCGCCCGGCCTGCCAGGCAGCGCGATCGAGGCGGCGTTCCGGACTGCCAAGGGTGCCGCGGACCAGACGCAGGGCGCAACTCCCAGCGAGTGGATCGTCTTTCGCGTCACCGATGTAAACGTGCCGCCGGTCGATATGGCCTCGGAAGAGACCAAGAAGCTGAAAGAGACCCTGCAGCGCGGACTCGGCGACGAGCAGGTCGCGCAGTACGTCTCGCGGCTGGAAACCGACATCGGCACAAGCGATCAACGAGGCCGCGGTGGCGCAAGTGACCGGCGCGGCGAACAATTGATATTTCAGATGATGCCGCTTCTCTTCCTTCCCGAAAGCGTGTGATGGACGATCTCAAATCGATCATCGGCAAGGTCGCGACCGGCGCGACACTGTCGCGCGATGAGGCGTCGTCGGCTTTCAACAGCATGATGTCGGGCGAGGCCACGCCGTCACAGATGGGCGGGCTGCTGATGGCGTTGCGCGTGCGCGGCGAGACCGTCGAGGAAATCACCGGCGCGGTGGCCGCGATGCGCGCCAAGATGCTGCGGGTCAAGGCGCCCGCAGGGGCCGTCGACGTGGTCGGCACCGGGGGCGATGGTTCGGGCTCCGTCAACGTCTCGACCTGCGCGTCCTTTATCGTGGCGGGGGCCGGCGTGCCCGTCGCCAAGCACGGCAACCGCGCGCTGTCGTCGCGCTCGGGTGCCGCGGACGTGCTGTCCGCGCTCGGCGTCAAGATCGACATCACGCCGGATCAGGTTGGGCGCTGCGTCGCCGAGGCCGGTATCGGCTTTATGTTCGCGCCGTCGCATCATCCGGCCATGAAAAACGTGGGCCCGACCCGCGTCGAACTGGCGACCCGGACAATCTTCAATCTGCTGGGACCGCTCTCCAATCCGGCCGGCGTGACGCGGCAAATGGTCGGCGTGTTTTCGCGGCAGTGGGTGCAGCCGCTGGCGCAGGTTCTGAAAAATCTCGGCGCGGAATCCGTGTGGGTGGTGCATGGCTCCGACGGGCTGGACGAAATCACCCTCACCGGTCCGACCTTCGTGGCGGCGCTGGAAAACGGCAATATCCGTACCTTCGAGGTCACGCCGGAAGACGGCGGGCTTCCGCGCGCCGACGGCGATGCGCTGAAAGGCGGACCCGCTGACGCAAACGCGATATCGCTGCAAGGCGTGCTCGACGGCAAGCCCGGCGCGTTCCGCAATGTCGCGCTGCTGAATGCGGCGGCAGCTTTGATCGTTGCCGGCCGCGCCAAGGATTTGAAGGAAGGCGTGACACTCGGCACGAAATCGCTGGACAGCGGTGCGGCGGCGGCGAAGCTGCAGCAGCTTGTTGCGGTCTCCAACGCCTGAGGATGCGCGTGTCCGACATCCTAACGAAAATCGAAGTGTATAAGCGCGACGAGATCGCGGCGGCCAAGCGCGCGCGCCCGCTTCATGCAATCGAAGACATGGCGAAGGCAGCGTCACCACCGCGCGGGTTTGTTCGCGCCATCCGCGCTAAACTTGCTGCCGGTGACTACGCGCTGATCGCGGAGATCAAGAAGGCTTCGCCGTCGAAGGGCTTGATCCGTGCGGACTTCGATCCGCCGGCGCTGGCGCGCGCGTATGAAGAAGGTGGCGCTGCATGCTTGTCTGTGCTGACGGATACGCCCTCGTTTCAAGGACATCTCGATTTCATGGTGGCGGCGCGCGCGGCGACTTCGTTGCCGGTGCTGCGCAAGGATTTCATGTACGACCCCTATCAGGTCGTGGAAGCCCGCGCTCACGGAGCCGACTGCATCCTGATCATCATGGCGGCGCTCGACGACAGCGCAGCTGCCGAGATTGAGGACGCCGCGCTTTCGCTGGGCATGGACGTGCTGATCGAAATCCACGAGCGCGCCGAGCTCGATCGCGCGCTGAAATTGCGTTCGCCGATGATCGGCATCAATAATCGTAACCTGCGCACGTTCGAGACGACGCTCGCCACCAGTGAAGCGCTGGCGTCGCTCGTTCCGAAAGTCCGCCTGATGGTCGGCGAGAGCGGCATATTCGTATCAGATGATCTGGCGCGGCTCGCGCGCGCCGGCATATCGACCTTCCTGGTCGGCGAAAGCCTGATGCGGCAGGCCGATGTGGCCGCGGCGACCCGTGCGTTGTTGAAGCGCGAGGGCGCGCATGCCCCGTAGATCAAAGCCCCCCGCCCTCACCCACATCGACGCCAAAGGCGACGCGCGGATGGTCGACGTCTCGGCCAAACCCGCCACCGAACGTACAGCGGTGGCCGAAGGCCGCGTCGTCATGAGCAAGGCCACGCTCGAGCTGATCGTAAGCGGCAATGCCAAGAAGGGCGACGTGCTCGGCACCGCGCGCATCGCCGGTATCATGGCGGCGAAGCGGACGGCGGAGCTTATTCCACTCTGTCATCCGCTGGCGCTGTCGAAAATCACGCTCGACATCACGCCGGACAAAAAGCTGCCGGGCTGCATCGTCCGCGCCACCGTCAAGGTGACCGGGCCGACCGGCGTGGAGATGGAAGCGCTGACCGCGGTGTCGGTCGCCTGCCTCACCATTTACGACATGATCAAAGCGGTGGAGCGCGGGGTGCGTATCGAGAGCATTCATCTGGTCGAAAAGCGCGGCGGCAAGTCCGGCCACTATCTTGCGGATATTTGAAAGCTCGCCGGGACCGCGCAAACTATTTTCCAAGGCCATCCAGCCCGTTCTGCCACGTCGAGGGCTGTGTGCCGAAACCGCGCTTGGCGCGGGTGCCCAGCCAATAGCCGAACTGCGGCGGCACGTTGCGGAATGGCCCTTCGATGCCAAGCTTCAGCGCCGCATCCATCGGCCAGTTAGGATTGTTGAGAATCTCGCGGCCGACCGCGATCAGGTCGGCCTGCCCGTCGCGCAGGATCTGCTCGGCCTGATCGCCGTGGATGATCAGCCCGACCGCCATGGTCATGATGCCGGCGTGGCGTTTCACATATTCCGAGAGCGGCACCTGATAACTGTATTTGATCTCCTTGCCGAGGATAGGCGCGACATCCGTGATGCCGCCCGACGAGCAGTCGATGACGTCGACACCCTTGGTCTTCAAAATCGACGCGAGTTGCGCGCTTTGCTCCGGGCCCCAGCCCGCGTTGTCCTCCACCGACAGCCTAACGAATAGCGGCTTGTCGTCTGGCCAATGCAGACGCACCGCTTCGGTGACTTCGGTGATGAAGCGCATGCGGTTAGGCTCAGAACCACCGTATTCGTCGGTGCGCTGATTGGATTTCTCCGACAAAAACTGATGCACGAGATAACCGTGCGCGCCGTGCAGTTCGAGCACGTCGAAGCCGGCCTCGTTGGCGCGCCGGGCGGCCTCGCCCCATGCCTGCACCAAGTCCTTCACCTCGCGGCGCTCCAACGCCCTTGGCACCGGCCACTTATCGCTATGCGCGAGTGCACTCGGTGCCACCGGCGACCATGCATCCCAGTCGTCGATTTCGGGCGTCCGCTGCAGCGGCCCGTCGCCTTCCCAGGGCCGGTTGGCGCGCGCCTTGCGGCCGGAATGTCCAAGCTGGATTCCGGCCACCGAATTTTGCTGCTTGATGAATCTCACCAGCCGCGCCAGCGGCTCGACGAAGGCGTCGTCCCAGATGCCGAGATCGCCGAGCGTGCCGCAGCCGCGCCGCTCTACCTTGGTGGATTCGACGACGACGAGCCCCGCGCCGCCGGCAGCGAACTTGCCGGCGTTCATCAAATGCCAGTCGGTCGGGAATCCCTTGACCGCGGAGTATTGATGCATCGGCGGCACCACGATGCGATTGCGCAGTTCGATGCCCCGGATGCCAAGCGGTGAAAACAGCAGCGTCCCGGTCATGGATCACCCCGATAGGTTGGACAGTCGATGCGATATCATGTGGAACTTTCGCTCTGAGGTAAAGTTCACGACGGGCTATTCCTTTCATGGTGGATGTCATCGCAACAAGCTCCCGTGCGAAGCCGCGCGTCACCGCCGCGCTTGAATCGCTGAACTTCTTCATGGCCGACATGCAGGCCGGGATTGGCCCATTTCTGGGCGTGTTCCTGCTCGCCCATGGCTGGGCAAGCGGCTTGATCGGGACGGTCATGACGGTCGGCGGCATCGCCGGCATGATCATGACTACGCCCGCGGGCGCGATGATCGACGCGAGCACCAACAAGCGGCTCTACGTCATCATCCCCGGCGTCTTCACGGTCATCGCCTCCGCCATCATTCTTTATTCGCAGAGCTTTTGGGTCGTTGCGGCCTCCCAAGTCGCAACCGCGGCGGCCGGCGCCGCGATCGTGCCCGCCGTGACGGGAATAACTCTGGGAATCGCACATCAAGCCGGCTTCAATCGACAGAATGGGCGTAACCAGGCCTTCAACCACGCCGGCAACATGGTCGGCGCCGCACTGTCGGGCTTGCTTGGCTGGAAGTTCGGTTTCGGCGCGGTGTTTATTCTCGCTGCGGTTTTCGGCGTTTTTTCAATCGTCTCCGTCCTGTTCATTCCAAAAGACGCGATCGACGATCACGTTGCGCGTGGCGGCAGCGACGACAGCAGCCGTGAGCCGGTAAGTGCCTGGCGCGTATTGTTCGAATGCAAACCGCTGCTGGCGCTGGCCGCCGCTTTGGCATTTTTTCATCTCGGCAATGCCGCGATGCTTCCGCTGTTTGGTCTCGCGGTTGTCTCCGGTCAGGATGGCGGCAACGGCGCAGGCTTCGTTGCGATGACCATTGTCGTCGCACAGGCCGTCATGATCCTCGCCTCCCTCGTCGCGATGCGCACCGCCGAGAAGCAGGGCTATTGGCTTGTGCTGCTGATCTCCTTCATCGCCCTGCCCGTTCGCGGCTTGATTGCTGCCTCCGTGATCGAGTACTGGGGAGTGTTTCCGGTACAGGCGCTTGACGGGATCGGCGCGGGCTTGCAGAGCGTGGCCGTTCCGGGTCTGGTCGCCCGCATTCTCAATGGCACCGGGCGGGTCAATGTCGGTCAGGGCGCGGTCATGACGGTTCAAGGCATGGGCGCAGCACTCAGTCCGGCGATCGGCGGCTGGCTGGCGCAAGGGCTCGGATATCCAACTGCTTTCATCATCCTAGGATGCTTTGCCATCGGGTCGATCGTGATCTGGCTTGGATTTTCGGCGCTGCTGAAGCCGGCGTGCGCGAGGACGCCGGCTGATGAAGACGCTCTGCCTGCTGCCACGTCATAGCAGGTGGATCAGCGTTTCATCATTTTGGCTATCGCTAGCTTGGCCACGCTGGGCGTGATCGCGCGCCCGTTGCGATTGCCCGAATTTATCTGGGCCCTGCTCGGCGCAGCAGCGCTGGTGATATTCCAGCTTCTGCCATGGCGCGATGCGGTTGCCGCGGCGGCAAAGGGGATCGACGTCTACCTTTTCCTGATCGGAATGATGCTGCTCGCCGAAGTCGCGCGCCAGGAAGCACTGTTCGACTGGCTGGCGGCCCACGCCGTCCGCGCCGCCAGGGGATCGGCGAAACGGCTGTTCCTCATCGTCTATCTCGTCGGCACGCTGGTCACGATATTTCTGTCGAACGACGCTACCGCCGTGGTGCTGACCCCCGCGGTTTATGCCGCCGCGACCGCCGCGCGGGTCGAGCCGTTGCCATATCTTTTCATCTGCGCCTTTATTGCCAACGCCGCGAGTTTCGTGCTGCCGATTTCGAATCCTGCCAACCTCGTTATCTTCGGCACCCATATGCCGCCGCTGGCGGAATGGCTCCGTCAGTTCACGCTGCCGTCAATCGTATCCATTTTCGTGACTTATCTGCTGCTGCGCTTCACCCAGCGCGGCGCATTGGATCAGAAGATATCCAATGAAATTTCGACCGCATCGCTGTCGCTTGGCGGCAAATGCGTCGCGGCCGGAATTTTCCTGACCGCAATTGTGCTGCTGGCAGCATCAGCGCTGGATTGGCAGCTGGGGTTGCCGACATTCGTCGCGGGCAGTGTCGTAACAGTCCTCGTGCTCGCCATCAGCCGGCAATCGCCGATGCCGGTCTTGCGAGATATCTCATGGGGCGTGCTGCCGCTGGTGGCTGGACTATTCATTTTGGTCGAAGCCGTCGAACAGACCGGCGTGCTGCGCGGCGTCACGCAGATGCTTCGCGACGCCGCAAAGACATCGCCGGACACAACGTCTTTCAGCGCCGGAGTCGTCGTCGCGTTCGCATCCAACCTGATGAACAATCTTCCTACCGGGCTGCTCGCCGCCACCGTCAGCCAGAGCGCCGATGTGCCGTTACGGGTGACCAGCGGAATCCTGATCGGCATCGACCTCGGCCCCAATCTTTCCGTGACGGGTTCGTTGGCGACAATACTCTGGCTGATCGCGCTGCGGCGCGAAGGCGAGGTCGTTACCGCCTGGCAATTTCTGAAGCTCGGAATCGTGGTCATGCCGCCCACGCTGCTTGCCGCGCTCGCGATCGCATTGATTTAGAGCCGTTGCCCGCCGTTGCCGATTTTCGTACACGATTGCGATGTCTGCACCCCTCCTCGCTCCCGGCTCAGCCGATGTGCTGCTGTTCGATCTCGGCCGCGTCGTCATCGATTTCGATATCAAACGCACCGCCGAGCATTGGGCCGCTCAGGCCGGCTGTACGCCGGCCGACATCGCCGCACGGTTTGTTCGCGACGATTTCTTCTGGAGCTACGAAACGGGAAAAATCGACGATGCCGAATTCTTTTCCGGCCTTCGCACGTCGCTCGGAATCGAGCTTACGAACGCGCAACTACTTGAAGGATGGAACGCCACTTTCATCGGAGAGATGCCCGGCATCGCCGGTTTGCTGGCGCGGGCGGCGCGGCATCTTCCGCTCTATGCGTTTTCGAACACCAACGCTGCGCACGCCACGCATTTCTCGCGTCACCACGCCGATGTGCTCAGTCACTTCCGAGAGATTTTTACGTCGTCGTCGATCGGACTTCGTAAGCCCCACGCGCAGGCTTATGATCACGTCGTCAAGGCGATCGGCGTGCCGGCAGGGCGCATCGTCTTCTTCGACGACATGATCGAGAATATCGATGGCGCGAGAGCGCGCGGACTACAAGCGGTCCATGTGATATCCAGCGCCGACGTGGCGGATGCCCTCACCGCGCTGGGAATATAGGAGAGCTTCGTGGTCTTGATGCCGGTCGCCGACGCGCTAAGCGCCATTCTCGCCGGCGCGGCGCCGTTGTCCGAAGAAATGGTGGCGCTCGACGCCGCGCATCATCGGGTGCTCGCGCGCGACATCGCCGCCTTGCGGACGCAGCCGCCGCAGGCGATGTCGGCGATGGACGGCTACGCGGTACGAGCAGCCGATGCTTCCATCATCTCGGCGAGGCTCAAGGTGATCGGTGAAGTCGCCGCAGGCCGGCCGCTCGATAAAATTGTGGGCCCAGGCGAGGCCGTCAGGATTTTCACCGGCGGCGTCATTCCGCAGGCCGCCGACGCCGTCATCATCCAGGAAGATACGTCAGTGGATGGCGACAGCATCGTCATTATCGAGGCCGCCATCGCGGGACGTCATATCCGCCCCGCCGGTGTCGACTTCAACGTGGGGGATGTTTTGCTGGGCGCGGGCCGCAGCCTCACGGACCGCGATCTCTCGCTGGCCGCGTCGATGAATTATCCTGAGCTTGCGGTGCGGCGCCGCCCGAAGGTCGCGTTGCTCGCCACTGGCGACGAACTGGTGATGCCGGGAAACAAACCTGGTCCCGGACAGATCGTATATTCCAACGGCTATGCGCTGCGCACGCTTGCACGTACCGAGGGCGCCGAAACCATCGACCTCGGCATCGCCGCGGATACCATCGAAGCGACGCGCCACGCCATCCGCCGCGCCCGCGACGCCGGCGCCGATATCCTCATCACCACCGGCGGCGCGTCCGTCGGCGACCATGATCTGGTGAAGCCTTCGCTGGAAGCCGAAGGCGTCGAGATGGCGTTCTGGCGGATCGCGATGCGTCCGGGCAAGCCGATGATGCATGGACGCCGCGAGGCCATGCGCGTGATCGGCCTGCCCGGCAATCCGGTGTCGTCCTATGTCTGCGCGTGGCTGTTTTTGGTGCCGCTGATTTCGTGCGCTGTCAGGCCGGTCGGATATCCACCATGTGCCGGAACCAGCTCTGCTCGGGCGGGATCTCGCCGCCAACGACGAACGGCAGGATTATCTGCGCGCGCGGCTCTCCCTGCGTGAAGATGGCGTTCTCGTCGCGACGCCTGTGGCCCACCAGGACAGTTCGCTGCTCGGAAATCTAGCTGCGGCGCAGGCGCTTGTGATCCGTTCGCCATTTGCCCCTGAGGTTGCCCGGGGGTCGCCGTGCACGATCCTTCGATTGCCGGATTGACCAAGGCACCCAGCAATCGGTGTTTCGTTGACGCGAAATTAAGTGGTTGCGGAACACATATGGAACATATAGTGTTCGTTCATGATTTGTTTCAACTGTCTGTTCGAAGCTGGACTCTGCGGCACGAAGCGAACGGCAAGCACTGTCAACCACCGGGGATTGGTTTAGATGCTCACGCGAAAACAATATGAACTGCTGCGCTTCATCAGCGAACGGTTGAAGGAATCCGGCGTTCCCCCCTCATTCGACGAGATGAAGGATGCGCTCGATCTGCGCTCCAAGTCCGGCATCCACCGCCTGATCACGGCGCTGGAAGAGCGGGGCTTCATTCGCCGCCTGCCCAATCGCGCCCGCGCCATCGAGGTCATCAAGCTTCCCGAGCTCGGATCAAATGGCGGTGGCGGCAATGGCCGCCGCGGTTTTACCCCGAGCGTCATCGAAGGCACGCTTGGCAAGGTCCGCAACGCCAGCAATGGCGGCTCCGAGGACGACGCCACCCGCCCGGTGTCCGTACCTGTCATGGGACGGATCGCCGCCGGAACGCCGATAGAGGCGCTGCAGACGCGCAGCCACACCATCAGCGTGCCGCCGGACATGCTGCGTTCGGGAGAGCATTACGCTCTGGAAGTGCGAGGCGATTCGATGATGGACGCCGGAATTCTCGATGGCGACATGGCCCTGATCCAGCGCAACGAGACCGCCGAGACCGGAGACATCGTGGTGGCGCTGATCGATGAAGAGGAAGCGACACTGAAGCGGTTTCGTCGGCGCGGCGCTTCCATCGCGCTGGAGCCAGCTAATACATCTTATGAAGTTCGTATCCTGCCACCCAATCGCGTGAAGATTCAGGGCAAGCTGATCGGGTTGTATCGTCGGTACTGAATTTGATTGGTCAGTCTTCCGCCTGCAGATCGGTTTCCGCCGGGGTGGAGTCGACCGGACGTGAAAATCCCGGTCGGGCGAAGGTCGTCGCAGCATCCCTTTCGCGACCGACCGCGGGCGCCCAGGGCCGATCGACCCCTTTTGGCCTGTTAGCATCGGTCACAAATCCGCCGCTGGTTCGCCGCAAGGCCATTGCGCCCCGTTTTTGCAATTCGTCGCGATCGATCACGAGCGCTCCGCAGCTTGCCGGCGCCTGGCTCGCCGTGACGATCACCGCCGCGCGTTCGCAATCGTCCGCGAGAGCCTCCGGCCGATGCGCCAGCGTGGCCAAAGCTCCATCCGGTAACTGCGCGACGCAGCCCGCTTCGTCGCAGGAGACACCATCGCCGAGCGTTACATCGCCGGGCAATCGCACATCAGCATCGGCCGCCAGCCACTCCTTCAGCAGGAAGGTGTCCTTGCCGGTTCGCATCACATGCAGCCGCCCGTCCCGGCCTCGCACGCCAACGTTGTGACCGTCGCCGGATATCAGAATGTCCGGCTGCGGCGTCGTCAGCGCCCAGATGATCGACAAGGCCAGCGTACCCGCGCCAACCCAACGCAGCGGGGTTCGTAGCAGTCCCAGCAAGATAATCCCTGCGGTTGCCGCAATCAGCGGCCCCGTTCCGAACGCCGCCATGCGCCCGATCGCGCCGGGAAGTGCGGCGACCCATTGCGCCACCATGATCATCCAATCGATGCCGAACTCCATTAGCCGCCAGAACACGCCGTCGAAGCCGAACGGCATCGCGAGCAGCCCGAGCAATCCTGCCGGCATCACCAGTGCCGACACCACAGGCATCGCCCCGAGATTGGCGAGCACGCCGTAGGGCGTCACACGGTGAAAATGAAACGCGGCATAGGGCGTCGTGGCCAGCCCCGCCACCAGCGATGCCAGCGCCAACGTCGCGATTTCGCGCCCGCCCCATAGGGCTACGCGTGCCGTCGCCGTGCTGTCGGCCGACGCAAACAGGCGCGGCATGCCGATCTGCACCAGCGCCACCAACCCTAGGGTTGCTGCGAATGACATTTGGAAACTCGGATGCACCAGTGCTTCCGGCGCCATCACCAGCACGATCATCGCCGCAACCGCCAATGTTCGGAACGTCACCGCGCGGCGGTCGACCATGACGGCGATCAGCACCACCGCGGTCATGAAGAAGGAGCGCTGCGTCGCGACCTCGGCGCCCGACAGCAACAGATAGAACGCCGCCGCGCCAAGCGCCGCCGCCGCCGACCATTTCTTGATGGGAAACGTCACCGTCAGCGCCGGGATCAAAGCCATCAGCGCGCGCACGGCGAAGAACACGACGCCGGCGACGACCGCCATGTGATAACCGGAAATCGAAAGCACATGGCCCAAGCCCGATATGAACATCGCATCATTGACGGGTGTTGTGATGGCATCGCGGCGACCCGTGAGCAGCGCCGTGGCAATCGCGCGCTGATCGCCGCTCAGTACCATGCGAATGCGCGCATCGATCGCATCGCGCAGTCCCTGCATGACGGCAGCATAACGCAGCGACAGCCCGCCGCTGATGGGCGGATCAACCGCTTTGATCGCGCCCATCGCGAAGCCGGACGCACCGATCCCCTGGAAATACATGTCGCGGCCGAAATCGTAACTGCCCGGCCGCATCGGCGCGAGGGGTGGCTGCAGCCGCGCTTTTAATTCGACAAAACTGCCCACCGCGGGCGCGGTGCCTTTTTTGACGGATAGCCGAACGCGATCGAGCTTGACCTGCGCGCGTGGGCTTTCCATCTGCGTGACCCGTAACACGAAACGGTCGGTGCGCTCGCGCTCCTCGCGGGTCTCGACGAATCCTTTCAGCGACACCGAATACAGCGGTCTCGCCAGAACCTCGTGGGCAATTCGCGATGTCTTCAGCGCTGCAGTAGCAAAACCGGCGGCTAGCGCGGCAATCATCAAAGCCACCGGAAACCACTTTCGCCGCCGCAGCAAAAATGCGACCGCGCAAAATACCGCAGCGGTAACCGCGGTAGCCCAAGCTACCGGTTCATGATCGGCCGTAAAGTAAAAGGCAATTCCAGCGCCGAATGTGACGGGGATCCACGGCAGCAAGCGGCCCGCGCCGGCTTCCGCCCGTGCCCACTCCCGCAACTTCGCGCTATAGGACGGCCATGTATCAGAAACGGCAGGCCCGACGCCGCGCGCACGTGCTGCCTCGCCCGGCCAGGTGCCGGCGTAGCCCCCCGCTCCGCTTCGAGACCTGCCCTGCTCCGCCATGGCGCCGCATCCAACAATCCCCAGGGGATCGCGATGATGCTATCGGACAGAACGCCCCGCCGAACAGCGGAACGGATACAGAATGTCATGGAAAATAATCGTCAGCCCTTGCCGCCGACTTCCTTTGCAAAGGTGTCACGCAAGCCGATCGTGCGGTTGAACACCGGCCGGGCGCGTGTGGACTCCGGATCGCGCGTAAAATAGCCCTGCCGTTCGAACTGCATTGGCTCAGGCGAGATGGCCTCGGCAATCGCGGGCTCAATCCGCGCGTCGCTCAGGATTTCCAGCGACTGCGGATTGAGATCGGCCGCGAAATTGCCGGCGTCAGGCGTCGGTTTCAGGAATAGCTGGTTGTAGATGCGGATTTCGGCCGGCATCGAATGCGCCGCCGAAAGCCAGTGCATCGTCGCTTTCACTTTCCGTCCGTCCGGCGCATTACCGCCTTTGGTCGCGGGATCGTAAGTGCAACGCAGTTCAACTATCTCACCAGCGCCGTCTTTGATCACTTCGCGGCAGGTGATGAAATAAGCGTAGCGAAGCCGCACTTCGTTTCCCGGCGAGAGCCTAAAGAATTTCTTTGGCGGATTTTCCATGAAATCATCGCGCTCGATGTAAAGCTCGCGTCCGAATGCGAGCTTGCGCTTGCCAGCTGCGGGATCGTCGGGATGATTGAGGGCTTCGATCTCTTCGGTTTGGCCTTCCAGATAATTCTCGATCACGACCTTCAGCGGCCGCAGCACCGCAATGCGCCGCAGCGCAGTCTTATTGAGCTCTTCGCGGATGCAGAATTCCAGCATCCCGACATCGACGACGCTGTTGGCTTTGGCGACGCCGATGCGTTTGATGAACTCCCGGATCGCAGCGGGGGGTACGCCGCGCCGTTTCAATCCGGCGATGGTCGGCATGCGCGGGTCGTCCCAGCCGGCGACATGTCCGCCGCGCACCAGTTCGGTTAGCACCCGCTTCGACAGCAGCGTGTAGGTCAGATTGAGCCGCGCGAATTCGTATTGATGCGGCTTCGATGGCACCGGCAGCTTGTTAAGCAGCCACTCATACAGCGGACGATGGTCCTCGAACTCAAGCGTGCAGATCGAGTGCGTTATGCCTTCGATCGCGTCGGATTGCCCATGCGCGTAGTCGTAACTCGGATAAATCGACCAAGCCTTCCCGGTGCGCGGATGGACGGCGTGCAGGATGCGATAGAGCACGGGGTCGCGCAGGTTAATATTACCCGACGCCATATCGATCTTGGCGCGAAGAGCGCGCGCACCGTCCGGAAATTCGCCCGCCTTCATGCGCCTGAATAGATCGAGATTCTCTTCGACCGAACGTTCGCGAAACGGGCTGTTCTGGCCGGGTTCGGTCAGCGTACCGCGCTTGAGCCTGATTTCCTCCCGGGACTGGTCGTCAACATAGGCATGGCCGGCACGGATCAGGCCTTCCGCCCAGTCATACAGCCGGTCGAAATAATCGGATGCGTAAAACAGGTTCGATCCCCAATCGAATCCGAGCCATCGCACGTCGGCTTGAATCGAATCGATGTATTCCTGCTCTTCCTTGGTCGGATTGGTGTCGTCGAAACGCAGATGACAGCGACCGGCAAATTCCTGGGCGATGCCGAAATTCAGTGCGATGGATTTGGCATGACCGATATGCAGATACCCGTTGGGCTCCGGCGGAAAGCGGGTTACGATCTCCCGGTGTTTTTTTGTATCGAGATCGGCCTGCACGATATCGCGAATGAAATCGCGTCCCGCTTCCACCGCTGCAAGTTCCGCTGTCATATTGATTCCTATTGGGACTAAGCACCTTCTGCCAAATCCACCGGCCGGAGCCAAGCCCGCTCTCGCAGGCTTTAGTTATGTACCGTTCCTGATATACACCCTGCGCGTCTCCCGGCGCATGTACTTCCCTTGCAGTCAGCACCATGCCCGATCAAGTCGTCACCCGCTTTGCTCCGTCACCCACCGGTTTTCTCCATATCGGAGGCGCCCGCACGGCGCTCTTCAATTGGCTCTACGCGCGAGGGCGCGGCGGCAAGATGCTGTTGCGCATCGAAGACACCGATCGCGAGCGATCGACCGAACCCGCCATCGCCGCCATTCTGGATGGCCTGAAGTGGCTCGGGTTGGATTGGGATGGCGATGTCGTGTACCAGTTTCAGCGTGCCCAGCGCCACCGCGAAGTCGCCGAGCAACTCCTTGCCGACGGCAAGGCCTATCGCTGCTACGCGACCCAAGAAGAACTCGCCGCGATGCGTGAAGAAGCTCGCGCCGCCGGGCGCAAGCGGCTTTACAACGGGTTGTGGCGCGACCGCGATCCATCGCAAGCATCTCCCGATGTAAAGCCGACGATCCGGCTTAGAGCTCCGGAAAACGGCGAGACCGTTATCGAGGATCAGGTCCAGGGTCGCGTGGTCTGGCAGAATGAAACGCTTGGACGACCTCGTTCTGCTGCGTGGTGACGGTAACCCGACCTACATGCTTGCCGTCGTGGTCGACGACCACGATATGGGCATTACCCACGTCATTCGCGGCGACGATCATTTGATCAACGCCGCGCGGCAGAAGCAAATCTACGATGCGCTCGGATGGGATATGCCGAGCATGTCCCATATCCCGCTGATTCATGGTCCCGACGGGTCGAAGCTGTCGAAGCGGCATGGAGCGCTTGGCGTCGAGGCCTATCGTGCTATGGGATATGTGCCGGCGGCGCTGCGCAACTACTTGGTCAGGCTCGGATGGAGCCATGGCGATCAGGAGATATTTTCGACGCAGGAAATGATCGATGCGTTCGATCTTCCGGCCATCGGACGTTCGGCGGCGCGGTTCGATTTTGCCAAGCTTGAAAATCTCAATGGCCACTACATCCGCCATTCCGACGATCAAGCTCTGGTGACCATGTTCGAAGACCTGCTGAACTATGTGCCCCAAGGTCCAAACCTTAAGGCCAAACTCAACGACACCACGCGCGCACAACTGCTGCAGGCCATGCCGAGCCTGAAAGAACGCGCGAAAACCCTGATCGAGTTGATCGACAGTTCGTATTTTATTTTTGCCGACCGCCCCCTTGAAATGGAGCCGAAAGCCCAGGCGTTGCTGACGCCGGACAACCGCAGCTTGATCGGCAAACTTCGGCTTGCACTTGAAGCCGCACCGGCATGGGATGCTGGAACCACCGAAGCAGCCGTCCGCGCGGTCGCCGAACAGAATAACGTTAAACTCGGGTCGGTCGCTCAGCCCCTGCGCGTGGCGCTGACCGGGCGCACCACGTCGCCCGGAATCTTCGATGTTTTAACAGTGCTGGGGCGGCAGGAATGCCTGGCTCGACTAGCCGATCAGGCCGCCGCCTAAAGACGCGCCGCTCCAGCCAGCCGCGCCATCTTGCAGTGCACACAGCAATACGATACCCATCTTTAAAGCGCCAAAAACCGTCTTACCTGCTCCTAAATATGCCGCCGGCGGGCCACCGCCCTCGCAACGGGGACTTCACGATGGACGCAAAAACCCAAACCAAAACCGCCACGCTGACGGTCGGCAATAACAACTACGATTTTCCGATTTTGAGCGGCAGCGTCGGACCCGACGTCATCGATATCAGCAAGCTCTACGCTCAGTCGGGAATGTTTACCTACGATCCCGGCTTCACGTCGACCGGAAGCTGCCAGTCGAAGATCACCTATATCGACGGCGATGCAGGTATCCTTGAATATCGCGGCTATCCGATCGAGCAGCTCGCGGAAAAGGGCGACTTCCTCGAAACCTGTTATCTCCTGCTGTACGGCGAACTGCCAACCAAGGCGCAAAAGAATGACTTCGACCAGCGCGTGATCCACCACACCATGGTGCACGATCAAATGTCGCGGTTCTTCCAGGGCTTTCGCCGCGATGCCCATCCGATGGCGGTGATGGTGGCGTCGGTTGGGGCGCTGGCGGCATTTTACCACGACTCCACTGACATCAACGATCCAAAGCAGCGCATGATCGCGTCGATGCGGATGATCGCCAAGATTCCGACCTTGGCGGCGATGGCATTCAAGTACACGATCGGCCAGCCATTCGTTTATCCGAAGAATTCGCTGACGTTTGCCGAGAATTTTTTGAACATGTGCTTCGCCGTGCCCTGCGAGGAATACAAGATCAATCCCATTCTGGCGGACGCGCTCGACAAAATTTTCATTCTTCACGCGGACCACGAGCAAAACGCTTCCACCTCGACGGTGCGGATCGCCGGCTCGTCCGGCGCCAATCCCTTCGCCTGCATCGCTGCTGGCATCGCGTGCCTGTGGGGACCGGCTCATGGCGGCGCCAATGAAGCAGCACTTGCGATGTTGAGCGACATCGGGACGGTCGACAAGATCCCCGACTTCATCAAGCGCGTGAAGGATAAAAACAGCACCGTTCGCCTGATGGGCTTCGGCCATCGCGTCTACAAGAACTACGATCCTCGCGCCAAGATCATGCAGAAGATGTGTCACGCGGTGCTGGCCGAGACCGGCCATGGCGACGATCCCATGCTCAAGGTCGCGCTAGAACTGGAAAAGATCGCGCTGCACGACGAGTATTTCGTCGATCGGAAGCTCTACCCGAACGTCGATTTCTATTCGGGCATCACGCTGAAGGCGATGGGTTTTCCGACATCGATGTTCACCGTGCTGTTCGCGGTCGCACGCACCGTCGGCTGGATCAGCCAGTGGAGCGAGATGATCGAAGACCCGCACCAGAAGATCGGCCGCCCACGGCAACTTTATACCGGCGTCGCGAAACGCGACTATGTCGATATTGCCAAGCGCGGCTAAAGATAATCTGTCGTTCAACTGCGGGATTTCCGTAGCGTAGCGAGTACGATATCGGCGGCGCGGGCGCTCGGCGCGTCATTGCCTGTCGCCATGATGTCGTCAAGCCTCGCGAAGGCCTCAAGCTGCCGACGCCGCAGCGGCCTATCCGCGAGCACTTCGCCCAGCGCGGGCATCAATTTCCCCGGCGTGCAGTTTTCCTGAAGGAATTCCGGAACGACATTTTCGCCGATCACAAGATTAGCGAGAATGACCGAAGAGAGCTTCACGACGCGCTTTGCGATCATGGCTTCTAGCGCGCCGCCCCGATAGGCCGTGACCATCGGTACGCCTGCAATTGCAAGCTCAAGGGTAACCGTGCCCGACTTCGCCAGCGCGGCATGCGCAATCCGAAATGCCGCGTGCTTTTCGGACTTCGCCGATGACGACGCGTGGCTGCAATGGCCAATTCTTCAGACCTTCCTCAACGGCATCGTGCAAATGCGGCGTTGTAGCAAGGACGGGCTCGAACGCGACGCCCTGCCCGCGCAGCAGGGACAACGTTTCGCCGAATATCGCCAGATGATGTTTTATCTCGCTGCGCCGGCTGCCGGGAAGCACCAGAAGAACCGGCGGCGACGTGTCGCGCCGCAATTGCTCTTCGGCGCTAGGGCGAAGCAACGCACGCTGCTCGATCAAGGGATGCCCGACATAGGTGCAGGGCGGGCCGCCCAGGCGGCGATGCACCTCGGGTTCGAATGGCAGCAGCGCCAATATATGGTCGATGTATGTACGCATGGCCCGCGCGCGGCCGGGACGCCACGCCCAGACCGATGGCGAGACATAATCGACGATCGGAATCTCCGGACGACGCGCGCGCAGCCGGCGCGCCACGCGATGTGTAAAGTCGGGACTGTCGATCAGGATCAGTAAATCCGGCCGCGCCTTCGACACGGCGTCCGCGGTTTCGCGGATGCGGCGCAGAATTGTCGGCAACCGCTGCACCACGGCCGCGAATCCCATGATCGACAAATCATCGATCGGAAATAGCGACGACAGTCCCTCGCGCGTCATCGACTGGCCGCCAACGCCCTCGAACCGCACCGCACCGCCTAGTCGCTGACGCAAAACCTTCATTAGACCGGCGCCCAACCGATCCCCCGATTCCTCAGTGGCGATCAGGAATATTTTTCGGGAAACGTCGGTCGCCGCTCTCCGGTCCGTCATCCGGCCAAACCTGTGATGAAGAGACCGGCTTTGTCGGCTGCATCAGTCATGGCTTGCGGCTCGGCAACCACGGTATGACCGGCGACGATCGCGATACCTGAAAGCCCGGCGGTCGCCGCGCCTTTGACGGTACGGGGCCCGGCAGCCGGAAGATCGAAGCGCAGATCCTGCGTGGCTTTCGGTGCTTTCACCAGCACACCGCGGCCAGACTTGGCGCGGATACGACTCTCCCCGCGCAATCGCTTTACGCGCTCCAGCAGACCATCGGTGCCTTCAATGTCTTCGATCCCGACCACATGCCCATCGATCACGACGCAGGCCTGCCCGATATCAAACGGGCTGAGCGCGTGCAGCACATCGAGACCCTTCGCGATATCCGCCTGCGCTGCATCGTCAGGAACAGCGCGCGTCAAACTGCCCGCAGGCATCAACAGGTCCGGCGCGACGTCGCGCAGACCCAGCAGGTGCAGACCTTCGTTCTCGAAGACGCTGCCGACGCCGGAAAGCAGGTGATCGTCGCCACCCCGAAAAGCCGCAAGCAATCGCGGCATGGCCTTCAGCGTGGTCAAGTCCAGGCGTATTTCGGAGATCGCTGGCCTGACCAAGGTGCCGATAAAAACAAGCTCGCGGCATCGCTCGCTGTGCAACAACCGGAATAGCCGTCCGAACTGGCCGAGCGCAATCCAGTGATGCCTGAAGCGCTTGACGGCGACCGCGTCGCAGACCCCCCTTATCGCAAATAGCACCGGATACCGGCCGCGCGAAACCAGGGAATCGGCAACGGCGAAAGGCAAGGCGCCACCCCCGGCGATCAGACCGATCGGAGCAAACGCGGCCGCATCCGGATCCGTCATGGGATGTGCAACACGTTCGCATTCACCTTGCGGCACTCGCATTCGCCGGCAGGCACAGCGCGCGATGTTTGCCCTCGGCGATAAATTCCAGGATTTCCGCAATAGCCGGATCGTCATCGGCCATCGGCTCGACACTGACCAGCCGGTCGGCGAAAACGCCCGGGCCATGAAACAGTTTCTGATAAAATGCCCGTACAGTTGCGAGACGTTCGCGCGTGAATTTGCGCCGCTTCATTCCAATGATGTTGAGGCCTTCCAGTGTCGCGTACTGACCATTGGCGAGGCCGAACGGGATGATGTCGCCACGCACGCCGCAAATGCCGCCGACCATCACCTGCGCACCGACGCGCGTGAACTGGTGCACCGCCGACAACCCGCCCAGGAAGACGAAATCGCCGATCTCGCAGTGGCCGCCCAAGGTCGCCGAGGTGGCGAAGATCACGTCGTTGCCAACCTGACAGTCGTGACCGACGTGGCTGCAATTCATGAAATAACCTCGGTCGCCGACGCGCGTGACACCGCCTCCGGCGACGGTGCCGGCGTTCATGGTCACGGATTTGCGGAGCGTACAGTCGGCGCCGATTTGCAGCTTTGTGAGTTCACCCCGGTAGCTCAACGATTGCGGCGGCGTTCCCAATGACACAAACGGATAAAGCGTGCAGCCGGCGCCAATCGTGGTTTGGGCAGTGATATGGACGTGGCCGATCAGCTTGCAGCCGGGACCGATGACGACATCGGGACCAATCAGGCAATAGGGGCCGATCGAAGTGCCCTCGCCGATGACAGCGCCATCTTCGATTCGCGCGGTCGGATCGATTTTGCTCATTAGCCTGTCAATCCGTCAGCATGGCGCCAACGTCGGCTTCCGCAACGATAACGCCATCGACCTTCGCATCGCCGTGAAACCACCACATGTCCCGGCGCCGGCTTACCTTGCGCATGTGATACTCGATGGTCTGCCCGGGGAAAACAGGTTTGCGAAATTTACATTTGTCGATCGTTAGAAAATAGACGACTCGGCTCGCGGCTTCTTCGCCCATCGAAAGAAGTCCTATAACGCCGGCGGTCTGCGCCATGCCTTCGATCACCAGCACGCCGGGAAATACTGGCCGGTCCGGGAAGTGTCCCTGAAAAACAGGTTCATTGATCGTTACATTTTTGATGCCTATGCCGTGAGAATCGCCGCGAATATCCACTATTCGATCGACCAGCAAAAACGGGTAGCGGTGCGGCAGTATCTTGAGAATGCCGTTGATATCGACTGCCTCGATGGTGATCGGTGGCTCGTCCATCACTCGAGTTCCTCGCTCTTCGATCCCCGTGGCCTCGATCCGCGACGGGACGCATCGCTGCGCGCCAGACGTTCTACGGCCAGCACTTCACGGAACCATTGCTTGGTCGGCTTGGCTATGGGCCCGCCCCAGCGCTCGTTGGCTGGGATGCTGTCCATGACGCCGCTCGTCGCCGCTACCTGCGCGCCGTCGCCGATGTGAATGTGGTTGTTCAATCCGACCTTGGCGCCCAGCGCAACATTGTCGCCGAGTGACAAACTGCCGGCCAGCCCGCATTGCGCTGCGATCAGGCAATGCCTTCCGATGGTGACGTTGTGGCCGATCTGAACCTGATTGTCGATCTTACTGCCCTCCCCGATCACGGTGTCGCGCAAACTGCCGCGATCGATCGTCGATCCCGCTCCGATTTCAACGTCGTTCTGAATGAGCACACGGCCGGTTTGCGGGACTTTCTTATGCCCATCGGACGCTGAAACAAAGCCAAAGCCATCCTGACCGATTTGGCAACCGGGATGAATCACAACACGATTGCCGATCAGCGCAAACTGAATCGACGAGTTTGCACCCACATTGCAATCCCTGCCAATCATGACGCCGGCGCCAATGACGACACCGGGGCCGACTATTGTCCCGGAACCGATTTCAACGTTGGGGCCGATTGCCGCAAGCGGATCGACAATAACTCCGTCCTCAAGATGCGCGGTAGGGTCGATGATGGCTGAAGGCGAGATACCGTTGTTGCCGAACCATGATCGCGGTTGAAGCGCATCGCCATGGAGTTCGCGTGCGATGTCAACAAAAGCGCGAAACGGCTGTGCTGTGCGCAAGATGGCAACATGCGAAGGAACGCGGGCTTCGAAACGTTCGCTTACCAGGCACGCGCCGGCCCGCGTCGATGCCAGCTGATCGGCATATCTGAGATTGTCGAAAAACGTCAGATGCATCGGTCCGGCTTCGTCGAGGGAAGCCAGACCGCGGATCTGTTGGCCGCCGCGCGATGGATCCATCAGACTCGCCGTCGTCAGCGCCGCGATCTCAGCTAGCGTCGATTTTGGCGGTTGCGTGAAGAAAGTCGGCTGCGCCATTCCACCCATCGCAGTCCGGCCAGGGCATGTCTGAAAAATAGAAGCCGGTTTCGGAAGATCATGCCCGAGTATAATGACGGCGACGAGTTTGATTTAGCGAACCGAATCAGACTCGTTACTGATCGTCTAGAACGACGTGCCGCCGCCAAATCTGAATTCTTGCACGATGTCGTTTTTGCTCTTGGTGATCGGTATCGCATAGTCGAAGCGTAGCGGGCCGAATGGCGACTGCCAGATCAAGCCGACACCTACCGAGGTGCGAATGACGTTGGAATTGTCAGCTTGCAAGGCGCAGTTACATATCACGGTATTGGGGACCAGGATTGACCCTGCCGTTGACTTCCCCTGTCTGCACCCACGAGGTCGGTCCCTTATAATCCCACAACGAGCCCGCATCCGCATAGACGGCGCCCTTGATTCCGACTTCCTTGGGCAGGAACCAGAACGGCATCTGTAACTCGGCCGAAGCACCCCAATATTTGGTGCCGCCCAGAGCATCTCGCGTACTCAACGGATTAATATCGCGCGGACCGATGCCGTTCGGCGCAAAGCCACGAACCAGGTTAGGGCCCATCTGGAAGTGATCGAGGAACCGGATGCTGTTATTGCCTACCTCGTTGAGAATACCGCCTTGGACGTGGAGCAACCCAACGATATCGGCGACGAGCGGCGTGTAGTACTTCAGATCGGTCGCGGTTTTCAGATAGGTAACGTCACCGCCTACGCCGGCGAAGTCCTGGCGGAAATCGACGAGAAGACCATTGGTCGGGTTTTTATTGTTGTCGAGCGTGTTGTAGTTGAGCGTATAGCCGACCAGCGACGTGATGGTCGAACCGTTCTGCAGTTCCTGACGAACCGGCAACGACGCTTCGCCGTCGGCGAAGCAACCAAGAGTCCCCGTGTAAATCGCGCCCGTCGAACCATTGGTCGACTGGGCGGGATTGGCGGCTGCCAGATAGGTCGGCGTCGGATAGAATAGACGGATTAGCTGACCCGTCCGGCAAAAACTGAAGATTGTTACAATTGTTCAGCGCGGACGGCAGCGTGATTTCCTGCCGATAAATGGAATAGCGCAACTGTAGCGACAAATCTTCACGCAGGCCAAATCCTAGCCTGGGGGAAAAGCCGACCGTTCGCGTATTGTAGGAGATGTAACTGTTCGACAACTGCTCGCGATAGAAGAGATCCATGCCCAGCGCAACGCGATAGTCCAGCAGATAGGGATCGACGAACGATACCGACGCCCCACGCGCGTACTGACCGTAGGTTACCGTCCCCTTTGCGTACAGGCCGCGGCCAAGGAAGTTGCGTTCGGAAATGCTGACCTCGGCAAGCGCGCCGTCGGTCGTCGAATAGCCACCGGAAACCGAGAAGTCGCCGGTGGATTTTTCTTCGATGTCCACGACCAGAATAACGCGATCGCTCGACGATCCCGGCTCTGTTACGATTTTCACGCTTTTGAAGAAGTCCAGATTTTTGAGGCGTCGTTCGGCGCGGTCGACCAACGCGCGATTGTAGGCATCGCCTTCGGACAGATCGAATTCGCGGCGAATCACGTAATCCCGGGTACGGGTATTGCCGCGGATGTTGATGCGCTCGATATAGTTGCGCGGTCCATCTTCGATACCGAACACGATCGAAACGGTATGGGTCTCGAAATTTCGATCGCCGCGGGGGCGTATCGTGGCAAACGCATATCCGCGCCGCGATGCTTCGATCTGCATCTCCTCGACGGATTTTTCCAGCGCTTCAGCATTGTACAGCGATCCAACGTAAACGCGGGAGAAACTGCGCAGCGAATTTCCGTCAAGCGTGGAAATAGTCGAGCGGAAGTCGACCGAAGCAACGCGATATTGCTGCCCCTCTTCGATCTTGAAAGTGACAAGGAACCCCTTGCTGCCGGGATCATATTCGGTCAGCGCGGCCACGACCTGAACGTCGGCAAAACCATTCTTGAGATAATAGCGGCGAATGAGATCGCGGTCGGCTTCGACTCGATCCGGATCGTACGTGTCACCGGAGCCGAGGAAGCTCAGCAAATTCGATTCGCGGGTCTTGATAACGTCCTTGAGCCGATAGGATGAATACGCCACGTTGCCGATAAACTGTATCGACTTGACGCCGGTCTTTCCGCCCTCGGTAATCGTGAAGACGAGATCGACACGGTTGTTAGGCTGTTCGATGATCTCCGGCGTCACGCTCACATCATAGCGGCCCGAGTGGCGATAGACTTCAGCGATCCGCTGCGCGTCGGACTGAACCAGCGGGCGAGACAGTGTCCCACGTGGCTTCGACTGGATTTCAGCCGAAAGTTGTTCGTCCTTGACCTTCTTGTTGCCTTCGAAGGCGATACGGCCAATTACGGGGTTTTCAACGACGGAGACCACAATCCGGCCGCCAGCCTGATTGATCTTTACGTCCTGAAACAGTCCCGTTTCGATCAGCGCTTTCAACCCGTCGTCGATACGTCCCTGATCAAGGCGCCCGCCGGGGCCGGCCTTGAAATAAGAACGGATGGTTTCCACTTCGACGCGCCGGTTTCCTTGTACGACAATCGAGGAGGCGGTCTGGGCGGCAACCGGAGACGACATAACCGCCGCAGTCACCGAGGCGGCAACCGGGATGGCGACCATGATCAGGGCGGCGAACAAGCCTCCCCGTACTCGCATTCCAACATTCATGCGCAAAGCGCCCTTATTATTCCGATGCTGGCACGCACCCCTACGAGCCGGCAGATTCCCATTCGTTGCCGTGCTTGTAGCCAATTTTGGCGCAGCGGCAAACCGGCTTTCGCCGTGCGATTTCGAATTCATTTCAAGACGTTGCCCATTGGCCACGGCGCGCGGAAAGCCCCTCATGACGCGGCCAGGTGCAAGATGTCGTTATAGGTCGCAAATACCATCAGCATCAGCACAAGGCCCAGTCCGATACGGAAACCCATCTCCTGGGCTCGTTCCGACAAGGGCCGGCCGCGTGCCGCCTCGACAGCATAGAACAAAAGGTGACCCCCATCCAGCAGTGGAACCGGAAACAGGTTGAGCAGCCCAATCGAGATGGATAGTACCGCGGCGAGATGAATCAGCGCTGAAAGACCGATCGTTGCCACCTGGCCCGATATCTGGGCGATTCTTAAGGGACCACCGACCTGATCGGCAGCTTCGCGACCAGTAAAGACGCCGCCGATATAAGCTAGGGTTCGATCAACGACGAACCATGTTTCCTTGATGCCAAGCCAAAGCGCGGTAGCCGGGTTAACCCGTTCGGTCGTGACGTCGCCCGCTGCGGTAGCGCGGGTGATGCCGAGTACACCAAGCCGGTGCACGTTGCCGAAGCTATCCTTTACTTCCTTGAGTTCAGGTGTTGCGCGCAGCTCGAGCGTGGATTCGCCGCGCTTGAGGGAGAATGTCAGCTGCTCGCCGGCGCGCACGCCAACAATTCGCTGCATGTCGGAAAAACTCCCGATCGCGCTGCCATCAATGGCGGTTACCACGTCGCCTGACTGAAAACCCGCTGCTGCTGCAGCGCTGCCGGCCTGAACGGTATCGACCCGCGCTGTCGTGCTGGGCTTGCCAAAAAATGTGAAGAGGCCGGTGAAAATCACAATCGCCAGGATGAAATTGGCGATCGGGCCGGCGGCGACGATCGCCGCACGCGAACCAACGTTCTTGTGATGAAAACTGCCTTCGCGCTCCTGTGCCGTCATGCTGGCCAAGGTCGCACTCGACGGTGTGCTGGCTTCGCTCTCGTCACCGAAAAACTTGACGTATCCGCCGAGCGGTACGGCCGAGAGCTTCCAGCGGGTGCCGTGGCGGTCATTGAAGCCGGCCAATTCCGGTCCAAATCCCAGCGAGAAAGTTAACACCTTCACGCCAGCCCAGCGCGCGACCAGGAAATGGCCTAGCTCGTGGAAGAAAACGACGATTGTCAGCACGAACAGGAAGGGGACGACGTAACCGATCAGGCCATGACTCAACGTATTGAAACTATGTAGAAAAAACTCAGCCATCCAATTCCCCTTAACCAGAGCCGTGGGCTCTGTCCCCAACCCTCTAGGATGCCTTTAAGGCAATTTGAGGCAAGAGGGCGGCAGCTTTATTTCTCGCATTATGGTCAACGGCGATCGCATCGTCCGCAGACGTCAATGGAGCGAGATTCCCCGCGCGGATCCAGTCGTTCAGCGTCGCCTCGACCAGCCGCGCGATCGCGCCGAATTTTATCTTGTTGGCGATGAACGCGGCGACGGCCACCTCATTCGCAGCGTTGTAGACTGTGGTTGCGCCGTTACCGGTCCGGAGCGCATCGTAGGCAAGCCGAAGCGCCGGAAAGCGAACGAAGTCCGGAGCCTCGAACGTCAATTGTCCGATCTTGGCAAGATCCAGAGCGACGGCGGGGCCGACGATGCGCTCGGGCCAACCGAGGCAGTGAGCAATCGGCGTGCGCATGTCCGGTGAGCCGAGTTGAGCGACGACCGAACGGTCCGAAAACTCGACCATGCCATGGATGATCGACTGCGGATGGACCAGCACGTCAATTTCATCCGGCGTTAGCGCAAACAGATAGGACGCTTCGATCACCTCGAGGCCTTTGTTCATCATCGAAGCTGAGTCGATGGTGATTTTCTGTCCCATGCTCCAGTTCGGATGCTTCAACGCCTGCGCGAGTGTCGCCTGTTCGATGTCGGCAACAGCCCAGGTGCGAAACGGTCCGCCGGACGCCGTGATGATGACCCGCACCAGTTCTTCGCGATTGCCGGATCCCAGCGCCTGGAAAAGAGCGTTATGTTCAGAATCCGCGGGAAGGATACATGCGCCGGCTTTCGCCGCGCGCTGCATGAAGAAATCGCCCGCGCAGACGAGACATTCCTTGTTCGCAAGCGCGATCGTGCCGCCCCGATCGACCGCCGCGAGTGCGGGTTTAAGACCGGCCGCACCGCTCACGGCAGCCATCACCCAATCGGCTGGACGCGCAGCGGCCTCGATCACGGCACTTTCACCGGCGCCGCAATCAATGCCCGTCCCCGCCAAGGCCGTCTTGAGCTCACCAAGGCGATTGGGATCGGCAATCGCGGCGAACCGTGCCCCGAATTCCTTCGCCAGCTTTGCCAACGCTTCTACGTTGCTATGAGCAGTAAGCGCTTCAACCTGGTAGCGGTCGCGCGAAGCCCTCAACAAATCCATCGTGCTGTCGCCGATGGAGCCGGTCGCACCAAGCACCGTGACACTTCGCACAGCAGACGGACCGGCGGTGTTTTTACGCAATGGAACTGGACTCATGGATTTACCAAACCATAAGACCGCGGCCGACGCCATCGACACCGCTGCGGAAAATTCCGATCATTGCAGCCAGGATCACGGCAGCGACGAAGCCGTCGAGACGATCCAGGAGCCCGCCATGTCCGGGAATGATCTGGCTGGAGTCCTTAACGCCGAAGCGTCGCTTTACGGCCGACTCAAAGAGATCGCCGAGCTGCGAGGCGATTGAAAGCGCCGCAGCAAGAACCAGCAACGGGGCCAGTCTGCCAAAGCCCAAAGCTATGAATCCTGCCGCGATCAAGAGACTCGCGACAAAGCCGCCAATGGCGCCGGCCCAGGTTTTTTTCGGGCTGATACGTGGCCAGAGTTTCGGTCCGCCGATGCCGCGACCGGCGAAGTAGCCGCCGATGTCGGTTACCCACACGATCAGCAGAACGAACATCAGCGCGTCGAAACCCCAGAGCTTATCGAGGCGGAGCAGCACCGACGCAAACATCGCGGCGAAAGCGTAGCAAAAGCCGAGCGCATTCCAGCCGCGGCGGCTTGGCGACAACAACGCAACGCCGAGCACGCCGAGCGGCAAGGCTGTAAGGGCTACATCACTTCGTCCGAACGCCAGAAATATTCCGGCGACAGCGAGGGCGACAATCCCGACAGTGGCGACCCGCGTTTCTTTCGACCCGCGCACCATCATCAGCCATTCGACAAACATGCCGATTGCAGCCAGCGTCGCCAGTCCCAGCCAAAGCCATCCCCCGGCATAGGCGACGGCGATGGCGGCGGGTGCGAGCACCAGTGCCGCGACGACACGCATCAAAAGGTTTTGCGATCCGGCCGGTGCAGGCACCGCCTTACCCTGGGTCGCTCCGCTCACGATCCGGTTTTCGCGATCAGACCGCCGAAACGCCGTTCGCGTTTGGCATACTCGGCAATGGCGCCCTCGAGCGCTGCCTTATCGAAATCCGGCCAGTGAATTGGCACGAACACGAGTTCGCTGTAGGCCGCCTGCCACATAAGGAAATTGGACAAACGCTGCTCGCCGCTGGTGCGAATAATCAGGTCAGGATCGGGAATATCCGGCGCGTCCAGGTATTGGCCAATCGTGTCGGGGCTGATCGTCGCGGGGTCGCGATTTCCGTCCGCAACTTCACGCGCCAGCCGTTGCGCGGCATTGGCGATTTCCTGCCGCGATCCGTAGTTGAAGGCGACGACGAGACTGAGCCGCGTGTTATTGCGCGTCAGTTCTTCTGCTTCGTTCAGAAGCGAGCAGATATCCGGTTCCAGTCCGTCGCGCTCGCCGATCACCCTGACCCGCACGCCATCACGATGCAGCGTCGCAAGATCGTTGCGTATGAAACGCCGCAGCAAGCCAAAGAGATCGCCAATCTCGCTCTGCGGCCGTGACCAGTTTTCGGCGCTGAACGAAAAAATCGTCAGATACTGAATATCCAGTTCGCTTGCGGCGCGGACAACGCGCCGCAGCGCTTCGACGCCGCGACGATGGCCTTCCGCGCGCGGCAATCCACGCGCCGCCGCCCAGCGCCCGTTTCCGTCCATGATGATCGCAACGTGCAACGGCGCATCGGCTCGATCCGACGCGGCGGTTGCAGGCATGGCGACGTTCGACATCATAAAAATCCCAGGGCGAAGCGAAAGGTGGTCTAGTTTAAGAGATGCTCCGGATTAACGGGTTACGCCAGTCTTCTTCGAATTAGCCACTCAGTACACGGTGATGCGATTCATACGGTAAGGATTTCTCTTTCCTTCGTCGCCAGCAATTGATCGATCTCGGAAATCATGCCGTCGGTCGCTTTTTGCACATCGGCAGCCAGGCGCTCCTGATCGTCCTCGGAAATCTCGTGATTCTTTTCAAGCTTCTTGACGGTATCGAGCCCGTCACGACGGACGTGCCGCACGGCAACCTTGGCCGCCTCGGCATATTTGTGGGCAACCTTGACCAATTCCTTGCGCCGATCTTCGTTGAGCTCGGGAATGCGGAGCCGCAGCACCTGACCCTCGGTCGCGGGGCTCAAGCCGAGGTTGGAATTGACGATGGCCTTCTCGACGGCTTTCACCATCGACTTATCCCAGACCTGCACCGAAAGCAGGCGCGGTTCCGGCACGCTGACGGTCGCCAGCTGATTGAGCGGCATATGAGTGCCGTAGGCCTCGACCTGCACCGGCTCGAGCATCGACGCCGCGGCGCGGCCGGTTCGCAACCCGCCGAGTTCGTGCTTGAGGGACTGGGTCGCGCCTTGCATACGGCGTTTCAGTTCATTGATGTCAAAACCGCCCGTAGGCATAGTGCTCTCCCTCTCAAACTTTTTGTGTCGCTGCAGTCCCGCGTTTTCCTTGCGGTCATCCTGCGACGATCGTTCCGCGCCCCGCACCCTGAAGAATCGCGCTGATTGAGCCCGGTTCGGCGATCGAGAATACGATGATAGGCAGCGACGTCTCGCGAGCAAGAGCGAAAGCGGTGGCGTCCATAACCTTATAATTGCCTTCAACCGCCTGTGAATGGGTTAGGCGCTCGAACCGTTTGGCTGACGGGTCTTTCTTGGGGTCGGCACTGTACACGCCGTCGACGTTGGTGGCCTTCAGGACCGCGTGGGCGCCGATCTCGCCAGCACGCAGCACCGCTGTGGTGTCCGTGGTGAAGAACGGATTGCCGGTCCCTCCCCCGAGCAACACGATGCGATTCTCGGCAAGGCATTTATGCGCCGCACCGCGCGTAAACAATTCGCAGATTTGCGGCATCACGAAAGCCGACAGCGTCCGCGCCGGCTGTCCCTTGCGCTCAAGGGCCGCTTCGAGCGCAAGGCAGTTCATCACGGTGGCGAGCATGCCCATGGTATCGCCGGTTGGGCGCGATACGCCACGCGACGATACCTCGACGCCCCTGACCATGTTGCCGCCGCCGACAACGACGGCAATCTCGACACCGAGGTGCTTGGCTGCAATCAGGTCGCCGGCAATGCGATCGATCGTCGGCTGATCCATGCCGAACGATTGCGCGCCGGCGAAATATTCGCCTGAAAGCTTGATCACCACGCGACGATAGATAGGCTCACCCATGATGCGATTGCTTCCCTATGGCGCGGCCACTCGCTACGATTTGGTCGCGGGGTCTCCCGGCGGCTTCTTCTGTCCGCTGACAGCCGCTACTTCAGCCGCGAAATCGGATTCCTGCTTGTCGATTCCCTCGCCCAAAGCATAGCGCACAAATCCCGTGATCTTCACAGGTGCGCCGATCTTGCCCTCAGCTTCCTTCACGGCCTGGGCCACCGACTTGCCCTTTTCGTCGTGGATGAATGCCTGCTCCAGCAAGCAAACTTCCTTGTAGTAGGTTTTCAACCCGGACTCGACGATCTTCTCGATCACGTTCTCAGCTTTGCCCTGCTGACGATATTTATCGGCCAACACGTCTTTTTCGCGCTGCACGACAGCGGGATCGAGTGCCGACGGATCGAGCGCCTGCGGATTCGCGGCTGCCACGTGCATGGCAAGCTGCCGCCCGAAATGTGTAAGTTCGTCCATCTTGCCCGTCGATTCCAATGCGACGATCACGCCCATTTTTCCCGCGCCTTCGACAACGGTATTGTGGACGTAGCTCGACACCACGCCCGCACTGACCTCCAGCAAGGCCGCGCGGCGCAACGTCATGTTTTCACCGATGGTCGCGATAGCGTCGGCAATGGCGCTCTCCACCGTGGTGTCGCCAACCTTGGCGGCTTTGATCTTTTCCACGTCGGCGCCAACCTTGAGCGCGACCTGCGCGATCATTTTCACCAGACCCTGAAACTGCTCGTTCCGGGCTACGAAGTCGGTCTCGGAATTGACCTCGACCACGACGCCTTTGGTGCCCGCCGTCAAAGCTCCGATCAAACCTTCTGCCGCGATACGGCCGGCCTTCTTTGCGGCTTTCGACAGACCCTTCTTTCGCAGCCAGTCGATCGCCGCCTCCATGTTGCCGGCATTTTCCGTGAGCGCATGCTTGCAATCCATCATGCCGACGCCGGTCGTCTCGCGCAGATCCTTGACCATCGCTGCCGTGATCGTAGTCATCGTTATAGGTCCTTTGCCTGTAGAGGCCGAAAGGGCGGCGGAGCATCGCTGCCTCGCCGCCACCCGCCATCAGGAATTTGCGTCAATTGAAAGCGAACGTTGTGGCGGACGAAATGCAGCCGGTCACAACGCGTTGCGTTATTCCGCTTCCGCGGTCATCGCCTTGGCCTGGGCGACCCAACCATCGGCGCGGCTGGGAAGGCCGACATCTTCACCGATTTTATGAGCGGTATCATGGTCGAGTTCCGCCAACTGCCAGTAGTGAAAAATGCCGAGGTCGTTGAACTTCTTCTCGATCTCGCCGGATACGCCGGTAAGCTTTTTGAGATCGTCGGCAGCACCTCGCGGACCCGCAAGACCCTGGAAGCCGGCAGCTTCCGGCGCAGCGGGAATTTGCTCGCGCACCGGATGCGAGGACGCACCGATGTCATGGCCGGAATCGCCCTGCGCGCGTGAAATACCGTCGATCACCGCACGCGCGACGAGGTCGCAATACAGCGTAATGGCGCGCCCGGCGTCGTCATTGCCCGGCACGACGTAGGTGATACCCTTCGGATCGGAATTGGTATCGACAATCGCAGCTACAGGAATGTTCAGCCGTTGGGCTTCCTGAATCGCGATGTCTTCCTTGTTGGTGTCGATCACGAAGATCATGTCGGGCAGACCGCCCATCTCCTTGATGCCGCCGAGCGAGCGATCAAGTTTGTCGCGCTCGCGCTGCAACGTCAGGCGCTCTTTCTTGGTGTATTGCGCGCCTTCGCCTGAGCCGAGCATTTCTTCTAGATGGCGCAGCCGCTTGATCGAGCCGGAAATCGTCTTCCAGTTCGTCAGCGTGCCGCCGAGCCAGCGTGAATTGACGAAATACTGCGCCGAGCGCTTCGCAGCCTCAGCGATGCCATCCTGCGCCTGCCGCTTGGTGCCGACAAACAGCACGCGGCCGCCCTTGGCGACGGTATCGCTGACGGCCTGCAGGGCGCGATGCAATAGCGGTACGGTCTGCGCCAGATCGATGATGTGGATGTTGTTGCGGGCACCGAAGATGTAATCCGCCATCTTCGGATTCCAGCGGTGCGATTGGTGACCAAAGTGAACGCCAGCCTCTAACAGCTGACGCATAGAAAAATCGGGAAGCGCCATAGTCTAATTCTCCGGTTGGTTCCTCCGGAAACGTGTGAGCAGACAGACCTTGGAGCAGGATAATCCTGCCTTGCGGCCCGGCTGCCACCGGACGGCTTTTAAGCCATGTTTCCGTGTGAGATGGCGCGGTATATAGCGGGATTCCCCGCAGAAGCAAGCCAAACCGGGCTTCAAGACCCCTTTTAGCAAGATCGGTGCAATCGCGCCCGAACCTAAACCGTCTGCACGTCCACCACGCCGGAAACGGCCTTGATCGCACCCGCAATTTGCGGCGACACCTTGAACCGACCCGGCAGCTTCATTTCGACCTCGGTTTCCAGATCGAGCATCATTACCAGCGATACGTCGCCATCGCCGCCTGCTGCGGCCGTTTTTGCCGCCGGATTGCGGGCCGCGCCGCCTTGAAACCCCGCCTCCGGCAGTTGGAGCCGTTTGACGATGGACTCCAGCGGCTTGGTGTCGCGCAGGAAAATCCGCAAACCGGTCTGGGTTTTCGCGGCAGCGGCATCGAGCGGCTCCGCATGCAGCACGCGCGCCCTGACATCCTCGCCCTGCAACTCGGCGCCGAGTTGCAGCAGAACAGCCGAGCCCGGCTCCAGTACGTCCCGGTATTGGGCAAGCCCCTCGGAAAACAGCACCGCCTCGAAATGTCCGGTCGGATCGGATAACCCGATGATGCCCATCTTGTTGCCGGTCTTGGTGCGGCGCTCCATCCGCGATACGACCGTTGCTGCAACTTTTCCTGCCGTCGCGCCGGTCTTCACGGCGCGGGAGAATTCCGCCCAGGATTGCACTCGCAGCCGTTTCAGCACGACGGCATAATCGTCGAGCGGATGGCCAGACAGAAAGAAACCGATCGCATCATATTCGCGCCGCAGCCGGTCCGCCGGTAGCCACGGTTCGGCCTGAGGCAGCATGATCGTCGGCGCGTCCGCGGCGCCACCGAACATGTCGTTCTGCCCTACCGTTGCCGCCTCATGGCTGCGCTGGCAGGCCGCCAGGATTGCTTCGGCACCCGCGAACACCCGCGCGCGATTGGAGTCCAGCGCATCGAAGGCGCCCGCGGCCGCCAGACTTTCGATGACGCGTTTGTTGATCGCTCGAGGATTTACCCGCGCGGCGAAGTCGGCTAGTGAAGTGAAAAGACCGTCATTGCGCGCGACGACGATCAGTTCGACTGCTTGCGCGCCCACGCCTTTTAGTCCCGCCAACGCGTAATAGATCGTGCCGTCACCGACTTCGAAGCTGGCGCCGGAGCGATTGACGTTGGGCGCTTCGACTTTGATTCCGAGCCGTTGCGCTTCGGCGCGAAATTCCGACAATTTATCGGTGTTGCTCATGTCGAGCGTCATCGATGCTGCCAAGAATTCCACCGGATAGTGCGCTTTCATATAAGCGGTATGATACGATACCATCGCGTAGGCGGCGGCGTGACTTTTGTTGAAACCGTAATCCGCAAATTTGGCGAGCAATTCGAAGATCGTCTCCGCCTGATCCTTGGTGATATTGTTTTTGACCGCGCCCTCGATAAATCGCTTCCGCTGCGCTTCCATTTCACTGCGAATTTTCTTGCCCATGGCGCGACGCAACAGGTCGGCCTCGCCGAGCGAATAGCCGGCCATCACCTGGGCGATCTGCATCACCTGTTCCTGGTAGATGATGACGCCGAAGGTCTCTTTGAGGATCGGCTCCAGCATCGGATGCAGATATTCCGGCTCCTCGTCGCCATGCTTGCGCGCGCAATAGGTCGGGATATTCGCCATCGGACCCGGCCGATAGAGCGCGACCAGCGCGATAATGTCCTCGAAACGATCGGGCCGCATGTCGACGAGTGCGCGCCGCATGCCCTGACTTTCAACCTGGAACACGCCGACGACGTCGCCCCGCGCCAGCATTTGATAACTTGGCGCGTCGTCGAGTGGCAGCGTCGGCAGATCGACATCGACGCCACGTTGCTTCAACATCTTCACGGCGAGATCGAGTACCGTCAGTGTCTTCAGACCGAGGAAATCGAATTTGACGAGGCCTGCAGGCTCTACCCATTTCATGTTGAACTGGGTGACGGGCATATCGGACTTCGGATCGCGGTAGAGCGGCACCAGTTCGCTCAACGGCCGGTCTGAGATCACGATGCCGGCGGCGTGAGTGGAGGCGTGCCGCGTCAACCCTTCCAGGCGCTGCGCAATATCGAAGGCACGCGCGACCACCGGGTCTTCATCGCGAAATGCCTGCAACTTCGGCTCGCTGGCGATCGCCGCCGCCAAGGTCACGGGCGCCGCAGGATTTTGCGGCACCAGCTTGGTAAGCTTATCGACCTGACCGTAAGGCATCTGCAGCACCCGGCCGACATCGCGCAGAACGCCGCGTGCCTGCAGCGTTCCGAAGGTGATGATCTGAGCGACCTGATCGCGGCCGTACCGGGTTTGCACATAGCGGATGACTTCATCGCGCCGGTCCTGACAGAAGTCGATGTCGAAGTCCGGCATCGACACACGCTCGGGATTGAGAAACCGCTCGAACAGAAGCCCGAACCGGATCGGATCGAGGTCGGTGATGGTAAGCGCGTAGGCCACCAGTGAACCTGCGCCTGAGCCGCGCCCCGGCCCGACAGGAATGCCTTCGGCCTTGGCCCACTGGATGAAGTCAGCGACGATCAGGAAATAGCCCGCATAATTCATGCGGGTAATGACTTCGATTTCGAACGCCAGCCGCGAGCGATAGGTCTCTTCGGTCTCGCCTTGGGCGACACCGTGAATTTTCAGCCGGTTGTTGAGCCCCTCCTCGGCCTGGCGGCGCAGCTCGATGGCTTCGTCGCTTTCGGCAGCTTCAGCTTGCGCGCCCGCACCCACAGTGAAACGGGGCAGGATCGGCTTGCGGGTGATCGGCCGGAAAGAACAGCGCTCCGCGATCTCTACAGTCGACGCCAGGGCCTCCGGCAAATCCGCAAACAAAACCGCCATTTCGGCACGTGTCTTGAAACGGTGATCCGGCGTGAGCTGATCGCGATCGGTCTCGGCGATCAGACGCCCTCCAGCGATGCACAGCAACGCATCATGCGCCTCGTAGTCGTCGACAGTGGCGAAGTACGGCTCGTTGGTCGCAACCAGTGGAAAGCCCTTGTCATAGGCCAGATCGATCAGCGCGCTCTCGGCACGCCGCTCTCGCTCGATACCGTGGCGCTGCAATTCGACGTAAAGGCGATCGCCAAACAACCGAGCCATCCGATCGCAGCGCGAGCCGGCCAGACTTGCCTGATCGGCAAAGATCGCGGAAGCGATCGGTCCTTCCGGACCGCCGGTCAGGGCTATGAGGTCTGCGGCGTCATCCTGCAGCCAGTCGAACTTGATATGGGGAGCCTCATTAACGGGAGTTTCAAGAAATGCCCGCGAGTTAAGCCGCATCAGACTGCGGTAGCCGGCCTCGCGCGCCGCAAGCAGCACGATTCGCGCCGGTCCAAGCGCGTTGCGTGCGTTCGGGTCCTGATCGCCGAAATCAACCGCAAGCTCACAGCCGACGATCGGCTGGATACCATATCCCGCCAGCTTGTCGGAAAACTCAAGCGACCCGAACATGTTGTCGGTGTCGGTCAGCGCCAGCGCTGGCTGCCGGTCTGCCTTCGCCAGTTCCGCCAGCCTCTGGATCTTGATCGATCCCTTCAGCAGCGAATAGGCGGAATGAACGTGCAGATGAACGAATCCCGCACTGGGCATGGTTGCCAAAGGCTTTTCAATCATGTGCTGGAGCTATCAACGTGCCTGGCGGCGGCAAGGCCGACTCGCTGACTTATTGTTGATATCTCAAAGCGCCGGTGTCCACGGCAAACCGCCGGCGACGTACAAACGTCCCCGCTTTCCCGGAGCCGACTCGTCGGGCAACCAACCTGCAGACTACAATTGCGGAATCAGCTGCGCCCAGACAGCAACCATCCCGACAAACAACACGATCGACGCCAGTGCCGCGGCCTCTTCAACGAATGTCTTCAACATGACGGCTCTCCTTCTCCCGAACATAACAGGAACATTGTTCCTCTTTTGTTCTAAAGTCAAGTTGAAGCTTCGGCATAGAAATAATTCGGCATCTAGCGGCACTAAAACTCACACGCTCCGTTATAGGTGCTACACGCATAACGTGTACATTAAAAAACACTCGCTTCAGCGGATGCAATTGGAGCGGCGGCGGGGGCATTACAAACTTGTCGATTGAACCGTCGCACGCCTCGAAGGTGGACACGCGATGCTAAAATCTCTCTTGGACGTAGCTCCGCTTAATACCGATCTTCGCAAATGCATTGCCCAGACCGCGACCGGAAGATCGACCGCCGAATACGAGAAAAATCGGGAGATCTTCTGCCAGGGCGATCCGGCGGACTCGATTTTTTTCATGCACGAGGGCGAAGTAAAAGTCAGCGTCAGCTCGGCTCAAGGCAAGGGAGCAATCGTCGCAATCCTGCACGAGGGACAGTTCTTCGGCGAAGGATGTCTAAATCGGCGCGTCCTGCGAACCTGTACGGCCACGACGATCACAAATTGCCGGATCACTATGATAACTCAGGCCGCCATGCTTGCGGCTTTGCAGGAGCATCCGAAATTTTCGGAGATGTTCATCGCCCACCTGGTCGCAAGGAATGGCCGAATTGAAGATGACTTCGTCGACCAGATGTTCAATCTAAGCGAGAAACGGCTTGCACGGCTGCTTCTGCGCCTTTCAAACTACGAAAACGAAGGCTCGGCTCCGATCGTTCCAATTCGACACAGCCAAGAGATGCTGGCTGAGATGATCGGCACCACCCGATCACGCGTCAGCTTCTTCATGAACAAGTTCCGCAAGCTTGGCCTCATCAGCTATGGCGGAGAAATCGACGTTCACCGGTCCCTGATGATTGCGGTTATGGATGACAGCCAGATTACAGGCATAAATCGCAAGGTCCCGACGCTGGACCCGTCAAGGCAAACCGAAGATCAATCCAGCTCGACGACGTGACCGTCTTGCAGAGACACGCGCCGGTCCATGCGGTCGGCTAACGCCATGTTGTGTGTCGCGATCAGCATCGAAACTCGCGTCGCTTTGACCAACTGCATCAAAGCCTGAAAAACATGGTCCGCAGTGTGGGGATCGAGATTGCCGGTCGGCTCGTCGGCGAAAAGGACGCGCGGCGCATTGGCAACGGCACGCGCGATCGCCACCCGCTGCTGTTCGCCGCCTGACAATTCGGCCGGGCGATGCGTTATACGATCGCCAAGGCCGAGATATGCCAGGATTTCCTTGGCTCGATTGACCGTTTCAGCGCGCTTCAGACCGCAAATCATCTGCGGCAGCATGACATTTTCAAGCGCGGTGAATTCCGGCAGCAAACGGTGCGATTGATAGACAAAACCGACGTCGGTGCGGCGGATCTGCGTGCGATCGGCATCGGTCAAGCCCGATGTTGCTGTGCCGCCGACATAGACTTCACCGTCGTCCGGGCTCTCCAGCAGGCCTGCGATATGCAGCAAGGTTGATTTGCCGGAGCCCGACGGCGCAACCAGCGCCACCGATTGACCCGCCCAAAGGGCGAGCTTGGCACCATCGAGAATCGTCAGCGTCGATTCGCCTTGAATGTACCGCCGCTTGATTTCGTGGAGATAGACGACCGGTACATCTTCAGCCTCGTGCTCCATCTGTCCCTCACTCATACCGGAGCGCTTCGACGGGATCGAGACGCGCGGCACGCCACGAGGGATACAGCGTGGCAAGGAAGGACAGCGTCAGCGCCATGATCACCACCGCGCTGGTCTCGCCGAAATCGATTTCGGCGGGGAGCTTGGAAAGGAAATACAACTCTGGCGAAAACAGCTCGGTGTTGGTGAGCCAGGACAGGAATTGCCGGATGGAATTCGATATTCAGGCAGATCAGCATGCCTACAAAGAATCCGGTAAGCGTGCCGACGACGCCGATCGCAGCACCTGTGATCAGGAAGATGCGCATGATCGATCCCTGCGAAGCGCCCATGGTGCGCAGGATTGCGATATCGCTGCCCTTGTCCTTCACCAGCATGATCAGGCCGGATACGATGTTCAACGCCGCGACGAGAACGATCATGGTCAGGATCAGAAACATCACGTTGCGCTCGACCTGCAGCGCATTGAAGAACGTCGAATTGCGTTGCCGCCAGTCGACCAGGAACACCGGCCGCCCGGCGGCCTCGGTGACCGTCTTGCGGAAGGTGTCTATCTTGTCCGGGTTGGTCGTATAGACCTCGATCGCCGTCACATCGGACGCACGATTGAAGTAGGCCTGCGCTTCGGCAAGCGGCATGAAGACGAACGTCGCGTCGTATTCCGACATCCCGATCTCGAACACGGCGGCGACCTTGTACGGCTTGATCCGGGGCGTCGTTCCCATCGGCGTCACCGCACCGCGAGGCGCGACCAGCGTCACGCTGTCGCCGGCATGAAGCGACAATTGATCGGCCAGCCTACGCCCGATGGCAACGCCCTGCCCCTGATCGAATCCTTCGATTGAGCCCTGTTTGATATTCTTCACGATCGAGGTGAGGTTGTTGAGGTCGTCGGCCCGGATTCCGCGCACGAACACGCCGGAGGCGTTGAACGGGGACGATGCCAGCGCCTGACCATCCACCACCGGCGCCGCTAGGCGGATGCCTGCGACTTTGCTGATGCGGTCGGCGACGTCTTTCCAGTCGGTGAGGGGCGATTCCAGCGGCTGCACCAGAAGATGGCCGTTGAGCCCGAGGATCTTGTCCAGCAATTCCTTGCGGAAGCCGTTCATGACCGCCATCACGATGATCAGCGTGGCGACGCCGAGCATGATGCCGAGAAAAGAAAATCCGGCGATGACGGAAATGAAACCTTCCTTGCGCCGCGCACGCAAATAGCGCCCCGACAGCAGCCATTCAAACGGCGCGAAAGGTGGAGTTCGAACTGGCTCGCTCATGGCATCATCCATAGTTCGATTTTCACACGAATTCGGGCTAATTCTAGCCGTGCTATCGCATCTCCCCGACCAGCGGTGGATAAATAGTCAGGAGGTGAATCGGACGACCGCATCGGCCAGATTAAGATTTTCTCGCGATCCGTCTTTGCGCCGCTTGATCTCGACCTTGCCCTCGGCGATCCCCCGCGGGCCAACCATGATCTGCCAGGGGATGCCGATCAGGTCGGCGGTGGCGAACTTCGCGCCGGCGCGCTGATCCAGATCGTCGTACAAAACATCAACGCCTCCGGCGGTGAGATCGCGGTAAAGCTGCTCACAGGCGGCGTCGGTTTCCGCGGCGCCCTGCTTCAGGTTGAGGATTGCCACCCGAAACGGCGCCACCGCTTCAGGCCACTGGATGCCGTTCTCGTCATGGCAGGCCTCGATGATCGCCCCGACCAGCCGTGAAACTCCGACGCCGTAAGAGCCGCCATGAACGGGCGCATCGACGCCGTCGGCGCCGGTCACTGCGGCTTTCATCGAATCCGAATATTTCGTGCCGAAATAAAAAATCTGTCCGACTTCGATGCCCCTCGTATGCATTTTTTTGTCGTTCGGCACCTCGCGGTCGAAACGCGCGGCGTCATGCACGTCTTCGGTCGCGGCGTAGACCGAAGTCCACTGCTGGATGATAGGTGTGAGATCGGCGTCGTAGTCGATCTCTTCGCCGGGTACCGGCAGATTGAGCACATCGCTGTCGCAGTAAACGGCGAACTCGCCGGTGTCGGCGAGCACAATGAACTCGTGGCTGAGATCGCCGCCGATCGGGCCGGTCTCCGCACGCATAGGGATCGCTTTCAATCCCATGCGCGCGAAGGTCCGCAGATAAGCGACGAACATCCTGTTGTACGAGCGCCGCGCCGCGGCTTCGTCGACATCGAACGAATAGGCATCCTTCATCAGGAATTCGCGGCCGCGCATGACGCCGAAACGCGGGCGCTGCTCGTCGCGAAATTTCCACTGGATGTGATAGAGATTGAGCGGCAGGCTTTTGTAGGATCGCACGTACGAACGAAAAATCTCCGTAATCATTTCCTCGTTGGTCGGCCCATACAACAACTCGCGCTTGTGCCGGTCTGCGATGCGCAGCATTTCCGGGCCGTAGGCGTCGTAGCGCCCGCTTTCACGCCACAGATCCGCAAGCTGCAGCGTCGGCATCAGCAGTTCGATTGCGCCGGCACGATCTTGCTCCTCGCGCACGATCTGCTCGATCTTCTTCAGCACCCGCAAGCCGAGCGGCAACCACGCATAGATGCCTGCCGCCTCTTGCCGCATCATTCCGGCGCGCAGCATCAGGCGATGCGAGACGATCTCGGCTTCTTTCGGAGTTTCCTTAAGAATGGGCAGAAAGAAACGCGACAATCGCATGAGTACGCCTGGGGAATCATCGGGAGGACAGGAAAAGAAAGCCAGTGAAACCGGATCAGGTGCGAAAACACAAGTGTTTCCGGCCTAACGGCAACGCTGGCCGAAGTCCCCGTATCGTCGATGAGGCTACATCTTCATTCCCGGATGTCCCGCCGATCCGGACTTTTCTGCCCCGCCGGACTTTGCCGCCCCTACCTCCGGTCCGGAAGCCCCGACCGGGCGAATGTGAAACCCGGCGTCGATTTGACCGGCTTTCTCGAACTGCAGAGTGACATGCAGCATTTCGCCTTCCTTAAATGGCGCGTTCAGGTCGGCCAGCATCAGGTGAATTCCGCCCGGTGCCAACGTGACCTTCTGGCCCGGCGCAATCGTCAACCCGCCCTCCAGGGGCCGCATCGTCATCACGCCGTCGACCGTCTTCATCTCGTGAACCTCGGCCTTGCCGACCGGAGACGACGCGCTAATCAGACGATCCGGAATCGATCCATTGTTCTCGATCGTCAGATACGCCGCGCCAACTTTCGCACCCGACGGTGTGGCGCGTGCCCACAACTGCGTGAGCAAGAGGTTCCCGACCTTGATTTCATGCGCGTTCGATAACGCAGTGCTTGCGAGCGAAATAAGTCCGGCGATGGCGAGGGTGCGGATAAGGGATGTCATCAGATTGGTCTTTCGATTGTGTTTCGTCAGAATTTGATCCTGACATCGGCAACGTAGGTTCGTCCGGGAAACGGGTGAAACAAGGTGTATTTGAGGTCGCCGACATTATCGATGCCGAAATCCGCCGTTGCAGTCTCGGAGAACCGATATTGCGCGCGGATATCGACCACGGTGAAGCGATCGAACGCCCCGAAAACATTCGGAATTTTGTCGGTGTTGTCGAGCGTGGAATATTGCTTGCCGCTATAGCGCGCAGCGGCCGTAAACGCCAAGTACGCGTTCGGCCGATAAGTCGCACCCAGCGTCGCCCGCCAATCCGGAATGTTCGGCACGTGCTTGCCAACTGCGGTCGTTCCGGTGGTGCTCACAAAGGCCGGATCGCTCAGAATGTGCAAATCGACATAAGTCACGCTGCCGAAAGTTTCGAGGCCGTGCACGAGTACGTTGTCCTTGCGTGCTGAGAGCTCAACGCCTTGGTTTCGGATCGCGTCTACATTGCTGAATGCGGTGACCAGCGTATTGCCGGACACCGTGGTCTGCGAGATCAGAGCGTCGTGAATGTTTTCGTTGAAGAACGAAAGCCGTATCTTGCCGTCGATGAATTTTCTTTCGATCGCGATTTCCTCACTCAGCCCATTTTCCGGTCGCAGATTGGGATCGGGCACCACGACCTGGGTCGCCGTCGTCACTGTCTGATAAAGCTCCGCCACCGTAGGGAAACGATAGGCCTTTCCGACAGACGCCGTCACTTCCCATTCGCGGAACGGCGTCCAACTCAGTGAGCCCTTTGGAGAGAAACCGTCGGCTCCGATTGAAGGCTGGTTGGTGATCTTGGTGCTGGTGATGGCTCCGGCCGCTGTTTGCAGCGTTGCTAGATTGAAGCCTTCCGACGCCTGCCAGTTTTCAAGCCGTCCGCCGACCGTCAGTTTCCAATTCGGCGCAAAGCGCCACGCGTCCTGCGCCCACAGCGCCTGCGTCTCCGTCGCGCCGCGGCTGTTACTGTAGAGCGACCCGGTGGAGTCGGGACCAGTGTTCCAGGTCGGGGTCGCATAGACCGGATTGTTCAGGAAGTAACGATCGGCATGAAAGCCAAAACTGACTTCGTGCATGTCGTTTGGCCGCCAGATCCCTTTCGCGTCGCCGTTGATCCAGTTGGTGCCGTCCAGCCGCGCGATCTTGCCGTTGGTCGTAAAGCCAGCAGTGCCTGCAACTACGCCGTAGGGGTTGCGCTGGATGTCCTCAAGATAGTCGTAACGCGACGCCGATAAATCGAAGTCGAAAGACCCTCTGGTGTCGGATTTGATCGATACGGCATTGGCGAGATGCTTCTCGCTCAACGTGAAATAGTTGCTGGCAAAGCCAGCGACGCCGCCGAAGGTCGGATTGCCCGCCGCGTTTCGCAGGTAAGTCTGCACGTCTGAATTAGCGTCGTTGGACCAGAATCCCGTGATGAACGTGGCCTTGACCCACGGCGTAATGTCCCAGGCGAACTTGCCTTTCACATTGGCCATCTCCGTGCGCAGAAGCCCGCCCGCGCCTACCACGTTGGCAGGGGTACCGAGTTTGTTGAGTTGCGGGATGGCGCCGGATGTGCCGGCGGGAATCGTGGTGCTGGTGATCCATGCGAGCGGCTGGCTGAAACTGTTCTGGAAATTGCCGCTGATGAAGTACGAAAAATTGTCCTTCTTGTCGCCAACGGAAACGCTGGTCTGGTCGGTACGATAAGTGCCTTTAGTGTTGTAGCGATCGAAGGTCTGAAATGCCTCGGTCTGTTTGGCCGTCATCTCGAATTTTTCCGGCATCCGTGTGGTGATCAGCAGTACCCCGCCGAGAGAGTTGCCGGGATAAGCCGCCGCGAACGGCCCGTACAGAAAATCGACGCGCTGGATTTCTTCGGGCGCAACGAGACCCCAGCGCGGCGCACCGATGCTGTTGTTGTTGGCGATCAGCGCACTGAGCAGGATATCGTCGGCATAGACGAGACTTCGCGCGCTCGCACCCACGCCCGAAGTGCGAGTGGCCAGCACCGGCTGCGTGTCGCCGTTGTTGCGTTTGCGCACGAACAGGCTCGGCAGATATTTCACCGAATCTTCGGTGTCGACGACGTTGACCTTTTCCTGAATATCTCTGGCCGTCACGCTTTCCGCCGTCTGCGGAAGCTGAAATTTCTGTTTGGCCAGCGGCGTTCCAGGCACGGCAACACCGCTGCCCTCCGCGTTAACGACCACTACGGGAAGTTGCCGCTGCGGCCCCGTGGTGGCGACGCGCGACCGTCGCGCGACTGAAGCCGCGCGCGGAACCGGTTTCCGCGCTGCACGCTTCGCCGGCGGTGGCGCATCGACCGTGACCGCCGGCAGGTCATGGTTGGCGTTTGCAATCGTCGCCGGCGCAAGCAGGAGCGCCAGAACGCTCACGCCAGCGAGGGCGCGGAAACGAAACATGAGATAGTCCTAACGCAGGCGCGATGATCAGCCTGCTCAACGGCATCAACCGGCACGGCGAGGCCGCACCAATCGTGAGAATGTTGCTAGGTCAGGAAACGGAAGGTGGCGCGCGCGCCTGCGCGTGGGAGCCAGCCCGGGAGCTGAACAGCTCCAGAGCGATCGCAAGCCAAACGACGGGCTGGGGTTGTCGCGTGGGTATCGTGAAAGCGACCCGCGGCGTGTCGGCCGGCGTGGCGGAATGGGCCACGCAGCACAGCGAACAACTGCCGTCATGCGCGCGATGTCCGGTCTGATCGGGTGGATCGGGCGTGGTGGTCGAGGCGCCGTGACAGATCGCGGCGCCCTGAAGCGGATCGGAGGCACCCGCGCTGGCGGCCCAGCAAGCGGCAATCGGCGCCAATATCTGCACCGCCAATGCAAGCAAAACAATCGGAAGAAATTTCCCCAATCGCCGGCGCATGATCGAACCGTCTCCCCGGCTGCCAACTAATCATGCAGCTTGCGCGAAGTCGAGTTTGGCGAGCCGCCAACCGGCCGCAGAGGCTGAAATAATTTCAGCCGATTGCATGATTTTCGGTGAAATAACCGCCTCGCGCGGGTGTTTCGCACGTCTGTTGGCTTCTCCGCGAGGAGACTGCGCTCAGCCCTCTAAGCGACACCATGAAATCGCTATCGAGCCGACACATTGCCGTTCATTTCGCAGGCTGCTCGAATTTTGAACAATCGTTGCTTCAAATGATGACAAGTCAAACAAGATCGGCTACTGCTGCGGCTCAGGCTGGCCGAGAGGTTAAAGTCTGTTGGTCCAAGTCTCGGGAGGAGCCCTGGCGCGCACAAGCAGCGTCGCCCCGTCAATCAAAGACAAATCTCAATTTTCGGGGAAATAGGGTCGACACAATTTTCAGAGCAGGGTTTCGGCCCTGCTCTTTTTTTGTGAACTGCTTCGAAGAAATGAGGCTCCTGATTTAGCTCACGAGAACACATGACCGAAGCAGTCAGTCTCATTCATCTAAGTTTTGAATTGGCCGCGCAACACTGCGAGGATATGACGCCACCGGTTTATCGTCGGCTTTTTCGTGAATACCCGGAAACGCAAACCATGTTTCGGACCGGAGGCAGCGAACTGGTGAAGGGTTCGATGCTCGCGCTCACCATCGCCACTATCCTCGACTTTGCCGGCGACCGCGCGGGGCCCTATCGCATGATCCAGTGCGAGGTGTCGTCGCATGACGCCTACGGCACATCGCCGGAGCTGTTTCGTCAATTCTTCACGGTAATCGCAGACACCCTGCGGGAACTGCTCGGAAGTGGCTGGTCGCCTGAAATCAATGATGCGTGGCAGCGGCTTCTGATTGAGATCGATCAATATATCGACGCTGAATTGCCGGTTCAACCCGAGATGCCCGCCAAAAGCCTATAGCGGAATTCCCATCAGCTTCGACAACCGCTCGATGTTGAAATAACCGGCACGATAGGCCGCCATCGCGACAACGAAAATCACTGTTGAAATCACCGTCGTCCAGATCAGCTTGCGGCCCATCTGCGTTGCGACGGGCGCGCCGGGATCGGTGCCGTCGATGCTTTCCCCGTCTTCATGCTGACTGCGCACCCCAAAAGGCAGCGTGACGAACAGCACCAGCCACCACAGCACGAAGTATATCGCCAACGTCGTCGAGATGGTGGCGGTCATTGCAAATCAGGCCTGTTCTATTTCGACGAGCGCTCCGGAAAAATCCTTCGGATGCAGAAACAGCACCGGCTTGCCGTGCGCCCCGATCTTCGGCTCGCCGTCGCCGAGCACGCGCGCGCCCGCCTTGATCAAGGTATCTCGCGCCGCGATGATGTCGGGGACGTCGTAACAGATATGGTGGATGCCGCCATCGGCATTGCGCTCAAGGAATTTGGCTATCGGGCTGGCGTCGCCAAGCGGCTGGATGAACTCGATCTTGGTGTTGGGCAGCGTTGCGAACACCGTGATGACGCCGTGCTCGGGCAATGGCGTCGGCGCGGAAAGTTCCGCGCCGAATGCCGCGCCATAAATCTTCGCGGCCTTCTCCGCGTCACGCACCGCAATTGCCACATGATTGAGCCGGCCCAGCATTTAATTGTCCGCCTTTCTATTGACGCGTTTTCTTCACGCGAACCGGGTCCCACTTCGCTCGAAAACGCTACGCTACCTCAAACCATCAGAACGTGAACATAACACAGCGGTTTCTTGCCCCACTGCTCGTTGATCGTCACCGCGCACCGCGCGGCGCACCGACTCCGCCGTCGCATCCGCATCGCGGCGGCGCGCGCGCGGCAAGCCTTCCACCGTGCTGACCACCGCATCGAACACGATATCGTCGATCAGCGCTCCCGCCTTGTTTTTTTCCGGAATACCGACGAGGTCGACTTCGGGATCGTCAGCCAGTTCGCCCTTATCGGTGAGCGCGAGGGCCACGAATGCGCAACCGGCAAAAGCCAAACGCCGGCGCTCGACCACGGCGCGGGACGCGAGTCTTCCAGGATCGAGCCATCCTTGTAGAGGCGCCCCGAAGGCAGCTCTTCAATGACGGAAGGGTCGCCGGGCCCGAGCTTTACCAGATCGCCGTTGCGGCAGATCAGCACTTTCGGCACGCCGGCGGCTCGCGCCAGCTTGGCGTGTTCGAACAGATGCAGCGCTTCGCCGTGAACGGGGATCAGCAGTTGCGGGCGCACCCAAGAGATCATGTCGCGGAGCTCGTCACGCCGCGGATGTCCGGAGACATGGACAAGATGTGTGCGGTCAGTAATGACCTCGACGCCCTGCGTCACCAGACCGTTGATGATGGCGCCGACCGCCTTTTCGTTGCCGGGAATGGTGCGCGAGGAAAAAATCACGGTGTCACCCTTGTTGAGCGTCACCTCCGGATGATCGTCGTTGGCAATGCGCGACAGCGCGGCGCGCGGCTCGCCCTGGCTTCCCGTGCACAACGCCAGCACCTTGTCCGGCGGCAGATGCCCGTAAACGTCGGCGCTGCGAAAACTCTGGACGCCGTCAAGATAGCCGGTTTCGCGCGCCACCTGCACCACGCGCTCCATGGCGCGCCCGACGACGACGACTTCGCGGCCGGCGGCCTTGGCCGCGTCCGCGACCGCGCGCAGCCGCGCGACATTGGACGCAAACGTTGTGACGGCGACGCGGCCCTTGGCGGCCTTCACCAATTCCGTAATCGTGCGGGCAACTTCTGTTTCGGATGGGGAGCGCCCTTCCCGCACCGCGTTGGTGGAATCGCCGATCAGCGCCAGCACGCCGGCGTCGCCGAGCTCGCGCAAACGGCGCTCATCAGTCGGCACGCCGATGATCGGCGTCGGATCGATCTTCCAGTCGCCGGTGTGCAGCACGGTGCCGACCTCGGTACGGATCGCCAGCGCGTGGGATTCGGGAATCGAATGTGCAACCGGAATGAATTCGACGCTGAACGGACCGAGGTCGATGCGGCCACCCGATGGCACCACCGTGACCGGAATCTTGGGCGGGTTGCGCTCCGAGGCGCATTTGGCTTCGAACAACGCTGCGCTGAATTTGGTCGCGTAGATCGGGCATTTCAGACTCGGCCAGAAGTCGATGATCGCGCCGAAATGATCCTCATGGGCGTGCGTCAGCACGAGACCGACGAGGTTCTTCCGCTCTTTTTCGAGAAAGCGGATGTCGGGCATGATCAGATCGATGCCCGGCAAATGCTCCTCGTCGCCGAAGGAAACGCCGAGATCGACGGCGAGCCAGCTTCGCTGATGGCGGTTGCCGAGCCCGTAGATCGACAGGTTCATGCCGATCTCGCCGACGCCACCGAGCGGCGCGAATGTCAATTCGTCCGGGCGCGCCATCATGCTGCTCCGGCCGAGGCAGCCGCGCCGAAATAAACATCGCCTGCAGAAATCGGCACTCGCTTGCCGTCGGATGTCGCAGACGATCATGCAGCCTGCATCATCGATGGTGTCGAAGATGCCTTCGATATCGTTTTCGCGCCGGATTGTATCGAGACGGGCTGGCCTAGCCCCGCCGCCCGCTCCAGCCACTTGCCGCCGGATATCGGCAAAGCCACGTCCCTCATCCCAGATGCCGCGATATTCCGCCCACGCGTCGGACAGCGCACGAAACAATTCCCCGGCGCCGACATTGATGCCGAGCGCCGCCAGCGAAGTCGCGCGCGTCGGCGTGCCCTCGGGAGCCGCAACGACATTGGTGCCGATGCCGACGACAACAGCCGACGTTCATCGCCGACAGCCTCCGCTTCCAGCAGGATGCCGGCGAGCTTCTTCGCCCCGCCAAGAATGTCGTTCGGCCATTTCAGCAGGAAATGTCATTGGTTCCGAACCCGGACCTCAGCGCCTTCGACGCTTACTTTTTGCAGTGCCGCCTCGAGCGCCAAGCCCGGCGGCAAAGCCGAGCGTCGCCGCGACTGCTGGCGACACGTCGATCGCCTCGAGGATGCTGCTGGCAAGATTGCCCCGCGGCGCAATCCATGGCACGCTGTCGGCGGCCGCGTCCAGCGGTCTGCTCGGACGTCACGAGCCAGATCGGCCCGCGTTCGCCGCCCGCGCGCGCGCGAGCGCTTCGGCGTTGGTCGAGCCGATGCTGTCGAAAGCTGCGAGCCGGTAGCCGGCACGATCTGGCCCGTGCGACCGAGCGAAAATGCCATTTAGAATAATGACTTCGCGGCAACCGTCGCGGCGCTCACCAGCGGCCCCGGATAGACAAAGAACAGGATGTTGAACAGCCCGGCAACCGCCAGCACGGCCGCAATTCGACGCGCATCGGGTCCAGTCGCGTCGGCGGCTCGTCGAAATACATCACCTTGATGATGGTCGAGATAGTAGAACGCGCCGACCACGCTGGCGAGTACGCCGACCACCGACAGCGTGAACAGGCCCGCCTTGATCGCGGCGACGAACACATAGAATTTCGCAAAGAAGCCCGCGAGCGGCGGAATTCCCGCCAGCGAAAACAGCAGCATCGCAAAGAAGAACGCCAGCAGCGGATTGGTGCGCGACAGCCCGGCGAAATCGCTGATGGTCTCCACGGCCTGGCCATTGCGCTTCATCGCCAGGATCACCGCGAAAGTGCCGAGCGTCATCGCGACGTAGATCGCGATATAAACCAGCACGCCCTGCGCGCCCTCGACTGTGCCGGCAGCGAGCCCGACCAGCGCGAAGCCCATGTGGCCGATCGACGAATACGCCATCAGGCGCTTGATGTTGCGTTGGCCGATTGCAGCGAACGATCCCAGCACCATGGAGGCGATGGCGACGAACACCACGATCTGCTGCCACTGCGGCATGATGCCAGGAAATGCGGTCAGCGCCACGCGCGTGAACACCGCCAGCGCCGCGACCTTCGGGGCCGAGGCAAAGAAGGCCGTCACCGGCGTCGGCGCGCCTTCATAAACGTCGGGCGTCCACATATGGAACGGCACCGCCGAGACCTTGAAGCAGAGACCCGCGAACAGGAACACCAGCCCGAACACGATGCCGACGCTGCCGGTCTTTGCAGCGGCCGCGATGCCGGCGAAGCTGACGGTGCCGGTAAAGCCGTAGATCAGCGACGCGCCATACAGCAGCATGCCGGACGACAGCGCGCCGAGCACGAAGTACTTCAGTCCTGCCTCGGTCGACTTGGCGTTGTCGCGATTGCTGGCCGCAACGACGTAAAGCGCGAGGCTCATCAGCTCCAGCCCGAGATAGAGCATGATCAAGTCGCCCGCCGAGATCAGCACCATCATGCCGACCGTCGAGAGCAGCACCAGAATGGAATATTCGAAGATGCGCCGCGATTGGTCGGCGAGAAACTCCGCGGACAAGAATCAGCGTCGCTGCCGAGCCGACCAGCGCAAGGATCTTCAGGAAGCGCGCAAAATCATCGACGATGAAGCTGCCGCCGAAGGTGACAAGCTTGCCAGCCGGCAACATCATTTCCAGAACGCCGGTGACGACGAGCAGACATACCGCAAGGCCAGTGACGACGCCCGTGGTCTGCGGGCCGCGAAAGGCGCCGATCATCAGCAGCACCATCGCCCGCCGCCAGCACGAGCTCCGGCAGCACCGGCAGCAACGGATATCCTGAAGCCTCAAAAGTCATGGCGCATGTCCTGTACTGCTGCGCTCATGGCAGCGCGGCCGCCTTCACGGCGGTCGACCGCGGTGGCGTAATTGTTGACGAGTTGCTGCACAGAGGCCGCCGACATGTCGAGCACCGGCTTTGGATAGAAGCCGAACAGGATCGTGAGAACCACCAGCGGCGCCAGCGTCAGGCTCTCGCGAAATGTAAGATCCTTGATGGTCGCAAGCGACGGCTTGACCAGCGCGCCGAACACCACCTTGCGATACAGCCACAGCGCGTAGGCCGCCGACAGGATCACGCCGAGCGTGGCAACCGCGGCGGTGGGGATGCTGACCTTGAAGGTGCCGATCAGCGTCAGGAATTCGCCGACGAATCCGGAGGTGCCCGGCAACCCGACATTGGCCATGGTGAACACCATGAACACCAGCGCATAAAGCGGCATGCGATTCACGAGCCCGCCATAAGCCGAGATTTCGCGGGTATGCATGCGGTCGTAGACGATGCCTACACACAGAAACAGCGCGCCGGAAACGATGCCGTGCGACACCATCTGGAACACGCCGCCGGCGACGCCCTGCATGGTGCCGGCGAAGATACCCATGGTGACGAAGCCCATATGCGCCACCGACGAATAGGCGATCAGCTTCTTGATGTCTTCCTGCATCAGCGCCACCAGCGACGTGTAGACGATGGCAATTGTCGAGAGCGTGAAGATCAGCGGCGCGAAATCATGCGACGCCAGCGGAAACATCGGCAACGAGAAGCGCAGGAAGCCGTAGCCCCCCATCTTCAAGAGGATCGCGGCAAGCACCACCGATCCCGCTGTGGGCGCCTCGACGTGCGCATCAGGCAGCCATGTGTGCACCGGCCACATCGGCATCTTCACAGCGAATGACGCGAAGAACGCCAGCCACGCCCAGGTCTGCAGATTGCGCGGCACGGCGGTGTGCATCAGCGTCGGGAATGTCCGTGGTGCCGGCATTCAGATACAGCGCCATGATCGCAAGCAGCATCAGCACCGAGCCGAGCAGCGTATAGAGGAAGAACTTGAAGCTGGCATAGACCCGGCGCGGGCCGCCCCAGACGCCGATGATCAGGAACATCGGGATCAGGCCGCCCTCGAAGAACAGATAGAACAGCACGAGGTCGAGCGCGCGAGAAGGTGCCGACCATCAGCGTTTCCAGAAGAGAAACGCCATCATGTATTCGCGCACACGCTGCGTTATCGATTTCCAGCTCGCGACGATGCAGAACGGCATCAGCGCGGTGGTCAAGATCACGAACGGCAGCGAGATGCCATCGACACCCATGTGGTAGGTGATGGCATTGGCGAGCCACGGCGCTTTTTCGACGAACTGAAAGTCCGGTTGCGCCGGATCGAAGCGCCATAACCAGGATCAGCGACACCCCGAAGGTGATCAGCGTGGTCCACAGTGCAATCCAGCGTGCGTTGCCCTTGGCGGCCTCGTCATTGCCGCGGCTGATGTAGATCAGCAGCGCGCCGACCACGGGCAGGAAAGTGACGACGGACAGAATGGGCCAGGTTGTCATTTCACTGGCCTCCCACACCGAACATGAACCAGGTGATCAGTCCGGCAACTCCGATCAGCATCGCGAACGCATAGTGATAGAGGTAGCCGGTCTGCAGCTTCACCACACCACGAGTGACATCGAGCACTCCCGCGGAAATGCCGTCCGGGCCGAAGCCGTCGATGACGGTGCCGTCGCCCTTCTTCCACAGGAAGCGGCCGAGCCACTTCGCGGGGCGTACGAAAATCACATCATACAGCTCGTCGAAGTACCATTTGTTGAGCAGGAATTGGTAGAGCATCTGATGCTGGTTCGCGAGCTCGACCGGGAATGTAGGGCCGGCGGATATAGAACAGCCACGACACCACAAATCCCAAGGCCATCATCACCGTCGGCAGAAAGCCGATTGTCTCCGGGATATGATGCATCTCCTCGATGATATGCGGGATGCATCTTCAGCGAACTCGCGGAAGAATTCCTCGATCCCATGGCCGGCGAACAATTCCTTGAACGGAAAGCCCGCCAGAATCGAGCCTGCCGCGAGCACGCCGAGCGGCACCAGCATCCAGAGCGGCGCTTTCATGCGCTGCCTCGTAATGATCGCGATCATGCGGCTCGCCGTGGAAGGTCTTGAAGATCAGACGCCATGAATAGAACGACGTCAGACCGGCGGCGATCACCGTCATCAGGAAGCCATAGAAGGCGAAGGGATTGTGCGAGACGAATGCGGACTCGATGATCGCATCCTTTGAGAAATAACCGGCGGTGAGCGGAAAGCCGGTCAGCGCCAGCGTACCTATCACCATAGTTACGTAAGTGAACGGGATTTTGTCCTTCAGCCCACCCATATTGCGGATGTCCTGCTCGTGATGCATCGCGTAGATGACCGAGCCCGAGCCCAGGAACAGCAGCGCCTTGAAGAAGGCGTGGGTGAACAGATGAAACATGCCGACCGAGTAAGCGCCCGCTCCCATCGCCACGAACATGTAGCCGAGCTGCGAACAGGTCGAATAGGCGATGATGCGCTTGATGTCGTTCTGCACGAGGCCAATCGTGGCGGCGAAAAACGCTGTGGTCGCGCCGATGAACATCACGAAAGCCTGCGCGTTAGGTGCCAGCTCGAACAGCGGCGACAAACGCGCCACCATGAATACGCCAGCGGTGACCATAGTGGCGGCGTGGATCAGCGCCGACACTGGTGTCGGGCCTTCCATCGCGTCCGGCAGCCAGGTGTGCAGCAGGAACTGCGCGGACTTGCCCATCGCGCCCATGAACAGCAGCAGGCACGTCAGCGTTAGCGCGTCTGCGTGCCAGCCAAAAAAATCGATGGTCTTGCCGGTGAGCGCGGGCGCGCCCGCAAAGATCGTATCGAAATCGATCGAGCCGATCAGCATGAATACCGCGAAGATGCCGAGCGAAAATCCGAAATCACCGACGCGGTTGACGACGAACGCCTTGATCGCCGCGGCATTGGCGGACGGCTTGTGATACCAGAATCCGATCAGCAGATAGCTCGCAAGACCGACGCCTTCCCAGCCAAAAAACAACTGCACCAGATTGTCGGAGGTCACCAGCATCAGCATCGCGAAAGTGAACAGCGACAGATATGCCGAAGAACCGCGGCCGGTACGGATCTTCATCCATGTAGCCGATGGAATAGAGATGCACGAGCGACGAGACGGTGTTGACCACCACCAGCATTACGGCCGTCAGCGTATCGACCCGGAGGGACCATGCGACCTGAAGATCGCCTGAATTGATCCAGGGAAACAGCGGGATGCGCGCGTCGTGATGCATGAACCCGACGTCGGCCAGCACCACCCATGACAGCCCGGCCGAAATCAGCAGCAGCGTGGTGGTGATCAATTCCGCCGCGCGCGAGCCTGCCGCGGGCGGCTCGGTGACGTGATGATCGTCGTGGCCATGGTCGTCGTGGCTCATCGGCTCGTTGTGCGAGACATGAATGACTGCGGCATCGCCGCCAACGGGCGCGGACACGCCATGACTGATCGCGCCAGCGCGTCGCTGTGATGCTCGACCATATCGCCGCTGGGATTGCGCGCATGCGCGCCAAACACGGCGATCAGCCCCGCGAGCACCGCGCCGATCAGCGGCAGAAAAACGATGGCCTGAATCACGCGTTCACCTCTTTGCGCATGATCTCAGGACAAACCAAGTGGTTTGCCCGGGGAAACCGGTACCCACTTTTCCAGATCATGTGCTAGCCCTTCATCATATTGACGTCTTCGACCTCGATCGAACCGCGGTTGCGGAAATACACCACCAGCACCGCAAGGCCGATCGCGGCCTCCGCCGCCGCCACGGTGAGCACCAGCAGCGCAAACACCTGGCCGACGATGTCGCCGAGGAAGCTGGAAAACGCCACGAGATTTATATTGACCGCGAGCAGGATCAGTTCGATCGACATCAGGATGACGATGATGTTCTTGCGGTTGAGAAAGATGCCGAGAATGCCGAGCGTGAACAGGATCGCGCCGACCGCCAGATAGTGTCCGAGCCCGATACGTCATTGCACCCACTCCGGCGCGTCGGCTTCCTGCAGTCCCTGCCCCGATGCGACCTTGCGAACGCTCATCGCGAGTCTCAGGCGTCCGCGCATTCTGGACGGTGATGTCTTGCCGCTTGACGCTCGGCCTTGTGGCGCAGCGTCAGCACGATGGCGCCGACCATCGCCATCAGCAGCACCATGCCGGCGAGCTGGAAGTAGTGGATGTATTTCGTATAGAGCACGAGACCAAGTGCCTCGGTGTTGCTGACATCGGTCGGGATCGGCGCCGTGATCGATTTCGTGATCGCCGGATTGATGACCCAACCGCCGCGCAACCAACAGCAGTTCGGCGAGAAACACCGCACCGATCAGCAGACCGAACGGCAGATATTCGCAGAAAGCCTTCGCGCAGTTCCGTGAAGTCAACGTCGAGCATCATGATCACGAACAAAAACAGCACCGCGACGGCGCCGACATAGACGACAATCAGGATCATCGCCAGAAATTCCGCGCCCAGCAGCATGAAAAGTCCGGACGCATTGACGAATGCCAGAATCAGAAACAGCACGGAATGCACGGGATTGCGCGACGACAATCACCATCACGGCCGACGCCACGCAGATGCCGGCGAACAGATAGAAGAACAGCGCAGGAGGATCATGCGCTCGCCTCACCGGTACGGCGAATCGAGTTCGATGGATTTCGCAATCTCGCGCTCCCAGCGGTCGCCATTGGCGAGAAGTTTCGCCTTGTCATAATAAAGTTCCTCGCGGGTCTCGGTCGCGAATTCGAAATTCGGTCCCTCGACGATGGCATCGACCGGACATGCTTCCTGGCACAGCCCGCAATAGATGCACTTCACCATGTCGATGTCGTATCGCACGGTGCGGCGCGTGCCGTCGTTGCGGCGCGGGCCTGCTTCGATGGTGATCGCCTGCGCCGGACAGACCGCCTCGCACAGCTTGCAGGCGATGCAGCGCTCCTCGCCGTTCGGATAACGGCGCAGTGCATGCTCGCCGCGAAAGCGCGGCGACATCGGCCCCTTCTCGAACGGATAGTTCAAGGTCGGCTTCGGCTTGAAGAAATAGCGCATGGCGAGCACGAACGCCGACGCGAACTCGCTCAGCAAAAGCGAATTGGCCGCGGCTGCTATTCCCATGAAATCCTCATTTCGTCAGCCCCGCGAATTGCAGCACGCCGGCAACGATCACCACCATCGCCAGCGATAGCGGCAGAAACACCTTCCAGCCCAGCCGCATCAACTGGTCGTAGCGGTAGCGCGGCACGATCGCCTTCGCCATCGCAAACATGAAGAACATGAAAAATACCTTGAGCGCGAACCAGATGACCCCGGGAACCCAGGTGAAGGGCGCATAGGGGATCGGCGGCAGCCAGCCGCCCATGAACAGGATCGCGCCCATCGCGCACATAGTGGCGATGGCGACGTATTCGCCGAGCATGAACAACAGATACGGCGTCGAGCCGTATTCGACCATGAAGCCCGCAACCAGTTCGGATTCGGCCTCGACCAGATCGAACGGCGGACGGTTGGTCTCCGCCAGCGCCGATACGTAAAACACCACGAACATCGGAAACAGCGGCAGCCAGTACCAGTCCAGGAATAATCGGCAACCGATCGGTGCAGCCCTTGTGCTGCGCTTCGACAACAGCCGAGAGATTCAGCGAACCGGCGCACAACAGCACGGTGATGATGACGAAGCCGATGGAGACTTCGTAGGACACCATCTGCGCCGCCGAGCGCAGCGCCGCCAGGAATGGATATTTCGAATTTGACGACCAGCCGGCCATGATGATGCCGTAGACCGACAGCGACGAGATCGCGAAGATATAGAGCACGCCGACATTGATGTCCGCGATCACCCAGCCGAGATTGATCGGGATCACGGCCCATGCGGCAAGCGCCAGCACGCAGGACACCAGCGGCGCCAGCAGGAACACGCCCTTGTTGGCGCCGGCCGGAATGATCGGCTCTTTGAGAACGAACTTCAGAAGGTCGGCGAAGGATTGCAACAGCCCGCACGGTCCGACCACGTTGGGGCCGCGACGGATCTGCACGGCCGCCCAGATCTTGCGATCGGCGAGCAGGATGTAGGCGATCGCGATCAGCAGCACGACGAGCAGAAGAACGCTCTGCGCGATCATGATAATCAGCGGCCAGAGAAAGCCGGTCCACAAGGAGCTAGCGAAGAAATCAGCCATCAGATTGCGCTCACTCCGCTGCCGTCAGCATATCGACCCGACGCCAGCCGCGAACATTCGGCCATAACAGCCGATGCCCGCGCGATTGGATTGGTCAGGTAGTAATCCTCGACGGAAGCTCTTGAACGGTGCTTTTTCCACGCTGCCACTTTTCCCGGCCAGCGTCCTGATCGCGGCCGCATCGCCGGGCTCGATATGGTCGATGCGCATCAGTTGCGGCACAGCCTTGAAGATCGCCTGCCGCAGCGCGGCCAGCGAGTCATAGGCCAGCTTCTTGCCGAGAACATCCGATAGTGCGCGTATGATCGCCCAATCCTCGCGCGCGTCGCCGGGCGGAAACGCCGCGCGGTTGGCCATCTGCACGCGGCCTTCGGTGTTGACGTAGATAGCCTGTTTCTCGGTGTAGGCCGCGCCCGGCAGGATTACGTCGGAGCGATGCGCCCCGCGATCACCGTGGGTGCCGATGTAAACCACGAAGGTGTCCGTCCGGCACTTTGATTTCGTCGGCGCCGAGTGAGAACAGCACGTCGAGCATTCCCATCGTCGTCATCTGCGCGCCGTTGAGACCGCCCTTCTCGGACATAAAGCCGATGTCTAGACGCGCCGACCGTTGACGCTGCGCTATGCAGGACACCGAAACCGTTCCAGCCGTCCTTGATCGCGCCGAAATCGCCGGCAAGCTTTGCCGCCATCGCCAGCACGGCACCGCCGTCCTGTCGCCCTGTAGCGCCAGCGCCGACGAGCACGATCGGGTTTTTGGCGCCCTTCAGCAGCTCCGCGAAGGAATGCTTGCCCGCCGCGAGGTCGTTGAGGGAATCCATGCCCGCGCCGATATGCTCGTAACCGTAAGTCAGGTCGGCCTTCTCTCCGATTACGCCGATCTTGAGCGCTCCGCTACGCCAGCGCTTGCGGATGCGCGCGTTCAGCACCGCGGCTTCCTTGCGGGGGTTGGATCCCACGATCAGCAGCGCGTCCGCCTGTTCGATGCCGGCAATGGTCGGATTGAAAATATAGGATGCGCGGCCGGCCTTCGGATTGAAGGCGTCGCCTCCCTGAACGGCAAGATTATACGAGCCGAATTTCGCCACCAATTCCTTCAGCGCGAACATCTCCTCGACCGCCGCGAGATCGCCGGCTATGGCGCCGATCCTCTTGCCGTCGACGCCGGCGACCTTCGCCGCGATGGCGCCGAACGCTTCACCCCATGTCGCCGCGCGCAACTGGCCGTTCTCGCGAATATAGGGCCGGTCGAGCCGCTGCGTGCGCAGACCATCGACGATGTGGCGCGTCTTGTCGGAAATCCATTCCTCGTTCACGGCCTCGTTGACGCGTGGCAGAATGCGCATCACCTCGCGGCCGCGGGTGTCGATGCGGATCGCCGAACCCACCGCATCCATCACGTCGATCGACTGCGTCTTGCCGAGCTCCCACGGCCGCGCCGCGAAGGCGTAAGGCTTGGAAGTCAGCGCACCGACGGGACAGATGTCGACCAGATTGCCCTGCAATTCCGATGTCAGCGCGCTTTCGAGATAGGTCGTGATCTCCATGTCCTCGCCGCGGCCGGTTGCGCCCATTTCAGGCACGCCGCAAACTTCAGACGCGAAGCGCACGCAGCGCGTGCACTGAATGCAGCGGTTCATCGAGGTCTTGACCAGCACGCCGAGATATTTGTCTTCGACCGCGCGCTTGTTCTCGGCGAAGCGGCTGGTGTCGACGCCGTAGCCCATCGCCTGATCCTGCAGATCGCACTCGCCGCCCTGATCGCAGATCGGGCAATCCAGCGGATGATTGATCAGCAAAAATTCCATCACGCCTTCGCGCGCCTTCTTCACCATTGGCGAACGCGTGGAGATTTCGGGCGGTTCGCCTTTTGGACCGGGCCGGCAATCGCGCACGCCCCAGGCGCAGCTTGCGACCGGCTTCGGGCCGCCCTTGATCTCGACCAGGCACATGCGGCAATTGCCGGCGATCGACAGCCGCTCGTGATAACAGAAGCGCGGAATCTCCGCGCCCGCGGCTTCACAGGCCTGCAGCAGCGTGTACTCCGCAGGGACGTCGATCTCTTTGCCGTCGATGATGAGTTTGGTCATCGCTGTCTCAGGTCTTTCCGAGCTTGCAATCGGGCGGTGTAACGCTGGCGGTTTTCATGGATGCGCTGACCCATTGCTGGGTATCGGTGCCGTAAGTCATGAGATAGGCCGGCTCCGCACTATTCTTTTCGCACAGGAACGGCAGATGCGGCTTTAAATCGTAGTCGCAGGAGGCAAGCCATTCGCGCCGGTCGGCGAACGCGGCAGTGGCTTCTTCGCAGGCATAAAGAAAATAAGAAACGAAATTCTCGTACTGCACCTGCTCCTCGCGGGTCCCAGCCTTAATTGAGTCGTATTCAGGCAACGAGAATTTCGGATTCTTGAACGCCAGATCGGTGTAACCAAGAAACGCCTGCCGCGCACTGACCGCCCGCGCATTGGAGCGGATTTCATTGATCTGAACCAGGATCGCAATGAAACCGAGCAGCGCCACGGTCGCCTGCGCCATCTGCGCCAGCGTCCCGTATTTCTGCCACCAGTAGATGCTCGGTTGCGACATCGCCCTACTCCGCCGCAATCATGTGGGCGGGATCAAGAACGCCGGCATCGTCGATATCGGCCTTGCGCGAATACGCGTCGATGCGCTCTTCGATCTCGTGGCGGAAATGCGCGATCAGCCCCTGGATCGGCCACGCCGCAGCATCGCCGAGCGCGCAGATCGTGTGACCTTCGACCTGCTTGGTGACTTCCAGCAGCATGTCGATCTCGCGCTTGTGGGCGCGGCCTTCGGCCATGCGGGTCAGCACCCGCCACATCCAGCCGGTGCCTTCGCGGCATGGCGTGCACTGGCCGCAGCTTTCGTGCTTGTAGAAATAGGAGATGCGCGCGATCGCGGCGATCAGGTCGGTCGACTTGTCCATGACGATGACGGCAGCGGTGCCGAGGCCGGAGCGCAGCTTGCCCAGGCTGTCGAAATCCATCGGCGTATCGATGATCTGCTCGGCGGGCACCATGCGCACCGATGATCCGCCGGGGATGACGGCCTTGAGATTATCCCAGCCCCCGCGAATGCCGCCGCAATGCCTCTCGATCAGCTCGCGGAACGTAATCCCCATGGCTTCTTCGACGTTGCAGGGCCGCTCGACGTGACCGGAGATGCAAAACAGCTTGGTGCCGACATTGTTGGGCCGGCCGATGCCGGCGAACCAGGCCGCGCCGCGGCGCAGAATATCTGGGGCAACGGCAATCGACTCGACATTGTTGACCGTGGTCGGACAACCATAGAGACCGACGTTGGCCGGAAATGGCGGCTTCAGCCGCGGCATGCCCTTCTTGCCTTCGAGGCTCTCCAGCAGTGCCGTTTCCTCGCCGCAGATATAGGCGCCCGCGCCATGCGTGACGTAGAGGTCGAACGGCCAGCCGTTCATGTTATCCTTGCCGATCAGCTTGGCCTCATAGGCCTGATCGACCGCAGCCTGCAGATGCTCGCGCTCGCGGATGAACTCGCCGCGCACGTAGATGTAGCAGGCGTGCGCACCCATGCGCGAAGCTCGGCGATCAGGCAACCTTCGACCAGCAGATGCGGATCGTGCCGCATGATCTCGCGGTCCTTGCAGGTGCCGGGCTCGGACTCGTCGGCATTGACGACGAGATAGCTCGGCCGGCCGTCGGTGGATTCCTTCGGCATGAACGACCATTTCATGCCGGTCGGAAATCCCGCCCCGCCGCGGCCGCGCAGGCCCGACGCCTTCATCTCGTTGATGATCCAGTCGCGGCCCTTGTCGATGATCGCCTTGGTGCCGTCCCATGCGCCGCGGCGCCGCGCGCCTTCGAGGCCCCAGTCTTCGAGGCCGTAGAGATTGCGGAAAATTCGATCCTTGTCGTCGAGCATGACTAAGCTTTTCCGATCAGCGGTTCGACTGCTGGTAGGCTAACGCAACGGCCATCTCGTTGTCTTTCTTTGTCGCATCATCGGCAGGAGCCTTGGGCTCGGGACTTTCCCGGCGGCTCGCGCGGCATCAGCTGGGCCTCTTGGCGTCGGCATCGGTCAGCGCGGGCTGGCTTCGCTAGCTCGCGCACCACCCTCTCCTTTGCCAGTCGGGCTCATGTTTTAGCGTGGTCGGTCCGCCGATCGGCGCGGAAAACTGCCGGCCGTTCTGCGGGCCCGGCTTCGGCGCCTTGCCGGACGCAAAACCGTCCAGCACTTTGCCGAAACTTTCCGGCGTCAAATCCTCGTAGGTATCCTTCCAGATCAACACCATCGGCGCATTCACGCAGGCGCCGAGGCACTCGACCTCTTCCCAGCTAAAATCCTCGTCGGCCGACAAATGAAACGGATCGTGGTGGATGCGGTTTTGGCAGACCTCGATCAAATCGCCGGCGCCGCGCAGCCTGCACGGCGTCGTCCCGCAAACCTGAACGTGGGCTTTTTTGCCGACCGGCTGCAGCTGGAACATCGTGTAGAACGTCGCGATTTCCAGCGCGCGAATGTAGGGCATCTCGAGCAGGTCGGCGACGGCCCGGATCGCCACCTCCGAGACCCACCCCTCATGCTGTTCCTGCACGCGCCACAGGATCGGGATTACCGCGGACGCCTGACGTCCTTTCGGATATTTCGCAATCTGTCGCTGCGCCCACGCCAGATTTTCCTCCGAGAACGTAAAGCTCGCAGGCTGGATTTCCTTCGGTGCAAGACGGCGGACGGACATTATCTCAGTTGCTCATGAAGCGACGCGTGCGGCGTTGGCATTCAACGCCTCAATACGGTTCTTGCCAAAACGCGCTGGCGGTGCCGAACACATTGTATCCGATGTGGCTCGAGACCTTGATGCGGTCGAGGATTGTAAGATCGGTCACGGTCACGAAGCGGTTGCTGCGCGGGATCGTGCACGATGAGCTTGAGCGGGGTTTCTTCCAGAATGTACCGCGAGACCGTGTGTTTGGGATCGTTGCCATGTTCTTCGCACAGGATGACCGAGTCGCCTTGTAACAGTCGTGTGCCACCCTTGATGGCCTCGATCTCGACGCCTTCGACGTCGAGCTTGATCAGATATTTTCCGTCGGCTGAAATTTTGCCGTCATCCAGCAGGTTATCGAGCGCGATGCACCGGCACTTCTTCGCCCCAGCTCGCTCCGCCCGCGATGCTGAACGCTCATGCTTGGTGCCGGACAGCCGCGCAGTGCCGCGCGCTTCACCGATCGCGCATTTCATCGGACTCAAAGCGGTTGCCGTTGATCTTGGCGTTGTTGCGCAAGGCTTGGCGAAATTCTTGCGAGGACGGTTCCATCGCAATCGCCTTGTGCGAGCCGAAGCGCTGCTGGACACCATCACCGACCAGTAGCCGTAATTGGCGCCGCAATCGATCAGCGTGTAGTTCACGTCCGCGGAGTTGCGAAACAGCAGTTCAAGCTCGTCTTCATACTTGAAAGCGAGATTGAGCAGCTTGCTCCAGTAGCCGTCGCCATAGGGAAACGAGAACGTTGCGTCGGAATTGAGTTTGATCGCGATGTCGCGTTCCGGCAGCGTCTTCGCAGCAGGTTGGCGCAATCATTGTAGCCGCGATGCGAAATCTGCGCGCCGACCTTGGAGCCCGCGACAATGCAAGCGCGGCCACGTGTTCCCACGGGTTCGCGCCTGTCAAGGCGCCGGTGGCCCGGTCGAACATGATCGGCGCTGTGCGTATCACCGATCCACCTCTCCGAACACGATGTCGAGCGAGCCGAGGATCGCGGAGACGTCTGCCAGCAAATGGCCTCTGCAGATGAAATCCATCGACTGCAGATGCGCAAAGCCCGAGCAATGCGTC
>CAWBXE010000015.1:137500-549847 GCA_963792715.1 uncultured Alphaproteobacteria bacterium | reverse complement strand
CCAACACACTCCAGCAACCGCTTCAGTTCCTCGGTCATCTCGCGTCGCGCCAGCGGGTCCGGTGTATCGGCAGCTACTTCCATCGCCGTCGGCTCCTCTTCGATCGAAACCTCGCTTCGCTTGCGAACGACGTCGATAGCCCGGTTGCGGGCGATGGAAGCCATCCACGTGATCGGAGACGCCAGGGCCGGATTGAAGCGCCCCGCGCTGTTCCAGATCTTGACGTACGTCTCCTGAATGACTTCCTCCGCGAGATCCTGTCGCCGCAAGATACGAAGGACCACCCCGAAGAGTTTCGCCCGCGTCGCGGCGTAGAGGCGCTCAAACGCGACCTCGTCGCCCTTTGCAACGGCGGCAATCAGACCGACCAGCTCTGCTGGCGTCAGCATTTCGGCGTCCCCACGTAAGCGCCCCCGCCGCGAAGCAGCCGCGCGGCATTCCAATCGTTTCGTATCATAACTTGCGCCGGGCCGATGCGCCAAGTGCCGGAACTCCAAAGAAAAAACCCGGACCTTTCGGCCCGGGTTTATTTCTTCCAGTCAGTGACGGCGGAGCAGCGCTTAGGCGACGGCCCCGATGCGCGCGCGCATCAGACCGATGCTGTCGAGATCGGCCTGCTCGCGTGCGCTTTCTTCGGCGCGCTCGCGTGCCTGATCGCGCTCGTCCAGCAACTCGACCTTCTTCAGTTCGTCGAAGGCCTCGCCGAGCAGGCTTCTGGCGTCCTCAAGCTGGATGCGCAGTTCGTCGGCGGAGCGGGTCAGATTTTCGCGGCGCTGGATCGCGGCCTTCGCATAGGTCGGATAGGCAAAGTGGCTGGGATCGTTGATTCCGGCGCGCTCCTGCTCCGTATTGATCTCGCGTTCCAGATCGACCGACATGCGCTGGAAATCGGCGATCATGCCTTCGATCTGGCTAACCCTGCGGCGCTTCTCGTCGACCTGAAACCTCTTCAGGCGGATCAGCGTTTCACGTGACTTCATCGACTCGTACTCCCCAGAAGTCCCAATCTGAATGCGGGACAAAGCCGGCCCCCGCAACGGTCGCACCGGCAAAACTCAATGCAGCGCGGATGATGGCCCCACAAAGTTAGCTTTCCGTTTCCAGACTGCCGAGAATTCGCTCCAGCTGCCTGTAACCCTCGCCCATGCCGGTAATTTCGTCCTTGGACTGGCGCAGAAATGCCTCGAGCGGCTCATGCAGCCGGATCGCCTCGTCGACCTCTGGACTAGACCCGGCCCGGTAGGCGCCCAGCCTGATCAGTTCCTCCATGTCGGAATAGGTCGCCATCACCTGGCGCCCGCGCATGATCGCCGGCAGAAAAAGCGGATCGGCTGATTTCGGCATGGTACGCGATACCGACTTGAGGATGTTGATCGCTGGGTAGCGGCCGCGCTCGGCGATGGCGCGCTCCATCACGACGTGGCCGTCGAGAATGCCTCTGACCGCATCGGCCACCGGTTCGTTATGATCGTCGCCATCGACCAGCACGGTGAATATCCCGGTGATGGTCCCCTCGCCCATTCCCGGACCGGCGCGCTCCAGCAGCCGCGGCAGTTCGGTGAAAACCGTCGGCGTGTAACCCTTGGCGGTCGGGGGCTCGCCGGCCGACAGTCCGATTTCGCGCTGCGCCATCGCAAAACGCGTAACCGAATCCATCAGGCACAGCACGTCCTTGTCTTCGTCGCGGAAATACTCCGCGATCGCCAGCGTCAGATAAGCCGCCTGCCGCCGCATCAACGCCGGCTCGTCGGACGTCGCCACCACCACCACCGAACGCGCAAGGCCTTCGTCACCAAGATCGTCCTGCAAAAATTCCTGCACCTCGCGGCCGCGTTCGCCGACCAGCCCGATCACGGTGATATCCGCATCGACATTGCGGGCTAGCATCGACAGCAGCACCGACTTGCCGACGCCGGAGCCGGCGAAAATGCCGAGCCGCTGGCCGCGGCAGCAGGTCAGAAAGGTGTTGAGCGCGCGCACCCCGAGGTCGAGCGGGGCGCCCACTCTCTTTCTTGAATGTGCCGGCGGCGGCGAATTGCGGAACGGCATCGGCGCGGGGCCCTGCGTCAGCGGTCCCTTGCCGTCGATCGGCTCGCCCATCGCATTGAGAACGCGGCCAAGCCAGGACGGCGATGGCCGCACCTGGCTTGCGGCGTTGGCGATGACCGCGCGGCAGCCGCGCCGCACGCCTTCGAGGCCTGCGAACGGCATCACCACGGCGTTGCTGCCGTGAAAGCCGATCACCTCAGAGGGGATGGAACGGTTGCCGCCGGTCTCGATCACGACGCGCGCGCCGACCGACATGGCATGAACGGGGCCGGCGATCTCGACCATCAGCCCGCGCACGCCGACGACGCGCCCATAGATAAGGGCGCCGTCGAGGTCGCTTATTTGCTCTGCGAGCGCCTTCATTGGCAAAACCTTAAGTTTCTGCGTGTTGCAGGCTCGCTTTTAACTTCGTGTTTACCCGCATCGTTAATCATTACGTCACTGTCTTTGGTGACTGAGATTGCACTCGCCTTAAGAAACGAAGGCGAGTTCGCGGGGAGTCGGTTAGACCCGGCCCTTAATGTAGAACTTGAAACGAGCACGGATACAAAAGCTGCGGACTCGCAATATCTTACGGCGATTCGACCAAAATTGCACGGATAGAGCTTGCGGACACGAATCAGGTTTTGTTAACCATATGTCGTCAGGATTCGAATCAGTTGTGCAAAGGCGTTTTGTGTGCCGCAAGTGCGGCCGACCTGACGCCCGGTGCGGCGACGATAGGGGACTGGCATGCGCGTATTGCTGATTGAAGACGACAGTGCCGTTGCGCAGTCGATTGAGTTGATGCTGAAATCCGAGAGTTTCAACGTTTATACGACCGATCTCGGGGAAGAAGGCGTCGATCTCGGTAAGCTCTACGACTACGACATCATCCTTCTCGACCTTAACCTGCCTGATATGTCCGGCTACGACGTGCTCAAGCAGCTTCGCGTCTCCAAGATCAAAACTCCCATTCTGATCCTCTCCGGCCTGGCCGGCATCGAGGACAAGGTCAAAGGTCTCGGCGTCGGCGCCGACGACTACATGACCAAGCCCTTCCACAAGGACGAACTGGTCGCCCGCATCCATGCGATCGTGCGCCGTTCCAAGGGCCACGCCCAGTCGGTGATCCAGACCGGCGACCTCGTAGTCAACCTCGACACCAAGACGGTCGAAGTCGGCGGCCAGCGCGTGCATCTGACCGGCAAGGAATACCAGATGCTGGAGTTGCTCTCGCTCCGCAAGGGCACCACGCTGACCAAGGAAATGTTCCTCAATCACCTCTATGGCGGCATGGACGAGCCTGAGTTGAAGATCATCGACGTCTTCATCTGCAAGCTGCGCAAGAAGCTCGCCAATGCCTCCGAAGGCCGCAACTTCATCGAGACCGTCTGGGGCCGCGGCTACGTGCTGCGCGAGCCGCACGAGGTCGAAGAACGCATTCCCGCCTGATCGGATGTACATCAGTTAGGAAAGCAAACCCCGCCACGGATTGGCGGGGTTTTTGTTTGCGGAGTCAGCTTTGTGCCAGAAGCGGTCAGCTTTAACACGCGCTTCAATCTGAACTCCGCTATTTACTGCCTGCTTTAGAGACAAACATCGAGAACTTGTCTGCAATCTTATCGTTAAGTTCCTTCGCTGCCGATTGATCGTTATTCCCACCCGGGACGTCACCCTTCTTCAGCTTTACCAACCCGCGCCCATAAAGCGCTTCGGCGTTTTTTGGCTGTTGTTGAAGGACATTGCCGTAATCGTCCGAGGCAGCATCCAACTCGCCGAGCGCCAAATGCGCGAAAGCGCGATGATTGATTGTATTCGGGTGATTTGGCCTGACCACGAGCGACGCGTCACAGTCGGAAAGCGCGGCACGAAATTGAGCAACAAGATTGAGTTCGTCGCAACGATTGGCAAGCGTTATGGGCTGTTTCGGGTTCAGCTTTAGCGACTGGTTATAGTCGCGAATGGCCCGATCATGATCGCCCATGTCTGAATACGTGTTTCCTCTCATATCATAAGCAATGTCATAGGAAGGATTGAGCTTGATTGCGGCATTAAAATCTTCGAGGGCGCGATCAAGGCTTCTCAATGTGTAATGGACGAGGCCGCGGTTGTAGCGGGGGTTTGCGTAATTCGGATCAAGCCGCACGCCCTCGTCACAGTCCTTGATGGCGGGATCGTACTCGCCGCCGTCGTAATGGCCAGTGCAGCGATTGTTATACTCAATGGCCAGGTCGTGCCTCTTAAATTTGTTGGATTTAATCAAGGTCGTGCAGGCGGCAACGCGCGCCGAAGGGTCACCTTTACCTTCGCACAACTGTTGGGTTGTCTCGGCCTCGCCGGTTCCTCCGAGAACGAGAATGAAAGCCGTGCCAAGTCCGGCGAATAAGATGCACCTAATCATTTTGCCCCCACCGACCGTTGGCGAAGTCTTCGCATGTCAGCTGCAAGCTCCGCAAGAAGTTCGCCAACGCTTCGGAAGGCCGCAACTTCATCGAGACTGTCTGAGGGCCGCGGCTATGTGCTGCGCGAACCGCATGAAGTCGAAGAACGCATTCCGCCTGATCATGTACATCAGCTAGGAAAGCTGACCCCGCCGCGAGGCGGGGTTTTTTGTTTGTCGGTCGGCTGTGTGCCGAGAACAGGCGTGGCAGCGAGTGAAAGAAGCCGCCAACCGAGGGAGGCCGAAATGAAGAACCGGTGGGCGCGTTATATCCACTGGCGCGGCCATCCGCTCGCGGTATTTATACAACAGTTTGAAACAATCTGATCGGAAGCAAATGTGGCGGTTACGGGAACTCACCTCGGCCTCTATGGTCGGTTCCGAAAGTCGGGATTTTCGTTCCGGCCGAGGTTCATTCGAGGTTAGCATGCGACAGTTCAATTTCATTTCCGCCGCCGTTGCCATCGGCGCCATCTTCGGTATCGGCGCGGCGTCCGCCGCCGACCTGCCGGCTCGTGTTTATACCAAGGCTCCGATGGTCGATCCTATCTACAACTGGACCGGCTTTTATATCGGCGGGACGGTCGGTGGGGCATGGGCCCGTGATCCCATCAACCTAAGTGCTGGAAACAACGTCCCGGGGGCCATTCCAGATTTTGGTAACATTCCTGCGGTCAACGCCTTTGGCTCTACCACCCTCCGCAGCACCGTTTTCACGGCGAGTGCAAAGGCCGGCTATAATTGGCAGGTTCAGTCCTGGATACTCGGCGTCGAGGGTGACATTGCCTCGTTGCATTTCCGCCGCTCAACGACCTTCACCGGCAATCCCGAGGGGCCGGGATGCGTGGGCTGTTTCGAGACCCATTTGGATAACGTCAGTGCGGACTGGGTAGCCACTTTCCGTGCGCGCGTCGGCTACGCCGTCGACAAATGGATGGTGTACGGCACTGGCGGCCTTGCGGTTGGCAATCTTGGATTCAGCAACGCGTACTCGGAAAACTCGGGTTCCAACCCACTTAATACTGTGCGCATTGGCACCGCCGCGGGCCTGGCCAACCCAACGCTCACCGGCTGGGCGGCCGGCGCTGGCACAGAATACGCCGTCACCAAAAACTGGCTGCTCAGTTTGGAATACATGCATATCGATCTCGGCAAACTCGCGGTGAACGAGATATCCAGCAATGGCACAGTCGCGGGAAACCTCAATTTCACGAGCCGCCTCACCAGCGACATCGTCCGCGTGGGCGCTGCCTACAAATTCTGAGCTGAGCGAATCGCGCATAGCCGCATCCTGCGCGCAGAAGCCCCGGCATCGTCCGGGGCTTTTTCTTACCACACCATGAAACGCCGATGTCCGCTCCGGTTTCAAAAGCAGACGTCGAGACCGCCCGAGCCGAAGATCATCGATGTCTTCATCTGCAAGCCGCGCAAAAGCTCGCCGATGCTTCCTAAGGCCGCAACTTTCATTGAGACCGTCTGGGGCCGCGGCTATGTGCGGCGAAGAATCCTCGAAGCGTAATAACTAGCGTGCTGGCTCAAACCCCTTCGCCTTGAAGTGCGATCCGGCCTCCTGCCCTGCGAGGAAATCGATCAAGGCCTTGGACGCGCTCGCGGATGCCGACTCCGCGCCGATACCGCCGCTGAACTGCGTCATGCTGCCGAGTTCGCCCGGCAGTGGGCCAACCAGTTGCACTCCTGCAATCGGCACGATCTCCGATGCCTGCGCGATGCCGAGTTCCACCTCTCCCTTCGCCACCAGGTCCGGCGACTGCGCACCGGCCACCAGCGTCGTCTTGGACTTCATCTGCTCGGCGATGCCTAAACGCTCGATGGCGCGGCCGGCGACCACGCCGCTCAGGCCTCCCTTGGCCGGATCCGCATAGGAGATCGACTTCGCTGACAGCAATGTTTGCTTGAACGCGTCCGCTGTCGAAATATCCGGCTTCGGCGCCCCGGCACGAACCGCGAGGGCAACCGGAGTACCCGCAACATTGACGATGTTGCCTGGAGCCAGTTTGTTCTCCTTGGCGAGGTCGTCCATCATAGACCGCGTCAAGATAATCACGTCGGCGCGCTCGCCGTCGAGGATACGTTTCTTCTGAACCGCGGCAAGGTCATAACTGATCGTCAGCTTGTTGCCCGTCTTCTGCTCAAAGATCGGCGCAAGCTCGCCGAGCGCATTCGTCAACGCGACCGAGGTAAACACTTTCACCTCGGCAGCGTTCGCCGCCAGAGCTGATAGCAGCAGCCCAACCAAAGCTGCAGCGGTCCGTATCGTTAGTGATCGCCCGTTCATGATATCCTCCCGGTCAATATTGGCGCGATTAAAGGTCATAACGCCTCGCGCGACAAGGCTGTGATTTCATCCTCCAGGCGGCGCAAATTCGAAAGCGCGCAGTCGGCCGCGGCTACGTGCTGCGCGAGCCGCAAGAGGTCGAAGAAAGCATTCCCGCCTGATCGGATGTACATTAGTTAGGGAAAGCAGCGCGGGAGAGGCTGGCGCAAGTCGAGCGCAGTAAGATTGCGCCCGGTGAGGGGAAAAAGTTCGAACAGAACCCCCTCACCGGTTTTATCCTTTCAGGCGAACCACTCTCTCCCGCAAGGGGAGCGAGGAAGAAAATCGCGGTGAGTTGCCGCACTTTAACTTGCGTCACGCCAGCGCGCGTGTCTGAATGAGCGAGGCGGCGTTGGGCGCGTCGGATCGATCAACACACCTGGATGATGCAGATGAAACGTTCGCGGCAAGTCATTCTGACCATGATGGGCTCTGCGGCCATCGGCACGGTATCGATGGGTTTTGTAGGCCGCAGGGGTTGTCCCCCCGGGCTCGTTCTCCAAGTCGTTCCCGGTCCGGATGGACGTCCCGTTGGATACTGCCAGCCGGTCTATTATGGCGGCGTCGCCTATGGCGGCTTCGGCGGGACGACCCGCCGTTTCCAGTTTCACGGCGGCGGCGGCTGACGCGCGCTCATGCAGCGCTTTGTCTGTTCGGAGCGCGACGACTGGCGCGCAACCGCGGACGCCACCGGATTTGATTTTCATACCATCGACGGCGAACGTTACTGGGACGAGCGCGCGTACTACGCGTTCACGCTGGATGAGATCGAGCGTGAGATCGAGACGCCGACCGCGGAGATCGGCGCGATGTGCCTCGAACTTGCCGGCTGCGCCGTTGACGATGAATACTACCTTCGCCAATTAAAGATACCGGAAGCGTTCTGGCCGCTGATCTCGGAAAGCTGGCACCGAGACGACGCCAGCCTCTACGGCCGGATCGATCTCAGCTTCGGCGGCCGCGGTCCGGCAAAACTGCTGGAATATAACGCCGACACGCCGACCTCGATCTTCGAAGCGGCCGTGTTTCAGTGGACCTGGCTCGAGCAGGCCATCGAGCGGCGCATCATCCCCGCCCATGCCGATCAGTTCAATTCGATCCATGAGCACTTGATCGAGGCGTGGCAAAAGGCCGGGGCCGGACGAACCGTGCATCTGACCGGCATTTTCGAAAATCCCGAAGATGCGGGTACGCTGGCCTACCTTGAAGACACCGCGCGTCAGGCCGGGCTGGTCACCGGCCTGATCGATATCGAAGCGATCGGATTGCGCGATGACGGCAGCTTTCTCGATGCCGACGGCCACGCGATCGAACTCGCGTTCAAGCTTTATCCCTGGGAATGGATGTTCGACGACACATTCGGCGCGAAACTGGCGAGTTCACCGACGCGCTGGATCGAACCGCCGTGGAAAGCCCTGCTTTCGAACAAGGGCATTCTTCCGCTGCTGTGGGAGATGTTTCCGGATCATCCCAATCTGCTGCCGGCTTTTTTCGAGGACGATCCCGCCGCGGCCACGCTCGGCACATCCTTTGTGCGCAAGCCGCTTTACTCGCGCGAAGGCGCCAACGTCACGCTGGTCAGTGCGGGCGCGGTGATCGGCGAACAGGAAGGCCCTTACGGCGCGGAGGGCTTCATCCGCCAGGCCTCCGCGCCGCTGCCGGATTTTTCGGCTCAGTATCCCGTGCTGGGAAGCTGGCTGATCGACCACACGCCCTGCGGACTTTCAATCCGCGAGGATCAAAATCCAATCACCGGCAATACCTCGCGGTTTCTGCCGCATGCGATTTTGTAGATGTCCGCGCGCGCCGAGCTGTCGATCAACTCGCGGCGCCGACCATCCTGAGCTGCGGCTTAGCGCGCACGCCTGGCTGAGAATTGAGGCAATAAAGCCCGCGCCGCTCCGGATAGGGTTTCAGCGCATCTGTCATGCCGACCATCGATTCTGCCGCGCCGAGCACCAGGAAGCTGTCCGGATCCATTGATTTCGCGATGCGCTTGAAGACGCCGATCTTGGCGCTCTGGTCGAAATAGATCAACACGTTGCGGCAGAAAATCACGTCGAAGCGACCCAGGCATGCGAAGTCCTCCAGCAAATTCAGCTGGCGGTGTTGGACCATCGCCCGGATCTCCGGGTTGATCTGCCACAACTCGCCGGTCTGCTTGAAGTACTTGATCAGCAGCTGGATCGGCAGCCCGCGCTGGACTTCGAACTGGCTGAAAATGCCGGCCCGCGATTTTTCCAGCACGCCTTGCGAAATATCGGTTGCGAGAATTTCGACGCGCCAGTCCGCGAGAACAGCGCCGAATTCCTTCAGGCACATCGCGATCGAATAAGGCTCCTGCCCCGTCGACGAAGCCGCGCACCAGATGCGCAGGGTCCGGCGGCTCGCCCTTGCGTGCAATAGCGCCGGCAAAATCGTTTCGCGCAAATGCTCGAACGGCGTCTTGTCGCGGAAAAAGAAGGTCTCGTTGGTGGTCATCGCCTCGACCACTTCGACGCCTGGGTCAGAACCGCCTTTGATTTTCGAAACCAGCTCCGTGATCCCGGTAAGTCCCTCTTTTCGCGCCAGCGGCGCGAGCCTGCTTTCAACCAGATATTGCTTGTCGGCGGACAGATCGAGACCGGACCTCTCTTTCAGGAATTTCCGCAAGAACTCGTAATCGGAAGGTGTCACGATCGATCTCCCGAAAACAGCCGAATGAGTTTGGGCGCGATCTGACCAAGCGGAAGCACGGCCGCGCAAATCCCGGCATTCGCCGCAGAGCCCGGCATTCCCCAGATCACGCTTGAGGCCTCATCCTGCGCGATCACGCTGCCGCCCGCAGCGACGATTTCCTTACCACCGCCCGTGCCATCCGAGCCCATGCCGGTCAGCACCACGGCCAGAACGCCGCCCTGCCAAATCTCCACCGCGGAAGTGAACAACGGATCGATGGCGGGCCTGCAGAAATCAATCGGAGGCTTGTCGTCCAGCGCGATCGCGGTGTTGGTGCCCTGACGTGCAACACGCATGTGGCGTCCGCCCGGCGCGATATAAACATGGCCGGCTTTCACTGTTTCGCCGTCGATGCCTTCGCGCACCGGCCGGCCGCTGACGCGCGCAAGATGTTCTGCGAGAATCGTCGTGAAGGTGGGCGGCATGTGCTGGGTGATCAGCACGGGAACACGGTCGATCACCGAACCGATTTCGCCGATCAATGTCATCAAAGCCTGCGGTCCGCCGGTCGAGGCGCCGATCAGAAGGACACGCGGCGGCGAGATGCTGAAGGGGCGGCGCAGCAATTGCGGATGCGCCACTGGCGCCGGCGCCGGACGCGCAAACATTTCTCGCGGGCGGCCCGGCGTGGGCGCCAACGGCGGACTTGTCAGCGACGGTACGGGGCGGCGCAGCTTGGCGCCGAGATGGCGAATTTTCTCGACAAGGTCATGGCGGAAAATAGCGGCGGCGTCAGATTCGCGCGTGCTTTCCGGTTTTGGAACGTAGTCGGCCGCGCCCAGCGACAGCGCCCGAAAGCTGATCTCCGCGTTGCGGCGTGTGAGCGTCGAAGCCATGATGATGATGAGATTGCGCTTCTTCGCGAGCAGCAGCGGCAGCGCGGAAATTCCGTCCATGTCGGGCATGTCGATGTCAAGCACGGCGACGTCCGGCTCGATCCGCTCGAGCTGGTTTACCGCATCGAGACCGGTGCGCAGCGAGGCGGCCACGACCATATCCGGCTCGGCCTCGATCCAGCGGCAGATCAGTCCGCGAATGACGGCGGAGTCGTCGACCACCATCACGCGCAGCGGTTCAGCTTGCGCCGAATCCCTAACCGCAGAAATTATCGACGCATCACTCATACTTACCGCACAAACTCAAACGCAACTGAACCAACCGTCGGCCGCGTTCGGCCGCCGGAGCAAAAGCGTTTAGATCAAGCCGACTTCATGAAATTTCGCCGTGACAATTTCCTTGTCGAACGGCTTCATGATGTACTCGTTGGCGCCGGCGTGCAGCGCGCGCGCGATATGGGCGACGTCGTTCTCGGTGGTGCAGAACACCACCTTGGGCTGATCGCCGCCGGGCATGCGGCGAAGGTTGCGCAGGAATTCATAGCCGTCCATGACGGGCATGTTCCAGTCGAGCAGGATAGCGTCGGGCAATCCGCGCTTGCAGACTTCCAGCGCTTTCTCGCCGTCCTCGGCTTCGGCGATCTGGAAATCCAGCCCTTCCAGAATACGCCTTGCCACTTTCCGAATGACGCTCGAGTCGTCGACCACCAGACATGTCTTCATTTTAGCCTCTATCGTTTGTTCGAACCGGAATACGAGTTTCGCATTAATAAATTCACCGTCACGATCGATGCTTAAGCCGCCACCGCGTCCGGCCTGATTTCGAGAACGCGGTCGACGTCGAGGACGACCATCAGCCGATCGTCAAGCCTGTGAATGCCGGCGGAGAGGTTCGCCATCCGGGGATCGAGATTGACCGGCTTCAATTCGAGCGCGTGATCCGCGATCTTGATAACCTCGCCGATCGAATCGATCAGCAGCCCATAGGACTCGCCGCGCAGATCGACACCGATCGCCATCGGCACCGAGCAAATATCGCGCTCTGGCAAGCCGAGGCGGTAACGCATGTCGATCGCAGTCACGATGCGGCCGCGCAGATTGAGAATGCCGGCGACATCGCCGGACGCCAGCGGCACCCGGGACAGCCGTTCCGGCATAAACACGTCCTGAACGCGCGAGATCGGCAAGCCGAACAATTGCCCGCCGACAAAGGCGGTGACGTATTCGGTAACGGCGCTCTCGGAATCCTGTGCGGTCATGTCAGCGTTCTTCATGCGGCCTGGTTGACTTCAGTCGTCTGTTCCTTCAGCGCGGCAATCAGGCCGGGCCGATCGAACTTGGCAACATAATCGTGGAAACCGGCCTGCCGGCCGCGCTCGATCGCCGCCGGCGATATCAGCGAGGAAAGCGCGATGATCGGCATCGCGCTCAAGCGCGCATCGGCTCTGATGGTCTCGGCGAACTCGAAGCCGTTCATGTCGGGCATTTCGATATCGGTCAGCACGGCATTGAAATCGTGACCGGAGCGCAGAGCGACGAGGCCCTCCTGCGCGCTGGTGGCGACCCGAACCCGGTAGCCGGCCGCCTTCAACACCGGGGCCAGCATGTTGCGGAAGAATGCCGAATCGTCGACCAGCAGAATCGATTGCGCGTTCTTCGACGGGCGCATTTCCTTGCGACTGAACCAGTCAGCAAACGCCATCGGCAGGAAATGACCAACGTCGATCACTTCCGTGGCCTGCCCCTTGATGACGGCCGATCCCAAGATGCCTGCTTGGCCGCTCGCGACTTCGATGTTGAGCCGCTCTTCGACGATATCGACGATCTCATCGACCACCAGACCCATGGTGCGGCCGTCGTCGTGGAAGACCAGGATCGGTTGCGCGCCGGTAACGCCGACTTTCACGCCGTCCATCTGTACCAGCGGCATCAACGTATCGCGGTACTGCACCATGTAGCGGCCGTTGGAAAACTCGATCTTGTCAGCGGCGATCTCCTCCAGCCGCGTGATCAACGCCAGCGGCACCGCCTTGGGATGCGGCGATCCCGCGCGAAATACGAGCAGCGGGGTCAACTGCTCGGCCGCGCCGGCGCGGGTTGCCGCGTGCTCATCGCCGATCTCGTGATGCGCGTCGAGCGAAGCGCCGAACGCTTTCGCAATGCCGTTGGGGTCGATGATCATGATCACCGCGCCGTCGCCCAAAATGGTGTTACCGGAAAATATCTCGATGTGGCGCAGCTTGGTCGACATCGGCTTGACGACGATTTCCTCGGTGTGGAACACGCAGTCCACCACGATGCCGAAAGTCTGGCTGCCGACCTGGGTGACGACGATGAAGGCGTTTTCCGGATCGCTCAACGTGCCGTCGCCGATCTTCAGCAGCGTTTTCAGATCCAGCAGCGGCAGCAGCTTGTTGCGCAGCCGCAGCACCTGCGTATCCTTGATGCGTTCGATGCGATGCTCCGAATTGGCGCGCGCACGAACTAGTTCGGTGACCGCCAGTTGCGGAATGGCAAAGCGATCGCCGGCCAACTCGACGATCAGCGCCGAGATGATCGCCAAGGTCAGCGGGATCTTGACGGTCACGCTTGAGCCTTCGCCGGCGACCGACTTGATGTCGATCGTGCCGCCGATCTGATCGATATTGGTACGCACCACGTCCATGCCGACGCCGCGGCCGGAAACGCTGGTCACCGCCGCCGCGGTAGAGAAGCCCGGCGCGAAAATGAATTTGTGAATCTGCGCTTCGGTCATTTTCTCAAGATCAGCCTCGGTCACGAGACCGTTCGATAGCGCCTTGGACTTGATCCGTTCGGTGTTGAGGCCGCGGCCATTGTCGGCGATGCAGATGACGATGTGGCCGCCTTCATGATGCGCGGACAAGCGTATGGTGCCCTGCTCCGGCTTGCCGGCGGTGGCGCGCTCGGACGGCGTTTCCAGCCCGTGATCGGCGGAGTTGCGTACCATGTGGGTCAGCGGGTCCTTGATCAGATCTAGCACCTGGCGATCGAGTTCGGTGTCGGCGCCGTGCATCTCAAGTTCGATCTGCTTGCCAAGCTCGCTCGACAGATCGCGCACGATGCGCGGAAGTTTTTGCCAGGCATTGCCGACCGGCTGCATCCGCGTCTTCATGACGCCCTCCTGCAGTTCGGCGGTAACGTTGGACAGGCGCTGCAGCGGCACCTTGAATTCGGTATCCTCATGATGGCGGCTGATTTCCAGCAACTGGTTTCGCGTCAGCACCAGCTCGGACACCATTGTCATCAGGTGTTCGAGCGTATCGACTTTGACACGGATCGACTGATTCGCGACGCGCTCGCCTTCCGGCGCATCCGCCTCGGCCTTTTCCTTAGAGACGATTTTGCCGGCGGATTTGCTCGGTGCGACTTCGGGTGCAGCGGTTTCGGCCGCCGTGTCCAGTTTGGCCGGTTCAACCGATACTGCGATCGGTTCGGCCGGCGCCATCCCCTGCAATCCACCCTCGGCCATCTGATGAAGCGCTGCGATCAGATCCTGATCGCCGCCTTCCGGTTCGGTCTGGGTTATCTCGAGCCGGCGCAGGATTTCCTTGATGCGATCGATGGTGGCCAGGATCAGGGTCACCGCCTCGGTTGTGACCGGCATCCCATCGCGGAATTTTCCCATCAGCGTCTCGGCGGCATGGGTCAGCGCTTCGAGGCGCGGCAGGCCGATAAATCCGCAGGTGCCCTTGATGGTGTGAACAAGGCGGAAGATGTTGCCGAGAATCTTCGCGTTATTGGGGTCCTGTTCGAAACGGATCAACTGGGTGTCGACGACGTCAAGACTCTCATTGGTCTCCGTCAAAAACTCCCGCAACAGGTCGTCCATGGAACAGGCTTTCGAATACACGGGCGCAGACGGTGTCGCGCCTTTCGAAGTTGGCCAGTTTCCATGCAAAGCGTTTAAGTTTGATTGAGTAATCGCAAATGAATGCCCTCAACAAAGAGATAATAAGCGGACGGTAACCCGCGGTTAACCATAAAACCGAGGCGCGCTCAGGACGCCGTCACGACAATAGCATCGCCCTCGGGCGCCAACACGACGTTCAGCCCGCAGGCCTGCGCCAGCAGTCTTGTGTAATATGGCTGCACCGCATGGGCGTCGACCGCGCCGGTGTGGCCCACACTCAAGAGATCGGCGATGTTCTGCGGCATCCGCGCATTGAGCCCGGCCGCGTTGACGCGAAAGCTGGTCGCCTCGCCTTCGCCGATGGCATCGACGGTGAGCACGCCGCCGCGCGGTATCGTCTGCTGCGCGATCACCATCATATTCAGCAGCAGTTTGACGCGGTTTTTCGCCAGCAGGATGCGCGGGAGATTCCAGACGATCTGCGTCTTGTTATCTTCGAACTGCCCTCGCGCCATGGTCTGGGCGTCGCCGAGATCGATCTGCGCGCCGGCCGAGCCGGCCGCGCCGAACGCCAGCCTGCAGAACTGCAGCCGCGCCGACGCGGTCTTCGCGCTCTTGCGGATCAGATCGAGGGCAAATTCCCGGTCGTCCGGCTTTGGATTGTCGTCGAGGACTTCCAGCCCATTGACGATAGCGCCGACCGGACTGATGAGATCGTGGCAGACCCGAGAACACAACAGCGCCGCAAGTTCTAGGGCATCGGGGGCAGGTGCGGATGACGAGGCGTCAGACATGAATTCTTCCCCGAAGGCGTCACGGCGCGGACGCAGCGAATCGGCATGCTTTGTGGCTTGATACACCGGCCTTCCCTATGCTGCCACCACGAGCGCGGACCGGCCGGATACGAAATGATAGCGAACGATGGGCGACGCGATTGGACCTTGCGGTGAGTGAGCCGCCTTCAGGCGAACCGGTGGTCAACCGCGAGCGCGCGGCGCAGCTTGTGGAACCGTTGACCGAGCTGGTTGCGCGGGCCGGCGCCGCCATTCTTGCCGTGAAACGCGGCGGCATGCGCGTCAGCGGAAAGTCGGACGGATCGCCAGTGACGGAAGCCGATCTGGCATCCGACCGCATCATCGCCGACGGGCTGGCCGGACTGATCCCGGAGATTCCCACGCTGTCCGAAGAGCGCAGCCATCTGGCAAAGTTGCCCTACAGCGGCAGTTTCTTCTTGATCGATCCGCTGGATGGCACCAAGGAATTCGTAGCTGGCCGCGACGAGTTCACGGTCAATCTTGCGCTGGTAACACACGGTGTGCCGATGCTTGGCATCGTCGGGGCGCCGGCGTTGGGCCTCATCTGGCGTGGGCTGGTCGGACAGGGCGCCGAGCGGCTGACGATGAAGCAGAACCGATCGGTCCAGACCGCTGAGCCGATTTGCACCCGCCCCTGCCCCGCCCCCGGCCGGCCATGGATCGCAGCGGTCAGCCGCTCCCATGGCGATGCCCGAACGGAAGCGTTCATCGCAGGCCGGCTCGGTGCTGTGCGGTCCGTGTGCGGCTCGGCACTAAAATTTTGCCGGACCGCGGAAGGTGCGGCCGATATCTACCCGCGGTTGTCGCCGACCTGCGAATGGGATGTCGCTGCCGGCCACGCGGTCGTGTCCGCCGCGGGAGGCAAGATCACGGATGCCCTGGGAGCGAGCTTGCGCTTTGGCAGCGGGCGTAACGGATTTATCGTGCCGGAATTCATCGCCTGGGGCGATCCCGCGGCCGCGCCGGAGCCGCCGGTCTGATTCCCGCCTCCCAAACTGCGGCTATTGCGCCAAGGTTTCCTGCAGGGTCAGCCAGCGCCGATTGGCCTCGCCCAAGAATCTGTCGGGCGCGGCGATGAACGCTTCCCGGCTTTCGGGATGACCGAATAGATAAAGCCGCTGGCCGAAGATCGCCCAAAGCTTGGGATTACCGGCAAAAGCGACGCCCCGGCCGACATCGACCGGGTCGTAACCGCCGAATTGCGGCCCGTAAATGTCAGGATGAGCAACGAAAACCACCCGATTGCCTTCATTACTGAAGCGCCACACCGCACCCGCCCCGGAGAGTTCGAAGTCGGCCCGCCCGGCGACAGGGTGGGCGTCGGTGAAATACGCAACGGGATCGAAGCCTCCGATGGCCAGGCCGGTATAGCGGTCCATGACCACCCGCTCGGTCGTCCCGGCGCCGGCTGAAAATCCACCGCCAGCCTGCGCTGCAACAACGGTCAGCGCGGCGATTGCGGCCCCGCGAAGGCGCCGGCCTTTTCTTTCCTGCCGTGGTGCCGTCATAGTTGATGCCGATAACATTCGAGTCGGGGGACACTGGGCGCAGCCTAAAACGTGCTTGTCAGCATTCGGTTAAAGGCGGCGGCCAAAATTCGATAGCTTTTCGATACTGGGGATTGTTCATGACTATTGCTTCACGCCTTGCGGGACTGAGCGTAGCCGCGATGATGGGCTGGATGGTGCCTGCGTTCGCGCAGTCTCAGCCTTATCCGCCGGCGCAACAGCCTTATCCGCCGGCGCAGCAGCAACCTTACCCATCGTCGCAGCCACAGCCACCGCCGCAGCAGCGCGTAGCGGCTCCGAACTCCTACGGCGTCGATGAATTGGCTGGCGCCGGGCATCGCTTCTTCGGCAATGTCTCGCGCGGTCTGGCATCGGTCATCGAACGCGCGGTCAGCCAGTGGGGCCTGCCTAACGGCTACATTCTCGGCGAGGAAGGCAGCGGCGCCATCGTAGCCGGGCTGCGGTATGGCGAAGGCACCCTTTATACCAAAAACGCAGGCGACCTGCGGGTTTACTGGCAGGGCCCATCGGTCGGCTTCGATTGGGGCGGCGACGGCGCGCGCACCATGACGCTGGTTTATAATCTGCCGGCGACCAACGCGATCTACCAGCGCTTCGCCGGTGTCGATGGTTCGGCCTATATCATTGGCGGCTTCGGAATGACCGCGCTGACCGCGAACAATATCGTGCTGGTGCCGATCCGCTCCGGTCTCGGCCTGCGCCTTGGCGCCAATATCGGCTATCTCAAGTACACGCCGCGTGCGACCTGGAATCCATTCTGATCGCCCTAGTGTCCTGGGCGCGGTGTCTGGTTACGGATTCACGTTAACGTCGCATTAGGCTGGTGTTTTTCCCGCACGATATGGCATTGTAAACCAAACCAGTTCTCGTGCGGGAGTAACGGCTATGGTCGAACCGATCATGTATGCGGCGATCGGTTTTCTGGTCTCGATGCTGTTTGGTCTGATGATCGTGCCGCTGGTGCATAATCGCGCGGTACGGCTGACCACCAAACGTCTCGAAGCCGCCACGCCGCTCTCCATGGCTGAAATCCAGGCCGACAAGGATCAGTTGCGCGCCGAATTCGCGATGTCGGCCCGCCGGCTCGAGATGAGCGTCGATCAGCTGAAGAACAAGACCACCAGCCAGCTTGCAGAGCTCGGCAAAAAATCCGACGCCATCAATCGCATGAAACTCGAGCTTGGCGAAAAGAACGCGACCATCTTTTCGCTCGAGGCCCGCGAGAAAGCCGTCAAGGATCAGTTGCGGGCGACCGAAGAAGAATTCACCACCAAGACGCAGGCGTTGCGCGCCGCCGAGCAGGCGCTGACCGACAAGCAAAGCGAGCTTTTGAAACTCGGCACTGAGTTATCGGATCGATCCTTGGTAGCGGAGAGCCGTCAGGTCGAATTGGTCGCGGTGCGCGCGCAGATCGACGAACTCAAAAACCGTGTCGGGGACGCCGAGCAAGAATTTGCAACCACCCAGACGCGCCTGGAAACGCAGCGCGGCGAATCCGACACCGCAAGCCGAGAACTCGCCGAGGCGCGCGGCCGCGTGGAAAATCTGAGCCAGCGCGTCACCGACCTAGACCATCAGCTCGTCATTCAGGTCAAGGAAGCGGAAACGCTCAGCAACCGCCTCGGCGATCTGCAAGGCCAGCTTACTGTGCAGGGCAAGCTGCTCGCCGAGCGCGACCATGAAAACAACGAGCTTCGGCGGTTGAATGAAGCCGCCGAGCGGACCGAGAGGGAATTGCGTGGCGAGATCGCCGCCATGAACGGCGATCAATCGCCGCTGATCACAAAACTGCGCGCCGACAAGGCCACGGTCGAAGAGCAGCTCGGTATCGCGCGCGACGAGCGCGGCAAACTGCAGCGCGATCTCAATGCCATCCAGCAACAGGCCGAAAGTTCGTGGGCAACCGAGCGGATGGAAAACGCGCTACTGCGCGAGCGCATCAACGATATCGCCGCCGAAGTCGCAAAGTTGGCGATGACGCTTGAAGGAGCCAACTCGCCGATCGAGGCGATACTGGCCGAAGACGCCGTGACCGCGACGGCGGCATGGGCAGCCAACGGTACGACCTCCGGTGGCGCGTACGCCGAATCCGGCGGCACCTTGGCCGAGCGGATCCGGGCGCTGCAATCGCATGCCTCGCGCGCCCGCCAAACGGGTTGATCGCCTGGCTCGCATCTGCCGCGCTTGACACCGCGGCCCCGCATTCCCTAAATCCGCAGTCATCCGGTGTTGTCGAGGCCATTTCTCGACCGTTCCGAATTCACACTGGAATCCCGGGCGCATAGCTCAGCGGGAGAGCGTTCCCTTCACACGGGAGAGGTCCAAGGTTCGATCCCTTGTGCGCCCACCATGTAATCGCTTGGAAATTAGTGTAAATTCGATTCCGGATTTTCGATTACGGACTTTGAACGAGCAACTGCTTTCGCGCTGAAAGTTTCCGGAGCCCTGAACGGCCAGCCTTCAACGGACGCGATCGCAATCGCCTCTTTGCCGCGCGCGCGCCATCGCTGTGCACAGGATCTCGATGCTTGGGCGCAGGCGTTTCGTGAACGCTGGAAAAGCAAGGGCGTGAATTTCGGCGCCACGGATCGGCGTTCACGCGGGACCCGCGCTGGTCGGCAATTTCGGCGGCAGCCGGTTTTTCGACTACACGGCGTACGGCGACACCATCAACACCGCCGCGCGGCTGGAAGCCGCCAACAAGTTTCTTGGCACGCGCATTTGCGCCAGTGCGACGCTCGCCGATGGCGTCGAAGGATTTCAGGGACGCCCGGTCGGCGATCTGATGCTGCGCGGCCGCAGCGAACCACTCCGCGCCTATGAACCGCTGTCGGCGGCAACTTTTGCAGCTCCGGCCACCGCGCAATACTCCGAGGCGTACGGCAAACTCGCGGCCGGCGACGTTGCGGCGATGCCGGCTTTTGCCGCGCTGGTCGGATCGCACGCCGACGACGCGCTCGCGGGCTATCATTTTCGCCGGCTGCTGAACGGCGCCAAGGGCGCGCAGATAAAGCTGGAACCTTAGGTTGGTGCGAGCGTCTTTATGGCACGCGCAACAGGAAGCTGAGCCATGAGTACAAGCGAAGAGAGCCTGATCGTACGGTTGGCGATGCGTCATGCGGTTTCACCGGATGCGGTTCGCACCGTACTTCGCGCGTTGCGCACCGGCGGCGGCATGGCGCAGTTCAGTCATCCGGATTTTGGCGGCATGTCCCAATGGTCTACCGGCATGACCATGGTTGGCGACATGTTCAACGATGACCTGAAATCCAAACTCAACGCGCTGTGCACGGACCTGTCAGCCTATCTGGTCGAGAGCGGCACGGCCGATAAAGGTAGCGCTGATGACGACAGTCGAGTGAGCTATCGTTCGCCCGGCGCGCGCGACGACTGGTTTCCCGCAGAATTCGGCTCGCCCAGCGCAGTCGGCAGCCAGAACAGTCTTCGCTATGCGATTTTTCCTGCGAAGCGCCGGCTGGTGATCGATGACGGCGGACGGATCGAGACGTTCGACACCGGCGATCATCGGATTTATGGCATTGCTCAGGCGCAAAGCAGCGATCAGACGCTCACCTTCACGAGTTCAGCACGGCTTGGTGCGCGTCGCCGATCTGCCGAAGGTTAGCGTTGCCTAGACGCCGAAATGCGCGACCAGCAAGACTGCGCCGAGCGTCGCGACGATGCTGGCGAGCCAGCCGGTAAAATATCCACCGCCGCCCTGCCCGCGCATCGCGTCCGCCCGGGGAGTATCATGCCGCCAATGATTAGCCATCGCCGCCGCCTTTTGTTGCCCGCCGCAGCGATAACGGCACCCGGCGCCCGTGGTTCCAGCGACGTGCTTACATCACCACTTCGATAAGCCGCGGTCCCTTCTCGGCGATGCCCTCGGCCAGCGCCTTGCTGAAATCTTCCGCGGTGGAGACTGAGCGCCCTGTCACGCCCATGCCCTTGGCGAGCGAAACCCAGTCCAGCGTCGGGTTATCGATCTTGAGCATGTCCAGCGCCTTGCGTCCGGGCTCACCCGCGCCGACGCCGTCGAATTCGCCGCGCAGGATCTGATATATGCGGTTGGCGAACACGATGGTCAGGACGTTGAGGCCTTCGCGCGCCTGTGTCCACAGCGACTGCAGCGTGTACATCGCGCTGCCGTCACCCACCATGCAAATCACCTTGCGGTCGGGGCATGCGACCGCCGCGCCGGTTGCGACCGGCGTCGAAAACCCGATCGAGCCGCCCATGTTCTGCAGCCAGTCATGCGGCGCCGCGGCCGACGTCGGCGGAAAGAACGCGCGGCCGGTGGTGACGGATTCATCGACCACGATGGCGTTCTCCGGGATCGCCATCGCAATCGCCTGCGCAATCGAGGCATGATTGATTGCGCCGGTTGGCTTGGTCAACTCGAATTGCTTTTGCGGCTTTACGTCCGACGGCTTGGCGCCAAGCGCGCTGGCCAGCGCTTCCAATGCTGCGACCGAATTTTCGCCGCCGGAGGTCATGCGATGGACTTCGCAGCCTTCGGGCTTCAACAAGCTCGGCTTGTTGGGATAGGCGAAGAACGCCACGGGATCGTTGGCCTCGACCAGCACGATGTGGTGAAAATCCTTCAGGATCGGCAGCGCCTGTTCGATCACGTAGGGAATGCGGTCGATCGCAAAACGCCCCTGCCCGCGCGCCATTTTCGGATTGTAGGTTTGGCCCATCACCTTGCAGCCGGTCTTGCCCGCGATCTGCGCGGCCAGCGCCAGGCCATTCTCCGTTAGCGCGGCGCCGGTGAGCAGCAGCAGCGTCTGCTCGCCGCCTTTCAGGACTTTTGCCGCGTTGTCGACAGCTTGCGCGGAGAAACCTGCGCTCTGGGATGGCGCCGGCACCTGCGCAATGCCGTCGGCGTCATTCCACGCGGTGTCGGCGGGCAGGATCAGCGTCGCGATCTTGGCGTCGCGCGCTTGCGCGATCGCCTCGGCGCCATCCTTCGCGATAGACTTGGCGTCCGGAGAAGTGCGGACCCACGCCGACATCGGCCGCGCCAAACCCTCGATGTCGGAGGTCAGCGGCGCATTGAATCCGATGTGATAGGTGGCGTGCTGGCCGACGATGTTGACAATGCCGGAGTTCGCCTTCTTGGCGTTGTGCAGATTGGCAAGACCGTTGGCGAGGCCCGGCCCAAGATGCAGCAGCGTCGAGGCCGGCGTGCCCTTCATGCGGAAATAGCCGTCGGCCGCACCAGTCACCACACCCTCGAACAGGCCCAGCACGCAACGCATGCCTTCGACGCGATCCAGCGCCGCGACGAAGTGCATCTCCGAGGTGCCGGGATTGGCAAAGCACACATCGACGCCGCCCGCGACCAGGGTTCGCACCAGACTTTCCGCGCCGTTCATCGTTTTGCTCCCGTGGCGTTTATTTGATCTCGTCGAAGATCAATCATCCTTCGCGGTTCCCGTCAAAGGTTTCGCAACGCATTGCTGCTATCCCGGCGACCGGATCGCAGGCGGCACTGTTGCCGTTTTCCATCTGTCCGGCCAAAACCGCGGGGCTCACGCGGCCGTGGCTTGCGAAACCGCCTCAGTTGTGAATTCTCGCACCAAATTGGACGTTCTAATGAGGAAGATGATGAACCGGATTTTTGCTTTGTTTTTTGCCGCGACCGCGGCGATCAGCGTCGCAGCACCTGCCGATGCGCGCGAACGCCAACAGCAGCCAAAGCAGGATTTTTACGTCGATACTTCGCCCTCGCTGTCCAACTTCTTCTCTGGCTTCAGAATCGGCTCATCTGGCCCGATTCCGCGCACGATGGTCGGATTCCAGAGCAATTATCGGCCCGGCACCATCGTGATCAGCACCGCGCAGCGGCGGCTCTATCTGGTCACCGGCAACGGACAGGCGCTGGCTTATGGCATCGGCGTGGGCCGGGACGGTTTTCGCTGGGGCGGCACGCATCGCATCACCGCCAAGAAAGAGTGGCCGTCATGGACACCGCCCGCGCAAATGCTGGCGCGGAGGCCTGATCTGCCGCGGCACATGGAAGGCGGAATCGAAAATCCGCTCGGGGCCCGCGCGATGTATCTCGGCTCCACGCTGTATCGCATTCACGGATCGAACGAGCCCGACACCATCGGCCAGGCGGTGTCGTCGGGCTGCTTCCGCATGACCAATGAGGATGTCGCCGACCTCTATAACCGCGTGTCCGTCGGTACCACCGTGGTGGTCAAGAACTAACTCTTGATCTTAGGCGATCTTGCGCAAAGCTGCCGATTGCGGCAGCGTCGCTTTATGCCTTCCGCCTTCGCATCGCTGCGCATCCTGCAAATCGTCGCGGTTGCGGCCACGGTCGCTGCCTGTGATGTACTGGTCCAGTTGCAGCCGGCGTTCGGTGAGATAAACGGCGTCGCGACGCGTCAGCGCAGCGAAAAAAAATCGTTCACCGACAGCGAAATATCAGACGGCTTTTTCAAGACCGCGTTCGGCGCCGAGTTTCATCTCGCTGGCCCGGTGGACCGCATCAGAAAATACAACACGCCGGTGCGCGTGTTCGTTGACGGCAATTCTTCCGGACGCAAGACACAGCTCGCCAAAGTCGTCTCCGACATCGCCGGACGTATTAAACATCTCGACATCGCCATGGCTAATGCGACCGACGACGCCAACGTGCTGGTGCGGCTGGTGCGCGATCGCGATCTCAATCGCACCATCTCGACGTTCTACGGCACCGAGCGGGCGCATGAGATCAAGGCCTCGCTCGATCCGCAGTGCCTGTCCGGCTTCCGCAAGAACGATCAATTCGAAATCGAGCATTCCGACGTCATTCTCACCATCGACAATGGCGATTTCACTTTTCTCGACTGCGCCTACGAGGAATTGCTGCAGGCGCTGGGACCGATCAACGATACCAGCTCGGTGCCCTGGACGATGTTCAACGACAACGTTCAGATGGGATTCTTCGACGTGTACGATCAGTACATCCTGAATATTCTGTACGATCCGCGCATCACGGCGGGGATGACCATTGCTGAAGTCAACGCGGTGCTGCCGCAGGTGCTGGCCGACGTGCGCGTTTGGGTCGCGAAGGTAAACGGGCTTGCGGAGTGAAGGCACGACAGTGCGGCGACCGCCCCTCTCCCCTTGAGGGGAGGGTGGTTTCGCGCTCTTGCGCGAAACCGGGTGAGGGGTTTTTTGCGCTTACCCCTCACCCACTCTTGGTGATGCAATCTCCGGTGCAGCCCTCTCCCTCAAGGGGAGAGGGCACAATCGCAGGCGCTACCCTACGCGCTCTTGTCGAACAGCTCCCGCCCGATCAGCATGCGCCGGATCTCGCTGGTGCCGGCGCCGATCTCATAAAGCTTGGCATCGCGCAGCAATCGGCCGGTGGGATAATCGTTGATATAGCCGTTGCCGCCGAGCAACTGGATGGCGTCGAGCGCGCATTGCGTCGCCTTCTCGGAGGCGTAGAGAATGGCGCCGGCGGCGTCCTCGCGCGTGGTCTCGCCGCGATCGCAGGCCTTCGCCACCGCATAGACGTAAGCGCGCGACGCGTTCATCGTCGTATACATATCCGCGATCTTGCCCTGCACCAGTTGAAACGTGCCGATCGGCTGGCCGAACTGCTTGCGCTCGTGGACATAGGGCATCACCACGTCGAGGCAGGCCTGCATGATGCCGAGCGGACCGGCCGCCAGCACCGAGCGCTCGTAATCGAGACCGGACATCAGCACGTTGACGCCGCGGCCGACCTCATTGAGCACGTTCTCTTCCGGCACCTCGCAATTGTCGAACACCAGTTCGCCGGTGTCGGAGCCGCGCATGCCGAGCTTGTCGAGCTTTTGCGCGGTCGAAAACCCCTTCATGCCCTTTTCGATGATGAAGGCGGTGATTCCGCGCGGCCCCGCCGACGGATCGGTCTTGGCGTAGACCACCAGCGTTTCGGCGACCGGGCCGTTGGTGATCCACATCTTGCTGCCGTTGATGACGTAGCGGTCACCCTTCTTTTCGGCACGTGTCGTCATAGACACCACGTCGGATCCGGAGCCGGGCTCCGACATCGCCAGCGCGCCGACGTGCTCGCCTGAGATCAGCTTCGGCAGATATTTGCGCTTCTGCGCATCGTTGCCGTTGCGGCGGAGTTGGTTGACGCACAGATTGGAATGCGCGCCATAGGACAGGCCTACCGACGCTGAGGCGCGGGAGATTTCCTCCACCGCGATGCAGTGTTCGAGGTAGCCCAGTCCGGAGCCGCCATATTCTTCCTCGACCGTAATGCCGTGCAAGCCCAGCGCGCCGAGTTTCGGCCATAGATCGCGCGGAAACTGATTGCTCTTGTCGATCTCGTCGGCGCGCGGCGCGATCTCGTGCGTCGAGAAGTCGCGCACCGTTTCGCGAATCGCATCCGCAGTCTCGCCGAGATCGAAATTGAACATCCGTTGCGCGTTGGGAATCATGGTCGGGCCGCCTCCGGCACTGCGCGGTGTGCGCGCTGGCTCAACTATTCTGGTATAAACAATGTCACGGGCGCAACTGGCTGAGAAGGGCATAAAACTCCCTTGCTCCGCTCCGCATAACGGGCTGTAATTCGCGCCGCGACTTAACCATTCGGGCCTTATCACGGATGGAGGATCCGGGAGATGACAATGCACGGAACGATCGAACGCGTTGAGGATGCCCGCCAAACGGCGGCGCGCGAGCGGGCCTATTCGCTTCCGCTCGAGGCGTTCGATCCCGGCGATCCCGAATTGTTTCGCACCGATACGTTCTGGCCCTACTTCGAGCGGCTGCGCAAGGAAGACCCGATCCACTACTGCCGCGATAGCGTGTTCGGTCCTTACTGGTCGGTGACCAAATACAACGACATCATGAATGTCGAGACCAACCATCAGGCGTATTCGTCGGCCGCATCTTTGGGCGGCATCACCATCCGCGACGCCGGCGTGGATTACCGGCGGCCGAGCTTCATCGCGATGGATCAGCCGACCCACAGCGCGCAGCGCAAGACGGTCGCGCCGATGTTCACGCCGACGCATCTCGATCAACTCGCCGCCACCATTCGCGAGCGCGCCGGGCAGGTGCTGGACGGTTTGCCGCGCAACGAAACCTTCGACTGGGTCGACCGCGTCTCGATCGAATTGACCACTCAGATGCTGGCGACCCTGTTCGACTTTCCCTGGGAAGAGCGCCGCAAGCTGACGCACTGGTCCGACGTTGCGACGACCCTGCCGCCGACGCCGGAAGCCGAATTGAAGCGTCAGTCCGAGCTGATCGAGTGCGGCGACTATTTCGCGGGGCTCTGGAAGGAGCGGCTGAACGCACCGCCGAAAAGCGATCTGCTTTCGATGATGGCCCACAGCGACGCCACGCGAAATCTGGATTCGCAGAATTTCCTTGGCAACATCGTTCTGTTGATCGTCGGCGGCAACGATACCACGCGCAATTCGCTGTCGGGCGGCGTGTATGCGCTGAACCAGTTTCCCGCCGAATACCAGAAGCTGCGCAACAATCCGGCGCTGATCGACAGCATGGTGCCGGAAATCATCCGCTGGCAGACGCCGCTGGCGCACATGCGCCGCACCGCGCTGCAGGATGCCGAGCTCGGCGGCAAGCGGATCAAGAAAGGCGACAAGGTGATCATGTGGTATGTCTCGGGCAACCGCGACGAAGACATCATCGAAAATCCGAACGACTTCATCGTCGACCGGGCGCGTCCCCGGCAGCATCTCTCGTTCGGCTTCGGCATCCACCGCTGCGTCGGCATCAGGCTGGCCGAACTGCAATTGAAGATCGTCTGGGAAGAAATCCTCAAGCGCTTCGACAATATTGAGGTGGTCGGCGAGCCGAAGCGGGTGTATTCGAGCTTCGTCAAAGGCTATGAGACGCTGCCGGTCCGCATCGCCGGTTAGCATGCACCAACTTCGAGATGGATCAGCAATGAACGTCCACACTGCCATTCCGTCCGACAAGGAAGCACGCTGGCGCGCCGCGCGCGAGGAAGCCTATTCCACGCCGCTGAAGGATTTTCATCCCGGCGCGCCCAGGCTATTCCAGAACGATACGCTGTGGCCGTATTTCGAGCGTTTGCGAAATGAGGAGCCAGTCCATTACTGCACCAACGCGCCGATCGAGCCGTACTGGTCGGTCACCAAATACAACGACATCATGCATGTCGACACCAACCACGGCGTTTTTTCCTCCGACGTCAGGAATGGCGGCATCTCAATCCGCGACGTGCCGCCGGGTTATGACTGGCCTAGCTTCATCGCGATGGACCAGCCGCTGCACAGCGCCCAGCGCAAGACCGTGTCGCCGATGTTCACGCCGACGCATCTGGACGAGCTTGCAATTCTGATCCGCCAGCGCGCGGCCAAGGTGCTTGACGCGCTGCCGCGCAACGAGACCTTCAATTTCGTCGAGCGCGTTTCGATCGAGCTCACCACGCAGATGCTGGCGACGCTGTTCGATTTCCCTTGGGACGACCGCGCCAAGCTGACGCGCTGGTCCGATGTCTCCACCGCGTTGCCGAAAAGCGGCGTGGTCTCGTCGCCGGAAGAGCGCCGGCGCGAGATGGACGAATGCGCGGCCTATTTTACCAAGATGTGGAACGAGCGCGTCAATTCCGAGCCGCGCAACGACCTGCTGTCCATGATGGCGCATAGCGACGCTACGCGTCACATGGACGCCGACAATCTGATGGGAAATTTGATCCTGCTGATCGTCGGCGGCAACGACACCACGCGCAACACCATGACCGGCTCCGTGCTGGCGCTGAGCGAGAATCCGGACCAATTCGTAAAGCTGCGTGAAAACCCTGATCTGATCGACACCATGGTGCCCGAGGTGATCCGATGGCAGACGCCGCTGGCGCACATGCGCCGCACCGCGCTCTCCGATACCGTGCTCGGCGGCAAGACCATCAAAAAGGGTGACCGCGTCGTGATGTGGTACGTCTCGGGGAACCGCGACGAGGAGGTCATCGAAAATCCCAACGACTTCATCATCGATCGCGCCCGGCCGCGCACGCACCTGTCGTTCGGTTTCGGCATTCACCGCTGCGTCGGCATGCGGCTCGCTGAATTGCAGCTCAAGATAGTCTGGCAGGAAATGCTGAAGCGTTTCGACAGGATCGACGTCGTCGGCGAGCCGAAGCGGGTTTATTCGAGTTTCGTGAAAGGCTATGAGAGCCTGCCGGTCCGAATTTCCTGACAACGAATGTAACTTTGCCGATGACGAACCACGCCGCGGAGCAGCACGAAGCTGACGACGACTACAAGGACATCCGCGAAGCCGTCGCAAAACTGTGCGCGCAGTTTCCCGGCGAATACTGGCGCAAGCTCGACCGCGAGATGGCCTATCCCAGCGCGTTCGTCGATGCGCTGACGCAGGCCGGATATCTCTCGGTCCTGATCCCCGAAGAATATGGCGGCGCCGGCCTGAAACTGTCGGCCGCCTGCGCGATCCTCGAGGAGATCCAGCGCGCCGGCTGCAACGGCGGCGGCTGTCATGCGCAGATGTACACCATGGGTACGCTGCTGCGGCACGGCAGCGAGGAGCAGAAGGCTCAATGGCTGCCGAAGGTCGCCAGCGGCGAAATGCGGCTGCAGGCGTTCGGCGTCACCGAACCCACCAGCGGCACCGACACGTCCTCGCTGAAGACCTTTGCGAAACGCGATGGCAACTCGAGCTACATCGTCAATGGCCAGAAGATCTGGACCAGCCGCGCCGAGCATTCCGATCTGATGATCCTGTTAGCGCGCACCACGCCCAAGGAAGAAGCCAAAAAACGCACCGACGGCTTGTCGGTGTTCATCGTCGACATGAAGGCGGCGAAAGGCAACGGTCTATCGATCAGCCCGATCCGCACCATGATGAACCACGCCACCACGGAAGTGTTTTTCACCGATCTGCGTGTGCCCGCGGAAAACCTGATCGGCGAAGAGGGCAAGGGATTTCGCTACATTCTCTCCGGCATGAACGCGGAGCGCATCCTGATCGCTGCCGAATGCGTCGGCGACGCCAAATGGTTTATCGCCAAGGCGACGGCCTACGCCAAGGAGCGCACCGTGTTCGGCCGCCCGATCGGGCAAAACCAGGGCGTGCAGTTTCCGATCGCCAAAGCCTATGCTTCGATGCGCGCCGCCGAATTGATGGTGAAGGAAGCCACTCGTCGATACGAAGCCGGGATGGATTGCGGCGCCGAGGCCAACATGGCCAAGATGCTCGCTGCCGACGCGTCTTGGGAAGCTGCTAATGCCTGCGTCCAGACTCATGGCGGGTTCGGCTTCGCGGAAGAATACGACGTCGAGCGCAAGTTCCGCGAGACGCGGCTATATCAGGTCGCACCGATCTCGACGAATTTGATTTTGTCTTATGTTGCCGAGCATGTCTTGGGCATGCCTAGATCGTATTGAGATGATATCGCGATGCTGATGCGCGGTAAAGAGACGCAAGCGTCGAACTCGCGTTTGCGCCCTCTCCCCTTGCGGGAGAGGGCTGAACGACATTTGCGACGAGTGATGACGGGTGAGGGGTTTTTTGCTTTGACCCCTCACCCAGTCCCACCTATGCCACCTCTGCGCAGCCCTCTCCCGCAAGGGCAGAGGGCACTAATATCGGCTCCGCACAACATTTCTGTCGCTGGGCTAAGAAAATCATGACACTTCCCCTTGAAGGCCTCACCGTTGTCGCCGTCGAACAGGCGGTTGCTGCGCCGTTCTGCAGTTCGCGGCTGGCGGACGCCGGCGCGCATGTCATCAAGATCGAACGGCCCGAAGGCGATTTTGCGCGCGGCTACGATGCGGCTGCCAAGGGACAGAGCAGCTATTTCGTCTGGCTCAACCGCGGCAAGGATTCGGTGGTCGTCGATCTCGCCACCAAGGAAGGCCGCGCAACGCTTGAAGCTCTGATCGCCACCGCCGACGTGCTGATCCAGAATCTCAAGCCCGGTTCGATGGACAAGCTCGGCTTCACGCTGCAGCGGCTGCGCAAGGAATATCCCGCGCTGATCTGCTGCACCATTTCGGGCTATGGCGACGACGGCCCTTACGCGCACCGCAAGGCCTACGACCTGCTGATCCAGGCTGAGAGCGGCCTCGCCTCGATCACCGGCGGGCCAGACGGCCCGTCCCGCGTCGGCTTGTCGATCGTCGATATCGCCACCGGAGCAACCGCGCATGCGTCGATTCTCGAAGCGCTGATCGCGCGGGGACGCACGGGCAAAGGCGCGGACATCCGCATCTCGATGTTCGATGTGATGGCGGACTGGCTCACCGTGCCGCTGCTGAACGCTGAAGCCGGCAATCCGCCGCAGCGCATGGGGCTGGCGCATCCATCGATTGCGCCCTACGGCGTGTTTTATTCGAGCGATGGCAAGGGCATCCTGATTTCGATCCAGAGCGAGCGCGAGTGGAAAAAGCTCTGCGCGGATGTGTTGGGCCAACCGGCGCTGCCCGATGATCCCAGATTTTCGAACATGGTCGAGCGCGTACGCAACCGCGCGCTGACCGACAAGACCGTCGGCGACAGTTTTGCGAGCATGACGCGCGACGATTTGCTGCAGCGGCTGTCCGACGCCGACATCGCCTTTGCCGAAGTCAACACCATGGCCGATCTCGCCGTGCATCCGCATTTGCGGCGCATCGAGGTCGCGACACCCAATGGCGCGGTCGCCTACCCCGCGCCCGCCGCGATCGTGGTCGATCAGGTCAGGCACTACGGCGCAGTACCCGCGATCGGCGGCCGCCGTGACAACGATGCCAAACCAATCCGCACCGGGACAAAATCGCCATGATGGCTGCTTCTGCCTCCGCCCCGGTCGATCTCGATCATCTGCGGCAATGGATCGGCCGCTCGGAGGAGAAAACCGACATCGTCACGGCGCATCTCGTGCGGGCCTTGCGCGCAACACTGTTCATGGAGATCGGCGAACCGAAGCCCGGTGACGCCGCGCCCTTCACCGCGCATTGGTGCCTGGCGCAGCCGGTGTATCCGATGTCGCAGATCGGTCCAGACGGGCATCCGACGCGCGGCGGCTTCCTGCCGCCGGTGCCGCTGCCGCGCCGGATGTGGGCCGGCGGCGAACTGGAATTTATCGACACGCTGCGCATCGGCGACGAGATGAAACGAAGCTCGCGGATCTCGGATGTCACGATGAAGAGCGGCAGCACTGGCGTGCTGTGCTTCGTCTCGGTGCAGCATGAAGTCACGACGCCACGCGGCATTGCCATCCGCGAGCGGCAGGATATTGTCTATCGCGACGTGCCCGCCGGCGCGCAAGTTGCAGCATCGGCGAAGCCCGCATCGCCGCCGCCATCGGCAGAACATCGCAAGAGCCACATGGCCGATGAAGTGCTGCTGTTCCGCTATTCGGCGCTGACCTTCAACGGTCATCGCATTCATTACGACCGCGATTACGTCACCAAAGTCGAGGGCTATCCCGACCTGATCTTCCACGGCCCAATGCAGGCGGCGTTTCTGGTGGAATTCGCGGCTAAGCTGTACGGCGGCAAAGCGCCGAAGAAATTCATCTATCGTGGAGTGCAGCCGCTGTTCGCCGGCAGCGAATTCAGCGTCAATGCGAACGGGACTGATAACGGCATGGAATTGTGGACCGCTAATTCACTGGGGTCGCCGACTATGAAAGGCACTGCGACGTGGTGAGCGTCAAGGACGCGACGCTGAATCTGCTGCGCGCGTTCGGCATCAAGAAAGTGTTCGGCAATCCCGGCTCGACCGAGCTGCCGTTCCTCAGCGACTGGCCCGACGATATCGACTACGTGCTGGGACTGCAGGAGGCCTCCGTGGTCGGCATGGCGGACGGTTACGCGCAGGCGACGCGCAACGCCGGCTTCGTCAACCTGCATTCCGCCGCGGGCGTCGGTAACGCGCTGGGCAACATCTACACGGCGCACCGCAACCAAACGCCGTTGGTGATCACCGCCGGCCAGCAGGCGCGCAGCCTGCTGCCGCTGCAAGCATTTCTGTATGCAGAACGCGCCTCGGAATTTCCGCGGCCTTACGTCAAATTCAGCGTCGAGCCGGCGCGCGCCGAGGACGTGCCGGCGGCGATTGCGCGCGCTTATTATGTGGCGATGCAGCCGCCGTGCGGTCCGACCTTTGTGTCGGTGCCGATCGATGACTGGACGCATCAGACGCAACCGGTAGAGGCGCGCAGCATCAGCCGCGAGCTGGGCCCGATCCCGACACAATGCATGCGTTGGCCAGGGCGATTGCTAAAAGCAAAAACCCTGCTTTCGTTGTCGGCCCCGCCGTCGATCGCGCGCAGGCGGTTGAGCTGATGATTGAGGTCGCGGAAAAAGCGAAGGCCGCGGTCTGGATCAGTCCATTTTCGTCGCGCTGCAGTTTTCCCGAACGCCATCCACAATTCGCGGGTTTTCTGCACGCTTCGCCGGAGCAACTATCCGATGCATTGCGCGAGCATGACCTCGTGGCGGTGATCGGCGCGCCCGTGTTCACATTTCACGTCGAGGGTCATGCTGCGATCTTCGACGGCGCAACGACGATCTTTCAGATCACTGACGATGCCACCGCCGCGGCGGTAACTCCATCAGGCACCAGCATCATCGCCACCATGAAGCCCGCGCTGTCGATGCTGCTGGAATTGCTGCCTGACGCCAAACGCGCGATGCCGAAGGGCCGCGCTAAATTACCCGCACCCAAAGCCGCCGACCCCATACCCGCCGATTTTCTGATGCATACGATTTCAGGCGCCTTGCCCGCAGACGCCGTGCTGGTCGAGGAAGCGCCATCGCATCGGCCGATCATGAACAAATATCTGCCGATGCGTGGACAGGACAGTTTTTACACGATGGCGAGCGGCGGCCTTGGCCACGGCCTGCCCGCAGCCGTCGGCATATCGCTGGCGCGTCCCGCCGTCAGAACGGTGTGCCTGATCGGCGACGGCTCGGCGATGTATTCGATTCAGGCGCTCTGGACCGCGGCGCAGCGCAAGCTGCCGCTAACCGTCATCGTCATCAACAATGGCGGTTACGGCGCGATGCGCTCGTTCAGCCAGGTCATGCAGGTGCGCAACGTGCCCGGCCTGGAGTTGCCCGGCATCGACTTCGTCGCGATCGCGCAGGGTTTTGGCTGCGAAGCGGTGCGCGTCAGCGCCGCGGATGAGCTTGGGCCCGCGCTGCAACGCGCGCTGGGGCACGACGGCGTCAGCCTGATCGAGGTCATGGTCGAATCGGCAGTGCCGCTGCTTTACGGGAAAAAGATTTGATTTTCACGGATGCGTATCTAGCGAGCGCGACTTGAAGCAATTGTTCAGGTGGCTGATGCCACGAAACAACGCCAAGCCCTCAGCGCTAAAGGGCTCGAATATCGCCATCTACAATCTCAATTTTACCGCCATGGGCGGGGGAGAACGACGGTCGGCTTTGCTGGCGGCTCATTTGGCGAAATCAAACAACGTTACGCTTTTTATAGCAGCGCCGCTGAGTCCGCAGCTGATCATGCAAGTGTTTGGCATCGATCTTTCCGGCGTAAGGATTGTGCCGCTGCAGGGGCGAGATCACCTCCGCGAGATCGCCAAGTCTCGTCCGGATGTTTTCATAAACAATTCCCATAGCAGCGAACTTCCCAATATTGCACCCGCCGGAATTTACATGTGCATGTTTCCGGAGCGTCAGGCGATCAATCTGGAAAGCTATGATGTCATCACGGCAAACTCGGAATACTCGGCGAAATGGATTTTGAAGAATTGGCGCTATCCCTCGGAAGTGGTATATTCGGCGTGCCAGGACATGGGTCCGGTTTCAAAGAAAGAAAAGAAAATACTGAACGTTGCGCGATTTTTTGAAGACACGCCGACCGCACACCACAAACGGCAAGACATTTTAGTCGAAGCCTTCCGCCGATTTGTCGATGAGGTTCGGCAGGACTGGGAATTGCACCTGGTGGGCCGCGTCAACGCCACAGCACAAGACAATTCCTATCTCGATCGCGTCAGAGCATTGAGCGATCGGTATCCGATCCGAATTCGAGAAAACATCAGCTTCGATCAGCTTCGAGAAGAATATCGCACCGCTTCGGTTTACTGGCATGCGACCGGCTTTGGCTTCGCCGAAGAAGATCGGCCGAGCAAGCAGGAGCATTTCGGCATGTCTATCGTCGAGGCTTTGTCCGCGGGCGCGGTGCCGCTGGCTTTCAACGGCGGCGGGCCTCGCGAAACGATCAAGCCGGGCTCTAACGGATATTTGTGGAACAGCATCGACGAATTGATCGGCCAAACCCAACTTCTTGCAGACGACTCCGTTCGCATCGAAGCCATGTCCGCGCAGGGCGTCGCCGATAGCAGACACTTCAGTGGCGACCTATATCTGGCCCGCATGGACGCAATCATCAAAAGATTGACGTCCACGGGCGACGTGAAGGCATGTTAAAGCTCGTGCTGCGCGGCCATGTTCAAAGATTACGCGAATGGCGAAAGGCCATCTTAAGGGTCTCTGCCGCTTATGCGCGCGCCCATCAAAGACGACCGCGCCTGCTGGCGCCGCGGCGGTTCACCGAAAAGATGCAATGGCGCAAGCTGTTCGATTTGAACCCGCTCTTTCCTGTCCTCAGCGACAAGCTGGCGGTTCGATCGTTTATATCGGAACGGGTCGGCGACGCATTCCTCGTTCCGTTGCTATGGGCCGGATCGCCTGACGATATCCCGTTCGACCGGCTCTCACCGCCCTACGTGATCAAGAGCAACCATGGCAGTGGATACTATATCATGGTCGGCGCAGACGATGAGCCTCGCCCCGATCAGCTTCGTGCCCACGGTCGGCAATGGCTAACGCAGGACTTCGGAAGTGCGCTGGATGAACCCGGCTATGTTCCGATTCAGCGCCGGCTGATGGTTGAGAAAACGGTGGCCACCGATACTGGGGAACGGCCTGAAGAAGTCCGTCTGTTCATGTTCGATGGCAAGGTGGCCGTCATCAATACGGTCTTTATAGAGAACGGCCAGATAAGGAACGGCACTTTTCATACCCCCGACTGGATACGGCTGGACTGGCATTTCAGCCGCCTGGTCGATCGAGAATTTTCGCGGCCAAAGCGGCTTTCCGAAATGCTTGGGATCGCCGAACGTCTCGCCGCGGGCCTGGATCATGTCCGCGTGGACTTTTATGATTGCGGCGAGCGGATCTATGTCGGCGAAATGACGCTCTATTCCTGGTCGGGAATGTCACCGTTCAGCCCGGACGCTGCTGATTTTTTATTGGGCGCGTATTGGCGGATCAAGTACCCGTTATTTCGTGCGGCCTCGGAGGTGTCGTTCGGCCGACGCGAGATAAAGCCCCGACCGATCGCGGCCGGTGAAATGGCGAGCGAAGACTTCTCAATCGATGAGACATCGCTTTTCTAAACGTTGCATCGAATTGGCGTCGGACTAAGCTGCGACGACGATCCAAGAGAGTTCATGATGGTGTCCAGCCACGCCAAACTTGCCACGGAGTGCATCTCACCGGCTTCCTTCTGGATGCCGCAGTGGCTCCGCGCCGATTCCGCCTGGATCGAACACGCGCCGTTCGCGTTCTGGCTGGTGGAAGCTCTGCGCCCCGGCATGATCGTCGAACTAGGCTGCCACACAGGCTATTCTTATTCGGCATTCTGCCAGGCAGTCCAGACAATGAACTTGAACTGCCGTTGCTACGGTATCGATACCTGGGAAGGCGATAAGCACGCGGGATACTACGGCAACGAGGTATTCACCGCGATCAACGATCACAATGACAGGTACTATCAGTCGTTTTCACGACTGGTCCGCTCAAAATTCGATGAAGCGTTACCCCATTTTGCGGAGGCGTCGATCGATCTCCTGCATATCGATGGCCACCATTCCTACGAGTCTGTGGAAGCCGACTACAGACAATGGCATTCGCGGATGTCGCGATCTGGCGTGATCCTGTTCCACGACACCAATGTGCGTGAACGGGGATTTGGAGTGGCACGCCTTTGGACGGAACTGAGAAAGAAACATAAGCATTTTGAATTCATGCACGGCCACGGGCTCGGCGTGCTCGGGGTCGGCGACGCATTTCCCGATCCTTTGAACGCGCTGTTCCGTGCAAGCTCCGAGCCTGAGGCGGCGGTCGATATCCGCACAGCCTACAGCCGGTTAGGATCGGCGATCCGTGACCGCGTGCGCAGCGAAACGCTGCAGGAAGCTCAGGACAAAATTGCCAGTCTCGAACGCGAGATCGCAAACCTCTCAAAAAGGCAAGGCTACCTCCTGGCGGTCGCGTCGGAACGCTATCCCAGGGGCAGCGAAACCGAAGGAGAACAGCTTCGGCGCAAACTCGATGCCATTTTGAACTCACGAAGCTGGCGCATGACCGCCGGATTTCGAATGGCCATGACGATGTTGAGAAAAAGAAAACGACAGGAAAATCGTTGAACGATGCAATCGGATTTGCATGACGCCAAATGCTTGAATTCCTGGTACGACGCAGCCTCGCCAGAGGTTTCGGTTATTGTTCTCAACTTCAACAAGAGCGAGCTTACGGCTAAATGCTTGCGTCATCTTTGGGCGCACACGGGCGGCGAAAAATTTGAAATAATCGTCGTCGACAATGGCAGCGATGCCGATGAATTCCGCAAACTATCGGAAATTTCAGGCAACTTTCATCTGCTGCGCCTCCCCGTCAATCGTTATTTCGGCGAAGGCAACAATATCGGCGTGCAGGCGTCGCGCGGCAAATATCTTGTCTTCCTGAATAACGATGCGTTCGTGACGGAAGGTTGGCTCCAGCCTCTGATCGACGTACTCGACCATCAGCTGAACGCCGGGGGCGTGGGTCCAAAATTCCTGTATCCCGACGGCCGCCTGCAGGAAGCCGGTGCCTTTATCGACGAGAACGGCTTCGCTATCCAGCGCGGGAAAAACTATCCGATGGATACCGCGGAGCAAAACCGCATGGCCATTGTCGACTATTGTTCAGCTGCCTGCTTTATGACGACGCGAAAGCTCTTTGATGCCGTCGCCGGATTCGACGCGCTGTTCGAGCCAGCCTACTACGAAGATACGGATCTTTGCTTCAAGATCGCGAGCCTCGGCCATTTCATCTACTATTGTCCCAATTCCGTGGTCCATCACGTCGAAAATGCAACGACTGTCGTTGCGTCAGAACTGAAAGGCCTTGCCGGATTCAACCGAGGCAAGTTCCTAGCCAGGTGGGGATCCTATCTATCGGATCGAAAGGACAACCTTAAAGCTTCAATCGCCCCGCTTGTTTCAGTGCGCCGTAGCGCGGCTGATGTCGGCCAGGATAAACCTGTTGCAGTGTTTTATTCGTCTTCGGCTTTGCTCCCTGGCGGTGACGAGCGCTGTATGCTGGCCGCGGCGTCCGCGCTGCTCGACAGCCATCGCATCTACATAGCTTCGGCTGCGGTCTACAGCGACTATCGCTTGGACTTTCTGGCCCGCGAGTTTTTGATCGATTTGAGCGGGGCCAAAATGACGACGGCGGCGCAATTACAAGAACTGGGGCCGATCGATATCTTCTTCCATCTCGGCAAAGCGAAAGCGCCGGTGATGCCGGCGCTGGGCCGCCGCAATTTTTACATGTGCAGAAGTGTGCTGCGTGATAGCATTTCGAGAGACGCGATTTTTCGTAGCGCTCTTTCAAGCTACGATTGCATACTGGTGAACTCACGCTTCACCCGCGACATCTTGAGCTCGAGGCTAAAAGCAATTCGGCTTGACCAAAGAATTGAGATTCTACCGCCGCCAATACAGTCCAATTCCCTCGCCTCCCGACGCGCAACCACCATCTCCCCTCGGCCGATCATCCTGAGCATCGGACGTTTCGGTCCGGAGGGCAGCAATCATCGCCATGATGTGCTGATCGAAGCGATACGGCGTCTGTCGAAAGCGGGCGTCGTGGCGGAGTTGCACCTGGTCGGCATGCTTCACTGGCACCCCGAGCAACGGCGCCATTACAAGAGGATGCTTAGGCTCGCCAAAGGTCTTCCGGTTCATTTCCACACCAATGCGTCGTCCGCCGTCCTCTCCGATCTCCTCGAGCAAGCGACAATCTACTGGCACGCCACCGGCTTCGGGATCGATCCTAAAAGCGCTCCTGAAAAATGCGAAAACTCCGGCGCCAGCGTGATCGAGGCGATGGCGGCCGGCTGCGTTCCGTTCGTAGTACCGAATGGTTGCCTCGCCGGCTTGTGCGCGACGAAGATACCGGAATCCAGTATGCCACCTTGAGCGACCTGGTATCTAAAACGAAAGCCATGCTCAGGGACCCGACGCGCGTCGACGCTATCTCAGAGCGAGCAATGGCGGAAGCTCGCCGGCTGACGAACATCAGTTTCCAACAGGAGTGGCGCAGGCTGGCCTGCGCATAGTAGCTGATCTAGCGACGCCAGAACGAGAGCCCAATTTGGGCCGCGTTTCTTGATATCTGATCAAATCACTCAACGTTTAACGATTCTGCCGGGGCCACAGTAACCGCGGCCCGTTAAATCGGGCTTAAGTGCCTCCTAGTAGTAAATCCGCAATCAAACATGCGCGTTAGCTTGTGCAGACCGACCAGGTCTGATCCGGCGGGCTATGTGCCGCCGATATTTGGAGACTTCGCGTGAATAATTCGGCCAAAAAAGCATTTACGGCCCACGACGCGGCCAACGATTTTGGCGGCAGCGATGCCGATTTCGGCAACTGGTTCCTGCCCGCTGGGACGCTCCCCGCGGCTGGCAGTACCGGGCATGGTCCGAGCGGCATGACGGACAACGACGGCTTTCCGCTTGCGGATGTCGCGGCTGCGACCGGGGGAACGCAAAGCGCCGGCAGTTCATTTCCCGCAATGGTCGGGCGATTAAACGGAATTTTCAAAACGGCTCCCTGCGCGCGGCGGTCACCGCTTTTGCGCGACCACGACGCGACTGCCACCGATAGGCCAGGACATTCCGCGAGCCGTAAGGCGCACTTCCGCATCAAGGATCAAAGACAAGACGCGGTTTAAACGTTTCGACATCCTGAATTCGGACAAAGCATCTGGGGCCTGCCCGCCCTTGCGCCGCAAGATCATTGCCCATCGACTTATCATCATCAATGGCAAAAGAATCGCGTTAAAGGAAGTCGTGTACTGAACACGAAAACCTGCCGCCTCAAGTTTGCCCTCAAGCTCCCCCCGAGCATAGCGCCGTTGGTGGAAAGCGTCGTCATCCGCGGGACTCCACATCCACCGATGCTGCGGCACCGAAAACAATGCGCCGCCCCGCGGCTTTAAAGAGCGATGAATGGCTTGCAGTACGCGCTCGTCTTCAGCGATATGCTCGATGACATCGAAAGCGCCTACGACATCAAACTGGTCTCTGCACGGAATATTGCGGGCATCCATTTGGAGAAGCGTGACGTCGCTGCCCAATCTCTCGCGTGCGTAACGAAGTCCGAGTGGATGCAGCTCGCTCCCTGTAAGTTGCAGCTCCGGCATCGCTTGGCGAATGGCCAACAAAACCGAACCGGTGCCACAGCCAATTTCAAGAAAGTTTTTGGCCTGAGGATAATAATGACGCAAAAGCGACGTGATCAGTTTTGCGCGGTTTACAAACCAAAAGCTTGATTGCTCGTAGCGGACGAGAAGATCAAAAAGTCTCGGATCAAAGCCGGACATTGTGTTGATCAAAGACGGAGCAAGTCAGGGAATATCGTCTTGATAGGCAACCGAAGCGCCACAGAAATCGCAACTCCAATCAGGCGGCCAGGGCACGACCGCCTCGGACCGCAGCTCCACTGCGGTATCGCATTCCGGGCAGCACCACATGAAACACACGATCCCGCAAGAATGCTTCGAACGCTCAACGTTTTTGTATCTCAAAACGGCGCTGCGATAACGCTTCGCATTTTGAGCTAGCTGACGATCCTAGTAGCATTTAACGCGAATAGCGCGCAACGCGCACGGCACCGGTTTTGACCCTGGCATTCACCAGCCGCAGGCTACCCCAAACGGGATCTAAGTCTGAGTTGAAACGGCCGATCGTCGTGACATTTGATCCGATTTAGACGCAGCAATCCCTCACCACAAATGACGATGGGACGGCCTTCGTCCATCTGCCAGATTTTCCCAACATCTCTTCGTTCAAAACGGAGGTCTTTTACGACCTCAGCGTCTTCCACAACGATTTCGTAATCGCCTACTCGTGTCCTTGCTCCTTCGTATGGATACCCCAACGCATCTACCATGCGACAAATTTCGTCCCCAGTTCTCGACCAGTCGATTTGATAATCGGTTTTGTCGCGCCACACGCTATAAGTTGCCTCTTTTTCATCCTGCTTTATTCCTTCTATTCCAATAGTCTCCGCTTGTTGAAGAATAATTGCATCGCGAGCTCCACCATTGCTTCCGCCTGTAGCTCCAGAACTCTTCGAATTTTCACTGGATAATTTATTGGTATCACCTGGCGCGCTATGATCGGACCTGCGTCGTACATCAAGGCTGCGTATCTGTTGAGCGGTCGCGCCGACAACAGGATCTCCGTTTATCATCGCCGTTACGGTGGGCGCGAAACCTCGATAACGGGGAAGTGATGATTTCATGGAAAACGATGACGTGCGAAGCTTGGCACGTGAATAGGTATCTCAGCCATCCCACAACTAAAGTCACGCCATCGCTACCAAGGTCTGGTTCCTTGGTAGTTATCAACGTCTAACCCGGTATGCGTCTTCAAGGTCGGCAATTTTCTGATACGCATCAGTCTGATCGTCTCCGTTGAGGGTATGAGGTGATGGCATGTATTCTAACGCCGGCACATATCAAGCCCACGAATGAGATTCCGCACCTTTCAGACCGCCGCGCAAACGCGAATTGTGAGCTTGGTCGTCATATTCCGGCTTTCGAAGTTATCATGCTAATCGCATTTGTTAAAAACAAAGATTTTTCTGACCGAACGAAATGAAATCAAGTCAAGATCATTCAATATTCGAGGTATCTTTTATAAAATAGAGAGGCCGTTTCTTTGCTTCCTCAAATGATTTTCCCACATAGATGCCAACCATCCCGGTGATAAAAATCTGGACTCCGCCTACGACAAAGATCGACACGATCAGACTGGCCCATCCCGTAATTTGAGTACCCCAGACGAGCGCATCTATCGCGATCCACGCACTGGCCAGCAAAGCGCAAAACGCGATGATCAAGCCAAGCGTGGCGGCGATTTTGAGCGGCGTCTGTGAGTGTGCGAGAATGGTGTTCGCGGCAAGGCTCACCAGCTTGCGCAATGTGTAAGAGGAAATCCCCTCGCGCCGAGCATGATGCGGCAATTGAACGATCCCGACTTCGAAGCCCATCAGGCTAAGGCTCGCCGGAAAGAACCGCATTTGCTCGCGCATCTGGCGGAAACCCTCCGCAACATTATTCGAGAATACTCTGAAATTCCCGACACTCCAGTCCAGATCAATGCCGGCCAACAAATTGAACAAACCATAGAAAAGCTTGGAGCTATGGCGTTTGAAAAAACCATGGCCCTCTTTCAAGCGGCGTCCAACGACGATATCGAAACCTTCGATTGCTTTTTCATAGAGAAGGGGGATGTCCTCCGGGGCGTCCTGTAAATCACAATCCATAACCACGTACCACTTGGCCAGAGCATGATCGATGCCTGCCGTCAAAGCGTAATGCTGACCGTGATTCCGGCTGAGTCGAATTCCGCGAATTCGCGGGTCCTGTTTGCCTAGTTCCAGTATCAAGGGCCACGCATTATCGGGGCTTCGGTCATCTACCAGGATTATCGAAAACCGATTTGTCAGGGCCGCCAAAGTCTTGGTCAAGCGCTCGCAAAGCTCGCGAAGGACAAGTTTGCCCATGTAAACCGGAATTATGACGGCGATATCGTCCGTCTGAGGAACAGATCGCTGCGACGGGGCTTTTGAAAATTCAACCGTCTCACCCATTGGCCCAGTCCCGGATACGAATTGAAATCCTGTCCGGCGAGCTCGGGCCGCACGGTCGTCCTGCTTGAGCAAGCTCGAAACCACTCGTCGACACAAGGCGGGATCAGCGAACTCGAGCAAGCACCCTAACCTTCCCTGGATATATTTCAAAAAGCCGGCAGAGCCACACTGTGCGTTTGTCTCGCTACATTGTTTGACCAAGTCCAAAGGGGGCAATGCGGAGCGTACCGACCTCTTGTCCGGAATAAAAGAGAGAGCCATTCTGATCAAATCGCGCCAGCAAGCCCCAGAAACTAATCGCACCCGGTAAAGGCTCGGCGTTGGAACTCTCACTAGTAAAGTGAGAATCGCCTGACCTCTGAGGCCCGGTGATCCTCCAGCTATTTAGGCGACGATTATATGAGCCATAGTAAGCCTGCCCGCATTCGATTGAACCGAGGTTAAATACTATGCAAGCCTCCGGCTCAAACCGGATCAACACCGCGGCTCCACCCTGAACTTGGGAGGCGAGCGTTTCTCCCGCTCGCGCAGAAGCGGCTTCTTGCCGAGCAACGCTCACTGCGGCGGCCAATATGAAAGCACCCATTGGGGCTAGAGCCAGCAAGCGTGCCAGTTTTTTCCGGTGCGAGCTGCTCACTGCCATCAAGGAAGGAATCAGCAAGCCCATCAGGCAGGCTAATAGCGTTAGCTCACAGGAGACAAATACAACACTTTTGCAGACATTCCACATTCGTCAGTTTCCGATTGTCAACGGCCGACTGCAGTATTCAAGAAGCGCACCTCACGCACTGCGACGGAGTAGCTAGGTGAGGCGCCTCGGAACACCACACGCCAACTTCGATGCGCACCTAAATCAGGAGGGAGCGAAACCTCCGTTACGAGGGTCATCTTCACTCCGCTGTCAACTTCCTGGTCTGCTATAGTTTTCCATTCACCTTCCACATCGAGAAACTCAATCTGGATTGTTGGCGAGATTAACTGTGGATTCAGCCACTCGATGCGCACTTGGTTCACATTTTTCGCCGCGCCGCCGCCGAAATCGAAGCCAACCCAGGGAACGGAATCCTTGCTACTCGGCATCCAATTGCTCGAGTTGCCGTCGAAAGCATATAAGGCCGTCAGACCGGGCCAGCTCGTGCTTGCAATCGGTCGCGAAAAACCATCCGGCGTCCCAGGCTGACGAACACGGTAGAGCCGCAGGGTAGGCCCTATGTTGATGCATATCTTGTCATGAAGCGCATCCCACCATTTGCCTGCAACATTGATCTGCTGAATTTGCCCCGACAAGCGCCAGTTAATCCATGCACCGATGAAGTTTGCTCCAAACCAATCTGTGGCTAAAACAGCTACAGTATCGGCTGCCTTTCCATCGATCCAAGGTTCATAGGGCGAATCGCCTTTCGCTCTGTCAGCGCAGACTGCTGCATTTCGGCTTTGGGAAAAAATGCGAGTGAGTTCAATTCCGGCAACCTGTGTCGGCCCAATGTCGTCGGTCTTTAGCAAGTCTTGGTACAAACGAACCGAGGCGGGCCCTTCATTTTGCATTTTGAAGGATTGAGTTTTCCGGAGTTCTGCGTAGTGCCGAGCATCATACATAACCGATGAAAGAACAATGTAATCGGGCTCTCGCTCATAAATCTGATTATACGTTAAAAGATCGCCTCGCATGCGAGCATTGGGAAATATTGCTGGATTAAAATAAGCAGTATTATCTACCAGAATCTTGGCGTCGCGCGGAATGTTTCCAGCCTCTGCCCATTGGCCAATCTGGAAAGCCGTCGTCGAAGGCAACAGTCGATAGAACAGAGCCAGATTGGTGACGCTCCACCACCCGCCCATGATGATCGCAAGGATGGAGCACCCAGCGATCAAGCGCTTCGCGGTTATTCCCAACCATCCAAAATGCGAAAGAAGCCGCCCCGCTCTTTCAACGCTCTCCCCGACGAGGAAAGCCAGCACCGCGAACGTCCCCAGCATATAACCGAGCTCGACCCACAACTTCCCATTCAGCGTAAACCATAGCAGTTGCGAAATTCCGAGTACCAGCGCAAGCACCAATGGCCATCTGACGCGTCCCCTGACGGCATCGAAACTGATGGACAGTGCACCGACGAGTGCAACAAACAGGAACAGCGGGCCAAAATGCGTCCACAGATCGGACAGCCAATTCAAAACATTCGTCGGGGTCAAAGTGCTGTTCGTAACAACTGCCAGAACGCGGCGAGTTCTCAATAATAAAATCAGGGCTCAGAAATGCGTAAGGAGTTGAAACGAAGTATGCGACGATAGACAGCACAAGCAACAAAAATCCCCGACGCAAAATCAGAGCCATAATGGCGGCACGGGGCAGGTCATGGCGCCTTCTTATGCCCTCAACGAGCGCAAGCGCTGCGAGCGGTATCAACCACGGGCCGCCCATCTTGGTACCTTGGATCAGCCCGCTTAAGAAACCCAAAGCGCCTAAGCTCTCAAGCTCGCCGTCCGTCACGTGTCGCGCAGCTACCGCCAGCGTCAACAGCGCTAGCGCGAACTGCAATCCATCAGGATGGATGATAATTGCGTAATGGATAAAATACGTATCTGTCAGAAGAATGAGAGTTGAAACCACGGCGGCAACGCGGCCAATTTGCATCAGTGCAAAATTATAAGTTATCAGCAAAGCAAGTAGCCCCGCCAGGATGCTAAGAGTCCGAAGTATGATCGGCACAGTTGGGAACGGCGGAAAACCTAAAACCTCCATCGGACCGTAAGCCAAGAAAGCTAGGCCAAAATACAAGCCGCCATAGTGATAGCCGCTGCCCGCGTAGTTGAATTGGTCCCAATACGTCGGAAGGGGAACGCCCTTTGTGGGTGCAAGTACAAAATTGAAGGGATCGCCATAAGGAAGAACGCGCATCCCGTCGAGAGCCATGGAGAGCGGCGCCTCATCGTCAATACAACATCTGAGAGCTTGAGGGCTTTCCGTGGCACGAGGTATGATCGGCACGAAAGCTGTAAGATAAACAAGCACTATCGCGGCGAGCTGCAGGTCAACCCGCACATGCGCACGCAGGACTTCCCCGGTGACACGGACCATAGCCGCCGCGAAACGCGAGAGACTGCGGAGGCGACTGCGACCTTTGGTCACAAAAGACGACAGCTGCGATAACATCTTGTCGTCCCCGCCTGCCAATTCCGGCGACCTGCGTACAAAGGACCAACGCATACTGAAAACCGTCGGGAGGGGCAATGCAGGGCAAGTACCAACTTCTCCACAAGGCGACGCTAACTCTTTCTAATGCTACAGAGGCCCCGCCGGGGTACAATGTCTGGAGGGCACCTCAAGCGCGCGGAAGCGCATCCTGAGCGAGTGCCGTTCCGCCGAAAACCGTCATGATCTAACGCGAGACCTTCGGTTTCATGCGAGCAATTCTAAAAGCCGGCGCCGGCACCAATTCGCGCAACAGGCTCGTCAGGCGAGGTGGCGCGCAAAACGCCGCGCGCATGGCCTGGCTTGATTTTGTTTCAGGCCTTGCGCTTTGGCGCCTTTGGACGGCGTTGGGCTGGAACGACATTCTGCAGCGCTATCGCCGCTCCGTGCTCGGCCCGTTCTGGCTGACCGCCAGCATGACGATCATGGTCGTTGCGCTCGGCGTGCTCTATGCGCAATTGTTTAAGACTCCAATTCGGGATTTTTTACCATTCCTGTGTTTGGGACTTCTCGTATGGAATTTTCTGGCGAGCTTTTTTACAGAAGGCGGAACGCTGTTTACCGGATCGGAATCCTACATCAAGCAGATCCGATTGCCCTACTCGGTTTATGTCTACCGATCCTGCTGGAGCAAATTGATCACGTTCGCGCATAATTTCATAATTTACTTCGGTGTCCTGCTGTATTTCAGAATTTGGCCGGGGGCTGCGGCGTTTCTGGCAATTCCAGGTTTGTTCGTCGTTGTGTTCAATGGCGCCCTCGCCAGCCTTTACATCGGCATGATATCCGCGCGGTTCAGGGATATTCCGCAGCTGATCAATTCCCTCGTTCAAATCATCTTTTTCGTTACCCCGATCATGTGGAAGCCTGAACTGTTGCACGGCCGAGCCTATGTCGCAGACTTAAATCCGTTCTTCCATTTGGTGGAGATCGTCCGAGCTCCCTTGCTCGGAAGCATCCCAACCTGGAATAATTACATGGCTATCTTTGTAATTACGGTCATAAATACCGCCGTCGCCGCATCATTTTTTATTCGCTTTCGTTCACGCATCCCATATTGGGTCTGAGCGCATGACTGAAACGTCGAACGCGACAGAGTTGACGCTCGAAAATGTGAGTGTGTCCTTTCCCATTTATCATGGCGGCTCGCGGTCATTAAAAAAACGACTGTTGTTCAGCGGCTCCGGGGGACATCTTGCGAGCGACGCCAGCCATCGCATTACCGTCGAAGCGGTACGAAATGTTTCCGCCAAATTTCAACCTGGCGACCGGGTGGCTTTGGTTGGCTCCAACGGCGCCGGGAAAACAACGCTCCTGCGCGTGATGGCCGGGATATACGAGCCTGTTTCCGGCACCGTCAGCAGCCGCGGCCGCATTTCTCCGATGTTTGATATGGGCCTGGGTATCGACGCTGATATCAGCGGGTACGAGAATATTCGCCTACGAGGGCTGATCCTCGGTCTGACGCGGCGGGAAATGGACGACCGCATGCAGGAAATTATCGAATTTACGGAACTTGGCGACTACGTCGATATCCCGGTCCGTACCTACTCTTCCGGAATGGCGGCCCGTCTGATATTTGCCGTAGCGACCTGTTTTGCGCCGGAAATCCTTTTAATGGACGAATGGATCGTGGCTGGCGACGCCGCGTTTATCGCCAAAGCCGAACGGCGAATTCAAAATTTTTTCGAGAAAGCCAGTATATTGATATTGGCCTCACATAGTATTTCGATTTGTCAGCGTTTTTGCAATAAAGCCCTCTGGATGCACGCCGGTCAGATCGTCGCCTTTGGACCCATCGACGAGGTCCTCAAAGCCTACTCGGCGCCGAAGCCGCAATAAGAGTCGTCGGTTTCAAGATTTGTTGTCTCCATTACGTTTTCGCGCATGCCGACCGCCGTTAGCCAAGTCGAGAAACTATGATGACGGAAAATGGAGTCCGTCGCATTGATGCCATTGTCCGCTCCCCGGTATTATGAAGATGCTTGTCGACGCCGTCTCGCGCGTCCCTGATTTTCGCGCGTCAGTTTCGATCTGCCCGGCACGAACAATGTCCCGCTTTGCGGGCAGCAATAGTTAATGAGTGTGGCGATGATTTTGGTTACGGGCGGCACCGGCTACATCGGCTCTCACACCTGCGTTGAGCTTATAAAAGCAGGGCATGAGGTCGTGGTGTTCGACAATTTATCGAACAGCAGCAGTGAGTGCCTTTCCAGGATCAATGAAATATGCGGCAGCCGGCCTGTTTTTGAAGAAGGCGATATGCGAGATCCGGCATCGCTCGCTGCGCTGTTTGATAAATATCCGATAACGGGCGTCATGCATTTTGCGGGTTTGAAAGCTGTCGGCGATTCCGTCCGCGACCCCATCGCATATTATGACAACAACGTCGTCGGCACGCTGCGCCTCATCGCGGCCATGCAAACGGCAGAGGTTAAAAAGATCGTTTTCAGTTCCTCAGCCACCGTCTACGGGATTCCTCAATTTCTCCCTTATTCCGAAGACCATCCCCTTTGCGCAACCAATCCTTACGGCCGTACCAAACTGATGGTCGAGGAAATCCTCGGCGATCAGTTTCGGGCAGACCCGGAGTGGAGTGTCGCTATTTTGCGTTATTTCAATCCGGTCGGCGCCCATGAAGGCGGTTCAATCGGAGAAGACCCGATCGGCATCCCCGGAAACCTCGTGCCGTTTATTGCTCAGGTCGCCGTCGGGCTGAGAGAGCGCGTCAATGTCTGGGGAAACGACTATTCGACTCCGGATGGAACGGGCGTGCGGGACTACGTTCATGTGATGGACCTGGCCGCCGGGCATCTGGCAGCATTAAATCAGCTCCGTGAACCGCAATTTTTTGCGGTTAATCTTGGGACCGGGATGGGCAACAGTGTCCTCGAGGTTATCTCCGCCTTTGAGTTGGCGAGCGGCCGGGAAATTCCTTACACTTTTTGCCCGCGCCGCGATGGCGACCTTCCGATCTACTATGCGGATCCAGCAAAGGCCGAAACGCTGCTCGGTTGGAAGGCCAAACGGTCACTCCAGGAAATGTGCGCTGACCACTGGAAATGGCAAAAGGCAAATCCACACGGTTACAGGCAGACTTGAGCGCAGACGAAACGAGTGATGCAATCAAAACGTTGCTTCGTCAGCGATTGCCAGCAGGTAGCGGCCGTAGTCGACCTTTTCCAGGTCTCGGCCAAGCCGCTCAAGCTGCGTGCGATTGATGAACCCCATGCGGAACGCGATTTCCTCAGGGCAGCTTATGCGAAGGCCCTGACGTTTCTCGATCGTGCGAATGAACTCCGCCGCATCCAAAATTGAGTCGGGAGTGCCGGTATCGAGCCACGCGAAACCGCGGCCCAGCTTTTCGACACACAACTCGCCCATTTCCAGATAGGCCGAGATGGCTTCGACGATCTCAAGCTCGCCGCGGGCAGAAGGCTTGAGACCGGCTGCGATTCCGACGATGCGCTGATCGAAGAAATACAGTCCCGTGACCGCCCATTTCGATTTCGGCTTGCTTGGCTTCTCGACGATTGATAGCGCGTGACCTTCCGCATTGAATTCGACGATCCCGTAGCGCTCGGGGTCCGATACCTGATAGGCGAACACGGTTGCGCCGAGGCGGTCTCGTTGCGCCGCCGCGAGGACCTGCGGCATGCCGTTGCCGAAAAAAATATTGTCGCCCAGGATCAGCGCTGACTTTTCGCCGCGCACGAAATCGGCGCCGATCACATACGCTTGCGCCAACCCCTCCGGCCGCGGCTGCACCTGATAACTGATCTTGATCCCAAGCCGCTCGCCATTGCCGAACAAACGCTCGAAACTAGGCAGGTCGGCCGCAGTCGAGATGATGAGAATATCCCGGATGCCCGCTAGCATCAGGGTGCTCAGCGGGTAGTAGATCATCGGCTTGTCAAAGACCGGCAATAGTTGTTTGGACGTCGCCAGCGTCATCGGGTGAAGGCGCGTGCCACTTCCGCCTGCGAGAATAATGCCCTTCATTTCGATGTTCCAAATAGACGTGGCCGCAGCGACGACTGCATAAGTCGCTGCGCTGCACTAAGACAGTGCGCCGTGACAATTGCGACACTCTTTTGCCGAGCGTCCTGCATCTTTATCCGTTGGCCGGGGCAGTGAGCTGGACCACACAGGCGCGGACACCGGCGCGCCAATCGGAGAATTGCAGTCCGAACCGATCGAGCAGTTTGTCGCAGGCTAGCGCGCCATTCGCCGGCCGGCGGGCCCGGGCCGGGTATTCGTCTGTCGAAATCGGGACAATCGGGACTGCTGGTTGATGTCGTTCAGCAGCGCAACGCATTACTTCCTCGGCAAAGCCGAACCAGGTTGTCGTGCCCGCGGCCGTGGCATGGTAGGTCCCCCACGAGACGCCGGACGGATACGATACAACCCGCGCGGCAATTGCAAGACAGACATCGGCGAGTTCCTGCGCCGACGTAGGCGAACCCTGCTGATCGTTGACGACGCCGATGGTGCGCTGAGTGGTTGCCAACCGCAATATGCTCTTGACGAAGTTCGACCTCCACGGGCTGTACAACCAGGCAGTGCGCAGGATCACATGCCGCTCGCAAGCCCGCGCTACCCGAATCTCGCCCTCCCGCTTGCTGCGGCCATAGACGTTTATCGGCGATGGGGCGTCGTCCTCACAATAAGCATCCAGCTTCGCACCGTCGAAGACGTAGTTGGTCGAAATCTGAATCATCGGGATGCCGTGTGCGTTGCAGCTTTGCGCGACATGTTCGGCGCCGAGCGCATTCACCGCGTGCGCGATCTCCGGCTGATCCTCCGCATCATCCACCTCGGTAAAGGCGGCCGCATTAATGACAACGTCGGGACGATGATGCGATAGCGATGCCAGAATGGTAGCTTCCTTTGTCAAATCGATAGCCGGCAAACCTACCGCGACCACATCGACGCCGAAGGCCGGCGCGGCGCGGCCGAGACTGCGTACCAACTGACCGTGACGGCCGGTAACAAGAATCTTCACGTCGCATCGCTTCCTTGAATGAGAACGGCTTCCGGCCCGCTCACAAGGCCGAGTCGCTTTCCGGCATCATTCCTGCGTCGCAGCGGAAGCCACCACTTCTCGTTGTCGAGATACCAGCGCACGGTTCGCTCAAGGCCGCTTTCGAATGCTTCGGCGGCGCGCCACCCCAATGATGTCTCCAGCCGGCTCGCGTCGATCGCATAACGCCGGTCGTGCCCGGGCCGGTCAGTCACGAAAGTGATGAGACGACGATGCGGAGTTTCAGCGGGTCGCAAACGATCCATGATGTCGCAGATGCGTTCAACGACACGAAGATTGCTGTGCTCGTTGCCGCCGCCGACATTATATTTTTGGCCCACCTGTCCCTGCCGCAGAATCAGCCACAACGCCCGGACGTGGTCATCGACGTGCAACCAGTCACGCACGTTGGAGCCATCGCCGTAGACCGGCAGCGGCTTGCGTTCAATCGCGTTAAGGATGGTCAGCGGTATCAGCTTTTCTGGAAACTGGTACGGCCCGTAATTATTGGAGCAATTCGAGACGATCGTCGGCAACCCATAGGTGCGGTGCCACGCGGTGACGAGATGGTCCGACGCCGCTTTGCTCGCAGCGTATGGAGAGCTTGGGTCGTAGGCAGTATCTTCGGTGAACAATCCAACCGGCCCGAGCGAGCCATACACTTCATCGGTGGAAACATGGAGAAAGCGAAATGCATTGCGCCGGTCTCCAGCCAAACCCTCGAAATAATGGCGCGCAGCATCGAGCAAAACAGATGTGCCGGTAATGTTGGTTTCGATAAATTGAGCGGAACCGGTGATCGAGCGATCCACATGGGTTTCCGCGGCGAGATGAATCACCGCATCCGGCTGAAATTTTGAAAACGCAGTGGCGATGCCGCCGGCGTGGCAAATATCGATTTTCGACATCGCGTAGCGGGAATCATCAGCTACGGGCGCCAGCGAAGCGAGATTGGCGGCATAAGTCAGCTTGTCGACATTGAGCACCGAACACTCGGCGCCGACGAGATGACGCACGACGGCAGATCCGATGAAGCCCGCTCCGCCTGTCACCAATGCGCGCACAAAATCTCCCCGGCTTCGATGGGCTGCTTCAAAACGCGTCCACGGACGCGGGCTTTAAATCTTTCAACGCGGGGTGGCTTCTGTCCCTGTCGGACACGATCGCACCGTTAAAATCTAGAGGCCATTCAATGCCGAGGGCGCCGTCATCCCATTTTATTCCGCGATCGCTCGTCGGTGCGTAATAGGCCGTGACTTTATAAAACACCTCTGTATTCGGCTCAAGCGTGCAGTAGCCGTGCGCGAAGCCCGGGGGCACCCATATTTGCAAGCAACTCTCGGCGCTAAGTGCTGTGCTGACGTGTTTGCCGAACGTCGGTGAGCGCGCGCGAAGATCGACCGCCACGTCAAAGATGCTGCCGCGCGTAACTCGCAAAAGCTTGCCCTGTGCATGTGGTGGCGCCTGGAAATGTAAACCGCGTATCGTGCCAACGTCAGCTGAAAAAGCTGTATTGTCCTGGACGAAGTCCGGGCCGATACCCGCAGCCTTCATTGTATTGCGGCGAAAAGTCTCCAGAAAAAAACCCCGTGCGTCGCGATGAATGGCCGGCACAACCAGTTTCACGTCGGGGATGGCCAGAGATCTTATCTCCACAAACGCTCCTTTCCTTCGCGAACACAACTTCAGGGCGTCATTTTCGCCGATTATCCACTCGGTATCCAGTCCGCAGGACCAAATACTGCCTTACTTGATGCGTTTGAAACTTCCAATCCGGCATTAGCGTTTACGTCACGCGTATGGAAACCCTGGAAGAAGCGTATCTCCGAAGACATCGCCGCGAAACCAGCATAGAGCAACGCAATACGTGGCAGTGGGTCCCTCTACTATGGATTTTCTGATCGAGATTGCCCACTGGGCGCGGCGCGTCGGAAGACGATTGTATTTCCCGGTCCACGACCGGTTGATTCGCACCTTCATGAAGCTCTCTCCCGCGCGGAGCTTTATTCGCGAGCGGATTGTTGGGGACGATCCGCTTCGCGGATCAGTTTGCGCCGCCGTCTATGTGCATTTTGACAAGGGTGGCGTTGTTCATGAATACGTTGTGCATCAGCTTAGCGAACTGGTTGCCGCCGGATACCGAATTACGTTCGTATCGAACGCTCCCTTTTTTCCGGCGCAAAGTCGGGCGCGCGTGAAATCGCTGTGCAAAGAGGTGATCTGGCGCTCCAACATCGGTTATGATTTCGGAGCGTATAAAGACGGTATCGCATCGATCTCCGACCGCGGTTGTCTCGACAGCCTGATCTTGATGAACGATAGCGTCTACGGACCTTTCCACAAACTCCGCGGCATCCTCGAAGACATCGATCGGGCGGCTGTTGACGTCTGGGGCATAACCGACAGTCTCGAGTATCGGCATCACCTGCAGAGTTACTTCATGGTCTTTTTCCCGGCTGCAATCAGATCGCAGGCGTTCAACAAGTTTTGGGATGACCTTCCTTATGTCAACCACAAACTCTGGGTGGTAAGAAATGCTGAAGTGAAACTGTCCGTCGTCCTCGAGCGTGCATTTTTAAGGACTGCCGTACTCTGTCCGTACGCGAAGGTAGCCGCGAGAATTAAGGACTCGCTGCTCAGCCCAAGCCGGTCTGCATCAAAAGACCGCGAAGCACCCGGTTTCAAACGTTTTCACGCGGCAGTGATGTCCGGCCGACTGCTAAACCCCGCGCACTTTTTCTGGAACACGCTCATTGAGGATTTTCAATCTCCTTTTATCAAGCGTGATCTTATTCAGGCCAATCCATCGCGGATTCCCTCTGCAGCGAGATGGGCTGAAGTGATCGCCGCCAGCAGCACTTACGATCTGACGACGATCGAACGCCACCAGTTATCCGGGCGCAACCACTCGGTCTAAATTTTGCCGAAAAAGGCGCCGGCCCAAAGCCCGATATTCTCAACAAGGCCTTGCCGGTAAACACCGGACTCCCAAATTAGCCACGGACGAAAGGGCGCTGCCGCGTGCCGCGCCTGCGTATATAGCTCGAGAACTCTTGCATTCTCCGCAGTCAATACGCCCTTCATTCCGCCCAGAAATTTAAGATTGATATCATTCCAAAAGGCGACTTTGCCACGGGCAAACGCCACCACGCGGGTAAACTGCGCACGGTAACCGACGTTCGATCCGACCAAATTCTGCTCGTGCTGCCTGTACTTCAAGCTGGGCTGCGGATCGTAATGCGCAACGCCCCCCACGCCGGTTACGACCTGGTAGGTCCACCAATCATGAGACGCCAGTTCGGCGTCACGGGGTGTGGCAAGCAACGCTTGCCGCGCCGCGCGGTTGAACACCATCGTATTGCCGCCTCCTATATTTTGGACAAGCGCGTTCCGAAAGCTCGGCGGCCGCATAAATAGCGGCGAACATCCGGCGGGTGTTCCGTCGAGATCAATCAACTCCGTGCGGGAGAAATAAAGCGCGGGCATTTCCGGCGCCTGCATTTCCAGCCATGTCGCTGCACGGGCCAACTTATCGGGAAGCCAAATATCGTCTTGGTCGCTGTAAGCAAAAAAATCCCCTTCAGCCTCCTCGCGTCGAACCAGTGTTACGAAATTTTGCCAAAATCCAAGCTGCGGACCATCACGCAATACGACCCGCTGAACGACAGTTTTCGAAAACGCATCTATGATCGCGACCGTCTGATCGGTGGAGCCGTCGTCGGAGACTTGCAATTCCCAGTTTTGATAAGTTTGCGCGCGGTACGATTCGAGTTGCTCGCGCAAAAATCTCGCCCCGTTCCGGGTCGCAAGCAGAATAACGATCTTCGGCCCGGGGTACGGCAATATGGGTCTACTCCGCTTTAAATTTCTTGTCGCGATATAGCCGATCCATGAAAAACGATCGGGCCGCCGCGTGAACTTAATTCGTGATCGGGGTCAAACCAAATCCGGAATAGCGTGCTCCAAGATCATCCGTGCGGAAACCGGATCGTTGGCTTCGACTGTTCGCTCCAATACGGCAACTTTTTCGCGCAGCAGCTTCATCGGCGCGCCCTTCGATTCAAAGATAGAGATTCCTGCGGCAACCTCCGACGATTTTTCAACGGCGATAGGACGATCGTCCAACGCTTCTCCCTCCTGAAGCCCAGTATAGACAATATCAATATCGTAGCCGGGTTGCCGAGCGGATAAACGGATCATTCGGGTGGCAAGATCGCGGATGCTTACGGGTTGGCCGGGATCGAGAACATAAATGCCGGGCCGTGACCGATCTGACGCCATCGCATGCGCGCAGGCCGCCAACAGCAGATCGCAGCCTTCAGCGCCAGTCCTGAAATGCCTCACCATGTCAGGATGAGCAACTGTAACTGGCCCGCCGGATTCGATTTCCACCCTGAGCTTCGTCATCATCGCTCCGTTCGGCGCCAGGACGTCCCCGATCCGAACCGCGACTACGCGCATCGGCGTATCGTCCGCAGACTGTCTTACGACATCTTGATCGAGCGACACGCAGAAAGATTCGACGAATTCCGCGGTCATTTTCACGGCCGAAGCCGCCTGCATATCCGGGGCAGCCGATATCACGACCATGGTGCTGGCGCCCGAGCCTGCAGCGGCGTCTGCCACGTTCACCAGTCCGAAAATATTCGTTCTTACGACCTCGCTCCAGTCGGCTTCGAACGTCGGCTCACGTCGCAGCGCCGCGGCATGAAAAATGAGATCTGGTTTAAAATCGTTCATCAATCGCGAAATGCGATCGATATCCCGAGTGTCTCCAAGTCGCCCCTCAATGAGGGTGGCTTTGGAAGCCAGTTTTCCGATGACGTCGACAAGCGCAGCTTCGGAATTTTCGATAATCAGCAATCTGGCCGCACCGAAGTTTACGGCACGGCGGCAGATTTCAGCACCTATCACGCCACCGCCGCCGGTGACGACAATGGCCTTGCCTTTGATCAGCGCTGCAATCGGCGCAGCGTCGATCTCCTCATGCTGAGGCAGCAATAAGTTCTCAACCTCGATGGGGGTCAAATGCGAATTCTTGTCGTGATCAATCGACGGGAGCCGGTTGACCGCTAGACCAAGCCGGCGAATGCGCATGATAATGGACTCGGGGTGAGCCTCGACTTCGAAGGCAGACGGTGCCATCAACACCCGCGCGATCGGCTCCCCGCGCTCGGCGAAATCGTGCACGATATCTTCGATGTCGTCGATGGCGCCCAATACCGGAATGTTGCGGATCATGCTGCCACGGTCGGCACGCGAAAACGAGATCAACCCGACCGGCCACAGCCGTTTGACGGCTCCGTTTTCAATCGACCGCAAGAAAATGTCGATATCGTGAGTTTGGCCAAGTAGGAGCGTAAGTGACGAATCCGCTTTTGTACGCCGCAAGATTCGCGTGTAGTGAAAATAACGGTAGGCAAAACGCGAGCCTCCCAGCAGAAGCAATTCGATACACCAAAACAATAAAATGGACTTCTTACCGAAGAAAAACGCGCCGTTCACATTCGGCGCGACCAAAATATAATCGAACGCCACCAACGCCAAACTGAGGATCGTGGCCACCCGGAGGATATTGAATACATCGGGAATTGAGACGAAACGCCACTTGGAAGTGGTGAGGTCACAAAGGTAGCAGACCACGACACTCAGTGCGATGAAAACTGGAACGATCAGAAAGAGGAGCGGCCCTGCATCGCCCAAATGACTCAAGCTCTCTGAAGGTTCGCTCTCGAGCCGAATGTAGTAGCCCAATACGAGGGCCACTGCCGTGGCGAGCCCGTCATGAATCGCGATCAGCAGATTGCGATAGGTTAGTTGCGACAGCGGAGTCATCGGATCGATCGCTTGAGTAAATCGTACGATAGAAGCGCCACCGCCGGAAACCTGCCGCGATCTTTGAAGGTGGGCGTTGGCGTCAATTTCGCTTTTTGGTTTATAGCCTCGTTGTCGCTTATCCAATCAGGCGAAGTCCTTTTATACCTGGCCCACGGTATCTACAGTTGGAAATGACCCGCCATCGAGCACGGTTTAGAGCCTGACAACCGCTCCGGAACCTCCGAGAACACCGGTTCTAACGAACTAAATCCCAAGGTATCTTGGTATTTTATTACCTCTGTGGATCGTCGCTTCGGAAGGCTTTCTGCACTGGCAATGCCGATCCGAATGCGATGCCCGCGACAACTGAGCCTGCATCAAGCGCGTCGTCGTGGTTGACCTAGCCATGCGGGCGGAACAGGTTAGGATGCAACTCGGTTCAACCGAGCGCAAACAAAAAGACGCGTCGGGAAACGAATTCCGGTTTGATTTTCACCACATGCACTGACGGGGGATGCATGGAAGCTGCCTTGGAAGTGCGCGGCGTGTCGCTGCGCTTTGGTGGCGTGCGCGCACTGACCGATGTGAGCTTCGGCGTGAACGACGGCGAACTGTTCTCGATCATCGGCCCGAACGGCGCCGGCAAGACCTCGATCGTCAATTGCATTTCGGGCCGTTACAAGCCGACTGAAGGTCAGCTATTCTATCGCGGCCGTGACATCACCGGCCTTAACGCCGAACGCGCGGCCCGTCATTGGGCATCGGCCGCACCTTTCAGAATCTGGCGCTGTTTCATCATATGAGCGTGCTCGACAACATCATGGTCGGGCGGCATCATCTGCTGAAAAACAATTTCATCACCGGGTCGCTGTACTGGCTGACCGGCGCGCGGCGCGAAGAGCTTGAGCATCGCCGCAAGGTCGAGGAGATCATCGACTTCCTCGACCTGCAGTCGGTGCGCAAGGCGACCGCAGGCACCCTGCCCTATGGCCTGCGTAAGCGCGTCGAACTGGCACGCGCCATGGCGCTGGAGCCGCAATTGATCCTGCTTGACGAACCGATGGCCGGCATGAACTTCGAGGAGAAGGAGGACATGGCGCGCTACATCGTCGATCTCAACGAAGAGTTCGGCATGACGGTGATGATGATCGAGCACGACATGGGCGTCGTGATGGATATTTCACACCGCGTCATGGTGCTGGATTTCGGCCGCAAGATCGCCGAAGGCGATCCGGCTTCCGTGCTCGCCGATCCTCACGTCAAACGCGCCTATCTCGGCGAAGAGGACGAACTGCTGGTCGATGCCGACGACACGCCTGTCAGCGCGGAGAACGCGGCATGATGGACTATGCCGGCCGCGTCGCGCAGGCCGACACCTATCCGAAGCTGCTGCGCCTCAACGCCAGGGAGCATGGCGGCGAGATTGCGCTGCGCGAAAAGGATTTCGGGCTGTGGCGCGTTTTCACCTGGAACGACTACCAGACGCGCGTGCATGATTTCGCGCTCGGCATGATCGAGCTCGGTCTCGGCCGCGGCGACGTCATCGGCATCATCGGCGACAACCGGCCGGACTGGGTTTCGGCCGAGATCGCGACCCATGCCATCGGCGCCATGAGCCTTGGCCTCTACCGCGATGTGCTCGACGAAGAGGCCGCCTATTTGCTCAGGTACGGCGAAGCCAAACTGGTATTCGCCGAGGATGAAGAGCAGGTCGACAAGCTGCTGGCGCTTGCCGACCGCGTGCCCGAACTTCGAAGCACATCGTTTATTCCGATCCGCGCGGGATGCGAAAATATGATGACCCGCGCCTGATGGAAGCCGACAAGCTTGCGGCGATGGGGCGCGAGCGCGCGGCGCGCGAGCCGACGCTTTATGACGACGCTGGTCGATGCCACCAAAGGCGAGGATGTTGCGATCCTCTGCACCACCTCCGGCACCACGGCCAATCCGAAACTGGCGATGCTCGCCGCCGGCCGGGTGCTGCGGCATTGCGCGACCTATCTGAGTTTCGACCCGAAGGGACCCGACGACGAATATGTCTCGGTGCTGCCGCTGCCGTGGATCATGGAACAGGTCTACGTGCTCGGCAAAGGCCTGCTGTGCCGGATGAAGATCAACTTCGTCGAGCAGGCCGACACCATGATGAACGATTTCCGCGAGATCGCGCCGACCTTCGTGCTGTTCGCGCCGCGCGTCTGGGAATCCATCGCCGCCGACGTGCGCGCGCGGGTGATGGATTCTTCCGCACTGAAGCAAAGCCTCTACGAGATCGGCATGAAGACCGGTCTGTCCGCGCTGGCACAGGGCAAACGCTCCGCCGTTGCGGATACGCTGCTGTTTCGTGCGTTGCGCGACCGGCTCGGATTTACGCGGCTGCGCTCGGCGGCGACCGGCGGTGCGGCGCTCGGACCCGACACCTTCAAATTCTTCCAGGCCATGGGCGTGCCGTTGCGCACGCTGTATGGCCAGACCGAATTGCTTGGCGCCTACACGCTGCATCCGATGCGGCGAGGTCGACCCCGACACGACAGGCGTGGCGATGGGCGACGAGGTCGAAATCCGCATCGACAATCCGGATATCCACGGCGTCGGCGAAATCGTGGTGCGCCACCCCAACATGTTCCTCGGCTACTACAAGAGCCCTGAAGCCTCCGCCGCCGACATGAAGGAAGGCTGGATGCAATCCGGCGACGCCGGCTATTTCAACGACAACAAGCAGCTTGTCGTCATCGACCGCATCAAGGACCTGGCGGAAACTTCGCGCGGCGAACGCTTCTCGCCGCAATACATCGAGAACAAGCTGAAATTCTCGCCCTACATCGCCGAGACCGTGGTGCTGGGCGCGGGCCGCGACGTGCTGGCCGCGATGATCTGCATCCGGTTTTCGATCGTCTCGAAATGGGCGGAGAAGAAGCGCATCTCGTTCACGACCTATACCGATCTTGCCTCGCGGCCTGAAGTCTATGCGCTGCTGCGCAAGGAAGTGGAGGCCGTCAACGCGACGCTGCCGCCGGCGCAGCGCATCGCCAAATTCCTGCTGCTTTACAAAGAACTCGATGCCGACGACGGCGAATTGACGCGCACGAGGAAAGTCCGCCGCAGCGTCATCAACGAAAAATACGCTTCGCATCATCGACGATATCTATGGCGGCGCGCGCGACATTCCCGTCGATACCGTGATCCGTTTCCAGGACGGCACCACCCAGCGCATCCGCACCACGCTCGCGGTGGTCGACCTCGCCCGCGATGCGGCGGTGGCGGAGGCGGCGGAGTGAACACCGCGCTTCCTGATCCAGCTTCTGGTCAACGGCCTCGTGGTCGGCACGCTCTATGGCGTCGTCGCGATGTCGTTCGTGCTGATCTACAAGGCCACGCAGGTGGTGAATTTCGCGCAGGGCGAATTGCTGCTGATCGGCGCCTGGGTGTGCTGGGCGCTGCTGACCAAATATCAGGTGCCGTTCTGGATCGGCATGCCGCTGACGCTGGTGTTCATGTTCGCATTCGGCATCGCGATCCAGATCGTGATCCTGCGGCCGATGATCGGCGAGCCGATCATTTCGGTGATCATGGTCACGATCGGACTTTCGACGGTGTTTCAGGCGGCGCTGAAATGGATCTTCGGCGTCAACCCGCAGCCGTTTCCGCGCGTCTTCACCAGCCAGTCCGTGAACTTTCTTGGGCTGCAAATCCAGACCGTCTACGTCATGAGTCTCGTGGTCTCGGTGGCGATGATGATCGGGCATGGCGTGGTTTTTCCGCGTCTCGAAATACGGTCTTGCGATGCGCGCCACCGCGTTCAACCAGCAGGTGGCGCAGTCGCTCGGCATTTCCGTCAAAAGCGTATTCGCGATGGCTTGGGCGATTTCCGCAACAGTGTCTGCGGTCGCGGGCGTGGTGGTGGCCGTCGTCAATGGCGTGTCTTCCGGTCTCTCCGCTTACGGCATCAAGGTTTTTCCGGCGGCGATCCTGGGCGGCCTCGATAGCATCGGCGGCGCGGTGCTCGGCGGCATCATCATCGGTCTTCTGGAAAACATCGCGCAATTTATCGACAGCGAATATCTGCACTGGGGCAATCTCTACGAGGTCGCGCCATTTTATGTGCTGATCATCATCCTGATGATCAAGCCCTATGGCCTGTTCGGCACCAAAGACATCGAGCGGGTATAAATACACGATGGCTGGTCAAAATCTCATCTCCCGCCGGCGACTTCCGCACCAGTTATGCCGTGGACACCACGATCTTTCCGACCACGGCGAGCCGCAACGCGACCATCGTCGGCATCATCCTGATCTGCTTCGCGCCGCTGGTGTTCAACGAATACTCGCTCAGCATCCTCATTCAGATCGGCATTTTCGGCATCGCCGCACTCGGCCTGAACATTCTGGTCGGCTTCACCGGACAGATTTCGATCGGCCACGCCGCGTTCTTTCTGTTCGGCGCTTTCAGCTCGGCCTACATCTCCAACACGCTGCCGATCCCGGTATTCTTCGCCATTCCGCTGGCGGGTGTCATGACCGCACTGGTCGGCTTGATCTTCGGCGTCCCGGCAGCGCGGCTGAAGGGCCTCTATCTCGTCATCGCGACGCTCGCCGCGCAATACATCCTGCTCGATTTTTTCTCGCGCGCTGAGTGGTTCTCAGGCGGTTCGGTGCCGGCGTCAGCCAATCCATTTTCGATCTTCGGCTATGCGTTTCGCGGCGACCGGCAATATTTCTACGTCGTGCTGGCCTATCTGCTGGTCAGCTACCTGCTGGTGACAAACCTGATGCGCACGCGCGACGGCCGCGCGCTGGTCGCCGTGCGCGACCACTATCTCTCCGCCGAGATCATGGGCATCAACCTCACCAAATACCGCACGCTGTCGTTCGGCCTTGCGGCATTTTTTGCAGGGATCGCGGGAGCGCTGTATGCGCATTATCAATTGGTCGTATCGAACGAAGGCTTCGGCATCGAACGCTCGATCATTTTCCTCGCCATGATCATCATCGGCGGCACCGGCTCGATCATGGGCACGCTGATGGGGACCGCTTTCGTGGTGCTGCTGCCGGAATTGATGGAATGGATCAGCGCCGGGCTGAAAGGCAGCGCCATCGACAAGGCGCTGTCGCTGAACAACAACATCACCTTCCTGCGCGAGATCGCCGATCGGGCTGATCATCATCGGGTTCCTGATTTTCGAGCCCGACGGGCTTGCGCACCGATGGCGGCAGATCAAGACCTACTGGAAACTCTACCCGTTCTCGCATTGAGGTTGGAACGGGTACGGGACCGGCTACAATCGCACCAACAAACAACAACCGGAGGAAACTATCTATGACCATGAAATCCCTTTTGAGCACCGTTTCGCTGGCGCTGCTGCTCGGCGGCTCCGCGGTCGACGGCGCAGGCCCAGATCGCCATCGGCCATCTCGCGGATTATTCCGGCGGCACCTCCGACGTCGGCACGCCCTACGGACAGGGCGTCGCCGACACCTTCGCCTGGGTCAACAAGAACGGCGGCATCGGCGGCAAGCAGCTCAACGTCGATACCGGTCGATTACGGCTATCAGGTGCCGCGCGCGATCGCGCTCTACAAGAAATGGTCCGGCGCCGACAAGGTCGCGGCGATCATGGGCTGGGGCACCGCGGATACCGAAGCGCTGACCGGCTTCCTCGCGCAGGACAAGATCCCGGATATTTCCGGCTCCTATGCCGCAGCTCTGACCGATCCCGAAGGCACCAGCGGCAAGGCGAAGCCTGCGCCGTACAATTTCTTCTACGGCCCGAGCTATTCGGACGCGCATGCGCGCCGATGCTGACCTGGGCGGCGGAAGACTGGAAAGCCAAGGGCAAATCCGGCAAGCCGAAATTCGTGCACATGGGCGCCAACCATCCCTACCCCAACGCACCCAAGGCGGCTGGCGAAGCGATGGCCACCGAGCTCGGCTTCGAGGTACTGCCGCCGCTGGTGTTCGCGCTCGCGCCGGGTGACTACAGCGCGCAATGCCTGAGCCTGAAAAGCGCCGGCGCGAACTACGCCTATCTCGGCAATACGGCGGCCTCCAACATCTCGGTGCTGAAGGCCTGCAAGACCGCCGGCGTCGACGTGCAGTTCATGGGCAACGTCTGGGGCATGGATGAAAACGCCGCCAAGACCGCCGGCGACGCCGCCGACGGCGTGATCTTTCCGCTGCGCACCGCGGTGGGCTGGGGCGGCGACGCGCCGGGCATGAAGACGGTGATGGAAATTTCCAAAATGTCCGATCCGACCGGCAAGGTCTATCGTCCGGTGCATTACATCGCCGGCGTTTGCACCGCGCTGTACATGAAGGAAGCGCTCGACTGGGCCGCGAAGAATGGCGGCGCGACCGGCGAGAACGTCGCCAAGGGCTTTTATCAGAAGAAGGATTGGGTGCCCGCCGGCATGGAAGGCGTTTGCAATCCCTCGACCTGGACCGAGAAAGACCATCGCGGCACGCTCAAGGTCGATCTCTATCGCTCGAAGGTATCAGGGCCGACCGACGGCGATCTCAACGATCTCATGGCGAAGGGCACCATCAAGCTCGAGAAGGTGAAGACCGTCGATCTGCCGCGCAAGCCGGAATGGTTTGGGTGGTAAGTTGAGGCTGATGCCGCCTACTCCGCCTTGCGGTGAGGGAGCTGCGCTGTCAGCGCCGCGAAGGCGGGTGATCGGCGGTACAGCCAAGCGCAGCCCCGATGCAGACCATTCTTTACCTAGAATGCCTGGCGTCAGCCCCCTCCCACGCAGGGGAGGAGCGATCAACAGCGCTTCGCCGGAAAGTGTCATGCAGCGACTGGACTCGATAGACCAACCTGCGGCGCCACGTCAAACGACCGTTCGCCCCCTCCTCTCGCGTGCGCAATATCGAGGTGGTGTATGACGACGTCATCCTGGTGCTGCGGGGCCTGAGCCTCGACGTGCCGCAGGGCGCGATCGTCGCCCTGCTCGGCGCCAATGGCGCGGGAAAATCCACCACGCTGAAGGCGATCTCGGGTCTCCTGAAAACCGAGGACGGCGAAGTCACCCGCGGCGAAATCGTCTTCAACGGCGAACGCATCAACGGCATCGATCCCGACAAGATCGTGCGGCGCGGCATCTTTCAGGTGATGGAAGGCCGCCGCATCATCGCCGACATGACTTCGCTGGAAAATCTGCGGCTCGGCGCCTTCACGCGCAGCGACAACGAAGTCAGCGCCGACATCGACATGGTCTACGATTATTTCCCGCGCCTGAAGGAGCGCACCGGGCTTGCGGGATATCTGTCCGGCGGCGAACAGCAGATGCTGGCGATCGGCCGCGCGCTGATGGCGCGCCCGAAGATGATTTTGATGGACGAGCCCTCGATGGGGTTGTCGCCGCTGCTCGTGAAAGAAGTGTTCGGCATCATCCAAAAGATCAACCGCGACCTCGGCGTCACCATCCTGCTGGTGGAGCAGAACGCGCGCGCGGCGCTGTCGGTCGCAAGCCACGGCTACATCATGGAAACCGGCAAGGTGGTGCTCGACGGCAGCGCCGACGAATTGCGCGACAACGAGGACGTGAAGGAATTCTACCTCGGCGGCGCCGGCGACCAGCGCAAGAGCTTCAAAAATCTCAAAAGCTTCAAGCGGCGCAAGCGTTGGCTGTGATGATCTCTTACTACGATGCCCTCGAGACGCGCAGCGCGCGAGGAGCGCGAACGCGATCTTTCGCGCGGTCTGCCGGAAGTCCTGCGCAACGCCATAGCTGCGCCGGCCTATGCCGAACGTCTAAAGGGCGTCGATCCCGCCGCCATCACCAGCCGCGCGGCGCTGGCGCGCTTCCGGTGCTGCGCAAGTCCGACCTGCCTGCCCTGCACAAGGCCGCGCCGCCGTTCGGCGGATTTCGTCGCGGGAACTCCGGGATCATTCGCACGGCTGTTTACGTCGCCCGGCCCGATCTTCGAGCCCGAGCCGACGCACAGCGATCCCTGGCGCGGCGCGCGGGCGCTGTTTGCCGCCGGCTTTCGCCCCGGCGACGTGGTGCTGAACACCTTCAGCTATCACATGACGCCCGGCGGTTTCATCTTCGACGCCTCGGCGCGCGCGCTCGGCTGCGCGGTGATACCCGCGGGTCCTGGCAATACCGAACAGCAATTCGAGCTGATCGAAGCCTACCGCCCGACCGGCTATACCGGCACGCCGGATTTTCTGAAAATCCTGCTCGACGCAGCTGACAGCGCCGGGCCGCGATATTTCATCGATCAAGCGCGCGCTGGTTTCAGGCGCTGCGTTTCCGAAATCGTTGCAGGACGAAATCAAATCGCGCGGCGTCGATGCCTATCAGGCCTTCGGAACCGCCGACCTCGGCGTCATCGCCTTCGAGACCGTCGGCGCGCGAGGGTTTGGTCGTCAATGAAGACCTCATCGTGGAAATCGTGCGGCCAGGCACCGGCGATCCCGTTGCGGAAGGCGATGTCGGCGAAATCGTCGTGACTTCGCTCGATCCGCAACATCCATGGATCCGCCTTGCGCTCGGCGACCTCACGCGCTGTCTTGACAGGGTGCAAGCAGTTGCGGACGCACCAACATGCGCATCAAAGGCTGGATGGGACGCGCCGATCAGACCACCAAGGTCAAAGGCATGTTCGTGCGCCCTGAACAGATCGCGGAGATCGGCAAGCGGCATCCCGAAGTCGGGCGGCTGCGGCTGGTCGTGACGCGCGATCACGAAGTCGATGCCATGACGCTCAAGGCTGAAGCCGCCGTCTCCTCGCCGGACTTGCAGCGCGTGCTGACCACCACGTTGCGGGATGTCTGCAAACTTGGCGGTCAGGTGGAACTCGTCTCGGTGGGAGACTTGCCCAACGACGGCAAGGTTATTTCGGACGAGCGTTTGTAGAATGCCTGTCCGTCAAATATACCTGCAGTAACCAAGCAAGACGGCCCAAGCTCGCGCTCGTCAACTGCCGCGGAGTCTCCAAATGTCTTTCCCACGCGCTTCGCAAGCCTTGTCGCGTTTCACCGTGCTCGATCTCACCCGTGTGCGCTCCGGACCGACCTGCGTGCGGCAACTGGCTGACTGGGGCGCCAATGTGATCAAGATCGATGCGTTGATGGAGGACGCCGCGGGCGAACAACCCGGCGGTCCCCGTCGCGGTTCGGATTTTCAGAACCTGCACCGCAACAAGCGGGCGATGACGCTGAACCTGAAAGACCCGAAGGGGCTGGAAGTATTTCAGCGCCTTGCCAAACAGGCTGACGTGATCGTCGAGAATTTCCGGCCCGACGTGAAGAATAAGCTTGGCATCGATTACGAAAGTGTACGCAAGATCAATCCGAAGATCGTTTACGGCTCGATCTCCGGGTTCGGGCAGGACGGGCCCTATCACAAGCGTCCGGGCTTCGATCAGATCGCGCAGGGAATGGGCGGGCTGATGTCGATCACCGGCGCGCCCGGCAAAGGCCCGATGCGGGTCGGAATTCCGGTAGCGGATCTTAACAGCGGGATTGTTCTGCGCGATCGGCATCCTCACGGCGCTGCTGGAGCGCGACGTATCCGGCGAAGGCCAGTGGGTGCAGACCTCTCTCCTTCAGGCGCAGATTTTCATGCTGGATTTCCAGGCCGCACGCTGGCTGATGGAAAAGGACGTGGCAAAACAGGCCGGCAACAATCATCCGACCAGCATCCCCACGGGCGTGTTCAAAACCTCGGACGGTTACATCAACATCGCGACCACGGGGGGCCGAATCTGGGAGCGCTGCGCGGAGGCGATCGGCGCGCCCGATCTGCCGAAGCGCTCTGAATATGCCACCGCGCCGGAGCGTTCGAAAAATCGCGATGCGCTCAATGCGGAAATCAGCGCCTTCACCGAAAAAAAATCCACGGATACGTGGGTGAAGGAGCTCAACGCGGCCGGCGTACCCTGCGGTCCGATCTATTCGATCGATCAGATGTTCGAGGATGACCAGGTCAAGCATCTCGGCATCGCGCAGGATGTGCCTAACGCTGAGGACCGGCATATCCGTCTCGTCGGGCAGCCGGTTATGTTATCCCGCACGCCAAGTAAAATGGCGGCGCGGCCGCCGGAATTCGGCGAGCAGACCGAAGAAGTGCTGGCCGAATTCGGCTTCAGTGCGGCAGAGGTATCCGACCTCCGACGAGACAAGGTTGTCTAGGGATCGCAGCGCCAGATTTAGCGATCGCCGACCGGCTGCCATGCACGGAAAGTCGGCATATCCGCACTATTGCCATGCATAATTCGAGATGAAAATATTAGTCAGACACCCATTTTTCGGTAGTTTCACCGCTTCCCGGCAGCTGTCGGGGGAACCGCAAAAATCGACGATTTCATCAGGACCGCGGCCATGATCTCTCGACGACACGTCTATCACATCGGCGGCTACGATCCGATTGCGCCTGAATTGATGCTGGAGCGGTTTCGCTACTCGATGTCGAACTTCGAGAGCAACTGGAATGTCAAAGGAACGGTCACTGACATCCACGCCTCGACGAATGTTAGTGCATCCTGGAATGCCGAGGCGTCCGGGCCGAACTGGAACACGCGAACTACCGTCGAGATGCTGCGCTGGGACGATTTGATCCACAAGGATTTCGAGCGCGGACCGGTTTCGCGCCTGCTGGGCGGCGGCCATACGCTGGTCGACTTCATCCGCACCGGAACGTTCATGCGCTATCTCAAGTCGAGTTGGCGCTACACCATCTTTTTTATCTACCCGTACATGATGGTGTTGCTGTTTGCCGTCGCCGGTCTTGTGGCGGGATACTATGCCTCGCGTTTGCCCGGCCTGAGCGGCATTGGCGCGGCCGCGCTTGGTCTGGTTGTCGCGCTTGGCCTGTTCCTGGCGCTGATGCGCTGGAGTCCTGGAACGGCCGAATTCAGCACGCTTTCGACGACTGGATATTTTCGCGCGAGTTCGTTTACGGCACGCGGTCGGCGATGAATCGCCGGCTCGAGGAATTTGCCGAAATAATCGTGGCGCGGGCGCGCGCAGCCGATACCGACGAAATCGTCATTGTCGGTCACTGCCTCGGCGCCGGGCTGGTGATGCAGACCGTCGCGCACGCGCTGAAGATCGACCCTGACCTTTGCAACCACGGACCGACCATCTGCGTGCTTACCGTCGGCGCTACGATTCCAAAATTCTCGCTGCATCCGAAAGGCGAGCGGACGCGCGAAGCCGCAGTGCTCGTCGCCGGCAATCCGCAGATCCGCTGGACCGAGTATCATGCCCGCAACGACCTGATCAGCTTCTACAAATTCGACCCGGTCACGCTGCAGCGCATGTCGCCCAGCCGCACGGATGAGCGCCCCAGTATTCGCAAGGTGCAGATGTCGGAAATGATGAGCAGGCCATCGTTCAAGAAGCACCGCTCCCGCTTCTACCGCATGCACTATCAATTCCTGATGGCCAACGACCTGCGAGCCGCCTACGATTACATCATGATCCTGTGCGGTCCGCTGCCGTTCGATGAAATTACGGCTGCGGAGGGTGGCCTCAAGCGCTTCACCGAGACCGGTGCCGTCATAGGTTCGATTGCGTCGATCAATTCAGCGGTCCGTCCTGAAGCAGCGCTGTCATCAAGCGTAAGCGCGGCCTAACGGGCGGCGGGGCTCATCGAGCTCAAGCTGCGCGTTGCCGCCACAGCCGGCCGATCCCGCTAAAGGCCATGTCGAGCACCGGCCAGAACAGCAGCACGATTGCCAGCGTTGTGATCGATCCGACCAGGCCGTTCGACCAGAACACTTTCATGTCCCCGCCCGAGCCGATCATTGACAGCCGAAACGCATCTTCGGCGCGATTGCCCAATACCAGCGCCAGCGTGAACGGCGCCAGCGGAATGTTGATTTTCTTGAAGACGTAGCCGACGACGCCAAATCCCAGCATCAGCCAGATGTCGAACATCGCGTTCTGAATTGCATAGGCGCCGATCGCGCAGGACACCACGATCATCGGCGCCACAGCAGCGAATGGCACGCGCAGGATCGACGCGAAGATCGGCACCGTCGTCAGCACCAGCACCAGTCCCACCACATTGCCGAGGTACATCGACGCAATAAGGCCCCATACAAAGTCCTTGTGCTCGACGAACAACAGCGGACCCGGGTTGAGGCCCCACACCATCAAGCCGCCGAGTAGAATTGCCGCCGTGCCGGAGCCGGGAATGCCCAGCGCCAGCATCGGCAGCAGCGCCGCGGTGCCCGATGCATGCGCCGCGGTCTCCGGCGCGAACACGCCCTCGATGCGGCCCTTGCCAAAACTCTCGGGATCCTTCGAAAATCGCTTGGCGAGGTTGTAACCCATAAAGGAAGCCGCAATAGCCCCACCTGGGGTGATGCCGAGCCAGCAGCCGATGAACGACGAGCGCAGCAGCGTTACCCAGTATTTTGGCAAATCCTTCCAGACTTGCAGCACCACGCGAAGGCTGATGCTGGCCGCGTGACCACGCAGCGCGAGGCGTTCTTCCATCGTGAGCAGGATTTCGCTGATGCCGAACAGGCCGATCACCGCGACAAGGAAGTTGATGCCGCGCAACAATTCGCTGGAGCCGAAGGTCATGCGCAATTGCCCGGACACGGTATCCATGCCGACGCCGGCGAGCAGAAGTCCCAGCGACATCGAGATGATGGTCTTGTGCTTGGCTTCGCGGCCAAGGCCGACGAAGGAGCAGAATGTCAAGAGATAGACCGCAAAGAACTCCGGCGGGCCGAACTTCAGCGCGAACGACGATATCAGCGGCGCGAGAAATGTGATGAGCAAAACCGCGACGAGCGAACCGATGAAAGACGACGTGAACGCCGCGGTCAGCGCTTCCGCGGCCCTGCCCTGCTGCGCCATCGGATAACCGTCGAAGGTGGTCGCCACCGACCACGCTTCGCCGGGAATGTTGAACAGGATCGAGGTGATCGCGCCGCCGAACAGCGCACCCCAGTAGATGCATGATAGCATCACGATGGCGGAGGTCGGGTCCATGGTGAACGTAAGCGGCAGCAGGATTGCCACGCCGTTCGGACCGCCGAGCCCCGGCAGCACGCCGACGAAAATGCCGAGCACCAAGCCGACCATCATCAGCGCGATGGTCTTCCACGTCAGCAGCACGGCGAAGCCATGCATCAAAAGGCCGAAGGCTTCCATAGCAATTCCTAGTAACCGAAGGCCGCTTCGAGCGGGCCTTTCGGCATGATGACGTCGAATGCGATGTCGAAGGTGACGAACATGATCGCGGTGAAGAGGAACGCCGTGAGCAGTGATTTCCACAGCGCGATCTTGCCTACCGCCCGCATGAAGCCCGCGATCAGCAGAAAGCTCGCGACGTAAAGTCCCAGGAATTGCGTCGCCAGACAGAACAGCAGCGTCGGGATGAAAACCGCCATGACCCGGCGCAATTGCGCGCGCGTCACAAACGTTTCTGCTGCCTCCTCGCGTGAGCGAAACGCAGTGACAATGCCATACAGACTCGCGCAACCAAGAATGACCGAAAGGTAGAACGGAAAATAACCGGCCTGCGGGCCGGTTGAATCCCAGGCGATACCAGTTCGCCAATTGTCGTAGCCGAGCGTCAGCGCCAGCAGGATGAGTAACAGGGAGGCTGCCACATCGACCGTTCTGGTATCTGTGACAGCAGGAGAGTCCGGCTCCGGCGCGGTGGGATCGTCGACGACAATTTCTATTTCGGTATTGGACATGAGTGGTTTTCGTTAAAGGAAAGACCTGGACGCGGTGCGGCATTCTTCGTGCCGCACCGCAGAACGGGACCGTTATGGATGCCGTGTTTTGCTACGGCCCGGGATCAGCCGTATCTGGAGAACGACTTCACTTCGCCACAAACCCCGCCTCGTTCATCAGCGAGGCGTTGAGCTTGTCATCCTCTTCCAGGAATTTCAGCATGTCGGGTCCGGTGAGGAAGATCGGCTTCAGCGCCTGCTTTTCCATGTAGTCCTTGTACTCCGCGGTCTGCGTCACCTTTTGAAACAGGTCGACATAAAAGGCGGTCTGTTCCGGGGTCACCTTGCCCGGCAGGAACATCGCGCGCAGCATCAGGTACTGCACGTCGAGGCCTTCTTCCTTGCAGGTCGGAATGTCGTTCCAGGACTGCGTCTCAGTTACTTTGGTTTTGTACGAAATACGCTCCTTGTCGAACACGCACAGCGCGCGCACCTGACCGGCACGCCAGACTTCAAGATTTTCGCTGGGATTGTTGACGTTGGATTCGGTGTGGTTGCCGACGAGCTGCGTCGCAGCCTCGCCGCCCGACTTGTACGGCAGATAAGAGAATTTCGCGCCAGTCTTCTGTTCCATGAACACCGTGAGAACGTGATCCTCGCGCTTCGAGCCGGTCCCGCCCATCTTGAACGGCGAACTCGCCACCTTCGCGGCCTCGATAAATTCCTTTACTGTTTTCGGGCCGGCGGCATTGTCCCACAATACGAACTGGTCCAGTGCGACCACCGAGACCGGTGTCAACTCGCGCCAGTTGAACGGAATTTTCGCCGACAGCGGCAGCATGTAAATCAGCGAATAAGCGATCAGCACTTTGTTGGCGTCGCCTTCGCTGGATTTCATGTAGATCAGCGCTTCGGCGCCGGAGGCTCCGCCCTTGAGCGAGACCACCATCGGCTGCTTCATCAGGTTGTTTTTCTGAATCGCGGCTTGCATCATCCTCGCCATCTGGTCGGAAGCACCCCCCGCGCCGGCCGCCACCACGATCTCGACGGGCTTGGTCGGCTCCCATGCGGCGCTAGCCGGAAATGCGGCCAGCATCGCCGCTATTGCAATTGTAGATTTGATAAACTGTCGCATCTGTTTCGTCCCTATGGATGGTGCAGGCATTCGCCTGATGTTGTGTGTTGCCAATACTTTGCGGGAGCGGTTACAAGGAAACCGAGGGAAGTATTTCCTATGTACGACCGCCAGCCGAAACCGGCAAATTAAATCTCGATCAAACAATCACCGAATACTCGCATCAGCAAAATAGGCCGTGATTTATGCATATCGCCGTGATAGGCGCCGGCTATGTCGGTCTTGTGTCCGGTGCCTGTTTTGCCGATTTCGGCCATCGCGTCACGTGCGTCGACAAGGACGGCAACAAGGTCGCCGCCCTGAAGCGTGGCGAGGTTCCGATCTTCGAGCCCGGTTTGGATGCGCTCATCAGAGCGAATGTAGAGGCCGGTCGGCTGAATTTTACTACGGATCTCACCACTGCGGTAGCTGACGCAGAAGCGGTGTTCCTGGCGGTAGGCACACCGTCGCGGCGCGGCGACGGTCATGCCGATCTCACTTATGTCTACGATGCAGCGCTGGAGATCGCTAGGGCGCTAAGCGGCTTTACCGTGGTGATTATCAAATCGACAGTCCCCGTCGGCACCGGCGACGAGGTCGAGCGCCTGATTCTGGAGGCTCGTCCGGCGGCCGATGTTGCGGTGGCGTCCAATCCGGAATTTTTGCGTGAAGGTGCGGCGATCCGCGACTTCAAATTTCCCGACCGCATCGTCGTCGGCACCTCGGACGAGCGCGCGCGAAAAATACTGGGCGATATTTATCGCCCGCTATCGCTGAACCGGGCGCCGGTGATGTACACCGAGCGGCGTACTGCCGAGCTGATCAAATATGCCGCCAATGCCTTCCTTGCCACCAAGATCAGTTTTATCAACGAAATCGCTAACCTCGCGGAAAAGGTCGGTGCTGACATTCAGGAAGTGGCGCGTGGCATCGGCATGGATAATCGCATCGGACCAAAGTTCTTGCATGCCGGACCGGGCTTTGGCGGCTCATGCCTTCCCAAGGACGCACGCGCGTTGGTCAAAATCGCAAACGATCACGACGTGTCGCTGCGTCTCGTTGAGGCTGCGGTTGGTGTCAACGATGACCGCAAGCGTGCCATGGCATATAAAGTCTCCAACGCACTCGACCAAAATCTCGACGGCAAGACGGTGGCGGTGCTTGGCCTTACCTTTAAGCCTGACACTGACGACATGCGCGAGGCTCCATCGATCCCGCTTATCACCGGCCTCCTCGGCATGGGCGCAAAAGTGCGCGCGTTCGACCCGGTCGGTATGGAGCAAGCTCGGCGCGAACTTCCGGGCATCACCTACTGCGACGACGCCTATACGTGCGCTGAAAGCGCCGACGCATTGGTGATCGTCACAGAGTGGGTCCAATTCCGGGCTCTCGATCTTCCGCGTCTCAGACGAGCAATGAAGCAGCCGGTTCTGGTCGACTTGCGCAACGTCTATCACCCCGAGGAGATGATCAGCGCGGGCTTCAGGTACGAAAGCATCGGGCGCACGAAGATCGCGGCCGGATCATCCCCTGTTCGATCCGATGAATGAAGCTCAAACAAAAACTCGATCCCAGCCGTATCCCTATTTGCCCTTGAAGTTCGGCACTCGCTTGTTGAGGAAGGCATCCATGCCCTCTCGAAAGTCCTCGCTCATATAGGCGCGCAAAATCAGGTCCTCGCCCTCTTCTCGCGTCAGCGTCTTGCGGATGCGGCGCACCGCTTCCTTGGTGGTTTCCAGAGTGATCGGAGCATGGCTCGCGACAAGCTTGGCAGTCTCACGGGCGCGGCGCTGCAACGACTCCACATCGGGCACAATTTCGTTGAGCAATCCCAGCGCGAGTGCCTCCGGCGCCTCGACCAGCCGCGCCGTAAAGATCAAATCCTTGGTCCGCGCCGGTCCGATCAGCGAGACCAGCCTGGAAATGTTGGACATCGACAGGCAATTGCCGAGCGTGCGCGCAATGGGAAAACCGATGCGTGTAGACTGTGTGCCGATGCGGATGTCGCAGCAGGCCGCGATTCCAGCGCCGCCGCCGGTGCAAGCGCCGGCGATTGCAGCGATGGTGGGCACACGACACGTTTCCAGCGCGCCGAGCACGCGGTCGATCCGCGCCTCGTAGTCGAGCGCATCCTGCGCGGTCTTGAAGGCGCGGAATTGGGAGATGTCGGTACCCGACGCGAACGCCTTTTCCCCGGTGCCGGTGAGGATCATCGCCTTGATTGAGCGATCGGCATTGACGGTTTCGCAGATCGACGCCATCTGCTCGTACATCGCAAATGTCAGCGCGTTGCGGGCCTGCGGACGGTTGAAGGTCAGCCGGGCGATGCCGTCCTCGACGCTGTAGAGAAGATCTTCGTTCGCGGTCACGGGAGCGTTCATGCCACGGCGGCTTTCGATTTTGGCATCGGCACCACATCGCGGCCCTTCAGGACTTCCATCGCCGCCATCACGCCGCCGGCGCGATGCGGAATTTTAGCCAGATCGAGACCCATCTCGACGCCGGACAATGTCCCCATCAGCATCAGATCGTTGAAATGGCCGATGTGGCCAATGCGGAAAACCTTGCCCTTGACCCTGTTAAGCCCAGTGCCCAGCGACATGTCGAAATTTTCAAGCACTACTTTGCGGAAATTGTCGGCGTCGTGACCTTCTGGCACGACGACACCGGTCAGCGCCGGCGAATGCGCATGCGGATCCTGGCACTGGGTTTCCAGCCCCCAAGCTTTTGCGGCCGCGCGGGTCGCCGCGCTATGCCGCTTGTGCCGGGTCCACACGTTCTCCAGCCCCTCTTCCTCGAGCATGGCAACGGCTTCTTTCAGCCCGAACAAATGATTGGTCGCCGGCGTGTATGGCCACGTGCCGATCTTGTTGATCGCAATGACCTCCGCCCAATCCCAATACGAACGCATCGACGGGTTGGCCTTCGCCACCGCCAGCGCTTTTTCCGACACCGCGTTGAAGCCGAGGCCGGGCGGCAACATCAGTCCCTTCTGCGAACCGGCCACGGAGACATCGATGCCCCAAGCATCGTGCTCATATTCCAGTGAACCCAGACCGGAAATGGTATCGACCATCAGCAGCGCGGGATGCTTTGCCCGATCCATGATCTTGCGGACTTCTTGCGGATGCGTGACGCAGCCCGTCGAGGTTTCGTTGTGCACGATGCACACGGCCTTGATTTGATGCTGGCGATCGGCCGCCAGTTTGGCCTCGATCTGTTCGAGATCGGCGCCGCGCCGCCAGTCGCCCGGCAGGAAGTCCACGTCGAGCTTGAATTTTTCGGCGATGCCGCGCCACAGCACCGCGAATTGGCCGGTCTCGGCCATCAATACCTTGTCACCAGGCTTGAGCGTATTGACCATCGCGGCTTCCCAGGCCCCGGTTCCGGACGATGGATAGATAACCACCGGCTGCTTGGTCCGGAATATGCGTTGGATGCCCGCCAGCACTTCCAGACCGAGTTCGCCGAACTCTGGACCGCGGTGGTCCATGGTAGGCATGTCCATGGCCCGCAGCACGCGGTCGGGCACGTTGGTCGGCCCTGGAATTTGAAGAAAATGCCTTCCAGTGTGCACGGTCATTGGGCTTCCTTCCCGAAGAATGCTGGTTTTACAGCGCTCGAATATCACTATTCCCGGGGCTTGTCCCCCGCCCCGGAAAGGGCGTCAACGCCCAAGAAGGCGACCCCTGCCTTGCAAAGCCGAAATCCGGATGCAAGACAGACATGGCATCATACGAGACTGAACGAATGGCGGGAGACCAGGCCGTAAAGCCAGGGAATTCGGCGGAAAACAGCGCGCTGGCCGCACGTCTTTCGCGCGAGATCACGGGCGATGTGTTCTTCGATCCGTTCAACCGCGGCCGCTACGCCACCGATGCGTCGTTCTACCAGATCATGCCCGCAGGGATCGTGGTTCCACGCACCATGGAAGAGGCGCTGCGGGCGCTGGCCATCGCGCGAGATGACGGCCGCATCGTTACCCCGCGCGGCGGCGGTACCTCGCAATGCGGCCAGACCGTCAATGACGGCATCGTCATCGATTTCTCGAAACACCTTAATCGCATCCTTTCGCTGGATGTCGAGAACCGCAGCTGCGTGGTCGAACCCGGAGTCGTGCTCGACGACCTGAACCGTCAGCTCAAGAAGCATGGCCTGTGGTTTCCGGTCGATGTCTCGACCGCGTCGCGAGCGACCATAGGCGGCATGGCGGGCAACAACTCCTGCGGCGGCCGCTCGCTCCGCTATGGCACCATGCGCGACAATACGCTGTCGATGGATGCCGCGTTGGCCGACGGCACATTGCTGCACTTCGGCGAAGTAGCGCGTGACGACGCCGAACCCAATCTATTTCGCGATATGCTGGCGCTGGGCGAGCGAGAGGCAGGCGAAATCGCCGACAAATTTCCGAAAGTGCAGCGCCGCGTCGGTGGCTACAATCTGGACGCCTTGGTCCCGCGCAATACGCCCAACAACATGGCGCATTTGCTTGTAGGTTCGGAAGGCACCCTCGCCTTCACCACGCAGGTCGAACTGAAGCTGTGGCCTGTTATCCGCAACAAGGTGCTCGGCGTTTGTCACTTCGGCAGCTTTTATGAAGCGATGGATGCCGCCCAGCATCTGGTTAAGCTCCGTCCCATCGCGGTGGAGCTTGTCGATCGCACCATGATCGCACTCGGCCGCGATATTGCGATGTTCCAGCCTATCATCAGGTCCGCCGTGCGCGGTGACCCAGATGCGGTGCTGATCGTGGAATTTGCCGAAGAGGATCAGTCCGAGAACATCCGACGCCTGAAGCAACTCGGCGAGTTGATGGGCGAGCTCGGCTTCGGCTGGAGCAACCCGCAGCGCAAATGGGGCGGTGTGGTTGAGATTGTCGATCCCGTGCTGCAGACGGCCATCGCAGAATTTCGCGCCGCCGGCCTCAACGTCATGATGTCGATGAAGCAGGAGGGTAAACCAGTTTCGTTCGTCGAGGATTGCGCGGTGCCGCTGCCGCATCTTGCCGACTACACCCAAAGACTCAACGCCATCTTCGCAAGGCATGGCACCCGCGGCACCATGTACGCGCATGCCTCCGAAGGCTGTCTGCACGTGCGGCCCGTGCTCAATCTCAAGCTGGAAAAGGACGTAAAGGCGATGCGCGCCGTCGCCGAAGAAACTTTCGCGATGGTCCGGGAATATAAGGGATCGCATTCCGGCGAGCACGGCGACGGCATCGTGCGCTCGGAATTTCATGACCGCAATGTTTGGCGAACGGATTGTTGCCGACTTCAAAGAAGTCAAATGCCGCTTCGATCCCGGCAATGTGCTGAATCCGGGCAATATCGTCGATCCGCCCAAAATGGACGACCGCTCGCTGTTTCGCTATCCGCCGGATTACCGCGTCGGCGCGTTGAAAACAGAGCTGGACTGGTCGGCTTTTCCCGGCGCAGGCGGCGGCTTTCAGGGCGCCGTCGAGATGTGCAACAACAACGGCGCCTGCCGCAAACTCGAAGGCGGCGTGATGTGCCCGTCCTACCGGGCCACGCGCAACGAGAAGGACGTCACGCGAGGGCGTGCCAATACGCTGCGGTTGGCGATCTCCGGACAGCTTGGTCCCGATGCGCTGGCGTCGGACGAGATGATGGATACGCTGAAACTTTGCGTCTCGTGCAAGGCCTGCCGTCACGAATGTCCCATCGGCGTCGATATGGCGAAGATGAAGATCGAGGTGCTGGCCGCGCGCGTGGCGAAACATGGCCTTTCGCTGCGCGACAGGTTTGTTGCATATCTTCCCCATTATGCGGCGCTGGCATCGCGCCTTGCCCCAGTCGCGAATCTTCGCAACAAAAGCAAAATGCTGCGCTGGCTATTCGAAGAAGTCTCAGGGATAAGCATGCAGCGCACTCTGCCGTCGTGGCGGCACGACGTGTTTGCGCCTGGCGGTGAGGCGTTAGGCCCGGAATACGGCCGCGAGGTCGTACTGTTTGCCGACACTTTCAATCGCAGCTATGAGCGCGAGAACCTCGACGCCGCGCTGCGCGTACTGGTCGCGGGCGGTTATCGCGTTCATCTGCCGAGGCCGACCGGAAACAGCCGTCCTTTGTGCTGTGGACGCACTTTTCTTTCGGTTGGACTAATCGACCACGCACGCGCCGAACTCGATCGGCTGGTGGAGACTTATGCACCTTTCGCCGCCCGCGGCGTGCCCATCGTCGGCCTTGAGCCAAGCTGTCTGCTGACGCTGCGCGACGAACTGCTTTCGTTGCGTTCCGATGATGCGCAAAGACCGTCAGCGCCCATGCTCTGCTGTTCGAAGAATTTCTGGTGCGCGAGGCTGAATTCGGCCGGCTCCGATTGCCGCTCAAAGCTATCGCCGAGAAAGCGCTGGTGCATGGGCATTGCCATCAAAAATCATTCGGCGCGTTCAAATCGGTCGAGCAAGTTCTCCGCCTGGTGCCCGGCCTCGACGTCGAAATCATCGAGTTCGAGCTGCTGCGGCATGGCCGGAGCATTCGGTTACGGCGCGGACACTTACGACGCTTCCATGCAAATGGCCGAGCTGTCGTTGCTTCCGGCCGTGCGCCGCGCAGATTCGAAAACGCTGATTGTCGCCGACGGCACCTCATGCCGGCATCAAATCGCCGATGGTGCCAGTCGCAACGCACTGCATGTTTCGCGGTTGCTGGCGATGGGCCTCGATGGCGCGCCATCCCATTCAACTAACCCTTACCCTGAAAAGGAACACACTGATGGCTGACCTGTCCCTCGATATTGCCCGCAAGATCCTCGATGCCGCGCTTACCAAAGGCACCGAGAAGAAACTGAAGCCGCTGGTGATTATGGTGCTCGACGCGCGCGGCTGCGTTAAAGCCTCGGCGGCACAGGACGGCACCAGCCTGATGCGCGGCGAGATCGCTCACGGCAAGGCTTACGGCGCGCTGGCGATGGGTATGGGATCGCGCTCGTTATTCCAGCGCGCCCAGGAGCAGGCCTACTTCATCAGTTCTGTGAACACGCTGGCGCAGGGCAGGATGGTGCCGGTGCCGGGTGGCGTGCTGATTCAGGATGGCGGCGTGCTGCTCGGCGCGGTCGGCGTCAGCGGCGATACCTCGGACAACGACGAAATCTGTGCCATCGCCGGCATCGAGGCCGCCGGATTGAAGGCAAACGCCGGCTAACTTCATGATCTCACTTAATTCGGCACCGTGGTAGTTTCCACCTCACGAGACCCGCTTCGTGTGATCAGCAATCGAAACGCCTGACGGCGCCAGGCAAACCAGGTGCGGCGGGCATCCATGCTCGACATAACGACGGTCCGATCGACCAATAGGCCAATGATACCGCGATAGCGCACCGGCCCAAGTGCCTTGGCAATCTCCCGGCAACGCGGCTCGCGGAATATGCGATACGCCAGCATGAGCCCCGCCACTGCGATGAACCGTGCATTCGTCGCGCTCACCAGATCCTCGAACCGGCGCTGCTCGGCGCTATTCTTCAGGGCGCGAGCCGCCTGGCAGATATCCACGACGTGCTGCAGGCGTTCGAACTGGTGTCCGCCGCCATGGACCAGCGCAACGAGGAGCAAAGAGGCGATCCCCTCCGGCGCCCCAGCTATTGCCTCATACGGAAGCGAGGTCACGCTGTTGAGACTATCGGCATGAATCAAATCCGTTTGTATTTCGATCATCAGATTTTCGTTGTCGCTGTGCAGCCATTTATGCTCGCGCGGGCTGCTCTCGGCGTGGCGGTACCCGCGAGCCGCAAGCGCCTGATCGAGCCGCGGCAAACTTTCCGGTGCGGCGAGAATGTCGATGTCGGTGAAGCTGCGCAGCGCGGGCATCGGATAAAGTGCGCGCGCGAAAACCGGGCCTTTGACGATTGTTGCCGGCAAACCGCCGATGTCCGCCATCAATGCGTCGGCCTCTCGCGTGAGCAGCATGGAGAACGCCGTATTGGCGAGGTGGCGACCGCGCGCAGCATTGCGCTTGGCTTCAAGCGCGGGGTCGGTCCTGAACGGCGTGAAGTTCTTCAGCAGCCCACCTAGAACGCCGTGCGCCTCGGCCCGATCAATCAGGCTATCGATGTGTTCCGGCGATAACATCCGTCGCGGCGCCCTTTGGGAGCCGAGCGGGTCAGCGCAATGAACGATCCAATCGTCGAGCAATGACATCAGGGGATTCTTCGAAAAGCGTTCCGCATCACGCGCGCCGCGCAACGTTCTGCCGGTCGCCAGCGAGGTTTTCGGCGGCGACAGCTCTTTGGAAACCATCGCGCGCCTGCAGGCGCTCCCAGTAGGCGGCAACGCCCGCCGTGAAGTCCTTCGCCAGCCCAATGCGTTGCGCCAGCAGCAGGGCATATCCCACCGCGATATCGGCCGCGGTAAAGCGACCGGCACAAAGCATTTCTGTTTTGGAGATGGCCGCTTCGACCGCGCGAAGCCGGCCCAGGAACCATTTGGCATAGTCGGTTGCGACCTGGGGGTTGCGCCGTTCCTCCGGTTCGAGCTCCGTGTAACGCAGCACCAGCGTTTGCGGAAAAGTCAGCGTCGCGTCGCTGAAATACATCCAGTTCAGGAACGCGCCATAGGCCGGCTCGTCAACGCTAACAACCAGTGGCGTTGGGCCGTACCGCATCCCAAGAAAATGACAAATGCCGGAGGATTCCGACATTCGGGTTTCCCCGTCGATCATAAAGGGAATGGTGCCGAGCGGATTGATGGCGAGATAATCCTTTGCCAGAACCCGCGGCGGAAACGGCAGCATCTTGAGCTCGTAGGGAAGCCCGAGCTCTTCCAGCATCCAGAGCGGGCGAAACGAACGCGCCGCGGCGCAATGGTAAAGCGTGATCATGTGTTCGGTCCTCCGCGGCCCTCATGGAGAGGAGCGCGCCTGCGAACATCTCGAACGATGCACAACAACACCCATCTTTCGAGACGCCGCAAGCGCGTCGGCTCCGCCTCGCGGTAGACAGCGCGTTCGACGGTGTAGTACGAACTATTGGCCAAGATCTCATCCGAAAATGCAGCAGGCAGTATTTGAGCATTTACGGCGGTGCAATGGAAGGCTACTGGGCCGCGGTGGCCGGCGCCGTTCTCCTTAACGAAGGATGCTCGCTCAACACTTCCTGTCTGATCTTTTCCGTTTGAATTGCGCCGATAAGTATCGTGGCCGTCTCGACATCGCCACCGCTCACACAGAGATTGACGATCTGGCGAACCGCCATGTCGCGCAGCAAATCGTCGGATATCTGCTGGGCCAAGACGAGCGCACGCTTTCTTGCGCGGTCATAGCGGGCCGCTTCATTCGTTCTGGTCTTGTCAGTCGGGCGGTTGTTAAGGGCCGTCAATTTTTCGGCGCTGCTGGCGGCCGAGTTGCAGATGTCGCGTATCTTGTGCGCCGCTTCAATGTCGCCAACCGGCGCCTCGTTGTCATCCTCCCAAGGCTCATTTTCTTTAGGTCTGCTGAACCAGGGCATTGCCCGCATCCGCCTTTTTGACCCAGACCTTGTTGTCGTGAAACGCTGCTCCGCCGACAGGCGCTACAGCCTCAGCCCCGGTGAGCATGTTGATGCCGCGGCCGCCGATATGAGCGTGATTGGGATGGACGGACTCGGCAATCAGGACGCCGAGTCGCAACCCATCGAACAGTTTCACCGACAACGTGGTTTGCCCGCGCGTGTTGCCGAGCGTGACCGCGTCGCCATCGGCAATCGACAGCCGCGCGGCATCCGCGGGATGCATCATCACCGTCGGCACGCCCTCGCGGGCCTGCGACGATGGCGTTTCATTGAAACTGGTATTGAGAAAACTGCGAGACGGACTGGTGGCAAGACGAAAAGGATGCGCTTCGTCGGCCTCCTCGATGATGGTCCAGTGATCCGGCAGCGACGGCATCTGCTCCCAAGGACCCATACCGGCGGCGCCCCACGGGGGATGCGCCCAATCAGCCTTGAAGTGAAACTTCTTGTCCGCGTGCGCGAAGCCATCGAGATAGTGCGCGGTGCGAAAATCCGGCTGGATGTCGCGCCACAGATCGGCCTGCAGCGTCTCGATGTCGCCGTGCCCGCTCAACTTCAGTGTCTCGTCGATCAACTCGCGTGGGGTGAGATCGAAACCACGATGCGAGACCTTGAGGCGGCGGCCGAGGCCCTGCAACACTTCATGATTGGAGCGGCATTCACCGGGCGGCTCGATCAGCTTGGCGCCGACCGAAATGTGCTGATGGCCGCCGCCATAATAGAGGTCGTCATGTTCCATGAACATCGTCGCCGGCAGCAAGATATCGGCCATCTGCGCGGTCTCGGTCATGAACTGCTCATGCACCACCATAAACAGGTCCTCGCGCGCAAATCCCCTGCGCACCAGGGCTTGCTCGGGAGCCACCGTCATCGGATTGGTGTTCTGGATCAGCATCGCCTTGACCGGCGGCCCGCCGTGCAGCGCGTCCGCATCGCCAGTGAGAATACGTCCGATCTGCGACTGATCGAGTGCCCGGACGGTGCGATCGATCTCATCGTGGCCCTCGATGATGAGATTCGTTGAACTTCCAGATCGCAAAATTATTGAAGAACGCGCCGCCGCCCTCGTACTGCCAAGCGCCGGTCACTGCTGGAATACATAGCGCCGCGTGCATCTGCGCCGCGCCGTTGCGGCTGCGGGTAAAACCATAGCCGAGACGGAAATACGCGCGCTTGGTTTGGCCGACGGCGCGCGCGAAAGCTTCGATCTCCTCTACGGGTACACCGGAAATCGATGAAGCCCATTCCGGCGTGCGGGTCGCCAGATGCGCCTCCAGTTCGGCGGGGCAATCGGTGTATTCATCCATGTAGGCGCGGTCGGCGTAGCCTTCACGAAACAGCACGTGCATGACGCCGCAGGCGAACGCCCCGTCGGTGCCGGGCCGCAGCAGTATCTTGATGTCGGCCTGCTTCATGGTGTCGTTGTTATAGATATCGATCGCCGCAATCCTGGCGCCGCGTTCCTTGCGGGCGCGCATCGCGTGCGTCATCACGTTGACCTGGGTGTTCACCGGATTGGTGCCCCAGATCACCACCAGGTCGGAGACCGCCATCTCGCGCGGATCGACGCCGGCGATCTTGCCGGTTCCGATGGCAAATCCGACGCGGGCAATGTTGGAGCAGATCGTGGAGTAATAACGCGAATATTTCTTCACGTGGGCAAGGCGGTTGATGCCGTCGCGCATCACGAGGCCCATGGTGCCGGCGTAGTAATATGGCCACACGGATTCCGCACCGAAGTCTCGCTCGGCGTCGTCGAAGCGCGCTGCTATCTCGTCCAGCGCTTCGTCCCATGAGATGCGCGCGAATTGCCCGGAACCTTTCGGACCGACCCGACGCTGCGGAAACATCAGCCGATCGGGATGATGAATTCGCTCGGCATAGCGCGCGACCTTCGCGCAGACCACTCCCGCGGTATAACTTTGCTGTTTAGAACCGCGCACGCGGCCGATGGTGCGGCCGTCGAACACCTCGACGTCGAGCGCACAGGCCGATGGACAGTCGTGCGGGCAGGTCGAGTGCCTGATATCGAGCCTGGCATGCTGGTTCATGAATCGACCAATAGCATCAAAACCGCAGGCAGCCGAGCGCATTTGTCGGGCAAGCTGCCTCCCTCCTGCCCGGTCCTCGACAATGACGGGCTGACAAACGAACGATCTGCCAAACTAGTTATAGAGCGCCTCGTCGCCAAGCACGGATTGCCGAAAACGCGTGGTCAGGATGCCGCCATCGGCGGGCGGCAAAACAAAGACCAGCGCTTCCGGATCGATTTTCACCGCTGCGAAAACCGGCCCTTTTCCCTCATGAGCTAGGTCGCGGGTTTCCGTCACCTCTTCCATCGTTCTGACCAGACGCGATGTCCTGATACCGGCCGCGGCGGCGATTCCGGCGAGGTCGACGCCTGAGGCGGTGTGGGTTTTCTGCATGCCGGTTTCGCCGAAGCGCTCATTGTCGAGCACGACGATTGTCAGGTTCGGGGGTTTTTCGACCGCGATCGTCGCAAGGGCGCCAAGGCTCATCAACATTTCGCCGTCGCCGGTGATGACCATCACTTTTCGCTTCGGCTGCGCCAGCGCAAGGCCCAGGCCCATCATTGCAGCAGAGCCCATGGCGCCCCAAAGGGGGAAGTTGTTCGGATGATCGCCGGCCGCGGAGACATCCCAATTCGGCGCGCCCAACCCTGCGATAACAAGAAGGTCGCCGCGATCGCGCAGCAGTTCTTTCACAACGTCCCGGCGATGAAGAAGTGCATTTGGATTGCTCATTTGCGCGCAAGCTCCTTGAAATTCTTGGCGCCGAGGACGCGTTGCCCTATCAGCACCGCGGCGGGCCGCCATGTATTGAAGGCCAGATTTGCGGCGCCCAGAACAGTCTGTGCCACAAGATGCGGTTCATCGGCGCGCGTCACGATGACACCCATCGCTTCAAGCACCGCCTGGGTTCCCTGCCCCATCGGGATCTGCCATGGGTTGAACTCACCCCAATCGCCGCGCATGGTCACCAGCATCAGGAGCGGCATGTGGCATATTGCGGGCAGCGACAGCATGTTGATGCAGTTGCCGACGCCGCTCGATTGCAGCAGCAGCACACCGCGTTGCCCGCCGAGCCACGCGCCGGCAAGCATCGCTACGCCTTCCTCTTCCGTCGTCAGGGTGACGACGCGCGTTTCAGGATCGGCTTCGAAGGCGCAGATGAGACGGCTGTGCCCCGCATCCGGTACGATTCCGACCTGCTGCACACCGGTATCCTTGAGGGCACGATAAACGTCATTCGGCCAGGACGATAAGCCAGATGAAACCTCCGGTTTTTTTGCGCCGTCTGCCATAGCAATCTCACTATCGTTTCTGATTATTTCATTGATAGTAGCATCGACTTGCCGCTGGCGTCGACGGTCGGCGCGCACAGGGTCAATCGGCGATTTCGATCAATACCGGCTGATGATCGGACGCTGCGGTATCGCCATCGACCTCAATGCGCCGCACCCGGCCAGCCAAATCCTCCGTGACGAAAATGAAATCCCGGCAATCGGGCCCGTTTTGCCATTGAACATGATCGTGAATGCCGCACGTCGGATCGTGGTGGCGATCCGGATGGCAGATTGTCCAGGCGTCGCGATAATTTTGTCCCGGCCGCGAGGATTCATGCAGCATCGCATGCTGCCGGTCCGAAATATCGAAGTTGAAATCCCCGCACAGCAGGCTCGATGGCGTCACGGTCTGCGCTGCGTAAGGCTCGGCGCTCGTGCTTCCGGCCGGCGCAGGGGTCACGCAAGCTTCCTCCTGCAGGTCCAGCAAGCGCACGATCTGCGCATCTCGCTGCCGCGGCGGAATAGTACTCAAGATGAGTGTTGACGATCCGCAGCGGACCGAACCCTGTCTGAACCGTTACTTCGAGCGCTACACGCCGCATGCTGCGCTTTTCGGCACCTCGCGGCCAAGGCAGCAGATGACTGGCGACCTGCAGCACCGGCAGGCGCGACAGCGTCATGTTGCCGAAGCGATGCTTGGTTCCGCTCTCGTCGATCGTCTCCACGGCCGGACGAAACACCGGAACATAGCCGGGTATCAACGCCCCCAGCTGGGCGATCTGATCGACACCACCGTCAAGGTCGGCGAGATGATCCGATACCTCCTGAAAACAATAAACATCGGCGTCGCCCATCGACCTGGCGACCGAAACAATCCGAGCCAGATCAACTATGCCGTCGCACCCTTTGCCCCACTGGATATTCCAGGTGATCAACCGCATCAGCGAATTCCCGCACGCATGAACGATTGCACGAATTGCCGCTGGAACAGCAGAAAAGCGATCAGCAGCGGCGCCATGGTCATGACGGTGGCGGCAGTGATGATCGACCAGTCAACGCCGGTCTCCGGTGCTCCGAACACCGCGAGGCCCACGGTCAGCGGCCGGCTTCCCACCGAATTGGTCACGATCAACGGCCACAGAAAGTTGCTCCAGTGGTAGCTGATCGAAACCAGAGCAAAAGCGACATAAGTCGGGCGAGCGAGCGGGACGTAGACGCGCCACAGCACTTGCAGCGGCCCCGCGCCCTCAACACGCGCCGCATCGACCAGTTCCTGCGGGATGCCCTTGAAGGTCTGCCGCAGCAGAAAGATCGCGAATGCGCTGGCGAGATACGGCAACCCAATTGCCGGGATGGTATCGAGTAGCCCGAGCGCACTGATTGCGCGATAGTTCTCCACGATCAGCACGTCCGGCATGATCATCAATTGCAGCAGCACCAGCGCGAAGGCGATGCCACTGCCCTTGAATTTGAACCGGGCGAACGCATAGGCGGCGAGAGTTGAAAGCACGAGTTGCCCCGCCAGAACCATGCAGACCAGCAGAATGGTGTTGAGGTAATAACGCCCGAACGGAGCCTGATTCCACGCGCGCACGAAATTCTCGAGCGTCCATGGCGCGGACAGGCTGAACGATGTCGCATAGGCGGCCGGATGAAACGCGCTCCAGAAGGTGTAAGCGAGCGGCGCAAGCCAGACCAGCGCCAACAGCCACGCAGCGAGCGCCTCCAGCGGATGCGTTCGCTCGTTCATTGATAGTGGATCCTGCGGTCGAGATAGCCGAATTTTATCAGCGCGAGCGAACTCAGCACGACCAGAAGTACGACCGTCAGGGTCGCGGCATAAGCCTGGTCCTGAAAGGTGAACGCGACCTCGTAAATGTAATACAGCAGCAGCGAGCTTGCATTGCTTGGGCCGCCCTTGGTCATGATGACGAGGTGGTCCACCAGCTTGAACGAGTTGATGACTGCGTTGATCGCCACGAACAGCGTTGTCGGCATCAGCAGCGGAAACGTAATGCGCCGGAAGGTGTACCAGCGGCTTGCGCCCTCGACCGCCGCCGCCTCTTCGAGATCGGGCGAAAGCTGCTGCAGCGCGGCAAGATAGAAGATCATGAAGAAGCCGGCCTCCTTCCAGATCACCATGACGATCAGGCAAGCCATCACTGTAGAGGGATCGCCGAGCCAATTCCATCCGGGTAGACCGAACAGCCCGCGCAGCTGATCGAGCAATCCGTAGTCCGGCGTGTAGAAGAACAGCCAGATGTTGGCCACTGCGATCATCGGCAGCACCGTCGGCGTGAAAAATGCGAGCCGCAAAAAGCCGCGACCGCGCATGTTGCGATTGACCCATAGCGCCATCAGCAATGCCAGCGCGATAGATGTCGGCACGGTGCCCAGTGCAAACCAGAAATTATTGATCAGCGCTTTCCAGAAGATCGCATCCTCGAACATCGCGCGGTAGTTGTCGAAGCCAACGAACAGTTCGGTACCGTTGCGGCGTGCGATGAAGAAACTGTGCCGGATGGTGGCGACGATCGGGTAATGCGTGAAAGCAACCAGCAGTAGCGCCGCCGGCAACAGCAGCAGCCAGGCGTTCACCGCATTCCACCACGCATGCGACCTCCGTTGGTGCACAGCGTCTGGCAACGTGTCGAGCTGATCTGTCATGGAATGCTATGCCGGACGGTGGATGCCGCCCGGCATTCGCTTGCCCGCTTACTTGTACGCCTTCAGCACCCGCTCGGCCTGCTGCTGTGCCGCAGCCAATGCCTCCTGCGGCTTTTGGGCGCCCGTCACCGCCGACTGCACGGCGTCATTGACGAACTTGTAGATGCGACCGTTCTCGTGGACCGATAGTTCGGGGACGGCATGGTCGAGCTGATCGCGCGCGACGGTAGCAGCCGGGAAATCCTTGGCGTAGCTCTCCATCGCCGGCGTTTTGTACGCCGCCGGCGATACTGCGACATATCCCGTCTTGATGCTCCATTCGGCGGCGCGCTCCGGCGCCGTCATCCACTGGATGAACTTCACCGCGGCTTTTTGCTGTTCGGGCGATGCGCTTTTGAAGATATAGAAGCTTCCGCCGCCGGTGGGTGAACCGCGCCGCTCCTTCGCCGGCAGGATCGCAACGCCAAAGTTGAATTTCGCGCCGTCCTTCACCGCCGTCAGGTTGCCGGTGGTGTGCCACATCATCGCGGTCTTGCCTTCAAGGAAATCGGTGCGCAGCGTTGCCCAGTCGACGGTACCGGTCGGCATCACGGTTTCCTTGCGGGAGAGATCGACCCAGTAATCCAACGCGGCAACCGTCTTTGACGCGGTCAGGTAGACTTCGTTGCCCGCGTCATTCATCAGCTTTTGGCCGTTTTCGATCGAGAGCGCCTGCAGCATCCAATAGGCGTAGCCGGTGGTCGGTATCTCGACGCCCCAGCGCACGACATTTCCGCCGGCGTCTTTCTTGACGAGCTTCTTGCCCATCGCAACCATATCATCCCAACTCGCTGGCGCCTTTTCCGGATCGAGACCCGCTTCCTTGAAAGCATCCTTGTTCCAGAACAGCACGATGGTGGAGCGCTGGAACGGAATGCTCCACGTCTTGCCATCGACCTGCCCGTTGGCCATGAAGGCCGGATAAAAATCCTTGAACCACGCCTTGTCCGCGACAAGACCGTCGAGCGGCACGATCGCGTTCTCGTCGATCAGGGTGAAGACGTCGGTCGAGAGCAACACGGAAATCTGCGGCGGCTGGCCGCCTTTCATCGCGGTCATCGCCTTCGTCATCGTGTCGGTGTAGTTGCCGGCATAAACGGCCGTCACCTTGATTTCGGGGTTTTCCTTCTCGAAGCGCCCCACCATGTCATCGATGATCTTGGTCACAGGACCGCCGACCGCGACCGGGTAATACATCGTAATATCCACGGCCGCCGCCGGGCGCGGCATCAGGAACAGCGCTGCCAGCGCCGCAATCAGCATCGTTCGTGCAGTTATGCTCACGTTACTCTCCCTGTTACGGCGCTTGTCGCGCCATCTACGACAGCGCCAAACTACGCAGTCGCGAATTGTTTGCCATCGCTTGTTTTGACTTCAAGCCGGTCACCCGTATTCTTGTTGAATTGATGCTCGTCGGTCGGCGCCCAGGCAAGTCTGATGTCATCGCCCGGCGCCGCTTTGCTGAAGCCGTCTTGTCGCACCGAGATGGCCTGCCCTTCGAACTCGCAGAGAATAACACTGTCCGCGCCGAGATGCTCGACGCTCTTTACGCGCGCCGGGCGACCGTCTTGTGACACGACACGGATGTGTTCAGGGCGTATCCCCATCGTCCTGTCGTCATCGCTCGTGATAAGGTTCATGGGTGGCGTGCCGATGAAGCGCGCCGTGAAGGCGGTCGCCGGCCGGCTATAGAGTTCTTCGGGCGGACCGTTCTGCTCGACGTGTCCGTCACGCATCAGCACAACGCGGTCGGCCATCGTCATCGCCTCCGTCTGATCGTGCGTCACGTAAACCATCGTCATTCCCAGGCGTTGCTGCAGCGCACGAATTTCGGTGCGCATTTCCTGCCGCAGCTTGGCGTCGAGATTGGACAGCGGCTCATCCATCAGACAGACGCGCGCTTCGGCGATGATCGCGCGGCCCAGCGCCACCCTTTGACGCTGGCCGCCGGACAGTTGCGACGGTTTGCGGTCAAGCAATTGCCCCAGGCCTACGATATCGGCAACGCGTTTGAGTCGTGCATCACGCTCGGCCCGGGAAATACGGCGCACACGCAGGCCGAATACGATGTTCTCCGCAACGCTGAGATGGGGAAACAAGGCGTAGGACTGAAAAACCATCGCGATCTTGCGCTGGGCCGGCGTCAGATGCGTGACATCGTTCCCGCCGATGATAACCTTGCCGCTGTCGGGTTGCTCAAGGCCGGCGATCAGCCGCAGGGTCGTGGATTTTCCGCACCCCGATGGACCGAGCAGCACAAGCAGCGAGCCTTCTTCTGCGGTGAGGCTGACGCCATCGACCGCTCGCGCCGCCCCCCAGTTCTTGACGACGTGATCGAGCTGAATTGCTGACATCAAATGCCCGGTCTAGCGCTCCCAGAAGAAGAGGTCGGGATCTTCACGCCGCCATTGATCGGTGCGCCCGCGGTTTTCGCCGATGATGATGCCAAGGCGGACGCAAGCGCGGCGGTCACCGCCATCGCAAGATCCGCGCAACCGGAACATCTGATCGCGAAGATCGTCTGGCGCGGCGGTGACAACGGGCGGCGGATTGCGGGGCGGCTCATTGTAAGCTGGGGGCGCGATCACGCGGCCCTCGCGCGGCCTCATCGGCTCTACCGAAAGCGACGATACCGCATCGTTGAACTGGATGTCGTTGAAGTTCCGGATCGAGCGATCGAGCTGGATACAGCGCCCGCCAAAGTCGGCGTTCTCACAGACCGTCGCACGCATTCCGGGCGGGATATCAGCCGACGAAATTCGGTCATTCCATGCAGGATCGAGCCTTGGAATGCTCTGGCCCGGATTTAGGCAGAACTGATGTCCGGAAAAATCAGCGTCTTCGAAAAAACAGACGCCCTGCGCGGAAGCCGGAGTTGAAGTCACCGCCATTAAAATCGCGGCAAGAGCAAAAAGCGTGCGAAGCGGCATAAGCGAATGTCCTTGGATAATGTCTTGCGAGAGATAGTATAAATTAAGAACGGCGTCACCGAAGAATGTCAAGCCATCGCGCCCCACGAGGCGGCGCAACGCGTTGAGCAAAAAGGAAGAAGCCATGGCCCACGACGAACCGCAGGCAGCCGGACCGACAAGGCTGGTGATCCGCAACATCGGACTGTTGCTCTCAGGCGCGATCGAGAAGCCAATTCTCGATGCCGATACTATCGTCGCAATAGAACGGCAAAATCACCGCTATCGGGCATGCTGAGGATATCGATGAGGAGGGCGCAACTACGATCATCGATGCCAATGGCACGACGGTAACGCCCGGTCTGATCGACAGCCATGTCCATCCCGTCGCCGGCGACTGGACGCCGCGGCAAAACCAGATCGGCTGGATCGACAGTTTCCTCAACGGCGGCGTTACCACGATGATTTCGGCGGGAGAGGTGCACATGCCCGGCCGGCCGCGTGACGTGGTCGGTGTCAAGGCGATGGCGATCTTCGCGCAGCGCGCGTTCGACAATTTTCGCCCGGGCGGAGTCAAGGTAATGGCGGGCGCACCGGTGATCGAGCCCGGCATGGTCGAGGAGGACTTCAAGGAGATGGCCACGGCCGGCGTGCGATGGCTCGGCGAAGTAGGCCTCGGCGGCGTCAAGGACGGACCGACCGCGCGCAAGATGGTGGCATGGGCGCGCAAGTACGGCATGAACAGCACGATCCACACCGGCGGACCTCGATCCCCGGCTCCGGGTTGATCGACGCGCAGGTGGTGCTGGAAGCAGACACCGACGTTGTCGGTCATCTCAATGGCGGACACACCGCCCTGCCCGATAGCGAAATCCGCTGCATCTGCGAGGGCTGCAAACGCGGGCTAGAACTGGTCCACAACGGCAACGAGCGCGCCGCGCTCTACACCCTGCGGATCGCGCGTGAGATGGGCGATCTCAGCCGCGTCATCCTTGGCACCGATGCACCGGCGGGCTCCGGCGTGCAGCCGCTGGGAATCCTGCGCATGGTGTCGCTGCTGTCATCGCTCGGCGAAACGCCGGCGGAAATCGCCTTCTGCTTTGCGACCGGCAACACCGCCCGGATGCGCGCGCTGGATTGCGGCCTGATCGAAGTCGGGCGCTCCGCTGATTTTGTCATCATGGACAAGGCGCAGTATTCCGCCGGCAAGAACATCCTCGACAGCATCCAGCTCGGCGACCTCCCCGGCATCGGCATGACCATCATCGACGGGATCGTGCGCACACAGCGCAGCCGCAACACCCCGCCCGCAACTAAGGTGCCGGTTATCGTGGGGCATTAACGCCCCGCCGTCATCCTGAGGAGCGCGCCCTTGCGCGCGTCTCGAAGGATCGGCCGAATACACCATGCTCTCGTCCTTCGAGGCTCGCCGTGAACAACGGCGAGCACCTCAGGATGACGTGTGAGCGCGATCGCAACGTTGCGTTAATCCCGCTTGAAGCGATAATTGAATTGGTCGCCATCGGTCGTGACCAGACCCGCCGTCGGTGCCGGGAAATGGATTGGCAGAATAAGCGTGTCGGTTTCGGCAACGGAGGCAAGAAACTTCCGCCGCGAGACGGCCGACTGCTTTGCATCCCAGTCCGGTTTCGCCGACCAGTCCGGCTCGCGGCACTGGATGACGTGGTGCATGAGGTCGCCGGCCACCACCGCGCGTTGTCCGTGCGAAAAAATATTGACGCAGCAGTGGCAGGGCGAGTGACCCGGGGTCGGGGTCAGCGTGACGGTGTCATCCAGCGCGTAATCGTCGTCCACCAGAAGCGCTTGTCCTGCTTCCACAATCGGCAGGCAATTGTCGCGGAAAACCGTTCCGGGCGGATTGGCGCCCTTCGCATACTCCGCCTCCCAGACCGCATATTCCTTTTCGTGAAATACATATTTTGCATTCGGAAAGGTCGGCACCCAACGTCCGTCGCGCAGGACGGTGTTCCATCCGGTATGATCGATATGCAGATGCGTGCAGAACACATAGTCGATCTGCTCGTAAGTAATGCCGAGCGCGAACAACCCGTTGCGCCAGCGTTCCTTGCCTGGAAAATCGAACGGCGGCGCGTGGCCCTTATCCTCGCCCGTGCAGGTATCGACCAAAATAGTATGGCGCGGCGTCCGCACCACGAAGGTCTGGTAGGTGATGACCATGCGTCCCGACGCCACGTCGAAGACCTCCGGCTCCATCGACGGCAAGTGATGGTTGAACACTGCCTCGTCGTAGCCTGGGAAGAAATCCTGCGGGCGCCGCCACGGACCCTCCCGTTCGATCACCGCATCGATGGTGATGTCGCCGATCCGGAGTTGTTTCATTTTTTGTTTCTCCGTTGATTTTGTCATTCCGGGGCGTCGCGAAAGCGACAAAAGACGCGCCCCGGAATGACGAAAAGAATCACCGCAACTTGCTCAGCAACCCGACCAGCATTTCCCGCTCATCCGCCTTAAGCGGCGCCAACGTCTCCTTTGTGATCGCGAGCGCGTTAGGCTCCGCTTTCTCGGCGAGTTGCTGGCCGGCGCGCGTGAGATTGACAAGCAAGCGGCGGCCGTCTTCCGGATCGGCGCTGGTTTCGGTCAGACCCCGGGCGGAGAGCCGGTCGATCACGCCCTTGATGGTAGCAACATCCATCGCCGTCAGCCGCCCCAGCTGATTTTGCGAACATGGTCCGCTCTCGCTGAGTTTGGTCAGCGCCGCCCATTGTGTCGGCGTGAGATTGATGCCGATTTCCCTGGCGAAAATCGTGGCGTGGCGCTGCCAGACCTGCCGCAGAATGAAGCCGATCTGTTCCTCGAGCACGTAAGCCGGGCGTTGCGGCTTCACGCTGCGTTTCGGCTGGACGCTCATGGTCATATCTCCTCCCCGTCCGCCCTCACAGCGCCAGATGCGCGTCGCGGAGGTCCGGGCGGGCGTCGAGTTCGCTCATCGTGCCGCTATAGCAAACACGGCCGCGCTCAATGATATACGCGCGGTCAGAGATCAGTTTTGCGAAATGCAAATTCTGTTCGGAGACGACAATGCTGACGCCTTCCTTTTTCATGGTCAGAATCACATCCACCATCTGTTCGACGATCTTCGGCGAAAGGCCTTCGGAGGGTTCATCCAGCAGCACCAGCGACGGATTGCCCATCAGGGTTCGCGCGATGGTCAGCATCTGCTGCTCGCCGCCGCTCATCCGCCCGCCGGGACGATTGCGCATCTCGGCGAGATTCGGAAACAGCGTGAAGAGTTTCTCCCTGGTCCAGTGTGGAGCGTTCGGCCTGGTTGGCTGACGCCCGACCTCAAGATTTTCGTCGACGGTGAGGTCCGTGAAAATGCGGCGCTCTTCCGGAACATAGCCAAGTCCGCCGCGCACGATGGCGTGGGTCGGCTGATCCGATATATCCACGCCGTTGAATACGATGCGGCCGGTTCGCTGCGCGACCAGGCCGACGATGGAGCGAAAGGTGGTGGATTTTCCCACGCCGTTGCGCCCCAAAAGGGCGACCACCTCGCCCTCGCCGACTTCCAGCGCAATATCGAAAAGGATATGCGCAGGACCGTAGTGGCTGTTGAGGTCCTGAACAGAGAGCTTCATGCGGAGCGCCCTCGCGGTGGCGCGCGTCATAGACCAGCCCGTCGCCGAGATAGACGGCGCGCACCTGTGGATTGCGCCGGACTTCTTCTGGCGGGCCTTCGGCGATCAGGCTGCCACGATTGAGCACAAGGACACGCTCGGCATGCTCGAACACCACGTCCATGTCGTGCTCGGTAAACAGCACGCCGATCGATTTTTCGCGCGCGATACTCGCCGTTAGCCGCATCAGTTCGATGCGGTCATGCGGCGCCATGCCGGCGGTTGGTTCGTCCATCAGGAGGAGTTTCGGCTCATTGGCGAGCGCTATCGCGAGTTCGAGCCGCTTGAGATCGCCATAGGCCAGTTCGCCGCAGGGGCGTTCCGCAAAGCCTGCCATGCCGACTAGTTCGAGCAGCCGATCGGCCTCTTCGTGCGCAAACCGCGGCGTCGAACGCCAGACGTTGAAAAGCTGCCTGCCGTAAGACAGCAGCGCGACCTGCACGTTCTCGTGCACCGTCATAGTCGGAAACGTCGCCGTGATTTGGAAGGTGCGTCCGACGCCCAGCCGCCAAATCGCGCGCGGCTTTTGACCGGTGATGTCTTCGCCGAGCAGGCTGACGCGTCCACTGTCGGGAATGTTCTGGCCGTTGAGCATGTCGAAGCACGTGCTTTTTCCGGCGCCGTTGGGGCCGATCAGCGCCAGAATTTCACCGGCGCGCAACGAAAACGACACGCTGCGCACTGCGTGCACGCCGCCATAGGATTTGGTCAGTCCTTCGACCGCCAGCAATGTGGGGGCCGTGCTCATTCGGCGGTCTCGATTGGTGATGCAAGCAAAGCTGGATTGGGCGTTTTAGGGCTGCCGTCGCGGATGGTTTCCAGCACGCCGACGATGCCCTTGGGAAACGCGATCACGATCAGCACAATGACGCCGCCAAGCACCAGCTTGGAAAGATCGGTCTGGCTCACCAGCCAAATGCTGAGCGCTTTATAGACAATCGCGCCAACCACCGCGCCGGAAACGGTTTCGACACCGCCGAGCAGCACCATCACAAGCGCATCGACCGAGAGCGAAATACCGAGCGTGTCGGGAAAAACGCTGCCTTTCAGATACGCGAACAGGGCGCCGCCAATACCTGCAGCGGTTCCGGCGATCACAAACGCCGTCCACTGAACACGCTTCCCGTTGATTCCGATCGCCTCGCTTCGCAATGGCGAGTTACGGGTGGCCCGCAAAGCGTAGCCGAACGGGGAGAATACGACAATCCGCAGTGCTGCGACGACCAGCGCCGCGATACCTAGCGAAAGCCAATAAAATTGTGACGGACTGCCCGCCCACTTTTCCGGCCATACGCCGAGAATGCCGTTGTCGCCACCGGTCACCGCGACCCATTGAAACGCGATCGACCAGACGATCTGCGCAAACGCCAGCGTCAGCATCGCAAAATAAACGCCGGACAGTTGCACCGCAAAGAATCCAAACACCGCCGCGCCGCAGAGGCTTAACAATGGACCGAGCAAAAGACTGACGACCATCGGCAGGCCGGCGAGCTTGGCCAGAAACGCCACGCCATAAGCGCCAAGCCCGAAATAGGCGGCGTGGCCGAACGAGGCGAGACCGCCAACCGACATCAGGAAATGCAGGCTGGCGGCAAAGATCACGAAGATCGCAATTTCCGAACCGACCGTGAGCGCATAGTTGCCGCCGATCAGCGGCAGCGCCGCCGCGCCAACCAGCGCCACCAGCGCAGCAAGCCGCTCGTTCGAGCTCAGTGGCCGCCACGGATTGACGGTCAGGCCGGGCGTGCGGCGCACCGGCGCTTCCGCTTTGCCGAACAGGCCCCAGGGACGCACGATCAACACCGCCGCCATCACCAGAAATACCAGGATGATCGATATCTTCGGAAAGATCAGGATGCCGAAAGCGTTGAGTTCGGACACCAGCACTGCGGCGACGAAAGCCCCGATGATGCTGCCGAGGCCGCCGATCACCACCACCACGAACACGTCGACGATGATGCGCAAATCGAGGGCGTGATGCACGGCGTCGCGCGGAAGCTGCAACGCGCCGCCGAGCGCTGCGAGAAACACGCCGACCGCAAACACGCTTGTGAACAGCCATTTCTGATTGACGCCCAGCGCCGCGACCATGTCACGGTCCTGCGTCGCGGCGCGCACCAGGGTGCCCCATCGCGTGCGCTGAAACAGCAGCCACAGGACGCCGAGCACGACCGGACTTAGTCCGATCAGGAACAAATCATAGGTCGGAATATTCTGGCCGAAGAAGTCGACGGCGCCGCGAAATCCCGGCGCGCGGCGGCCGAGCAGATCGTCCGGCCCCCAGATCAGAACCACAAGGTCTTCGACCATCAGCGTGAGGCCGAAGGTTGCCAGCAACTGAAACAACTCCGGCGCGTGATATATCCGCCGCAACAGGATCATCTCGACCAGCACGCCCAGCGCCGCGACGATCAGCGCCGCGGCGACAATGCTGCCCCAAAATCCGAAAGCACCCGAAAGCCGCTCGGTCAACGTGAACGCTACGTAGGCGCCGAGCATGTAGAAGGCGCCGTGCGCGAAATTGACGATCCGCGTCACGCCGAAGATGATCGACAGTCCCGAAGCGACGAGGAACAGCGACGCCGCGCTGGCAAGACCGGTCAGGAACTGGACGAAGTAAAAAGCCATCAATAATCCGCGCTGACGCGATTCACGTTTTGCATTGAGTCGCCACGCGTAACTCTTCACCTCTCCCGCTTGCGAGGGAGGTCGAACGCGGAACGTTCGGATGGGGGCATCTCACCACAAGCGTCGCCCACCCCAACCCTCTAAGCGTCGCTCGCGGCGCGGCCCGCAAGAGGGGAGGGAGAAACATCTCACTCTTTCGGACGCAGCTTCTCCACTTCCGCATCGCTCGGCAGGTAGTCGGCGCCCTTGCGATAAACGCTATCCACCATAATCCCCTTGCCGTCCTTTAGCGCGGTCTTGCCGACGAACGCTCCGAGCGTCGACTGATGATCAATCTTGCGGAAGGTGATCTCGCCGAATGGCGAAGGCATTGACAGTCCTTCGGTCGCAGCGATTAGTTTTTCCGGGTCGGTCGAGTTCGCCTTGGTGAGAATCGCAGCGGCCGCCTTGATGGTCTGATAGCCGACGATTGAGCCCAGCCGCGGATAGTCGTTGTACTTGCCTTGATAGGCTTTCAGGAATGCGTCGTGCTCCGGCGTCTTGATCGAGTACCAGGGATAGCCGGTGACGATCCAGCCCGCTGGCGTTTCTTCCTTCAGCGGATCGAGATATTCCGGCTCGCCGGTGAGGAAGCTCACCACCGAACGATCCTTGAACAGGCCGCGCGTGTTGCCCTCGCGCACGAGCTTCACAAGGTCGGCGCCGAAGGTTACGTTGAGGATCGCCTCCGGGTTGGCGGCGGCGACGGCCTGCACGACGGGACCGGCGTCGATCTTACCTTGCGGCGGCCACTGCTCATCGACCCACTGAATGTCAGGGCGCTTTTCCGACATCAACTTCTTGAACACGGCAACCGCGGACTGGCCGTATTCATAGTTTGGCGCGATGGTCGCCCAGCGCTTGGCGGGCAGCTTCGCCGCTTCCTCCACCAGCATCGCGGCCTGCATGTAGTTGGAGGGGCGCAGCCGGAACGTATAGCGATTGCCTCTGGCCCAGGTGATGGCGTCGGTCAAAGGCTCGGCGGCCAGAAAGAATACCTTCTTCTGGTTGGCAAAATCGCTGACGGCCAGACCGATGTTAGAGAGGAACGTGCCGGTCAGCATCGCGACGTTTTCGCTCGACACCAGTTCATTGGCGGCGGTCTGTGCATCGGCGGGCTTGCCCCCATCGTCCTTGGAGACGACCACGAGCTTCTTGCCGTTGATGCCGCCGGCGGCATTGATCTCCTCGACCGCGAGCTGCCAGCCCTTGCGATAGGGCTCCGTGAATGCGGGCAGCAGCGAATAGCTGTTGATCTCGCCGATCTTGATTTCGCTCTGCGCAAAAGCGGCGTTCGCCATGCCGCTCACCGCGATCGCGAGAGCCGGGCCTAAAAGAATTCTGCCTCGTTGCATTCGTTACCTCCGATGTTGAAGAAAATTATCGCAGACCGTCTTCACCTTTGACTTCAGCAATCGTCAAACCACCGACGCGCGCCAACGGCCGTCCGCTATCGGTGACCGCGACGGCTACCATAATCTCGTTGGCGCGCGGCGCGTCATTGATCTGCACCTCCATGCCATCGAAATGGCTGCGCACGAATGCCGCGTCCTTGTGCCCGAGCGGAATGTCCAGCGTTGTGCCGGGTCCGCTGCGTTTCTTAGACGACGGGATCAGCGCTGCACCCTTTCCCAGAACCTTGCGCACCGGCGCGCCCATCTTGGGATGCAAGATCGCGGCCGCGTGTTCGAGTTCACCGTTTTCACCCACCGCTGCGGCCTTGCCGTAGCTTTGCGCCTCTGCGCCGTCGATCCCCAGCGCTGCAACGGCCTTCTTTGAGAGCAGGTCGCCGAGCTCCTCGCCAATGGCGATCAGAGGGGAGAGATCTTCGACGTATTTTCCCGCGAAAGGATTTTCGATCACGGCGATGGCGGCGGCGCGCCGGGTCGGCGGCGCGATCGTCTGGCCCATTTCCAGATGCGTCTCCTCAACGACCATGACGATCTTGCGGATGATCGCGCTCATTGCATCACACTTTCCATTGAAACGCGGCGCGCGGTCGCGGACGACACGCTGTCATCGATTGCATTCGGCGCGACGATGCGCGTTTCGCCGTTCAATCGCAATACCGCGCGTTCGATCAATCCCCGCGCCAGCAGTGCACGCGCTTTGCGTGAACCGGATTCCAGCGCTTTATCAATTTCATTGTACGACAATTTGCCGACGCTGCGCGTGACCGGAAGCGCGCCTAGATCGCTGTCGGGCTGCAGATCATGCGCAGGACAACGAACAATAGCGGGATGTCCCGGCAGATCGACGGCGTTAGCGACGATGGTGGCCGCTGCATCAGCCTGCGAAGCCGTCCGCGCAAAAATCGTCGCCGCATCGGCGATCCCCAGCGAAAAACTGCGCCCATGCCGCCCGCTGGTGGCAATGCCCCGCGCGGGGTCATGGGCTTCGATCATTGACCTTCCCAGCAGCCCGAGTTCATCGGGACGATCCAGGATGCCCAGCGCGAAGTGCTCGCCCTCACCGATATGCAGAGCGATGTCGCCACCATTGTTGACATAGGCACGCTTCAGATGCGCAGCCTCCACCATCGCCTCAAGAATCTCCTCGGCTACCGCGCCGGCCACCGCCGCCATAGGAGTGATGAAATGTTCAGAGGCAAACGGCGTGACCGCAGCATGCATGCGCCGCGCGACTTTGCCCTGCAATTTGCAGCGCAGGGGATCAGCCGGTTTGCGCAACTCCGTCAACTCCTTGCAAAGCGTATCGAGCAATCCGGTGAATCGCCTAACGGCGGCGTCATAGGCGCCACGAACGTCGGCGTCGTTTCCCCAAGCTTGCACAATCAGGTCGATCGGGCCGTCCTGCAAATGCAGACGCCTACCGTCCGTTAAAAATCCGATTTGCGGAAGTCTCATCATGTGCGCGAAGTCATCTGGCGGAATTCCGCGCTGTCTTTCAATGACGCCAACGGCCGCACGTAATTCATGTGGCCGCCTAACGCCGCATAATCAGACAGTTTCAATGTGAATTCGATCGGCGCCACCAGCGCCGGCGTGGGCACGTAGCCGAAAGCGCCCGCTGGCAACCGCGTGACATCGACCATGAAGGTGATGCCGCCGCCCGGCCAGACATAAACCGGCGCGCCGCCTGAGGTTACCCGCGTCAGCGCATCTTTCACCGAGCGCGTCAGCCGCACCGGGTTTTCGGTTACGCCAGACCGCAACGAGCCACCCGCGCCTCCCATGAACAGCACCGTGCACAATGCGGGCTCGCAATTTTCCTGGATACGCTCGACCGAAAGCTTGAGGTCGGCCGGCATCGGCTTCTCGACCGGCTTCAACACCGCGTCGAGTTCGAAATAGGCCGCGTGTTCGCCGGTGGTGCTAACCATCAGCATGCGCGTCCCAGCGCGTGCTCCCTTGGGGTTGAACGGTCCGAGAATCGACAAGGGATCGGCGATGTTGGTACCGCCCCAGCCGGTGCCGGGCTCGGCGACCTGGAAGTACCGGCCGGGCGTCGAGCGGCGTCCTTTCATCTTGATACCGGTGTCGGGAATATCGAGCTGCTTGCCGGCTTCATGCTCGGACAGCACGCCGGTGATGTGATCGTCCACCACGACCACTTCGTCGACCTTGCCCTGCCATTGCTTGGCGAACATGCCGATCGTCGCCGAGCCGCAGCCGACCCGCATGCGCTCTTCCGCGACACCATTGACGATCGGCGGGTAGCCCGCCTGCACCACCACCGTCGCGCCGCCATCGATCGCAAGCTCGACCGGCTTGCAGTTGCTCAAATCCATCAACGCATCGCAGGTGACACGGCCTTCTTTCTTTGAGCCGCCGGTCAGATGATGCACGCCGCCGAGCGAGAGCATCTGCGAACCGTATTCGCCGGTCGTAACGTGACCGATCGCCTCCCCCTGCACGCGAACGGCCGCAGTTTCCGGCCCGAGATAGCGGTCGGTATCGATCTTCACCTTGACGCCGCAATAACTGAAGATTCCTTCGGTGACCACCGTGACCATGTCGACACCGTCGATTTGCGAGGACACGATGAAAGGCGCAGGCTTGTAGTCGGGGTAAGTTGTGCCGGCGCCAATGGCGGTGACGACCACCTCAGGCTCACCGACGATCTTGCCGTCCCAGTCGCCGCCGGTCTGAAACGGCACCAGCCGTCCGCCGTGCGATACCGTCCGTTCCAGAACGATATGGGGGTCGACCCGCACCAGCGCGCCGTTGGCATTGGCGTAGCGGTCGCAGGCACCCGCCATGCCAGGCTTGATATAGCACATAACAGGACAGGCATCGCAGCGGATCTTGTCGGAGGCACCTATACCGGTGATCGTGTCGGTCAGCATGAAACGCACTCACGAACGGCAGCAAACCGGACTTGTTCGTATACGAACGATGCTGCGCGCGGGTGGTGAAGCTGTCAAGCGCGCTCGCAGCGGACTCAGCGGATGCTGATTAAATATGCCGTATGCCCCGCAGGTCTGTTCAAAAATCCGGCAAGGACTTCACCCCGAAGGGTAAGCTTGCACGTTTATGTGCAAGCGGTATCCTTGAACTGCACCAGCGCAGCGGTTGCAGCGCTCGATGGGACCGCGATGATGAGCCTAATCCGATCATGATCAAGTTGAAGGTCAACGGCAGGGTCCATGAAATCGACGCCGCGTCCGACACCGCGCTTCTTTACGTATTGCGCAACGATCTGCAATTGAACGGACCGAAATACGGCTGTGGTCTGGGCGAATGCGGCGCCTGCAACGTCCTCATCGATGGCATCGTCGGCCGTTCCTGCGTTGTCCCGATCAGCGGCTGCGTCGAGCGCGATATCGTGACGCTCGAGGGTCTCGGCACGCGCGACCGTCCCGACACGGTACAGGATGCCTTCATCAAGGAGCAGGCCGCGCAATGCGGCTATTGCCTCAATGGCATGATCATAGCGACCAAGGCGCTGCTGCTGCGGTCCCCTCATCCTTCAGAAGCCGAAGTGCTCGAAGCGCTGCGTTATAATCTTTGCCGGTGCGGCGCGCACGTTGAAATCATGCGGGGGGCGATGCGGGCTGCAGGTCATCTCGCAGAGGTTTCGGATTGATGGCGAAGCCTTTGCCTGGATCGTTATCCATCGTGCGCCCGCCGGCGCCGGGAGCAAAGTCAGAGTTCGAAACCTTTATCGAGATAACCGCTGACGGCGTTATCACTGCCTTTAACGGCCACGTCGATCTCGGCACGGGCATTCGGACCGCGCTCGGTCAGATCGTCGCGGAAGAGCTCGACGTTTCCTTTGCACGCGTCGTCGTTGTGCTCGGTGATACCTCTCGTGTGCCCAATCAGGGCGCGACCATCGCCAGCGAAACCATCCAGATCACGGCGGTCCCGTTGCGCAAGGCCGCCGCGCAGGCGCGTCAATATCTCCTGGCGCGTGCCGCGCAGCGACTCGAACTTCCATCCAACGAGTTGACGATCGAAGAAGGTCTGGTCCGCGGTCGCGACAACCGTAGCCTCAGCTACGGCGAACTGATCGCCGGCGACAACATTCAGCTCGAACTCGCCGACGACGTGACCGTCAAAGCCCTCGATACCTACACTATCGTCGGGCAATCGGTGCCGCGAGTCGATATTCAAGCGAAAGCCACCGGGGAACTGGTTTACGTCCATGACGTGCGCGTGCCCGGCATGCTGCATGGCCGCGTGGTGCGCCCCCCTTATGCCGGCGTCGATGCAGGACCGTTTGTCGGCACTAGCCTGATCGGGATCGATCAAGCGTCGGTTCGCCACATTCCAGGTCTGGTAGCCGTGGTTCGGCTCGGTGATTTCGTCGGCGTCGTCGCTGAGCGCGAGGAGAACGCGATCAAGGCGGCGGCCCAGCTCAAAGTGAGCTGGAAGCAGACCCCTACACTGCCCGATCTCGAAGGACGTTGAAACCGCGCTGCGTGCCAATTCCTCGACGCCGCGAGTCCTGCATCGACAAGGGCGACGTCGATGCCGCACTCTCAGCTGCCGCAAAGCCGATGCGGCGGACCTATATCTGGCCTTATCAGATGCACGGCTCGATTGGCCCATCCTGCGCCGTTGCGGATTTTCAGCATGGCCACGTCCAGGTGTGGTCCGGTACGCAAAACCCGCACATTCTGCGTGCCGATCTCGCGCTGCTGCTGGCGCGCCCGGAAAGCGCAATCGACGTAATCCGGATGGAAGCAGCCGGCTGCTATGGCCGCAACTGCGCCGATGACGTTTCGGCCGATGCGGCACTGCTGTCGCGCGCGGTCGGCCGTCCCGTGCGCGTTCAACTCACGCGCGAACAAGAACATGCTTGGGAGCCAAAGGGCGCCGCGCAGTTGATGGACGTCAATGGCGGGTTGAATGCCGACGGCAGCGTTGCCGGTTATGATTTCGCGACACGCTATCCCTCCAACGGCGCGCCGACCCTGGCGCTGTTGCTCACCGGGACCATTGCGTCAACGCCCGCGGTGTCCGAGATGGGCGATCGCACCGCGATCCCGCCTTACGATTACGACGCGATGCGTGTGGTGGCGCATGACATGCCGCCGATCGTGCGCGCATCATGGCTGCGCGGCGTCTCGGCATTGCCGAATACCTTCGCGCATGAATCCTATATCGACGAACTGGCGACCGAAGCCGGCGTCGATCCCATCGAATACCGGCTGCGCTGTTTGAAAGACCCGCGCGCCGTCAATCTGGTGAACGCCGTTGCCGAGCGCGCAAACTGGACGCCGCGGCCGGTGCGGCAAAGTCCGTTGCCGAAGGCGACATCGTGCGCGGCCGCGGCTTCGCCTACGCGCTCTATGTCCACGGACCGTTCCCTGGCAAACCGGCAGCCTGGTCGGCGTGGATCACGGACGTCGCCGTCAACAAGGCGACCGGCGATGTCAGCGTAACGCGCGTCGTTGCAGGTCAAGACTCCGGATTGATGATCAATCCGGACGGCGTACGCCATCAGATTCACGGTAACGTCATCCAGTCGACCAGCCGCGCACTGATGGAAGAAGTCTCGTTCGATCGCAACTCGGTGACGAGCCGCGAATGGGGCGCCTATCCCATCATCAAATTTCCCGGATATCCCCAAGATCGACGTCTTGATGCTGCCGCGACAGGACCAGCCGCCGCTTGGCGTCGGCGAATCCGCCTCCGTCCCCAGCGCTGCCGCCATCGCCAACGCAATCTTCGACGCTACTGGCGTGCGCTTTCGCGAGCCGCCGTTCACGCCGGAGCGAATTTTACGAGGGTTGCGCGGCGAACAGAGTGGCGCATTGGCCGCATTGCCTTTAACGCCAACGAACCGTTCAGTTTTAAACGACCGGTTGCAAAATCCGTTTGTCAAACGGCGGGGCGCATTGGCGAGCGTTGCCGCGTTGTGTGCTGCAGTCGTTGGCGTCGCCGCGGCGATGCTGCCATGGCGGTCGATCGCGCCGGTCACGCCGCCTGATCCATCAACCTATTCCGCGGCAACCATTGCGCGCGGTCAGCAGCTTGCGTCGCTGGGCGATTGCGCGGTCTGCCATACGCAAGCGAATGGCACGATCAACGCGGGAGGCCGTGCCATCGAAACGCCGTTCGGCATTATCTACTCCACCAACATCACGCCCGATTCCGGGACCGGCATCGGCGCTTGGTCGTATCCGCATTCGAGCGCGCCATGCGTGAAGGCATTCACCGCGACGGCCGACAGCTTTATCCGGCGTTTCCTTACACGCATTTTGCCGCGACCACCGATGCCGATCTGCAGGCGCTTTATGCTTACCTTATGGCGCAGGGGCCGGTGCGTGCCGTCAATCGCGAGACCGCGCTTGCTTTTCCATTCAACCTCCGTCCGTTGATGGGGGGCTGGAACGCGTTGTTTCATCGGCCCCGCGTATTCGAAGCTGTTGCAACCCGGTCCCCGGAATGGAATCGCGGCGCCTATCTGGTCGAAGGTCTCGGGCACTGCGGAGCGTGCCATACGCCGCGCAATACGCTCGGCGCGGAAAAGGAAAGCGTCTATCTCGCCGGCGGCGTCGCCGAGGGCTGGGAAGCGCCACCGTTGACGTCGCTTTCGCATGCGCCGATTCCGTGGAGCGAGGATGAGCTTTTCGCTTATCTTCGGACTGGTGAATCCCGTTTCCACGGGGTTGCGGCCGGCCCGATGGCACCGGTCGTAAAGGAATTGGCGACGCTGCCCGATCAGGACATTAGGGCCATGGCGGCTTATCTCGGATCGTTCAACGAAAGCGCGACCGACAAGCCCACACAAGACGCCCTGAGGGCCAAATTGGAAACCTCAACACTCGCCAGGGTCGTCTCCGCATCGCCGATCGGCGAGCGTCTCTACGAGGGCGCCTGTGCGGCCTGCCATCAGGTCGGCGGCGCGCCATTGTTCGGCAGCCGTCCGTCGCTTGCACTGAACAGCAATTTGCACAGTGCGGTGCCGGACAATCTGATCCAGGTAATCCTGCACGGCATCTCGTCGCCCGTTTCGAGCGATCTTGGCTACATGCCGGCTTTCAGGGACAGCTTAAGTGACCGTCAGGTGGCCGAACTCGTCGCGTACCTGCGACGGCAATTCGCGCCCGATAAACCGGCCTGGAGCGGCGTCGAGGCGGCCGTCAGTCAGCTCCGGCAGACGGTCCAGCGCTGACCCCGCTTGCGCTGCTACATCAAAAGCCGCTGGTTACGGTGTTTGCACCGGGATAGAGTTCGAAAATGGCAGTCACCGATATTGCATCCCGAACTTACAATCACGGCTGGCGGCTCGATCCGATCGTGCGCAGCCTGCTCGATACCGATTTCTACAAGCTGCTGATGCTGCAAACGATCCGGGAATTCTATCCGGATACCCGCACGACCTTTTCGGTCATCAATCGCAGCCGTCGCGTGCGTCTTGCCGAAATCATCGATGAAAGCGAGCTTCGCGCCCAGCTTGACCATGCCCGTACCATCCGCTTTGCCAAGAAGGAGTTGATCTGGCTTGCCGGCAACACGTTCTATGGCAAGACCCAGATGTTCTCGCCAGACTTCATCAACTGGCTCGCGGCCTTCCGTTTGCCCGAATACGAACTGAACAAGGTCGATGGCCAATACGAACTGCATTTCCACGGCCCGTGGACGCACACCACGATGTGGGAAATTCCGGCGCTTGCGATTCTCAATGAGCTGCGCTCGCGACAAATGATGAAAGGGCAAGGCCGCTTTGCACTCGACGTGCTCTACGCCCGCGCCAAGGCCAAGCTTTGGGCAAAGGTCGAGCGATTGCGCAAGCTGGAAGGCCTGCGGCTTTCGGATTTCGGAACGAGAAGGCGGCACGGTTTTCTGTGGCAGCGCTGGTGCGTCGAGGCGGTCAAGGAAGGACTGGGATCGTCGTTTACCGGAACGTCCAACGTATTGCTGGCGATGGACAACGATCTGGAAGCGATCGGCACCAATGCGCACGAGTTGCCCATGGTCGCCGCGGCGCTGGCTAACGATGACAACGAGCTGCGTTGGGCGCCCTATCGTGTGCTCGACCAGTGGCGCGACACCTATGGCGGCAATCTGCTGATCGCGCTTCCCGACGCCTTCGGCACCAAACCCTTTTTGCGCGACGCGCCCGAATGGGTGGCGGACTGGACCGGTTTTCGACCGGACAGCGCGCCGCCGATTGCCGCAGGCGAAGAGATCATCAAATGGTGGAAACAGAAGGGCCGCGATCCCCGAGAGAAGCTGCTGGTGTTTTCCGACGGCATGGATGTCGGCTCGATCGAGGAGACTTTTCACCATTTCAATGGCCGCGTCAGGATCAGTTTCGGCTGGGGCACCAACCTGACCAACGATTTCGTCGGCTGTGCGCCCGATGGCTCCGTCGATCTCGATCCAATCTCGATCGTCTGCAAGGTAACGTCGGTCGATGGCCGGCCTGCGGTGAAGCTGTCGGATAATCCGGAAAAAGCTACCGGAAGCGCTTCTGAGATAGACCGCTATCTGCGCGTATTCGGAAACGCAGGCCGCGTTCGCAGCGCGGTGCATGTCTGAAGCGTGTGCCGAAGCTACAGCGCGCCGGCATCACGTATTCTCAATTCCTTCCCTCAAAAGACCCCATCGCATCGTGGTGCGCCGTTCGATCGGCCGAAGGATCAGGCGATCGAGCAACAGCCAGACGATGCCGATGCTCAGCATGCCCACGACGATGCGCGCCGACTGAAAATATTGCTGTGCATTGAAAATCTGATAGCCGATGCCTTCGGTACTGGCGATCATTTCGCCGCCCACCAGCGAGCGAAATCCGAATGCGATGCCCAGGCGAATGCCCGTCATCAGGTTCGGCAGCGTCGCCGGAAAGATGACGTGCCTGATGATCGCGGCGCGGCCCGCGCCAAGCGTCTGTGAAGCCTCGACCAGCACAGGTTGAATGACGCGAATGCCGGTGAGCAGATTATGCAGGACCGGGAAAAATACCGACATCACGATGATGAAGATGACGGCGCCTTGGCCCAATCCAAACCACAGGATGGCAAACGGAATCCAGGCGAGACCCGGAATAGCCTGAAGCAGATTGACCAGCGGATCGAAGAAATCGCGGCTCGCGCTGTTCAATCCCATGAGGTAGCCGAGCGGCATCGCGATCGCGGCGCCAACGAGAAATCCCCAGGCCAGGCTCACAAGGCTGACGCCCAGACTTTGAGCAGTACGCCGGAGTGAATGTCGGTGCCAAACGTGAGGAAAACCTGAACCGGCGACGGGAACAGCACGCTGGGCCAGATGTTCAGCGAGGACAGCGCCTGCCAGATCAGGATGCCAACGGCGAACGGCATGATCTCCCTAATGAGCCACGTGGGCCGCCATTGCCTGAGAAGCTGCCGCGATGCGGGCAGCGCTGTCATGACGCGATCCCTGCAGGACGATTCGTTCCATAGATAAGCCGGGTCAACTGCTCGCAGTAATCCTTGAAGTGCTGTTCACGTGCAAGTTGATCCCATCGCCGTGGCCGGTCGAGCTCAATTTTCATGTCGCTAATCACCCGGCCGGGACGATCCGATAGAACGACAACGCGATCCGAAAGAAAAACCGCCTCTTCGATCGCGTGCGTGACGAACAGCACGGTGGTCTGCTCGACCGCGGATATCATCGTCAGCTCTTCCTGCAGACGTTGCCGCGTCATCGCGTCGACCGCGGCGAAGGGCTCGTCCATCAGAAGAATCTTGGGGTTGTTCGCCAAGGCGCGGGCGACGGCCGCACGCTGGCGCATCCCGCCTGACAAATGATGCGGATATTTTTGTTCGCTGCCCGTCAGCCCTACGAGGTCAATGAATCGCCGCGCGATCTGCGCACGCTCCACCTTGTTGACGCCCTTCAAGAGCAGGCCAAACTCGACATTCGCCTGCGTAGTCTTCCAGGGAAACAGCGCGTATTCCTGAAACACCATGCCGCGGTCAGCGCCGGGACGCGAGACGCGCTGTCCCGCGACGTTGATCTCGCCCGAACTTGGCTGATCAAGTCCGGCGACGATCCGCAGCAAGGTGGACTTTCCGCAACCGGAGGGTCCGATCACCGAAACGAATTCATGATGATTGACGGTTATCGAGACGTCATGAAGCGCTTCGGTCTCTCCGCCAGTGTTGGCGTCGGGGTGCGACTTGCTGATATTGCGGGCCGAAAGTATTTCGGTGGGAGCACTCATTCGAGCAGGCTTGCCGCTTTGGTCTTCAGGTCGGCGGTGACCTTGTCGAGTTCTTTCAGATGCTCTTCGGCATCGACGGGCTTCGAAATGAACCCTTCGGTGGCAAGGTAGTCAGACGTGCTTTTGATGGACTGTCTGGTGAATTCATCGACCAGAGGATCGTACTTCAGCCATTTGAACGCTGCGTCGATATCGCCCGGTTTGACCTTGAGATAGGCGGCTTCTATTTCGGCGGCTTCCTGCGGGTGTTTGCGAAGCCATTGCTGCGACTCCCAGATAGCCTGCACCCCCTCGGCAACGCGGTCGGGATTTGCCTTTGTCCAATTATCGCTCATCAGGAAAAACCCGCCGCCCTGGACATATTCTCCGAGGCGCATGAGCATCGACGCTTTTCCTTCCATGACGTTCTGCGTAAGCGTCAAAAACGGCTCCAGCCCAACCATCGCGTCGACGGACCCCTGAACCAGCATCTGGCCCATGTTGCCGTAAGTCGCGTTGACGCGCTTCACGGAATCGGCAGGCAGCCCGGCTTTGCGAACCACCTGATTTAATCCTTGCGCCGGGGCGGTGCCTTGGGGCACGGCGACCTTCTTGCCGCGCAGATCCTCTGCCTTGGCAATATTGGAATCGTTGCGGACCAGGATGCCATAAGAATCGCCGCCCTTGGCGTACATGGCGTAGGCCTTGAACGGCAGACCGTTGGCCCAAGCCACCACGGTCGACTCGATGCCGCCGCCAGACCAGTCGACCTGATTTGCTGCCAGCGCCTGATTGGCTTGCGCGCCGGTTCCGAGCGGAGTGATGTCCACGTCGAAACCGTGCTTGCGGAAGATTCCTGCCTTTACCCCAACCACGAACGCTGCCTGCGACGCGGTGGTGAGAACTCCGAAACGAACTTTCAGCAGCTTGGGCTCCTCAGCACGTATGAGCGTCGAAAACACCGTGACGGCGGATGTCAGTGCGAGCGTGAGCGCAATTTTCCACCTGCTCATATTTTCCTCCCTCATTCGCCGCCCTTATGGACGTACGCCGTATTTCGGTTTTGGTCCGAGGCTCGTTGCAAGCCTTCCCCGGGCGGCATTTAGAAATCGGCAGAGATACGCGCGAGTCTCGCGCGGATCGATAATATCTTCGATTGCGAACGCCTCCGCTGTCCGAAATGGCGAGGCAAATGCGCGCAACTCTGCCTCAAGTTCTTTCTCACGCGCCGCCGGATCGCCAGACTGCTCTATTTCGCGCCGGAAGGCCGCTGCGACGCCGCCTTCGATCGGAAGCGATCCCCATTCCGCCGAAGGCCACGCAATCTTAAGATCGAGACCATTCTTGTCACAAGTGGCCATGCCGGCCATGCCGTAACACTTGCGAATGATTACGGTGAGAATTGGAACGGTGGCCTGCATCGCCGCGTGAACGCATCGCATGCCGTCTCTCAGCGTCGCCGCCTGCTCGGCCTGCAGACCGACCATAAAACCGGGGACGTCGACGAGAAAAACGATCGGAATATGAAAGCAATCGCAGAGATCGATGAAGTGTATCTGCTTGCGGGCGGCCGCGCCGTCCATCGCGCCGCCGTAGATCATTGGATTGTTGGCGATGAAACCAGCCACCTGTCCGTCCATCCGGCCAAGCGATGTGATCACCGCACGGCCGAAGCTCGGCTGGATTTCGAACAGCGAGCCCTTGTCGGCAACAAGCGTCATCAGCTTTCGCATGTTGTAAGGCTTGCGGCGATCCTTGGGCACGATCGAAAGCAATTCCTCGTCAGCGCGGTTTGCCGGATCATCGCTGTTTAGCGTCGGCGGCAACTCCCACACGTTCTGCGGCATGTAGCTGAGGAAGCGCCGGATTTGATCGAACGCCGCCTCTTCGCTCTCCGCTGCGTTGTCGATCGTTCCAGCGGCATCGACGGCGACCTTCGAGCCGCCCAATTCCTCTTTGCTGATCTGCTGTCCGAGCGAACGCTTTACCACCGGCGGCCCGGCGGCAAAGATCTGGCTTGTCTCCTTCACCATCACGCTGAAATGCGACAGGATCGCGCGTCCTGCCGGTCCACCCGCGGCCGTACCCATCACAGCGCTGACCACCGGGACTTCACCCAGCAATCTCACCGACTGCTCGAAGCCGTGGATGCCGGGGAGAACCGAATAGCCGCGGCGCTCCGCGGACGTGACGCTGCCTCCAGCGCCGTCGATGAGATTGACCAGCGGAATACGATAGTTGTGCGCGATGTCTTCGACGAAGCCGCCCTGCCCGCCCTTTCGCCGTGTGCCCCCCCAACTCGTGCCGCCGCGCACGGTGAAATCTTCTCCGCCGATCGCGACATCGCGACCGCCGATTTTTGCAAGTCCCATCACATAGGGCGCCGGAACGACCGACTGCAGCGCGCCATCCACGTATTTCGCCGTGCCGGTCAGCCGCCCGACCTCCTGAAACGAATCCTCGTCGACAAGACTGGAAACGCGCTCCCGAATGGTGAGCCGGCCGGCGTCATGCTGCCGCGCGACCATTTCAGCGCCGCCCTGCTGATCCGCAAAGGCGCGCCGTCGCGCGATTTCCTGAGTTTCGGCTTCCCAACTCATGGCAGTCTCATGTCTCCAACGTCGCGACAGCCTGTCCCTCGACGATGGCTTCGCCTTCGGCAACGAGAAGCGCGGCGACCTTGCCCGCCGTTTCCGCGACAACCGGAATTTCCATTTTCATGGATTCGATCAGCATGATCACGTCGCCTTCGGCTATGCTCTGCCCGACGGTCACCTCGATCTTCCAGACCGATCCGCTGACTTCCGATTTCGCCTGCAGCTTAGCCATTCTGTGTCATCCTCATTATTCTTATCAGTAACTTGTCGGCCAGGCGCGCATCAGATGCTCGCCGACGCCATTGGTTCGGCGAAGCTGATGTACCTCAAGAAGGCGGATCAGGTGCTCCCGTGTTTCCTCAGGGCGGATCACCGCTTGAATACCGAAGATTTCGGCAATTCCGTAAACGGAATTATCGCGCTCCATCTCTCGCAACGCTTCGGCGAACTCGGGCGTATCCGGTTCATGGGCGTGAACGATCCGAACCGCAAAATGCGGGTCCATGAAACTGATCTCCGCGCCTGGCCAAGCCGCGACCTCATCCGAATTGCGGCCGCCGCCCATGTTCAGATAGGCTTGGCCGTAGCTCTTGCGCAGGATGACGGACAGTTTTGGTACCGTGCAAAGCGACAGCGCGTTCATGAAGTTCATGATCTTGCCCGGCGCGCGGCGACGTTCGGCTTCAGGTCCGATGCTGAATCCGGGCGTATCGACCAGCATAATAAGCGGGATGTTGAAGCTGTCGCATAACACGATAAAGCTGGTGATCTTCTCGCACGCATCTGTGTCGAGCGCGCCGCCCTTGAAAAGCGGATTATTGGCGACGATGCCGACGACATGACCGTCAAGACGCGCCAAGGTCGTGACCGCCACCTTGCCGAACTGCGGCTTTAATTCAAACGCGCTTTCTTGATCGACCACCGCGGCGATGATCTTGCGCACATCGTAAACCTGCGTGCGGCGGGCCGGAAGCAACTTTGCAAGCTGGTCGGCGCTTGCGGCTGAGCCCGCCGGTGCTGGCACTCTCGGCGGCGCCTCCGCGTGGTGGCTCGGCATATAAGATAGAAAGCGTCGGACCATCGCGAGCGCTTCCTCGTCCGTGTCCACTGCTCGATCGATGAGCCCGGTGGTCTCGGCATGAAGCTTCCACCCGCCGAGCGTCTGCGGATCCACGGTTTCGCTCAGCGCCTGCTCCACGAGGCCGGGACTCGACACCGCGAGCACGGCGCCCTTGCGCATCACGGCGAAATCCGAACAACAGGTGTACCAGGTCGACGAGCCGTAGCAGTCGCCGAGAACGGCAGCGGCCCATGGCGTCTCGCGCATCCGCAGATATTGCGTCGGGTCTGAGCCGAGCATGGTGCCCATGCCTCGCGCGCCCATCGTGTCCGGCATGCGCGCGCCCGATGATTCTCCCAGAAAGACGATCGGCAATCCGCGCTCGGTCGCGACTCGTTTGATATGACCGATCTTCTTGCCATTGGTGGCGCTGCTCGATGCGCCCTTCACCGTAAAGTCGTTCGAGATGACGGCGACCTCACGGGTAGCAACACGTCCGTAGCCGGCAATTTTGCCATCGGCTGGCGTCTTGCCGCGGTCCTGCGGCATCATCGAAGTACTAAGCAGCCCCACTTCATGAAAACTGCCGGGATCAAGCAGAAGCTCAATCCGTTTGCGAGCATCAAGGATGCCTTTTTCGCGCCGGCTGGCGAGCTTTTTCTCGCCGCCCATCTGCAGCGCGATGCTACGGCGGCGATCAAGATCATCCTGATCTTCCGTGGATGTGCCGAGATTGCCTTGAGTTGCCATTAGCGAATCCCCGCGTGGCGCGCAGGCGACAACGCCCGCTTTCGCCAAACCATCGATCTCAGCCGCGGTCAGTCCGGCGACGCGCTGTAGCACGTCACGTGTATCTGACCCCGACCACTCCTCCGCCTGCGTTGCGCACGCGTCCCGGTGTTTCCGAAAGACGCGGCACGACATTCGCCATCTTGATCGAGCCAAGCTCTGCATCCGGTGCATCGACGATCGCGCCACGCGCCGCAAAGTGCGTATCCTGAAAGATATCCGCCATTGTATAGATGCGCGATGCTGGCACGGCTGAATTGTGCAGAAGCTCTTCGAGCGTCTTGAGGTCGTGCGTTTCAGTCCAAGCGGAGATGATCACGTCAAGTTCGTCGGCATTCGTGCCGCGATCGAGATTGCTTCGGAAGCGCGGATCGTCGGCGAGTTCGCCACGCTGCATCGTTTCCGCAAAGCGGCGAAATACGGCATCTCCGACGGCGGCGATGTGGATGAATGCCTTGTCGCGGGTGGCATAAAGATTATTAGGCACGCTGTCCGGAAGGCGCGAGCCAGCGCGTCCAGCGACGAAACCCAGTTTGTCGTAGGCGGAAATGTGCGGTTCCATGAACGAGAACGCCGCCTCGTAGAGTGCCGTGTCGACGTACTGTCCGCGCCCGGTCTGGCGCTGCGCGAGGATAGCCATCACCGCTCCGAACGCGCCGTAGAGACCCGTGATATAATCAGTCAGCGAAACCGCGACACGCGCGGGCGGACGGTCGGGATCGCCCGTGATATGACGTAGTCCGCTCAGCGCTTCGCCGATGACGCCAAAGCCGGGGCGTTCCGAATAGGGCCCGGTTTGTCCGAAGCCGCTGATGCGCACCATGATCAGTGCCGGATTGATACGCGACAGATCGTCGTAACCGATATTCCATTTTTCCAGCGCGCCAGGCCGGAAGTTCTCGACGACGACGCCGCACGAGCGCACCAGCTTGCGAACAACTTCCTGCCCCGCCGGCAGCCTGAGATCGATCGAGATCAGTTCTTTGTTGCGAAAGATGCTGGCGGCATAAAGCGAACGGCCGTTCAAGCGCTTGCCCATCGAACGAACCGTATCGCCTTCCGCTGCCTCGATCTTGATAACCTCGGCGCCGAAGTCGGCCAGCAAGCGCCCACAGAACGGACCGGCCACCGTCGAGCCGAGTTCGAGAACGCGTAAGCCGGTCAGCGGTCCATTGCTTAGTGCGCTGTGCTTCATTTCGTCGCTCACAGCACAAACGATTCATAACGCTTGAGATAGGCGGCGCCGCTTCGAATATTGGCGCGCTTGGCCGCCTCTGCGGCATCCGGATCGCCGCGCCGCATGGCCGCAAGGACGGCGCGATGCTCGCTGAGTCCGACCGATGCGCGGCCGGGCAGCACGATGATGCGGCGGATGATGGCGCGGGTGCGGTCCTGGATATTATCGAGCAGGTCGGCCAGAACAGCGTTATGCGCGCCTTCGATCGTCCTGCGGCGAAGCAATTCCAATTTGACGATGTAGGCTTCGAGATCGCCGCGCTCGATATCGGCTTCAATTGGCTTGCCGAAAAGCTCTACAAGATCCTGCCAGCTTTCTGGCGGCATTTTGCTCGTCGCTAGTCTGGCGCAGAGCCCTTCGAGTGCTTCGCGGACCTCATAGACTTCAAAAACCTGCGAGAGATCGAGGCGTTCTACCACCGCGCCGCGCTGGGGAATTCTGCGGATCAATCCTCGCTGGGAGAGCACGCCAAACACGTCGCGAATGCACGCGCGCGAAACGCTGAACTCCTCGCTGAGTTCTGTCTCGAGCAGTTTGCTGCCGGGAGGTAACTCATGGCGGCTGATGCGTTCCCGCAGTGCGGCAAGCACCTCCGGCATCCGTTTCGTCCCTTTATGACTGCTCTTTCTGGCCTTCACGAAGCTAGCGTACCCCGGCCCTTTGGATTGTCAACATTTTAGCTGACATTCCAACGCACAATATTGTTGATGCGATAACGTTTCCGCAGGATGGGGCGCGGCCCGACCCCCTATGGGATTAACACCCGTCATGGGATCGTCGGAACGTCGATGATCGCAGGGCAGAATTTTGATCCTTACTGAAATCGCAACCGCACGATCTCGACATCGATATTCTTGACGGCGCGTATTGTTTTATGTGCAGCTATCGAAAACCTTGCGATCAGCGGAGGAAATATTTGTGAGGGCACGACGGATCGTTGTCATTCTTGGATTGATCTTTGCGTCGACAAACGCAGCAGTGGCTGCCGATCCGATCAAGCTACGCGTCGCCGATTCATTTCCGAAGGGCCACTATCTCGTCAAGCTGATCCTTGAGCCGTGGATGGAAGAGGTCAAGAAACGGACCAACAACGCAGTAATCTTCGAACACTACCCTGCGCAGCAGCTCGGCAAGGCGACAGATATGCTGCGGCTCACGCAAACCGGGGTCGCTGATATCGGCTACGTCGCGCCGGCTTATGCGTCGGACAAGATGCCGGTTTCCGAAGTTGCGATGTTGCCCGGTGCATTCCAGCATTCATGCCAGGGCACGCTCGCCTACTGGAAGCTGGCGAGAAACGGCGTCATCGCCGAGCAGGACTATGCCGGCAACAACATCCGGCTGCTGCTCGCGGTAAGCTTGCCGCAATACCGCATTTTCACCGTCAAGAATGCGGTCAGGGACGTGTCCGACGTGAGCGGACTGAAACTTCGCTCTACCGGCGGCGCGCAGGATCTAACCTTGCGCGCGCTCGGCGCCGTTCCGGTGCGGATGGCCGCACCTGACGCCTATGAATCGCTATCGCGCGGCACCATGGACGGGCTGCTGTTTCCGCTCGAGAGCGTGGTCGCTTATGGCGCGGACAAGCTCGTGAAGTACTCAACCGATGGCGTTGGATTCGGCAGCTTCATCGTGTCTTATTCGATCAGTGACAGCGCCTGGAAGAAGCTGTCGCCGGAAATCCAGAAGGCGATGATCGACGTAGCGGACGAGATCATCCCCTCGGCGTGCCAGGAAGTGCAGAAAGCCGACGAGACCACCGAAAAGACACTGGAAACGCAGGGAGTGCGCTTCGAAACTCTACAATCGGAGAAATTCAAGGACCTTCTGAAAGGTGTGGCGAAGACTTGGGCGGAGGGACTCGATTCACGGGGCAAGCGTGGCAGCGATGCCTTGAAGGAGTTCGATGCCGCTGTCGCTACCATGCCCGCCAAATAGGGTCGGCGCTTCATCGCGTTTTGCCAGGGCACCTTAAGAGCTGAAGGAAATTGATTTGCTCGACCGGATGTTAAGAGCGCTGACGGCCGTCGAGAAAGCGGTATCGACCATCGCGGCGATTTTCATGTTTGCGATCATGATCATCGTCTTCAGCGATGTGATCATGCGTTATGTTTTCAACAAACCGTTTTCATGGGCCTATGACCTGATCTCGCTTTATCTGATGGCAGGCGTATTTTTCCTGATCCTCTCCGAAGCCTACGCCAGCCACGCCCATGTCAGCGTCGACATACTGCAGCAAAAATTTCCGCCAGCAATGATACGCCTGACGGAGATCGTCACGTGCCTCGTCGGCATCTGTGTATTTTCATTGATCGCTTATCTGGGAATCCTGCGCACCGTCGATAGCTTCCGATCGAGCGATGTCATGGCAGGGGCGATTCCGTGGCCGATGTGGCCTTCGATCGGGCTCGTGCCATTCGGTGCCGGGCTTATCACGCTGCGGCTGTCGCTCCATCTGATCGGACATGTGCTTTCCCTCGTCACCGGACGCGCGGTGATTGCGCTGCCGGAATCGCACGCCGCCGAGGAAACGTTCGAATGATTCTTACGCTGGTGATGATTGCCTTGTTCGTGCTGCTGGCGATCGGCACGCCGGTCGGCTTTGCGATGGCCGGTTCGGGCGTGCTCGGCCTTTATCTTATCGGAGGCATGCCGATACTGACGGGCATTCTGCAGACCGCGCCGCTGTCGGCGGTCACGTCGTACGAACTGATTACGATTCCGATGTTCCTGCTGATGGCGGAATTCGTTTTGGTCAGCGGCATCGCCGACGACCTGTTCAAAGCCACCGCCGCATGGGTCGGCCGCGTTCCCGGCGGCCTCGGCATGGCGACGGCTTTGGCCGGCGCTGGTTTTGGCGCGATCTGCGGCACCAGCACGGCATCGGCTGCGACGCTGTCTGCTACCAGCCTCCCCGCGATGCTCAAGCAGGGCTATGAGCCGAGGATGGCCGCGGGCGTGGTTGCGATTTCCGGCACGCTGGCAATGCTCATTCCGCCGTCGGTCGCGCTCGTCATCTATGGTCTGCTCGCCGAGGTGAACATCGGCGCATTGCTGATCGGCGGCGTCATTCCCGGCATCTTGGTGACGATCACGATTATGGCGACGGTCTGGTTTCTCGCCTGGCAGGACCCATCGCGCGCACCCGCAGCACCGGCAGTAACGCTGGCCGAAAAATTCCGGATGCTGAAAGTCGTCGGGCCGATGCTGCTCCTGTTTGGCATGGTGACCGGCGTGATTTATTCGGGAATCGCGACGCCGACTGAAGCATCGGCGCTGGGAGCGTTCGGCGCGTTCCTGCTCGCAATATGGAAGGGAAAAATAAATCTGCAGAGCTTGCGCAGCGCCCTGCTCCGCTCGGCACATGGCACTTGCATGATCGCCATGATCCTGCTCGGCGCTTCGATCTTCGGCTATTTCTTCACGCTGACCCAGGTGACGCAAAATCTGGTGACCTTCGTGGGCGGACTGCACGTTGCGCCGTGGGTAATCCTGACGATCATCCTGTTTGGTTACATTGTTCTCGGTTCTTTCATGGACCAGATCGCCATTCTCGTGCTCACGGTGCCCATCGTCCTGCCGCTGATCAAGTCGCTGGGTTACGATCCGCTGTGGTTCGGGGTCATCAAGATCGTCACCGCGGAAGTCGGCATGATTACGCCGCCGGTCGGACTGAATTGCTTTGTAGTGGCGCGCTATTCGGGGCGTCCCGTAAGCGAAGTGTTCCACGGTGTATTTCCGCACTTCGTGGCCCATTTGTTTGCGATTGCGATACTTGTTGTCTGGCCGCAAATCATCCTGTGGCTGCCGATCAAAATGGGTTACTGAAAACAAAAACGACTAACCGGGAGAGAAACTATGATGGTTCGTTTGGGCAGAGGCCTCGTCGGCGCTGCAATCCTCCTTGCAGCCGGCGCGTCGCCGTCGACCGCCCAGGAAAAAATCACGCTACGGCTCGCCGAGAGCCTCCCAGCCGGTCACGTCATTCATGAACTGGTGGCAAAGCCGTTCATGGAGCTAGTCACCAAGGCCACCAACGGCCAGGTGGCATTCCAGGTCTATCCGGCCGAACAGCTCGGCAAGGCCAAGGACATGGCGCAGCTGACCGTCGCAGGTGTCGCCGACGTTTCCTATATCGTGCCGTCTTATTCGTCCGAAAAATATCCGCTGACGGCGGTCGCCGAACTACCCGGAGTTTTCGATACCGAATGCCAGGGCTCTCTTGCCTTCTACAAGATATCGCACAACGGCGGCATTCTGGAGACCAAGGAATTTGCGCCGAACCAATTACGGCCGCTGGTGACCATCGCTCTGCCCGCCTATCAGGTTCTGTTAGCCACGAGCCGGGTGGTAAAAACCGCAAAAGACCTGGAAGGCCTGAAGATCCGCACCACCGGCGGCGCAATGGACTTGATGATGCGTTCGATCGGCGGCGTACCTGTTCGGATGGCCGCACCCGAGATTTACGAATCGCTTACTCGGGGCACGCTCGACGGCCTGATCTTTTCCTACCAGAGCTCGGTGTCTTACGACTTCGGCAAAATCCTGAAGTCGGGCACCGAGGGACTTAATTTCGGCACGGCGATCTTCACCTATTCGATCGGCGAAGCAAAATTCAAATCGCTTCCGGAGAACGTCCGCAAGGCATTGGTCGAAGCCGGCGAGCAAACCACGCGCGAAGCATGCAAGCGGTTCGAGGACGGTGAAAAGGCCGCGACCGAAAAGATCAAGTCGCAGGGCATGAAGGTCATCGAATTCGGCGCCGATGATCGGAAGGTCTTCGATACCGCCTTCAAGTCGGTATCGGAAGACTGGATGAAGGAACTGGACAAGCGCGGCAAGCCCGGCAGTGAAGTTTTCAAGGCTTTCACCGAGGCTTTGGCCGCGGGTCATTGAACGCGCGTTCCGTGACGGGCCCTCTCGCCGGCGTCAAGATCATCGATCTGACCAGCGTGATGATGGGGCCTTACGCGACCATGATTCTCGGCGACTACGGCGCTGATGTGATAAAGGTCGAAAGCCCCGAAGGCGACGTCATGCGTCACGCAGCCCCCATGCGCAATCCGCAAATGGGGGCGATGTATCTTCAGGGCAACCGCAACAAACGCTCCATCATACTCGATCTGAAGAAAACTGGCGGCCGCGAAGCGTTACTGCGGCTTTGCGCTACGGCTGATGTATTTATTCATAACGTACGGCCGGCGGCGATGCGCCGCCTGCGGCTTGGCGCGGACGATCTGCTCGCGCTGAATCCGCGGCTTGTTTACGCCAGCCTGCACGGTTTCGGCGAACAAGGTCCGTATGCCGGACGGCCGGCGTATGACGATCTGATCCAGGGCATGACGGCCTTGCCGGCGCTGACCGGCAAGATCGCAGGCGAGCCGCGCTATTCACCGGCAACGATCGCCGACCGTATCGTCGGACTCAATGCGGTGCATGCGGTGCTCGCCGCGCTGCTGCATCGCGACCGCACTGGCGAAGGACAGTCGATCGAAATACCAATGTTCGAGACCATGGCGCAGTTCGTGCTGGGTGATCACATGGCTGGGCGAAGTTTTGAGCCGCCGATCGGCCCGCCCGGCTATTCGAGATTGCTTTCGCCCGATCGCCGGCCTTACCAAACCAGCGATGGCTATATCTGCGCGCTGGTCTATACCGACAAACAATGGACCGCGTTTTTCCGCGCGCTCGGGCGGGCTAACGACGCCGCGCTCGACGCGCGCCTGACGACTATCACGGCGCGAACAAACAACTACGACTATGTCTACGGCTGGTTTTCCGACGTGATGAAGACCCGCCGAACATCCGAATGGATGCAGCTGTTTGACGAGGCCGACATTTCGCACGCGCCGCTGCACGATCTCGACAGCCTGATTGACGACCCGCATCTAGCCGCGGTCGGACTGTTTCAATCCATCGAACACCCAACCGAGGGCGAATTGCGCGTCGCCGGTCCCGCTGCGACCTGGAGCAAAACGCCGCCGTCCGTCCGTCAATACCCGCCAAATCTCGGTGAACACGGCGCGGAAATTCTCCGCGACGCCGGTTTCTCGAACAGCGAGATTGAGCTTCTTATCGCTGACGGCGCATTCGTCGCGCGCACTTCGGTTGAGCCGCATTCGCCATAGCCGACGCGCGGCTTCAGTCCTGACCCTGAACCTGCGCAAGTATCTTGATCGCGGCACGAAGATGCGGCTTGTCGATCATCTTGCCATCCATCTTCACGACGCCGGAATTCGGATTGTCCTCGAAGGCCTTGATAATTTTTCGCGACCACGCGATCTCCTCATCGGTTGGCATGAACGCCGCATTGACGACGTCGACATGCTTGGGATGAATGACGGCCTTCGATAGAAATCCGTCATGGCGCGCCGCAATGGCCTCTGCTTTCAACGCCACGAGGTCATCGATATCGGTCGCGATGGTGTCGATTGCTACCACGCCTGCGGCAGCAGCACTGATCAGGCACAGATCGCGCGCCAGCAAGAATGGTCCGTGAAAGCGCCCCGCCGTGCGGTTGCGCGATGCGCCCAGCGACGCGGCTAGATCTTCCGCGCCCCACATCATGCCCCAAAGCCTTGGGCTCGCACCCTCGAAATCGAGCAGCTTGAGCACCGCGCGCGCCGTTTCGGTGGCGACGATCACGATGCGCGTACTTCCCGGCTCGTGACCCGCAGCCGCTTCGAACGCGTCGAGATACAACGCAAGATGGTTGACATCAGCCGCTCCGGCGCATTTCGGCAGCACGATGCCGTCGGGCCGTCCCGGCATCACCGCAGCCAGGTCACCGAGCGTCATGTCCGTGTCAAGCGCATTGACCCGGATGAATATTTTCTGATCGGGATTGCGGGCATCGAGCATGCCTCGGGTGATGCCGCGCGCAACAACCTTTTGATCCGGTGCGATCGAATCTTCCAGATCGAGGATGAGCGCGTCAGCGGCGGTTTTCTTCGCGCTTTCAAATTTGCGGGTGCTATCGCCCGGAACAAAAAGAAATGATCGCATCCGTTCAGGCCTTCGGTCTGCAGTGCATCAGGCCGGTACGCCGGCAACTCGCCACCACCTCGCCGCGCTGGTTCGTCGCCGTATGCTCGAATTCGACGATGCCCTGCGTGGGCCGCGATTTGCTGGCGCGCTTGGATATGATCTTGGTATGTGCCTTCAGCGTATCGCCATGAAACACGGGCTTCGGGAATTTGACGTCGGTCATCCCCAAGTTGCCGATCGTCGTCCCGAGGGTGGTGTCGTACACGCTCATGCCGATCATGATGCCTAACGTATACAGGCTGTTGAACAGCCTCTGACCAAACTCGGTGCTCTCCGAGAAGTGAGCGTCGAGATGCAGCGGTTGCGGATTCATCGTCAGCAGACTGAACATCGTATTGTCCATTTCGGTGACGGTGCGGCTGAATTCATGATGGAACACGCGCCCAACTTCAAACTCCTCAAAATATAATCCTGCCATTCGTTTCCTCTTTTGCCCTTTGCTTCGTATTTTCTTGTCGACCTTCTCAACCTGCGGAAGTTCGAACAACCCCGGCCTTTATCAAATTGTCGATGGCTTCGCGATCAAATCCCGCGTTGAGCAGAACCTCGCGGCTATCCGCGCCGATGTCGGGAGCGGGCCGCAGATCATCCTCGGATAGCCCCGAGAATCCGGGCGTGCGAGGCGCGTATACCAGTCCGACGCCTGGCGTATCCTGACAAACCGCGGCTTTGGTGGCTTCGACGTGAACATTGCGCAGCCATTCGCCGGGACTAAGGATGCGCTCCGCGATGATATCGGACGCATGGAGTTTGGTCAGCCAGGCTTCGCTTGACCGGGTAAGGAACACTTCGCGCATCTGCGCAATCAACGTGTCTGCTGAATTGGCGCGCGCCGCAAAATCCGCAAACCGTGGATCGCTGGCAAGATCTTCGCGCTCGATTGCGGCGCAGAGGCGTTTGTACTGTGCCTCGTTAACCAGCGTGACCATGAGCCAGCCGTCGTTCGTTTGATACGAGCCCGCTGGGACATTGAGCGCGCGTGGTGTACCGCCTTCGAGAACATACTCGGCGACCTTGTGGCCAAGCAAAGCGGCCGTCGACTGCGCGAGGCTGACATCGATCCATCGCCCGGTGCCAAGCGTGGCGCGCGCTAACAGCGTGGTGGCGATCGCCTGGAATGCGTAGACCCCGGTCGCGACATCGGAAATCGTCGTGCCGACCCGATGCGGAGTTTTGTCATTGCCGACGTTGACCGACACCAGCCCCGAAAATGCCTGCGCCACGGAGTCAGAGCCGGGCCGTTTTGCGTAAGGGCCATGCTGCCCGAAGCCGCTGATCGAGAGATAGATCAGCCCCGGATTATCGCGGGCGAGCTCGTCGTAACCGATCCCCAGACGGGCGGCGACGCCGGGACGAAAGCCTTCGATGAATATGTCGCAATCAGCGGCGAGCCGTTGCGCAACCCGCACCCCCTCGGCGTGCTTCAGATCGAGGCAGAGACTGCGCTTGCCGCGATTGTAAACGGCAGAAAGCGTGGTGTGACTGCCGTAAGTCGTTCCAAGGTAGCGCGACCAGTCACCCTCGGGCGGTTCGACCTTGATAACTTCGGCGCCGTAGACGCCGAGCAGCATCGCGCAATATGGCGATGCGATGCCCTGACCGAAGTCGAGAACGCGTAAGCCGCGATAGGGAGCCTCGTGCGTCGGCGATAATGCTCGTTCAACCGCCAGCATTGTTTTCCAACGTGAAAGTAACCGCGGACAGCACAGTCGAAATGAAGATAACGGTTGTCTGGAGTCAAGGTCCAAACTACGTGCTCGCGACCGGCGCGTTCTGCTGAACAATGCGGTCGAGAACCGGCGCGATGTAGCGGCGGAATTGCGCGGGATTCTCGCTCATCGGAAAGTGGCCAAGCTCGTCCATGATAACGACTTCGGCTCCGCCGATGCTGGCCGCCGTCCGTAACGTATCGGCAGGCGTGCACGAAAAATCGTACTCGCCCGTCAGCAGGTACAACGGACACAGCTTGGTATCGATGGCGGCAACGCGGCCGCGCAGGTCGCCGTCGACCCGGTAGAAATACAAATCGCCCTTGAAGACGCCCGGTCCGCCTTGCTTATAGGCCCACAATGTTTCCCGCCGCGCTTCGCTCGGACTTTGCGGAGCAATCAAACCCGAGATCAATGCCGCGCAAACCTCGCCGCCATGAACATCAGGACGGTTCAGCCAGGCGGTGTCGTACCAGGGTTCCTGGAAGTCGGCTGCTTCAAGCCCGATCAACGCGCGAAATTCAGACGCATGGTCGATTGCAAGATTGAGAACGATGCGGCCGCCGATAGAGCATCCCATCACTACCGGACGCTCCAGGGACAACGCCTTGCAGAACGCACGGACGGTCTCGGTATAGCGGGCAGTCGTCAGGCGATATTCGTCGCCGGTCCAGCTAGCCGGCGGATTGGACTTGCCATGCCAGGGCATATCGAACGCAACAATCCGAAAATTTTTAGTGAAGTCCGCATCTGCCAGCAGATGCCGCCACTGACGCGAATCCGATCCGGCAGTGTGCAGACACACTAGCGGAATGCCCTTGCCGCTTTCCTCAAAATAGATTCTGTTTATTTCGTTTTCGATTTCCACGTGGACGTAACGGCCCGTCATCGGTTCAATAAATCCGCTCATGCGATCGCTCGCAGCTTGTGGCGAGGCAAAGCGAGCACGTCCTTGAAATATTGCAGATAAGTCATGAAGGGCAACAAATCGCCCTCCAGAACGGCCTCGCCGTTCTTCGTGAGCGCCAGCAGATCGTGCCAGCCCGGACGCGGCAACGGCTTCCAGAATTCGGCCCAGGCTGCCGGCGGCGCCCGGTACGAAAAGCACCAGGACCGCATCAGAATCGGCGCTGGCGCAATATCGACGATCTGGCCTGCCTCAAAGGAGACGTGAAACGGATGATCTTTCGACCCGAGCAGGCAGGCAGCGTTCAAATGGCGTCCACGCTCGACAAGCGAAGGGTCTGCTCTCAGCAATGCAGGAAGCTTGGTGAACGTGGCAGTGATCTCAGCTTCGTGGGCATTCATATCTCTCGGTCCGCCATTGATTCTACGTTCAAATCTGGAAAGCCGGCTCTTTGGAATGCAACCTAATGCACTCGTTCATCCTGCCGCCAAGAGAAATCAAACGCCCTGCGGGTCAAACGTCAACTCCACGCTCAACATGAACGCGACGTTGCTCGGAGGGCCTTGTCCGCTCGGTGGATAATGCCCTAAAACTGCGGCACACATGACAAGTTCGGACCGTCCCCCCACCCTCTCATCCGAAGGCGACGCCGCGGAAACACTGCAGCAAATCGCTCGCGAGCGCGATCGCGCCCATCGCGCATTGGAGGAACGTGAAGCCGAACTGGCACGCATCCAGCGGATCGGCCGGGTAGGCGGCGTCGAGGTCGACCTTCAAAACGGCATCCGAAACCGGCGTTCCCCGGAATACCTCATGATCCATGGCCTCGGGCCTGAGGCCATCAACGAGACGCATGAAGATTGGGTCAAGCGGATCTATCCGGCCGATCGAGAACGAACGGTGGCGTATTTCCTGTCGGCGCTCGCAGGTCGGGAGGAGGACTATTCCTCGGAATACCGGATCGTTCGCCCAAGCGACGATCAGGTCAGGTGGATAAGCGTGACGGCAAAGATCGATCGCGACGTCGATGGACGCGCCATCCGTCTTGTCGGCGCGCACATCGATATCACCGATCGGATGGTGGCCCAGGAGACCCTTCGGGAGAGCGAGGAACGGTTTCGGCTGATCGCCAATAGCGCGCCCGTTCCCATTTGGGTTACCAAGCTCGACCGCACCCGATCGTTTGCCAACCAATCCTATCTCGATTTTCTCGGATTGCCCTTTGATGAAGCCGTCGTCTTCGACTGGCGAAAAGTCTTGCATCCGGACGACCTGCCGCGGATTTTTAAAGAGCAAGTCGAAGGAGAATCCTCGCTCAAGCCATTCGTACTGGAAGCCCGATACAAAAGGGCTGATGGCGAGTGGCGATGGTTGAGATCGGAATCGCAACCGCGATGGGACCCGACCGGCGAACATGTGGGATTCATCGGAGTCGCTCACGACATCACGGCGGCGAAGCAAGCCGAAAGCGAACTACGACAGCTCAACGAAACATTGGAACGTCGAATCGAGGAACGAACGGCACAGCTGCGCAAGGGCGAGGAAGCATTGCGCCAGTCGCAGAAAATGGAAGCGATCGGCCAGCTCACCGGCGGCGTAGCCCACGATTTCAACAATCTGCTGACGATCATACGCTCCGCGACCGATTTTCTCCGGCGCCGCGAACTACCGGACGAGAGGCGCCGCCGCTACATCGATGCGATCTCCGAAACCGTGGAGCGGGCATCCAAGCTCACTGCTCAGCTTCTCGCGTTCGCGCGTCGACAACCTCTTAAGCCGCAAGTGTTCAATGTCGGGACGCAAGTTGAAAATATCGTGCAACTGATCCGCCCGCTTGTCGGAGACCAAATCAAGATCGATGTCGCAATCGAAAATTCGAGTTATTTCGCGGTCGCTGACATCGCCCAATTCGAAACTGCCCTGATCAACCTTGCGGTCAATGGCCGCGACGCCATGGGGGGCGAAGGCCGTCTCAAGATGGAAGTCAAAAAGGTATTCTCGATTCCGGAGCTCCGTGGAGCGCCAGGCCGCAACGGCGAGTTCATAGCGGTTTCCGTCCAGGACACGGGAACAGGGATTCCCGCCGATAAACTTGAAGCCATATTCGAGCCGTTCTTCACCACCAAGGAAGTCGGAAGGGGCACGGGTCTCGGACTCAGTCAGGCGTTCGGATTTGCCAAGCAATCCGAAGGCGACATCGCGGTCATCAGCACAGTGGGGGAAGGATCGACGCTCACTATCTATTTGCCGCAGGCAGCCCCACCTGTTGAATTGCCCGCCGTTGCGGCTGTTGGCGGCGACCCCGTGACCAGCGGCCGCGGTTATCGTGTGCTGGTCGTCGAAGACAACGAAGACGTCGGACAATTTTCGACCGAACTCCTGAAAGACCTGGGCTACATCATCCGCTGGGCTCGTTCCGCCGACGAAGCCCTCACGGTGCTGGCAGAGGATGAATTTGCGGTTGATCTGGTGTTCTCTGACGTGATCATGCCGGGGATGAACGGCGTCGAGCTTGCCGGGGTGATACGCGAGCGCTATCCCGGCCTGCCCGTGGTGCTGACAAGCGGTTACAGCAACGTTCTGGCAGAGAATGCCGACCGCGGGTTCGAACTCATTCAGAAACCTTATTCGGTGGAATCGCTTTCCCGGATATTGCGCAAGGCTATTTCCGGAAAAAAGTATTCGGGCGTGGTAGGCAAGGCACGATGAAATCCATTTTTTTGATGTTGCTCGGCCTGGCTTTGCCGATTTGCGATTCAGCAATCGCTGAGAATGCGCGGCCCGCCGAGATGATATCGAACTATCGCCTTCAACATGGCGAAGGGCGCGTGACTCTGGACACCGCGCTAAACAAGGTTGCCCAAGATCAGGCAACCGCGATGGCTGCAAAGGATCTCCTCGACCACAGCGCACTGGGACCGTTCAACTCTCGGGTAGCCTCTCTGGGATCGACATACGCTGCAGAAAATATCGCCTATGGCTACAGCGATTTTCCAAAAACGCTCGACCAATGGATCGAATTGTCGGGGCATCGAAAAAATCTGCTCATGCACGAAGCGTCGCGCGTCGGCATTGCCAGTGCGAAGAGCTCCACAACGGGCCGGACCTATTGGGCGATGGTGATTGCCGGCGGATATAAAAACGCCCACTCGTCAGCTCCTCCCAAAGGTCAACTCGTTCGGACTTGCCGAGTCTCAATTCTCGGCATGTGTCTATAACGAACGACTTGGCCGGTTAAGTTTCCGATCCGACCTTCTGATCATCTCCTATCGCCTCAGTGCTGCAAACACGTGCAAAGACGCTATTGATCAGCAAGCTTTGCAGAACGAGCATTCGGGGCTATCGTGCTCTTCAGCTGTGCTCGCGGACAAGAATATTCCCTTTCGTCGGCCCGATTCGAATGCATCGACTTTGCATTGTATCGTACCGTCCAATCGTCGCCGCCGGCGTAGCAGGCGCGCAGAAATTGCATTCAGGAGATCATGACGTGACACGCCTTGAAATCAACCGCCGAACCGCGCTGCTAACTTCCGCGGCCATCGCGGCAAATGTGATTAATCCGATGCGCGCTTTCGCACAAGAAACGCCACGCAAGGGCGGCGTGTTCAACGTCCACTACGGCGCTGAGCAACGGCAACTCAATCCAAGTATTCAGGCCTCGACCGGCGTCTACATCATCGGGGGAAAAATTCAGGAGAATCTGGTCGACCTCGACGGCAACGGCCAGCCGGTCGGCGTGCTCGCCGAAAGCTGGGAAGCCGCGCCCGATGGCAAGACGATTACCTTCAAACTGCGCAAAGGTGTCATGTGGCATGACGGCAAACCTTTCACGTCGGCTGACGTGCAATTCACGGCGATGCAAATGTGGAAGAAGATCCTCAACTATGGGTCGACGCTGCAGCTTTTCCTCACGGCCGTCGATACGCCCGATGCGCAGACGGCGGTGTTCCGCTACGAACGGCCGATGCCGCTCAACCTGCTGCTACGGGCGCTGCCTGATCTAGGCTACGTCTCAGCGAAACATCTGTATGAGTCCGGGGATATCCGGCAGAATCCGAATAATCTTGCTCCCGTCGGCACCGGCCCATTCAAGTTCGTCAAATACGAGCGCGGGCAATATATCATCGCCGACCGTAATGCCGATTACTGGCGGCCGAACGCGCCATATCTCGATCGCATCGTCTGGAAAGTTGTCACTGATCGCGCCGCGGCGGCCGCGCAGATGGAAGCCGGCGACCTGGACTATAGTCCATTCTCCGGCCTGACGATTTCCGATATGGCGAGGCTCGCGAAGGACAAGCGCTTCATCGTCTCGACCAAGGGCAACGAAGGCAACGCCCGTACCAACACGATCGAGTTCAATTTCCGTCGCAAGGAACTTTCCGACATTCGCGTGCGCCGGGCGATCGCGCATGCGATCAACGTGCCGTTTTTCATCGATAATTTTCTTGGAGATTTCGCCAAGATCGGGACGGGGCCGATCCCTTCGACCTCGACGGACTTCTATCCGGGACCGAACACGCCGCAATACCCCTACGACAAGGCCAAAGCGATCGCGCTGCTCGATGAGGCCGGTTTTAAGCCGGCGGCCGGCGGCAATCGATTTTCGCTGCGTCTGCTGCCCGCACCCTGGGGCGAGGATATTTCGCTTTGGGCCACCTTCATCCAGCAATCGTTGTCGGAAGTCGGAATTCAGGTCGAAAACGTCCGCAACGATGGCGGTGGATTTCTGAAGCAGGTCTATGACGATCACGCCTTCGACCTTGCCACCGGCTGGCATCAATACCGCAACGACCCGGCGGTCTCGACTACGGTTTGGTATCGCTCGGGCCAGCCAAAGGGCGCGCCTTGGACCAACCAGTGGGGATGGGAAGACGCATCGGTCGATAAGGTGATCGACGACGCCGCGACCGAGATCGACCCCGTCAAGCGCAAGGCGCTCTACGCCGAGTTCGTCAAGGAGGCCAACACCGACCTGCCGGTGTGGATGCCGATCGAACAGATCTTCGTGACGGTGATCAATGCCCGGGCGCGCAATCATTCCAATACGCCGCGCTGGGGCTCCTCGAGCTGGCACGATCTTTGGCTGGCCGCGTGACGCGATCTCCAACAAGATGACCCGATGCGCATCTTGAGCCTTGCGGGACGGCGTCTCGCCGCCTCGATTCCCACGCTGTTCCTGATCCTGATCGGCGTATTTTTGCTGCTGAAGTTTGCGCCGGGCGACACCGTCGACGCGATGATGGCGCAGATGGGCGGCGGCGATGCGGCAACCGCGCGCGAGCTGCGCCGTTTCTATGGCCTCGATCTATCGATACCTCTACAGCTAGGCAATTATCTGTGGCGGCTCGTTCGCCTGGATCTCGGCTTCTCGTCGATCTACGGAAAGCCGGTGGCATCCGTCATTTTGGAAAGGCTGCCCCCGACCATTCTGCTGATGACGGCGTCGCTGTCATTCGCATTTTTCTTTGGCCTCGTGCTGGGCGTTATCGCCGCACGGGGCGTCAACAAATGGCCGGACACGCTCATCTCCACCGTGGGACTGGTATTCTACGCAACGCCGTCGTTCTGGTTCGGCCTGATGGCGATCGTGATATTCTCGATTTACCTGCAGTGGTTGCCCGCCGGCGGATTCGAGGATATCGGAGCGATTTAGACCGGAATCTGGCGCACCATCGATATCGCGCGCCATCTCATTCTTCCAACGTTGACACTTGGACTGATCTTCCTGGCGATCTATCTGCGCATCATGCGCGCATCGATGCTCGAGGTTCTGAACCTTGACTTTGTCCGAACCGCGCGCGCCAAGGGGTTGGACGAGACGCGCGTGGTGGTTCGTCATGTGCTGCGAAATGCGCTGCTGCCGATGGTTACGCTGATCGGACTGCAGGCCGGCACGATGCTTGGCGGCTCGGTCGTGGTGGAGAGCGTATTTTCGCTTCCCGGTCTGGGCCGCCTTGCCTACGAATCCGTAGTGCAGCGCGACCTCAACACGCTCCTGGGAATTGTTTTTGTCTCGGCGCTCATGGTCATTGTGGTGAACTTCTTCGTCGACCTGATCTATGCACGGCTGGATCCGCGCATCACCGCCGAGGCGTAACGCATGGCTGCGGTGAAGCGCTATTTTCGTAGTCCGCCCGCCATCATCGGCCTGCTGTTGCTACTCGTCGTCATTGCGATGGCGGCAAGCGCGGCGTGGCTCTTTCCTCGCGATCCGCTGGCACTCGCAGGGCGGCCGCTGATCTGGCCATTCTCTAATCCGCGATTCCTGCTCGGCACTGATAATTCCGGCCGCGATATCGCAGCCCAGATATTCTACGGCGCGCGCATTTCACTGCTGATCGGCGGGGTTGCCACCGCTATCGCCGTTTCTATCGGTATCCTCATCGGCGCTTTCGCGGGGTATTATGGCGGCTGGATCGACAACGTCTTGATGCGCATCACCGAGGCTTTTCAGACGCTTCCGAACTTCGTCTTGCTTCTCGTGCTGGTCGCGGTGTTCGGCTCGACCTTGACAACCGTCACCATCGCCGTCGGCATCGTGTCTTGGCCGGCGCCGGCGCGATTGACGCGTGCCGAATTCCTGTCGCTGCGCAATCGCGAGTTTGTGCAGGCCGGACGAACGCTAGGCATGAAGGACGTGCAGTTAATACTAGGGGAAATCCTTCCCAACGCGCTGCCCCCGGTGATCGTCTATGCCAGCGTGGTGATGGCGGTCGCCATCCTGCTCGAGAGTGCCCTTGCGTTCCTCCGCCTGTCCGATCCGAATGTTGCTTCCTGGGGCAATTTGATCGGTCTCGGCCGCGATGTGCTGCGCGTGCAATGGTATGTCTCTGCGATTCCTGGAATAGCCATCCTGATTACGGTGCTCGCGGTTTCGCTGGTCGGACAGGGGTTGAACGACGCGCTCAATCCAAGGCTCAAAGGGCGATGAGCGAAGCGCACAACACCGTTCTGACGCTAGCTCAGCTCAGCGTGAGGCTGCCGGCCGGCGCGGACCGGCCGCATGCGCTGTCCGGCGTTTCACTCTCGGTCGCCGCCAATGAAATTCTCTGCGTGGTCGGCGAATCCGGTTCCGGCAAGTCGATGATGGCCAATGCCATCATGCGGCTATTGCCGAACGAAGTGACCATCGAAAGCGGTCGCGTGATGTTCGAGGGCCGCGATCTGGCGACCGCAACCACGGCGGACATGCGCAGGGTGCGCGGTGCCGGCATCGCGATGATATTTCAGGAGCCTATGACCGCACTGAATCCGCTGCGCACCATCGGCGATCAGATCGGTGAGATGTTTTCGATTCACACCGATCTGTCCAAGGCGGCAATCGCCGCCAAGGTACGGGCGCTTCTGGAGGACGTACGCATCCCCGATCCGGAAGTTGCTGCCCGCGCTTATCCGCACGAACTTTCGGGTGGCCAACGCCAGCGCGCCATGATCGCTATGGCGCTCGCGCTCGATCCACGGCTGCTGATTGCGGACGAACCCACGACCGCGCTCGACGTCACCACGCAGGCGCAGATTCTGGTGTTGATCCGCGACCTGCAAAGACGCAAGAAAACAGCGGTTCTGTTTATTACCCACGATTTCGGTGTTGTTGCCGAGATCGCCGATCGCGTCGTAGTGATGCAGCACGGGCTGGTCGTGGAACAGGGCGACGTAGAATTGGTGCTCAACAACCCGCAGCATCCCTACACCCGGCAGTTGATCGCGGCCGTTCCGCCCCTCACCGCTCCGCCGCCACGCAAACTCTCCGATGACATCATCCTGACCATCGACAATGTATCGAAGACATATCGGACCGGCGGATTTCTCGGCCGTGGCACGCGCGTCACGCCAGCGGTGAAGAGCGTATCGCTGAAACTGCCGCGCGGCGCGACGCTTGGCATCGTCGGCGAGTCCGGGTCTGGGAAATCGACGCTGGCACGCTGCATCGTTAGGCTTATCGATCCCGATGAAGGATCCATTGTGCTTGAAGGCAAGGATTGGGCGAAGCTGACGCGTGAGAGCGTCCGCCGCGAAACGCGGCATATTCAAATGGTGTTTCAGGATCCGTTCGCTTCGCTCAATCCGCGGCGCAAGGCAGCGGAGTTGGTGGCACAAGGTCCGATCGTGCACGGCACGCTGCGAGCAAAAGCGATAGCCGACGCGAAGGAATTGTTCGCACTGGTCGGCCTCGATCCATCGGCCAGCGACCGCTTTCCGCACGAGTTCTCCGGCGGCCAGCGTCAGCGTATCGGCCTCGCCCGCGCACTGGCGTTGCGCCCGGACGTACTTGTCGCGGACGAGGCCGTTTCAGCGCTGGATGTATCGGTGCAGGCGCAGGTACTGAATCTTCTGGCAGAATTGCGCCAGCGTCTCGGCCTTTCCATCATCTTTATCACGCACGATCTGCGGGTGGCCGCACAGATTTGCGATCTGGTTGCCGTGATGAAGGATGGCGAGGTTGTGGAACAGGGACTTGCGGGCGATGTCTTCGGGCGCCCACAACATCCCTACACGCAGGCGCTGTTGGCTTCGATTCCCGGCGGGGATTTCATCAAGAAGCGCGAGGCGACTTTACTGGTGTAAAGTTTATGCGATCTCCTTTGCGTCGCGCCGCCGGTAAACCATCAGCATCAGAGGCGCGAGGCGGCGCAGCAGCCCGTGCGCGGCAATGGGTACCGGCTCGGTGAACGGCAGCGCGAGCTCTTGTTCCGCATAACCGCGCACCGCCTTCGAGAATTGATCGCCGAGCGCGATCGACAGTGCGACGGCACGACCGTTGCATCCGGTCCAGCCGTAGGCGTCAGGACCCAGCCGATGAATGCGGGGCAGAAAGTCCGTGGTCATTCCCACATAGCCGTTCCAGACATGGTCGAAGCTGACTTGTCCGATTTCCGGCCACAGCCTTTTCAAACGCTCCGAGACCATGCGCTTCATCTTCTCGGCTTTGTTCGCAGGCCCGATCACGGCGCCTCCGGTAACGAGGCGATTGCGGGCATCGTAACGCGCGAAGTAAAGCTCGCCATGGGTATCGGACATCGCCTGCCGGCCGGGGATAATGGTCTTTCTTGCACGCTCGGACAGCGGTTGCGTCGCCATTTGCCAGGACAATACCGGCATGACTTCATGCGCGATCTCGGGCGCCAGGGATCTCGAGAACTCGCCGGTGTAGGCATTGGTAGCCACAATCAAAGCGCGGGCGCTAATTTGGCCATGTGCCGTCTTGACCACCCAGCGATTATCGACGCGCTCGAAGCTGATCACCGGGGAGCGCGGAAAAATACTTCCGCCCTGGTGCAACACAACGCGAGCCAGTCCACGCGCCAGCGCCAGCGGATTGATATGACCGCCGGTCTTGTTCCAGAATCCGCCGAACCATGCGTCGGAACCCAACATCTCGCGCGTCTGGTCGCGTGACAACAACTCGACCGGCGCACCGAATTTCGACCATTGCCGCACGCGGCGCTCGGCGATCTTGATGCGACCGGGCGAATGCACCGGCTGCACCCAACCCGCCTGTTCCTGCTCCGCGTGAATTCGATAACGTCGTGCCAGATCGAACAAGGTCGATGCGCTATCGCGCAGCAGCGCCACGAAGCGTTCGCCGACCGCGCCATGTTTGGCGATGATGTCATCCGGGTCGGGCCGCGATAATGTCGGGATCACCTGCCCATTGTTGCGGCCTGACGCCCCCCATCCCGGCTCCATGGCTTCAACCACTGCGACATCGACGCCTGCTTCGCGCAGATGAAGCGCGGCCGAAAGTCCGGTGAAGCCCGCGCCGATCACCACCACATCCGCTTTGACGTCGCCAGCAAGCGCGGGCAGATCAAGTCCAGGCGGCGTGACCGCGGCCCACAACGAATCCGGCCAAACGATTTTTACGGCGTCCATTGCGGTGAATTCCTTTGGTGCGGCTGGCTTGCAGGAGCTCGGCCGATCAGAGTAGCTTAATACTCCAATTCATGCCGGGGAAACAAAAGCGTGGCACTCAAAAATGTCATCGGGATCGATCACGCCGTTGTCGTGGTCAGCAATCTCGACAAGGCCGCCGAGAACTGGAAAAGCCTTGGGTTCACCGTGTCGCCGCGCGGAACGCACAGCGCCAAGATGGGATCGGGCAATTACACCATCATGCTAGATCCGGACTACATCGAATTGCTCGGCATCCTGGTTGAGACGGATCATAACATTCCGACGCGCACATTCCTTGCGAATCGTGGCGAGGGCATCGAACGCATCGCATTCACGGCGGTCGATTCAACCGCTGGCGCGGAAGAAATTCGCGCGCACGGCTATGAACCCGTTGGACCCACCGATTTCGAACGGCCGGTGACGATGCCGGATGGCAGCCTGTCGGCGGCCAAGTTCAGAATCTTTCAATGGCCGATCGCCGAGGCGCCCGCCGGGCTGCGCATCTTCGCCTGTCAACACAAGACGCGCGAAACCGTCTGGATTCCGGAACTGATGAAACACGCCAATGGCGCGAAACGTCTCAAGCAGGCGCTTACCGTCTCGCCCGAGCCCGCAAAAGACGCCGCGCATCTCGCCCGCATGATCGACCGCGAACTGACGAACGAAGTGGACGGCGCCGTTGCGGTCCCCTCGGGTTCGGATCGTGCCGATTTCGTATTCCTCACAAAAGATCAATTGGGACGGCGCTATCCCCAAGTTTCACTTGCGAGCCTTCCCGAGCGCGGCGGCGCGGGTCTTGTTCTTGCGTGCGATCTTGCATCCGCAGAACGAGCCATCGGAAGCGCCGGCATTCGCAGTGGATCAGCAATTTGCGTGGCGCCAGCGGCCGCTAATGGCGCGCTGCTGGCGTTCGTCGCAGCTTAGCGGCTGGCGGCTCGCCTAAGTCCCAGAACAGACCGGCCATGATGGCAAGCGCCTCTTGCGTAACCGACAGGAGAATGTGTTCATCGGGCGCATGCTGTGAACAGCCAGGATAGGAATGCGGGACCCAGATGGTCGGCAATCCCAGCACCTGCGCAAAGACCTCGTTAGGCAGCGACCCGCCAAAGTTCGGTAGCAGCGCCGGCTGCTTGCCAGTCGTGGTGCGGATCGAACTGGCAGCCCAGTCAATCCAGGGGTCATCGAGATCGGCGCGCGAGGCCGCGAAGCTTTGGGTCGCGGCGGCCCGTACCATTGCAAAACCACTGCGATCGAAGTGTCGCTGGATCGCAGGAACAGCCTGATCGATATTTGTGCCGACCACATAGCGCAACTGCAGCACCGCCTGCGCCCGTCCGGGAATGGCGTTCGCGGGGCTTTTGATGTTGCCGGCGGACATTGCCAACACCTCAAGCGTATTCCACGCATATAGTCGTTCGGCCGCCGACAGATTTGGTTCGCCCCAGTTGGGCGAGATAGCGGGCTCGCCTTCGATCGGCTCAATTTCGACCTCGGCCAGCATGCTGCGAATTTGGTTTGAAATTCGTGGCGGTTTCAGCGCGTCCAATAGCAGCCGCCCCTGTGCGTCGACCAGCGACGCGATGGCAGCGCTCAAGATCGCTGCGGGGTTGGCCAGGATCCCACCCCAGTTGCCGGAATGGTGAGACCCTTCGCGCAAGTCGACATCGAGATGAATCCGCAAACCACCGCGACAGCCGAGGAATATCGTCGGCCGATCGGCAGATAACCGGGGTCCATCCGAGGCGATAAATACATCCGCGCGAAGCTCGTCACGCAGAGCCGCGCACACCTGAGGCAAATCCGGCGAGCCGATCTCCTCGCCCATTTCAATCAAGAACTTGGCATTGAAGCCGAGCCGCCCGCCTCTAGCCTCACGAACCGCACGCAGCGCCGCCAGATTGATGCTGTGCTGTCCCTTGTTGTCAGCGGTGCCGCGCCCATAAATCCTGTTGCCAGCAGATGTCGCGCGCCAGGGATCGAGCGCATCCCGCCATTCGCCTTCCATGCCCTCGACAACATCGCCATGCCCGTACATCAGAACGGTCGGCGCGGATGGATCGTCGCGATACTCAGCCAGGAGATAAGGGGTCTTGCCTATCGGCGATTCGATTAGCCGGGCGGAAAATCCCAGTTCCGAAAATGCCGGCAGCAGTTCGTCCTCGAGATAACCGCGCAATACACCGGCCCGCTCCGGATTCTGGCTTTCCGTCCGGAAAGCAACCCGGCGGCCAAGTTCAAGCAAAAATGCGCCGGACTGCAAATGTCCAGCAGCGAGATCGATGGCTTCGGCCCGGCTCATGAACGCCCTATCGGCTTTAACTAACTGCGACCCATGATATACTGCAAATATACGCTTGGGATGAATGGCGAACATTATTGAAGCCGGAATTGGCGCAGGGAACAAGTGACGAAAACGCCGGCAAAACGCAACTCTCGCAAGGCCGAAGCCGAGGATGGCACGCTTACCGACCGCGCCTATCGCGAGCTAGAAGAGATGATTGTGACGTTGCAACTGCTGCCGGGCACCGTGCTGTCGGAACAGGCGCTTTCGGTGCGATTGAGGATCGGCCGGACCCCTATCCGCGAAGCGCTGCAACGGCTGGCACGGGATGGACTTGTTGTGATCATGCCGCGCCGCGGGATCATGGTCTCGGAGATCAATTTGAGGCTGCAGTTGCGGCTGCTTGAAGTCCGGCGCGAACTGGAGCGCCTGATGGCAAGCCTTGCCGCCGAGCGCGCCACGCCAGACGAACGCCGAGAGTTTGCCGAAGTTGCGGGAGCGATGCGAACGGCAGCCGCGAAGTCTGACGACATCGCTTTCATGCGTTTGGACCAGCGCTTCAACCTTCTGATCGCCGCGGCGTCCCGCAACGAATTCGCACGACGGTCGATGGGTCTGATGAACGCCCTGTCACGCCGGTTCTGGTATCAGCATTATCAAGAAGTCGCGGATCTCCCGCTTGCGGCCAAGCTGCACGCCGCGGTCGCGGACGCGGTTGCACAGAAAAAGGCCAAGGCCGCGGCCACCGCATCGGATCGCCTGATCGATTACATCGAGAGCTTCGCACGAAAGACGCTCGATGCTTGAGCGCATCAATCGAATACAATCACGCTGCGAATGGTTTCGCCGCGCTTCAGCGCTGCAAAGCCCTCATTGATCTCGTCGAGCGCGATGCGGCGGGAAATAAGCTCATCCAGCATAAGCTCGCCGTCGAGATAGGCGCGTGCGAGCAGCGGAAAATCGCGCCGGGGACGCGCATTGCCGTAGCTGACGCGGCGGATTCGCTTTTCCTGCATCAGCGAACCCCAGCGAAACGAGACATCCTTGTTGACGTCGATTTTACCAAGCCAAATGATCTGACCGCCTGGGCGCACTGCCTCCGGGGTCACTCGAAACGCCGAGGCGCTGCCGGCGGCTTCGATGACGACGTCGACGCCGCGGCCAAGCGTCTCCCGCTTTCCAGCGGCGACGGCATCCTCACGCGACGCATCCACACCATGCGTCGCACCCATGCGTGCCGCAAGTGCAAGTTTTCCAGGATCAATATCGACCGCGATAATCGCGCCGGCGCCGGCGAGCCGCGCACCCTGCACGGCAGCAAGCCCCACTGCGCCGCAGCCGATCACCATCACGGTATCTCCGCGCGAGATCACGCCGAGATTGAGCGCAGCGCCCGCGCCGGTCATCACGCCGCAGCCAATCAGGCAGGCCCGGTCAAACGGTATCTCCCTCGGAACGGGAATGGCCTGCTGATCCGACACGACGCAATATTCGGCGAACGCGCCCATGAACATCAGCTGTTGTAGGGGTCGGCCATCGGCGAGCGTAGCGCGCTTGCCGCCGTCGAATGCGACGCCCTTCGGGCCTTCTCCAAGATATTGTTCGCAAAGGATCGGCGCGTCGCGATCGCAATAAAAGCAATGCCCGCAATGCGGATTCCAGGACAGCACCACATGATCGCCGATGCTGACGCCGCGTGCGGCGGCCCCGATCTGTTCGACGACCCCCGCCGCCTCGTGCCCGAGCACGATCGGAAGCGGATATCGCAGCGAACCGTCAATCACTTCGAGATCGGTGTGACAAAGTCCGGCCGCACGAATCCGGACCAGCACGTCATTCGGCTTTAGTTCGGCCGCCGTAATCGCCTCGATGGACATCGGCGTTTGCGCGGTATGAAGCACCGCGGCGCGATATTGCAAAGCCATCTAGGCGACCGCCTTACCTGAAAGCGCCGCAAGGGCCTCATCGATATCAGCGGAGGTCATCTCCCATTCGTTCTCGAAGTTTGCCACGACGGCCTTCATAAATGTCTCGACCGAGGCCTTTGCCTTTTCGTTGTCGCCGAGATGATCGGCCAGTAGCGCCAGCGCGAGCTGCCGCGGCTCCGGCCCCTCATAGCTCCATTCGAAGCCGTTCTTGCTGAACTCCGCAATGCCAGTGCAGGGGTCCAGCGGCGCGTCGTCAACCGTGACTTTGACGCCGTCGATGGTCCGGTCTCCGACATAGCGCTTCATGTTGCTCTCCCGCGTCCAACACACATCCCGATTTCACGAGGCAACTTCGATCTGTCCCGCGATGACGCGCATGACATCGCGATCCCGGTGCGCCTGCGCCAGCGTTCCCGAGAACATCACCTCGCCACGCTCCAGAACATAGATCCTGTCGATATAATCGGGAATATGATGCACGTTGGATTCAGCGATCAAAATACCCTTGCCCATTGCACGGATAGAAGCCACGCCTTCGGCGATCAGGGGAATGATTGCGGGCGACAGGCCTTCGAACGGCTCGTCGAGCAGCAACAGTTTCGGATCGAGCGTCAGCGCGCGGGCGATCGACACCATCTTGCGCTCACCGCCGGAAAGCTGCCCGCCGCCGCGCGTCAGATATTGCCGCAATTTCGGGAACACATTGTAGGCCTCCTCGATTCGGACAGAACCCGCACGGCCGCTCGGACGTGTCCACGTCGAAAGCTCGAGATTCTCGGCCACCGTCAGGTCGGTGTAGACCTCCGACTCCTCAGGCGAAAACCCGATACCGAGCTGGGCGATCTTCCATGTCGGCAACTTGGTCAGGTCAACGCCGTCGAAGCTGACGCTGCCTGATCGCGGGCGGCGATATCCCATGATGCTGCGAAATGTCGTGGTCTTACCGGCGCCATTGCGGCCGACCAGACACACCAGTTCGCCCGCCGCGACCGACAAGCTAATGCCGTTGAGAATACAGCTGCCCTCGATGTCGACTTTGAGATTAGACAGATCAAGCATCATGGCGTCCTTTCACCAGATGCGGACGCGTACCCACTACGGCGGCGATCATTGCCTGATCCGCGAAGAAGGCGGCAGGCGGCATGTCGGCCAGCACGCGGCCTTCCTGCAGCGCGACGATGCGATGCGAGTACCGCTCGACGAGATCCATGTCGTGCTCGACCTGGACGATGCCGCGCACACCGGCGGCTTTCGCGGCCGAGACGAGCACCTCCATGATCGCGTGCTTATCGCCAGTCGAAACGCCACTGGTAGGCTCATCCAGAAGGATCACTGATGGATTGAGCGCGAACGCGCTTGCGATATCCAGAAGCTTCTTTTCACCTTGAGAAAGGGTCGAAGCCACCGTGTCCAGCCTTGCCCGAAGGCCCAGCACCTCGGCAACCCGCTCGACGTCGGCTTGCAGCAGATCATCGCGACTCAACGAACGAAATGGATTGCCGACGCGCCGCAGACGAGAGGCGACCGCAACCGCGAGGGTTTCGCGAACCGTCAGCGCCGGAAAGATATTGACCAGCTGAAACGCTCGCGCCATTCCCAGCCGGGCCAGTTCGACTGGACCGATACCGGCGATATCACTGCCAAGGAATTGTACTTCGCCAGCGCTCGGCGGCAGCAAACCTGACACGACATTGACCAGTGTGGTCTTGCCGGCGCCGTTAGGCCCGACGACCGAAACAAACTCGCCATCGTCGATGTGAAAGGAAACTTCGGTCAGTGCCTTGAAGGCGCCAAAGGTTTTCGAGACGTTGATCGCCTCGAACAGGGGCGCATTATCGGCGGCGCGCGCGGGCTGCATCCTATCGCCCTCCGGTACGCCGGTTAATAAGCGCTTGGATCGTGCCCAACAGGCCCTGCGGCATGAACACCACGAGGAGCACGAGCACGGCACCCATTACGAAGCGCCAGTATTGGGTGATCGACATCACGAAATCCTGCAACAGCACAAAGACAAGCGCGCCGATGGCGGGACCGGCGAACGTGCCGCTGCCGCCCAGCACAGCCATGAACACCAGATTGCCCGAATGGGTCCAGTAAGCCAGCTCGGGGTCTGCCAATCCGGTGGTGACGGCGAGGATGGTGCCGCCGATGCCGCCATAGATCGCGGAAATGACAAAAGCGGCGAGCCGCATGCGAAATATCTGCACGCCGACATAGGCCGCCTTGCCGGCATTCTCGCGGATCGCACGCAAATGCAAGCCGAACGGAGACTCGGTGATGCGCCACATCGCCAGGCTCATTAGCGCAAACAGCACGAGGACGTAGTAGTAGAATGGCCCGGTCAGGAACGCGGTCTTGCCGCCGCGCCATTCCACGCCGAGCAACAGCGGACGCAGCACGCGCATGCCCTGATCGCCGCCGGTGACGCTGTAGAATTTGAACAGGAAGGAGTGAAACAGCATGCCGAATGCCAAGGTCAGCATGCCGAAAAATATCCGCGTGTACCGAACGCACAACGACCCCACCACCAGCGAGACCAGGCCCGATAGCAGTGCTGCGACGACCAGCAACAGCTCGAAACTCAGCACGCCGAATTTCGATGTTAATGCTGCGGCCGTGTAAGCGCCGACACCCAGAAACAACGCGTGTCCAAATGACAGCAGTCCGGTGCTTCCGAACAGCAAATTGAAGCCAAGCAACGCTATGCTGTAACCGATGAACGGCAACATAAGCAGCAGCGTATAGGGCGAGGCAATCCATGGCATCACGGCCATGATTGCGATTAGCCCGAGCAGAATCCACAATCCGTTGGGCCGCAGCGCCAATCGCCGTACAGCAGTCCCGGACGGGATATCGATCGACTGATCGATCACGCGGTGGCCTTCCCGAACAGGCCAGCCGGCCGGACAATCAGGACCGCGACCACCACGAGATAGACAGACAGCATTTCCATTTCGGGCACCAGCGAAATCGCCGCAGCGCGCATCAATCCGACGACGAGTGCGCCGACCAAAGCTCCGCGCATGCTGCCAAGTCCGCCGATCACGACCACCGCAAAGGATTCGACCACAAGCTCGACGGCCATATCGAGCGACGCCGCACCCGATGGCACCACCAGCGCACCGCCGACCGTGCCCAGCATGCAGCCCACGGTGAACACCAGCGCGAATATTTTCGAGGCATTGACGCCGAGGCCCTCCGCCATGTCGCGATTCTCTGCGGTGGCGCGGATGATACGCCCGATTTTGGTGCGCTCCAGAAAGAGACCGAGCGACACCGCAATCGCCAGGCTGGCTGCGATGACGAGCAGATTGTAAGTCGGCACCCGGACGCCAACGATATTCGCCGTGCCGTATGCGAGATAGACATTGTCCATGGTGCGCGGCGTGGCGCCCCACAGAAAACGGAACACATCCTGGAACATCAGGAGAAAGCCGAAGGTGATCAGCAGCTGATAGCTCTCGTCGCGGCGATAGATGGTGCGCAGCACGCGCTCGATCGGCAGTCCGACGAGGCCAATGGCGAGGCCGGCGAGGATCAGCACCGGAAAGAACAATACCTGCGGCAAGCCAAACTTGATCGCAAGGCCGACGGCGGTAATCCCGAAATATGCGCCGAGCGCGTAGAACGAGCCGCACGCAAGATTGACGATCTTCTGCACGCCGAACACGAGCTGCAGCCCGGCCGCCACGAGAAACAGCACCGCGGCGTGGAATGTCCCGCCGAGGGTGACATCCACAAGTTCGGTCATGCCTCAGACCGGAAATTTTGCCGTCTTGATCCACTCCCAGAAATCCGCGCCGGGCGGCTTCTGGAGCTGTTCGGCGCCGAACGTGTCGATCGAAGCCAGCGTCGGGAAGTCGTATTTATTATTATTGGTTGACGGCCCCTGATAGAAAACCTGCTCGGCGATCTTGTCCTTGCGAAAGCGGCCTCTGCCGCCCAGGCTTTCCACCTCGAGCCCTGGCATCGCTTCCGCCACCTGCTCCTGCGTCGGCCATTTGCCGCCGGCTTTCTGCGCAGCCTCGACGCCGGCCTTGTAGGTGGCGAGCGCGAAATAGGCGCGGTCGGCCTCCCAGTGCGGGGCTTCCTTGTAACGGTCCATGTAATCCTGCACGAATGCTTTCTGCAGCGGCGAGGCCCGGGGGTGATCGAAATACAGCGTGTTGTGTCCGAAGATGATGCCCTCCGGCGTGAACTCCTTTTTGAGCTGATTGATCTGCCATCCCGCGGCGGGCAGCACCAGCTTGACGCCCTCGAATAGGCCGGCGGCGTGGCCCTGCTTCATGAATACGGGCAAATCGGCAAACAGCATCGACGAGAAGATCAAGTCAGGTTTGGCGGCGTTCAGCGCCGCTACGTGCGAGGTCAGGTCCATCGTTCCGACCTTCGGCCATTGCTCGGCGACGAACTCAGCTTCGATCCCGTAGCGCAAAAGGATTTGCTTGAACGCCTCCCAATTGTTGCGGCCGTACGAATAGTCGGGATTGATTCCGGCCACGCGTTTGAACTTGCCCTTGAAATACTTGACCGCCAGCAGCGAGCCCATCACCGCTTCACATTCATTGTCGGTCGAACGGAAAACATATTTCGGGTTTGGCATCATCTCCTTGACGCCATCCTGGGTGGTGCCATCCCACATCACGGTCAGCGCCTGCTCCTCCTCGGCAACCGGCGCGACGCCAAGACTGACGCCAGTCGAGATCAGGCCGTGGATGGCATCGACCTTTTCCTGCAGGATCAGCCGCCGCAGCCGCTCGATGGTATCCTTAGGATTGGTTTCTTCCTCGATCACAAGCTCGAACTTGCGGCCCGCAATTCCGCCTTCCTTGTTCATCCGTTCGGTAGCCCACTGCACGGCGCGGATGCCGCATTCCCCGGCGGTACCGGCAGCCCCCGATCGCGGCGCGATAATCCCGATCCGCAGTGGTTTGTCCTGAGCCAGCGCGGGCGCAAATATCCGAGGGCTGGCCACAGCCAGAAGCCCGGTACCCGCAAGCCTGGAAAAACTGCGACGTGTGAGCTTCATCTTCGCCTCCCGTTAATGTTGCGCATCTGACGTGCGTGCTTGGCATACCATAAATATATCACGGACATTGCAGCAAGCGCTTTTTTGGGCTTGGCCGGGGGATGCCTCGAAAAATGCTTTCGCGCTCTGATAGATTGGTGATATATTAGATGAAAGACACCTACACGACGGAGACGTCAGGATGGAACTAGCTTCGACCGAAATGACCGAGCGTCAGCGCAATTACCGGACGAATTACCGATACCGTATCGCGGGCTGGTACAATGGCTGGCTGCATGTCTTCGTCATCTACGTCATCGGCTTTACCGCACTCTCGATTTATCTCGGCAACATCAGCCGCCTGCGCTGGTGGGAGCTCGCGATCATTCCCGTGACGTTCCTGTTTGCGAATTTCTTCGAGTGGTGGATTCACCGATTCGTAATGCACCGTCCTTCTCAAGTGAAGGCGTTTCGCGCGATCTACAATCGGCACACACTGATGCACCACCAGTTCTTCACGGAAAAGGAAATGCGCTTTGCCGGCCACGGCGACTGGCGCGTGACTTTCTTTCCGCCCTACGCGCTGGTCACGTTCACAATGATGTCGATTCTGCCGGCGCTGGTATGCGGCTGGCTTATTTCACCCAACGTCGGCTGGCTGCTCATCTCGACCACGACGTCGATGTACCTCATCTACGAGTTCATGCATTTCTGCTGCCACGTCGATGAGAACTGGTTCGTGCGCAACGCCCCGTTCGTCAACACGATCCGGCGTCACCATACCGCCCATCACAACCAATCGATCATGATGGAGCGCAACATGAACCTCACCTTCCCGGTGATGGATTGGCTGTTCGGGACTTCGGACCTCGACCGCGGGCTGATCGGCCATCTGCTTAATGGCTACGACAACCGCTTCGTCAAGACCAACATGCGCAAGACATCGCGGACGCCGAAACCTGACATGGCGCGGCATACCGACGCGTTTCGCCACGCCGGCCGAATAGGCCGCGAGCGTTCAATGGCTGCCATCGAACCGAACTGGATATCGCTGCTCTGGTTCGCAGGCTTTGCGACGATCGGCACCGTTGCGTTCCTAATAATCGCCGGCATGTTTCCGCTGCGGTTGCGCCCAGACGCGGCGAAATCGAATGCAGCCACGCTGCTTGTGGTTGGCAACGGTGTTCTGCTCGTGGCCCTTCTTGTAGGCACGGGACTATACGGTTACGCCGAGCTCAGATGGAGCACGCTGATCGTGGTCACCGGCCTTATCGCACTGTTCGCGCCTGGGATTTTCGAGGCATGGCCGTCCAGCGTACGCGACGGTTTAGCCGGACTCGGCGTGCTGGTCGGCATTCAAATCCTCGCGCTCGCCGCCTTGGTGAAAGTCGCGAGCCCGTTTTTATCCATAATGTCGTGATGACAAGGAGATTGCGGCGATGCCCGTAAAAATCAAACTCGGTCTTTCGCTGATTGTTGTGCTGGTGACGGCCGTCGCGGCGTATTATCAGCACGCGCTGGGGCATGACCGCATCCAGTACGCCGTTGCATTCCTCGGCTTCTTCATGATCTTCGCGATGTGGTTGTTTCCGGAAGTTAAACGCGAGGAAAGTGCCGGCGGCGTCCGGCGCGACGGCGTGGCCAACAAATAGAGGTTGGCCGCGCGGCTATCGCGTGAAAATTACGCGCGGTACGTCGTCTTGTCTGTGCCGCGATAGAGTACACGAAGCTGCTCCTCGGTGACCGCCTTGTGGAAGGCCAGTGCTTCGAGCTCAAGATCGCGCTTCGGCACATGTTCGGGCTCGAAGTGATGATAGGTATCCTTGCCGCGCACCAGCGTCGCCCAATCCCGTTGACCGACGGCCTGCTTCAAACGTGTCGGGATGTAGCGGATCGCCAGCCCGATGCGCCGGTCATCGGACTGGTTGGGCTCGGATCCATGAAACAGCAGCACATGATGCAGCGAGGCCTGCCCCGGCTTCAGTTCCACAAGAACCGCCTTGGACTCGTCAACCTTGACGGCGATCTCCTGGCCGCGGGTAAGCAGATTGTTTTGGTCGAACGTATCGTCGTGCTGTACCTGCTGCTTATGCGTACCGGCCACGAATTTCATGCAACCCGACACCTTGTTTGCCGGCGACATTGCGATCCACGCGGTGGCGACATCGGATGAATCCAGTCCCCAGTATGTCGCGTCCTGATGCCATGATACGAAGCCAGGATCGTGCGGCTCCTTGATGAAAAAACTGGTATTCCAGCAAAGGATATCAGGCCCCAGCAGATCCTCGATCGCGTCCAGAATTTTCGGATGACGGATCATATCGTTGATCCAGGTGAACAGCACATGGCTGCGGTGGCGCATCTCGCCCTTGATGGGACCGCCGGTCCTCTCCTCATAATCTTCGAGCTTGCCGCGAAATTCCGCGACTTCGCTTTCGCTCAGCGCATTGACCGGGAAGTGATAACCGCGCTCGCGATAGCCTGCGACCTCTTTCTCGCTCAGCATTTTTGTCATCGGCGTCCTCCCTATTATTATTTTGAATGGATACAGAAGCGTATCCGGCCGGTCACGGCAAGCGACGTCACGGCCGCAGATCCATGTCGATGCGGATGAAATCGCCGCGATAGGTTACTTCACCGAGATAAATCACGGTCCGATCCGCGGTCGTGAAGACACGCCGGACGTCGGCCACCGGCGAATTCAACGGCACCTGGAGCAGCCTGGCCACTTCCAGGTCGGCCGTGCCGATTGTCAGGGTTTGCCGCGCACTGCTGACCGCGGGATTGCGCATATCTTTGAGGATCGGAATCACCGTCTCATTGCGAAAGCGCTTCGGAGATTTCCGGAATATCTTTTCATCGAGATAGATGGAAATCACGCAATAGGGCCGCTTGTCACGTGAATGCACACGCCGCATGAAGACATAGTTGGCAGCGGGTTTGCCGTCTTCGGGCAGCAGCGGTGCATCAGTACGACTTTCCGAGATGTTGATGATCTCAGGCGAGGTGTCGCGATAGACTTCGGCAAGGTCGGATAATGTGGTTTCGACCTTGAGCCAGCGGTCCTGCTTCAGCATACCTGTGACGAAGGTGCCGAGCCCTTGCCGCGCCTCGATGATGCCGTCGCGCGCGAGAAGGCTGACCGCCTGTCGGATGGTGACGCGCGAGACATCGAATTCAGCGGCGAGTTCTTCATTGGTCGGCAGCCGCAAACCTTGCGCCCAAATTCCACGCGCGATGCGCTGGCGAAAAATGTCCGCGATCTGCGCGTATTTCGGGACGTGGCTGTCCGCAATCAGACCCATTCAAGGCTCATATATTCAAAACTAAAAACGCAGCCTATGCCATAACGAGCGCGGCGCCCTTTTCTCCGATCATCAGGCTGCTCGCATTGGTATTGGCCGAGGTGATTTGCGGCATCACCGATGCATCGATCACCCGCAATCCATCAACACCGCGAACCCGCAATTCAGGGTCAAGCACCGATTTTTCATCGCCACCCATCCGGCAGGTGCCGACGCAGTGAAACACCGTTCCGCCTGTGGTGCGCGCAAAATCCCAAAGGCCGGCAAGGCTGTCCACCGCCTCGCCGGGGATCATTTCGACGTCCCAGAGATCGCGAAACGATTTCTGCCGGTAGATATCGCGCAGCATCTGCAGGCCCGCCACTATCGTTTTACGGTCGATTTCCTCGGCGAAATAGCTAGGCTCGATCCGCGGCTGATCGAACGGATCGGTCGAGCGAATGACGAGGTTTCCACGCGATTTCTCACGGCACTGCCAGACTGATGCCGTGAATCCGGAATAGCGATGCAGGGGGTCGCCGGGTTTGTCGACCGACAGCGGCATGACGTTGAACTGAACATCGGGCCGCCCGCCGACGGCGTATTCGGTGCAGGCGGCGCCGCCGACCTGCCCCGCTCCCGCGCTCAAGGGACCGCTGCCCGCAAACGTCCATTGCAGGCCCATCTTTGCCAGTTCGAAGGGATTGCGAACTTGATCGTTGAGCGAAATCCGCTGCTTCAACCGAACGATCATGCGGGCCTGATAATGGTCCTGCAGGTTGCGGCCAACTTCAGGCGCGTCAGCCAGTACAGAAATTCCGAGTCCGCGCAGCAAATTCGCCGGCCCGATGCCGGACAGTTGCAACAATTGCGGCGATTGCAGCGCGCCGGCGCACAATATGACTTCGCGGTCCGCGACGGCATTGAACACTTTGCCTTTTGCAATCCATTCGACACCGCTAGCGGCGCGGCCCTTAAATAAAACCTTGCTGACTTGCGCTCCGGTGACCACGGTCAGGTTCGGACGATGCATGACGGGCCGGAGGAATGCCGATGCCGAACTGGTGCGCCAGTGGCGTCCGATACCAAGCTGATAGGTGCCAACCCCCAGCGTGGTAGCGCCGTTGAAGTCCGGATTGCGCGGAAGCCCAAATTCCACGCCGGCATCGATCCACGCGGCGGAAGCAGCATTGCCGGTGCGAAGGTCCGAAACTTCGAATTCGCCGAGGCCGCCATGATATTGGCTTTCTCCGCCGGAATAGCGCTCGTAACGGCGGAAGTAGGGCAGCAACTCACGATAGCTCCAGCCCTTGGCGCCGAGGCGTTCCCAGTCGTCAAAGTCTTCGTCCTGGCCGCGAATGAAAATCAGGCCGTTGATGGAAGACGATCCGCCAAGCACGCGTCCGCGCGGCCACACGATTGAGCGGCCGCCGGTCGTTTCACTCGGCACCGTGTCGAACAGGCGCGAGAAGCGCTCGTTATAAATCGTCCGGTAATACCCGACAGGAAGCTTGAGCCATAAATTCCGGTCCGATCCTCCGGCTTCGAGCAGCAGCACGCGGCAGGATGGATCGGCCGATAGCCGGTTCGCGACGACGCAGCCGGCCGATCCTGCGCCGACGATGATGTAGTCATAGCCCCGCGCGACCATCAGTTATTCCCACCACGTCATGCTGTTCGATATTGTTCGATCGAGGAAAGGTCCGGTTCTATCCCGAGGCCTTGTTTGTCGTTCAACGTCACCATGCCGTCGCTGATATCGGCAACGGGGCCGCAAAACAGGTCCCGCAAAGGATTTTCATTCGCATCTATTTCCAGCAGTCCATCTCCACCGGTAGCGGCCAGCAGATGTGCCGATGCAAGCAGGCCGATGCCACCGCCGAGATAATGCGGGCAAAAGAGCTTGCCGGATTTCAGGATATCGCGCGCAATATCGGAACAAATGCTCAAGCCGCCCCACTTGGCGATATCGGGCTGAACGACGCTGAGCACGTCATCGCCCAACGCTTCGCTGAACCCTGCCCGGCTTGCGATATTTTCTCCGGCGGCTAGTGGGACATCGCCGGCTTTGCGCAGCGTTTGCCATTCATGCCACGGCCGATCGGCACGGATCGGCTCTTCGAGCCAGGTCAATCCGAATTCGCCGAGGCGTGGCAAGGCTTCGACCGCCTGCTCCAACGACCAGGCTTGATTGGCATCGGCCGCGAGCATGCCGTCGCCGACCAGTTGGCGAAGCGCGGCCAGGTTGGCGCAATCGGATGCAAGCTCGAAACCAATCTTCAATTTCAGCGCACGATGGCCTCTGGCCAAGGCCGCTTCCGCCATCTGCCGCGACCCCGTCGGGTTGATGCCGCTCGCATAGACGCGAATTCGACGACGTTCACCGCCAAGCATTTTCCACAGCGGCGTGTCGTGCCGGCGTGCACAGAGATCCCAGACCGCCAAATCGATCCCCGCGATCGCCTGTGCGAACGGACCGGGCTCGCCGGATTGCAGCGCGAGGACGGAAGTACCGCGTGTCAGAGTCTCGAACACATCCGGCGGCTGGCTGACCTTGAAGCCGGATAGCGCCGGCGCCAGTACTTCGTTGACGAGCCGAGCGCGGTGCTCCGCGCCGTTTGAAGGAAAATTGCACCAAACCTCCCCCCAACCGGTATGGCCATCTTCATCGTCGATGCGAACGAAGACAGCAGGACGATTTAACATCCGGCCGAAAGAGGTGACGACCGGCGTCGATAGCGGGTAGCGATAGCCGAAAGCCTGCACGCGGCGGATCGTAAATTTCTGCGACGCCATTATTTGCTATCCGCGCGAGGGGAAGAGGCTCTTGTATGGTCATCCTATTTATAATATGACCTCGCATCGATCAACTGTGATGCGCGCGGAAGCACTGGAATGGACGGGAGTGTCGCGAGACGCTTTTTACTCGGGTTTGCGCCGTGGGTCGGCGCCGTCGCGCTCTGGTATGGCGTTCGCTGGAGCGGCTTCGTCAACGAGGCGTTGATACCGGCGCCGCATCAGGTCGCCAAAAAGTTCGTCGAATTGTTGTTGCACGAAGGATTGCTATACGACGTCTTTGCCTCCACGCGGCGCGTGTTTCTAGGCGTTCTGCTCGGCATCCTCGTCGCGGTCCCCGTCGGTTTTGTACTGGGCTGGTATCGCTCGGCGCGGACATTCGCCGATCCGATGATCAACTTCTTTCGTGCGCTGCCGCCGATCGCGCTGATTCCCCTCGTGATCGTCTACTTCGGCGTCGATGAGACGGCCAAGCTGGTGATCCTGTTCTACGCCTCGTTTTTCGCGGGCGTGATCGTGATGTACGAAGGCGTATCCCAGATCACGCCGCTTTATATCCGCGTCGCGCAAACGCTGGGCGCCAGCGAGTTCGAGATTTTTCAGGAAGGTCATCATTCCGCTGACCGTGCCGCATATCCTAACCGCGTTGCGCGTGGCGCTGGGCGTCGCCTGGGCGACGCTGGTCGCATCCGAACTGATCGCCGCCCAGCGCGGCCTCGGCGCCATGATCCAGAACGCTTCGACTTATTTCCTGCTCGATGTGATCTATGTCGGCATCATCTGCATTGGCGGCGTGGCGCTGATCATGGACATGATCCTGCGCCGGATCAGCGCGCGCCTTTTGGTGTGGCAGGATAGAGCAGCCGCATGAGCGCGGCGGCAAACATCAAGCGTGCGCAGTTCGATCACGTTTCGCTTTCCTTCGATACGCCGAAGGGCAAACTTCGCGTCGTAGATGACGTCACCTATCACATAGACGACGGCGACTTCATTGCTGTGATCGGTCCGTCCGGCTGCGGCAAGACGACCATGATGAACATGCTCGCCGGCTTCCAGAAACCCACCGACGGCCGGGTGTTGTTCGACGGAAATCCCGTGAAAGGCCCCGGCCCCGAACGCGGCGTGATCTTTCAGGAATACGGCGTCTTCCCTTGGCTGACGGTGAAGGAAAACATCGCCTTTGGTCTGAAGCTCAAGGCCAATCATGTCGCGCTTTCCGAGCGCAACCAGATTTGCGAACACTACCTCGCCCTGATGGGGCTGACAGATTTCGCCAACTCCTATCCGAAACATCTGTCTGGCGGGATGCGGCAACGCCTCGCCATTGCACGAGCCTACGCCGTCAAGCCGCAGTTTCTGCTGATGGACGAGCCGTTCGGGGCGCTCGACGCCCAGACCCGCGCCAACATGCAAAATTTGCTGCTGAAGGTGCTGGCCACCGAAAACAAGACGGTTATGCTGATCACCCATTCCGTGGAGGAAGCGATTTACCTCGCCTCGCGCATCGTGGTGGTAACGGCGCGGCCGGCGCGCATCAAGGAAATCATCGAGGTCCCGTTCACCTACCCTCGAGAAGAATCGCTGCAGGAACGCGTGGAATTTGGCGAACTTCGAAGCCATGTCAGGGAGCTCGTCATGAGCGAGTACCGGGCGCAGCAGGAGCAGCTGCGGCCGGCTTCATTTTCAAAATAAGTAAAAAACAGCATGGAGGAGAACGCTATGGATCGACGGCAATTCTTGACGACAACCGCAGGGGCGACTCTCGGCGCGTTCACAGCATCTGCCCCGGCGATTGCTCAGGCAAAAACCAAAGTTCGCGTCGGCTATCTGCATACGGTCGCCGTCGATGGTCAAATCTGGACCGGGCTGGACCGCGGTAGCTTCGACAAGCAGGGCCTCGATATCGAACTACGCCAGTTCAATACCGGCCTCGAGATATTCCAGGCCCTGATCGGCGGCAGCCTCGACGTGCTTGCGACCGGGGCGGTGCTTTCGAATTTTCCAGCGCGCGGGCAAGGCAAGGTTTTCCTCATCAATGATATCGAAATAGCGACGGCACAGCTCTGGGTGCGGTCCGATCAGGGGATCAAGTCGTTCGCCGATTTGAAGGGGAAGCGGATCGCAACTGCAACCGGCACCACCGCGCATGTCTTTCTCGACAAGGCGCTGCGCGCCAACAAGATTGATCCCAAGGAAGTTGAGTTGGTCAACCAGACCATGCCCGCCGCGGTGACGGCATTCATTTCAGGCGCCGTACCGGCTGTCGCGCTTTGGGTGCCGTTCAACGTCACCGTGCGTGACAAAGTGCCGGGCGCCGTGATGCTAACGGATGCTTCGGCGTATTACCCTCAAGCCGCCATCATCGGCGGGTGGGCCGCGGCCAACGACTATTATGCAGCGAACCAGGAGACCCTCGCCAAGCTCATCAAGGGTTGGGCCGAAGCCAACGACTACATCGTCGCGAACAGCAAAGAGGCGATGGAGACTTTGCAAAAGGCCCACTACAGCCAGACTCCGCAGGCCGACATCGATGAGTTTTTCAAGGCGCAAAAGATGTTCACCTCGCGCGAATGGAAGGAGAAGTATTCGGACGGCACGGTTGCCAATTGGCTGCAGCAGTCGACAGACTTCTTCATGGCGAACGCCGGCATCAAGGACTTCACGTCAGCCAGCAAATATTTCGACCCCAGCCTCTATCTCAAGACGATCGCTTAGGAACGCGTTCGCGTCGACATCGGGGTTTGCTTCGCGTTGCGCGGACTTTTCCGCGCGACCCTTCTACACGGAAATTACTTTTTCTTTTTCTGCACAGCCCAGCTTTTGTATTCCGCGAGCGTATCGGCACTCGGTGGGAAAGTTCCGGCGAGCGCAGCCCCGCCGAGCACGCGCTTGGCGAGCCAGGCTTCCATCTCTTCCTGCTCGACCGCTTCGGTCGCGATCTCGTCGGCGATGTTGCGGGGAATGATCACCACCCCGTCGGCATCCCCGAACACGATGTCGCCGGGATAAACCGCGACGCCGCCGCAGGTGATCGGGCGGCCATGCTCCAGCGCATGATGCGCGACCCGGTTGACCGGAGGGCTCGGTGCCGCGCCGAACACCGGAATGTCCATTTTCGCGATAACGCTCCAGTCGCGAATGCCGCCGTCGGCCACCACGCCGGCACCGCCGCGCACCATCAGGCGGGTGACCAGAATATCGCCGCAGCACGCGGCCTGCGTCTCTTCGCGGCAATCCATCACCAGCACGTGCCCCGCAGGCGTCACTTCAAAGGCCTGGCGCTGCACTTCATTGGCATCCGGCTTCATGCCGAAACTGTCGAGGTCTTCGCGCGCTGCGATGTAGCGCAAGGTGTAGGCCGGGCCGACCATGGGCGTTTCCATGGCGCCGAGCGGCCTGACATTGCGAAGCAGCACGTTGCGAAGGCCTCGGCGGAACAGCCGACCGGAAATCGTGGCCGCGCTTGTGGCCTTGAAATTCGCAAGCGTTTCGGGATTTAGTTCGCTCATTCGCTCCCTCGATTTACATGCCCGGATGCGGGCGCCTTTGTTGGCGGATCCCGGATCGTCAAAATGTGCGGAGAACGATTTACGTGTGCTTCGACACGGCTTTCAAGCCGCGATTTTCTGAGCGGCGGAAAATAAAAAAGCCCTTGGCGGGCAATGGTTTGCGATGGTGGGCGCACCAGGGCTCGAACCTGGGACCCGATGATTAAGAGTCATCTGCTCTACCAACTGAGCTATGCGCCCGGATCCATGTTACCGGAAGGTCATCGCAGCGGCGTCGTTTAGCAAAGCGACCCCACGATGTCCAGCAAGCGGCGGGGATATTCCCGGCTCATATTGCGGAACATCGAAGAAGAAGAAGCCGCCGAAATCCGGCGGCTTCTCGCATTCAGATCGATCGGCCTCTCGCCGTTAAAGCCGCTCGGGACCGCCATTTCCGCCGTCGCGTCCGGGCCCGCGATCCCGATCATACCCACGGTCCCGATCGCCATCACGACCGCGGCCCCGGTCGCCGTTGAGATCGCTGCCACCTTCGCGGTTACGCCAGAACTCATGGCGCCCTCGATCCTCGCCCCGGCCGAACCGGCCTTCCATATGCGTCAGGATCGCGAGGCGCCGCTTCTGCCCGTCGTCAAGGGTTCTGTAGAGCGGATCGGCCGCGTCCGCGATGCGTTTCAAGGCTGCCGCCGTCGTTCCCATGGTGTCAGCGCGTTCGCGTAAGCGCGCCACCGGATCAGAGTCGCGCTGCCCCCGGTCGGCATCGGGTCCGCGTTGTTCGTCGCGACGACCGCCGCGATCGCTGTCGGTCCGCTCCTGGCGGGCATCCATGCGCGCGTTGGCGCGGTCGATGCGCAGCTTGGCGAAATCGCGGACCGCGGATTCAAGGGGCGGCCACAGCTTATCCTGATCGGGCGTGAGCTTCAGCCCAGCCTTCACGGCCGCGATCCGCGCATCGGCGAAAGCTGCTCTGTCTTCCGGACTCATGCGATTGTGGTGATGAAACCACGGACGCTGCTGGGCGTAAACCGCGGTCGAGCCTGCGATCGCGAGCGCCGCGACACCGGCCAGGAGAACTTTGTTCATGCCAACCTCCATTGAAAGGTTGCACGAAGATGAGCGCGCTCCGCGTGGCTTTCAACTTAATGTTTGGAAAGATCGGCTCTGTTACGAAGATGTAATGCCGGCGGTTAACGAGCCTAAACCATGCCGAGCAGCCGCGGCAGCCACAGCGAAATCTCGGGCACGTAAGTAATAAGTCCGAGGAATACCAGCATCGCGCATAGCCACGGCAGCACCGCGATGGTGATTTCGCTGATTCCCATCTTCGCGATGCTGCTGGCGATGTACAGATTCAAGCCCACCGGCGGATGGCACAGGCCCACTTCGGTGTTTACAATCATCAACACGCCGAGATGAACCGGATGTACGCCGAGTTTAGTCGCCAGCGGATACAGGATGGGCGCCATGATCAACAGGATTGATGACGGATCCATAACATTGCCTGCGAGCAGCAGGATGACATTCACCACCAGCAGGAACATCCAGACCGAGAAATTCTTGTCGATGATCCAGGCTGCCATCTCCTGCGGTATTTGCTCGCTGGTCATCAGGAACGAGAACAGCACCGCATTGGTGATGATGTAGAGCAGCATCGAACTCATGCTGGCCGCCTGCAGCAGCACCTTCGGCACTTCGCTGAGCTTCAATTCCTTATAGACGAACACTGTGATGAAGAAGGCGTAAGTCGCAGCAACCGCGGCCGCTTCCGTCGGCGTGAAGATGCCGCCATAGATGCCGCCGAGTACGATGGCGATCAGCAGTAGGCCCCAGAGGCTTTCGCGGAACGCGGTCGCGATCTGCCTCAAGGTCGCGCGCGGCATCTTCGGATAGCCGTTGCGCAGGGCGACGACAAAAGTCACGGCCGCGAGCATCAGCGCTAGAATGACACCGGGCACGATTCCCGCCATGAATAGCGCGCCGATAGAGGTGTTAGTTGAGACGCCGTACAGCACGAGGATGATCGAGGGCGGCACCAGAATGCCGAGCGCGCCTGATGTAGCGATGACGCCGACGCCGAACCGCTTGGGATAGCCGTGCTCGACCATCGCCGGCATCATGATCGAGCCGATCGCCACCACGGTGGCGACGCTGGAACCCGAAATCGCGGCGAACATTGCGCAGGCGGCGACGCCGGCGAGGCCGAGACCGCCGGGGAAATGACCGACCAGCGAGGTCGTAAACGCGATCATCCGCCGCGCGACGCCGCCCCGGGTCATGAAGGTGCCGGTCAAGATGAAGAACGGGATCGCCATGATGCCGAAATTGTCGAGCCCGGAAAATAATTTGAGGCCGACGCTTTCGATCGGTACCTGCGTCATCGTGAAAAGGAAGGTGAGCACGGTGAGGCCGAGCGAAATCGAGATCGGCATGCCCGTCAGCATCAGCGCGAACAGCAGCACGAATATGAGAGCAGCGTTCATTACGCCTCTCCCATTGCGACCGGCGCTTTCGCACTGGTGACCTCAATGCCTTCGACATGGGCCGCGTCATGATGCGGCAGCTCTCCGGTTTTCCAGTAGGCCCAGGATACCTGCAGGAAACGAAAGCACATCAGATAAGAGCCGAGCGGGATGCAGGCATAGACCAGCCAGCTCGGCAGTTCGAGATCGGGCGAAACCTGATCGGTATACATCAGCTCATAGACGAACTTTGCGCCCATTGTGCCGACGATTGCGGTGAACAGCGCACCACCCATCAGACCGAACAGAATGACGATCTTCTGCCAGCGCGGATTGAGCCGATTGATGAGAACGTCAACGCCGACGTGGATGCCGGTTCGAACGCCATAGGCGGCGCCGAACTTCGCCATCCAGATGAACATGTAGATGCACAGCTCCTGGGTCCAGGCGATGTGAATCTGAATCAGGTAGGGATAGAGAAACGGTATGCCGGTGCCGAACCGGTGCAGGACGGCAACGAAGATCAGCAGCGTCGCAGCGCCCATCAGCGTGCTGATCAGGATTTCCTCCAGCCGATCAAGGATGCGAAGAAACATCAGTCCCCCTCGTCAGACGCACAGACGCTACAAACCGCCACCGTCATCCTGAGGTGCTCGCCATCTTTGGCGAGCCTCGAAGGATGCCTACGCCGTGTTTGGGGCCATCCTCGAGGCGCCGCGCTGGCGCGCGGCTCCTCAGGATGACGGCGCATTTGTTAATGGCCGGCCTGGCCCGTTTCCTTCATGAACTCGTCTATCAGCGGCTGGCCGACGCGGCTTGCGACATCCTTATAGACCGGCTGCATCGCCTTGCGCATGGCGGCATCCTGCTCCGCCGTCAAGGTGATGATTTCAGTCTTGCCGCTCTTCTTGATTTCGGCCAGCGCGTCCTCGTTTTCCTTGGCCGACTGCCCGTTGCCGAAGGCGGTCGCTTCCTTCATCGCCTGCTCGAGTTTAGGGCGAATGTCCGCGGGCAGCCCATCCCAGAATTTCTTGTTCACGACGACGACATAGCCGATGTAGCCGTGGTTGGTGACGGTGGCGTATTTCTGCACTTCATGCATTTTCTGCGTGTAGATGTTGGACCAGGTGTTCTCCTGGCCATCGACCACGCCGGTCTGCAGCGCCTGGTAAACTTCACCGAACGCCATCACCTGCGGGATCGAGCCGAGCGCGCGGAATTGCGCTTCCAACACCTTGGACGACTGAATGCGGAATTTGACGCCTTTGTAATCGGCAGGCGCGATCAGCTTCTTGTTGGCGGTCATCTCCTTGAAGCCGTTGTCCCAGTAAGCGAGACCGGTCATGCCCTTGGCATCGAGCAGCTTGAGCAACCGGGCGCCGAGCGGACCGTCGGTGACTTTGCGCAGGGTGGTGAGGTCGGGAAGGATGTAGGGAAGATCGAATACCTCGAATTCCTTGACGCCGATCGGGCCGAATTTCGAATTTGACGGCGCCAACATCTGCACCGCGCCGAGCTGCAGCGCTTCGAGTTCTTCCTTGTCCTTGTAGAGCGTCGAGTTCGGATAGATTTCGACCTTCACCTTGCCGTCGGTATATTTCTCCGCAAGCTCCTTGAATTTTTCGGAAGCCTTGCCCTTCGGCGTATCGGAAGCCACGACGTGGCTGAACTTGATGACGATCGGCGATTGCGCCGATGCCGGCCCGATCAATGCAAAGGCTGCGACCGACGCAACCGCGAGAATAATCTTACGCATGTTTCCTCCAGCGTTTTGGGACGAAGCGAAGCGGCGCTCGAACCTTGGCGGCACCAATACAGGCACGTCGAATGAAACGCTACTGCCCGTTAGGAGGGGTGTGGCAAATCTGAATGCTGCAATGCAAACGCGGCACCCGGAAGGTACCGCGTTGACGATGCTGCATGGCTGCTTCTTTTTGGAGCAATCAGCTTGCTGCTGCAGCCGGCAGATCGCGTTGCCGCTTCATCACGATCTTGTTGAGCGCACCGAGATAAGCCTTGGCGGATGCGACCAGCGTATCCGGATCGGCGGCCTTGGCGGTCATCGATCGTCCCTCGTGCGCGAGGCGCACTGATACCTCAGCCTGCGCGTCCGTACCCTCGGTCACGGCATGGACCTGATAGAGTTCCAGTTTCGCTTCATGCGGGACCAACGCCTTGATGCAATTGAATACCGCATCGACCGGGCCGTTGCCTTCGGCTTCCTCGATCTTGATCTGGCCGCCGATGTTGAGCTTCATGGTGGCGCGCTGCGGCCCGTGCGTGCCGGCGATCACCGTCAGCGAGGTGAGCTTGATGTGATCATGTGCGTTGGCAATCTCCTGATCGACCAGCGCCTCGATATCCTCGTCGTAGATGTCCTTCTTGCGGTCGGCCAGCGCCTTCATCCGCACGAAAGCGTCTTCCAGCTGGTTGGCGCCGAGCTTGTAGCCCATCTCCTCCAGCTTATGGATGAAGGCGTGGCGACCGGAATGCTTGCCCAGCACCAATGACGACTGCTTCAGGCCGATGGTTTCCGGCTTCATGATCTCGTAGGTCGACGCGTCCTTGAGCACGCCATCCTGATGAATGCCGCTCTCATGCGCGAAAGCGTTACGGCCGACGATCGCCTTGTTGTACTGCACCGGAAACGACGTCGCCGCCGAAACCAGTTTCGACGCCCGCGTCAGCATCGTGGTGTCGATCTTGTTCCACCACGGAAATTTGTCTTGGCGGACATTCATCGCCATCACGACTTCCTCAAGCGCGGCATTACCGGCACGCTCACCGATGCCGTTGACGGTGCATTCGATCTGCCGCGCGCCGCCAGCGATGCCCGCCAGCGAATTCGCCACGGCCATTCCGAGATCGTTATGGCAGTGCACCGAGAATATCGCCTTGTCGGAATTCGGCACACGCTCGATCAGCGTGCGCATGAACGCGGCATATTCTTCAGGGGTGGTGTAGCCGACAGTGTCGGGAATATTCACCGTGGTGGCGCCGGCCTTGATCACGGCCTCGACGATGCGACAGAGATAATCCATCTCGCTGCGGGTGGCGTCTTCCGCCGACCATTCGACGTCGTCGATGTGGTTGCGCGCGCGGGTGACGTTGGCGATCGACAACTCCAGCACCTGCTCCGGCGTCATGTTCAGCTTCACCCGCATATGCAGCGGCGAGGTGGCGATCACGGTATGGACGCGGCCGCGCCGCGCGAACTTCACGGCCTCCGCGCAGCGGTCGATGTCTTTCGGGTTGGCGCGGGACAGCCCCGCGATCACAGAGTTTTTCGAGCGCCGGGCGATCTCGCTGACGGCCTGAAAGTCGCCTTCGGAGGTGATGGGGAAACCGGCCTCGATGACATCGACGCCCATGTCGTCGAGCATTTCGGCGATATCGAGCTTTTCTTCGAAGGTCATGGTCGCGCCGGGGCACTGTTCGCCATCGCGCAGGGTAGTGTCGAATATGATGACGCGGTCCTTCTCGGACTTCGGTCGCGGTGGTCATTGGAAATTCCTTTGGGTGGTGCGCTGCATTTTTGAGCGCTGAAGGCTTCTGGTGAACTCAAACAACCCCTGAGTGCCCAGGCGCAAACCGCCCAGACGGCCCTCAGGGGCCGATAAGAAGCAGAAGCCCGCCGATAAGCAGGGTGGGCGCGCGCAAAGCCGGAATTGAACGGGAAAGTGCGGCACTGGCCGCTCCCGTTTGAACTCCGAACGCTTGGCCGCGAATTGACATTGCCTGACCCTAAAAGCGCATCCTCGGCCAAAACCATTGACGGTTTGTTGCGAGGGAGCGCTTCGGCACTTCATAAACGAAAAAGATGGCGCATCGCAATGCCAAAAGATGGTCAGCTTTGCTGACCATCTCGCGGATCGGCTTGCCTGTCAGGGCTCACTTCGCCGGCATCAGGTTGCCCGGATGCCTCCGCCACGTCGGCTCGACCCTTTGAGTTGCTTTTTGGCGCTTCGTCCGGCGAAGGCGTCCCCTCCCCCGCCTTCTCCTTTTCAAGCGCGATCCGGACTTTCTTCAGTTCCGGCAGCAGAACTCCGCTCCGTCTTTGGAAACTGCAGGTCGAGCTGCCTCCAGCGCATCGACGATGGCCGAACTGATCACGACCCGGCTGAACCATTTGTGGTCCGCCGGCACCACGAACCACGGCGCACCGGCGCTTGAAGTATTGCGAACGATGTCCTGATACGCCGCCTGGTATTTGTCCCACAGCGCTCGCTCGGCGACGTCTCCCATCTCGAATTTCCAGTTCTTCGCCGGGTCTTCGAGTTGTTTCAAGAAGCGCTTGCGTTGTTCTTCCTTGGAGACATTCAGGAAGAATTTCAAAATGACTGTGCCGTTGCGCGCAAGATAGCGCTCGATCGCGGAAATATCCTCGAACCGCTCACGCCAGATGGTTTTGGTCATCAATTTCGCGGGAAGTTTTTCTTTCGCGAGAATCTCGCGATGCACCCGCACGATGAGGCACTCTTCATAATAGGATCGATTGAAGATGCCGATCCGGCCGCGCTCCGGAAGCGCGATCAGGCTGCGCCACATGAAGTCATGTTCGAGCTCTTTGGTCGACGGCGTCTTGAACGAGACGACCTGACATCCCTGCGGGTTGACCCCTGACATCACATGCTCGATGGCGCTGTCTTTTCCGGCGGCGTCCATGCCTTGAAAGATCAGCAGCACGGACCAGCGGTTCTCCGCGTAGAGCTTTTCCTGCAGCTTGCGCAGGCACTTGCTGTTGTGATCGAGGATCTCGCGTCCGGCGTCCTTGTCGAGCCCGGCCTTCTCGTCGGTCCTCTGTGCGTTGAGCTGGAATTCGCCCGACCCAACGAAACGGAAGGGGTCAACGTACTTCTTCAGTTGCTCCGCCAGCGGCTGCGAGGATTTCTTCTTATTCATGACGAAGCTCCGATGACACTTTCCCCTTGTGGGAGAGGGAAGAAAGTCTTCCGGTTGTTGACGCGACAGTCAATCCCGTCATCATGCGCTCAAAGAAAATGCGGAGGACGTGGTGCTGGAACAATTGCAACAAAAAGTAAACGCCGACGAACCGCTGACGCGGCGCGGACGCTTTCTCACCACGACATTCCTGATCGAGGTCGGCACGGTGCAATGGCTGGTGCGCATCGTCGAAGGAAAAATCGCCTCCGTCACGAAGGGCCCGTTCGTGATGCCGTCATGGTCCTTTGCGTTGCGCGCGCCGCAGGACGAATGGCAAAGGTTCTGGAGCGCGGACCCCATTCCGGGCTCGAATGACCTGATGGCGCTGATCAAGCGCCGTGTGCTGAAGTCCGAAGGTGACCTTCAGCCCTTCATGGCCAATTTGCGCTATTTCAAGGAGAGCCTGGAAAAGCTGCGACCGCAGGGATCGCGCCCATGAGCGCGACCTTCGAGCCCATCACCGGACGATACATGCAGCTCGATCTGTTCGGGCGTGCGCACCGCATTTATGTCGAGGAAGCCGGACAGGGAACGCCGCTATTGTGCCTGCATACCGCGGGATCGGACGGCCGGCAGTACCGCGCGCTGATGAACCATCCCGGCATCATCGCCAACCATCGTGTCATCGCGTTCGACATGCCCTGGCATGGCAAATCGTCGCCTCCATCAGGATGGCATGACGAGGAATATCAACTGACCTCGGCGCAATACAGCACCATGATCCTCGACGTCATCGCCGCACTGGAGCTCGATAAGCCCATCGTGATGGGATGCTCGATCGGCGGGCGGATCGCGCTGCATCTGGCGCTGGAGCATCCCGAGCGCTTCCGGGCCATCATCGGATTGCAGGCCGGCGCGCATGTCGATCCGTATTACGACCTCAACTTTCTGCACCGCCCTGACGTCCACGGCGGCGAGGTCTGCGCGGCCATCGTGTCGGGACTGGTCGGGCCGAATGCGCCGGTGAAAGAGCGCTGGGAAACGCTGTGGCATTACATGCAAGGCGGTCCCGGCGTTTTCAAAGGGGACCTGTATTTCTACAAGCTCGACGGCGATATTCGCGACCGCGTGGGTAAGATCGACACGCAGCGTTGCCCGCTGTTTCTGCTGTCGGGAGAATACGACTATTCCTGCACGCCGCAGGAAACGCTTGCGGTCGCCGCCAGCATCCCCGGATCGGAAGTCACCATCATGAAAGGCCTCGGACATTTTCCGATGAGCGAGGACCCGGACACCTTCATCGGCCATCTCAAGCCGGTGCTGGACAAGATCAGGTCGCAGCCTGCGCTTCGATGAATGCCGTCACAAAGGCCGGCATTGCCGGCGTGATATCGGCAACGTCTCGCACGAGATGAATTTCGCTGAGCTCGGGCGATGACTGCATGGCCAGATTGACCTTGATTTTCCGGCGCAGCGCCTCGCCCGTCATCGCTACGTTCAGAATTCGGATCATGGCGATTGCAGCGGCTGAGACGACGCAATCCCAATGCGCATTGGCGCGATAATCCGCGGCGGTAAGCCCAGTCTCCTCCTCGACCTCGCGCGCAACGCTGCCGGCGATGTCGACGATGTCCATCCCTGAGGTCGTCGAGATCGGGCGTGCCCGAAGGAAAGTAAACGCGTCCGGCATTCGCGGTATGGCCTGCCATCTCTCCGAGCACGAATGAGCCGTCGCTGCCGCGCAACGCCCCCATGCCAAAGCCGTTGAACACGCTGTTGTCGGTGAAGCCCCAGTCCCGCCAAGCCAGAAAGCTCGCGAAATCGGTCTCGAAATAGTCGGCGCTAAAACGATCGCCGTCGAAAGCCGGATTGCGCCCCAGCAAAACCTGGCCGTTCCAGAGCTTGGGCTTGTCGGCCTGCTGACGCAAAAAATGTGCGTCAATGTCAGCGCGTCGTTCGTTGGCGAACGGCCATATCCACGGCGTAAATTTCAGGTCGAGCTCCGTGACGCGATGAATGACGGCGGGCACCCGGCGCGCCAGCTTATTTCGCATTCATGCCCGTGGTCTTGTTGGCCTGCTCGACATATTTGTTGGTGTAGGTTTTGCCGACATCGATATTGGCCTTGGCGACCTCGGGCGAACTCTCGCTGAACACCGCCAGTACCGCGTCCGCGCCCTTGGGGTCCATCCTGCCGGTTTCCGAATACATCGGGATCGTGTTCTTCAGCGCCGCCAGATAAAGCGCCTTGTCTTTGCCGACCATCTCCGGCGGCATCTTCGCCATGATGTCGTCAGGCGAATGGCGAGTGAATCCATTTCAGCGTATTCACGATCGCATCGGTCAAACCCTGCACTTCCTTCTCGTGCGCACCGACCCACGCCGTGGTTGAATAGAGCGCGCCGCCGGGGTAATCGCCGCCGAACACCGCCTGATTGTCTTTCTGCGTGCGCGTGTCGCTGAGAATGCGTAAATCGGGATGACCGCCCTGCAGCACAGTGACCGCCGGGTCCAGCATCACTGCGGCGTCGATCTGGCCCTGCTCCATCGCCGCAACTGACGTTGCACCGAGACCGACGCCGATCACGGCAACGCTGGTGGCATCGACGCCGTTTTTCTTCAGCAGATATTTGAGAAAGAAATCGGTCGACGAACCCGGCGCGCTGACGCCGACTTTCTTGCCTGCAATGTCCTTGATCGATTTGATCTCGTCGGTGTGCTTGGGCGACACGACCAGCACGAGACCGGGATAGCGGTCGTACACCACAAAGGATTGCAGCTCCTGCTTCTTGGCGGCGAGGTTGACGCAATGGTCGAAATAGCCGGAAACGACATCGGCGCTGCCGCCGAGCACCGCCTTGAGCGCGTCCGAGCCCCCCTTGAGGTCGACTAGTTCGACCGCTAAGCCCGCTCTGTCGTATTCGCCGAGCTGCTTGGCCAGCACGGTCGGCAGATAGCACAGGCAGGCTCCTCCCCCGACCGCGATGGTGATCTTGGTTTGCGCTGCGGCAAGACCTGATGTCATGAACAGCGCCAGCAGCGTGCCGACAAATCGGCCGAAGATCGTTTTCATGTTTTTCCTCCACGCTGCGTTGGTTCGCCGCACGATAAAGCAGTGAACCGCGCTTGAGAAGCACCCTAGCCAATTCCGGTTTCGCCACGTAGCATCGGGGTACAAAAATTACAAAAGGGAGGACTAACCAATGAACCGCGCGATCCTTGCTGTCTCCGTCGTTACCGCCTTCGCCGCCGGATGCGGCGTCACGCATGTCCTGCGACCCGCACTCGCCGCTGAAGAAATCATGGCGCAGGTCATTCATATCGGCGAGCTGACCGACGAAGGGCTAGGCGCAGCCAATGCAGGCGGCATGCGTTCGAAAATGTTCGTCAAGGCCGACGGCGCGACCGTCGCAGTGCAGAACGGCACGGTGGGAAAGCACATGCATCCCAACACCAACGAAATTCAGTATGTGCTCGAAGGCTCTGGCACGATCTGGCTCGGTGACAAGCAGGTGCAGGTTAAAGCCGGCGATCTCATCGTGATTCCGAAGGGCACCGCTCATGGCGGCGCCACGACACCCATGAAGGCCATCGCGATCAAGACGCCGCCACAGGCGCCGGACGATACCAAGATGCTGAATTGAGTTGAGACGTCGTTGCCGGGATTGACCCGGCAACCATCTCTTCGCCAGACTCTTCCGAAGATAATGGATGCGCGGGTCAGGCCCGCGCATGACGGAGGGGTATGTCGCCCGCGCTCCTCGCAATGACGAGGCCTACCCTCGCCCGTCCGCAACCGGCCGCCATACCAGCAGCCGGCGCTCGACAACCGTTACTGCCATGTCGATCAGGATAACGAACGCCGACAGCACGAACATGCCGGCAAACACGCCGGCGACGTCGAACACACCTTCCGCCTGCTGGATCAGGTAGCCGAGACCCGCGGCGGAGCCAAGATATTCTCCGACCACTGCGCCGACCACGGCGAAACCCACTGAAGTGTGCAGCGAGGAGAACATCCAGGACAATGCCGACGGCCAGAATACATGCCGCATCAACTGCCGTTCGGTCATACCAAGCATGCGGCCGTTCGCGAGCACTGTGGTGCTGACTTCCTTGACGCCCTGATAGACGTTGAAGAACACGATGAAAAACACCAGCGTGACGCCCAGCGCGACCTTCGACCAGATGCCGAGGCCAAGCCACAGCGTGAAGATCGGCGCCAACACGACGCGAGGCAGCGCGTTGGCCATCTTCACATAGGGATCGAAGATCGCCGCAACGCGCGGCTGGCGCGCAAACCAGAAGCCGACCATGACGCCGCCGAGCGAGCCGATGGTGAACGCGAGAATCGATTCCCATAGCGTGATGAGAAGATGCTTCCAGATCACGCCGCTGACGAACCACGCGACGATCTGGCTGGCGACATCGACCGGATTGGAAAAAAAGAACGGCGGCAGCAGCATTTTGCCAAAAATCGGGACGGTCGTGAGCAGTTGCCATAGCCCAAGCAACACGGCGGCCACGAGGAATTGGCAGAGAAGCAACAAGGCGCGGTTCACGAAGCGCCCCCCACCCCCGACCCACCACGCGAAAGATACGTGGGGGGAGGGGAGCACGCTATCCGCCTTGGTTTCCTGGATTGAAGGAGCGCGCCATCAACTTCCTCCCGGAGTGAGCTAAGGACTCCCCTCCCCCCGCTCTTGCGGTGGGGAGGGGTCGGGGGTGGGGGGAGCGACGGAGGACAAATCTCGATCATCCCGCCTCCGCTGCTTGCGCGGATTGCGCGTAGCCTTTCAACACCTCGTCTTTCAGCACGCTCCATATCTCGCGATGCAGTGCATGAAACTCGCTGGATAACCGGACTTCCAGGATGTCGCGCGGGCGCGGCAGCGGCACGCGCCAGTCGCCGATGATGCGCGCGCGTGGTCCCGCCGACATGATGACGACGCGATCCGCCAGCGCGATCGCCTCCTCGAGATCGTGCGTGACGAACAGCACCGCCTTGCGGTCCTTTGTCCACAGATCCAGCAGCAGGTTGCCCATGATTTGCCGCGTTTGTGCATCGAGTGGACCGAATGGTTCGTCCATCAATAGTATTTTGGGATCGCAAATCAGCACTTGTGCGAGACCCACACGCTTGCGCTGTCCGCCCGACAGCATGTGCGGGTATCGACCCGCGAAAGCGCCAAGGCCCACCGACGTGAGCCATGTCTGCGCGCGCGCCAACGCTTCGCCGCGCGGCACGCCCGTGATCTCCAGACCGATCGCGACGTTGTCGATCGCGGTTTTCCAGGGAAACAGCGCGTCGGCTTGGAAGAGATAGCCGGCCTGCCTGTTCAGTCCGCTCAACGGCGCGCCAAAAACGCGTACCGTGCCCGACACCGGCTTAAGCAGTCCCGCGGCGGCATTCAGTAACGTGGATTTACCGCATCCAGTAGGGCCGACGAGCGCGACGAACTCGCCGTCCGACACCGACAGCTTTGCTTTCTCGACGGCGGTATAGATGCGCCCGCCCGCCAGATCGAACGCGATGGTCGCGTCGTCAAGCACGACCGCCGTTGGCATTGTTGCGTCCACCCGCTTCTCCCAATGTGACCGATGCAGTAGCGCCTCGAACAGATAAGTTCAACGCATCGCTGTGACGTGGTAGCTACTCCGGATGCCCGACGCGCCCATCATTGCCTTCTCCCACGTTAGCAAAAGTTTCGACGGTGGCCGCGTCAAAGCGGTGAACGATGTTTCGCTTGATGTCGCAGGCGGCGAATTCCTTGCCATTGTCGGAGGCTCCGGCTCGGGCAAGACGACTTTGCTGCGGCTCGCCAACCGGCTGATCGAGGCCGACGGCGGCCAGATCGAAATTGAAGGCGCTGATATCAAAACCGTCGACGCAATAGGATTGCGCCGGCGCATCGGCTACGTCTTCCAGAGCGGCGGGTTGTTTCCGCATATCAGCGTCGCCGGCAATATCGGCATCACGCCGAAACTTCAGGGTACGCCGGCCGCCGAAATCTCCGCGCGGGTCGATGAGCTGCTGGAGCTGGTACGGCTCGATCGTGCGCAGCATCGCGAGCGATTTCCGCACGAATTATCCGGCGGCCAGCGGCAACGCGTCGGCGTCGCCCGCGCTTTAGCCGCAAAGCCTAGAATCGTGCTGATGGATGAGCCGTTCGGCGCGCTCGATCCGCTCACGCGCGATGCGCTCGGCGATGACTACCGCGCGCTGCATCGCAAGCTTGGTCTTACCACCGTGATGATCACCCACGACATGACCGAGGCGATCCTGCTCGCCGATCGCGTTGCGGTGATGCGCACCGGTAGGTTGCTGGCGCTGGGCACGCCGGCCGAACTTTCCAACAGCGACGACCCCTACGTCGGTGAGTTGCTGCGCACGCCACGCCGCCAAGCCGAGCGACTGGCGATGCTGCTGCCGAAAGAAGGCGCGGCATGAATCTTTTCTCGGATTCGCGCTGGAGTGAGGCATTCGCTCACCTGCCGGACTATCTTGGCAATCATGTGCGTGTCAGCGTCACCGCGCTGGCGCTCGGATTGCTGATCAGCCTGCCGCTGGCACTGATCGCGCGCAACAGGCCGCTGCTGCGGGGCATGCTGCTGGGGGTCGCAAGCATTGTACAAACAGTGCCGGGACTGGCGCTGCTGGCATTGTTTTACCCGCTGCTGCTGGCGCTCGCCGCGCTGTCGCTGACGTGGCTGGGCTTTGGCTTCTCTGCATTCGGATTCCTGCCCGCGGTATTGGCGCTGGCGCTGTATTCGATGCTGCCGGTGCTTCGCAACACCATCACCGGCCTGCACGGCGTCGATCCCGCGATCGTTGAGGCCGCGCAGGGCGTCGGCATGACGCCACGTCAATCGCTGTTTATGGTGGAACTGCCGCTGGCGCTGCCGGTGATGATGGCGGGCATTCGGACCGCTGCGGTGTGGGTGATCGGCACCGCGACGCTTTCCACGCCGATAGGGCAGACTAGCCTCGGCAACTACATCTTCGCCGGCCTGCAAACGCAGAACTGGGTGTTTGTGCTTTTCGGCTGCCTCAGCGCGGCGACACTGGCGCTGGCGGTCGATCAGTTGCTAGCGCTGATCGAGACCGGAATTCGCAACCGAAGCCGTTTGCGCGTCGCCATCGGCGGCGTCGGAATCGCGGCGCTCGTGGTAGCGACTTTGGTGGCAACCATGACACGCTCTTCATTGAGCTACATCGTCGGCGCCAAAACCTTCACTGAGCAATACGTGCTGTCGGCGTTGATCGCGCAGCGGTTGAGGGCGGGACGGTTTTCCGCGACCACGCGTGAAGGGCTTGGCTCCAACGTGATCTTTGATGCGCTGATATCGAACGATATCGATGTTTACGTCGATTATTCCGGAACGCTGTGGGCCAACCAGTTTCATCACACCGATATCAAGCCGCGCGTAGAATTGCTTGCGGAATTGAAGACGACGCTGGCGCAGCAAAAAATCACCCTGCTCGGCGAACTCGGATTTGAGAACGCTTATGCCCTGGTGATGCCGCGAGGACGCGCGCAGGCGCTCGGAATTCATTCCGTCGCCGATTTGGCTTCGCGCCCCAGTGCGATGTCGATTGCGGCGGATTATGAGTTCTTCTCGCGGCCGGAATGGGCCGGGCTGCAGAAGGCGTATGGCCTGACCTTTCGCCAGCAGCGCCAGATGCAGCCGGATTTCATGTACGCCGCCGTGGCATCGGGCGAGGTCGATGTCATCGCCGGTTACACCAGCGACGGCCTGATCGCGAAATACGATCTCGTCGTACTCGACGATCCCAAACACGCGATTCCGCCTTACGATGCGATTGTCCTGCTCTCACCGAAACGCGCGGACGATCAGGCATTGCGCGCCGCATTGCAGCCGTTGCTTGGTCACATCGACATCGCGACCATGCGCGAGGCAAATCTGCGCGCCGCCGGCAATGATGGCGCATCCTCGCCGGATGCCGTGGCGCGATGGCTGTGGGAGAAGATCGGACGGAATTGAGACCGCTGTTACCCCGCCTTGAAATCAAGCGGCGTGAAGGGAACATCCAGCACGCGCCATTCCTTGTATTTGTCGGCAGGCAACATGTTGTAGGGCTGGCAGGCTTGCAGCGCAGTGATCGCCGCCTGCATCAGCGCGGGTCCCTTCGGCGACGCGCTGGCCTCGATAAGCGTGGGGTATTGCGCGAGGGTGCCGTCCGGCGACAGTACGGCGCGCATCACGATCTTGATCTTGTCGGCGGCGCCTATCGAGGCCGGAAGCGAGGCGCACCCGCGCAGATGCTCGCGTAATTTATCGGTGTCGGAGGTGGCGATCTTGGCGGCTTCGGCGGCCTGTCCCCCGCTTCCCTGCCCTCGTGCATCTTCCGGTAATCCCAGCATGACGCCATAGCGCTGGGTGATATCAGGCGCTTGCGGCGCGGCCATCGGCGGCGGCATTGCTTGCGGCAATGGTGCGGTGGGTGGGATCGGCTGAGCCGCGGCCACCGTTTTCTGCGCAGGCTCTTGCTGCGAGGATGGCGGCTGCTGCTGCGCAGGCTGAGCCGCGGCTTGCTGCGCAGGAGACGGCTGTTGAGCAGTTAACGCCGTTCTCGGCGACGACGCCGCGGGTTTCGACGGTTGCTGCGTTGCCTGCGTCATTGACGGCTCGGGGGATGGCGGAATCTGTGGCGGTGCCGGAACGGTTTCCGCCTTCATCTGATCCAGTTCATGCTGCGGGACCAGATCGACCTTGATCGGATTTGAACTTGTAGACTGAAACGGGTGAACGCCGGCGAACAGCAGCGCTACCGCCAGCAGCAGCACGTGACCGGCCAGGGACGTAGCAGCGCCAAGACGCACGAGGATACCTTGTTCGATTACCACCGGTGAAAACCACTGCCGAAACTCGATTTCGGCAATAATATCCGCCGCCACCGACCGCAACAAGCAGGATGCAGCGCACCTCAAGGGCGCAGAACCGTAAAGCAATGGGCTGCCGCAGCTATAAATTCTTGATTATTCCGGCATCAATCAGCAGCCGATTGAAACGGCGCGCTTCCGCGCCATCCTTGCAGGCATAAAACAGGCCCCTGCAGCGGAGCATGATCTTCTTCTGTTCCTCGAATGAAGCATCGAGCGGGATGCCGGCGGCTTCTTGGATCACCAAGGGCAGATACGCGGCGTCAACCGTATCCATGATCGCCGGACTTTTGACCGGTTCGAAGTTGATCGCATCGATCGCGTAATAGGTCGCGTAATAGCTGGGATCGTATGCCAGCATCTTCTTGATGATGCCGGCGTCGTCGAGACCCGGATCGATCACTAGGGATGAGAATTCCGGCTGATGATCGCCGTAGCGAACGATCAAAAACGGCTCCGCTGGAAATTTCCTTTTCAGGTGGGCGACGAACGCACTGTAATCCGTCGCGCTCATCGCCTGCCGGCGCAGATATTCATCGACTGAGGGCTCGTTGCCGGGATCGTGCCAGCCCGGCATCAGATCCGGCCGAAATCTGGTTTCCCAAGGGAAATGATTGGCGGCGAGATAGACAAACATGAAGAGCGGTTTCGCGGGCGGCTCCTGCGACATCAGTTTCAACGCGGAATCATAAAAGAAACTGTCAGGCTCGACGTCTTTGGCACGGAGATCGCGAGCATCGTGGAAATGCTCGATGCCGGTTGTGGTCTGAAAGCCGCGCGCGCTCATGAATGCGCCGTAAGCCGGATAGAGCGAGGTCGTGCTGTATCCGCAGCGCCGCAGCGCCAGCGGCAAGCCGCGTTGGACCCGGCCCGAAGCGATGCGGGTCACGAAATAGGAGAACCGGCCGAACGACCGCGACGAAAGTCCGGCCAGCACATTGTATTCGGTGAGCCAGCTCGGGCCGCCATTACCCTCGGTGAGAAACTTGCGTGCCTTGCCGTCGAAGGAATTGAAATGGCTGCCGTACCCGCGCGGCACTTTGACACTTGCAGCCTGCCTGATGTCGAAACTCGACTCGTCGTGAATCATGATGATGTGCGGCCGCCGGCCGGGACTGCAGGAATCCAATAACGGAACCTTGAGCCTCTCCGTTGCGGCGGCATCGGACTGCATGAAACCGTATTGAGCGAACTCGGAAATCGCCGCCACGCCGGAGCGGGAAAATTTCGACAGGTAACCGTCATTATAGTAGCCGCGCCAATCTTCAACCGGCCACGCGACAGCGTATGCAACGAGCAAAGCGAGACACGTCAGCGCGCCCGCGACGCTGGGCAACCTGCGAATGCGGAATGGATCGAGCCGCCACAGACCGTACATCAGCGGAGCGATGATGGCGGCGGCGCCTATGGCCGACCAGCGCAGATTCGGGAAGATCGTGAACAGGAATGCGAAGGTGTCGCGATCGATCACCATCAGGTCGACAAAGTTCACCGTCATCTGCACGACGTCGTGCTTCAGCCGCGAAAGCAGCACCAGGATTACGATCATGGTGAGCGATAGCGCGCCCGACAACGCCGGACGACGCAGCAGGGCGATCCAGAAAAAATTAAGAATTCCCCACGCCAGAATGAATACGATCCGCGCATCCAGATCGGGCTCGCTCTCCAGCATGAGGGCCACCGCGCCGACATGCGGCGCGGCGACGGCGAGCAAGCGCCAAATGCCAATAGACACTACGCCTCTGGCGGCGACGGCGGCGGATGATCCTGAATTTGGCAGGGGCGCCATGTCCAATACGCGACAACCCGGCACGGCCTTGCGCCTGCGCTGGCGGTAACCAGAAGGCGGACATCGCAGCCGGAAACTGCGAGGTGTCATAAAAACGTAATGGAACTGTCATGAATGCGCAATGCTTGCGCGCGGCCGTTGCTTCTTATCTTTCCATCGCCAGGAGCACGAAAAGGCATTTCCCCCGCTCGCACGAGGGCGCAGCGTCATCCTGAGGTGCTCGCCGTCTTCGGCGAGCCTCGAAGGATGAGAACAGACCGCTGTAGCCATCCTTCGAGGCGCGCAAGTCGGCGGCGCAAGTGCGCGCCTTTGCGCGCACCTCAGGATGAGGACCTGTTAGTTCTTTGTCTTGTCGACCAGCGCGCCCTTCTTGATCCAGGGCATCATGTCGCGGAGCTTTTCGCCGACTTCCTCGATCGGATGCGCGGCGAGCTTGGCGCGGGTTGCCTTGAACGAGGTCTGGTTGACCTTGTTCTCCAGCATCCAGTCGCGCGCGAACTTGCCGGACTGGATGTCATGCAGGACGCGCTTCATCTCGGCCTTGGTCTCGTCGGTGACGATGCGCGGGCCGGTGACGTATTCGCCGTATTCGGCGGTGTTGGAGATCGAGTAGTTCATGTTGGCGATGCCGCCTTCATAGATAAGGTCGACGATCAGCTTCACCTCGTGCAGGCATTCGAAGTACGCCATCTCGGGTGCGTAGCCGGCTTCCACCAGCGTCTCGAAGCCGCCCTTGATCAATTCGACCAGCCCGCCGCACAGCACCACCTGCTCGCCGAACAGATCGGTCTCGCACTCTTCCTTGAACGAGGTCTCGATGATGCCGGCCCGGCCGCCGCCGATCGCCGAGGCGTAGCTCAGGCCCAGATCGTGCGCGTTGCCCGACGGGTCCTTGTGAATCGCGATCAGGCAGGGCACGCCGCCACCGCGCTGATATTCCGAGCGCACGGTATGACCGGGACCCTTTGGCGCGATCATCAGCACGTCGAGGTCGGCGCGCGGGTCAAGCAGGTTGAAATGCACGTTGAGCCCGTGCGCGAACACCAATGCGGCGCCCTTCTTCATATTGTCATGCAGATGCTCGCGATAGATGTCGCCCTGCAATTCGTCGGGGGTCAGCATCATCATCAGGTCCGCCCACTTCGCGGCCTCGGCGACTTCCATCACCTTGAAGCCGGCGGCCTCTGCCTTTTTCGCCGACGCCGAGCCCTTGCGCAGCGCGACCGCGACTTCCTTGACGCCGGAATCCTTCAGATTCAGCGCATGCGCATGGCCCTGACTGCCGTAGCCGACGATGCAGACTTTCTTGCCCTTGATCAGGTTCAGGTCGGCGTCGCGATCGTAATAAACACGCATGGTCGTTCCTCTCTTGCGGCGGCCGCTTCCCGGTCCGCCTTTTCTCACTTGCCGATCAGGCCGCAACGGCTCCGACCACGAATTGCGCCCGGTTTCTAGGGCGCGGGGTGCCGCGAGACAAGCCCGCCGCGGTGAATTCTGCGCGCTGCGCGTGCCTTATGCGCCCGCGGTCTTGGGCACGGCTTGCGTGCGTTTCGACAGCAGCATGACGGCGATGCCGAACACAACGACGATCATGCCGGTCAGCCGTAGCGGCCCGAAGCGTTCGCCGAACACGATGCTGGATGCGCCGGCCCCGATGAACGGCACCAGCAGCGCGAACGGCACCACCTGCGCCGCGCTGTAGTCGCGCAGCAGCCGGCCCCACAGCCAGTAGGCGATACTGGTAGAAATCGCGCCGATGAAGAGCATGCTGATCAGGCCCGTGGCCGACAAATGCCATAGCGCGTCCCAGTTCGTGCGCGGCCCATCAGCAGCAAGCGCCAGCGCGAATAGCGGCAGCGGCGGTATCAGACAAAGCCACGCGAACAATTCGAACATCGGCACGTCCCGCGCGCGGCGCAGCAGCAGATTGCCGATCGCGAAACTGATCGGCGAGATCATCAAGACTGCGAACGCATCAACGCTGAAATCGAAGCCGACGGTGCCGCAGATCATCAACAGCCCGATCCCGGCGATGCCGATGCCCAGCATTTGCACGCGCGTGGGAATCTCGCGAAAGGCCACGGCTGCAAAGGCCACCGTGAACAGCGCCTGGCTCTGTACGATCACGCTGGCAAGCCCTACGGGAACGCCATGCGCGATGCCCCAGGATTGCGACAGGAACTGGCCCAGAAACAGCGTCGCGCTGATCGAGATCAGCACCGGCCAACTCACGTTCGGTCGCCGCAGGAACAGGCATGGCAGCGCGGCGATGGCAAAGCGCAGTCCGGTCATCAGCGACGGCGACAATTCATCGAGCGCGAGCCGGCTTGCGACGAAGCCAAGTCCCCAGGTCACGGCGACCAGGGTCGCGAGAGCGATATCGGCGGGTTTCATAATCGCCAGCTTTTGCGGTTGGTTGATGTCATTCGCCCAACACAACATGCGCGCCTATCCCGAGAAGCGCCGCGAGCTTGGCCCGCACCGCCGTCACAACTTCGATAGGCGCGCGTTCGACGGTTTTTAGAAAGCGTTCGGCACGATCAATGGTTCGCACCTGATCTACCTGCACCACGCCCTCGGTTTTCAAGCCGCTCGGCAAACTTACGTTAAACGTCCACGGATGTGGATTGCATGTGATGGGGCACACGACGGCCTGAGGAGATCGGCGGTGATAGGCTTCCGTTGTAAGCACAAGCGCCGGGCGGCGCTTTGCCTGCTCGGTACCGCGCACCGGATCGAAATCGACCCACACAATGTCACCGACGTCGTGCACGGGCGTTTGTCTGATTGGGTGACTGTTTCACAGCGGACTTTTTCGGGGATCGAGCCAGAATGTCTTCCAGCGTGATTTCTCCACCGGAATAAGCGTCGTCGATAATTTCGAAGCCGCGGTCTGGTCCCCAATCCACGGTCTCCGGCGGCTTCAGCCCCAATCGATCGATTTCATCGAGCAATTCCTTTAGATATTCCGCCGAACTTTTTGCCTTCCCGCGCAGCCGCAACTCGCCCTGCTCCACCGTCAGATCGAGTTCCGTGCCGGCTGCCGCCCCAACCGCCTCTACCGCCGATTTTGGCAACCTGACCCCGAGGCTGTTGCCCCATTTGGCAACTTTGACTTTCATGGCCTCTCTCCCGTCCGGATATACAATGTATATCCAAATCGGAAACTTGTCGAGAAGGGCTACATCCCGTCCGACCCCCGGCCAATGGCGGCGACGCCGGTACGCGACACCTCGACCAGTCCGATCGGCCGCATCAGGTCGATGAACTGGCTGATCTTGGTGGAATTTCCCGTGATCTCGAAAACGAAGCTCTCTGTGGTGGCGTCGATAACCCGCGCGCGGAACGCATCGGCTAGCCTGAGCGCCTCGACGCGATTGTCGCCGGTGCCGCGTACCTTCACCATCGCCAGTTCGCGCTCGATGGAGCGCTCGGTCAGCGTCATATCGACGACGCGATAGACCGGCACCATGCGGTCGAGCTGATGCTTAATCTGCTGGATCACCATCGGCGTGCCCGTGGTGACGATGGTTATGCGCGAGACGTGCTTCTGGCTTTCAGTTTCGGAAACGGTGAGACTTTCGATGTTGTAGCCGCGGCCGGAGAACAGTCCGATCACGCGCGCCAGCACACCCGGCTCGTTCTGCACCAGCACCGAAAGCGTGTGCGTCTCGTTGGGGTCGTGTCGTTCTTCCATGAAATAGGCGGATGCGGGCTGGTTCATTGTAATTCCTTTGCAGCAAGTTCTCCAATTGTAACGATCGTCATTGCGAGGAGCGTAGCGACGAAGCAATCCAGCGCTTACTTCCATTGCTCTGGATTGCTTCGCTTCGCTCGCAATGACGGGTCATCACGCCAGCGCCTTGCGAGCTACGGCTTCCGGCATGACCCACCGGCGAAACAAATCGAAATCGATATTGCCGCCACTCAGTACAAGACCGACGCGCTTGCCGCGGACTTTCGCCTTGTCCAGCAGCGCGGCGGCAAGCGGTGCTGCGCCTGCGCCTTCGGCGAGGTTATGCGTATCGGTCCAGTAGGCTCGGATTGCCGCGCCAATCTGATCGTCGCTGACCTGCACGATGCGCGAAGCGCCCCTGCGAATGATCGCAAGCGCGTCAGGATCGGGAACGCGCGTCGCCATGCCGTCCGCCAGCGTGTTGCTGGTGGCAGTGGTGACGACGGTGCCAGCCGCGAACGACAGCGCATAGGACGGCGCTTCGGTGGATTGCACGCCGACGATCTCGGCTTTCAATCCGAGGAGGTCACGTGTCAGGATGCAGCCGCAGATGCCCGATCCCTGCCCGATCGGAACGTAGAGAATATCCAGGTCCCGCGCGGTGCGTAACAGTTCGAGCGCGTAGGTCGCGACGCCCAGCACGAGATCGGAATGGAATGACGCCACGAGCTCCAGACCCGCGCTGCAGGCGCGCCGCTCCGCTTCCTCGCGCGCGGCCTGAAAGTCCTCGCCGTGCTCGATGAGCTCGGCGCCGAACGCCCGCATCGCCCGGTTCTTTTCGATCGAATTGCCGTGCGGCACCACGATGGTCGCTTGCATGCGATGGCGGCTCGCTGCGTATGCGAGGCTCTGGCCGTGATTTCCTCGCGTCGCCGAGATCAGGCCCGCGGTGTCAGGCCGCTCTCGCTTCAGCCGATCGACATAGACAAGCCCGCCGCGCACCTTGAAGGCGCCGGTCGGCGTATGGTTCTCATGCTTGACGATCGCCGTTGCGCCGAGCCGCTCCGACAGCAGCGGCCAGACGTGCGCCGGCGTCGGCGGCATCTCCGCGTGGACGATGTCGAGCGCGCTTTCCAGTTGCTGCAGGTTAAACATCAGCTCGGCCTAACCATCACACCAGCGCCTTGCCGCCCGCGAATGCTTCGTTCATTTCGCCATTGGCCTCGGTCGGCAGTATCATTTCGTTGTGCGCCTTGCCCGACGGGATCATTGGGAAACAGTTTTCCAGCGCCGCCACCCGGCAATCGAACAGCACCGGCCGCTTGACGCCGATCATCTCCTTGATCGCGCCGTCGAGATCCCCGGGCTTGATCGCTTGAATGCCGACGCAGCCGAACGCGTCCGCAAGCTTGACGAAATCCGGCAGCGCGTCTGAATAGGAATGCGACAGTCGGTTGCCATGCAGCAGCTGCTGCCATTGCCGCACCATTCCCATGTATTGATTGTTGAGGATGAATATCTTGATCGGTAGGTCGAACTGAACCGCCGTCGACATCTCCTGCATCGTCATCTGCACCGAAGCGTCGCCGGCGATATCGATCACCAGACTGTCGCGATGCGCCACCTGCACGCCGATCGCGGCCGGCAGGCCATAGCCCATGGTGCCGAGTCCGCCGGAGGTCATCCAGCGATGTGGTTCCTCGAAGCCGAAGAACTGCGCCGCCCACATCTGATGCTGGCCGACTTCGGTGGTGATGTAGGTATCGCGGCCGCGCGTGGCCTCGAACAGCCGTTGGATCGCGAATTGCGGCAGAATCACATCGTCGCTTTTGCGGTAGGACAATGAATTGCGCGCACGCCAGCGGCCGATTTCGAACCACCACGGGTCGATTTTCGGCTGCTTCGCCTCGGCCTTGAATACCTGCAGCAGGTCGCCGAGAACGTTGCCGCAATCGCCGATGATCGGAACATCGACGCGGATGTTCTTGTTGATCGACGACGGATCGATATCGATATGAATTTTCTTCGAACCCGGCGAAAACGCATCGGTACGCCCGGTGATGCGGTCGTCGAACCGCGCGCCGACGCACAGCATGACGTCGCAGCCATGCATCGCCATGTTCGCTTCGTAAGTGCCGTGCATGCCCAACATGCCGAGCCAGTTGCCGCCCGATGCCGGATAGGCGCCGAGCCCCATCAGCGTCGACGTGACCGGAAAGCCCGTGACCTCGACCAGTTCGCGCAGCAGTTTCGAGGCTTCCGGCCCCGAATTGATGACGCCGCCGCCGGTGTAGATCACCGGGCGCTTCGCGGATGCCAGCAGCGCCACCGCCTTGCGGATCTGCGCGGCGTCGCCCTTCACCCGTGGCGAATAGGATATGTGAACGTCGGACTTGCGCGGGGGATGGTAAGTGCCGGTGGCGAACTGTACGTCCTTGGGCACATCGACCACGACAGGACCGGGACGGCCGGTGGTGGCGACGTAGAACGCCTCATGCAACACCTTGGCGAGATCGTTGACGTCGCGCACCAGCCAGTTGTGCTTGGTGCACGGCCGCGTGATGCCGACGGTGTCGCATTCCTGAAAGGCATCATTGCCGATCAGATGGGTCGGCACCTGGCCGGTGATGCAGACCAGCGGAATCGAATCCATCAGTGCGTCGGTCAGCGGCGTCACCATGTTGGTGGCGCCGGGACCCGACGTCACCAGCACCACGCCGGGCTTTCCCGTAGAGCGCGCATAGCCTTCGGCGGCGTGGCCGGCGCCTTGCTCGTGCCGCACCAGGATGTGCTCGACATCGCTCTGCTGAAAAATCTCGTCATAGATCGGAAGCACCGCGCCGCCGGGATAACCGAAGATGTGCTTGACGCCATGATCGATCAGCGCACGCACGATCATGGCGGCGCCGGTCATTTGGTTGGGCGAATTTTTCGACAAATCCTGGCTCTTGTGGTCGCTGGCTGCGGGGGTCATTGCGTCGGCTCCGGATGCGCTGCTGCGCGGCTTGGTCGTTGTCGATTTGAAAATAAAAAAGGCCCCGCGAGGGACCCTGTTGCACCGCCTTGAGTGAACGACCTCAGCCGTCCCGGGCGGTGCTCCAGGGTACGAGAATAACGACGAGTTTGGTAATTTTATTGCTCATTTGACTGATCGAACTTCCCAAAGGTTGCGCAGGTTATAGAGCGCGGCGGCTGAAAGTCAAGTTTGTGCAGCCTAGCCCGATTACAACCGTTCGGCGAGCATTTTTCGCAATGTGCCGTCATCCTGAGGTGCGAGCTCGAGATGCTCTGGCATCGCTGCGAGCCTCGAAAGACGACGGCGCTGAACATATCCTTCGAGGCTTCGCCGCAAGTGCGGCTCGCGCCTCAGGATGACGCATCGCGTTTGGCGATAAGCAACGCCCCCGCATCTTCCGCCTTCACCCACTCGAATTCCGGCAGTTGATGCCTGAACCAGGTGAACTGCCGCTTGGCATAGTGCCGCGTGTCGGCCTTGCCGATGTCAGCCGCTGCCTCCAGCGAAATCTCTCCGCCAAAATGCCGGATAAGCGCCGGCACGCCATGCGCCTTCATCGCCGGCAGCAGCGGATCGAGTTTTCGCGCCGCCAGCGCCGCGACCTCGTCCAGCGCGCCTGCCCCTAGCATCGCATCGAAACGCGCGTCGATCCGCGCAGAGAGTTCGTCGCGATCGACCTTAAGAAAAATCGCGCTGAACGTGCCCGGCGCCAGTAGCGGCGGCAGACCTTCGCGATGCCAGTCGCTCAATGAGCGCCCGGTGCCCTCCACAACTTCGAGCGCGCGGGCGATGCGCGCGCGGTCCCGCGGCTTCAACCGTTGCGCGCTGACAGGATCGCGCAGCAGCAGTTGCGCATGCAACGCTTCGACGCCGTCGCGCTCCAGCCGCGCGCGAACGTCGTCACGCACATGCGTTGCGATCGGTGGCACCGCCGACAGGCCGCGCGTCAGCGCCTTGAAGTACAATCCGGAGCCGCCCACAAAAATCGGCAGACGGTTTGCCGCGCGCGCTTCCGCCAGGACTTTCGCCGCCTCGGCTACCCAAGCGCCGGCGGAGAAATTCAACGCGGCGTCGATGGTGCCATAGAGCCGGTGCGGCGCGACAGCCTCCTCGTCGAATAAAGGCCGCGCCGTGATGATCCGAAGGTCGCGATAGACCTGCATCGAGTCGGCATTGATGATCACGCCGCCGCTCGCCTGCGCCAACGCAAGCGCCAGCGCCGACTTGCCGCTCGCGGTGGGCCCTGCGATAAGCACGGCCCCGTTGTTCTCCTGCGAATTCACGTCAGATGTCTCTCGTCGCCACCCTGATCTGCAATCCCGCCAATCCCGCGCTCGATAGCACGGTGATCGACGGCGCGCGCGCGGTTCTTCAGTCAGCTGGACCGGCCCATTGGCTTTGGGACGAAGTCGCGGCCGATATTCCGTTCGACAGCAGCGAAGACATCTCCGTGATAGCCGATCGCCTGCGCGCGGCCCGCGAAGATCTTCCGATCGACGTGGTCGTGCAGCCTGTGCTGGACCGCCGCAAGAAGCTCCTTCTTGCCGACATGGATTCCACCATGATCGGACAGGAATGCATTGACGAACTCGCCGATTTTGCTGGGCTTAAGGCGCATATCGCTGGCATCACCGAACGCGCGATGCGCGGCGAAATAGACTTTGAACCTGCGCTGCGCGAGCGCGTCGCGCTGCTGAAGGGATTGCCGGTCGGCGTGATCGATGAAGTCCTGGCCAAGCGCATCACGCTGACGCCGGGGGGCCGCGAACTGGTTGCGACCATGCGCGCACACGGCGCTTACACCTGCCTGATATCGGGCGGCTTCACGCTGTTCACCTCGGCCGTCGCCGCGCGGATCGGATTTCAGGAGAATCGCGGCAACGAGTTGCTGGTTGCTGACGGCAAATTGTCCGGCGAGGTCGCCGAGCCAATTCTGGGCCGTGCTGCAAAACTCGCAACGTTGGTCGAGTTGCGGGAGTCCTTCGATCTCGACAATCTCGATACGCTCGCGGTGGGCGACGGCGCCAACGATCTCGACATGATCCAGAGCGCGGGATTGGGCATCGCCTATCACGCAAAGCCCGCGGTTGCCGCTGCGGCGCATGCGCGGCTCGACTTCGGTGATCTCACCGCTTTGCTCTATGCGCAGGGATATACGCGCGAGGACTTTTCGGGGGTGTAAGAGTCGGCGAGCGCCAGCGTTATCCCTCCCTCCGCTCTTGCGGTGGGGAGGGTCGGCCAAGCCCCGGCGATGCGCAGCATCGTCCGGATGGTGGAGGCCGGGCGGGGGGTTGCCTAAGCCCTGCGATGAATGCCCCCACCCGACACATCGTTCGCTCGCGCTCACGATGCGCCACCTCCCCACCGCAAGCGGGGGGAGGGATAAGAAAGATCCGAGCTCCTGCATCTTCCTTGACAATATTCCTAGCTCGGATTATAAACCTATCGTCCCGCCTTGTTGAGAGGGACGTTTCGCGATCGTCACGATACGCGGGGGGGGATGCGAAGGGTGCGCTTAAGTCCGGCAGTAGCGTGAGCGGCCTAAAGACCTTCGGCTGACGACGACGCAGTGCGATTCGGGCCGCGGCTGAGATGCGCCCCACTCACATCGTCGTTGCGCGACGGCCCAAGTCGTGTGGTCCCGATGCCTCGCGCTGGCATCAAGGGACGGAGCAACCGCGGGCCTACCGGCGCGCGGAAGAGCTTAGTTCCGACGGTGACAAAACCCAAAGCGATCGATCGCCGGGGAGAGCACAAAGCAAGCCGAAAAAACCATCGCGTATCGAAGTCACGCCTGCGCTGACTTCGTAAACTTGTCAGCGATACGCCGGACGTTACGGTGCTTTCGTGGTGACTACGCTCGTGTGTACTAACTCAACATCACACACGAGGCTGCGGGGCGCATCGTGCGTCCGGCGTTCCGTGCACCCTCTTCATGAGGGTGGGACGTTTGAGCACAATCGGACTCGCATGAGTCGCGAGAATGCGGTGGCGTGGCTGTTTGACATTCAAAATCGAGTTGCGAAAAGGGCGACGAACAGTTGCAACGCTGCGACCGCTGGGCACCCGCTTTCGCGGACTTTGACAACTGTAAATCTGTTGGGCGCCTACTGTTGCGACAGCGGCTGGGTCGCGGCATCGAGCCAGGCTTTGGTCGCCTCGTCAACATGCGGCGAGACTTCGCTTCGTACACGCGCGTGATAATCATTGAGCCAGCCGAGTTCTTTTCGGCTGATGCGGACGCGGTCGATCAACCTGACGTCGATTGGCGCCAGCGTCAGCGTCTCGAAAGCGTTCATCGGCTTCTCCGCGGCGTCGATTTCAGCGGCAACGACGAGTTCGAGATTTTCAATACGGATGCCGAACGCGCCGGTCTTGTAGTAGCCGGGCTCGTTGGACAGGATCATGCCGCGCTTCAGCGGCGTGGTGCCGAGCTTGGAAATCCGCGCCGGACCTTCATGCACCGAAAGATAGCTGCCGACGCCATGGCCCGTGCCATGTTCGAAATCGATGCCGGCCTGCCACAGGAATTGCCGCGCCAGCGTGTCGAGCTGCGCGCCGGTGGTGCCGTCGGGAAATCTTGCGCGGGCGATTGCAATATGGCCGCGCAACACCCGCGTGAAGCGGTCGCGCATCTCTTGCGTTGGCTCGCCGATGGCGATGGTTCGCGTGACGTCCGTGGTGCCGTCTTGATACTGCGCGCCGGAATCGATCAGCAAGAGATCGCCAGAATGGATGCGCCGGTTGGTCTTGCGCGTGACACGGTAATGCACAATGGCGCCGTTCGGTCCCGTGCCGGCAATGGTTGGAAACGACACGTCTTTCAAGGCGCCGGTCTCGCGGCGGAACGTTTCCAGCGCCTCTACGGCATCGATCTCGGTCAGCGCGCCCGACGCGGCTTCCCGGTCGATCCATGCGAGAAAACGCGTCAGCGCGACCGCATCGCGGCGATGCGCGGCACGCGTGCCTTCGATCTCGGTGATGTTCTTGACGGCCTTCAGCAGACTGACGGGATCGTTGCCGCGGACGGCTTTGCCGCCTGCATGTGTGATCAGCCGGCTCAGGGCGTCGGCCGCGGTCGCGCTGTCCATCGCGATGGATGCACCGCGTTGCGCGAGTCCGGTGAGACCGGGCACCAGCGCATCCGGCTCCCGCACGTCGGCATTCCGTTCGAGATGATCGCGCGCGCTGTTCGAAAGCTTGCGATGATCGATGAACACCGTCGCGCGGCCGTCCTTTGGCACCAGCGCATAGGAGAGCGGCAACGGGGTATGCGAAACGTCCGCGCCGCGGATGTTGAAAGCCCAGGCCACCGCATGCGAGTCCGACAGCACCAGCGCATCGGCATTCAGCCGGACAATCTCGGCGCGGATGCGCGTAAGCTTGTCGGCTTCGGTTTCGCCGGCATATTGCGAGCCGTGAATCGATACCGGTCCAAGCGGCGGCGCCGGCCGTTCGGTCCACACGGTATCGAGCGGGTTGCTATCAACGGCAACCAGTTCGGCGTCGGCCTTGGTGCAGGCCGCAGCCAGCCGCTCGGCTGCCGCAGAAGTGTGCAACCACGGATCAAATCCGAGGCGGTCGCCGGCGATGAGATGTTCCGCAAGCCAATTTTCCGGCGGTGGATCGACGAGCGGCTGGACGCTCCAGGCTTTGGTATCGACCTGCTGGGCAGCCTGCAGCGTGTAACGGCCATCGACAAACACCGCGGCCTGCCGAATGAGTACGATCGCCATTCCGGCGGACCCGGTGAAGCCGGTCAGCCAGGCCAGCCGTTCTTCTGATGGCGCGACATATTCATTTTGCTGCTGGTCCGCGCGGGGAATCACGAAACCGCTGAGGTTTCTCCGCAGCAACTCCTCTCGAAACGCGGCAAGCCGCGCGGTCAGCGCGACACCGCCTTCAGGCTCATCGAACGTTTGGAAATGGGCTTCGAACATTGTCTGCTACTTTAGAATTGCGTGTACAACTGCGCAATCGGGAGACCGTCGTATTAAATTTGGCACAATCCGTGCTTGGATAATTTACCGCGAAGACGGTGGACGTTGCTGCGGCGACGAGACGGAACCAATGTCGGTGTTACCGGGTTTGCTCAGCGATCGTCCCAGGTGATCCGGGGAAATTCCAGGAGTGTTTCAACTCAATGACGAGGAGACACGATGCCTGCTTTCACCTTTGAGAAGATCTCCCCGCCACTCCGCCGCGGACCAATTCCGCCTATCGTTCAAAGACAAAAAGGCATCTTGGTTCAGATCCTGAACCGTTTCGCCGAGATGCGCGCGAAGCGTACCCTGAGCGCAGCAAATGGCGTTCGAAACAAAACCAAACCCCTGCGCTAGGTTCGACGCTGCATCAACAGGCTGCTCCAGCCCTCAACATGAATTTCACGCACCAGAACGATTTCGCGCGCGCGGTAGGCACCGATCACGCCCTGTGTCTGGTGCGGCAACAAGCCTGAAAGAATAAGCATCGCTTTCGGCGCAAGATGAGCGGCCATTGGCGTTGCCATCTGCCTCAGAGGGTTGGCGAGGATGTTCGCCATCACCAGATCGTATGGCGCGCGCGCCGCGATTTGCGGTGCTGAAAATCCGACCGCGCACACAGACTCCACGAGATTGCCGACGCCGTTCAAACGAGCATTGGTTTGCGCGATTAGCACCGCCGCCCGATCGATGTCGCTGGCCAGCACGCGCCGCCGCAACGCCTTCGCCGCGGCGATCGCAAGAACGCCGGTGCCTGTCCCGAGATCAAGTACGCGCCGCGGCAATCGCGCGCGCAACGCCCGATCGAGCAACAACAGACAGCCTCGCGTGGTGCCGTGATGACCGGTCCCGAACGCCATCGCTGCTTCGATTTCGATGCCGATCCGGTTCGGCGGCACGCGCTTTCGATCATGGCGGCCATGAACCATGAAGCGCCCGGCATGTACCGGCGCGAGTGCTTCGAGGCTTGCCCTCACCCAATCCTGCGCCTCGACCGTGTCAAACGTGAGGTTCTGCGCGGCCTCTGCGCCGCCGGCAAGACCTACCAGTTCGCGCACCGATGCCTGCTCGGGCGCGGCGGCGAAGTGCATGGTGATATCCCAGCGCCCGTCCGGACGCTCGAACGCGGCAATGGCGCTCTCGCCTTCCGAGAGACTTTCCGTGAGCAAATCCAGGACGCGGCGCGCCGCCTGTTCGCTGCCGATCGCAACGGTCGCGCGGTGGGTGACCGGTGAGGTCATGGTTTTATCAACCCTGTTTTCCACCGGGCTCTCCCTAACCTACCCACAGGATGTTCACCGCCTGCATTCCCTTACGCGAATAGCCCACGATGATCCCTGATGATCCGGCGGGCGGCGTTGTGGCCGGGAGCGCCGGTGACGCCGCCGCCAGGATGCGCGCCAGCGCCGCAATGATAAAGATCCCTAAGAGGTCCACGATAATCGGCATGACCCAGCATCGGCCGCGCCGAGAAAAGCTGGTTGAGCGTCAGCGCGCCATGAAAAATATCGCCGCCGAGCAGGCCGAACTCTCGTTCCAGATCGAGCGGCGATAGAATGTGGCGGCCGATGACGCTGGCGGCGAAGCCCGGCGCATACTTGTCTACCGTTGCGATCATCAGATCGGCGACCTCGTCGCGATGCGTGTCCCATGACGCGCCATCCGGCAGTTGCGGCGCGACGTGCTGGCAGAACAGGCTCGCGACGTGCTGGCCGGGCGGGCTCAGGGAAGCATCGAGCGTCGAGGGAATCAGAACCTCCACAATCGGCTCGCGGCTCCAGCCGTGTTGTTTTGCGTCGAGCCAGGCGCGATCCATGTAGCGCAGGCTCGGGCCGACGATGATGCCCGCGCTGAGATGGTCGCCGGGTCCAGGCAGCGCGGCGAACGAGGGAAGGCTGTTGAGCGCGACGTTGATCCGGAATGTGCCGGAGCCGTTCCGCCATTTTCCGATGCGGTCGAGAAACGGTGCCGACAACGCATCCGCGGACAGCAGCCGCGTGTACAGCAATTTCGGGTTGACGTTGGACACGGTGTATTTGGCACGGATGATTCGGCCGTCCTCGAGAACGACGCCCGCGGCGCGGTCGCGCTCGACGATCACCTCGCGTACGCCTGCGTCAGTCTCGATCTCCACGCCATGTTCGCGCGCCACGCTCGCCATCGCTTGCGTGATCGCGCCCATGCCGCCAATCGCGTGACCCCAAACCCCCTTCTTGCCGTTCACCTCGCCGAAGGCATGGTGCAGCATCACGTAAGCAGATCCGGCAGCGTAGGGACTGGCGTAGTTGCCGACGATGGCGTCGAAGCCGAACACCGCCTTGACGAGATCGCTTTCGAACCAGTCATCGAGCATGTCGCCGGCAGAGCTTGTGAAGAGGTCGAGCAGGGTACGTTGCTGCTCCAGCGTCAAGCCGCGCAGGATGTTCGCGGTGCCTAGCGCATTGATCGCCTCTTGCACCGTGTTGATGCCGAATCCCTCTACGACGTTGGGCGGCGCCCGCAATACGAATTGCCGCAGCACGTCGGCGATCGTCTCCAGTTCCTCCGTGAATGCGTCGATCCGCCCGGCATCGCGTTCGCTGAGTTTCGCGACCGACGCATGGGTGCGGCCTTCCCCCGTCAGAAGATAGCTGCCATCCGGCGCCGGCAGGAAATTTTGCGCCCGGCGTTCGACAATACGCAACCCGTGGTCGCATAGCTTGAGATCGACAATGATCTGCGGATTGAGCAGGCTGACGGTATAGGCCGCGACGGAATTGCGGAAACCCGGATGGAATTCTTCCGTCACCGCGGCGCCGCCGACCACTTTGCGGCGCTCGACGACCTTCACGCGCAAGCCGGCCATCGCGAGATAAGCCGCGCAAGTGAGGCCGTTATGTCCAGCTCCGATGATGATGACGTCGGTCTCAGGCATTCCGCTTCATATCGCCCTTCGCGAAAAATGTCGCGCCGACGCCATTAATTTGCGAAGTTTGATGGATACGCAGGTCAAGCGCGCGTATGACGGCCTTGCGAGACGCAGGTTCATGCGCTTCAAAGTGATCCCAACTTCTGTTCGCCACCGGCGCCTGCCGGATCCAATCCGGAGCTCGCATGTCGCCGCCAATGTCGCTCGCCACTACGGACCAGCCTGTTTCCCGAAACCGCATTGTTCTGATCGTCTATACCGCCGCCATCTTCACCAGCGCGCTCCTGCTGTTCTCCGTCCAGCCGCTATTCACCAAAATGGTGCTGCCCCGCCTCGGCGGATCGCCCGCGGTCTGGTCGGTCGCGATGGTGTTCTTCCAGTCGTTGCTGCTGGCGGGCTATGCCTACGCCCATTTTCTGATGCAGGTTCGCAGCCGTGTTATCCCGGTGGTGGTTCATCTGCTGCTTTTGCTGACGGCGCTGCTGACGCTTCCGCTGTCGATCGCGAACGGCTGGGGCGACCCGCCGACCAGCGGATATGCGTTCTGGCTGCTCGGGCTGTTTACGGTTTCGATCGGACTGCCGTTCTTCGCGCTCGCGGCGAATAATCCGCTTCTGCAGGCATGGTTCGTGCGGACCGGGCATCCCGACGGCCCAGATCCCTATTTCCTGTACGCCTCCTCGAATATCGGAAGCTTCCTGGCGCTATTGTCGTATCCGTTCCTGCTGGAGCCGATGTTCACGCTGCGCACGCAAAATCTGATATGGGCGGTCGGCTACGGTTTGCTGATCCTGCTCATAGCCGCTTGCGGCGTACTGTTGCTGCGATCACCCGCAAACGCAATTGTCGAATCGACACGCGATGATACCGACGCACCCTCGCCGGACTGGGCGGTGCGTGCGCGCTGGATTTTTCTCGCGGCGGTACCATCCGGCCTGCTGATCGCCGTGACGGCGCATATTTCCACCGATATCGCGGCAGCGCCATTGATGTGGGTGTTGCCACTATCACTTTATCTTTTGACCTGGGTGCTGGTGTTTCAATCGCGCCCGCTGCTGCCGCACAAATGGATGTTGGCGGTGCAGCCGATCGCGATTGCCGGGGTGATCGTACTGCTCGCCATTGGCGGCGAGCAAAACCTGCTGCTGACGCTGGGCGGTCACCTGCTCTGCTTTTTCCTTATCGCGATGGCGTGCCACGGCGAACTCGCGCGGACCAGGCCAGCCGCGAAATATCTCACCGGCTTCTACGTGGCGCTATCGTTCGGCGGCATGGTCGGCGGACTTTTTGCAGGATTGATTGCGCCCTATACGTTCTCGTGGATCGCGGAATACCCGATCCTGCTGGCGCTCGCCGTGCTGTGCCGTCCGTCTTCGAACGAAAGATTTTCGAGATGGAGTCGCTGGTACTGGCCATTTCTCGCCGTGCTCGCGGTCGCGCTGATCGCACTGGCTTACTCCGGCGGCAAGACTTTCGCCTGGCTCGACGATCATCACGTCTGGGTGGTCAGCGTCATCGGAGTATTGTCGGCGCTGCTCGCGATTGGCCTGAACGCCAATCGCTTTAAGATTTTCGCGACGGTCGTGCTCGCGCTCGCCCTGTTACGGCTCTATCCGTCGGACGATGGACGGGTAGTGACCGTGCGCAGCTTCTTCGGCGTGCACAAGATCGTAGTGACGCCGCACGGGCAATATCATGTGCTTATGCACGGGACTACGATCCACGGCGCAGAGAAATTTCAGGATGACAAAGGCAATCCCCTGACCGGGCGGCCCGAGCTGATCTCCTATTATCACAAGGACGGCGGCATCGGGCAGGCGATCGCGGCCGTCCGGGAACGCAAGGGCGGTCCGATCCGCGCCGCCGTGATCGGTCTTGGCGCGGGATCGTTGACCTGTGCCTCCGAACCCGGCGAGGACTGGGCATTTTTCGAAATTGATCAATCGATGGTCGACACTGCGCGCGATCCCAGATATTTTACCTTCATCAAGAATTGCGAACCCGACCTGAAGCCGGTGATGGGCGATGCACGGCTGACCTTCGCCAAACAGCCCGACGGCATCTACGACCTGATCGTGGTGGACGCTTACTCTTCGGATGCGATTCCGATCCATCTCGCGACCAAAGAAGCGATGAAGATCTACAAGGACAAGCTGGCGCCGCACGGCATGGTGCTGATGCACGTCTCCAACCGCCATCTCGAACTGAGCAGCGTCGTCGTCGGCATCGCCGACGCCAACGATCTCAAGAGCTGGGTCTACAGCGAGGACTCCAACCGCGACAACGAATACATCTTCGCTACCTCGGTCGTAGTATCGGCGCGGGAGGAAGCCGACGTCGGAAAGCTGGCGTCCTCAGACGAATGGGAATTGACCGAACCCACCGAAGGCGAACGTGTCTGGACCGACGATTATTCAAACGTGCTGGGCGCCGTCTATCGACGCCTGCGCGACGGCGAAAACTGAAGTTCAGTTCTGATCGGCGTAGTACCCGCGCGGCGGGTAGTACGGCCGCGGAGCGTAGGCCTGCGGCGCGTATTGAGGCTGATAGCCTTGGCCGCTGTAGACCTGAGGATTGGCTTGCGCGTCGTATTGGCGCCGGTAGTCGCGCGGCGCCGGATAGCGCGCGTCGTTCGAACTCCCATCCGCGGGATAAATGTAGCCGTCAGACCCGATCTGTGGCGCGATCTGGCGCGAGTAATATTGCTGCGGCGCCAAGACGACGGGATCGCCGGCTGCATCGATTTGCGGTGCGACGGCGCGGCGTGAAGCGACAGTCGCCGATCGCGAGGCGGGATTGCGCGCCAGCGCAATCTGCGAAGAGCCAGTGAGTGTCACGGTCGTATTGAGAACGCCGTCGCGCTCTACCAGCGCGTAGAGCGTCGAAGCATTCGCCCGCGATAGCCTCACGCAGCCGTGCGAAGCGGGGGTGCCCAGGCGGCCTACCGAGTCGGTGCCGTGAATGGCGTGACCTGCCTTGGTGAAAAAAATCGAATGCGGCATCGGCGCGTCGTCGAATTCTTTGGAGTAATGGTCTTCCTCCATCCGGAAGGTGCGAAAGCTGCCGTTCGGGGTTTCGTGCGAGGGATTTCCGGTCGAAACCGGCCAGTGATAACGTATGACGCCATCGACGGCGACCGTCATCTGCTGGGCGTTCTTGTCGACCGTGATCGCGATTTTCGCCTGGGCGGCGCCAGCGGATACGAGGAACGCGAGTCCCGTAGCGGCACAAAGTAACGAACGCATTTAACTAGCCTCCGGGCGCTGCTGCACCGTCAACTGCCCGTCCCCTCGGCTACAATGCACATGAGACGGCTTTGTTTCCAGTGGCTTGATGGAAGCATCGTTAATTGCGCAGCAGGGCGCAAACATGGCCAAGATGACGCAATGGTCAACTGTTGCGGTTGCCGAACAGCGGGCCAACATTAAACTTAAGACATCCAACGGCATTTGTCCGCAAAACGCCGCAACTTTTAGGTACCAAATGCGTTACAGGTGCCGCGCCGCCATGGCCGGGCGTGAGTTCAACAAGGAAAAAACGGATGAAAACCAAGACAGCGGCACTACCCCACCGCACTCCCGTCAAGCTGTATTTGGCAATTGCGGCGACCGCACTGGCGTTGCTCGCAGCGCCCCATCTGGCGCATGCCCAAGGCGTTTTCCGCGGCGGTGAGCAAGGTAGCCGGGAAGGAGTGCGCGAGGGCGGACGCGCGGCAGGACCTGTCGGCGCGGTCGTTGGCGGAGCGCTCGGTCTGGGCGTAGGCGCGGCGGTTGGCGGTGTCCGGGGCGTACTTGGAATCGACGGGGGGCGCCGCTGCCGCGGTTACTATACCCGGCACCATCGCTTTCGCTGCTACTGATACCGCGGCGCCCGCAACCGTCAGTTCTTCAACCGGTATCCGGTTTTAAAGATCCACCACACCGCGAGCATGCAGACCGCCAGGAAGAATACCGTGACGCCGACGCTCAGCCCCACGCTGACGTCGGCGATCTCGTAAAAGCTCCAGCGGAATCCGCTGATCAGATAGACTACCGGGTTGAGCAGCGTGATGGTGCGCCATCCCGAAGGCAGCATGTTTACCGAATAAAAGCTGCCGCCGAGAAATGTCAGCGGCGTCACCACCAGCATCGGAATCATCTGCAGCTTTTCGAAGCCGTCGGCCCAGATGCCGATGATGAAACCGAACAGACTGAAAGTCACCGCGGTCAGCACCAGGAAGGTCAGCATCCACCAGGGATGATGAATGTGCAGCGGCACGAACAGCCCGGCGGTTGCCAGAATGATCAGGCCGAGAATGATCGACTTGGTCGCGGCAGCGCCGACATAGCCGAGCACGATCTCAAAGTAAGATACCGGCGCCGAGAGCAACTCATAAATCGTGCCGACGAATTTCGGGAAATAAATGCCGAACGACGCATTCGCGATGCTTTGGGTGAGCACTGACAGCATCACCAGTCCCGGCACGATGAAGGTGCCGTAGCTGACGCCTTCAATCTGCGTGATGCGCGAGCCGATCGCCGCACCGAACACCACGAAATACAGCGACGTGGAAACCACCGGCGACACGATGCTTTGCAGCAGCGTGCGCCAGGTCCGCGCCATCTCGAACAGATAGATCGCCTGCACGGCCCGCAGATTCATGCGTCTTTCCTCACCAGGCTGACGAAGATGTCTTCCAGCGAGCTCTGCGTGGTGTCGAGATCGTAAAACCGGATGCCGTTGTGGCGTAGGTCGCTGAGCAGGCTGGTGATGCCGGTGCGCTCGCTTTTGGTATCGTAGGTGTAGAGGAGTTCGCTGCCGCCATCGAGTAGTTCGAGGCTGTAAGCCGCCAGCGCATCCGGAATTGCGTCGACCTTGCCCTGCAGATGCAGCTTCAGCCGCTTCTTGCCGAGTTTCTGCATCAGGTTGGCTTTGTCCTCGACAAGGATGATCTCGCCCTTGTTGATAACGCCGATGCGGTCGGCCATCTCTTCGGCCTCTTCGATGTAATGCGTGGTGAGAATAATCGTGACGCCGGATGACTGCAGCGTGCGCACCACTTCCCACATGCCCTTGCGCAACTCGACATCGACGCCCGCGGTCGGCTCATCGAGAAACAATATCTGCGGTTCGTGCGACAGCGCCTTGGCGATCATCACCCGGCGCTTCATGCCGCCGGAAAGCGTGACGATCTTGGCGTCTTTCTTGTCCCACAGCGACAGATCCTTCAGGACCTTCTCGATATGCGCGGGATTTTTCGGCTTGCCGAACAGTCCGCGGCTGAAGCTGACGGTGGCCCATACCGACTCGAATGCATCGGTGTGCAATTCCTGCGGCACCAGGCCGATCAGGGAGCGCGCGGCGCGATAGTTCTTGTTGATGTCGTGGCCATCGACTTCAACGCTCCCTGCACTCAGATTGGCGATACCGCAGATGATTGATATCAACGTCGTCTTGCCGGCGCCGTTCGGCCCCAGCAGCGCAAAAATCTCGCCCCGGTTTATGTCGAGATTGATGGCGTTCAGCGCCTTGAAGCCCGAACCATAGGTCTTGGACAGATTTTTGACGGAAATGATGGGGGGCATGCGGAAAAAATCGGGACCGGCGTATGGGAGGATTCGATGCGATCAATCAGTCGATCGGGGCGGCGCGGGATCAACAGATAGGAACCTTCATGGTATTGCGCAATCGGCTACACCCGCTCGACGAAACTATCGACCACCTTTTTCTCGCCAGCCTTTTCGAATGCAATGGTGAGCTTGTTGCCATCGACCTTGACCACTTGGCCGTAACCGAATTTCTGGTGAAACACCCGGTCGTCCAGCGAGAATTCCGAGACGGTGCCGGTTGATTTTGCGATCAGCTCGCCTTCGATCGTCATCGGAGCGCGCTTGTTGCGCGTCCAGTTTCCATCGGGCGTGTTGCTGCGCGAGGTGGAAAACGGCGACTGGCTTTCGTTGAAGCCGCCGCCGGCCTGCCCGCCGTTACCGCGCTCGCCAAAGCCAGCGGCACCGCGGCGATTGGCCTGCGCGCGCTGCCAGCCCGGCGTCGAGTAGCTCGAGCCAAACGACTCCACATTGTCGAAGCGCGAGGGACCGTAACCGCTGTTGCCGCCCCAACCCGAGCCGCCCTTGGATTCGGTGATCTCCACATTGTGCGCGGGCAGTTCATCGAGGAAGCGCGACGGCAGCGTAGTGGACCAGGTGCCGTGAATGCGCCGGTTGGTAGCGAAGTAAAGTTTGGCGCGGCGGCGCGCGCGCGTCAGGCCGACATGGGCGAGGCGGCGTTCTTCTTCCAATCCGGCGCGTCCCTGCTCATCGAGAGTGCGCTGACTCGGAAACAGCCCTTCCTCCCAGCCCGGCAGAAAGACGTTTTCGAATTCCAGCCCCTTGGCCGAATGCAGTGTCATCAGCGAGACGGCGTCGGCATCCGCGCCGCTGTCGCGATCCATCACCAGCGAGATGTGTTCGAGAAAGCCCTGCAGGTTCTCGAACTCCTCCATCGACCGCACAAGCTCCTTGAGATTTTCCAGCCGGCCCGCTGCATCGGCGGAACGATCCTTTTGCCACATCTCGGTGTAGCCGCTTTCGTCCAACACGATCTCGGCAAGCTCGGTGTGCGGCATGAACCTGCTCTGTGCGCGCCAGCGATCAAAACTAATCATCAGCTCGCGCAGACTGCCGCGCGCCTTCGGCTTCATCTCGTCGGTATCGACAACGGCCAGCGCCGCCTCCGATAGCGGGATGCGGCGCTTGCGCGCGTGGTCGTGCAGCATCTGCACCGTGGCATCGCCGAGGCCGCGTTTCGGCACATTGACGATGCGCTCGAAAGCGAGGTCGTCGGCCGGCGAGTTGATGACGCGCAGATAGGCAAGCGCATCGCGGACTTCCGCGCGTTCGTAGAATCGCGGCCCGCCGATCACGCGATAGGGCAAACCGAGCGTGACGAAACGATCCTCGAATTCGCGCATCTGAAACGACGCGCGCACCAAAATCGCAATATCGTTTAGTTTATTTCCGGCGCGCTGCAGCTGTTCGATCTCCTCGCCGATGGCGCGGGCTTCCTCTTCGGAATCCCAGGAGCCGGTGACGGTGACTTTCTCGCCATCGACATCCTCGGTGCGCAAGGTCTTGCCGAGCCGGCCTTCGTTATGCGCGATCAGATGCGAGGCTGCGGCGAGGATGTGTCCCGTGGAGCGATAGTTGCGCTCGAGGCGGATGACTTTCGCGCCGGGAAAGTCGTGCTCGAAGCGCAAGATGTTATCGACTTCCGCGCCGCGCCAGCCGTAGATCGACTGGTCGTCATCACCAACGCAGCAAATGTTTTTGGGGCGGGAGGAAAGCATTGCAGGTTTTTCGTCATTCCGGGACGCGCCGCTTGGCTCGAGCCCGGAATCCATAACCCCTGTCTCGCTTTTTTCATCAGCACCGGGGCTATGGATTCCGGACAGCCGCTGCGCGGCTTCCTGAAAGACAAGAGACGGCGCCTGCGACAACAGCCGCAACCACAGATACTGCGCGACGTTGGTGTCCTGATATTCGTCCACCAGAATGAACTTGAAGCGGCTCTGGTATTGCCGCAGCACATCGGGATGTTCGCGGAACAACCGGATGTTCTCAAGCAGCAGATCGCCAAAATCCGCCGCGTTGAGAATCTTCAGGCGCTCCTGATAGGCCGCGTAGAGCTTGCCGCCGCGGCCGTTGCCGAACACGGCGGCTTCGCCCGGTGGCACCTGCGATGGCGTCAGACCACGATTCTTCCAGCCGTCGATCAATCCTGCCAGCATGCGCGCCGGCCAGCGCTTGTCATCGATGTTGTCCGCCTGCAGAAGCTGCTTCAGCAACCTGATCTGGTCGTCGACATCAAGCACGGTGAAGTTCGACTTCAACTGCACGAGCTCGGCATGAACGCGCAGAATCCGTCCGCCGATGGAATGAAAGGTGCCGAGCCAGGGCATGCCCTCGACCGCCTGACCGAGCATGTGGCCGAGCCGCAGCTTCATCTCACGCGCGGCCTTATTGGTGAAAGTCACCGACAGTATTTCGGCCGGGCGCGCACGGCCCATGCTTAGGATATGAGCGATGCGCGACGTCAGCACCCGCGTCTTGCCCGTCCCTGCCCCAGCCAGCACCAGCACTGGCCCATCCAGCGTTTGCACCGCCTCGCGCTGCTCGGGATTGAGCCCGGCGAGATATTGCGGCGAAGCCGTCGCCCGCGCGCGCGCGGCAATTCCGCCAGCCACGGGTTCGTGGTCGGGGGCGGCAGGATTGATCAGTCTGTTCGGCTCGGTCATGCGAATCGTCTTGGTCCACGATGCCATCGCGGCATCATGAAGGGGAGCCTTCATAGCAGGATTGAGGGATATATAAGGCTTCGACCGCCGGATTGCAGGACTTATCCAAGCCGCGATCGCGTCTAAAAGGCCCGCTATTTCACCGGCATCGCTACTTTTCTGCCGAGAGCCTCGGGGCGACCGGCGGATTTGTGAGCGTCAACGAAGGTCTGAATACGGGACCGGATATCAGGCGGAAAGGGTGCGGTTTTCCGCGCCATCATGTCCATATGAATGGTCATGTTTTCCGACGTTGCGGAAAGCCAGCCTTGCGTGGCGTGGCGGAGTTCCTCGAAGGTATGAATTCGCTTTTCGTCGGCAGCGATCAGCAGGATGGAAACCTGGACGGGATCGCCGAGATGAATTTCCCTGAGGTAGCGGACGTGGCACTCGGCCGTGAAGGTCGAGCCGTTGCGTTCCTTCATGTAGGCGGGCCCAATCCCGAGCTGCAGCCATAATTCATCGATCGCGCGGTCGAACATGACGTTGTAGTAGGCCATGTTGAGATGGCCGTTATAGTCGATCCATTGCGGCTCGATCTGCATCACCGACGACAGAAATGGCACGGACTGGACCAGCAGATTTTCGTCGGTCACAATAGTCTCCATGGCTATTCCTTAATCGACATCTATCGTCACTTGACCCGTTATACATCCTTTGCCACGGTCGATCGTGCGGAGGATTTTCTGTGGGAATTGCAGCAAATAATTTGAAGCGGCCGGAACCAACGGCGCTCAAAAACACCATCGAAGCGCTCGCAGCGCGTTTCGGCAACCGCCTGATAACCTCCCAGGCGGTACGCGACCAGCACGCGCATACCACGACCTGGCTGGCACCACAGCCGCCCGATGCGGTGGTGATGGCACAGGACACCGCTGATATTCAGGATGTCGTGCGCATCTGCGCGCCGCGGGGCATCCCGATTATTGCATTCGGCACTGGCACTTCGCTGGAAGGCCAGGTCAACGCCCCCGCCGGTGGCGTCTGCATCGACCTGCGCGACATGAATCAGGTACTCGAGGTTCACGCCGAAGACCTCGACTGTGTGATCCAGCCCGGCATCACCCGCAAGGCGCTGAATGAACATCTGCGCGATCAGGGCGTCTTCTTCCCGATCGACCCCGGCGCCGACGCTTCACTCGGCGGCATGGCGTCGACGCGCGCGTCGGGCACCAACGCGGTGCGCTATGGCACCATGCGCGACAACGTGCTCGCGCTGAAAGTCGTGCGTGCCGACGGCGAAATCATCACCACCGGCACGCGAGCGAAGAAATCCTCCGCCGGTTACGATCTGACGCATCTGTTTGTCGGTGCGGAAGGCACACTGGGCATCATTTCGGAGCTGACGATCAAGCTGCGCGGCATACCCGAGGTCATCGCTGCGGCGGCGTGTTCATTCGAAAGTGTGCAGGGTGCCTGCCAGGCCACGATTATGGCGATCCAGACCGGCATACCCGTCGCCCGCATCGAACTGCTGGACGCCGCACAAGTTCGCGCCTGCAATTCCTATTCGAAGCTCTCGCTGCCGGAAACGCCGCTGTTGCTGCTGGAATTTCATGGCAGCGAGATCGATGTCGCCGAGCAATCGAAGAATTTCAGCGAGATCGCCAAAGAATGCGGCGGCGGCGAATTCACTTGGACCACCAAGCCGGAGGACCGCACCAAATTATGGCAGGCGCGTCATGACGCCTACTGGGCTGTAAAGAATTTGCGGCCCGGCTCAGGCGTGGTTGCGACCGACGTGTGCGTGCCGATTTCCCGCCTGGCGGACTGTGTGACGGAAACGCAAGAAGACATGAAGCGCCTGAATTTGCTGTCGCCGATCGTCGGCCATGTCGGCGACGGCAATTTCCATTGTTCGTTGCTATGCGATGTCGACGATCCCGATGAAATGGCGCGCGGCGACGCGTTCATGCATCGCTTGGTGGAGCGCGCGCAGGCGATGGGCGGGACTTGCACCGGCGAACACGGTATCGGTCAGGGTAAGCAGAAATATCTGAAGGCGGAGATAGGTTCTGAAGCGATCGATGCCATGCGCGCGGTGAAGCAGGCGCTCGATCCGCAGAACATTTTCAATCCGGGAAAAATTTTGCCGACGGCCTGACCGCTTCTCTCGCCGCATTCCGCGTGGCGCTCAGCTACGGACGCAACCGATGCGCCTTCCCTTCTTTTACGGCTGGGTGATTGTCGCGGTGACGTTCGTCACCATGGCGATCGGCGTAACGGCCCGCACGTCGTTCTCTCTGCTGTTTCCGCCGATTTTGACGGAATTCGGCTGGGATCGCGGCGTCACTGCGGGCGCGTTCTCGTTCGGCTTTATCGTCTCGGCCGTTTTTAGTCCATTGATGGGCCGCGTGATGGACCGCTACGGTCCGCGCGCCGTAATGGAGCTCGGCGTATTCCTGATGGCGGCCGGATTGCTGCTGGCGCCGCTGACGACGCAACCATGGCATCTGTATCTTACGATCGGCGTTTTGGTGGGCGGCGGTAGCATCTGTCTTGGCTATTCCGGACAGTCGTTGTTTCTGCCGAACTGGTTCGCGCGCCGCCGCGGGCTGGCTATCGGCATTGCATTCGCCGGCGTCGGCATCGGCTCCATCATCATGCTGCCCCTGGTACAGCTGATGATCGAGCGAACCGGCTGGCGGACTGCCTGTACCGCGATGGGAATTCTGGTTCTCGTGGCGCTGGCGCCGATCAATCTATTGCTGCGTAAGCGGCCGCAGGACATGGGGCTCGAGCCCGATGGAGACGCCGCGCCGACCGCATCTTCACGTCCGGTCTCGAATATCGTCGATCCCATCTGGGCAGCCGTTGACTGGACGTTGGCGCGGGCGATACGGACCGCGCGATTCTGGTGGCTCGCACTCGGTTATTTCGGCGGGTTGTACATTTGGTACGCCGTGCAGGTGCATCAGACGAAGTATTTGCTCGACATCGGCTTTGCTTCCGGACCGGCTGCCTGGGCCCTGGGGCTGGTCAGCCTGCTCGGCATCCCCGGTCAGATATTGCTTGGCCACGCCTCCGATCGTGTCGGCCGCGAATGGATATGGGCTGCGAGCTGCCTTGGATTTGCGATCTGCTTCGCGGTACTGATCGCGCTGGCCTACACCCCGACGCTGTTGCTGGTCTACGTCATGGTCGCCGCACAGGGCGCGCTCGGCTACGGCTTGACGTCCGTCATGGGCGCGGTGGCGCTGGAGATATTTGAGGGCAAACACTTCGGCAGCATCTTCGGCACGTTGATGCTCGCAGGACTGGCTGGCGGTGCGGCAGGGCCGCTCGTGACCGGCATTCTGCACGACATCTTTGGGAATTACACGCTTGCTTTCCTCCTGGGCATAGGGATGAGCGGACTTTCCGCCGCCGCGGTCTGGCTAGCCGCGCCCCGCAAGGTGAGAGTCGTCGCGGGCCGGCTGCACCGCTCGCATGCTGCGCTGACCGCAGCCAGGTAAAATCACCGCTTCCGGCCTTGCCGGCGATGGCGGCTTGGTGCCTAATCCAAAGCATCGATCGACTGCGGCGAGGCCCCGATGAACGAGCATATTCAGACCGCAAACGCACAACCGCTGTTCAATCCGCTTGCGCCGGAATTCATTCGCGATCCCTATCCCGCCTATGCGCGCTTGCGCACGACCGATCCGATGCACGTCACGGCATTCGGCGCATTTGTGGCGAGCCGCCATGCCGAAGTAAGCCTCGTGCTGCGCGACAAGCGCTTCGGCAAGGATTATGTCGACCGCACGCGCCGGCGTTACAGCCCGCAGATCATGGAGGAGCCGCTTTTCCGCAACATGCAGCACTGGATGTTGCATCAGGATCCGCCGGATCATACTCGGCTGCGCGGTCTGGTCGTCAAAGCCTTCACCGCGCGCCGCGTCGAGGATATGCGCCCGCGGATCCAGCAGATCGTCGATGATACGCTCGATCGCATCACCGCGCGCGGCCACATGGATTTGATCGAGGACTTTGCGTTCCGGCTGCCGGTAACGATCATTTGCGACATGCTCGGGATCCCCGAGGATCATCGTGAGGTCTTCTACACCGGCGCGCGCCAAAGCGGCCGCGCGCTCGACCCCGTACCGATGTCGCCAGTTGAAATCGCGGAAGGTAACGCCAGCAATTTGATGGCTCAGGCGTACTTCCAGCAGCTGTTCGAACTGCGCCGGCGCAGCCCCGGAGATGATCTGACGACGCAGCTGGTCCAGGCCGAAGAAGATGGCAGCAAGCTCTCCAACGAAGAATTGACTGGGAACATCATCCTTCTGTTCGGCGCGGGACACGAGACGACGGTCAATCTGATCGGTAATGGTCTTTTGGCGCTGCATCGCAATCCCGATCAGCTCGCGTTGCTTAAGGCCCATCCCTCGCTCATGACCAACGCGATCGAGGAATTCTTGCGATACGATTCCTCCGTCCAGATGACGGGCCGGGTGGCGCTGGAAGAAATCGACGACCTCGGCGGCAAGAAAATCCCAAAGGGCGAAAGTGTGTTGTGCCTCCTTGGATCGGCCAATCACGATCCGGCGATTTATCCCGACCGTCCAGATCGCCTCGACATCACGCGCGCCAATGTTCGCCCGCTGTCGTTTGGCGGCGGTATTCATTTTTGCCTAGGCGCGCAGCTCGCACGTATCGAGGCCGAAATAGCTATCGCCACGCTGCTGCGGCGGCTGCCCGATCTGCAGCTCGACGATGCGGTGAATCCGGCGTGGCGGCCGACCTTCGTCCTGCGCGGTTTAAAGACATTGCCTGCGAGTTGGTAATCACGACGAAATGCGGGGTTGCTGTGACTTCGCCACAGTTATCTCTATACATTTCCTAATTCCGGCATTGATTCAAAGGCCGCAGGCGGCGCCTCGGCCAATCCGCGGCTTCGCGGTGCCCTGTAATCGCTTAAGGGAGATGCCTTGCAGACAACCCTGCTCGGACTGGCCGTTGCCTTTATTCTCGCGCTGATCGCCGCGCTGATCGGGCCGTACTTCATCGACTGGAATCAATTCCGGCCGCAGTTTGAAGCAGAAGCCACGCGCGTTATCGGGGCGCCAGTCCGTGTCGAAGGCGCGCTGGACGCGCGTCTGTTGCCGGTGCCGACGCTGCGACTGAAATCGGTTGTCGTGGGCGGCGCCAACGATCTCGGCAAGGTTCGCGCCGACAAGCTGGACGTTGAATTCAGCTTGGGTTCGCTGATGCGCGGCGAATGGCGCGCCGATGAATTGACCATCAACGGCATGGCGCTCGATCTCGGCCTGGATGCGCAAGGCCATCTGGATTGGCCGATATCGGCTGGAAAATTCAATCTGGGTTCGCTGGCAATCGACCGGCTGAACCTCACCGGCCGCATCGCGCTGCATGACGCGGCCAGCCGCAGCACGGTCGAGCTGAACGACATCGCGTTTAGCGGCGATGTGCGCTCGCTCGCCAGTTCGATACGCGGCGACGGCAATTTCCTGCTTTCCGGCACGCGCTATCCATATCGCATCTCGTCCAGTCAAAGCGCCGATGGCGCCGGCACGCGCATCCGCCTTACCGTCGATCCCGGTGCCAATGCATCTTCGGCCGACCTCGACGGCGTGCTGACATTCGATGCCCGCACGCCGCGTTTCGATGGCACTCTGACGCTGGCAAGCCCGGTGAAAACTGGTGATGCCGCGAAAGATGCAGCGCAAACACCATGGCGCTTGAACGCAAAACTGAAAGCCGATCCGGCTGCTGCGCATCTCGAGCAACTCGACGCCAGTTACGGTCCCGACGAAGCCGCCCTCAAGGCGACCGGACTGGCAGATATCCGGTTCGGGTCTTCGCCTTTGCTGCATGCGGTGCTGTCGGCAAAGCAACTTGACGCCGACAAATTGTTGATCAAAGGCAGCAGTACGACAGAGCCGACGCTTATGTTGCCGGGCCTTCGTAGTCTTCTCGCATTAGTACCACCTGCGACGGTCGCAACGCAGATCGAACTTAGCGCCGAGCAGATTATGCTCCGCGGCAGGCCAGTGCAGAATTTGAGCGCGGAGCTGCGAGGCGATACCAAATCATGGACGATCAGCCGCCTCGATTTTCGCGCGCCGGGCGTGACGCGCGTTTCCTTGAGTGGGACAGTACAGCCCGCGCCCGCCGGCAGCTTCAGCGGCGAGCTAAATGTGGACTCGCCCGATCCGGACACGCTCGCGGCGTGGCTGCAGGGCCGCAGCGAAGTTACCTATCGGAATCAGAAACCGCTGCGGCTGCGGGGCAATCTAAGCACGGCTTCCGGGCGCTTCGCGATCGACAAGCTGAACGCCGAGATCGACGGCAGCACAGTGGAGGGAAGCTTTTCGATCGTCAATGACCCGACGGATGGTGGCTCGCGTCTCGACGCTTCATTGAAAGCCGATCGGCTCGACCTCGACGCGGCGACAGCGCTCGCGCGCTCGCTGGCCGGTCCGCAGGCCGAATTGCCTGAGCAGGCGCAGATATCGCTCGATATTGGCCGTGCCGTATCCGCAGGGCAGGAGATGCATCCGTTCGCAGCGAAACTCTCCTACGGCCCGAAAAATTTCACGCTGGATCGCTTGCAGATTGGCGAGGTCAGCGACGTGATGGTGGATGGCACAGGCTCGTTCGATCGCGTCAACGCGACCGGCAACGTCGCTTTGAGTGCGACGGCTGCATCTTTTGCGCGGATCGGTGCGCTGCTCACGCCATTCGCTCCCGCCGTTGCGACCCGCCTCAATGTGATGGGCGCAACGCCGGGCCCGGCCCGGCTCAAACTGGCCTTCGCTCTCGATAAGAACCCCGAACATGCCGATCGCGCGACCGCGCTCGCGGTGATCGATATTGACGCCCCCAACCTTAGGGGCATCACCACCGTGACAGCCGCTCCGATCCTCGCCGCGGTTCGCGGGATCGATCTCGATGCCCTGATGCGCAGCGACATTGGCATCAAGTCGAAATTTTCGGCGCCGGGCGACCGGCTGCTCGCGTTGCTCGGCCTGGATCACACCATAGCAGCAGGAGACGGGCCGACCCAACTAGAGGCGTCCGCGACGGGCGTTTGGCGCTCGCCATTGCGCGTCAAACTCAAAGTGACGGGGTCAGAGCTTGATGCCGAGGCGGAGGGCACGGCTGAGCCATGGGCATCTGAAACAAAGGCAAACTTCAATGTTTCGGTACTACGCGCAAATCTGGCCCCACTCTTTGATTTGCCCCCCTCCAGCATGTCATCTCGCAATACCAGCCTGTCTTCTCGCGTTTCGGTGGCAGGCAACAAACTAAGTCTCGACGATATCGACAGTGTGATCGCGGGCTCCTGGGTGCGTGGGCACGTTGCGGTAACCCTTGGTGAGGACAAGGCGATCGAGGGCGAAGTGGGAAGCGATACGCTCGAATTGGCGCCGCTGTTCGGTCTCGCCATCGGCTATGCCGCGCACGATCCAACCAAGCCGTTCGCACGCGGCCTGTTACAAGGCTGGCGCGGGCGGCTCGTCTTTCAGGCACAGCGCGGAACGTTGCCTGCGGGAGGTGAACTGCGGTCTGTCAGTGGCGTTATCAGGAACGATGGTCAGTCGCTGACCTTCGATGCCATCAAAGGCAAGATCGGCGGCGGCGAGGCCGTCGCTGATATCGACGCCAAACAAACCGTCAACGGTGTCGCGCTGAATGCGCACCTTCGGCTCTCCGGCGTCGAAGGCAAAGACTTGCAATATCGAACGCTGATGATGCCCGCCGGGCGCACCTCGATGCAAATGACGTTGTCGAGCCTTGGCCGCAGCGCATCCGCCCTCATGGGAGCGTTGTCGGGCGATGGATTGGTAACGCTGAACTCCGCAGGAATCAGCAGGACTTAATCCGCAAGTCTTTGACGTCGCCATCCGCGCCAGCGATGAAGGCAAGGCAACCGACGACATCAAGCTCCGCCAGATCGTCGAACCGGTGTTATCGGGCGGCGTTTTGCCGATTCCCGCCGCGCAAATTCCTGTCTCCATCAAGGATGGCCGCTTACGCGTCGGCACGACGACGCTCGAAGGTACGGGCGCGCGTGCTGTGATATCGGGCGGCTATGATATCGCCGCCGATCAGACCGATATCCGGGTGGCCCTGACATCGACCAGCGCAGGATCCCCAGCCAGCCGCCCGCAGATCGATATTTTCGCGGTGGGAACGCCTGATGGCCTCGACCGCACAGTCGATGTCTCGGCACTGTCGTCGTGGCTGGGAGTACGGGCCATCGATCGCGAAACCCGTCGGCTCGAGTCGATCGAACGCGGCGACATCCAGCCGCCTGCATTGCCAGCCTCGAAGCCGCCACCCGAAGCGTTGGTTCCGCCTGCCGATAAGCCGGCCGCAGCTGCGACTGAAGGGCTCGACCTTCCGGCCTCGGAAACTCCGATGCCCGGACCAGCGCCGCGGCGGCTTCCGGCAAGGCCGAATGTTAGCGCCCCCCGCCCGCCGGGGGCGCCGACATCGACCGCGCCGATTATGACGCAACGCGTGGCGCCGTTGCCGCCGCCGATCGAAGTCCGGCCGGCGCCACGCCCGAAGCCGCGGCCGCCACTGATTTTGACGCCGGTTCCAGGCGGCCAATAGCGCGATTTTATTCCTGGGGCTTGCTATCGGAAGACGGCGGCGCAACGCGCGTCCTGAAATATTCCAGAACGAAAAGACGAATGGCGGATGAGAGATTTCCCTGCTGGCGATTGGTGTCGATCTCACCAACCAGTTCGGACAGCGTCATGCCGCGAAGCGCGGAAATTTCCTTCATGCCGTTCCAGAATGCTTCTTCAAGGCTGACGCTGGTTTTGTGACCGGCCACGACAATCGAGCGCTTCACCACCGGCGATTTCATGACGCGTCCTCGCTGTCGATGCGGTGCTGTTCGACCAGTTCATCCGCGCGAACGGCGCGCTGCTCATCGAGTGCCCGCTCCGACTTAGTACGGCCAAAGCGCGCGCAATTCATTTCGGCTTGCTTAGCCAATTGAACTCGCGCGTTGCGTTTCTTGAATCGCCGAAGATTGACTATGTCCGTCATGACTTCAGCCTCGTCAGGCAATAAGATACCATTGCACGGCGTTCAGAGTTTCACGATGGCGATAATATTTTACCTTCGGCGGCGCTCGGTCGGCACGAGAAATATCCGGCGCATTGGGGTGTTCGCAGTCACCCGGGATGCGTCATCTTGCCTGGCTGCACGAGCCGGTCAAACTCAGCCGGCGAAACAAACCCAAGCCGCACGGCCTCTTCTTTCAAAGTCGTACCGTTTGCATGGGCGGTTTTGGCGACCTTCGCGGCGTTGTCGTAGCCGATCTTCGGCGCAAGCGCCGTGACCAGCATCAGTGAGCGCTGCATCAATTCATGGATGCGCTTTTCGTCAGCCTTGATGCCATCGACGCAGTTTTCGGTAAACGAACGGGAAACATCCGCCAGCAGTCGTATGGAATGCATCATACAATATGCCAGCACTGGCTTATAAACATTCAACTCGAAATGACCCTGACTGCCCGCTACGGTGATGGCTGTGTGATTGCCGAACACCTGACAGCAGACCATCGTCATCGCCTCGCACTGCGTGGGATTGACCTTGCCAGGCATAATGGACGATCCCGGCTCATTTTCCGGCAGGATCAGTTCTCCCAGTCCGGAGCGCGGCCCGGATCCCAGCAGACGAATGTCGTTGGCGATTTTGAAGAGGCCTGTCGCGACCGAGTTGATGGCCCCATGCACGAACACGAAGGCGTCGTTGGAAGCCAGCGCCTCGAATTTGTTGGGAGCGCTGGTAAACGGCAATTTCGTTATCGCAGCCACGTGCTTCGCGAACGCCTTGGCGAATTTCGGTTTCGAATTGAGGCCGGTGCCAACGGCGGTGCCGCCTTGCGCCAGAGGGTAAAGGTCTTTCACGGCGGTCTGCAGGCGCGCGATGCCGCTTTCGACCTGCGCAGCGTAGCCGGAGAATTCCTGACCTAGCGTCAGCGGGGTCGCATCCTGCGTATGGGTCCGCCCGATCTTGACGATATCAGCAAACGCCTTTTCTTTTTGCCGCAGCGCCACGTGAAGCTCGGTTAAGGCAGGAATGAGATCGGCGAGAATTTGATCGGCCGCGGCAATGTGCATCGCCGTGGGAAACGAATCGTTTGACGACTGGCTCATGTTGACGTGATCGTTGGGATGAACCGGCTTCTTGGCGCCCAGTTTGCCGCCCAGCATTTCGTTGGCGCGGTTGGCAATCACCTCGTTGAGATTCATGTTGGTTTGCGTGCCGGATCCGGTTTGCCAGACCACGAGCGGAAAATGATCGTCGAGCTTGCCGTCGATGACTTCCCGCGCAGCCCGGACGATGGCGCCGGCGAGTTTCTCGTCGAGCAGGCCAAGCTCGAGATTGGTTTCTGCCGAGGCCAGCTTGACGATACCGAGCGCACGAACGATCGGCATCGGCATGCGGTCTGTGCCGATGCGAAAATTTTGTCGGGACCGCTCGGTTTGCGCGCCCCAGTAACGGTCGGCGGGAACGTCGATCGGACCGAAGCTGTCGGTTTCGCTACGTGTTTTTGCGACCGGAATCTGCACGCCGGAAGTTTTCGATGATCGCGCCATGAAATTCGTCCATTACGCCGGCATATTCAGAATGGATTGCAGCAAGCGCGGCGCGCCAATCGCTCGCGCTGAAGATTACTGAGGAAGGACTATTTCTTGCGGAAGCGATCCAGCCGCACGACCTCGGCGCCCTCGCTCGGCTTGGCGGATGCATTTTCGTTTGCATCAACCGGCAGGACATCCGGCGCCGGCAGTGCCGAGGCCGCCGAGACGGCCGGCAGGTTGGCCGCAGGCGTCGTCTCCGCCGCTGCATCCGACGGATCGAACTGCAGACCAAACTGCACGGAAGGATCGAAGAAGCTTTTGATGGAGTTGAATGGAACCACGAGACGCTCCGGAATGCCGCCGAAAGACAGTCCGACTTCGAAGCGATCTTCCACGACCACCAGATCCCAGAACTGATGCTGCAGGATCACCGTCATCTCCTGCGGATATTGCGCAAGGAGCCGCGGCGACAGCTTCACGCCTTCGGCCGTGGACAAGAAGGTGATGAAGAAATGGTGCTCGCCGGGGAGGCCGTGCTCGGCGGCGTCGGTCAGAACGCGCCGCAGCACGCCACGCAACGCGTCACGTGCCAGCACGTCGTATCGGATATGGTCGGTTGCCATCAATTGGTCCCGTCGTGTCAAGAGTCGCTGGCTGAGGAGTGCTGTCCATGGCCGATTCGCCGTAACGACATGCTATCCCTGTCGTAGCCCTGGGTCAGCATGCAAGCCGAACGCTCAAAAGAAATCGTTACGGCTGTAGATAGCGAGCCGCGGCTTACTGCGCCAGATGCCCGAACCGCCCAGGCATGGAGTCCACCAATCAAAATATGGGTTGGCCGCGTCGGGACGCCGGTCTAAATCTCGGCCATGTCCCAGGATTCCCCTCCCGTCGCCGTTCAGGCGCCGGATGTGCCAGCACCCTCCCCGGAACTGATCGAATTATTCGTGGCATTCGCCAAAATGTCGCTGGCCGGGTTCGGCGGCGTGCTGGTTTGGGCAAGGCGCGCCATCGTCGACCAGCATCGCTGGATGACCCCCGACGAATTCAACGAGACCTTTGCGCTTTGCCATTTCCTGCCCGGACCTAATGTCGTCAATCTGTCGGTGGTATTTGGCTCCCGATTTCGCGGCATTGCCGGCAGCATCGCCGCGTTTGCGGGACTGCTCGGCCCTCCGGTCGTCATCGTGACGAGTTTGGGCGCGCTGTACGCACATTATGGGCAGATCGATGGATTGCGACGGATACTGTCCGGCGTGTCCAGCGCCGCGGTCGGCCTTTTGATCGCGGTGACTTTTCGAATGGTGATGCCGCTTATTCAAAGACGCGATCTGATCGGGCTCGTCATTCTGGTCGCGGTCTTTGTAGCGGTCGGCGTGCTGCGGCTACCGTTACCGCCGGTGCTTATCGTCGCCATTCCGCTTAGCCTCGCCGTTACCATCGCCATGCACCGGCGGCTCGCACCATGAACACGGATGAGAATCCGATTTTCACACTGGCCTGGACCTTTGGTCTGTTGTCGCTATTCGCGGTGGGCGGCGCCAATTCGACTATCCCGGAAATTCACCGTATTGCGGTCGACGCGCGGCACTGGATGACCGATACGCAATTCGCCGATGTTTTTGCCATATCGCAACTGTCGCCCGGCCCCAATGTGTTGATCGTGACATTGATCGGCTATTCCGTTGCGGGCGTCGCCGGCGCAATGGTGGCCACGCTGGCGATGTGCGGACCTACCGCTATTCTCGCCTATTATGTCAGTGGCCTACTCACCCGCTCGAAACATTCGCGCTGGCCCGCGATCATACGAGCGGCGCTGGTTCCCCTCTCGATCGGGCTGATGGGCGCCAGCGGTTTGGTACTCGCCGTGACTTCGGATCGATCGTGGGTAGCCGCCCTTATCACGGCCGTCGCGGCCATTTTGGCATTTGCAACGCGGCTCAACCCGCTGTGGTTGTTGCTCGCCGGGGGATGTCTGGGTTTTGCTGGCGTTATCTGACGAAAATCGCTAGGCAAGAACGCGGGACAGTCGCAACGCTATTCAACCAGAAAAACGCAAAACCGGTATGCGGGAGAGAGCCGATGAGTGACGTGCCGAGCCAGGGGCCGGGCAAATCAATCATGCCGAAATGGGTGCGGGGTCCGCAGGATTTCATTGGCGGATTGGCACTGGTGGTGATTGCGCTGTTCGCGCTGTGGGCATCGAGCGACCTCCAAGGCATGCACGGATTTTCATTCGGCGCAGGGACTGCGCCACGCATGTTCGCAGGCCTTTTGCTTGCGCTCGGCGTTGCCATCGCGGTTGTCGGCGTCGTAACGGAAGGTCCTCATCTCGCGACCTATGCCTGGCGCGGGCCGCTGTTCGTGTCGTTGTCGATCCTTTCTTTCGCTGTTGCCATCCGGCCTTTGGGACTGATCGTCTCGGCTTTCATGAGCTTCATCATCTCCGCACTGGGCACGCCGGATACGCGGTGGAAGGAAACCATCATCGTTGGAATTTGCCTAACCCTCGGCTGCAGTCTGCTTTTTCCGTATGCGCTGGGGCTGCCTTTGCAGCTTCTCCCGCGTTTTATGATCCAGTGAGGGCGTGATGGCTGATCTTTTTTCAAACCTCCTGTTGGGCTTCGGTGTCGCCCTTACCCCCATAAATCTACTGCTATGCCTGATCGGAGCTCTCGTCGGCACACTGGTTGGCGTGCTGCCGGGTATCGGCACCATCGCGACCGTCGCCATGCTGCTGCCGATCACTTTTGGTCTGCCGCCGGTCGGTGCGCTCATCATGCTCGCCGGCATCTATTACGGCGCGCAATATGGCGGCTCGACGACTTCGATCCTGGTGAACATTCCCGGTGAAGCAAGTTCGGTGGTCACGACGCTCGACGGCTTTCAGATGGCGAAGCAGGGCCGGGCCGGCCCGGCACTCGCCATCGCCGCCATCGGTTCGTTTTTCGCGGGCTGCGTCGCCACTGTGCTGATTGCCATCCTTGGCGCGCCATTGACCAAACTCGCGCTGGCGTTCGGGCCGGCTGAATATTTCTCGCTGATGGTACTCGGCCTGATCTTCGCGGTTGTGCTCGCAAAGGGATCTATATTGAAAGCGATCGCGATGATCGTGTTCGGGTTGCTGCTGTCGATGGTGGGATCCGACATCGAGACCGGCGCGTCGCGCATGGCTTTCAACATTCCTGAACTCGCAGACGGACTCGGCTTCGCTACGGTGGCGATGGGCGTGTTCGGATTCGCGGAAATCATCCGTAACCTCGACGCCGGCGCTGAGATGGATCGCGAACTGGTTCAGCAGAAAGTCACAGGATTGATGCCGACCCGGAAAGACCTGATCGATTCGGCGCCCGCCATCGTGCGCGGGACGATTCTAGGATCGATTCTCGGCATTCTGCCCGGCGGCGGCGCGGTAATTGCATCGTTCGCGGCCTATACGTTTGAAAAGAAAATAGCGAAAGATCCATCGCGGTTCGGGCGTGGCGCAATCGAGGGCGTCGCGGCGCCGGAAAGCGCCAACAACGCGGCGGCACAGACCTCGTTCATTCCGCTGCTGACGCTCGGTATCCCGCCGAACGCGGTGATGGCGCTGATGGTGGGTGCGATGACTATTCACGGCATCGTACCGGGACCGCAGGTGATGCAGAAGCAGCCCGAACTGGTGTGGGGCATGATCGCCTCGATGTGGATCGGCAATCTGATGCTGCTGGTTATCAATTTGCCGCTGGTCGGCATCTGGGTGCGCCTGCTGCGGGTGCCGTATCGCCTGTTATTTCCATCGATCGTGATCTTCTGCGCCATCGGCATCTATTCGCTTAACAATGCTCCGGTCGATGTCATCCTTGCCGGCGCTTTCGGCTTGGTCGGCTATTGGCTGATCAAGCACGATTTCGAGCCCGCGCCGTTGCTGCTCGGCATGGTGCTTGGGCCCCTGATGGAGGAAAATCTGCGGCGCGCATTGCTGATCTCTCGCGGCGACGCCTCGGTATTTTTTACCCGCCCGCTTTCAGCTGGATTGATGGCTACGGCGGCCTTCCTGCTGGTGCTGGCGGTGCTACCATCGCTCCGCAAGAAACGCGACGAGGTGTTCGTGGAGTCCGAGACCTGAGCTGAAGCCAGCCACTGCGGAATCAAGTGCGGGATCTGGTCCCGCCCTTGTCGCATTTGCGGCGGATGCCCATTTTTCCAGGTATAATATCGACCTGATATCGAATCGCGACGACCGAGCGAGTAACATCAACACCCCTCACTCGCCGTCTCAAAAGCCGCAAAACACCACCATGAATCAATATCACGACCTGCTTGAACGGATTCTGTCGGACGGCGCGGAGAAACATGACCGCACCGGCACCGGTACGCTGTCGGTGTTCGGCCACCAGATGCGCTTCAATCTCGCGGCCGGCTTTCCCATGCTGACGACAAAGAAGCTGCCACTGAAAGCGATCGTGCATGAATTGCTGTGGTTTCTCGCCGGCGACACCAACGTCAAATACCTCAGGGATAACGGCGTCTCGATCTGGGACGAATGGGCTGACGTCAATGGCGATCTCGGCCCGGTCTATGGATCGCAATGGCGGTCGTGGCCGGCTCCCGACGGCCGCAGCATCGACCAGATCAGCAACGTCATCGACATGATCCGGCGCAATCCGGATTCGCGCCGTTTGATCGTCTCGGCATGGAATCCGGCCGACGTCGACAAGATGGCGCTGCCGCCTTGCCACTGCCTGTTTCAGTTTTACGTCGCCAACGGCAAGCTGTCGTGCCAGCTCTATCAGCGGTCCGCGGACGTCTTTTTGGGCGTGCCGTTCAATATCGCTTCGTACGCGCTGCTGACGATGATGGTGGCGCAAGTGACCGGCCTGAAGCCCGGCGACTTTGTGCATAGTCTTGGCGACGCGCATCTCTACTCCAACCATCTGGAACAGGCCCGGCTGCAACTGACGCGGCCGACACGTGCGCTGCCTGTGATGAAGATCAATCCGGACGTAAAGGACATCTTCGCCTTCCGCTACCAAGACTTCGTGCTTGAAGGTTACGATCCGCACCCGCATATCAAGGCCGAGGTGGCGGTGTGACCGCCGCCGGCGTCCATCCACAAATCGTCCTTATTGTCGCAGTAGCCGAGAACGGCGTGATCGGCGCCGGCGGCGCGATTCCATGGCGGCTGAAATCCGATCTGCAGCGATTAAAGAAGCTCACTCTCAACAAGCCCGTCGTGATGGGCCGCAAAACCTTTGCCTCGATCGGCCGTCCGCTGCCCGCGCGAACCAATATCGTCGTCACCCGCGATACAGATTTTCGCGCCTCGGGAGTAGTGGTGACGACATCGTTTGCGAATGCCCAAGCGGTCGCTCTCGGCGACGCGCTGCGGCGTTTAGCCACTGAAATCGCCATCATCGGCGGCGCGGAAATTTACGCGCAGTGGATGGATATCGCGGATCGTCTTGAAATCACCGAAGTTCACGCGCGGCCAAAGGGCGATACGTTCTTTTCAATCGATGCCGCGAAGTGGGAGGAAATCTCGCGCCAGCGGCATCCGGCATCTTCGGATAACAGCGCCGATTTTTCCTATGTGACGTATCTCCGGCGAAAGCCACGTTAACCGCCTGCGACGATGTTTGCATTGACAATCGCCCGTTCTGGCATAGCTCCCTGCGAGCACGAAGCCGCGTTGTAAGCGGCGGTTCCGTCCCCTATAAGGCCGTGCAGAGGTGGCGAGCCAGACGTTTCGCTCGCCCGCCCAGGAGATTTTGGATGCCATGGAAAAATCAAGGCGGAGGCCCGTGGGGCACGGGACCGAAGGGCCCCTGGGGCTCCGGACCGCAATCGGTCGGACCGAGACCGCCGGATCTTGAAGATTTGCTTCGCCGCGGTCAGGACCGGTTGCAGCAATTGTTGCCCGGCGGATATTTCAGCGGCATGGGCATCGCGCTGATTCTGATCGGCGCGCTGGCCATCTGGGGCTTGTCCGGATTTTTCCGCGTTCAGTCCGAAGAGCTCGGCGTAGTGCTGCGTTTCGGCAAGCACGTGCGTACCGTTCAGCCAGGCCTCAACTATCATCTGCCGTACCCGATCGAGACCGTGCTGCTGCCAAAGGCACTGCGTGTTTCGACCATCAACATCGGCATGACGCTGATCGACGATCCGGCGCGGCGCGGCAGAACGATGCGCGATGTTCCAGAAGAAAGCCTTATGCTCACCGGCGATGAGAACATCGTCGATGTGGATTTCACCGTGCTGTGGCGCATCAAGCCCGACGGCGTCGGCAACTATCTGTTCAACATTCAGAACCCCGAAGGCACCGTGAAGGCGGTTGCCGAAAGCGCGATGCGTGAAGTGGTCGGCCGTGCCAACATTCAGCCGATCTTGACCGGCGCCCGTACCACGACCGAGGCCGGCGTGCAGGACTTGATGCAAAAGACGTTGGACAGCTATGGTTCCGGTATCCTCATCCAGCAAGTGCAGATGCAGAAGGTCGATCCGCCGGCGCAGGTGATCGATTCATTCCGCGACGTGCAGGCGGCACGCGCCGATTTGGAGCGGCTGCAGAACGAAGCCCAGACTTATGCCAACCGTGTCGTGCCCGATGCGCGGGGACGCGCGGCGCAGATCATCCAGGTTGCCGAGGGCTACAAGGGACAGGCGGTTGCCGAGGCCACCGGCCAGAGCGCGCGCTTCCTGAAGGTCTATGAAGAATACAAAAAGGCGCCCGATGTCACTCGACAGCGCATCTATCTCGAGACGATGGAACGCATCCTCGGCAATTCTGAAAAGTTGATCTACGATGGCGGTGCTACGGCGCAGGGCATCGTCCCCTATCTGCCGCTTAACGACCTGACGGCGCGCCGTCCGCCGCCGGCCACATCTGGCCCCCAACAGAGCGGAGGCTCCCGATGAGGTCAGGAATTTCAGGCATCGTCGCGCTGTTCGTGCTGTTTGTTGTCGCCATCATAGCCTACAGCGCGGTCTTTACGGTAACCCAGACCGAACAGGTGCTGCTGGTGCGGCTGGGCGAACCGGTGCGCGTCGTTACCGAACCGGGCCTCAATTTCAAGGCGCCGTTCATTGACACCGTAATCAGCATCGACAAACGGATTCTCGACCTGGAAAATCCGTCACAGGAAGTCATCGCGTCGGATCAAAAACGCCTCGTCGTCGATGCCTTCGCGCGCTATCGCATCAAGAATGCGCTGCGCTTTTATCAGAGCATCGGATCGGTACAGGCCGCCAACATCCAGCTCACGACCCTGCTCAACGCTTCGCTGCGGCGCGTTCTGGGCGAAGTGACGTTCATCCAGGTCGTGCGCGATGAACGCGAAGCCTTGATGGGGCGAATTCGCGACCAGCTCGACAAGGAAGCCGATGGCTACGGCATCCAGGTGGTCGATGTTCGGATTCGCCGCGCCGATCTTCCCGAGCAGAACAGCCAAGCGGTTTATCAGCGCATGCAGACCGAACGTCAGCGCGAGGCTGCCGAATTCCGCGCGCAAGGCGGCCAGAAGGCGCAGGAAATCCGTTCGAAGGCCGATCGTGAAGCAACCGTGATCGTCGCTGAAGCCAATTCGACCGCGGAGCAGGTGCGCGGTGCCGGCGACGCCGAACGCAACCGGCTTTTCGCCGAGGCCTACGGCCAAAACCCGGACTTCTTCGCGTTCTACCGCTCGATGACGGCGTATGAGAACGGGCTGCGAAGCAACGATACGCGATTCCTGCTGAAGCCGGACTCCGACTTCTTCAAGTTCTTCAGCAACGCCTCCGGACATCCACCGGCCGCGCCGGCCCCGTCCCCAGTAGACGCGGCGCCCAAGCCTTAGAGCTAGCGAGGAGCGGGACGCTAGGCCCCGCTTTTGCGTTCAGGCCCGTGCTCCTCTATGAAGGTCTTGTTGCAGGATGAAGCCGCTTTAGCTTCGCCTGCCGCCAGAAGAAGAAGACCATGGGGGGAGGTTGCAATTCGATGAGGTCCATAGCGTTTGCCGACTTCCTCATCGGCTTGGGTATTTTATTCGTGCTCGAAGGCCTGCTGTTTGCGGCCAGCCCCTCCTGGATGCGGCGGGCCATGAAGAGCGCGCTGGCAACCCCGGACAACATTCTTCGCGCGGTAGGGCTGGCATCCGCGGTGGCGGGCCTCATCCTGATATGGGTCGTGAGGCGCTGAGGCGGCCCGCTGCCGGGATGTTCTTTGGTCCGAAATACTTGGCCGGTCAACGCCATCGTGAGGGGCGCCGCCGGGTTTCCGCCCCAATCGGCACGGTTGATGGCGAGTGACCGCCCGTCCCCAATACTTGCGCCATTACCCCCTTCGGGCGCACTGTGGATTCGGAGATTGCCCAAACCTTTTCAGGAGACGCTTCGACCATGACCGCTGCGATTCGCGCATCCAGCCTTCGCCTGCACTCGTTGCTCGCAGCCCTCGGTCTTTGCGCTCTTAGCGCGATCATCCAGCCGGCCTTCGCACGCGGCCCTGATGGCATCGCCGACGTTGCCGAGAAGGTTATCGACGCCGTTGTCAATATTTCGACGACGCAAACCGTCGACGCCAAGGCGGGCGCCGGCAGCGGCGAAGGCCGGGGCGCAATGCCGCAATTGCCGCCGGGCTCGCCGTTCGAGGAATTCTTCGACGATTTTTTCAAAAATCGCGCGGCGGCCCCGGAGGCTCCAAGGGCGGCGACATGCAACCGCGCAAGACCAATTCGCTCGGTTCCGGCTTTATCGTGGATACCGCTGGCATCGCCGTCACCAACAATCACGTCATCGCCGATGCCGATGAGATCAACATCATCATGAACGACGGCACCAAGATCAAGGCGACGCTGGTTGGCGTCGACAAGAAGACCGATCTGGCGGTGCTGAAATTCCCGCCGCCGGCGAAGCCGTTGATCGCTGTGAAATTCGGCGATTCCGACAAGCTGCGTCTCGGGGAGTGGGTGATCGCGATCGGCAATCCGTTCAGCCTCGGCGGCACGGTGACTGCCGGTATCGTCTCCGCGCGAAACCGCGACATCAATTCCGGGCCATACGACAGTTACATCCAGACCGACGCCGCGATCAACCGGGGCAATTCGGGTGGCCCGCTGTTCAACCTGGACGGCGAGGTCATCGGCGTTAACACGCTGATCATCTCGCCCTCGGGCGGCTCGATCGGCATTGGATTTGCGGTGCCTTCGAAGACGGTCGCCGGTGTGGTGGATTCGCTGCGTCAATTCGGCGAGCTTCGGCGCGGTTGGCTCGGCGTCCGCATTCAGCAGGTCACCGACGAAATCGCCGAGAGCCTCGGCGTCAAACCCGCGCGCGGCGCATTGATAGCGGGTGTCGACGACAAGGGCCCGGCCAAGCCTGCAGGCATCGAGCCCGGCGACGTTGTCGTGACGTTCGACGGCAAGGATATCAAGGAGCCCAAGGATCTTTCGCGCGTGGTGGCCGACACCGCCGTCGGCAAGGAGGTCGATGTCATCATCATCCGCAAGGGCGCGGAGCAAACAAAGAAGGTCACGTTGGGCCGGCTTGAAGATGGCGAGAAAGCCGTTCAGGCGTCCGCAAAGTCGCAACCAGATATCGCCGAGAAGCCGGTGACGCAGAAGGCGCTCGGCCTCGATCTCGCCAGCCTGAGCAAGGACCTCCGCAGCCGCTACAAAATCAAGGACAGCGTCAAGGGCGTCATCATCACCAATGTCGATAGCACGTCCGACGCCGCTGAAAAGCGGCTGAGCGCAGGCGACGTGATTGTCGAGGTGGCGCAGGAGGCCGTCAGCAACGCCGCCGAGGTGAGGAAGCGCGTCGATCAGCTGAAGAAAGACGGCAAGAAATCCGTTCTGCTGCTGGTTGCGAATGCCGACGGCGAGCTACGGTTCGTCGCTCTGAGCGTGCAGTAAGGCAGCGCCGCATTGCGCCAGACAGCGATGATTCGGACCTGCCTCCTCGCCATCATGGCCGTGAGCCTGTTCGGGTCGTATCCATCGTCGGCACAAAGCGGTGCATCATGTCATGCCGGCATGAGCTTCGATCGCTTCCTCGCGGATTTGAAACAACAGGCAGTCACCGCGGGCGTGTCGCAACGCGCCATCGCCGAAGCCTCGCCGTGGCTGGTCTATGACCAGGGCATCGTCAATCGCGACCGCGGCCAGCGCGTGTTCGGGCAGTTGTTCTCCCAATTCGCCGCGCGCATGGCGGCCAACTACCGTATGCAGCAGGGCCAGACCAAGATCAAAGCGAATGCCGCAGCGTTCGCGCGCGCTGAAAAAGAGTACGGCGTGCCGCCGGAAGTGATCGCCGCGTTCTGGGGACTGGAAAGCGACTTCGGCGTGCAGATGGGCAACCTGCCGACGCTGCGCTCGCTGGTATCGCTGGCGTATGACTGCCGCCGCTCGCAGATGTTTGCCAACGAGACCATCGCCGCGCTGAAAATCATCGACCGCGGTGATCTTGCGCCCGCCGATATGATCGGCTCGTGGGCCGGCGAACTCGGGCAGACGCAATTTTTGCCGACGCATTATTTCAACTACGCCGTCGATTACGATGGGGATGGCCAGCGCAACCTTCTGCGCAGCCCCGCCGACGTGATCGGCTCGACCGCGAACTACATCGCCAATGGACTGAAGTGGCGGCGCGGCGAACCTTGGCTGCAGGAAGTGCGCGTTTCTGGCGATTTGCCGTGGGACCAGGCCGATCTCACGATCAAACACCCGCGCTCGAAGTGGACGCAATGGGGCGTCACCTATCCGGATGGCCGCGCGTTGCCGAATGACGATCTACCGGCGTCGCTGTTGTTGCCGATGGGTCGCAACGGGCCGGCATTCCTCGCCTATCCGAACTTCGCGGCCTACACCGAATGGAATAACTCGCTGATCTATTCGACCACGGCGGGCTATCTCGCCACCCGCATCGCCGGGGCCGCGCCGATGCGTCGCCAGACGGGTTCGATCGCGCAATTGCCGTTCAACGAACTGCGCGAGATGCAGCAACTGCTGGTGAGCGCCGGATTTAACGTAGGCAAGATCGATGGCGTCATGGGCCAGCAAAGCCGCACTGCCGTGAAAGCCATGCAGATCAAATACGGACTGCCGGCGGACTCCTGGCCGACCGCCGAACTGCTGGCGCGGATGCGCGGCGTGGCGTCGTCTCCGCCTGTTGCGGCTACAGACGTAGCGCCGCGCGCCCCTGCCCCGCGCGTGCGCAGAGCGCCGCCAGCAGTTGCCCGTCAGCCGTGACGGGAAAGACAGCACACAACAATTCCAAAAAATTTTCACAAAGGAGAAAATATGTCGCTCTATGAAACCTCGGTGCCCGCTTTCCTGCAGATCCTCAACAGCCTTACAGGCATCCTCACCAAGGCGGAGGCGCATTGCCAGGCGAAAAATATCAAGCCCGAGGTTTTGCTCGGCGCGCGACTTTTTCCGGACATGCTGCCGTTCTCGAAACAGATACAGCTGGTTTGTGATTTCGCTTCAAAGGGCTGCGCGCGCGTCACCCACAGCGAAGTGCCTTCCACGCCCGACACGGAGACGACGTTCGAAGAGCTTAAGCAGCGGCTGGCGAAAACAATCGACTATGTGAAAGCTTTTAAACCGACGCAGTTCGAAGGCGCCGAAGCGCGCGACGTCAGTTTTCCCGCCGGCCCGGACAAAACCATGACCATGAAAGGCCAGCAATTTCTCAGGAATTTCACGCTGCCTAACTTCTATTTTCATGCGGCGACCGCGCACGGCATTCTGCGCCATAACGGCGTCGAGATTGGCAAGCGCGATTTTCTCGGGGCGGTCTGAAAGTCCTCATGGTAAGGGCACCCTTGCGACGTCTCAAACCATGAGCAGAAAACATCATCCTTCGAGACGCGGCCAAAAGGCCGCTCCTTAGGATGAGGATGAATGCACAGCGGCTTTTGCGTGACTAACATGCATTGTTCGAATGGCTCGCAGGATTGCCACGGACATTGAAATCCACACCTGCCTCTTATTGTAATTTCCAGGACAACAGAAAAATGACAGCTCCGACCAAACTCTTCGAGCCCTATAAGCTCGGCCCTAACACGCTTTCGAACCGAATTGTCATGGCTCCGCTCACGCGCAACCGGGCGCTGCCGGGCATGGTGCCCAATCCATTGGCAATCGAATATTACGGACAGCGCGCCTCGGCGGGCCTGCTAATCACCGAGGCCAGCCAGGTTTCGCAGCAGGGACAAGGCTATCAGGACACGCCGGGCATCTATTCGAAAGAGCAGGTCGCGGGCTGGCGCAAGGTGACCGATCGCATGCATGCGAACGGTGGGAAGATTTTCATCCAGATCTGGCATGTCGGCCGCATCTCGCATGTCAGCCTTCAGGAGAACAACCAGGTGCCCGTGGCGCCTTCAGCTATCCGTGCGAAAGGCAAGACGTTCGTCAACGGCACCTTCACCGAGATTTCGGAGCCGCGCGCGCTGGCGCTGGAGGAAATTCCCGGCATCATCGAAACCTTCCGGCGTGGCGCAGCGAACGCTTTGGAAGCCGGCTTCGACGGCGTCGAGATTCACGGCGCGAACGGTTATCTGCTGGATCAATTCGCCAAGGACGGCACCAACAAGCGCACGGACGCCTATGGCGGCTCAATCGAGAACCGCGCGAAGCTGATGCTCGAAGTTTCTAAGGCGGTGGCCGCGGAAGCCGGAGCTGAACGCACCGGCATCCGCATTTCCCCGGTGACGCCGTCGAATGATGTCTCGGATAGCAATCCGCAACCGCTGTTCGACTACATTGTCGATCATCTCAGCGCACTGAAGCTGACCTACATCCACGTCGTCGAAGGTGCTACCGGGGGCCCTCGCGACGTCGCGCCGTTCGACTACGGCTCGCTGCGCAAGCGCTTCAAGGGCACCTACATCGGTAATAACGGCTACGATCTCGCGTTGGCGAACAAGGTGATCGCCGCCGGCGCAGCCGACCTGATCGCGTTCGGCAAGCCGTTCATCTCGAATCCCGATCTGGTCGAGCGCCTCAAGAGCGGCGCGCCGCTCAACGAGCAGGACAAGTCAACGTTCTATGGTGGCGGCGCCAAGGGCTACACCGATTATCCGGTGTTGGGAGACGCGCTCGACGCCGCGCAGTAACACTCTCGTCATACCGGGGCGGTATTCACGCCGTGATCGGCGGCTCGTCCTGCTTGACCAATTGCGGGCGGCCTTGGTCGTCGATCGAGACGTAGGTGAAATTGCCGTCGGTCACCAGAATCGAGTGCATTTCCTTGCGTCTGATCACCCAGGCTTCGAGGTGGACGGTGACCGAGGTCTTGCCGACGCGCACCAGATTGGCGTGCACCGAGACCATGTCGCCGGTGAACACGGGTTTGCGGAAGTTCATAGCATCGATCGCTACCGTCACGGTTCGCGACTTCGCGAGTTTGGATGCGAAGATGCCGCCGCCGAGATCCATCTGGCTTAACAGCCAGCCGCCGAAGATGTCACCGTTCTGGTTGGTGTCGGCCGGCATCGCGAGAGTGCGAATGCAGAGATCGCCTGACGGTTCGGTTTCCGTGCTCGCCGGCGGGTGAATGGGCTGGGCGTCGGTCATCTGAAGGTTTCCCAGCCAGCATCCGGCGCGAAACGCGCGCCGAACTTCGACGCCAGCGCGCGCAACGTCGCGACGATGTTCTCCGTCCCGCGCGAGCGCGCATAATTCAGCGGCCCGCCGCGGAACGGCGCATAGCCTGTGCCGAAGATCATCGCGCCATCCACCACGTCGGCATTGTCGACAATGCCTTCGCGCAGGCAGGCGACGCAGACGTTCGACATCGGCAGGATCAGCCGGTCGATCATTTCCTGCGTCGGCTGTTCGGTGGTCGTTACGGAGTCGTATGCCTTGTCGGCCTTGCCGTCTCGCCACGTGTAGAAACCCTTGCCGGTCTTGCGGCCGAGCTCGCCTTTGGCGACCTTGTCGCGGAGCCACGCCGGCGTTGGCGGCAGCAGATCGCCGAACTTCGAGCGCAGCATGTCGCCGACCGCGAGGCAGATGTCCAGCCCGACCTGATCGGCCAGTTCGATCGGGCCCATCGGCATGCCGAACTTTTCAGCCGCGGCGTCTATCAATGTCTTATCGATCTTCTCGTCGAGCATCACCATCGCTTCAAGCATATACGGTGTCAGCGCGCGGTTGACGAGAAAGCCCGGCGAACTCTTCACCGGCAGCGGCAAGCGATCAATCGCGCCGACGAAAGCCATTGCTTCCTTTAAGAGCTGCGGATCGGTGCCGTCGTGGCTGACGACTTCCACCAGTTGCAACCGCGACACGGGATTGAAGAAGTGCAGCCCGATCAGCCGCTGCGGCTGCCGCAGCGTCGACCGCAAATCCTGCAGCGGGATGCTGGACGTGTTGGTCGCTAGAATAGCACCCGGCTTCATCTTTGGCTCCAGCCCGGCGTAAACCTTCTGCTTTAGCTCCAGCTTTTCCGGTACCGCTTCGATGATCAGGTCCGCGCCGCGAACGCCTTCGCCGTCGAGATCGGGAATCAACCGATCCAGTGCGTCGCGCTGCTCGGTACGCTTGCGGATGATCTTGCCGAACAGGTCGGCAGCGCGCTTTACGGCGCCGGCAATCGGTTCCGGCTTCATGTCGGCGAGCGTCACGCGCATGCCTTCATTGGCGCACCACGCCGCGATATCGCCACCCATGGCACCGGCGCCGATCACATGCACATGGCGGATCTTGTTGCCGCCACCGGCAAGTTTTTTCATCTGTTCGCGCAGGAAGAACACGCGGATCAGATTCTGCGCCGTCGCCGTCACCATCAGATTGGCGAACGAGATCTTTTCCGCCGCCAGCATTGCGGCCTTGTCGCCGCCGTGCTTTTCCCAGAGATCAATCAGCGCATAGGGCGCAGGATAATGCTCATGCGGCGCGGCCTTTTCCGCCTCGCTGCGCATCCGCGACCCCAGCAGACCGCGCACTGGCGCCAGATTCATGATCGCGTTCAGGATCCCCGGCTTGGCGCGCTTGAGCCGGCCGAATACGGCGTCCTTGACGGCATTGCGGACGTGACGCTCCTGCGTCACCGCATCGACCAGCCCCAGCGCACGCGCTTTACGCGCATCGATGGTCTTGCCGGTCAGCATCAGCGTCATCGCCTGCATCGGATTGACCAGATGCGTGAAGCGCGCAGTGCCGCCTAGCCCCGGATGCAAGCCAAGCATCACTTCCGGAAAACCGAAGCGCGCATCGTCGATCGCGATGCGCGACTGACAGGCGAGTGCCACTTCCAAGCCGCCGCCGAGACAGAAGCCGTGAATGACCGCCACGGTCGGCATGCGCAGGGCTTCGAGCCGGTCGATCACCGCGTGCGCGCGGCCGATCTGCGTCTCCACCACGCGCGGATCGGTCGCACCGCGAAATTCGTTGACGTCGGCACCGGCGATGAAGCCGGATTTTTTTGCCGAGCGAATGACGACGCCAGTTGGTCGCTGGCTCTCCAATTCGGCCAGCACTGCGTCGAACTCCTCCAAAACTTCCGCTGACAGCGTATTCGCGCTGGCGTCCGCGCGGTCGAACAGCAGCCACGCAATGCCGTCCGCGTCGCGCGTCAACTCGAAATTGCGGTACGGCTCGGCGACATCGGGCGTTTCCGGATTCTTGGGCCCGAGTTCGAGGACGCGGTCGGTGAGAACGTCCATGATCCTGCTTTCCATGATCACACCGTCTCTATCAGCATGGCGCCGCCGAGCCCGCCGCCGATGCACTCGGTAGCGACGCCGCGCTTGGTGCCGAGACGCTTCATGGCGTTTACGAGATGCAGCACGATGCGGTTGCCGCTGCAGCCGACGGGATGACCGAGACTGATCGCGCCGCCGTCGACGTTGAGCTTCGTGCGGTCGATCATGCCGCCGGCGCCCTCAAAGCCCAGCACTTCACGACAGAATTTTTCATCGTTCCACGCGGCAAGGCAAGCCAGCACCTGCGTCGCGAAAGCTTCGTTCAACTCCCAGGTCTCGATATCGTGCAGGAAGAGTCGGTTGCGCGTCAGCAGCGCCGTCGAGGCCAGGACTGGCCCAAGCCCCATGATGCTGGGGTCGAGCGCCGACCATTCGCTGTCAACGATCACGGCCTTCGGCGTCAGGCCATGTTTTGCCACGGCTTCTTCCGACGCGAGGATGGTCCATGACGCGCCGTCAGTGATCTGCGAGGAATTGCCCGCGGTGACCTGGCCCCACGGCCGCTCGAACACCGGCTTTAACGCTGATAGCTTTTCCACCGACGAGTCTGGGCGCACGCCGTCATCGTGATCGTAGAATTTACCGTCGCGCGCGAACGCGGTCTCGACTTCGCCTTTCAACCAGCCTTGCTGTTGAGCGTTGGCGAGCCGCTTGTGGCTTTCGACCGCGTAGGCGTCCGACTGCGCGCGGGTGATGCCGAACAGATGGCCGACGACCTCGGCGGTCTGTCCCATGTTGAGTTCGGTGATCGGATCGGTCAGCCCGCGCTCCAGCCCGATGATCGGCTTGAAATAAGACGGTCGCGTTTTGGCGAGCGCGGCGAGTTTCTGCAAAATGCCGCGCGCACCGGCAAGTCCTGCGAACCAGCGCACGCCCTGCTGCGGCCACACCAGCGGCGCGTAGCTGAGCGCTTCGGCGCCGCCGGCCAAGATCAGATTCGCATTGCCCTCGCGGATGTAGCGAAACGCTGTGTCGATCGACTGCATGCCGGAGCCGCAATTGATCTGCACCGTGAACGCCACAATTTTCTCGCCCATGCCGAGCCGCAATGCGGCGACGCGGGCGGGGTTCATCTCATCGGCAATAACGTTGACGCAGCCAAGAATTACCTGATCGAACGCGTCAGGCGCGAACGGCTGTCGCGCCAGCAGCGGCCGCCCGCATTGCACGGCGAGATCGACCGGGGTGAACGGGCCGGGACCGTTACGCGCCTTCAGGAACGGCGTGCGGCTGCCGTCGATGATGTAGACCGGACGCGCCATCAGCTCGCAGCCCTAGTTACATCGAGATCCTGGAAGAACTGATGCACCTCGGCGGGCTTCTTGAAGATCGGCGAGAGCGCTTCCGGCGCGAAATCATCAACCTCGATCACCTTGGCCACGGCGTCATGCACTGCCGCGAGTTGGTCGCCTTCGGCTTGCGTAATCACGCCCTGCTTCACGGCGTCCTTCCAGTCGTGGATATGCGCTGCGCGCAACCGTTTGGCGATATCCTCCGCGCCGGTCACCAGCAGGAAAGCCTTTTCCAACCGTGACACCCCGCTGTCATCGTCGACATGCGACAGATTCGGCGTAAGGCGGTCGCGCGCCGCCGACGGCACCAGTATCAGCTGCGCGCATCGATGGATGATCAGGTCTGACGGCCCGCGCACGCGCGCGCCGAACGGCTGGATCAGGCGGCTCAGGGTCCACGCCACAAACCGGTTGGGGAAATTGGCAAAAATCTCCGCGAAGCGGTTCTCGATGGTCTTGAAGCCGGTGTGCATGCACCATTCCAGCAAACCGAAATCCAAGGGCTGCCGACCTTCGTCCTGCCAACGCTTCAGTGCAGCCGACAACAGATACAGCTCCGACAGGATATCGCCGAACCGCGCCGACAGCATTTCCTTACGTTTCAGCGCACCGCCTAGCGTCAGCAGCGCCATGTCAGCACTTAGCGCAAACGCCGCTGAATAGCGCGAGAGCTGACGATAAAATTCTGTCGCTTCCCCCGCGTCTGGCGCCGGCGCAAATGCACCGAGGGTCAAGCCCTGGCCCCAGACACGAAACAGCGTGGTGATGCTGTGGCCGACATGTTTCCAGAATGCGCCATCGAAAGCGTCCAGGCCGCGCGCATGATCCGCATCGGCGAGCGCGTTCATCTCGGCCAGAAGATAGGGATGCGCGCGGATCGCGCCCTGCCCGAAGATGATCAGATTGCGCGTGAGGATGTTGGCGCCCTCGACCGTAATACCGACCGGTACGGATCGATACAGGCTCCCCATGTAATTCTGCGGGCCGTCGATCACCGCCTTGCCGCCGTGGATGTCCATCGCGTCGTCGATAGCGATCCTCATCCGCTCGGTGGCATGCAGCTTCATGATGCCGGAAATGACAGCGGGATGATGGCCCTGATTGAGCGCGGCGCAGGTCAGCCGACGCGCGGCGTCGAGCAGATAGGCGGTGCCGGCGATGCGCGCCAGCGGCTCCTCGATGCCCTCGAATTTTCCAATGGGCACATTGAACTGCTCGCGGATGCGCGCATAGGCGCCCGTAGTGCGCGCCGCGTAAGCCGCGCCGGCTGCTGACAGCGATGGCAGCGAGATGCCGCGCCCGGCGGCCAGCGCGGTCATCAGCATCTTCCAGCCCTGACCGAGACGCTCCTGCCCACCGATGATGTAGTCCATCGGGATGAAAACGTCCTTGCCCCAGTTCGGGCCGTTCTGAAACACCTGCATTGACGGCAGATGCCGCCGGCCGATCTCGACACCGGGCAGATGCGTCGGGATCAGTGCCACGGTGATGCCGAGTTCGTCCTGCGTGCCGACAAGATGATCCGGGTCATAAGCCTTGAACGCCAGCCCCAGCAGCGTCGCGACCGGCCCCAGCGTGATGTAACGCTTGTGCCAGTTCAGCCGCAGTCCCAGCACTTCGCGGCCTTCGAACTCGTCCTTGCAGATGATGCCGCTGTCGATCATCGACGCGGCGTCGGAGCCGGCTTCGGGACTGGTCAATCCGAAACACGGAATGTCGCTTCCGTCGGCGAGGCGCGGCAGCCATCGCTTCTGCTGGTCCTTGGTGCCAAAGCGCATCAGCAACTCGCCCGGGCCCAGCGAATTGGGCACCATCACGGTGACCGCAGCGGCCACCGAACGTGTCGAGATCTTGCGGACCACTTCGGAATGCGCGTACGGCGAAAAGCCGAGGCCGCCATGTTCCTTCGGGATGATCATGCCGAAGAATTTCTCGCGCTTGATGAAACTCCAGACTTCGGGCGGCAGGTCCCGCCATTCCCAATTGATCTTCCAGTCGTCGAGCATCGCGCAGAGTTCATCGACCGGCCCGGTGAGAAACGCCTGTTCCTGCGCCGTCAGCGTTGCCGGCGCGTTGGCGAGCAATTTCGCCCAGTCGGGATGGCCGGTGAACAGATCTGCGTCCCACCAGACGTCGCCGGCCTCCAGCGCCTCGCGCTCGGTATCCGACATCGTCGGCAGCACGCCGCGCGCCCAATTGAAGATCGGCTTGGTGATGAAATCGCGGCGGAGGGTCATGGCGATATTCCTCGTTGAGGAAGCGACTATGCCAAACTCTAGCACAAATGGGGCGAGATTAGTTCGTCATGCGCGGCGCTCGATCCGCGTATCCATCAATCCGGCCGCACCATCTCGAACATCGCGTCCGGCCTGATCTCGAAATAGTCGCCGGTGCGGCCGGCGCGCACGATCGGGCGCGCCATCGCGGTCTGGTAGACGCCATCCTTGATAAGGCTCTTGTCGATGTGGACGGCCACGACCTCACCTAGCGTCAGCCAGCCCTGCACCTTTTCGCCGTTTGCGCCCTGCAGCTGAATGATCTGCGACAGTTTGCATTCGAACGACACCGGGCTTTCCGCCACGCGGGGCACATTGACGAGCTTGCTCGGCGCCGCCGTCAGCCCGGCGATGGTGAATTCGCTCACCGTATGGGCCACATGCGCGGCGGTGGCGTTCATCTGTTGCGCCAGATCCTTTGTCGCCAGGTTCCAGACGAACTCGCCGGTTTCCTGGATATTGCCGACGCTGTCCTTCCACGACGTGCTGGCAAAGCCGATGATCGGCGGCTTGTAATTGAAGCCGTTGAAGAAGCTGTAGGGCGCCAGATTGATGTTGCCCTTGTCGTCGCGCGAAGAAATCCATCCAATCGGGCGCGGCGCGATGATGGCATTGAACGGATCGTGCTTGAGGCCGTGGCCGTTGGCCGGTTCGTAGTAATGCAGATCTTTTGTTTTCAAGTCAGTCACGCTGGCGGATCCTTAAATTAACGGCAGGGCGGGTCGCCATCCTATCCGATATCTAGTTTGTTCGAACGGCCACCGCAAACGCTGTCGCCTTACTCCCCGAATTGAAATCGCTCGAAGCGATGCAGTTCCGCTTCGATGTGGCGTTTCAAATCCTTGCGAGAGCCCCGTTGGGCGCCGATCCCGACCCAACTCCATTTCTGCATCAGCAATTTATTGTTCTTGCGATCCGCCTTGAGATCGAGCGCGGCGACGATATCCTCACCCATCAACACCGGCAGCGCAAAATAGCCGAAGCGACGTTTCTCCTGCGGTACATACGCCTCGAAGCGATGCTCGTAGTCAAAAAATAGCTGCGTCCTTTTACGTTGGATGATCAGCGGATCGAACGGCGACAGGATATGCACCAACTCCGAGGCGTCGCCCTCGTTCGCCAATGTTTCGGCTTCGGCCCAATGCTCCTGCTTGCCCGCGCCTTCAAGTGCGACCGACATCAGTCCGCCACGGCGCACGCGTTTTTCGATCAGGCGCCGGATTGCGGCCTTGCTCGGCGCGTTGAGATGGCAGATGGAATCCAGACTGACGACGCCCTGCGCACGCAAGGCGCGGTCGAGCAAATAGTTGGAGACTTCAGTTGCAGAAGCGGGTTTCGGCGGCCTGTCCCAACCGAAGTGTCGCGCCATCAGCTCGTAGGTCTTGAGCATGCCAGTACGCGCACTAATCGTCAGCACGCCGGCGTAGAACGCCAGTTGCAGGGCACGCTTCGACGGCTTGCGGCTGGCCCACAGATGTTCCTTGTCGATCAGTACATCGTCATCGATGTCGCGGATCGTCAGCGCGCCGTCGCGCCTGATCAGTGTCAGCACCTTGCGCATATCGGCTTTGCTGACCGAGCCGAACCATTTGTGGCCTTCGCGCCGGTGGCGCTTCATGGCGGGCAGAAAGAACCGCAGGTCCGCCGTTGGCACATAGGACAGCGCATGCGTCCAGTATTCGAAAACGCTCTTGTCGACGCTCTGGGCCTGGCGCAAATCGTCTCGCCGATAGCCGGGGATTCGATTCCAGAGGATGTGATGATGGCAGCGTTCGATGACGTTTATGGTGTCTATCTGAACATAACCTAGATGCGCGACTGCGGCGGCGGTCGCCTGCGGTCCCTCGCCGAAAGGAGCAAAGGTGTCCAGCCGTTGCGCGCGCAGCCAGATTCGCTTCGCTTCAGCCTTGGTCAATGAAAGTGGAGCAGTTGCAGCGCGAGGCATCGCGGGAAATGTAGCCGGATTCGCCTGCATAGTAACAATCGTTAGGGAAAGGGCCCAATTGGGCATAAAAAGGCCGCGCTGCCCAATAGACAGCGCGGCTCTCGGTATTGCGCCTTTACATCCCTGACTTCATCATGCCCATCTTCTGAGCCTTCATGTAGTGCATGCAAGCGCCCCGCATGTTGCCTTTGCTCATTTCCATGCTGGCCATGGATATCTCTTTGTTCATGCCCATTCTGGCGGGACCGTCCATCATGGTCCCGACCATCATGTTGGTCTTCATCATATTATCCCCGGTACAGCTCATCATTTTCGCGGACGCTGGCATCAGGGCCAATGCTGAAAACATGGCCGCAATTGTCAAAATTTTCTTCATCGATACCTCACTGAGATCAAACCAACGTGTCGCTGGCGCTAAATATACGCACAAATCATGCTGCCGTTGCGGGCTAGTGAAGATATTTTCACCTTGGTGCAGTGCAACTTGAAACAGCAGAGGAGCGCGCAGCTTGGCAGTCACACCCGTGTTCGTTAGCAAGGGCCGGTCATGGAGCGCAGCTCATAGCTCGCCTAAAAGACAGCCGATAGCTTTCATTCAGGGAACAACGTGGACACGCCTTCGAACGAACTTGACCGCAAGATGATGGGGCAATGCATTGCGCTCTCGCAAGCTTCGGGCGAGGCGGGCGAATATCCCTATGGCGCCGTCATCAGCCGCGGTGACCAAATTATCGCCTCATCGATCAACCGCGTGCGGCAGGACGGCGACATCACACGCCACGCAGAGGTAGTGGCGATTTCAGCCGCGCAGAAGAAGCTCGGCTCGGTGAGCCTCGATGATTGCACGATCTACGCCAACGCCGAGCCCTGCGCGCTGTGCTGCTACGCGATCCGCGAGAGCCGGATTGGCAGGGTCGTTTACGGGCTGCAATCGCCCCACATGGGCGGCGTATCGAAATGGCAGGTTTTGACCGACGAGGATCTGTCCCGCGCCATGCCGGAAGTATTCGCTCCGCCTCCCGAGGTTATCGCCGGCTTCATGGTGCAGGAAGCCGAACAGGTCTTGTTCGACTGGAATCCTTTGGTGGCTGCCATCATCAAACGGCGCGGCCTGTTCGGCGACGCGCCACAGGTGATCGGTCAATCAACCAAAGTTGCTTCGATGCGCGGCCGGATCGCGAGCCGCGTGATGGCATATCTTCGCCGCGAACTTTTTGACCGTTTTGGCCGGCGATCGCGCTAGGGGTGGCTTCTCGGCCTAGCGCTTTGATTTCTTGGCTTTCCGCTTTTTCGACACGGCGCTGGCGCTACGCTTGGCACTGGTCTTTGAAGCGACCTTGTTTTTCTTGGCGCTTTTCTTTGCGACTTTTCGGGAGTTCGTCTTAACGGCGGATTTCTTCGCGCTTGATTTCTTTTTGCTCGGTTTTTTGACGCCCGATTTCTCGGCTGCCTTCTTTGTTTTGGGGGGCGATTTCTTCGCTGCGCTCTTCGCCGGTTTGCCGGATTTATTCCTCGTCGAAGGTTTCGCAGCCGCAGGCCTGGGATTACGCGGCATCGTGGCGATGCTCAGCGGGCTAGGATCGGCCACAGCGCCTTCATCGGCGGTAAATGCCACCGCCCCCTCACCCGTTGCAGGCTCGGTCGGTTTTGCCGCATCCATCGCCGAACTCGCAAAATCCTTCACGGTGTCGGTGATTTTCTCAAAAATCGACTTGTGATCGTTGTCGTCGTCCATGGATGCCTCCCAGCTGTGGCGGAGAGCCTAGCCGATTCCAGCGCTGGGTAAACCAGCAAAAACCGCCAGTCGCCACGCCGGCGCCACGACGCGCGACATCGAACGTTTGCACACAATCGGTTTCAAAGAAAAAGCCGCCCGGGCGCTACGCCGAACGGCTTCTTTTGCGACTGCCGGCCCGTGCTCCGGTTCCGCCGCGTTTCCCCGATTAGTTTGCCCGGACATAGTTAATGGTGCGTTAAGCTGCTGGAAATCCCTGTCGCATCGGAGAAAGCATTTGCGGGAGCAATGGATGGGTCCGGAGAGACATGATGATCGATAAAATCCTGACTGCAGCGTACCTGCTCATTTGGACAAATTGCGCCCTGGCCAAGCCGCGCGAACCGCGGCGAAAAAGGAATTCGCCGAACTCACCGGTGCAAGTTGCCTCACAAGCCAGGCAAAGCGGCCTGACAATGCGGAGCTGAATGTCGGCAAACTACAGGACTACTGCGGCTGCTACGGCCGAGAGTTCGCGGAAATTCTGACGGTCGAGGTATATGAAGTCGATTGATAAGAGCGACATGTTTCCGCCTGAGGCCCAAAAGCTGGTTTCGATAGCAGAGTCCAAGTGCGGCGCCGAGATCAACATGAAAAATACTGATCGTCGGGCGCTGAATACGATCCTCACCGATGAAGACACCGTAAGAGGTGCGCGAGTGACCTTGGCATAAGCCTTAGGCTCCGGTTTCGCCGACCATATCTTCCCACCGAACAGGGCCCGCTCTCGATCAGAGCCCGCGGAAGTAGTGGACTTCCGGCCGCGTTTTATCGCGCTCAAATCAGGCTCCGCAAATTTTCGGTTCAAAACTTTGAAAAAGTTTTCCGGAAATTGCACGAATCACTTACAGATTCAGAATCAACTCCTTTCTGAAGAATTTCCATAAGTCTGCAGATTACGATCCTGAAGGTCCTGTCGAGCCATGCGGACGGCCGATCGAGCCTTGCGTCGCTCAATCATGATATCGCAATTCTCGCCAAGAGCGGTCGCGAATGGACCGATCGTGTGAGGCGCCTGGCATCACGCGCTTCGTCGCTCGATCTGTTCGGTTCTGGCTACATCATCCGCGACCATGCCGGATGGCAGATCACAGGCGACGGAAGGGAATTTCTGGCGGCGCTGGAATCCAGCACGACGGACCCGCGGCTCCCGAGCGACCTGGTTTACGGATAGCGCTCCGGCCTTCAGCTAATTTGCACTCGTGATCGCCCGCCTCGGTAAAGCCCGCGAATGGCTCCGGAATCGGGTGGATTGCCTAAATCTTCAGGCCTAGATTGCTCTGGCTCGGTATACATCCGAGACATGGAAGCAACTATGACGGACCGCAATTTTACATTGTTCGAGACCGCGATCGGTCACTGCGGCATTGTGTGGGGCAAGCGCGGCATCACCGCGGTGCAACTGCCGATGTCCAGCGAGGACCGGACGCGCACCCGGATTCGCCAACGCTACGGGGAGATCGAAGAAACTTCGCCATCCGCCGGCGTGCAGAGCGCGATCGACGGCATTGTAGAGCTGCTCGCGGGCAAACCGAACGATCTGTCCAGCGTCATGCTCGACCTCGACGGCGTCCCGGAATTCAATCGCGGCGTATACGATATTGCGCGCACCATTCCGCCGGGAAAAACCATGACCTACGGCGATATCGCCAAACGGCTCGGCGGCGTCGAGCTGTCGCGGGACGTGGGCCAGGCCCTTGGACGCAACCCCTGCCCCATCGTGGTGCCTTGCCACCGTGTGCTCGCCGCCGGCGGCAAGCCCGGTGGCTTTTCGGCCAATGGCGGCGTCACCACGAAGCTGAAGATGCTCGCCATCGAGGGCGCGGCGGTGAACCACACTCCGAGTCTGTTCGATTAAAGCGCCTATATCCAGCCGCTAGTTCGCCGCAACCGGTTCGCAACGAAATCCGTCGCCCCATCGCCCGATCTTTCCGCTCGAGGGCGAGGGAAAATGCGCGGTGCAGCACAGCGTATCGGTGTCACAATAGCGCTCCAGGAAATCCCGTCGCGTCGTGGCTGCCACCGCCTGATCGACGTCGAATTTCGCAGACAGTTCGGGATAGCGTGCCTGCAGCGGCGAATGCATCAGATCGCCTGATATCACCGCGTCGTCCCGCCCTCTGCCGAACGTAAAGGCGACGTGTCCCGGCGTGTGGCCCGGTGTCGGCAACAGCCGCGCGTGATCGCCGATTTGATAATCGTTGCGGACGATCTCGGCCATGTTGGCTTCAACGACCGGCAACACGCTGTCGGTGAACGGCGGCACAGGCGCTTTCGTGTTTTGCTCGGTCCAGTATTCGAACTCGGTTTTGGCGAACACATAACGCGCATTCGGAAAGGTCGGCACCCACTGGCCGTTCTCGAGCCGGGTGTTCCAGCCGACATGGTCGACATGCAGGTGCGTGCACATCACGAAATCGATGTCGGCGAGGCCAAGCCCCGCTGCTGCAAGCGCGCGCATATAGCTGTCGTCGGTCTTCATATTCCACTTCGGCCGCAGCGGCCGCGGCTTGTCGTTGCCGATGCAACTGTCGACCAGAATGGTGTGATGCGGCGTCTTCACGACGTAGGACTGGAAACACAGGATGAGCACATCCTGAGCGTCGATTGCGCCGGCCTGCTGCATCCACGCCCTGTTCTCCGCCAGCACCTCCGGCGTCAGGCCGGGCAACATTTCGAGCGCGGGTAGAAAAGTCGTCTCCTGCTCGACGATGCGATGGATGGTGAGGTCCCCGGCGGAAAATGTGAAACTCATAATGACGCCCCTCCGTCACGCCGGCGGTGGCACCGAAACCTTGACGGATTCCCGCGCCATCATTTTCTCGTTGAACGCGGCGAGTTTCGGATAGGCCTTGCGCCAGCCGCAATCGGCAAAGCGGAAATCCGCATAGCCGAGCACGCAGACAAGCCCGATTTGCACGATGTCGAGCGGGCGGGACAATACGTCGGCTTTCTTTTCGAACCGCGCCATGCCCTGCCAGGCCCGATTCCAGTGATCGTCAATCCACGCCTGCCATTGCAACCCCTGAGGCCGGACCATCTTTTCGTAGCGGCACAGCAGCATCGAATCCAGCATGCCCTGCAGGATCGAATGATCGCTTTTGACTTGCCACCGCGGCGGCCCGGAAGCGGGAATCAATTTTCCACCGCCTGCTAGTTCATCGAGATATTCGACGATGACGTAAGAATCCACGACAACATCGCCGTTGTCTAGAATGAGCGCCGGCAACTTCTTCAGCACATTGACGTCGTGCATGTATTGATCGTTCGGCTCTCCAGGCACGACCTTGGCTGAGACAAACTCGATCTTGTCGATCAGGCCGGTTTCAATGGCGGCGATGCGAACTTTGCGGGCAAAGGGCGAGGCGGGCGAGAATGTCAGTTTCATTTTGAATATCCTTTGTCGGAATACAAACCGCCATCCTGAGGAGCGCGCATTTGCGCGCGTCTCGAAGGATGTGCCACACTCCGTCATCCTTCGAGGCTCGCAAGTGCTCGCACCTCAGGATGACGTCTCGTGCCTACGCCGCGATGATTTCCTGGCGCTGCTCGCCCAGACTTTCGATGCCAAGCGTCACGACATCGCCGACATTGAGAAATTTCGGCGGTTTCATTCCGGAGCCGACGCCGGGCGGCGTACCGGTAGTGACGATGTCCCCCGGCATCAGCGTGAGAAACTGTGACACGTAGGAGATGCACGTCGCCATGTTGAAAATCATCGTCGAGGTCGAGCCGGTCTGGCAACGCTTGCCGTTGACGTCGAGCCACATCGAAAGCTTCTGCACGTCCGGTATCTCGTCCTTGGTGACGAGCCACGGGCCGAGAGGCCCGAAGGTGTCGTGCGATTTGCCCTTGGTCCAGTTGCCACCGCGTTCAATCTGAAAATTTCTTTCGGAAACGTCATTGCAGATGCAGTAGCCGGCAACGTGCTCGAGCGCGTCGGCCTCGCTTACATACTTGGCGCGGGTGCCGATGATGGCAGCGATTTCGACTTCCCAGTCGAGCTTGGTCGAACCTCGCGGCTTTTCCACCGCGTCATTGGCGCCGCAGATGCTGGTGTTGGCCTTCATGAAGAAGATCGGCTCCGGGGGAATCGGATTCCCGGTCTCCTTGGCGTGATCGACATAATTCAGACCGATGGCGATGAATTTCGGCAACCCGCCAACGGGTGCGCCGAGGCGCGGCTTGCCGTCGACGGCGGGCAGCTTGGAGGGGTCCAGACCCGCGAATTTCTTCAGGTTCGCCGGCGAATAAGCTTCGCCCGTCAGGTCCTTCACCTGCGCCGACAGATCGCGCAACTGGCCGGATTTATCGATTAGCCCGGGCTTTTCCTGACCCGTCGCGCCATATCGAACGAGCTTCATGTCGTATCACTCCCTTTACCGTTTATTGTTTGCTTGAACGCTTCATGGAACAGAGCGCGGGGAAATTCAACCGGTTCGAAGCGCAGGGCTGCTAAACGATGAATTTGAAGGCAGTGCCGTCGCGCTGGATGTGCCCGGCGGAGAAATGTCCGCCGATCACCAGCGTGGGCGTATCGGCAAAGCGCGAAAACAAGTCGCGCCGCGTGGCTGCGGATTGGGCCGGATCAGAATCCGCTGTCGATGACCAGTCCAGACGCGCCGTCTGACAGGGGTGATGGGCGACATCGCCGGTAAGCAATCCTACCTCGCCGTCGGACTTGATGAGAAGGCTCATATGGCCGGGACTATGACCCGGCGTCGGGATCAGCGTCAGTTCTTCGCAGAGTTGCTGATCGCTGGCGACGAGTTCGGCCTTGCCTGCGTCCATGATGGGCCTCACTGAATCGTTGAACACAGCAGCCCTCTCCGGCTCATCGCTGTGATCCCGCCAATGCTCGTATTCGGTCTTGCCGAAGATGTAGCGCGCGTTCGCGAAGGTCGGCACCCATTTGCCGCCAACGAGTTTGGTATTCCAGCCGACGTGATCGACGTGCAAATGGGTGCACAGCACGGTGTCGATGCTATCGGGCGTGTATCCCGCGGCCGTCATGGTCTCAAGAAAAGGTGTGCTGCGGTCATTCCAGGTCGGCACCTTGCGGCCCTGCTTGTCGTTGCCAAGGCCGGTATCGACGACGATCCGCTGCGAGGGAGTTTCCACTACCAGCGCGTGGATCGACATTTTCAGCCGCCCCTCCTCGGTCGCGAAATCCGGAATCAGCCAGGGCAGCTTCTGGATTTCTTCGTTGCTGGCTTGCGGCAGAATGAACCTCGTGCCGCCCACGGTCTCCAGCTCGACGACCTTGGTGATCTTCACCTTGCCGACGGCCCAATCCATGCGACGTTTCCTTGGCGCTTTGCCCGAAAGATGCGGGTTTGTTGCGGCCCGCGCAATGGATCATCTCAACGCGCCGCGCGTTATCTGAAAGCATAAAGTGAGGAGCTTGCGATGCCAGAACTAGCCATTTCCGCTGAAAAAGTCGCCTTTCTGATCGAGAAAGCGCGCCAGTTCGACGTCAAGGAGGGGGATTCCGATCCGGATTCCGGATCGAACGGTTCGGACGACAATATGGTCGGTGTGCTGGAAGATACTGACGACGACCCTGTTGGTCAGGAAATAGCCGGTTTTATCAACGCGCTCACGGAAGATGAAAGGTTCGACCTCATCGCGCTGATGCGGCTAGGACGTGGCGACGCCACGCTCGAAGAATGGGACGATCTGCGCCGGGAGGCGGCGGATGGCGGCAACGTTCGCGTCGCGCATTACTTGCTGGGCCAGCCGATGCTGGGCGATCTCCTTGCCGAGGGTCTCGATGAGTTCGGTGTCATCTGGACCGACGAACGGACAACGCCGGTGGCCTGATCAGCGCGCGCAATCGACGATGACGGTACCGAGCTTGTCGCCTTTTTCAACCGCAAGATGAGCGTGGGCTGTTTCCGACAGCGCAAACTGCGCGGCGATGTTGTGAATCCGTGGACCGGCGGTGAGCCATCTGGATATGTCCGCCTGCGCCGCGAGCAAAATCTGTTGCGGCAACGCGAACAGCACGAGCGAGCGCAGCGCGATGCATTTCTCCATCAACTCGCGCATCGGCACGATGGGGTTGCGGTTGCCGTTCGTTGCATAAACGGCGATAGTCGAGTTCATCGCCATCAATTTCAACGTCGTTGCGATATTGCCGCCGAAATCCACGTCGACGACGCGGTCCACGCCGTGATTGTCGGTAAAAGCCATCGCTTCCGCGACGACATCGTCGGTCTTGTAGTTGATCACCAGATCGGCTCCGGCAAGGCGCGGCTGCTCTCCCTTCAGCGACGAACTGACGGTAGCGACGACGCGTGCTCCGCCCCACTTCGCAAGCTGCACTGCATAGTGGCCGACCGCGCCGGCGCCGCCGGTGACAAGCACCGTTTTCCCAGCAATCGGTCCGTCGCCGAACAGGCTGCACCATGCCGTCATGCCGGGAATCCCGAGCGTGGCTCCTGCGGCGAACGAAACATCGTTCGGCAGCGGCGTCACCAGATGCTCGGCCAGCGTGATATATTCCGCCGCGGTGCCGAACGCGCGTCCGTTACGTTGTCCATTATAAAGCCAGACGCGTTGACCCACGCTCAGCCGCGTCACGCCGTCGCCGACCTGATCGATGATGCCCGCGCCGTCGCTGTTGGGGATCACGCGCGGAAATTCCATTGCACGGTAGCTGCCGGCGCGCCGGCCGACATCTGCCGGATTGACGCCGGACGCTTCCAGCCGGATGCGAACTTCGCCCGCACCGACTACAGGCGCCAGCATGTCACCGTAGGTCAGCACATCAGGCGCCGCACCGGTCCGCTCATACCAAACGGCTTTCATTTGCTCAGAGCGTGCCGGGGAAGGCGCCGCCGTCGAGCAGGATGTTCTGGCCGGTGATGAAGCCGGCTTTGGCGCCGCAGAGAAACGCACAAGCAAGGCCGAATTCCTCGGGTTCGCCAAAACGGCCGGCCGGGTTGAGCTTGGCCCGTTCTCGCCAGCATCTGATCGACCGTGATCCCCCGCTTCTTTGCCTCCATCTCCATCACCGGTCCGCGTAGGCGGTCGGTGTCGAATGGCCCCGGCAGCAAACCATTGATAGTGACATTCGCGATGACGGTCTTGCGCGCGATGCCTGCGACAAAGCCTGTCAGTCCCGCACGTGCGCCGTTCGACAATCCCAGCACATCAATCGGCGATTTCACCGCGGCCGATGTAATGTTGATGATACGGCCAAACTTGCGGGCCATCATGCCGTCGACGGTCGCCTTGATCAGTTCGATCGGCGTGAGCATGTTGGCATCGATCGCCTTGATCCAGTCGTCGCGGGTCCAGTTGCGGAAATCGCCCGGCGGCGGACCGCCCGCATTGTTGACCAGGATATCCGGATCGGGACACGCCTTCAGTGCTGCCTCGCGGCCTGCCGGCGTGGTGATGTCGCCGACGACTTCCGTGATCTCGACGCCCGGAAATTTCTGACGCAACTCTGCCGCGGCTTTGCCAAGCACTTCACCGCCTCGTGCCGTCATCGTGACATTGACGCCCTCCGCGGCCAACGCGGCCGCGCAGGCGCGTCCCAGTCCCTTGCTCGACGCACACACCAGCGCGCGGCGGCCTTTGATTCCAAGATCCACGGTTTCACTCCCGGTTTATTGTTTGAGTTGTAAACGCGTGCGGCACTCTAGCCAACAATGCGCGTGAGAGTAAGGGGACGAAAAGAGGCGATGGCTGCGCGCAGTCGTCATCCTGAGGCGCCCGACAGCGCATCCGCGCGTCGGCCTGAGCAAGCCTCGAAGGATGCGGCGACAGTGCACAAGATCGTCCTTCGAGGCGCGCAGTGCGCGCACCTCAGGATGACGTTGAACTTAACCTTCATTACGCCCGCATCTCGGCCTTTATCATATCCGCCGCCTTCTCGCCGATCATGATAGTCGGCGCGTTGGTATTGCCGCCGATCAGGGTCGGCATCATCGATGCATCGACGATGCGCAGGCCTTCAAGCCCATACACCCTGAGCTTCGGATCGACCACTGCCATCGGATCGTCCACGCCCATCTTGCAGGTGCCGACGGGATGGTAGACGGTGTCAACGCGGGCGCGAAGAACATCGCGGATGTCGTCATCGCTGCGCACGCTTGCCGTGAACATGTCCTTTTTCTGCAAGGCTTTCATCGCCGGCGTTTCCATCAACCGCCGCGTGGACTTGTAGCCTGCCACCATCGATTCCAGATCACTGGGATCGCCGAGGAAATTCGGATCGATCAAGGGCGCCTGTGCCGGATCGTTGCCGGCAAGCGAAACGCTGCCGCGGCTTTTCGGCCTGAGCAGGCAGACGTGGCACGAAAAGCCCCTGCCCCAGTGACGTTTGCGGCCGTGATCGTCGACAAGCGCCATGCCGAAATGCAGTTGAATATCGGGTGCGTCGAGCTCCGGACGCGTCTTCAGGAAGCCGCCACATTCCGCAAAATTCGACGTCATCGGTCCGCGGCGCTCGCGCCTGTACTGCCGGATGGCACGAAGCTGATGCGCGATGCCGCTAAACGACAGCCCAGTTAAGTGTGGACTATCGGACACGTAGGCGAAGATGAAATCCGGATGGTCCTGCAGATTTTTTCCAACGCCCGGCAAATGATGCGTGAGTGCGATACCTTGCTTCGACAGCGCTTCACCGTCGCCAACTCCGGACAGCATAAGCAATTGCGGCGTATGAAACGCGCCGGACGACAGGATCACTTCGCGGCGCGCGCGCAGCTGGCGCAACTCCTTGCCTTGACGATATTCGACGCCGACCGCGCGCTTACCCTCGAACAGGATGCGCGTGGCATTGGCTTTGGTCTCCACGCGTAGATTGGCGCGGCGCTTCAGGTAGGGATGGATATAGGCGCGTGCCGCGCTCCAGCGCTCGCCGTTTCTCTGCGTCACCTGATAGATGCCAAGGCCTTCCTGCTCCTCACCGTTGAAATCGTCGCGAATCCGAAACTGCGCTTCGCGCGCGGCTTGTAGGAATGTTTCCTGCACCGGATTGTCGGAACGTATTTTGTTGACTGGCAGCGGCCCGTCCTTGCCGTGATATGTGCCGCCAAAATCAGCGTTGTCCTCGGATCGCTTGAAGTAGGGCAGCACGTCGGCATAGGACCAGCCAGCATTGCCGAGATCGGCCCATTGATCGTAATCACTGCGGTGACCGCGGATATAGACCATCGCGTTGATAGCGGAAGAACCGCCTAGCCCCTTGCCTCGCGGCTGGTAACCGATCCGGCCGTTGAGACCGGCCTGCGGCACCGTGTCGAGCGCCCAGTTGTTCAGTTTGCCCGACACCATCAGCACCAGCGCGCCCGGCGTAGTGACGACCCAGTTATCATTCGCGCCGCCTGCCTCGAGCAGGGTCACGGACGTCTGGGTGTCTTCGGAGAGACGGCCAGCCACCGCGCAGCCTCCGGAGCCGCCACCCACCACGATAAAATCCGATGTGTCTGTCACATTGCACTCCCCGAGCGTTGCGCCGGCTTTTGCCGGTCGTTCGATTTGATACTACGATATGAAACGCAGCATCTTTTGCAGCCGTGCGATCTTCGCGCCATATGGCGGATAGAGGTCGGCAAGCCGGTTGAACGGCGAGCGATAGAACACCGGCTTCATTTTGCTCAATGTCTGGAAACCCCATTCGCCGTGATAGGCGCCGCTGCCGGACGCGCCGACGCCGCCCATCGGCTGATAAATTTGCGTGAAATGAAACAGGCAATCATTGACGGTGACGCCACCGGAGACCGTGCGCGCCAGCACCTCGTCGCGCGCCATGGCATCCCTGCCGAACCAGTAAAGCGCCAGCGGCCTGTCGCGGCCGTTGATGTAGGCAACCGGGTCCGCCGCGTCGCTATAGCCCACGATGGGCAGTACCGGCCCAAAAATCTCTTCCTGCAAGACGGCCATATCGGGCGTTGCGCAGACGATAATGGTCGGTGGAAATTTTCGCGCAGCCTTCCAGCCGGGCTCGTCAGCGCTTCCAAGCTGCATGATCCGCGCGCCCTTAGACGCGGCGTCAGCGACGAGGCTTGCAAGCCGGTCGTAGTGGCGCTCCGAAATGATCGAGGTGTAGTCCCTGTTGCCGGGATCCGTGCCGTACATACGGCACATCTGGTGCTGCAGTCTGTCGGCAAAATCCTGCACCAAGCCTTCGGGCACCAAGGCATAATCGGGCGCGATGCAGGTCTGACCGGCGTTGAGCAGCTTTCCATAGGCAATGCGCTCAGCAGCCTGATCGAGATCGGCGGAACGATCGACGATTGCGGGCGACTTGCCGCCGAGTTCGAGCGTGACCGGCGTGAGGTTGCGCCCTGCGGCTTCCGCAACAAGACGGCCGACGCGCGTCGACCCCGTGAAGATCAGGTGGTCAAACGGCAATGAGGCAAACACCTGCGAGACTCTATCCTCGATGCCGGTCACCATCATTTCGGAGGCATCGAACTTCGCGCCGATGACTTGTTGCAGCAGCGCCGAAAATCGCGGCACCAGTTCGCTTGGCTTGATCATGACGCGATTGCCTGCCGCGAGCGCGCCTACAGCCGGCGCCAGTGTCAGCTGAAGCGGATAATTCCAGGGCGCGATGATCCCGACCACGCCGAGCGGCTGCGCCATCAGCCGGTTTTTCGCCGGCAGGAATTGCAGCGCGGTGGGTATGCGCCGAGGCGCCATCCAGCTCTTGAGATGTTTGGTAGCGTGATTGATTTCGCCTGACACCAGCAGCGTTTCGGCGATCGCGGTTTCGGTGGCGCAGCGGTGGCCGAAGTCCGATGAGATCGCCTGCTCGAACCTCGTCTCGTTCTCCGTTATCGCCGCCCGCAACCGCGCCAGCCGATCGAGCCGTTGCGCCAAATTGGGCGCCGGCTCGGCGCGGGAGCGCTCGATCATGCGGTGAAAGCCAGTCTCCAGCGTGGCGCGCCCGGAGTTCTCCAGCGGCTGATCCAATGTCTCCCCCGGCTATCATCTGCGGCGCAAGGTGGGCTTTTGCGCACTTTCTGACAAGATGCCGCCGAGAACGCAGCGCTAATTTGCGAAAAGATGGCTGGCAGGCCTTCCCAAAGCGAGTCTGCGTTGGTACATACGCCTCGCACCCAAGGGCCATTGCCCGGGTTGCCTTCTCAGGAAGCTCCGTCGGGAATTGATCAGCGCTACCATGGCGTTGCCATTCGTTCCGGTTCAGCCTGCAAAAGGTGCGCAACGGTTTATCGCGGGGTGGAGCAGCCCGGTAGCTCGTCAGGCTCATAACCTGAAGGTCATAGGTTCAAATCCTATCCCCGCAACCAAATTAGAAGATCATATCAGTGGAATAGCCCGCCTTTGGCGGGCTTTTTCACGCGTTAAATCCACCGCGCCCGCGGCTGACAAATTCGGAAGGATCCCCATATCAAGGGAATGAGCCGAGCTTTTGTAAAGGAGCAGGATATTGACGCCATAGAAGTTCTGCCCGATCGGCCGATCTCCGAGCATCCGAACGACGTTACGGCAGAAGGCATGGCCCAGATCGAGGCGGCGCTTGCTGCGGCGCGTGAGGTTTTTGCGCTTGCGCAGCGATCCGACGACCGCGCGGCGATGGCAACAGCTTCGCGTGACGTTCGCTATTGGAGTGCGCGGCGCGCGACCGCGCAAATCGTATCCATCTCCGGCGACACGACGAAAGTCCGTTTCGGAAATTCAGTGACGATTGCCCGGGACGACGGACGGCAACAGACTTTTCGAATTGTAGGAGAGGATGAAGCCGATCCCTCCCATGGGTCAATCTCGCATGTCTCTCCGCTCGCACGCGCCTTGTTCGGAAAAGGCGTTGGGGATTTTGTACAGGCGGGAAATGGGGAAGCTGAAATTCTGGCCATCATGTGCTAACGTCGGCACCCGTTCTTCGCCGGCTATGATGCGCTTTCTCTTCTAACTTCCTCATCCCGATGCTCGGCGATTTTTTCCGGCTCTTCTTCATCAAGCCGGGTTAGCTCTGATCGCGCATTATCGTCTACCCGAAGAAGTTCGTCGAGTTTCGCATGAAGGGCAAGGGTATCCCGCCTGTTCGATCGCTGAATGAAGAGCGTCATCAGCCAGACAGCCAATGTTGCAACCGCATTCCAATCAAAAGTGTTTCGGCTGAAAATCAGCCAGCCCAGGCTATAGAGGATTACAACCACAAAAGCAGCGGGATGTCCTGTGGCCTGCCCGATCGCAGTAGTCCAGTGTGATTTGCTGGCCGCCATAATCAACGAAGCTGCGGAGAATGTCCGGTATTGTGAATATTCCTCAAATCCATCAGCAAGCTGTGCAGGGAATACCTAACAATGCCATAGATTTTACGCACAAGTTGCCAAGCATCCGTGGCTTCGAGCCAAGCCCTGCCAGCCTGATATTTAGCGTACGCCCAGGCGAATGCGTAGATCGACATCAGCTTGTTGCGGCTGACGGCGAAGAGCCGTTCAAGTAATACCAGCTTCAGTATTTCGCCTACAGCAAGAACTGTAAAGGCCGCCGCGATGTGTCCCGTCGCAGCCAGGTAGGCTGCAACAGGTTTCACAGGCTCCAGAATGATAACGGGCACCGCAAACAGGGCGAGAGTGGGATACGGTCTTAACGAAACGATCCACACCCGGAGGCCGTAAAACACCTGCCGCTTCGCGATCCAGTCCGCCAGCGGCTTCGCCACTGTCATGAACAACGCATCCACCAGCACGTAGGCCGATGCCACTACGAACAGGACAGGTTTCAGACAATGTTTGGCATCAAATTTCAAGGGCGCCTCCGCTGAGTCAAAGCATCAGCTGTCGGTAAGTTTCGTCATGTATCGGTTTAAAAAATCAATCGTACGCGGAACTTTCGCAGCACATCGCAATGATGGCGGGTCAACACGACAAAGCCATCATCGCCCAGTGATTGCTGGCGTTAGCCGATACCGAGAAGGCGGAGCGCCATCTTGTCCGAATTGTTCGTGAGGGACAGCGACGTTGCCGCGAGCTGCTGCCGGCTTTGGAGTGCCAGCAACAACGCGCCATCGGCGGAAGAATCGCTTTTCACCAGATCGTCCGCGCCGGACTGAAGCGTCGCAGCCATCGACTTGTTGAACTGCGTGCGGGCGTCAAGTATCGCCGAACTGTTGCCTAACGCAGAGGTTTGCGATTGCAGCGTGGTAAGCGCGCTGGTGATATTGGCAAGCGCGGTAGAAATGTCGGTGTCCATCTGAAAGCTGTTGGTTGATGCTGCGACCCCCAGGTTGGCAGATGAAATATTTGTCCCAGCAAGCGTAATGCTCGAAGAACCCGTTTCGTTGAGAGCGACGGTCTTGGACCCACCCGAAAGAAGGTTTAAGCCGTTGAAGCTCGCATCATTGACGGCGGCATCGATCTGCGGACGAATGGCGTCGAATTGTGCGGCATAACTTGTACGGACCGCGTTTGCGGTAAACGATGTGGTGCCGGCCGTAAATCCGGTCACGCCGTTCAACGTCCCCGAGCCGCCGAGCACGCCGCCGATCGTGATGTTGTTGGTACTGGTGGCGGCGAACGTGATCTGCCCGCTTGAATTGAGGCTGGCCGTGGCTTTGAGGTTCGCCGTTCCGTTGATTGCGTTCAGCAACGTCTGGACGGTATCGTTGTTGGCAGCGGTGTAGGTCGCAGTGGTCGTACCGTCGTTAACCGTTACGGTATCGCCAGCCTTCAGTTTTGTAGGACTGCCCGCCGTTGATGCGATCACCGTGGAAGTGGAGAGCGCGGTCGTGTTGTTGCCGACCACTTTCACCAAGGTGTTTGCCGACTGTAATGCAGAATTTGCCAGCCCTTGGGCGGTATTTAAAAGCGAGGTGATCGCCTGGATGCCGTTGTTCGCGGCATCGACAGCGCTTTTAATGCCCGACACATTGCTGACGACTTGATTGATGCTCGCGGCGCGGGCATTCAGCGACGATGAAATGAAAAATGCGGAAGGATCATCGAAGGCGCTGTTGACGCGCTTACCCGTCGCCAGTCGGGTCTGAACATCATCTATGTCGTTCGATACAAGTTGGAGCGCCAACAAATTAGCGCGAACCGTTCCTGAAATGGCGATGGTCATGGTGATAATCCCCTGTTTGGAGGCCGGCTTGCTTTTGTTTTCCGGCCTCACTCCCCAGGCGCCACGTTTAAAGGGCAAGCTTTGAAAAATCGGCGCGAAATTAGGCGGCATTTGAGTCAAAACGCCATGCGTTGCGTAACGATAACTTAACCAACATCGGAACTCTGCGAGCCTGCACATCGCGGTGCGAGCAAGTGCGCTTCGCGCGAGCGCATATTGTCCGAAACGAAAACGGCCTCCGATCAGGAGGCCGCTCGCAGAACATATTTTTTGTTTGCAATCGCCGGTCAGCGATTGATGATCACCGTCTTGTCGCGATCAAAGTCGCGGTCGTGATCTCGATCCTTTTTGATGATGACGGTATCGCCATGGTCGCGATGATCCCTCTCGCGAATGACTTCCCGGTCACGGCCGCGATCCCAATCGCGATCACCATGTCCCGTTCCGACCGTGACGCCGACGGGACCCACGCCCACACCAACTTCGTCCGCACTGGCCGGCACCGCGCTGCATATCGCAGCGACGGCAACAGCGATCACCGTAAGACGCTTTATCATCGCATGCTCCTGTTGTTGCCTATTGCAATCCGACAACTCCGAAGGTCTCTCACAGTTCCCGATCATGAAATTCAGCGAACTGAACGTGCTCAGCTAACGGTTAAATTCGGCCGTCGTCGGGCGATCGCGTGATTTTTTGATCTGCGTTGTCGTTCGTCCGATTGGCATCGGCCTTGTTGGCTTCGTGACGACCAATCACGCAGCCGGCGATGGCGCCGATTTTTCCATGCCCAGCAAGATGACCCGCCAAACCGCCGACGATGGCACCCTTGATGCAGCCCTTCGCTTCGACTGCGGACGATGACAGCGCAATGATCAGCGCGGTGGCGAGAACGAGCAGCGGTTTCATGGCGATCTCCTTGATGCAGAACGTGATAATCCGCGCTTCCGATTTTCGTTCCGTTCCGAAGGCCGAACCGTCTTGATGCGCAGCCACAAAACAACGCCTGCAATGAGGCAGAAAAAGCCACGACCCGGGTGTGGCAACCTGTCAGAATTTGCGTCAAAATAGCTCTTGGATGAGAGTGGAAGCTGCGTCTGTGACCGACCTTCACAAAGCAATTTTGGCATTGCCATTAGTCGTTTGCTGCGTCGTCTCGCTGTCTGCGCGATCGGACGCGCAATGGTGGTCTTCCACGCCGCGTGATTTCGAGGATTGCGCCGAACGCGCAAAAACGCCCGGCGCCGGAAAAAACTCCTTGCCCGAGTGTGAAGCCAAGTTTGCGGGCCGCCGTAAGCCCGGCGGCGGCTACACCTATTATGATTTCATGCAAAACCGGTCGTTCGATATCGCCGGACCAAATCCGACTCCGGAAGAGTCCAGAAAGATCGACGAGCAATATACCGCCTATCTGGCGGCACAACGGCACGACATCATTGCTTCGGCATTTCTCCGAAAGCAGCAACAGTCGCTGGCAGATTCTGTTACCGTCGCCACCGCAAAACCAGCCTCGAAACCGCTGCCTGGACCAAGAAACAAGGTCAGCACTGCCCGCAAAACGAGAGTCGAGACCTGCGAGGGACGGCTGTCGTGCAGCTGGCAGGAGTTGTCGGCGAAAGTGCAAAGTATCAGGAAGAACTTGTTCGGTTCATGACGGGACGTGCGAAGATCTTTAGAGCTAAGCTTTGCTTCGCACTCGCTGACCGCGTCTCAGGGCCGCAAATTCTACTTGTTGACACCCGTGGTCGGCGTCGTCTCCGGCGTCTGCACTGCCCCCGATTTTGGGATCACCGTGTCCTTCATGTTGGTGGCGGCCATGCCGGGCTTATACTCCGGTGATTTGTTTTCGGCCTTCAAAGCCTTGCAATCGAGCCCGTAGACCATCTCACCGCTTGCGGTTTGTCCGATCGCTTGACAGTCTCGGAGCACATCTTTGTTTTGTGCAAAGGCCGGTGACGACAGCAGCAATATTGCAGTTGCTAATCTGTACATAAATTCCTCCCTCAAATAAATAAGTTGGAACTCAACAGCCAGGCTGCGTAGTTGTTCCGTTATCAGGGAGGCAATAAAGCTGCGAGCCCCGTGGAATTATAATGCGAGGAAGCGGGGAGTTGAGAGGCGCCGCGTAGCGAGAGAGGGACTCGAACCCCCGACCCCAGGATTATGATTCCCGTGCTCTAACCAGCTGAGCTACCTCGCCATACGCCGCGGAAGGTTTTGCGAACGCGCGGCATATAAGAAGCCGCTCAAGGGCATGTCAAGCAACCCTCGGCGCGCCTTCTCGGCCGGAACGCCCGCTACTTCGGCCGGATCGTCGGATCGCCGCCCGGACTTCCCGGCGGTGGAATTACCGGCATGCTACCGACATCAGGCGCGGGCGCGCGGATCTCAGGATCGACATTGGCCGGCGGACAAAGCACGCCATCCGACTTCGCCAGCGTATCGGCCAATGGCTCCCGGCCTTGCTCGGATGACCTTCCCAATGGGGCGATGCTGCCCTGTTGGGTCGATTGCGTCGGCGCGCAATTGGTCGCGCCTGCAGGCGCAGGGCCCGCTGCCGATGACGGAGGATTTGACGGCGCTTTGGGCGCTTGCGCGCCAGCCGTTTCAGATGTCGCGATTAGCACGGACAACAAGATCAGCGGCCATTGGATTTTCATCCAGAGCAACAATCGAGGCAAACGCATGTTCCGAAAAAAACCCGCCGTCATAATTTGCGGTAGCGGATCAGCGAAAAATGCCCCATCGGCGGCATTGGCCGGCGCTCCGTCAGGGCGACGCCGCCATGTTTGCGGGACCAATCGACGAGGCGCGCCCACGGAAACTCCGGCCGCCAGCCAAGCCGTCGCGCCAGCGGCGCAAAAGCCAGTTCGAATATTCGGCGCGCGCCCGCCTCCGCGCCGATATGGTTGACGAGAATGAGTTCACCGCCGGGCTTGAGCACGCGGATGAAATCGTCCAGCGTCGCTTCCGGATCCGGCACTGCGGTGATGACATATTGCGCCACCACGGCGTCAAAGAAAGCATCCGCGAATGCGAGATTTTTCGCGTCCATCACCGCAAGCGTCTCGACGTTGCTCAGCCGCATCGCGCGCACGCGCTGCTGTGCCTTGCGCAACATCGGTTCGGAGATATCGACGCCGCACAGCTTCGTGGTGCGCGAATAGTCCGACAGCGATAATCCCGTGCCGACGCCCACGTCGAGAATCCGTCCGCCTATCTTGTCCGCCTCGGCGATGGTCGATTGACGGCCGTGATCAAACACCTTGCCGAACACGAGATCATAGACCGGCGCCCAGCGGCCATAAGCTTTGGCGACGCCTGCCCGATCGATATCGTCAGCCATTCCCGCCCCGAATTTTTTATCCGCGCATCGCTTCGGCGAGCGATTGCTTGTTGTCGTGCACCGCTACACCTGCGCTATTTGCGATAGCGCTCTTGATAAATCCGCCGCCGAGCACGCGCGCCTGTCCAGTCGGCGCATCGTAGAACACACAGGCCTGTCCGGGAGAAACGCCCTCTTCGCCTGCGACCAGTTCAACCTGATAGACGCCGTCAGTCGCGCGCAGCCACGCTGGCTGCGGCGCCCGGGTCGAGCGCACACGCACGAAAATCTCCAGGCCGTCGCCAACCGCGCGATCCAGTGCACCGTCACCGATCCAGTTAACGTCCCGCAATACAATACGATCCGTCCGCAAGGCCTCCCGCGGGCCGACGACGACGCGGCGGGTCGCGGGATCGAGCCGGATAACGTAGAGCGGCGCGCTGGAGGCGATGCCAAGACCACGACGCTGACCTACGGTAAAATTCACGATGCCTTCATGCTGGCCGATCGTGCGGCCTTGGAGGTCGACGATAGCGCCTGCCTCCATCGCGTTCGGCTTGAGACGCCGGATGATATCGGTGTACCGGCCCGTTGGCACGAAGCAGATGTCCTGGCTGTCCTGCTTGTCCGCCACCGACAACCCGAACTGCCGCGCCAGTTCGCGGGTTTGCGCCTTTGTCATATCGCCCAAGGGAAAGCGCAAAAAGTCGAGTTGATCGCGCGTGGTCGCGAACAGAAAATAGCTCTGATCGCGGTCGGCGTCGGCCGCGCATATCAGCGCGCGCGAACCGTCAGCCACGCGGCGCGAGGAAACATAGTGCCCGGTCGCAAGTGCGGCCGCGCCAAGATCTCGCGCGGTGCTGAGCAGATCCCGAAACTTGATCGAGCGGTTGCATTCGATACACGGTACCGGCGTTTCGCCGGAAGCATAGCTCTGCGCAAAACTGTCGATCACGGACTCGCGAAACCTGCTTTCGTAGTTCAGCACGTAATGCGGAATGCCGATGCGCTCGGCGACATCGCGCGCGTCGTCAATGTCCTGCCCGGCGCAGCAGGCGCCCTTGCGATGCGTGGCTGCGCCGTGATCATAAAGCTGCAGCGTGATGCCGACGACGTCGTACCCTTGCGACTTAAACAGCGCGGCCGTCGCCGATGAATCAACTCCGCCTGACATGGCGACGACAACGCGCGTATCCTGCGGCCGTCCTTCGAGATCGAGACTGTTGAGCATCGTTGCGGTCATTCGTGCGGGCGCGGCCGCAACGCAATTTCACGTCCGCCGGGGCTGGAAACAGCCTTTCATATAGTCCGCGTTCCCGCGAAGCAAATCGCAGCATTCCATTCAGGATTGAACGGGCAAATCTTGCCGCGGGGCAGTTATGGGATGGCTGGAAATGCGTCGTCAGCGCGCCAAACCGATATAACATGTTGAATATGTTAATCAATTTTCAAGGCACCCGCTGGCCCGGACTTTGCTCAAGGGAGATGATTCATCGGGAAGAGGCCAGTCGTGGTCAGCGTGACGCCAGATACCGCCGTAACCACTTCGGCACAGCCTGCGCCGTTGAAACCGGCCAAGGCCGAGCGCTCGCCGGCGCCGGACAGTTTTGCGTCGATGGTCGGCGACAGCGTTGCAGAGGTTGCCAGCAGCGATCGCGCCCCTGCTGCGAGAGATCAGCAGGCGCCGCGACGCTGGGCCGACGATGCCAGCTCCGAGAGCCCGGCGCCGCGCGACGTATCATCTTCCCGCGCGCGTGACCACGTCGATGCGGCAGAAGAAAATTACAATCCGGCACACCCCGGCCCTGCCGACGCATCCACCGATGTCCAAGATTCGTCGAAGCCTGGGAGGTCCGGTGCGACCAAAACCAGCGAAACCGAGCTGGACACCAAAGCCAAGGATACCTCCGATCGCGGCGGTGCGACCAACTCCGTCTCGTCAACTGGCGATGGGTTGGCGGTCGCCGCGTCAACAGTGGTGGCGGTTGCAATTCCCTTCGCTGTCGCGTCGGCCGCTGTTTCAGCCGCGTCTGGGCCCTCGGTAGGCGCGCAGTCACCTTTGGCAATTGCCGCCGGGGCTCTCGCCAGCTCATCGGCGATCAACGGGTCGCCGTCAGCGTCAGCGTCGTCTGCCGGGGCGGCCCCCGATAAGGTAACGGAATTGTCGGGATTGGGAAACGAGGCAGGTAAGACAGCGGGTTTGGGCTCTGATGCTCAAGCCAATGCGGGTAAAACGGATGCCGCAACCGCCACGCAGCCTGAAGCACCCAGCGGCGTTATCGCAACAACCGACCAGGCGGCTGCCACAGCCGCCGCCGCAACGGTCGCGGCAAAAGCGGGTTTCAACGGGAGCGGTGCAAGCCGACCGGGCTCAACCGGTCTTCGTCCCAATGGCGATGATTCCGGGACGTCGCTTCAATCTACGGACAATGCCGCGACTGCCGAGCGCTCGGCCATTGACGGCAAATCTAAAACTCCTGGCGTCATCATTGCCCCAAAGACGGAGACGTCGATCGCCAACGCGCCTGTCCAGCTCTCCAACTCGTCGCGCGAGCATACGGCGGCAAGCGCGACGGCATCGGCGCAAGCCGATCTTTCCCCTCCGGGTATACAGGCGGAAACCAATCTTCAGCAGCCGCAATTGGCTGTCGCTGTACCGAACCAACTCAACGTCAGCGTCGCAAACTCCACGGCAGTGCCACTGAACGCCCTCGGGCTGCAGATCGCTGCGACCGCGCAAAGCGGCAAGAGTCGCTTCGAGATACGGCTCGACCCCGCTGAACTCGGCCGCATCGATGTCCGGATCGACATCGACCGCCAGGGCCAGATGACATCGCATCTCACGGTGGAAAAACCGGAAACATTGGCGATGTTGCGTCAAGACGCGCCGCAACTCCAGCGCGCGCTCGATGACGCTGGATTCAAGACCGGCAACGGCGGCCTGCAATTCAGCTTGCGCGATCAATCTTCGTCAGGTCAGAACAGCGGCAACGAAGTCCGCCCGTCACGCACAACGGCTGATCGTCAGCAACGAAGACACAATACCCGCGATCACGGCCGGACGAACGTATGGCCGCATGCTGGCATCCAGCGGCGGCGTGGACATCAGGGTCTAGGAGATCGACATGACGACAGCCGCTGGCGTATCCAACCCCGTCGTATCTGGAACGACGCCGCTTCCAACCTCGACATCGTCCGGCTCCTCCGGGTCTAGCCTCGGTGGAACCACGGACGCGACGCTGGCCGGAAATTTCCAGACGTTCCTGACGCTGCTGACGACGCAGCTGCAAAACCAGAATCCGCTTGATCCGCTGGACACCAATCAATTCACCCAGCAACTCGTTCAGTTCGCCTCTGTCGAACAACAGCTCAAGACCAACGATCAGCTGACCACGCTGGTTTCGTTGCAGCAGACCGCGCAGTCGACGCAGGCGCTGACTTTCGTCGGAAAGACCGCGGTGGTCGATGGCAGCACTGCAACGATGACTAACGCAGCGGCTACCTGGCAACTGGGTGTGCCGACTAATTCGAATGTCACCGTCTCCATCGCCAGCAGTACCGGGCAAAATGTTTTCACCGGCAATTACACGGTCAGCGCCGGAGACAACCAGACCTTCACCTGGGACGGCAAAGGCACGGATGGCACGCAGTGGCCCGACGGGAAATACACGCTGACCGCCACGGGTGCCGATACCGCCGGCAATCCCGTCGCGGTATCGACGCAGATCCAAGGCGTCGTCAGTTCGGTCGACCTCACGCAATCGCCCCCGCTGCTGTCGATCGGCGGCCAGAACTACACGGTCAACCAGGTCAAGAGCATCGCGAATTGATGGGGGTGGTGGTCCTTACGAGGAGCTTAGCGACGAAGCAATCCAGCCTTTCTTTGTAGCTTTTCTGGACTGCTTCGCTTGCTCGCAATGACGCGGCCAAATTTTTCTTACCAATTCGTTTACACTCGCGGCATTTCACACGCGCCGCGCGCTCGTTTTACGTCGATCCAAGGAGAATCTTATTTGGGCTCGGGGCTTAGGCAAATTTTAAGTCGCGAGGCGTAGGTTGTTCCTGCGAGTTCAGTGGTTGAGAGTTTGTGAGTACGCCATGACAGAACCCCATCGCCCGAGGGTAAAGTACGTCATCGGGCCTGACGGCAGTCCGCTAACGATTGCCGATTTGCCAGCACCCGGTACCAAACGGTGGGTCATTCGCCGTAAGGCTGAGGTCGTTGCCGCGGTTCGCGGCGGCCTGCTCTCCCTTGAAGAAGCCTGCAGCCGCTACACGCTGACAGTCGATGAATTCTTGTCCTGGCAATTTTCCATCGATCAGCACGGTCTGGCCGGATTGCGTACCACACGCATCCAGCAATATCGCCAGTAAGTTCGATTCCATACTTTAAGATATGCAAGCGGCTTCGCCTGCGACGCCGGTTTTTTGCATCTCGAACTATCCGGCAGCCTTTAGTCTTCGTTAACCATATCGAAACCATCCCATAGGCAATAATTGCCGGGTCGGCTCAGGAAGCCGAATCTCAGGGACTGGTTCGTTGCAGAGTCTGGCAAGCTTCCTAAAAAGTCTCGGCGCTGCGCGCGTGATGGCGATGATCGCCGTGACTGCGGCCCTGATCGGGTTTTTCGCGTTCGTCATCATGCGCGTCACGACGCCGCAGATGACGACCCTGTTTACCGATCTCAGTGCAGAAGACTCGTCCGGCATTATCAAGGATCTCGAACGCCAGGCCATCGCATACGAGCTCCGCAACGACGGCGCTGTCATCATGGTGCCCAAGGACAAGGTCACGCGCCTGCGCATGAAGCTGGCCGAAGCCGGTTTGCCCAAGGGCGGCGGCGTCGGTTACGAGATTTTCGACAAATCGGACGCGCTCGGCACCACCAGCTTCGTGCAGAACATCAATCATCTGCGCGCGCTCGAAGGCGAACTGGCCCGCACCATCCGGGGGATCGATCGCATTCAGGCAGCGCGGGTACATCTGGTGCTGCCGGAACGGCCGCTGTTTTCCCGGGAAACGCCTGAGCCTTCCGCATCGATCGTGTTGCGCGTGCGCGGCACCCTTGAGCCGCAGCAGGTGCGCGCCGTCAGGCATATCGTTGCTTCGGCGGTCAACGGCCTGAAGCCGCAGCGTGTCTCCATCGTCGACGAAGCCGGACAATTGCTCGCGGATGGCGCGACCGGCGACACGGATGGAGCAAGCGGCGACGAGCGGCGCGTCGGCTTCGAGAAGCGAATGCGCAATCAGATCGAAGCCATCGTTTCCTCGATCGTCGGCCTTGGGCGCGCGCGGGTCCAGCTGTCAGCCGATTTCGATTACAACAAGGTCACCCAGACCTCGGATCGCTTCGACCCTGAAGGCCGGGTGCTGCGCTCCAGCCAGACCCGCGAAGAATCCACCGCGAATGGCGATAACAGCGGCCAGGTAACGGTCAACAATGAACTGCCCGGCGCCGGACGCCAGGATAACGCGGCGGGTCCCCGCGACCAGAGCAAGAAGAGCGAAGAAACCAACAACTACGAGATTTCCCGCATCACCAAGACTGAAGTAACCGAGGCCGGGAAGGTCAACCGCATCTCCGTCGCCGTTCTGGTCGATGGCATCTATGCCAAGAACGACAAAGGCGAAATGGTTTACGCCGAGCGCGGCAAGGATCAGCTTGATCGCATCGCGACGCTGGTACGCTCCGCGATCGGATTCGATCAGAAGCGCGGCGATCAGGTCGAGGTGGTCAATCTCAAATTCGCGGACGCGCCGTCGGTCATTCCGGTCAGTGAGCCGCAGGGCTGGCTTGGCATGCTGCAGTTCACCAAAGACGATTTGATGTACGGCATCGAACTTGGCGTCATGACGCTGCTCGGCTTTGTCGTGCTGTTCATGGTGATCCGGCCGTTGGTCAAGCGCATTCTGGCTTCCGAACAGATCGCGCTGCTCGGCGCTCCCGGCGCCCAGCCGGCGCCCGCCGATGGCACTCCACAGATCGGCGCTGGTGCCGGACAAAGCCTCATTCCCGGTACGCCCTCGACCTCGATGATTGATGTCGCGCAGGTTCAGGGACAGGTCCATGCGCAATCGGTCAATCGCGTCGGCGAACTGGCGGAGCGCAATCCCAACGAGACTGCATCGATTATTCGGCAGTGGCTTTCGGAGCCTGCGTGATCTGACATGGCCGTACCGCAAACCGCAAACACCAACGATATCGCCGGCGTCGTCGCAACCCTTGCCAGCCGGCAGGGCAATCGGCCGCGAAGCAAGCCGATGAGCGGCCCCAAACGAGCTGCCGTTATGATGCTCGCGCTCGGTGAGAAATACGGCGGCAAGATCTGGGCTCTTCTTGACGACGAAGAAGTCCGCGAACTGTCCGGCGTAATGTCGCAGCTGGGCACTGTCGAGCCTGACGTGGTCGAGGACCTCATGCTCGAATTCGTGTCGAGAATGTCGGCGTCAGGCGCGCTAATGGGCACCTTCGACGGCACCGAGCGGCTGCTGCACCAATATCTTCCCAAGGAACGCGTCAGCGGCATCATGGATGAGATCCGCGGCCCGGCCGGCCGCAACATGTGGGAAAAGCTTTCCAACGTTCAGGAAGAGGTGCTCGCGAATTACCTCAAGAACGAGTATCCGCAAACCATCGCCGTGGTGCTGTCGAAGCTGAAATCCGAACACGCCGCCCGCGTGCTTGCCATTCTGCCCGAGGAAATTGCGCTCGATGTCATCGGGCGCATGCTCAAGATGGAAGCCGTGCAGAAAGAAGTGATCGAGCGCGTCGAACAGACGCTTCGCACTGAATTCATGTCCAACCTGTCGCAGACGCGGCGTCGCGATGCCCACGAGGTGATGGCGGAAATCTTCAATAATTTCGACCGCCAGACCGAAACCCGCTTCATCACGGCGCTCGAGGAAGAGCACCGGGATTCCGCGGAGCGCATCAAGGCGCTGATGTTCACCTTCGATGACCTGGTCAAACTCGATGCCGCGTCGGCGCAGACCCTGATGCGTCAAATCGACAAAAGCAAACTTGGTGTCGCCTTGAAGAGCGCCAATGAGGATGTTCGCGGTTTCTTTCTAGGCAACATGTCGTCCCGCGCCGGCAAGATGCTGCTGGACGACATGGCGGCAATGGGACCCGTCCGGCTGCGCGATGTCGATGAAGCGCAAGCGCTATTGGTCAATCTCGCCAAGGATCTCGCGGCGAAGGGCGAGATCATGCTCACGAAGAACCGCGCTGAAGACGAGCTGGTGTACTGATGGGGGCTCCTGCGAAATTTCTGTTCGACACGGACTTCTCCTCTCCGCAAGGCGGCCGCGAGCGGCCTCTCTCTATCGAGGCCGCGCAAAAGATCGCGGCCGCGGAAGCGCGCGCCTACCGCGACGGCTTCGACGCCGCCCTGGCCGAAGCCAGAGCCGAAAGCGACCGCCGGGCGGCATTGGCGCTCGAGGAAATCGCCATCGGGGTACGGTCGATCGCGACAGGTTTTTCCGGCATCGAAACGCGGATGGAGACCGAAGCCGTCGATGTTGCCGTTGCCGTTGCGCGCAAGTTGTGCGGCGAGCTGATCGCCGGTGAACCGCTCGCCGAAATCATGGCGCTCGTGAGCGACTGCTTTTCGCAACTGGTATCGACGCCGCATCTCGTGGTGCGCATCAACGACAGTCTCTACGACGTCGCGCGCGAACGGATCGAGCGGCTGGCGAAGCAGAGTGGATTCGAGGGCCGCCTAGTGATCCTGGCAGAACCGGAAATCGAAACCGGCGACTGCAAGATCGAGTGGGCCGATGGCGGCATAGTCATCGAGCGTGGGACGGTCGTGGCAAAGATCAATGAACTAGTCGGGCGCTACATGGCCGCCCGCAACCAGGCCGATATTTTCGTGCCCCGAGGATTGAATCATGCGTGAAACCGACTCCCAGGTTCCACTTCAGGATCTGAACGCCGCCGACGCGCTCGCGATCGATGACGCGGGATACACCGACGACGAACAGGTCACGCGGATCGCCGCCGATCTGGAGGCGGTGTTCGATGTGCCGGTGCAAGTCTCCGCGGTGCTCGGTCGCTCCAAGATGGATGTCGGCGAGCTGCTAAAACTCGGCCCCGGCACCGTGCTCGAACTCGATCGCCGCGTCGGCGAAGCCATCGACATCTATGTCAATAACCGGCTGGTGGCGCGCGGCGAAGTTGTTCTGGTGGAAGAAAAGCTGGGCGTGACCATGACGGAAATCATCAAGGCGGAACGCGCGTAAGAGTTGGCACGATCCGCCTGCGCGAACAGACGAACAGGAGAACATCATGCGGCTTCTCATCGTTGGCACCCTGAAGGGCCAGCTCACGACCGCCACCAAGATAGCGATGGAGAATGGGGCTTCCGTCACCCACGCGGAGAATCACGAGCAGGCGATGCGCGTGCTGCGCGGCGGCAAGGGCGCCGACCTGCTGCTGGTCGATGTCGCGCTAGACATCCGCGATCTCGTGATGCGGCTCGAGGCCGAGCATATCCACGTGCCGATCGTGGCATGCGGCATCACCAGCGATGCCCGCGCCGCGGTCGCCGCGATTCACGCCGGCGCCAAGGAATACATCCCGCTACCGCCCGATCCCGAACTGATCGCCGCAGTACTTGCGGCCGTCGCAAACGACTCACGCGATCTGGTCTATCGTGACGAAGCGATGGCGAAAGTCATCCGGCTGGCACAGCAGATTGCCGGCTCCGACGCGTCGGTCATGATCACCGGGGAATCCGGCACCGGCAAGGAAGTACTGGCGCGGCATGTCCATAGCCGATCGAACCGCGCCAAAAGGCCTTTCATCAGCATCAACTGCGCGGCCATCCCCGAGCATCTGCTGGAATCCGAACTGTTCGGCCACGAGAAGGGCGCGTTCACCGGAGCGATTGCGCGACGCATCGGCAAGTTCGAGGAAGCGACCGGCGGCACGCTGCTGCTGGATGAAATCAGCGAGATGGATGTGCGGCTACAGTCGAAACTACTGCGCGCGATTCAGGAGCGTGTGATCGACCGGGTCGGCGGCACCCGACCGGTCCCAATTGATATCAGGATCATCGCGACATCGAACCGCCATCTGGCGGATGCCGTGCGCGAAGGCAGCTTTCGCGAGGATTTGCTGTTCCGGCTCAACGTCGTCAACCTGAAAATTCCGCCGCTGCGCGAACGCCCCGCAGATATTCTTGAGCTGGCGCAGCATTTCGCGCGCAAATACGCGGACGCTAACGGCGTGCCGGTGCGGCCGATCTCAGTCGAGGCGCGCCGCGTGCTCACCGCCAACCGCTGGCAGGGCAACGTCCGCGAACTGGAGAACACCATCCACCGTTCAGTGCTGATGGCCAATGGCGACGAGATCGGCGCCGACGCCATTCTCACGCCCGACGGCGACCGCCTCGATCACGCGAAAACCGCACCGGCGGTTGCGCACGCAACCTTCGCCGCCGAACAGGTGACGCGCGCGCTGGTCGGCCGCACCGTCGCCGACGTCGAACGCGATCTCATCCTGGAAACGCTCAAGCATTGCTTGGGCAATCGCACCCACGCCGCGAATATTCTCGGCATCTCGATCCGCACGCTGCGCAACAAACTCAACGAATACGCCGACGGCGGGTTGCCGATTACGCCCGTGGGCGCCGGCGAGTATGCGCGCATGGCGGTAGGCGCGTAGTTTCCGTCATTCCGGGCCGCCGCTAATGCGGCTTCCGGAATAACGATAGCGGAATAATTCGGCGCGTCGGGTTTGCGAAAAATGTGAATGGGGTCGCCGGGCTGCAGTTCGCGCCCTGTCATCGCCGCATAGGCAAACAACGCGAGATAGGCCACCGCCAGCGCGCCGATCCCGTAAAAGGCCCACACCGCCGCGCGCTTCATCGCCGCGCCAATATCCGCCCTACTCCGCCGGAACTGCCGCACGCGCACGCATCGCGGCGGGGTCGCCCGCCGCGCGCGCCGCAAAGAACGTGATAACCGCGCATGCGAGCGAGCAGGCGGCGAGAAAATACAAACCCGCTTCGAACTTGCCGGTGGATTCTCTGATCCAGCCAACGATGAAGGGCCCGAAATAGCCGCCGAGGTTGCCGACGGCGTTGATCATCGCGATGGCACCCGCGGCCGCGGTGCCGGTGAGAAAGATCGACGGCATTGGCCAGAACGCGGCACGGGAGCCGTAAATGCCCACGGTCGCCGCCGACATTCCGATCAGCGCCCAGTATGATGCGCCGGACCATGCGGCGAAGGCGAGACCCAAGGCACCAAGCAACGACGCGGCGATCAAATGCCAGCGCCGCTCCTTGTTGCGATCCGACGACCATCCCCAGGCAAGCAGGCCGCCGATACCAACGATATAAGGCACCGACGAAACCAGCCCGGTCATCATGTTGGTGAGACCGATGCCCTTGATGATCTGCGGCATGAAGAAAACGATGCCGTAATTCGCGGTCACGCTCATCAGGTAGATCGCCGATAACGCCAGCACGCGCGGATCGCCGAAGGCGCGAAACAGGCTCAAATGGCCGGCGCTTTCGATCTTTCGGCTCTCTTCATCGAGCCGCGTTTGCAGCCAGTTTCGCTCATCGGGCGCCAGCCAGCCGGCAAGCGCCGGGCGGTCTGTCATCGCAATCAAAACGACGAAGCCGAGCAGCACCGCGGGCACGGCTTCGATGATGAATATCCACTGCCAACCCTTCAGGCCGAGGATGCCGTCCATTTCGAGAATCGCGGCGGAGGCGATCGAGGCGACGGCGTTGGCGACCGGCTGCGCGATGAACAGGGTCGAGATTACCCGGCCGCGATATTGCGCCGGAAACCAGTAGGTAAAATACAGGATCATGCCGGGGAAGAAGCCGGCTTCCGCCGCGCCGAGCAGGAAACGGATGATCATGAAGCTGGTCGTTCCCGTGACGAAGGCAGTCATACCGGAGATGATACCCCAGGTGATCATGATGCGCGCGACCCAGATGCGCGCGCCGACTTTTTCCAGGATCAAATTGCTGGGTATCTCGAACAGGAAATAGCTGAAGAAGAATATTCCCGCGCCCCAGCCGTAAATATAGGCGTTGAACCCGAGATCCTTGTTCATGGTCAGCGCGGCGAAGGAGATGTTGCTGCGGTCGATGTAGGCGATGCAATAGCCGAGCGCGACGAGCGGCAGCAGACGCCAAGACACCTTCGCAATCGTCCGGCGCTCGATCGACTGGTCTTCCGGCTGCATCGCCATGAGTGCTCTCCCAAGATAAAGCGCGTTCGATCGCGTCGATTGCTTGTCGCCGAACGTGGCCGTTTCTCATTGCATGCGCAAGCCGTCTTCGCTGTTTCGTCCGGCGCGCCAGCCTTTTACCCCGCGGCCGCGACGGCCGGCTTTGATGACGCGACGTTTACCGCTAGTTTGCCGTAACGGTCCGTGAATGCTTCGGTGTCGATTTCCTCGAGCTTAATCGCACCGCCCATCACGCCGGCCTTCCACGCGTCATGCTCGGGATCGCTGCGGAATTCCGGCATCACTTCCTTTGCGAATAACTCAAGCGAATCGCAGATGTGCTCATGGCTGTTCTTGCCGGCCTGATTGAGCAAGATGACCTGATCGATGTGCGAGATCCGAAAACGCCGCAGCTTCTTACGAATAGTTTCCGGCGAGCCGATCAACCCGCCGCGCAGAGCGGCTTCCTGCGCTTCGGGATTTTCGCGCTTCCATCTGTTGTACTCGTCCCACATGTTGACGGTGCCGGGCGCCGGACGCGCCCGGTTCTGCCCCTGACCATAATAGCGCAGCGCGAACTGGAAGAAGGTGGCACCGTCCGCGCGCGCCCTCGCCTCCTCATCGGTCTTCGCGCACATGAAGAACGACACCAGCGCCATGTTCGGATTGATCTCGTAGTCGGCAAGCTTCTTCAGCCGCTTGGTGATGGCATTGTAGTAAGCGTGCACCCACGCATGCGCGGCCTCGGCGCTGACGAACTGGAAACCGAGCGCGCCGAAGCCATTCTGGCCCGCGCGCTCGATGGTCGGTAGTTGTGAGCACGCCATCCACAACGGCGGATGCGGTTTCTGAACCGGCTTGGGCACAACATTGCGCAACGGAACATCGAAATACGTGCCGTGATGCTCGCTGCCGCCGTCCTTGAACATCGGAAAGATCGCGCGCACGGCTTCCTCGAACACTTCTTTCTTGGTTTCCATGTCGCGACCGAACGGCGTCAGTTCGGTGATGGAAGCGCTCTCGCCCATGCCGAATTCGCAGCGCCCATTGCTGAGGAGATCCAGCACCGCGATGCGCTCGGCAACGCGCGCGGGATGATTTGTGGTGAGCTGAAAAATGCCGTGACCAAGACGGATGTTTTTGGTGCGCTGTGAGGCTGCGGCGAGAAACGATTCCGGCGACGGCGAGTGCGAGTATTCTTCCAGAAAATGATGTTCCACCACCCAGGCGTGATCGTAGCCGAGCCGGTCGGCGGTTTCCAACTGGGTCAGCGCATTCTGGTAAAGCTTGAGTTCGTCACCGGCTTCCCAGGGACGTGGCAACTGCAACTCGTAAAAGATGCCAAATTTCATGGCGTCGCTCCCGGCGATTTCTTGTTGCCCGCAGTGTATTCACTGAACCATCCAAGTCCAGCGTCAGACCGTTGGGGTGGTGCGAGTTTACTTGCACTGACAGTGGCAATGGTTAGCTTGCGCTTGTGAGTCGCGGCTGGACCTTGCCTCGATTTTCTCCAGCCAAGAGACCCATGCCCACCTTCACCCCGCATCAGGATTCCGCGCTGAAGGCTGTCGCGGACTGGCTCAAAGCCAAGCCCGGCAAGAACGGCACGCCGCCGATTTTTCGGTTGTTCGGCTATGCCGGCACCGGCAAAACCACGCTGGCCCGGCACATTGCCGATGGCGTCAGCGGCGAGGTGAAATTCGCGGCGTTCACCGGCAAGGCCGCGCTGGTCATGCGCAACAAGGGCTGCGACGGCGCCTCGACGATTCATTCGCTGATCTATCGCGCGCGGGAATCCGGCGTCGAACAGCCAAGCTTCGAATTATGGGACGATGCGCCAGCATCGAAAGCCAAGCTGATCGTGATCGACGAGTGCTCGATGGTCGATGAAGAGCTTGGCCGCGATCTGATGTCGTTCGAATGTCCGCTGCTGGTGCTCGGCGATCCCGCGCAATTGCCGCCGATCGCGGGCGGCGGATTTTTCACCAATAGCAAGCCCGATGTAATGCTGACCGAAGTGCACCGTCAGGCGCAGCATGATCCTATCGTGCGGATGTCGATGGATGTGCGCGAAGGCCGCGACCTCGATATCGGCCGCTACGGCGAAAGCGAAGTGGTGTCGCGCGGCGAGCTCGATCCGAACCGCGTGATGGCTGCCGATCAGGTTCTGGTCGGGCGAAACAACACGCGCCGCGCCTACAACATGCGGGTGCGGCAAAAGCAAAACATCGAGGATCCGTTGCCGGTCGCAAGCGACAAGCTGGTATGTCTGCGCAACAACCGCAAGAAGGGCCTGTTCAACGGCGGGCTATGGCGCGTGAAGTCGCGCGCGGCGTCGAAGTCGAAGATCATCACCATGCGATTGTCGCCGGACGAGGATTTCGGCGGCAAGGTCACCAAGGTTTCGGTGCGCTCCGATTGCTTCAACGGCGGCGTCGAGACGCTGCCGTGGGACCAGCGCAAGCCCTATGACGAATTCGACTATGGCTACGTTCTGACCGTGCACAAATCGCAGGGATCGCAGTGGGATGACGTGGTGCTGTTCGACGAAAGCTTCGCGTTTCAGGACAGCCGCGCAAGGTGGCTTTACACCGGCATTACGCGGGCGGCGAAGCGGCTGAGTATTGTGGTTTAGCCGTGCGCCGCGTTCCCGAAAGCGACGCGCCGTGACACTTATTTTCCCGATACGAAATAAAAATCCTCGCGGCCCGGCGGCGAGCCATACGTGAACGGCTGTTGGCCGTGCTTGGTCGCGTCCCAGACATCATCGCGGACGATATCGAACAGCTTGCGGACTTCGACATGCGCCTCCTTGACGTCCCGCGCCACCGCGACCGCGAACGGACTGTCGACGCCCTCCCCGTCCAGCGCAGTCTCGCCATGTTTGGCTGCATACACCACCATGAAGCCGGCGCCCGGTTCGATGTTGGAAAGCCCTTTGTCGACCAGTTTTAGCGCGATGGTCCTCTGCATGGTTGGCGCGAACGGGTTGTCGCGGCAGGCGTCGAGCATCACCAGACGCAACTTGCGTGCTCCGCCGACCGCGGCGATCACCTGCTCCAGCGCCACCCCCTCGGTTTCGGCGGCGCGGTCGGTTGCGAATTTGGCATCGACCGGGACCAGATAGTTGACGCCGCCGATTTCGAGCCCATGGCCTGCATAATATACCACCGCCCAATCGGCCTGCTCGGCCTGCCGTGCGAACGCATGCAGCGCGTCGAAGAACTTGTCGCGGGTCAGATCATTGGCCAGCGTCACGGTCTGGAAACCCACCGCGCGCAGCGTATCCGCGATCAGTCTGGCGTCGCGCGGCGGATTGTCGAGCTGTTGCACATTCTTGTAAGCCCCGTTGCCGACGACCAGCGCCACGCGGCGCGCCGCAGCCGTTGCGGGAGCAGCCGGAGAAAGCAACGCCAGACGCTCCCGAGCTTTCTTTCTAGCGATCGCGGTATCCATCTCATCGAATGGCGTCAGGGCGAAACTGGCAGACCGGTAGTCAGCGCGCGCCTGCGCCAGATCGCCGCGCTTCTCGAAAAGTTCTCCGCGCCCCGCGTAAGCGCGCACGGCATTCGGATTGAGGCCGAGCACGAAGTTGTAATCCTTCAACGCTGCATCGAGATCGCCCTTTGCGAAGTAGGCGTTGGCCCGGCTGACGATGACGAAGTAGTTTTTCGGCGCTTTTTCGATCACGCTGTTGCAGTCCGCTATCGCCTCGTCGAACTTAGCCATCGCCGTGTAAGTCACGCAGCGATAGCCGGCGGTCTGCAGCGCGACCGGGTCGATCCGCTGTGCCTCGACAAAATCCGCGAGCGCGCCGTCAAAATCGCCGTTCACGGTAAGCACCCGGGCGCGATTGTTACGCGCCAGATAAAGATTGGGATTGACTTTCACCGACGCGTTGAAATCATCTAGCGCGCTCTGCAGCGCGCCTTTCCGCAGATACAGCGTGCCGCGATTGTTGAGCGCGAGCGCGCTCGGTCGGATCTTCAGGGCGGCGTCGTAATCCGCCATGGCATGGTCGTCGTCGCCTTTTCTTTCATAGCCGACGCCGCGTGAGATGAGATAGCTCGCATTATCCGGATCGGCTTCCAGCGCAGCGCTGTACGCGGCGATCGCCTTGTCGTTGTCGCGTTTGACAAGCAGAGCGTTGCCACGAACGGCAAGACCAGCGGCAAGGTCCTTACCGGTAAGTTGTCCGGCCGCAATCAGATTTTCGCAGGCGGCCAGTCTGAGCTTGGCGTCGGCCTGCCGATCACGGCACGTCTCGAGGTCATCGGCCAGCGCCGGGCCGGCCACCAGCAAAATGCCGATCAATCCAAAAAGCGAGCGCGACATCTGCGGGATAATCCGGCGCACGGGCTAGTCGTCGTCTCACGTTGACGACGCGCTCATTCTTGAGAGCGCGGCGCACCAGGTCAAGCGCAATGGTGTTGCTTTTTTACTTCGGATTCGGATCGGTCAGGCCCTCACCGGGATCGTCATACTTCCCGGCGTGGTTGAGCTTAATCGCCTTGCCGAGCGCGCGAGCGACGTTTTTCACCTGCTCCTGAAAATCCTCGTCTTCGTCGAGCGCGTGGTGCGACGTGGCATACGGCTCCATGTAGCCGATATAGCCGTCGGTTTCGGCCATGCCGCCGGCCGAGATAAGCGACATGTCGGTGAGCCAATCGACCAGCGAGCGCCGCAGGTTTTCAGCACCAGCCGCGTCGCCATGAACGACCACGCCGAAATGCCGGCCCGCGAGATGGCGCGGATACGGCCAGCCTTTCAGTTCGAGCGCTTTGGCTTCTTCCGGCGTTTTGCCGTGGGTGGAGGATGGATCGGGATTGCCGCCGTCGGCGCAAACCAGCCGGTCGATCATCGCCTTCAACGCGGTCGGCGCCTGATACCAGTTCACCGGCGTCACGATCATGATGCCATGCGCGGCGACCCACAGCGGATAAATCTCGTTCATCCAGTCGTCGGTCTGGCCCAGCGAGTAGTTTGGATAACAACTGCACGGCCAATGGCACAACGCCATCGAGGTCGAGACGCAGGACTTGCAGGGATGAATCTGTTTGCCGAATTCCGATGTCAGCCTTGAGAGATCGAGAATATCGACGGCGTATCCCATCTCCTGAAACAGTGGCTCAGCGAGCTTAATCAGCCGCCAGGTCTTCGACATCTCGCCCGGACAGGTCTGGTCGCTGCGCGAGGAGCCGTTGATCAGCAGGATGCGCGGCGTTTCGCTGGAATCGTCGTGCCGGCGCTGCGCCGCGAGGATCGCGTCGCGCGCCTTCAGCCAGTCCACCGCGATGTCATAGTCCGGATCGGCAAAACCCGGCCCGGACTTGCGCGTCACCGGCGATTTGCGCGAATGGCTGTAGCCGTCCCATGCCACGTCAATGACGGCGTCGAGTTCGCGCTCAACGGCCTTGAAGGCGGGATCGGCGAACCGGCTGCGGAAGCGTATTTCAAATTCCTCACGCGACAATTCGACCGATGGCATTCCCTTGCGAACGTCGATATCGGCCATCTAGAATTCCTTTTGTTTGAACTATAAAATCAATACGCCACGGCGGGCACAAAGTTACGCGCCGTGCCTGAGTTCCTGGCCAAAAATCGGATGCAAAAGCAGCCTTTATTCACGCAGTCGTGTGCCAAAGCGTGTAACGAAATGGCGGATATCGCCGTATCTATGCGTATCCAGGCGCGACAGATAGCGCCGCGCCTTCCAAGACCATCCGCCATTCCGGCATAAGCAAGCATCGAGAGGAAATCCCCCATGCGCCGTTCTTCCTTCAGCCGCCTTTCGTTTTGTGCCGCCGCGGTCGGCGCACTGGCGATCACGGCCTTCGCGGCCGCGCCTTCGCGCGCGTCGGAAGATGTAGTCATCATTCCGCCGCCAGCGATGGATGCGCAGACATCCGACGGTATGCAGACCGCGGTTATTGCGGGCGGCTGCTTCTGGGGCGTGCAAGGTGTGTTTCAGCACACCGCCGGGGTCGTTAACGCGCTCAGCGGTTATGCCGGCGGCAACAAGAGCACGGCGGACTACAGTAGCGTCAGCACCGGCTCGACCGGGCATGCCGAAGCCGTCCAGATCAAGTACGATCCGAAGCAGATCAGCTACGGGAAAATCTTGCAGATCTTCTTTTCGGTCGCCCACGATCCGACCCAGCTCAACCGCCAAGGTCCGGACAGCGGCACGCAGTATCGCTCGGCCATCTTCACCACCAATGACGAGCAGAAGAAGGTCGCGGACGCCTATATCGCGCAGCTCAACGCCGCCAACGTTTTCAAGAAGCCAATCGTCACTAAGGTCGGATCGCTTGAGAACTTCTTTCCGGCCGAGGCCTATCACCAGGACTACCTGACATTGCACCCGAACCAGCCCTATATTGCGTACAACGACATTCCGAAGGTCGAAGCCCTGAAGAAGATTTTCGCGCAGAACTATGTCGAGAAGCCGACGCTGGTGAGTGGCGCGAAAGTCACGAACTGATTTAAAGGAGCATTCGTGTCCGACACCAAAACCGCAAAAGTCGAAAAGAGCGAAAGCGAATGGCGTCAGGAATTGACGCCGATGCAATACGCGGTGCTGCGAGAGAAAGCGACCGAACGGCCATTTACCGGCGAATACGACCATGACCACACGCCGGGCACGTATGTTTGTGCCGGCTGCGGACAGACGCTGTTTGAGTCCGATGCCAAGTTCGACTCCGGCTGCGGCTGGCCGAGCTTTTCGCAGCCTGCGGCTGAAAGCCACGTCGATGAGGAGCGCGACGTCACCCACGGCATGATGCGCACCGAGGTGCTTTGCTCAAATTGCAGCGGGCATCTTGGCCATGTCTTCGAAGACGGACCGGGACCGACGGGTTTGCGCTACTGCATCAACTCCGCGGCACTGAAAAAACAGCCCAAATAAATCCGCAATTAAGTTCGAACACTTAACTTGCCTCGCGTGACCGCTTCGGTTGCGCGGGGCTTTCTGTCTCTGCACCACACCTGCCTTAACCAATAAGAAAGTTAAAGAATGTCCCAAACTTCCAAGCGATGGCTGCTCGGGGTCGGCTTTGCCGGTCTTCTGCTCGAGGGCCTCGTCAACCACCCGGCCTTGGCCACCGACAAGGTGTCGCTGTTCAAGGTCATCACGCCGCGCGACGAGGTCGTGATCGGAATTCCCGACACGGAGCTTGCGCAACTCGACGGCAAAAACGCCGGCGGCATTGTGAAGATTCTCAAGGCTCAGGGCACCATGACGGCCTGGCAATATGAAGTCCGCAAGGCCGAGGCCGGCGCGCTTGAGCAAGCGCCGCTGCGCAAGATTGGACTGATGTCGAGCGATACGCTTCGCGTCGAGCCTTTCACCTCGCCGCTTAAGGTCGTCCCGATTGGCGGCGACTAAAATCGATGCTTTTGCGGGTTCCTGTTCTGGAACCGACGGCGCGAATCTGCTTTGATGGGTCCCGGGCGGGGCGGTGCGTCTTTACGTGCCGGCCGCCCGCGGGGGAGAGCCATGTCGCTTGGACTGATACTCATCATCATCCTGATCATTTTCCTGCTGGGCGGATTCAGCGGGCGTTTCGGCGGCTACGGCTATGGCATGGGCCACAGCGGAATGGGCATCGGCGGGGTCATCCTGGTGATCCTGCTGATACTGCTGCTGCTCGGCAAGCTCTGAGCCGCATCTGCCTGAATTCGCAGGGATTCCAGCGACCGACCGAGGAGCCCGCCGCGATTTATCATCGCGCGCGGCGGGAGTTGCATTTTTCGCTGAGATGACTATATTGGGGTCTGTCCTTGAAACAATGGATGCCCGCCAGCGTCTGCCTGGAATGCCTGGCGCTTCCGTCGTTTTGTTTGCGTCCGCAATAAAAATAAAGGTCATTGGCCATGGCAGCCTTCAGCTACAACACCGCCGCCGAACTTTTCCCCGCCGCCATCCGCAAGAAGAAGCGTGCCGGCTTTGCGTATCGCCGTTTCGATACTGCCGCTGCCGCGGTGCAGTTCGCGATCGAGCAGCTTCCGGCGGATTCGCTGAACGGTGCCTACCTGCAGGTCGACGAGGCGCGCTTCGACCAGAGCGGCATTCGCACGCTGTACGAGAGCCAGGATTTTCCGCTGGAGCGTCACCCGCCGGCCGCCGTCGCGATGCCCGCCAATCCCGACGCCGACCAGAACGCAGCGTAAGGCTACAGCCGCGGCTGCTTCTCCATCCAGTGCCGCAGCAACCGCACGTTGCGGATGTTGGCGCGGAACATCACATCGAAGGCATCGCCCAACAGCGGCACGGCGCCGACCGCGCCATCCAGCGCCACATTGCCGAGCATCCGCGCCGTGACATGCCAGGGCGCGCCGAGCGCGCGCGCCTCGCGCACCAGCCATAGCTGGATCGCCGTGGTAATAATGTCGCCGACCACCGGGATCAAGCCTATCAGCCCGTCGATGCCGTAGCGGATGTTGGTGCCCGGCAGGATGAAGGCGACGTCGAGCAGTTTTGCCAGCGCCTCGATCCGCGCAAAACGCTGCTCGCGCGTCAGATTGCCGAACAGGCCGCCGCCGGCATTGCCGAAGTTGAAATTGAAATCGCGAAAGCCCTCGCCGATTGATTCCGGCGGCGCCAGCGTGCGGCCGTCCTGATCGATCACCGGACCCCGCGCATCGGCCTTGCGCGCGGAGGAGCGGCCCGCGGCGTTTTGGCCAAATGTCTGTTGGTTTGTCATCGGCATCACATGGGTAACGCGCGACTTCCGTGCAAGTTGCGTCACGCCGCCGCACCGCTCACTTCCCGCCCCCGCCTTTCCGCCACGGCATCGCCTCCTTTGCTGCCTCGTCCTCGCCCGCCTTGCCGCGCAATTCCGCCAGCCGCGCATCCAGCATCAGCCTCAGCTCGTGCATCGATTGCGACTGCTCCTCAGGCGTCATGCGGCCGGCATTTTCACGGTGCTTTTTCGCAAGGCAGGCGAAAGTATCGCTCGAGCAGCGGTGATTGCGCCGGCACGCCTTGACGCTGCAGCTGCGCCAGCCTTCGATTGCATCGCCGATCGTGCGGTTGATCTTGCGCGATATCGCCTCGCTGTCGCGCTCGCGATCCCCTTGTCGCCTCTTCTTCCGGCATCCTCGCCCTCTCCTGTCGCGTTGCAACGGGCGAGCGTCATCGCTGCCCGCAAATGGTTTGCGTGAAGGGTGGGTTCTGGTTTCCCCCCTCAAAAAAAAGAGGGGGCGGAGCGCCGAGAGACGCGCCTTTGGTAGGGGCCGCGAGCCGGCACCACCGGCCGCGGCAACGCCTTTCGACGCTCCACCGCGGCTTTTCTGTCCGAGGGACCGCGCTTCCGCGCCCAGGCCACGCTCAGCCGACGATTTGCGCCGCGGCCTCACGTCCATCCCGGCCGCTTTCGCCGCCGTTCACCCGTTCGCGTCCAGCCATTGAAGGCAGAGCCCCGTAGTGGGCTCGGACGGTTACCCCCGGCCTCCCGAGTGCGCGAGGAGACGTCCTCCCCGCGCCCGCAGGCGCCGCATCCCGCCCCGCGCTAACAAGCGTCCCTGGCAACGCCCCTCAAAGTGGGACGGGATGGATAGGAATATAGTCCAGTTAACAGGGAGATGTCAAGCCTAGAAAATAATTCGTTGATTCGTAGGCTGGGTGTTCGCCTGGGCATATCAAGCGCGTCTCCCTGCCAGCAGTCCGCGTTCACCACGCGACTGTTCATGCGTGTTTTCGAAGAACCTTGAGTTTTTGAGGTGAACGCGGATGCGTAATAAACTCATGAGTATACTTTTTGACGAAATGCATGTGGCAGCCTGAAACATTTCCGGCCTCCTCTTGTTTTCCGTGAAAAGGAAGGTGCTGGTCGTGAGTTACAGGGCGCAACTACATTCAAAGGCGGCGAGGTATCGGGCCTACGTGCTCTCGATCAGTGACAAGGAAATCGCCGAGAGCATTCTGGGTCTTGCATCAGAGCTCGAGCAGCGCGCAATGCAGCCCGATGAAGAAGATATCCGCACACGCGCCTACGATTTGTGGAGACAGGCCGGCGAGCCTGCGGATCGTGACGAAGAGTTTTGGCTGCTAGCCGAGCAGGAGTTAAGGAACGAAGACAAAACTTCCCCCGCCGCGCACAATCTCTGATTACCTAGCCCTACGCTTCTGGGTCTTCTTGAGGCGGCTTGCTCCTAGGTCTAAATGTCCGCGTAGGCACCGGGGGCGAAGGTGCTAGACCGCAAGGCGCGTCTTATTCATTCGAAGTGTTACGATCGCGCCATCCGGGGACCAATCGCGCTCGATGGTACCACTAAGATGGGTCGCAAGGACTTGTGCGACCATTTTAGAGCCGTAACCTTCTTTCCCCGCTGGGGGAGCTGCTACGTGCGGTCCCCCGCGCTCCGTCCATACCATCACGAGTTCATCGTCCGCTTCTGTGCAGGATACGTCCAAGGTGCCGGTGGCGGCAGATAGCGCCCCGTATTTGAGCGAATTGGTCGCTAGCTCGTGGATTACCAAGGCCAGGATATTTGCTGTGCTTTCTCCTACGCCCATGCGCGGAACGGACACGCGAACGCGCCCGCTGAAAGCTCCCATATCGTCATACGGTGCGAGCAACACGGCTATCAGGTCGCCTAGGAGAGCGGCCTTGCCCTGATGGCCTGGGAGTGGGCGAACGAGATCGTGCGCGCGTCCCAGCGCGGTGAGCCGGTTTATGAGCTGGCTGGCCATATCCTCGGTTGTCTTCGCCGAGCGGGACGTAATTGAAGTAAGACCAGACGCAATAGCTAAGAGGTTCTTGACCCGGTGGCTCATTTCGCCCGCCAGCAACTCGTGACCTTCCTCGGCCTGTTTACGTCCAGTCACATCAATGAATATGCCGAACATCACCCGTCCGACCATCCCAACGTCTGCTCCCTGACCGCGACCGGAAATCCATCTAATTTGGCTATCGAGGATAATTCGAAAATCAATTTCATAAGGCCCAGAAATGGCTCGGGTCGCGGCAAAGGCGGCCCTCACGCGATCGCGGTCCGCCGGATGGATGTGAGCAGAAAGGTCTTCAAAAGCCACAAACTCGCTTATGGGGACGCCCCACAAACGGTATCCACTTTCATCCATCGTAAGTGTGTCGTCGTCAACGTTCCACGACCACAGCGCGACACCCGCAGCCTCAACGGCGAGGCGTAAATTGGCCTCGCTCCAAACTGGCGGTTTATCTCTAGACGACTGCACGATGAAAAGGCCCTGACGGTAACGGCACCTACGACCTTACGTTCCAAGGGTCTGGCACAATCAATGTCAATTTGAATGTGGCGTGCATATTTTTTTCTCCATACGAACGTAGAGTTGCACCATTCATATCCTACTGCTTCTTCCCATGGCTATGAGTACTGGCGTGTTTTGCCCCCAGTCCCCGGCTGTCTATGCGCTGCCGTCATACATACAGCGGGCAAGGATGCTGCGCGGGATGCGGAGCCCTAAGCGTAAGTAGGACCACCCATGTGCAACGACTACGAACAACACATTGAATGGGCGCAATATCGCGCGATGATGCAGCGCGCGGCGCTGGAGATACCGGAGCGCCAGAGCAAAAGCGACCTGCCCCAGGCCGACGACATCAAGATCAATGATATCGGCCCCGTCATGCGCGCCGCCGGCAACATCGTCGAACTCGTGCCGATGAGCTTCGGCTTTCCGCCAACCGGCCGCGGGGGGCCCGTCTTCAATTTCAAATCGGAAGGCCGCCACTTCGACAAGAGCAACCGGTGTCTCATTCCCGCGTCTGCCTTCTTTGAATTCACCGGCAAGAAATATCCCAAAGCCAAACATCGCTTCACGCTCAACGGTGTGTCGTGGCTCGCGATTGCCGGGCTCTGGCGCGACGGCAAAGGAAATGCGCCGCCGAGCTTCACCATGCTCACCACGTCGCCCGGCCCCGATGTCGAGCCGTATCATCCCCGCCAAGTTGTGGTGTTGCAGCCGGCGGACTGGTCCTCGTGGCTTCATCTGACAAAGCCCGAAAGCGAATTGCTGCGCCCACTTCCCAAAGGTTCGCTGCGTGTGGAAACCGTTCGCGAAGGAAGCGACTAGCTGTCTGATACGCGCGCGTCGGACAGCGCCTACGGGATGCTATGCCCCTTCAAGTGAAGCGCTCTTCTGTCGCCGGTCAGGCGTTCGGCATAATCGTCGATGGCGTCGATCAAAGCATCGGTTTGCACGTCAAGAACTTCCCGATGCAGCATAAAATACCAACAAAACTCCCGCAGCTTTTCGAGGTCGTCGGCGACTTTCAGATTGCGCTCTCCTCGAGAAAGCGGAGTTGGCGTTCCTTATGCCATACCTTAGCCGCCGCCCTGCTTTCTGCCTTTGTCATGTCCGCAAAGTGGCGTGATTTCTCTAGGAGGAAAAGCCGCTACGGATTGTGTGTCATTTTTCCACCGCCGCTACGCTCGCTCTGCACGGTCGCCACCTCCAGCCGCCGCTTCCGCCGGTTCCGCTGCTCGTCTGATCGCCTGGTGCGATAGCCTAGCCCAACTTGACGCTTGCGAAAATCGCCACAATCCTTCGATCTAAGTTCAGCTACGCACGCAGGAAAAAATTCCATCGTACGCGAGAGCGATCAATCGGGAGACTTGTCATGAATTCATTTAGAACGATGTGCTTCCTGACGATCTTCGGCATCCTTCAATGCGGTCAGCACGCGCTTGGCCAGACCACCGATCCAAATGCCGCGCCCGCGCCCGCGGCGGCATCGCCGGCAGCCCCGGCGGCGGAATTGCTCAAGCCGGCCGAGCTGGATGGATTGGTTGCGCCGATCGCGCTTTATCCCGACACGCTGCTCGCGAACATCCTGATGGCCGCGACCTACCCGCTCGAGGTCGTCCGCGCCGACCGATGGCTGAAGGCCAACAGCAAGCTGAAAGGCGACGCGCTCAAGGCCGCGGCCGAGCAGCAGGATTGGGATGCGAGTGTGAAATCGCTCGTCGCCGCACCTTCGGTGCTGCAGATGATGAGCGAGCGTCTCGACTGGACGCAGAAGCTCGGTGAGGCCTTCGTGGCCCAGCAACAGGACGTGATGGACGCCGTGCAGCGGCTGCGATCGAAGGCCTATGACAGGCAGAAGCTTTCGACCACCAAGCAGCAGGTCGTGACGGTGCGGCAGGAGCAGAACCGGCCGACGATCTACATCGAGCCCGCCGTGCCCGACACCGTTTACGTTCCCTATTATGAACCGGCCGTCGTCTATGGCGACTGGCCCTACGCCGATTATCCGGCCTATCCCTACTATTGGGGATATCCGGGCTATATCGCCGCCGGCGTCATCGCGACCGGCATCGTCTTTGGCGGCGGATATGCGCTCGGCCGCTGGGGTCGGGGCGGATATTGGGGCGGCGGCGGTTATTGGGGCGGAAACCACGTCAATTGGAGGGCTGGCGGCATCAACGTCAATCGCGGCGCCCGCGTCGAGAACTGGCAGCACGATCCGGCGCATCGCCAGGGCGCGCGCTACAACAACGCGAACCTGCAGCAGCGGTTTGGCAACCCGAACCAGCGTCCGGCGGGCGGCCGCGAGGGATTAGGCCTGGGCGCGAACCGCCTCAATACCGGCAATCGCGCTCAAGGGATCGATCGCGCGGGCCAGACGGGAGCGGGCAAGACGATGGGCAATCGGCCAATCGGCAACCTCAATCGCACGGCGACCGGAATCGGCGGGCGCGCGAACCGCAGCGTCACACGACCTGCTTTCCGCGCACCAGCTTTCAGGCCGGCCCGCGTCAATCGCGCTCCTGTCCGTTTTTCCGGCGGTGGAAACCGCGCCGCATTCCGCGGCGGCGGCGGTGGTATTCGCCGCGGCGGCGGCGCACCGCGCGGTGGAGGGGGAGCAGTCCGCCGTGCCGCCCCGCGCCGTTCGGACATCGCGCTCAAGCACGACATCGTGCTGCTCGGTCATTTGCAGAATGGATTGGGCTACTACCGCTTCGCCTACAACGGCAGCAACAAAGCCTATGTCGGCGTGATGGCGCAGGAGGTCAGCATGGTGCGCCCCGACGCGGTCGAGCGGGGTCGCGACGGCTATCTTCGCGTGTATTACGACAGGCTCGGCGTGCCCTTCCAGACGTTCGGCGAGTGGGCTGCAGCTGGCGGAAGAATACCCAGCGGGCGATGAGCGGGTTTTTACACCGTCGCCGCCTGCGCCTGCCGCCGGTTGCGGGCGTCGCGCTCGATCGCCTCGTGCGCCAGCCATGACGAAAGCATCGCGGGCACCAGCCCCACCAGGCCGTAGAGAAAGAACTGCTTGGCGCCCATGTCTGCGCCGCGGCCGCCATACACAAAGCCCGCCGCGATGAACGCGATCGCGCCGACGATCAGCATGCGCACCACTGCGCCGATCGGCTTGATGTGGCAGACGATGTCGTCCACCGAGGCGATGATCAGCGCGGGCACGATGCCGAAAAGGTAGCTGTATTGCAGCGACCAGAAGAATACCTTGAGCAGCTTCTCGATCTCCATGACATCGGTCTGGGCCCAGTAGCCCGACAGCGTCGTCATCACCATCAGCAGCAGGAAGCCGCCGATGAACGGTCCCAGCGCCCCGAAAATAAAATAGCGTTTCATGCCCTGCCCTCGCGTCTTGTCTGCGCGAGAGTTTGCCTTGAGATCGATGACGGGATCAAGTCCGGGGATGGGTGATCGTCGTCACCGGGCTTGACCCGTGATCCATCTTTCGTCGAATAAATCTTTACGAAGGATGATGGATACGCGGGTCAAGCCCGCGTATGACGGCAGAAATTCCGGAGCGAAGCCGCCCCCTACTCGCCCCAAGCGGCAAAGGCTTCGTTGAAGGCGCGTTCGCCCGGGGCGCCCTTTTCGATCGCGATGATGGCGCGGCGCTGGTTGGCGTAGACCAGCGGCAGGTCGAACCACGAGCGCTCCTTCAGGAGCTGCAAATTGCGGGTGCGGTCGGCATCGACATTCGACAGCCCGATCAGGAAGAAGCCGTCGGTGACCTTGACCGCGAGCCCGGCCAGCGGCGTGCCGCGCGCCTGCTCGTTGGATTTCATCAGGATGCCCGGCACGTTGGCGACGCCGCCGCCGTCGAAGTTCGGCGGCAGGATGAAGGTGACTTCCGCGGTGTGGCTTGCCGGCAGCGACGTGTCGGTGTTGCGGCGGAACGACAGCGTCATGCGGAATTTGCGGTCGGGAATGTCGACATCGCCGCGCACCGCGATATCGGCCGCGCCCGCGCCCCCCTTGATCTGCTCGGTGCGCCACACCACCGTGCCGACATACTGCTTGCCCTTGGGGTCCGCCGGATCCTCGTCATACAGCACGACGCGCTGCGCCACCGGCGCAACCTGCTCGGAGGTCGCGGGCTGGCCGACACGGTCGGCGATTTTCGGCTTCTGCGCCGGCGAGGTATCCTTCGGCGCTTCCACCACGGCGGGCCGCATCAGGCCGCGCACGCCCGACACCAGTTTCGGTCCCCACAGGATCGCAGCGCCAGCTAGGATTAGCACGATGCCGATGGCGATCGCGCTCTTGAAGGGGAACATCGGCGCGGTGCGGACTTTGCGTTTCTTGTCGCGGCCCTCGTTGGGCGCGATGCGCGGGCGCGGCACGGGCTGCGTCGGCGTGCCCTGCGGCGCGTAGCGCTCCGCTTCCTCGATGGATTCGTCATATGAATAGGGCGCGTCGGGATCGGCGCCGCGGTCCTCGAGGCTGGGCTCGAGTCGGTCGAACTCCGGCGACGGCGAGGGCACGTTGGCGTAGGTTTTCCGCGCCGAACGCCCGGCCTGAACCGTGGCGCGGCCGAGATCGTCGGCATCCGCCACCACGTCGCGGAAGCGCATGCCTGATGGCGGCTGGTTTTGCGGCGCGTTTGGATCGGGACGGCGCGGCATACCGCTTGGTCCGGGCTGCGGCGGCTGCGGCCTTGGTCCGGAAAGATTTGGCGCGGGTGGAATCGGCGGCGGATCGACGCGAAGATTGCGCGGCGGCCGCGGCGGGGCGGAGTGTCGTCCTCGCCGATCGCGCGATGGCGGCGGCGTTGGCGTGACCGGCTGGCGCGCGCGCGCCGGAGCCGCGGCTGCGTCGCCGGGCTTGACGTTGGTGCGGATGCCGGCGCGGAACGCATCGCCGGCGCGGCTGCGATCGGCATTGCCCGCCCGCGAGGCCTCGCGGGCGCGCTGCGCCGCTTCGGATTCGACCTTGCGCACGGCTTCTTCCAGCGACAGCCGCTCGCGGGTGATCTCGGATTCGCTCAAAGGCGGCTGCACGCTGCGCAGTTGCGCGATCAGCGCCGAGCGCGCGCGCTCATAAAGCGCGCGGCGGCTCTCGCCGGGAGCACTGGGATCCAGTCCGGCAATGGCGCGTGCGATCAGCGGGTAGTAATCAGCCATAATGACTCAAGTTGAACGCTTAACGGTAATATCCCCTTAAGCCTCGAACGGGTTCTGTACCAGAATAGTATCCTCGCGTTCAGGGCTGGTGGAAAGCAATGCGATAGGACAACCAACGAGTTCCTCGACCCGGCGGACGTATTTGATGGCCTGCGCCGGCAAATCCGCCCACGAGCGCGCGTTGGCGGTCGGCTCCTTCCAGCCCTCAATGGTCTCATACACCGGCTCGACCCGGGACTGCGCGCCCTCGCCCGCCGGCAGATGGTCGATCTCGCGGCCGTCCAGTCGGTAGCCGACGCAGACTTCGATGGCGTCGAAGCCGTCGAGGATGTCGAGTTTCGTCAGCGCCAGTCCGTTGATGCCGCAGGTCCGCACGGTCTGGCGCACCAGCACCGCGTCGAACCAACCGCAGCGGCGCTTGCGTCCGGTGTTGACGCCGAATTCCTTGCCTCGACGGCCGATCTCCTCACCGATCTCGTTGGTGAGTTCGGTCGGAAACGGCCCCTGCCCCACGCGCGTCGTATAGGCCTTGCAGATCCCCAGGACATAGCCGACCGCGCCCGGACCCATGCCGGTTCCGGTCGCGGCCTGCGCCGCCACGGTGTTGGACGAGGTGACATAAGGATAGGTGCCGTGGTCCACGTCGAGCAGCGCGCCCTGCGCGCCTTCGAACAGGATGCGCTTGCCCTCGCGGCGCTTGATGTCGAGCAGCCGCCACACCGTCTCGGCGTAAGGCAATAATTTCGGCGCCAGCGCGGTCAGTTCCTTCAGAATTCCCGCGCCGTCGATTTCCGCAAGATTCAAGCCGCGCCGCAACGCATTGTGATGCGCCAGCAGCCGATCGATCTTGTGCGGCAGCGTCGCGAGATCGGCGAGATCCATCAGCCGGATGGCGCGGCGGCCGACCTTGTCTTCATAGGCGGGGCCGATGCCGCGTTGTGTGGTGCCGATCGCGGTGGCCTTGTTGGAATTTTCGCGGATCGCATCGAGCTCGCGGTGCAACGGCAGGATCAGCGTGACGTTCTCGGCAACGCGCAGATTCTCCGGGCTGATGGCGACGCCTTGCGCTGACAGTTTTGCGACTTCATCGAGGAACGCCTGCGGATCGAACACCACGCCGTTGCCGATCACCGCCAGCTTCGAGGGCCGCAGCACGCCCGACGGCAGCAGCGCCAGCTTGTAGGTTTCGCCGTTGATGACGAGCGTGTGGCCGGCATTGTGGCCGCCCTGAAAGCGCACGACGATGTCGGCCTGCTCCGAGAGCCAGTCGACGATCTTGCCCTTTCCCTCGTCGCCCCACTGGGCGCCGACGACGACAACATTGGCCATTTCGTTAGATTTCCCTGCAATCAATTACGGCCAAGGCAAAACACGGCGTTAAGCCGCTCGCATGCAAGGCATCACCCGGATAAAGGATGCAAGTGTTCGGCGCAAGCAGGAAGGGGCGTTTTTGGGTGGTGCTTTCGGGGTCCAAGCCATTGATTTCTGCGAAACATTTGGATGCTCACAACACCTACGTTGCACAACCAATATCAAACGGCGCGGAGCCTAATCTTGCTATTTCCTTTGCCAAAGCGATAGGCTGTTGCGGGGACACCGCAGCCTCCCCATGAAATGGTGATCCCATTCAAGCGCTGCTCGCCCGTTTTGGAGCGAGCGCCATGAATGGTTTCGATCTCACACTTTTTGCCGTTGCGGCTTTTGCCGGCGGTTTCGTCAGCGGCTTTTCGGGCTTCGCGATGGGCCTTGTGGTGTCGGGCGTATGGCTGCACATCATTACGCCCATGCAAACCGCAACGCTGATTGCCGGCTACGGCCTGTTCACGCAGGGCTACGGCATCTTGAAACTGCGTCAGGCGCTGGACCGGCGAAAAATCTGGCCCCTTACACTCGGCACAGTGATCGGCATCCCGATCGGCGTGATCCTGCTTAGCTACATCAACCCGGTCTTTCTGCGGTTTGGCGTCGGCGTATTGCTGGTGCTCTACACGATTTACGGATTGGTGCGGCCAGCCATCAAGCCAATGCAAATCGGCGTCGCACCCGACATCGCCATCGGCGTCGTCAACGGACTGGTCGGCGAACTCACGGGACTTGGTGGGGTCGTATCGACGATCTCCTGCCAATGGCGCGGCTGGACGAGGGATGTTCAGCGCGCCGTATTCCAGCCCGTGCTGTTTGTGGCCTTTGTCGTCATTTCCATTTCGATGGCCGTCACCGGCGCCGTCACATCCGAAACGCTTAAACTGTACGGGCTCGGCCTGCCGTTTCTGCTCGCCGGCCTTTGGAGCGGTTTCAAGCTCTATGGAACGATTGATGACGAGACATTCCGCAGAGCGGTGCTGGTGCTTCTTCTGGTCGCTGGCTTGTCGTTGATGGCGACAGCATTGATCGCTCACGGCCCCTGAACCGGGAGCCTAGCTCGCACTGGCAACTGCGTGCGCCGTATCAGGACAAGCCTCAACCTCGACCGTTACGTGGCTCAGTCCCCGCAGACCGCCGAGGCGGCGCTTGTAGGTCGCGGGCGGCAGCGGATTGTCGGAGACGAGTGAAATCACCGCCGCGCGGTGGCCGGGACCAACCTGCCACAGATGAAGGTCCGTCACGCGATCGCCTTTCGTCTGCAATCGATCGCGGATGAGCTGCTCGATGTCCTTGTCGGCGCTGACATCCAGCAGGACCGCCCCGGAATCCCGGATCAGCCCATAGGCCCAACTCGCAATAACAATGCTGCCGATGATTCCGACCGCCGGATCGGCCCAAACCCACCGCGCGTACATGGCGACCACCAGCGCGGCGATAGCGAGAACCGACGTAGCGGCATCGGCAAGAACATGGACATAAGCCGCGCGCAGGTTGTTATCGTGATGACGATGGCCCTCGCCGTGAGAATGACCATGATGGCCATGGTCGTGCGTATCGCGCAAAAGCCAGGCGCTGATCAAATTCACCCCGAGACCAAGCGATGCCACGAGGATGGCTTCGCCGTAAGCGATCGGCACCGGATTGACCAGCCGTACCGCGCTTTCATAGGCGATCTGGATTGCAATCATCGCCAGGATGATGGCGCTGGAGAATGCTGCGAGATCGCCGAATTTGCCGGTGCCGAAGGCAAAGCGCGCATTGCCGACGTGCTGGCGGGCGAACAGATAGGCGATTGCGGCGATGCCGAGCGCCACGGCATGGGTGGCCATGTGCCAGCCGTCCGCGAGCAGCGCCATCGATCCGAACAACGTTCCCGCCACAATTTCGCCGACCATCATCGCCGCGGTCAGGGCGACCACGAACCATGTCCGCCGCTCGTTGCGGGAGTGATGTTGGCCGAGAAAAACATGGTCATGCGTCCATGGTTCGATCGAATGCGAGCGCATAGAGCTGATCCTCAGAGACCTTAATGACTGCCTATGTATGTGGCCCCGCCAATAACCGCCACCTCGCTGAGCGCGACGAGCACATTGACAGAAGGCGCGATCTCCGCTGTATTTTGCGCATGGGGATTCTGCGATCTCCCCACGAGGCGACATGCCCAAGTATCGCGTCCCGTTTTCAACGAGGGCGCGGCCATGTCATCCTACACCTCCATATCGTCTGACAAACTTTCACGCCTGATCGGCACGGCGCACGCACCTGTCCTGATCGACGTGCGCATCGACGAGGATTTCGATGCCGACCCGCGGCTCATCCCCGGCGCAATCAGGCGCTCGCATCGCGAAGTGGATAGCTGGGCTTCGCAGCTTGGCGGCAAGAGTGCGATCGTGGTCTGTCACAAGGGGCAGAAGCTCAGCGAAGGCACGGCGTCCCTGCTACGGCATCACCGGATAGCTGCGGAAATTCTCGACGGTGGTTTCGTCGAATGGGAAAAGGCAAAGCGGCCCCTTGTGCCTGCAAGCAAAATTTCCAGCGCGTGACGGCCGGGGGCGTACCGTCTGGGTGACGCGCGCTAGACCGAAGGTCGACCGTATCGCCTGCCCCTGGCTGATTCGCCGGTTTATCGATCCGTACGCGGTATTTCTCTTCGTGGCGGCGCCGGAAGTCATCGCCGTGGGCGAGCGATTCAACGCCACGCCGTTCGACATCGAGAACGTGTTCTGGAGCCATCGCGGCGATCGCTGCACTTTCGACACCATGATCGAAGAGTTCGCGTTGGCGACGCCGCCATTACTCCGTCTTGCCGAGATGGTGCGCGGTGCGGATACCGGGCGGCCCGATCTTTCGCCAGAAGCCCCGGGATTGCTGGCGGCATCGCTCGGCCTCTCGCGAATGTTCGATGACGACCTCGAACAGTTGGACGCCGGATTGCTGCTTTATGATGCGTTCTATCGCTGGTGTCGCGACGCGACCGGCGAGACCCATAATTGGCCGACCAACAAAGCCCGGCCATGAGCGACCTCGCCGTGACGCAGAAAATCGCCGATCGGGATGCCGGCCACGATATCAGTTTCGGCGAAGCCTTTCGGGTCTGGCTGCGCGTTGCGCTGCTCAGCTTCGGCGGGCCGGCGGGACAGATCGCCGTGATGCACCGCATCCTGGTCGAGGAGAAGAACTGGATTTCGGAGAGCCGGTTCCTGCATGCGCTGAACTACTGCATGCTGCTGCCCGGCCCGGAAGCGCAGCAGCTTGCGACCTACATCGGATGGCTGCTGCATCGCACGGCGGGCGGCATCATGGCCGGCGGGCTTTTCATATTGCCCGGCGTGATCGCTATCATGGGATTGAGCTATGTTTACGCCGCTTACGGCAATGTCGGTTTTGTCGAGGCGGTATTTTTCGGCTTGAAAGCGGCTGTGCTGGCCATCGTCATTCAAGCCGTGGTTCGCGTCGGCAAGCGCGCCTTGCGCAATCCGGTCATGATCGGCCTTGCCACGATCGCCTTCGTCGCGATCTTTTTCTTCAACGTGCCGTTCCCCATCATCATCATCGCGGCCGGTCTCATCGGCTATTTCGGCGCAAAGCTTGGCCGGCCGGAATTTTCCGCCATCGAGCACGGCGGCGGCAAGAAGCCTGCGGTGGTCGACAGCATGCTCGGCGACGAATTGCCCGATCACGTGAGGCCAAGCATTTCCCGAGCCTTGAAGGTCAGTTCAGTGTGGCTGGCGCTGTGGTTGTTGCCGGTCGCCGCCCTGCTTGCCGCCTATGGCGAGGCCAACGTGTTCAGCCAGATCGCATTGTTCTTCAGCAAGATGGCGATGGTGACGTTCGGCGGCGCTTATGCAGTGCTGGCCTACGTCGCGCAACAGGCCGTCGAGCACTATCACTGGGTGCAGCCGCGCGAGATGCTCGATGGCCTCGGCATGGCGGAGACCACGCCGGGGCCGCTGATCATGGTGCTGCAGTTCGTGGGCTTCATGGCGGCGTACCGCGATCCCGGCGCGCTCTCGCCGATTATGGCGGGAACGCTCGGCGGTTTGCTCGCGACGTGGGTGACGTTCACGCCGTGTTTCCTCTGGATATTTCTGGGCGCGCCGTTCATCGAAACGATGCGCGGCAACCGAGGGCTGGCGGGTGCGCTGTCGGCGATCACCGCCGCGGTCGTCGGCGTCATCCTCAATCTGTCGATCTGGTTTGGCCTGCACACCGTGTTTCGCCAAACCACGCCGGTCCGTTCGTTCGGGCTGTCGTTCGACGCGCCGGTGTGGTCGAGCATCGAGGTTCCCGCGCTTGCGCTGGCACTCGCGGCGGCTCTTGCGATCTTCCGCTTCAATTTGGGAATGCTGACCGTGCTTGCGGCATCATGCGCAGCGGGCGTCGCGCTGCGGCTGTCAGGCTTGATCTAGCTGACGCGCACTGCTGCCGCAGTGACCGCTCGAAAACGGGATCGGCAGCGCGCCGCTTACCTGGCTTTGGTCCAAACCCTGGCCGGCGGCTCGGACGCGGCATTGAACTGATAGGACGCCCCAAGCCTGAACAGGTCCGACCTGAAGCCTACGGTTTCCGGCACGCCAGTCACAATATTGAACAGGTTCGAACGGCCAAGATCGACATGCAGATATTCGAACTTCAACACCCAGCGAGGGATCACCATGACGGCCAGGCCTGCACCCGCGGTCCAGCCTGCTCGGGTCGCCGTTCCGGAAGCCGGAGTCAAAGCATCCCAACCATGAACATTTCCGACGGCAAGACCGCCGGTCACGTACGGCAGCCAATTGCCTGCGGGGCCCAGGGCATAGCCAAGCTGCCCGCGAAGCGTTCCCAGCCAATCAAGGCTCGTGCCGCACGAATGCGGCAAGCCCGGCGCGCCGCAGACGTCCGAGCTGCCGGAAATGTTGCCGCCGGAAATATCGCCGGCAATGCCGTAGACCCAAGCGCCGGATTGCCAGTTGAAAGCAGCGCCCCCCCCGAACAGAGCGCCCCGCATGCCGTAACGTCCGTCTCCAGACAAGCCGGTCGCGCCTGTCGGGCCGGTAGGACCTGTCGGACCCGTGGGACCTGTCGGACCGGTTTCGCCCGTCGGCCCGGTAAAGCCCGGATCGGTTTGGGTGGAGGTTCCCGACGCACCGGTGCCGACGACGCCGATCGATGGACCGGACCAGTCACTGCGGAAGCCCTGCGCCAAGGCGGCGTCTTGAACCAGAGATTGCCCGCCGATCATGGCAGGGATCACGAACGAACTTGCGACCAGAGCACGTTTCACGGGAATCCCCCTGTCAAAATGCCTTCGAGGCATTTCTAGATTTCCGCGACAGCGCCGACAAGCTTGTGCATTCGGCAGCTACGCGAGCTACAGGCGACCAGGATTTGCGCGGTTTGTCGCTAACCGCTTGGAAATAATCACTGATTGATCGGTTCACCCATTTTGAAGACTATGACCGGTTTACAACAGTTCGTGGAATTCTTAAGGTTTGGGCAGTTTCCCTCGCTTCCTGGAATTATCTCGGTGCCTGGCGCACTCCGGTTTGCAGTGGCGCTAACGATCAGTTGCGGAGCAAAACGTGCGGAGCCGGAGGGCTGAGTGAAAACCATCTCGCTTTGCATGATCGTGAAGAACGAGGCGCACATCATCGAACGCTGTATCGCCAGTATGCTGCCGCTTATTGATTTTGTGCTGCTGGTGGATACCGGATCGACCGATGGAACGCAGGCGACCGCGCGGCGCTATTTCGAAAAAGCCGGTATAGTCGGTGAGGTACTGGACGAGCCGTGGCAGGATTTTGCGTACAATAGATCGTTTGCGCTTTCGAAAATACGCGAACACAAAGACATCGACTATTCATTGATGATCGATGCCGACAACGAGATCGTCTTCGACGACGGCTTCGACATCGAAAAATTCAAATCGAATTTGCAGCATGATTTGTACGATATCGAGATCCGTTCGGGCGGCGTCGTTTACCTGCTGCCGCAGCTGGCCAGCAACAAGATCGACATCTCGTATCGCGCCGTGATGCATGAATTTCGTGAATGTCCTGAGGGATGTTCTCGGGAATTCGCACAAGGATTTCACATACGAGACATGCACGACGGCGCGCGCGGGCAGGACGCGCTGAAGTATCAAAAGGACGCCGCCGTTATCGAAAAGGCCCTGCCTTCCGAGACCGATCCTTTTCTCATCGCGAGATACCGGTTCTACCTGGCGCAATGCTATCGCGACGCGGGCCTGAAAGAACAGGCCATCGAGAACTACTTGAAGCGGTCGGAGCTGGGCTACTGGGATGAGGAAGTATTTCAAAGCTTGTATTGCGCGGCAAGACTCAAGGAAGAGTTGAACTATTCTGACGAGGACATCATCGAGACCTATCTCGCTGCGCATCGCTCCTGCCGCACGCGCATCGAAGCGATACACGGGGCCGCGCGCTTCTGCAGAAACAAAGAACGGTACGAACAGGGCTATCTGCTGGCGAGAAAATTTCTGTATCAACCCCGCCCGACTTCCGGACTATTTATCGAAAGCTGGGTGTTCGACTATGGACTGCTCGATGAGTTTTCGGTGCTGGCCTTTTGGTCTGGCCGATATGCGGAATGCCTGGACGCCTGCGCCCGAATACTACAGGAGAACAAGATTCCCGACGTGGAGCGCCGCCGGATAAGCGAGAACGCTCATTTTGCAATTGAAAAGCTCAGAGAAAATCCGCCCGAAGAACCTACCGGCAAAGCTGCCAAGCCTACGATTTCTTCCTTCCCTGGTCTTGCCAGCGCGACTGCCCGGCCTTCTGTAACGACGAGCCGTTTTGCAATCGTAACGCCCTATTACCAGGAGGACCGCAAAACCCTCGAACGATGCCTCGACAGCGTCAGGAAACAATCGGTGCATGTCGATCACATCGTCGTTGCCGACGGGTTTGCGCAACACTGGATCGACGATGAACCCGTCCGGCATCTCAAGCTCGATACCGCCCACGGCGATTTCGGCGGCACCCCGAGGGGAGTAGGTTTGCTGTTGGCGGCTTCCGAAGGTTACGAAGGGGTCGGACTGCTGGACGCGGACAACTGGCTTTCGCCCGATCACGTGGCAAGATGCATCGATCTGGCTTCGCGGCAACAGGAGCCATGCGACTTCGTCGTTGCGCGACGCTATTTGATGACGCCCGACGGAATCTCGATGGGCATCCCTGACGAGCCGGCCACCAACCTCGTAGACACCAGCTGTTATTTTTTTCTGCGCGGGGCGTATCCCGCTCTTCACCATTGGGTGACGACGCCAAAGCCGCTCTCTCCCGTATGCGACAGACTTTTTCTGGCAGCGACGAAGACTTACAAAATGCGTTCGGTGATGCTCGATGAGCCCACGGTCTTCTACGAGACTCTTTGGTCCTCAATGTACAAGGCCAAGGGGCTTCCCGTTCCACCGAACGCCAAACCGGATGTCGACATGGCGGCGGCTATGACCTGGCTGGATTCGTTGACGGTGAACGAGCTGCATCTCGTCAACAGACTTTCCGGCACCGTAATCCGCGACCCGGCGTCAGGCAGCACCAGCACAACAGGCCATTAAGCGGCAACGCAAAATGTCCGTGCGGCTCCGGCAACGGTACGAACACTGCCATGGTTCAACTACGCCCTGAACTGCGCATAGGCTTTCGCGCGATCGCTGGACTATTTCAGAGCAGCCAAAGCAGCTACTGGATTTTCGGCGGCGGCCCGAAATCCAGCGGCGGCAGTTCGATCTGCGGTATTTCGATCTTGATGCTGTTGGGATCGATGGTCGACAGCGCGCCTTTGTAATGCATCACCATCGACGGGAATATGATCACCAGCAGCACCATGATGACCTGGATCACGACGAACGGCACCGCGCCCCAATAGATCTGGCCTGTCGTCACTGGGTCCATGCGCTTGCCGGTGACGCGGTCGATGTAGCTTTCCTTTGGCGCGACCGAGCGAAGATAGAACAGCGCAAATCCGAACGGCGGATGCATGAACGACGTCTGCATGTTGACGCCGAGAATCACGCCGAACCATATCAGATCGATACCGAGTTTTTCCGCGGCAGGCCCCAGCAGCGGAATGATGATGAAGGCAAGTTCGAAGAAATCGAGGAAGAAGGCCAGGACGAACACGAATGCATTGACGAAAATCAGGAAGCCGATCTGTCCGCCGGGCAGCGAGGTCAACAGGTGTTCGACCCAGACGTGGCCGTTGACGCCGTAGAATGTCAGCGAGAACACGCGTGCGCCGACCAGAATGAAGACGACGAACGCCGACAGTTTCGCGGTCGATTCCACCGCCTGGCGGATCAAATCCCAGCTCAGCCGGCGCTTGGCGGCTCCAAGAAGAATGGCGCCCGCGGCGCCCATCGCGCCGCCCTCTGTCGGTGTCGCGACGCCGAGGAAGATCGTACCCAGCACCAGGAAGATCAGGAACAGCGGCGGCACCATCACAAAGGTGGTCTGTTGCGCCATCGCCGACAGGAAACGAAAGCCGGTCAGCTTGTCGACGATCCAGTTCAGCACGGCCACGAAGAATGCGAACAGGATGCCGAAGAACATGCTCAGCACGACGAAGTCAGCCCCATGCGACTCCGAATGGCGCATCATGAACCAGCCGAACACCACGCTGGCCAGCGTGAGGATGCCCAGCGAAATCAGCCCGCGGCTGCCGTCCTTCTCGCGAAACCCGATCGCTTCCGGCGGCAGGCCCGGCGCCGCCTTGGGAAATATCAGTGTCACGAGAAAGGCATATCCGGCATACATAGCCGATAGCACGAGGCCGGGAATGAACGCGCCCTCGTACATGTCGCCGACCGACTTGCCGAGCTGGTCGGCCATCACGATCAGCACCAGCGAGGGCGGGATGATCTGCGCCAGCGTGCCGGAGGCGGCGATGATGCCCGTCGCCATGCGGCGATCGTAGCCGTACCGCAGCATGATCGGCAGCGAGATCAGGCCCATGGAAATCACGGACGCCGCGACGACGCCGGTGGTCGCTGCAAGCAGCGCGCCGACAAACACCACGGCATAGGCGAGGCCGCCGCGTATGGTGCCGAACAATTGGCCTATCGTGTCGAGCAGATCCTCCGCCATCCCCGAGCGTTCCAGCACCAGGCCCATGAAAGTGAAGAATGGAATCGCCAGCAGCGTGTCGTTATTCATCACGCCGTAGACGCGTTCGGGCAGCGCCTGCAGGAAGTCCGGCCGGAATTCACCGAGTTCAATGCCGAGCAGCGCGAAGATCAGCCCCACCGCGCCGAGCGAAAATGCCGCGGGATAGCCGAGTAGCAGGAACACAACCAACGACGCGAACATGATCGGCGCCATGTTCGCAATCAGAAACGCAGCCATCTAATTCCCCCTGCGACCGCGTTCGGCGATCATGGTTTATCGCCGGCTATCGCCTCGACGAGGTGTTCGACTTCGGCTTCCATCGCATCCTGCTGTAATGCATGCGGATCCGGAATAAGGCCGCGCATGATGGCGATGCGTTTGATCAGTTCGGATATGGCCTGCACCAGCAAGAACGTGAAACCGATGATGATCAGCGACTTCGCCGGCCATTGCGGCAGCCCGCCAGCGTTGCCTGACTGTTCATTGATCTCGACGGAGCGCATGAAGAACGGGCCGCCGGTTATGATCATGACAATGCACAGCGGCATCAGGAAAAAGGCATGTCCAACCACGTCGATGGTGTCGCGCAGCCGTTTCGGCATCATCTGGTTCACGATGTCGATGCGGATGTGTTCGTTATCCAAAAGCGTCCAGGGCGAACACAGCAGGAAGACGACGCTGAACAGCACCCATTGCAGTTCGAGCCAGGAATTCGACGACATGTCGAAGCTCTTGCGGATGATGGCGTTCACCGCGGATACGATCACGGCAACCAGAATCAGCCACGCCAGACGTTTGCCCGTCCATCGCGTGAACGCGTCGATCCCACGGCTCATTTTAAGGAGCGATTGCAACGGTAGTCCTCCCAGTGATGCTTCTGCCGTCTTGACCGCGCCGATCAGGGCACGGCGGCTCATCCAGCCGAGCTAGCATGAAGCAGGCGCACCATTCCAGCGCGCCGCGCCGCCGTCAATTGGAAGTTTGTGGATGGAAAGCGGAGGCAGTCCACTTGCACGCAACTAGCCGGACGCGGCTACCCTTGATTTGCGTTTCGGAAGGTTCGATCGCGTTGCAGTTACAGTGTCGGGCGGCGTCGGTCCGTGCTGCTGCATCGAAGCCTTCATGGTTTGCCGCAACCATTGATGGCCGGGATCGTCGCTGTTCTTCTGGTGCCATATCATATGGAAGTCCTGACTGGCGATCGGCACCGGCGGCTCGTGGATCGACAGGCCATAGATCGGCGCCACCCACTCCGCAAAACGGCGCGGAATGACGGCGACCAGATCGGTGTTGCCGACGATCGGCGGCATCGACCAGATTTTGTTGATGAGATAAACCATACGCCGCTGCCCGGCGCGGGTCGTGACGTCGCGATCGACGTTGGAATGACTTCGCAGTTCGTCGATCAACCCGACATGACCGAGCGACATGAAGGTCTTCAAACTGAGCGTCTTGCCGACGGCGGGATGTCCCTTGCGGGCAATGACGACATAATCGACCGCGCCGATCGATTCGATGACCAGGCCGGGAGTGTTGCTTGGATATGTGTAGCAGGCCAGATCGATGGTTCCCGCGACGATTTCGGCCGCGAGGTTGGTGAGCGTCGGCGGGCGATTTTCAACGACGATATGCGGCGCGCTTCGGGTTATTTCGCGCATCAGGCCCGGCATCATCAGCGCTTCCAGGGGATCGATGACGACCACGCGAAAGTGCCGCTTGTAGGTCGCTAGGTCGATCACATGGTCGCCGTCGAATTGGCGGCGGATCAGTTGCAGGGCTTCGCGCACCGGTTCGATCATCTGCTGCGAGCGGCTGGTTGGCTTGACGCCGCGGCCTTCGCGCACGAACAGCGGGTCGTCGAAATGTTCGCGCAATCTGGCCAGCGCATTGGACACCGCCGGTTGTGTCAGCGATAGCTGACCGGCCGCTCCGCTGATACTGCCGACTGCGAACACCGTCTCGAATATGAGCAGCAGGTTCAGATCGACGTTACGCAGATTGGTGAATGCCATAGCGCAACCATCCGAGGCTCGGAACCATTCGCCGGAATTATACATACGCGCCCGATTTCGCGTCTGTCCAGTTCTCCAGTCGGCTATTTATCGGTCGCCTCGCTCCACATCATTCACAGGAGTTATGAACGACATTCACACTCATGATTTTTCATTTCCAGCGCACCTGCCTAGGTTGTCGCGGGGTGATCCGGCCGGTGGGCCCGGTCATGGCATGGGTCGGTTGAGTTGGAGGGGACAATGAACAAGTTTTTTCTCATAGGCGCTTCGTTCGCAGGCGTTTCATTCGCGGCTTTGGCCGGAACCGCAACCGCAGCCGATCTGGCAGCGAGGCAATACAAGGCCATGCCGATGGCGGTCTATAACTGGACCGGGTTCTATGTCGGCGGCCATGTCGGCGGCGGCTGGATCGACGAAAATGCGTCCGTCCTGTCCACCACGGGACTTCTGCTCAATCCGCTCGGCACGGTGATCAGCGCCAACCGCAGCGGCTTTCTCGGCGGCTTCCAGGGCGGATACAACATTCAGGTTTCGAACTGGGTGTTCGGCATCGGCGCTGACGCCTCCTGGACCAATGTCAGCGTGTCGCCGGTCACGGCCGCGACGCTCATTCAGGTGGCGTAACCAATACTTCGGCCACGACCAATTGGTATGTGACCGCAACCGGCCGGATTGGCTACGCTTGGAATAATGTTCTCGTGTACGGCAAAGGCGGCGCGGCCTGGATCAATGAGAACTACAGCGGCAACGCCAGCGCCGGCGGCATGACGGTGACCACCAACCCGATCACCGACACGCGCGTCGGCTGGACCGCGGGAGCGGGCATGGAATATGGCTTCGTGCCGAATTGGTCGGTGTTCGCCGAGTATGACTATCTCGCCTTCGGCAGCAAGAACTATACGTTCACTTCCAATCTGCCCGTCACCACCGTGACGCGCATCAAGACCAATGTTGACGTCTTCAAGTTTGGCGCGAACTTCCGGTTCTGACCTGATCTCCTGAACTGCAAAGCCCCGGACGATGGTCCGGGGCTTTTTTGCGTTTGCGCTATCGGAATTGCGCCGCCGCGGTCAGGGCCGCGGAACTCTTTTCCAAGCCGGAAAATGGTAGTGCGGCGGCGAAATATCGGGCATGGCTCTGGCCGCCATGTCGATCACCAACCGTTCCTTTATCCGCTCCACGACGGCGCTGCTTCTGGTCGGACTTCTGGCCCTGCTCGCCATCGTCGCGATGACGTTCTGGCTCGGCGAGCGCGCGCAGGTGTACTTCAACGAAGTCATCGAGGCGCGTGACGCGCGGGGAGCCGCCGTGGACGTGCGCAACGCGGTACAGACCGCGGAATCCAGCCAGCGCGGCTTCCTCTTCACCGGCAACGAAATCTATCTCGCGCCCTACGACACTGCGAAGGCGATCGCCCAGACGCAACTCGATGCCATGAACGTGATGCTCGCGCCGTACAAGATATCGAGCGCCTCCGTGCAGCGGCTGACGACCATCATCCACGACAAGTTCAGCGAGATGGATCAGACGATCGCCTTGAAGCGCGACCGCCGCGACGCGGAGGCGCTCGCCATCTTCCGCACCAATCGCGGCAAGGCGCTGATGGACGAAGCCAATATCTTCTTCACCGGCATCATTCGCGCAGCCGACGAACGGCTGACAACGGGGGTCGGCGAGCAGAAAGCCAACGCCACCCTGCTGCGCTGGTTCTCGATCATCGGCGGCATCGTCATCGTGGTCGTGGTCGGCGGCGCCGCGGTCACCGTGCTGCGCTACACGCACGAACTCGGCACGGCGCGCGATCAGGTGAGCGTTCTGAACACCGGCCTCGAAGCGCGGGTGAAAGACCGCACCGCGGATCTCGCCCGCGCCAACGACGAGATCCAGCGCTTCGTCCACATCATCACGCATGATCTGCGGGCGCCGCTTGTCAGCATCGTCGGCTTCACCGGCGAACTCGAAGGCAGGCTGAAAAGCTTGCAGGCGGTGATCGACAAATTGGAGGCGGGCGTCGAGACGGCCGATCCGGTTCTGCAGGATGCGCGGCTCGCGGCGACCGAAGATGTGCCGGAGGCGATCGGGTTCATTCGCTCCTCGGCCGCCAAGATGAACAATCTTATCAACGCGATCATGAAGCTGTCGCGCGAGGGACGCCGCACCCTGGCGCGCGAACGCATCGACCTCAAAGAAGTCATCACGGCAAGCGCCGAGGCGATCCAGTACCAGCTCTCGGAAGCCGGCGGCGAAATCAGGCTTAGCCTCGAGGTTCCGCCTCTCTTCAACGACAGGCTGTCGCTGGAACAGATCTTCGGCAATCTGCTGGACAATGCGGTAAAGTACCGCTCCCAAGACCGACCCTTGCGCATCGACGTGCGGACCCGCGCCGAAGAGGGCGAGCGCGTCGTCATCGAGGTTGCAGACAATGGACGCGGCATCGCCGAGCATGATCGCCAGCGAATATTCGAGTTGTTCAAGCGTGCGGGAACGCAAGATCAGCCCGGCGAAGGCATCGGCCTTGCCTATGTTCAAGCCGTGGTCCGCAATCTTGGTGGAGAAATCAGCGTAACCTCCGTGCTTGACGAGGGCACAACTTTTCGCGTCGTATTGCCGCGGGACCTGCCACGGGATTGAAGATGCTCTCGAAACCTGACCTACCCTGCCGCTCGGGGATCGGCCGGAGCTTGCTCTGCGCATGGCTGGCAGCGTGTTTGCTCGCCGGCGGCATTACCTCGCCGAACGCGGCCGACGGCCCGCAGGGCATCACCACGCCGAGAGTATTTCCAGCATTCAACCCCGCCGCGCCCGCCTGCGGCAAACCTCCCGGCCTGACGAAAGTGCTGGCCTTCGCGCAAGACAATCAGCGCGAGTTCATGCAGGGCGTCGATCGCGGGCTTGGGCTTGCGGCGCGTGATCGCGGGCTGGAGTACCAGCTGGCGACCGCCAATAGCGATGCCGCCAAGCAGTTCGAACAGGTTCAATCATTTCTGGCTGCGAAGGTGGGCGGGCTGGTCACAGCGCCGGTGGATCCCTCGTCACTCGCGCGCGGCCTGCAGCAAATCATGTGGGCGGGCGGGTACGTCGGCACGGTGGTGCCGCCCCCGGCAACCACTATTCTGAACGCGCCGCAGTACCTGACTGGAAAAGTTCTGGGCGATGCCGCCACCGCCTACATCAACGGCCGGCTCGGCGGCAAGGCGAAAGTCGTGTTGCTGACGCAGGACAGCCTGGAATTTCTGGCGCCGCGTTTCGTGGCACTCCGCGATGCCCTGAAGAACATTCGCGGCGTCAATATCGTCGCCGACATTTCGCCGAACCCCGTGAACAAGGCCGGCGGCTTTGCCACGATGACGACGGTCCTGCTCGCACATCCAGATGTCGACGTTGTGCTCGGCGCCGACACCGTCGTGCTCGGCGCGCTAGACGCATTGCGGGCTGCAGGCCGGGACCGCGCCGATCAGTTCCTCGGCGGCATCGACGGCGAGCCGGAAGCCGTCGCCGAAATCAAGAAGGGCGGCGGGTCCTACAAGATAAGCATCAGCCTTTCCTCTCCCGTGTTCGGCTACGCCATGGGGCAGCACGCCGCCGACTGGCTCGAAGGCAAAAGCATTCCGCAAGCCATGGACATTCTGCCGAGTCCACTGACAATCGCCAATATCGCGCAGTACGAAACCGATCTCGACAACCCTGGCGCGGTTTATGCCGATCCTCTGCGCCGCGCCGCCTATCTCAAGATGTACGGCAACATCTGCTACGACAGCCGCGACCAGTACGTGAATTTTCCGTGGTCATCCGAGCGGAAATGATCCGGGGCCGCGCGCGGCATCGGCTCCGCGCGCCGGCCATCGTCGGATCAGGCCGCGAGCGAAATGCGCTCGGCCGATTTCTGTCTTGCCGGCTTGCCGCCCGGCGGATTACGCGGCGAATGATCGAGGCTGGCGAGCGCCTCGAGGATATCGTCGATGGATACAGGCTCTTTGGCGCCAGGCATCGCGCGCAACGCGGGACACGAGGTTACCGCGGCGGCGTCGGAAGCCCAGGAGGCCAGGATCGCCCGTTTTTCAGCGCGCGACAGCGCGGGATCGGCCAGCACATCCCGGGGATGATCGAATACCGAACCGGGATGCAAAATGGCGTTCAGGTCATAGACATTTTCATCGAAGCTGCGGTCAAGATCCGTCATGGCGTCCTCCATCTCCTTTCGTTTCAGGACGGAAAACGACTTAGAAAACGGCCGAAAAATTTCAAGACCCGAATCCACCGCCACCTTAGAAAAATTTCGGCGCCCCAGTTCGCCCCTCGAACATTGACAACTTTGGCGGATATACGCCTGCATGATCGCAATGCATGGACACCATTGATGCCTGCGGCAAATCCGTGTCTGTGATCCTCATGACCGATCCCGACCAATCTCCCGACGCGGCCCCATCCCGTTACTGGATTGTCAACCAGCCGTATTTGCTGCTGAGCCTGACCACGCTGTTTTGGGCCGGCAACGCCATCGTCGGACGCGCTGCCGCCGGTCATATCCCGCCGGTGACGCTCTCATTCCTGCGCTGGACCGCCGCGTTCCTGATCGTGCTGCCGTTCGCCTGGAAGCATCTGGTCCACGACTGGGCCGCGATCTGGGGGCGGCTAGGCCTGATGATCCTGCTCTCCGTCACCGGCATCGCCGCCTTCAACACGCTGCAATACTGGGCGCTCGAGCACACCACGGCCATGAACACGGTGCTGCTGCAATCCGCGGCGCCGCTGATTGTCGCCATATGGTCGCTGCTGCTGTTAGGCATCCGGCTGACGCTGGCGCAAGCCGCCGGAATATTCGTCTCGATGTCGGGCGTGCTGGCAATCCTGCTGCATGGCGATTTGACGACGCTGAAGAACATCGACTTCAACAAGGGCGACCTTATCTTCACCGTCGCGCTCGCGATCTTCGCGTTCTATTCCGTGCTGATGTTGAAGCGGCCGGATATTCACAGCCTGTCGTTCGCCGCATTCACCTTCGGCTGCGGCGCGACCTGTCTCATTCCCCTGTTTATCTGGGAGCTGATGACGCGTCCGGTGATGGAGGTGAACGCCACCAATCTGTTGTCGCTGGCCTATGTCGCGATATTTCCCTCGACGCTTGCCTATCTGTGCTTCAATCGCGGCGTACAGCTGATCGGAGCGAACCGCGCCGCGCCATTCCTCAATCTGGTGCCGGTGCTGGGCTCGGCGATGGCTATTTTTTTCTTGGGTGAACGGCTGCAGCTGTTTCATGCTGTGGGATACGCGCTGGTTCTTGTGGGGGTGTATGTGGCGTCGCGGAAGACAAGGAAAGGTGACTAGCCGCTGCGGGATTGCGGTGCGATTATCGCGACTGTGTGTGCAGCCTGCTAACTTGCACGGCGGTCGGAACGGAATCCTCATGGAGCGGCGCGAATTCATCGGCTTTTTCGGCGGCCTGGCGATCGCGGCGAATGAACGATCCGCTGGTTCGCGAAGTGGCCTGACGTCCTATGGCTCCGACCTGCGGGAATCATTTGAGCGCACCGCTTATCTGGTCGATCGTATTTTCAAGGGCGCCTCGCCCGGCGATCTGCCCTTCGAACAGCCGACGCCCTATCTGTTCGTGATCAACCTGAAGACCGCGAAATCGATGGGCCTTGAAATCCCGCCGACATTGCTGCCGCTCGCCGATGAGGTCGTCGAATGAGCGGCGGCCTGCGCACGAGGGGACTTCGTGGACTGCTGATTGTCGCGCTCGCCCTGTCTTTGCCGGGTTCCGCCCTTGCGTGGGATCACTGGGGCGGTGACAGCGGCGGACAGCGTTTCTCGGACGCCGCGCAAATCACCTCGGCCAACGTCGCCAATCTGGTGAAGGCTTGGGATTTCAGCACCGGCGATCTCGCAAAACGCCCACCGGAGGTGATGGCGCGAACGAAATCCGAGGCGACGCCGCTGTTCGTCGAGAACAGCCTCGTCATGTGCACGCCGTTCAACGAGGTCATCGCGCTCGATCCCGGCACCGGCGTGCAGAAGTGGCGGTTCGATCCGCATATCGATATGGGGCAATACCCTGCCAACAGGTTCAACTGCCGCGGCGTGACCTACTGGATCGACGAGCAGGCGCCGCCCGACGCGGCCTGCCGTTCCCGCATTTTGATGGGCACCAACGACGCCCGCGTGATTGCGCTCGACGCCAAAAATGGCACGCCGTGCTCGGATTTCGGCGCCAACGGCGAGGTCCGGTTCGAGATCGAGACCAAGCTCGACTGGCCCGGTGAATTCCAGATCACCTCGCCGCCGGTGGTCAGCCGCGGCGTGGTCATCGTCGGCTCGGCTATCTCGGACAATCGCAGAGTAGAAGCGCCGCGCGGCAGCGTTCGCGCCTTCGACGTGCGAACGGGCCGTGCGCTGTGGTCCTGGGACCCTCTGATCCATGACGGCATACAGGCCGGCGCGACCAACGTCTGGGCGCCGATGTCGGCCGACGACAATCTGGGGCTGGTATTTCTGCCGACTTCGTCGCCGAGCCCGGATTTCTTTGGCGGCAAGCGGCCCGGCAACAATGACTACGCCAATTCCGTCGTCGCGCTGCGCAGCGAGACCGGCGAACGCGTGTGGTCGTATCAAGCGGTGCATCACGACGTCTGGGACTACGATCTTCCGGCGCAGCCGACGCTGGCGCGGCTCGACACCGGCAATGGCGCGCGCGACGTGGTGATCCAGGCGACCAAGCAAGGTTTCCTGTTCGTGCTCGATCGCGCCACCGGCGCCCCAATATGGCCGGTCCAAGAGCGCTCCGTTCCGCAAGGCGGCGTTGCGGGAGAGCAGCTTTCGCCGACGCAGCCGTTTCCGACCCACGTCCCGGCGCTGGCTAAGCAGTCGATCGCTCCAGATGATGCCTTGTGGCTGCCGTCGTTTCTCGGCGGCGAAACCTGCCGCGCGCAACTGGCGGCACTGCGCAACGAAGGCCTCTACACACCGCCGTCTACCCAAGGCACGGTACTGTTTCCGATGACCGGCGGCGGGGTGAACTGGGGCGGCGTGGCTTTCGATTCCGTCAACCAGATCCTCTATGCCAACGTCTCGGCGGCGGTGAACGTCGTCAAGCTCATTCCAGCCGATCAGACCGAAGGAATGAAGTCCGGCAATGGGCGCGACTTCGGCCCGCAGCGCGGCGCTGCCTTCGCGATGGTGCGCACCATTGCCACCTCGAAAATGGGACTGCTGTGCAATCCCCCGCCATGGGGCAGTCTTGTCGCCGTGGATCTGAAGGCCGGCAAAATTCGCTGGCGCTCGAGCGTCGGCACCACGGAAGATAAAGCGCCGCTCGGCATGGCGTTTAATTGGGGCTCGCCAGTGCTGAACGGGGTAGTAGTGACCGCGGGACGGCTGGTCTTCACCGGCGCACTGGACGCTTATCTGCGGGCGTTCGACGCAGCCGATGGCACCGAACTGTGGCAGGGCCGGTTGCCGGCGCCGGGCGTCGCCAATCCGATGACCTACACCTGGAATGGCGAGCAATATGTCGCAATCGTTGCCGGCGGTCATTCCGAAGCCGGGAGTTCGATCGGCGACGGCGTCGTCGCGTTTCGTCTGCCGCGCAACGGGGAGGCGCCATCGCTGCGATCACGCACGATCGATCGGCCCGGCGGGCGTTTTCAGGCGGCGGCCGTCGCGGCGATTCTGGTGGTGGCGTGTGCGGTGATGTTCGCACTGGTGTGGCGCGCGCGCCGGCGCCAGCGGCGCCGCGTCACCCCATCTTGAATTTGCTGTACGCCTCGTTGGTACAGATGATGACATGCTCCGCGCATCCGTTGCGCCGATGCGGGTCGCACTGCGTTTCGTATTCCGCTGACGTCATCATGCCGACGAAATCGGCGACCGATGGATAGTACACCAGCGCCAGATAATCCCACTGATTGTCTTCCTGTGTGCCGAGCGCAACGGCCTTGGCGTCGCCGGTCCACAATAGCGTGCCGCCGCGCGCCTTGATCATGGGCACGGTCAGCGCGCTGTAGCGCAGATACGCCTCCCACCCGCTGCCGTTACCGTCGAGCGAGCGCTCGCGAAACCGCATCAAGTTCACCATCACGACCGGGCTTTGCTGCGCGAGTTCGTTGAGGCCTTTTACGTTCAGCAAATCAATGCCCATGGCGGTCTCCTCGTAATTCTAACGGACGAGCCTGCCCGGATTGGCAGGGCGGGCATTGGTGCATTGCGATAGCGAGACTTGTCGCGTGGCGTGAAACCGACGCAAGTCCAAGCAGCAATGACAGTTCACGCGCCGTTCTCGATCGCCGCCGCTCTGCGGTGGCTCAACAATCAACCCTATCTGCTGCTTAGCCTGACGTCGCTGTTCTGGGCTGGCAATATCGTGCTTGGGCGCTATATCGCCGGCCACGTGCCGCCTATGGCGTTGTCCTTTGTGCGATGGATCGGCGCCTTTGCCATGCTGCTGCCGTTCGCATGGCCGCATCTCGCACGCGATTGGCCGGCGATGCGCGCGCGGCTTCGTCTAATGCTGGCGCTGTCCGCTACCGGTTTTGCCATCAACACCACGCTGGCGTATTGGGGCCTGCAATATACGCAGGCGCTGAACGGACTCCTGCTTCAGTCCGCCGGGCCGCTATTCGTGGCGTTGTGGGCGCTGGTTCTGTTCGGGGTACGGCTTACCCCAGCCCAATTGCTGGGCATCACGATATCGCTCGCCGGCGTGCTTACCATTATTCTGCGCGGCGATCTGATGACGCTGGCCAGCGTGCAGTTCAACAAGGGCGACGTGATGTTCGCCGGCGCCCTGTTTGCGTTCGGCTTATATTCGGCGCTGATGATGAAGCGGCCGGTCACGCATCCGCTGTCGCTGATCGCCTTCACCACCGGCTGCGGGGCGCTCATGATGGTGCCCTTCACGCTCTGGGAGATGTCAACCGGACGGACGCTGCAACCGGACGCGCTCACGGCCGCGACCCTGATCTACGCCATCGTTTTTCCATCGGCGCTGGCCTACCTGTTTTTCAATCGCGGCATCGCGTTGATCGGGCCGAACCGCGCCGCGCCGTTTTTTCATCTCGTGCCGGTATTCGGGTCGGCGATGGCGATCCTGTTGCTCGGCGAGCGCCTGCAGCTCTTTCACGTCATCGGCTACATTCTGGTGCTCGCGGGCGTAGTGATTGCATCCCGGCGGTCGTCGGCCGTGGGCTAATCCTTTCGTCGTCTCCTGTGCGGCATCGCCAAGGCTTCCGCTTTGCGGCTGAACGGGATAGCTTCGCTACAACCAGTCAAAAAGCAAAAATAAAATCGGGAGAAAAAATGCCGAAATTCAGGATCCTGACGCCGAAAGGCGCGAGCTTTACCACCGTCGGCGGCGGCTACGGCTACGAGATGGAGGCGCTGGAGGCGATCGGCGCCGAGATCGTCGAAGCGCCGGCCAATGAGCCGGAATTCATCGCCGCCGCGAAAAATGCCGACGCCATCTACGCCAAGGCCATGCCGATCACGAAAACAGTGATCGACGCGCTGGAGAACTGCAAGGTCATCACGCTCGGCACCGTCGGCGTCGACAGCGTCGACGTTAAGGCCGCCACCGCGCGCGGCATTCCCGTCACCAACATTCCCGACACCTTCATCGAGGAGGTCGCCGACCACGCCATGATGCTGTTGCTGGCGGGTTTTCGCCGGCTGGTCGAGCAGGACAAGCTGGTCCGTAGCGGCCGCTGGAGCGAGGGGCGTCCCGCGCTCTTGAAAATTCCTCGGCTGATGGGACAGACGCTGGGCTTCATCTCGTTCGGTCGCGTGGCGCGCGCCGTCGCCAAACGCGCCAAACCCTTCGGCCTGCGTTTGATGGCGTATGATCCTTTCATTCAGGAGACGCTGATCTCCGAACTCGGTGTTATTCCCGCGACGCTGTCCGAAGTGCTGGCGCAATCGGATTTCCTGTCGATGCACGCGCCGGCACGGCCGGAAGTCCACCACATGCTGACTGAAAAGCATTTCAGGCAGATGAAGCCGAGTGCGGTCTTCATCAACACCGGACGTGGCCCAACCGTGGACGAGGAAGCGCTGATCAAGGCACTGCAGGAGGGCTGGATCGCGCACGCCGCGCTCGACGTGCTGGAAAAAGAGCCGCCGTCGCACAACAATCCGATGCTCGGCATGGAAAACGTCACCCTGACGGCGCATGTGGCCTCGGCGTCCGCGCGCTTCGACGAGGCGCGCAAGCGGCGTGTGGGTTATGAATTGTCGCTAGTGCTGCAGGGAATGTGGCCGGTGAGCTGCGTCAATCCGTCGGTGCTACAAACCACCAAGCTGCGCCGCTGGCAGCCGATCGGCATGGACAGAGGGCCGAACAGCTAGGCATTGCCGGACACCGGAAAAACCGGGGCCGATCCGAAAACAAAAACAGGGAGAAAACCATGAACAACGAATTCACCCGCCGCGGCGCGATCGGCCTCGGCATCGGCGCCGCCGCGCTGGCAACAACGGGCGCATCCGCGCAGACCGCCTCGGCGATCAAGGTCGTGGACGGGCCCGAACTAAAACTCGAGATCGAAAAGAGCGCCAGCCTGAAGATGCTGCGTCCCGTGCGGTTCGTGCAGGACGATGAAGACGTGTTCCGCGCCAACGCCGCGAAATTCACCGCGAAGACGGGCGTCGACGTCAAGGTCGACTTTGTCGGTTGGGAAGACATAACCCAGCAGACCGCAGTGACGTCGAATTCCGGCGCCGGGCCAGACATCATCATCGGCTTCGGGGACGCGCCGCATATTTACGTCGACAAGCTGGTCGAATTGACCGATGTCGCCGACTACGTCGGAAAGCGCTACGGCGGATGGCTGCCGCTGGCCCAGAAATACGGCAAGCGCGACAAGAGCAATACCTGGATCGGACTGCCGTTCGGCGCCAGCGGCGGACCGCTGGTTTATCGTAAATCGATTTTGCAGTCCGTCGGCTTCGACAAGGTGCCCGAAGACCACGCCGGTTATCTCGATCTTTGCCGCAAGCTGCAGAAGGCCGGCAAGCCCGCGGGCTTCGCGCTCGGCAACGCGGTCGGCGATGGCAACGGGTTCGCGAACTGGATTCTGTGGTCGCACAACGCAGCACTGCTCGACGAGCAAGGCAACGTCATCGTCAACAGCAAGGAAACCATTGCGGCGCTGAAATTCCTCAAGGAACTGTACCCGCTGATGATACCCGGCACGCCCTCGTGGAACGACGTCAGCAACAACCGGGCTTACTCGGCGGGAGATATCGCGCTGACCGCCAACGGCGTGTCGCTGTATTTTTCGCTGAAGAAAGACCCGGCCACGGCCGCGATCGCCGAGGATACGCAGCATCAACTGCTGCCGAAAGGCCTCGCCAGCACCTCGCCGATGGCCGGGCTGACGCTCAACGCCATGGTGTTCAAGCACAGCAAGTATCCCAACGCCGCGAAGGCATTCCTGCAATTCATGCTGGAGCGCGAGCAGTACGAGCCGTGGCTGAACGCCAACAGCGGCTATTGGGCGCAGCCGCTCGCGGCTTATGCCGATGCCGCGGTATGGTCCGGCGATCCGAAGGTCGCGATCTTCAAGGACACGATGGTGAGCCCGTATTACAATGGCTACAAAGGCCCGATCTCGACTGCGACTGGCGCCGTCAACGCCGACTACGTGATGGTGCAGATGTGCGCCTCGGTTGCGACCGACGCCGCGACACCGGAAGCCGCCGCCGCGGAAGCGGAACGCCGCGCCAAGCGGTACTTTAGAAGGTGAGGCTGGATAGGGCGAGGCACTGCCGTCATCCTGAGGTGCTCGCCCGATCGCACAAGTGCGCGATCACCTTCGGCGAGCCTCGAAGGATGGGCTACAGGTGCCCGCAGCCATCCTTCGAGACGCCACGCAAGCGCGCGGCTCCTCAGGATGACGGCGTTAGGTATGGCTCGCGCAGCGATAACAAGGCCCTCGCATGACGCTCACAACCACCCTTCCCCGACGTGCCGAACCGGCGCAGGCCTCGTGGCTGGTGCGGGTGTTCGACTACAAGCCGTTCCTGATCGTAATCTGCCTCACGCCGGCGATAGGACTGCTGCTGGTATTTCTTACCTATCCGCTGGGACTTGGCGTCTGGCTGGCCTTCACCGACACCACCATCGGGCGTCGCGGCGTCTTCGTCGGCTTCGAGAATTTCCAGTATCTCTTGACCGATCCGCAGTGGTGGAGCGCGGTGTTCTACAGCATATTTTATACGGCGGTCGCCACCTTCGGAAAATTCGCGCTCGGCTTCTGGTTGGCGCTTTTGTTGAACAACCACTTTCCGTTCAAGAGTTTGCTGCGCGCCATCGTGCTGCTGCCGTGGATCGTACCGACAGTGCTATCCGCGCTGGCATTCTGGTGGATCTACGATCCGCAGTTCTCGATCATCTCGTATCTGCTGGTGGATGTGCTGCACGTCCGCGGCACCAATATCGACTTTCTCGGCAGTCCCTGGCCGGCGCGCTTTTCGCTGATCGTCGCCAATATCTGGCGCGGCATTCCCTTTGTTGCGATCTCGCTGCTGGCCGGGCTGCAAACCATCTCGCCTTCGCTCTACGAGGCGGCGATGCTGGACGGCGCTTCCGCATGGCAGCGGTTTCGGTTCATCACGTTCCCGATGATGATGCCGATTCTCGCCATCGTGATGACGTTCTCGATCATCTTCACCTTCACCGACTTCCAACTGGTCTACGCCATCACCCGCGGCGGCCCCGTCAATTCCACGCATCTGCTCGCGACGTTGGCGTTCCAGCGCGGCATCGCCGGCGGCGAACTCGGCGAAGGCGCCGCGATCGCGGTCTCGATGATACCGTTCCTCGTGTTCGCGACGCTGTTCAGTTACTTCGGCCTCGCGCGGCGCAAATGGCAGCAGGGAGAGAGCAATGACTGACGCCGTCATCCAGCCGCCCAAGGCCGACCGCAGCAGCAACGTCGCTTCCTCCACGCCGGAGACGATGGAGTGGGATTCGCGCGCACGCCGCGTCGTGATGATCTACCTGCCGCTGTCGTGCTTCGTGCTGATCCTGCTGTTTCCGTTTTACTGGATGGCGATCACGTCGTTCAAACCCAACGCGGAATTGCTCAATTACAAAGAGCACAACCCGTTCTGGATCACGTCGCCGACGCTTTCGCACATCAAGCATCTGCTGTTCGAGACGGCTTATCCGCACTGGCTGGTGACGACGATGTCGGTGGCGATCGGCGCGACCTTCATTTCGATTTTCTCGAGCACGCTTGCGGCCTACGCGATCGAGCGTCTGCGTTTCAAAGGCAGTCCCTATGTCGGGCTCGGCATCTATCTCGCGTATCTCGTGCCGCCGTCGATCCTGTTCATCCCGTTGGCGACGGTGGTGGTGCAGTTCGGATTGTTCGACAGTCCGCTGGCTTTGATACTCGTGTATCCGACCTTCCTGGTGCCGTTCTCGACCTGGCTGCTGATCGGTTACTTCAAGTCGATTCCTTACGAACTGGAGGAATGTGCGCTGGTCGATGGCGCAACGCGTCTGCAAATCCTGTGGCGAGTCACGTTGCCGCTCGCTGTGCCGGGCTTGATCTCGGCGGGAATTTTCAGCTTCACGCTGTCGTGGAACGAATTCATCTACGCGCTGGCGTTCATCCAGAGCAGCGCCAACAAGACCGTTCCGGTCGCGATCCTCACCGAACTGGTTTCGGGTGACGTCTATCAGTGGGGCGCGCTGATGGCGGGCTCGCTGCTCGGCTCGCTGCCAGTCGCGATCTTTTATTCGCTGTTTGTCGACTACTATGTTTCGTCGCTGACAGGCGCGGTGAAGGAGTGATGTCTTGTCCCTCCCCCTTGTGGGGCGGGATCACGCGACGCAAATCTAAAACCGCAGCGCCTTGGCCTGCCGTACCTGCGGCAGCGACTGTACCTTGGCGAGCACATCCGGAGGCACCGCGCCGTCGACCTCGACCAGCGCGATCGCGTCGCCGCCCTGCTTGTTGCGGCCGAGATGGAAGGTCGCGATGTTGATCTTGGCATCGCCCAGGAGACTCGCGAACTTGCCGATGAAGCCGGGCCTGTCCTCGTTGGTGACATAGATCATCGATTTGCCGAATTCGGCATCGACGCGGATGCCCTTGATATCGACGAGCCGCGGCTGGCCGTCGGCGTAAACCGTGCCGGACACCGAACGTTCCTGCTTGTCTGTGGTGACCGCCACCGTGATCAGGCTTTCGTAATCGCTCTGCGCCGCGCGTACGATTTCGTCGACCACCATGCCGCGCTCTTTGGCGACGACAGGCGCGGAGACGACGTTGACGTCGCCCAGCATCGGCCGCAGCAATCCTGACAACGCCGCCGACGTCAGCGCTTTTATCTTCATTTCGGCGACGTGGCCTTCATAGGTGATCTCCACCTTGGCGATCGCCCCATCGGTGAGTTGTCCCGCGAACGAGCCAAGCTTTTCGGCAAGTTCGATGAAGGGTTTCAGCTTCGGCGCTTCTTCCGCGGTGATCGAAGGAAAATTCACCGCGTTGGAGATCGCGCCGGTCAAAAGATAATCCGACATCTGCTCGGCGACCTGCAGCGCGACGTTCTCCTGCGCTTCCGTGGTGGCGGCACCAAGGTGCGGCGTACAGATGACATTGGGATGGCCAAACAGCACATTTTTGGTAGCCGGCTCCTCGACGAACACGTCGAACGCCGCGCCCGCCACGTGCTTTGAAATCAGCGCCGCCACCAGAGCCGCCTCGTCGACGAGGCCGCCGCGCGCGCAATTGATGATGCGCACTCCCTTTTTCATTTTCGAAAACGCCGATGCATCGATGATGTTTTTGGTCTTTTCCGTGAGCGGCGTGTGCAGCGTGATGAAGTCCGCGCGTTTGAAGAGGTCGTCCAGTTCTACTTTTTCGACGCCGATATCCCGCGCGCGTTCCGGCGACAGGAACGGATCGAACGCGATCACCTTCATGCGCAGTCCCAGCGCGCGATCGACCACGATCGAGCCGATATTGCCGCAGCCGATCACACCGAGCGTCTTGCCAGTGATCTCGACGCCCATGAAGCGGTTCTTCTCCCACTTGCCGGCCTGCGTGGATGCGTCGGCCTGCGGAATTTCGCGCGCCAGCGCCAGCATCAAGGTAATGGCGTGTTCGGCGGTAGTGATCGAATTGCCGAACGGCGTGTTCATCACGATGATGCCCTTCGCCGTCGCCGCGGGAATTTCAACATTGTCGACGCCGATGCCGGCGCGGCCGATGACTTTCAGCCGCGTCGCCTTCTCAAGGATTTTCGCGGTGGCTTTCGTCGCCGAGCGGATCGCGAGACCGTCGTAATTGCCGATGATCGCGGCGAGCTTCTCCTTGTCCTTGCCGAGTTCGGGCTGGAAATCGACCTCGATGCCGCGGTCTTTGAAGATTTGTACGGCTGCGGGGCTGAGGGCGTCGGAAATGAGAACTTTGGGTGCGGACATGATGTGATCCTGAATTGTTAAGAGAGCGAATGTTCTGCGTCCTCTCTCCCCTTGCGGGAGAGGGTGGCGAAATCGAGTGAAACCAGATTGAGCCGGGTGAGGGGTTGGCTCAAGGGAAGCCCCCTCACCTGCCCTCACTTCGTTCGGGCACCCTCTCCCGCAGGGGGGAGAGGAAAGAAAGCAGCGCTGCCTGGAAAGACTACGCCGCTTTCGCCAGCGTGGATTTCAACTCGGCGAAGGCCCAGTCGATCCACTGCGTTAGTAGCGCGACATCGCTGGCTTCCACCGTGGCGCCGCACCAGATGCGCAGGCCCGCCGGCGCATCGCGATAGTGCGCGAAGTCGTAGCCCGCGCCCTCTTTCTCGACCATTGCGACCAGCTTCTTTGAAAAATCAGCCTGCGCATCGGCGCTCATCGACGTCACAGCGGGATCGACCACCTTCATGCACACCGAGGTGTTGGAACGGATCGCGGAATTTTTCGCGAGGAAATCGATCCACGGCGTCTTCGCCTTCCAGTCGGCGAGCACTTTGGTGTTGGCGTCGGCGCGCGCAATCAGCGCCTTCAATCCGCCGACCGATTTGGCCCAATGCAGCGCATCGAGATAATCCTCGACGCACAGCATCGACGGCGTGTTGATGGTCTCGCCTTCGAAGATGCCTTCATTGAGTTTGCCGCCCTTGGTCATGCGGAAGATCTTCGGCAGCGGCCACGGCGGCGTGTAGCTTTCCAGCCGCGCCACCGCGCGCGGCGACAGCACCAGCATTCCGTGCGCCGCTTCGCCGCCGAGCGCCTTCTGCCATGAGAACGTCACGACATCGAGTTTCTGCCAATCGAGCGGTTGTGCGTAGCAAGCCGAGGTGGCGTCGCAGATGGTCAGGCCTTCGCGCTCGGCACTGATCCAGTCCGCGTTCGGCACGCGCACGCCAGACGTGGTGCCATTCCAGGTGAAAATGATATCGGACGCCGGATCGGCCTTGCTCAGATCGGGTATTTCGCCATAGGGGGCGTGCAGTTTCGTCACATCCTTGAGCTTCAGTTCCCTGACGATGTCGCTGACCCAGCCTTCGCCGAACGACTCCCACGCAATGGTCGTAACCGGCCGTGCGCCGAGCAACGACCACAGCGCCATTTCCACCGCACCGGTATCCGACGCCGGTACGATGCCGATCCTGTAATCCGCGGGCACTTCCAGCACTTCGCGCGTCAGCTCGATAGCAAGCTTGAGCTTCGCCTTGCCGATTTTCGCGCGATGCGAACGGCCGAGCGCTGCGTCTTTGAGATTTTGGGCGGTCCAGCCGGGGCGCTTGGCACAGGGGCCGGATGAAAAATGCGGCACGTTCGGCCGCGAAGAAGGCTTCGCTGCAGTCATGATCTATCCTTCCAGATAGCAAGCCTCCCGTTGGGGGGAGGTGTCCCGCCGCTGCAGATATGGGAATTGGTGCGAAGCGTCAAGGTGCGCGTGCCGCGATTTCCGCGAGCGTGAGGCTTATGGTCTCCACATCGCGACCGGTTCGATCCATCGCCACAGCGCTACCATTTCGGGACCGGCGGCAATCCAGCTCAGCATCGCCACGATCACGATTTGGACGGCGACCAACAGTGCGAAGGCAAGCGGATTCTCGTTGATGTCGAGCGGCCCGTCTTCATGGTTCATGATGCCGGTGCGGTAGGCTTGCACGAGCCCGCCTGCCATGAAAATGGCAAAGCCTCCCACGAGCCAGTGTTCTGGTAGACCCATGATGCGCCTCTGACGAGGCGGCAGGATATTTTGCAGGGGTCAATAAACCATCGCCGACCATGCTGAACGAATGGTTCAAGCGCGTGCGGAATTATTCATGCGCGGGAATGTTGCCATTAAACCGCCGTCATTCCGGGATGCGCGCACTCAGTCGGGCTCTTGCCCGACGACAGCGCAGGCCCGGAATCCATACTCCCTGCAGTGGTTATGGATTCCGGATTCGTTTCGCGGAGCCTGTCATCGGGCCGGCCATAGGCCGGACCCGTTGGCTCACGCCCCGGAATGACGATGAGCTTAAAACCGCAGCGTCATGCCGACATGGCTGGGCTGGAAACCAAGCCGCGCATAAAAGCGCTGCGCATCGACGCGGGTCTGGTGCGTCAGCAGTTCGACCAGCTTGCAGCCGTTCGCCCGTGCCTCGCCGATCGCCCAGCGCACCATTTGCTCGCCAATGCTGTGGCTGCGGTAATGGCTGGCCACCCGAACGTCCTCGATCAGCGCGCGCGATGCGCCCTGCGAACTCAATCCGGGCAGAATACAAAGCTGCAGGCAGCCGACGACGGCGCTGGCACTATCTTCCGCAACGACCAGCTGGATGTTCGGGGCGCGTTCGACCCTTTCGAACGCATCGTAATAGGCTTGCGGCAGCGGATCCTCGATACGCTCACGCGCGCTGCCAAGCTTATCGTCCGCCAGCATCTGAACGATGAAAGCGACATCGTCCCGCCGGGCCGCACGAATTTTGACTTGCCGCGAGTTGCTCATTGGCTTTCAAATTTAATGCGCCGGCTGCAGGGCCAGCGCTCCCTCGGTCTCGCCGATCCAGCGCCGGATCGCATCGTATCCGTCGAGATGAAAGCCGCCTTCGTGGGCGACGCGCGTATAGGCCAGCAGCGAAACATCGGCGAGCGAGACGCTGTCACCGACCAGAAACCTGGTCGCGGCGAGGTGATGCTCCATGCGCGCCAGCGCCGCGTAGCCGCGCTTGATCTTGTCCGGATCGAGATCGGACGCGGCCTTCCCGAGATACACCATCTGCATACGGCACACCGCTATGTAAGGCTCGTGGCTGTATTGCTCCCAGAACAGCCATTCGTCCATCTTCGCCACGGCAAACGCATCGGCTGGAATGAATTTGCTGCCCCGCGCCAGATAGCGAATGATCGCGTTGGATTGCGCCAGCACGCGGCCGTCGTCGAATTCGACCGCCGGCACCTGCCCCGCGCTGTTCAATTTGAGAAACGCCTGCGTGCGCGTTTCCTGTTTGCGGGTGTCGACGTCGATCCATTCGTAGGGCAGCGCCAAGGCGTCGCAGACCCATTTCACCTTCAGGCAGTTGCCGGAATTGCTGTCGCCGTAGATCTTCATCGCCGCCGCTCCCTTCACGGTGCGGCAGAGCAACAGCCGACATCAATTCTGTCAACCGCAATGAGCGATGGCGTGCGCCGCCGCGATCAGAATTTATAACCGATACCCACCCGGGCACTGTGGATGTTGGAATCGACATTAGAAGTGACGCGCTGGTATTCGTACTCGGCGCGCAGGAACAGTCCCTTCATGAGCGCAACGTCGATGCCGAAGCCTGCCGAGTAGCCATAGACGAGGGTGCTCTTGGAGCTTGAGTCCATCAGGTCAGGTGTAAACACAGGGGCTGGCGTGGCGGAGATGTTGCGGTCGACCGTCTGATAGCCGAAGCCTACCCCGGCAAACAGATAGGGCAGATAGCTGTCGATGGCGTAGCCCGCGCGCACGCGCACTGAACCGAAATCGGAAAGCTGAACCAGCGCGCTTGAATGCGTCGTGCTCGCGATGATGAAGTCTGGCGAGGGGCCGTAGGTATATCCCGTGCTGCTGGTCAGCGACCGGAATCCGCCGTGCATGTAATTGGCTTCGATGCCGACGATGACATCGTCCCATTGCGAATTGTAGCCGACGAAACCGCCGAAACCTTCCCGGTGGTCGTTACCCGCTCCCAGACCTTTCCAATTATAGGCGACACCGGCTGGCGGCATGAAGGTCGCCTGCAGATCGGCGTTGATCGTCGTCGGCGAAATCACGGAATTCATGGCGCCGTATTGAGCTTGACCGCCCACGTAATAGCCCTGCCAGTTGACCCTGGACGGACTCATTTCATTGTAGCCGCCACGAAGCGGGCCAAAGAAGTCAGGCATATCGGCCGCTTGCGCGCTGCAAGACGCGCCGAGAATTGTCGCCGCCAGCAGAAGTCTACGCATTGGGAACGCTCCGTTACCCGGTCTGGATTTCGCGTCGATCATCGCCTGTTAACCTTAACCAATCGTTGCCGCTGGGCCCGATCGGCGCGGTCTCGATTCAAAAACATCGATCGGGCTTCGCGATCATGTTTGGGCAAGACAAAACGGCGCGGGAAATCCCGCGCCGTTGAGAAATATCAGGCGTAAATGCGATCAGCCCTTGCGGATCAAAGGCGGCTGATACACCGGAGCAGTTTCGAACTGCCAGCGCACGCCGAGCTTAAGATCTTGCGAGGTGATGTGCTTGAACGTCGTCGGATTGAAGACGGCGTTGGTGCCGTCGAAGGTCCGCAGATCGCCGGTCAGGCCGTCACCCATATCGACGTAACGGTAGGCGAGTTCGAAGGTGAGATTCGGCGAAACCTTGTACGCCAGACCGGCGTGCAGCGCCCAGGCGAAATTCCACTTCGAGACATTGTCTCCGATCGCGAGGCTCGGCACAGGGCCGGCGCCGCCGGTGTTGGTGAGGCCCTGGTCGATGAAGTTGTTGACCGAGACCCGCGCACCACCGACGCCGGCGCCAACGAACGGGGTAATGCACCACCAGGTGCCGAGATCGACATAGGCGTTGGCCAGAACCAGCCACTCGGATTTGGTGGCGTGATAGGTATCTGAGCCGAAGCCGCCGTTATAGGTGATGAGGTCGACGCCACTGAAGTTCGAATTGCCGCGGTACTCGCCCGTGACATCCGCGCGGAACCAGTTGTTGAACGTATAACCGGCGCCGAGACCGAAGATGCCCGCGGTGTTGAAGCCGAGATGCTGATCCGACGTCAGGGTGGTGGCATCGAGCACATTGTTCAGGCGTTGCACGTGCTGATTGCTGAAGCCGATGTCGCCGCGCAGATACCATCCGCCGAATTCCTCGATCGGGGGCGGCGCGTAACGCATCGGCGGGGGCATGATGGCCATATCGGCGGCAAAGGCTGCCGACGACAATAACGACGCCGCTCCTGCGGCTATCAACATTTTAACGCTACGCATTGGCTTCGTCCTCTTGTCCGGTGAGGCAGACAAAGCCCCACTTCAAAAATCCACGAGCGGACGATGCCACCAAATTCTTAAGCGCTCCTTAACCCTAATTTTTAAGGTTGATATTTCGTGACGATTTGTTGCGACGTGATAAATCCGTTGCAAAAATAACGCGTCGCCACAGGTCTTAATGATGTGTTGATGGCCGAACTACCGCGCTGTCTTCGGCATCTTCGGCAAAAACACCGCAAGCAACCCGATCGCAGGCAGGAACGCGCACAGCTGATACACAAACGCGATTCCGTTGTGATCGGCGACCTGTCCAAGCACCGCGGCGCCGAGCCCACCGAATCCGAACGCCAGCCCATAGAAAATGCCGGAGATCAATCCGAAGCGATGAGGCATCAATTCCTGGGCGAATACGATGATCGACGGCGTCGCCGACGCGATGATGAAGCCGATGATGACGGTCAGGACCGCGCCGAGATATAGACCGACATACGGCAGCGCCAGCGTGAACGGCAGCACGCCGAGAATAGAGAACCAGATGACATAGCGGCGGCCGAAACGGTCGCCGAGCGGGCCGCCGAAATAGGTCCCCGCCGCGGTAGCGGCGAGAAACAGGAACAGATAGAGCTGCGCGGACTGCGTCGAGACGCCGAATTTTCCCATCAGATAAAAAGTGTAGTAGCTCGACAGGCTCGACGTATAGACCTGCTTGGAAAACATCAGCATCACGAGAATGAAAAGCGCGATCATCACCCGGCGCGACCCCGGCGCATCGGGATGCACCTCGGCTTTCATCAGCTTGCGCGCCGCGATCTGCGGCCGATACCAAAGCCCGATCCGCCACAGCACCACGATCGCCAGAAACGCGATCGACGAGAACCATGCGATGCTGGGCTGACCAAACGGCACTACGATCAGCGCGGCGAGAATCGGACCCATCGACGTTCCGAACGAGCCTCCGACCTGAAACACCGACTGCGCAAATCCGAACCGACCGCCCGACGCCATGCGCGCGATGCGGGTCGCTTCCGGATGGAAGATCGAGGAGCCCAATCCCACCAGACATGCCGCGATCAGGATCACGGGATACTGCGCGGCCACGCTGAGCAGAAGCAATCCGAAAAACGTAAAGCCCATTCCTATCGAAAGCGAAAACGGCTGCGGCTTCTTGTCGGTGAAATGGCCGATTACCGGCTGCAGCAGCGAAGCTGTGATCTGAAACGCCAGCGTGATCATCCCGATCTGCGCGAAGTCGAGCGAATAGCTTTGCTTCAGGATCGGATAGACCGACGGGATCAGCGACTGCATGGTGTCGTTGAGGAAATGCGAAAAGCTGATGCCGCCGAGCACGACATAAGCAGGGCCCGTCGCGATCGACGCCTTTGTGGAATCGGGCACAAAGTCCGGCACGATCGCCGGCGCGGTCAGCGTTTCCTCATCGATGATGACGGATTTGTTCACGGCAGTTCCTTCTGTCATTCCCCGGCGCGCAATTGCGCGTTGTGGATGCGCGCAGCTCAGGCCCAGAATGACGAAAGATTTACGCTGCGAGTCGCGCTCCGACCAGCACCAATAGCTAATGGCAGCGATGCAATAGCGGTTTCAAGCCGCCGCGGCGTGGCCGAGCGCGGAGACGATGTGATCGACGACTTCCTCGACCAGGATGCGGTCGTCGCCTTCTCCCATCACGCGGATCACCGGCTCGGTGCCGGAGGAACGAACCAGCAGCCGGCCATGGCCGTTGAGACGTTTTTCGCCGTCGCTGATCGCCGATTTCACCTCGGCATCGTCGAGCGGTTTGCCGCTGCGATAGCGGACATTCTTCAGGATCTGCGGCAGCGGATCGAAGCGGTGGCAGACTTCCGACACCGGGCGGCGCAGCTTCTGCACCACCGCGAGCACCTGCAAAGCGGAGACGAATCCATCGCCAGTGGTGGCGTAGTCGGACAGGATGATATGGCCGGAGGGCTCCCCGCCAAGATTATAGCCCCGCGCCAGCATCTGCTCGAGCACGTAGCGGTCGCCCACCGGGGTGCGCACGAGTTCGATGCCGAGGCCGTCAAGGAATCGCTCGAGCCCGAGATTGGACATCACGGTCGAGACCACGCCGGGTTTCGCAAGCCGGCCGTCTTCCTGCCAGCTTTGCGCGATCACCGCGAGCAATTGATCGCCGTCGACGACATGGCCGCGTTCATCGACGATGATGACGCGGTCGGCATCGCCGTCGAGCGCGATGCCGATATCGGCGCGCATTTCGCGAACCTTGCGGCTCAGCGCTTCCGGCGCGGTGGAGCCGCACTCCTTGTTGATGTTGAAACCGTCGGGCTCAACGCCCATCGCGATAACATCGGCGCCCAGTTCCCACAGCGCTTCCGGCACCACCTTGTAGGCGGCGCCATGCGCGCAATCGACCACCACGCGCAGCCCATCGAGGCTGAGATCGCGCGGCAGCGTACGCTTGGCGAATTCGATGTAGCGATCGTGCACGCCGTCGATGCGGCGGGCGCGGCCAGACTTCGCGCTCTGTGCCAGTCTCTTGTCGAGATTTTCATCGAGCAATTGTTCGATCTGCATCTCGACGTCATCGGACAGCTTGAAGCCGAGCGGACCGAACAGTTTGATGCCGTTGTCCTCGAACAGATTATGCGAAGCCGAAATCATGACGCCGAGATCGGCGCGCATCGATTTTGTCAGCATCGCCACCGCCGGCGTCGGCATCGGGCCGAGCAGCAGCACGTCCATGCCGACGGACGTAAAGCCCGCCACCATCGCGTACTCGATCATGTAGCCGGAGAGGCGCGTGTCCTTGCCGATGACGACGCGATGGCGGTGATCGCCGCGCTGAAACACCAGTCCCGCCGCCTGGCCAACCTTCATCGCCAACTCGGGCGTGATCAGGCCGTTGGCGCGGCCACGGATTCCGTCCGTCCCGAAATATTTGCGACTCATAAGTCCCCCGGCGGCATTGAGTGACCGCTTATACGTCCTCGCGCACTAAAATGGCTTCAAAAAATATGATAAATCGTTACGAAAAATGGTCCTCTGCAGTCGTTATTGCCTTGAAATACCGAGCTTTTGAGATTTTGCGGAAGGCTTTGCCGTGTTACAGAACCGGAAAGCCAAATAACAAGGCCGGAAACGTCCATGAAACACATCACCTGCATCGAGGATCTACGCCAGCGCCACATGCGCAACGTGCCGAAAGCTTTCTTCGATTATGTCGATCACGGCTCCTATGCAGAGCAAACGCTGCGCGCCAACCGCGACGATCTCCAGGCCATCAAGCTTCGCCAGCGCATTCTGGTCGATATTTCCAGACGCGATCTTTCGACCACCATCCTCGGCGAGAAGGCGAAGCTGCCGTTGATTCTCGCGCCAGTCGGCTCAACCGGCATGCAATTCGGCGACGGCGAAATTCATGCCTGCCGGGCCGCGCAGGCCGCCGGCATTCCCTACACGCTGAGCACGATGTCGATCAATTCGATCGAGGACGTCGCCGAGAACGTCGAGAAACCGTTCTGGTTTCAGCTCTACGTGATGAAGGACCGCGGCTTCATCAAGGAATTGATCGAGCGCGCGCTCGCGGCGAAATGCAGCGCCCTGGTGCTCACGGTGGACCTGCAGGTGCTGGGCCAGCGCCACGCCGACATCAAGAACGGCCTCTCGGTTCCGCCAAAACTTTTCAACCTGAAGAACATCATCGACTTCGTCAGCAAGCCGTCGTGGCTGATTGGAACGCTGCGCGCCAAGCGCCGCAATTTCGGAAACATCGCCGGCTTCGTCAAAGACGCAAACGATCTCGGGTCGGTGTCGCAATGGGTGCAGTCGCAGTTCGACGAGTCGCTGAATTGGAAGGACATCGAATGGATCCGCAGCATCTGGCCGGGCAAGCTCATCGTCAAAGGCATCCATGACGTTTTCGACGCGCGCGAAGTTCTGAAGACCGGCGCCAGCGCCCTGGTGGTATCGAACCACGGCGGTCGCCAGCTCGACGGCGCGCCATCATCGATTTCGGTATTGCCAAGAGTTCGTCGATGCCGTCGGCTCGCATATCGAAGTGATGTTCGATGGCGGCATCCGCTCCGGCCAGGACGTGATGCGCGCGCTCGCGCTCGGCGCCAAATCCTGCATGATCGGCCGCGCTTACATCTACGGCCTCGGCGCGTTTGGCGAGCCCGGCGTCGCAAAGGCGATCGATCTCATCGCCAATGAATTGAGCGTGACGATGGGCCTGTGCGGCGTCAGCAACATCGCCGACATCGACCGCCATGTGCTGGTGAATCCGCCGTCGAATCATTTGGCGGGTTAAACGCTGTATCGGCGAAACGCCTTTCGCGTCGTCCCCGCGTTCGCGGGGACGACATGTTGTGACAACTCACATCGGCGGGGTCAGTCCGTCGCGGCCGACGCTGACGCGGTTGGTCTCGAAGCTGCCGTCCGGCAATTTTTTCATGAATGCGATGATCTTCGCGCCGGCCTTCAGATCGGATTTGTCGGCCGGCACGTAAGTCACGACCGGCGTATCCGGCGCAACGACGACTTTCTTCTCGCCGTCCTTATATTTCACCAGCAGCGTATGGCCGTCATTGCCGGCCACCGTCTCGGCGACCGTGGCATTGGTCATGGTGCTGTTGGGCTTGAGATCGTAGGGACGCGATCCCTCGCCGGTGCCGCGCATGTCCTCCGGGAAAACATGAACCTCGACGGCATTGTTACTGCCGTCCGGTCCCGGCACCGTGGTCGCGCCAACGAACGAGCCGACCTTGATATCGCCGAGTGAAATCTTTGCGATGCCGACGATGCGGATGTCGCCGGTCATGCGAAGTTTGACGTCCTCGCCGCTGCGCGATTTTACCGAGAGAACATCGCCATCGACGCTCTCGATGGCGCCGCGAACGCGCGATGGCGCAGTCTGTTGTGCAAACGCCAGTAGGGATGATGTCGCGACCATCGCAACGGCAACGAGCGGGCGCAGATAGGGTTGAAACGGCATGGGTAGTCTCCTAGAGGGCTCATCAACAAGAGACACCGCGCCAGCTGCTTTATTGCAGCCTCAAGTCTTTGTGAGATCGGCCTCGACGAGCGCGCGCAACTCCGTTGTCACCTCGGGCCGCCGTCCGAACCACAATTCGAAGCCGCGCACAGCCTGATGCAGCAGCATGCCGAGCCCGTCGGCGGTCTGCAATCCGCGCGCCCGCGCCGCCTTCAGCAGCGGCGTCTGCAGCGGCACATAGACGAGATCGGCAACCACCGCATTGTCAGGCAAAAGCCCGATATCGATCTCAAGGGCCGGCTGCCCGTGCATCCCCAGCGACGTGGTATTCACCAAGAGGCCCGCGCGCGGCAGCACATCGCCGATCTGGTCCCAGGCGATCGGGTGAACAGACGCGCCAAACAAATCGGCCAACACCTGCGCGCGCGCGAGCGTGCGGTTGGCCAAGTGTATGCGCTTGATGCCGCGCTCGATCAGGCCGAACACCACCGCGCGTGCTGAACCGCCGGCGCCCAACACCATCGCGTCCTCGGCGCGGCCCCAACCCGGCGCGCAGGCATCGAGATTGTCGAGAAAACCCTCAACGTCGGTATTGGTCGAGCGCAGCGCGTCGCCGTCGTACCACAGCGTGTTGGCGGCCCCGATGGCGCGCGCGCGCGCGTCCGGCGCCGTCAGGTCCAGCGCGCGCTCCTTGTGCGGAATGGTGACGTTGGCGCCGGTGAAGCCGTGTGTTGAAAGGTGCAGCACGAATTCGGCAAAACCTTCAGGCGGCACTGCTTCGATGTTGTAACCGCCTTCAATCTCCAGCGTTCGCAACCAGTAATGATGGATCAGCGGCGAGCGCGAATGCGCCGCCGGCCATCCGATCAGACACGCGGCGCGGGGTTTTATTGGATTCGGCATGGACGATCCGCAAGACGAGAGCTTGCACAAATCATGCGGCTGCAATCGGTGTCAACGCTGGCCGCGCTCGGCAACGGCCAAAATTGCGCCCGTCGCCATGATGACCGCCGCAGCAAACCAGATCGCGGCGAGACTGAACCTGGCATACGCCAGCGTTCCAATAATCGCCCCGGTGACGAGTGACGCCCACAGCAGCAGGTTAGGCAGCCAGACCCAGCGCTCGCCGCCGGAGAATGCCGCTGCGATTCCCTGCCCGACCTTGACCAGCGCGCCGGTCATGTATGTCAGGCCGATGCCGGCGGCTCCCTCGATCTGGAACACCGCGTTTTCCAATCCCATCGCCATGACGATCATCACGATCGGAATCACAGGCCAGCCCAGTTGATAGCTGCCAGCCGCCATGACCAGCAGCAACGCCTCGGCGAACAGCACCGAAGCCTGCCGATATCGCCTGCGGCTGCGAACGATGAGACTGCCGCAGCCCGCCCCGATGACGAACACCGCGATCAATCCCAGCGCCTCCAGCGCATTGCGCCAATTGCCGTCGGCCAGGCTGACGCCAAGCCTCGTTGAATTGCCGCTCATGAACGAGACGAACAGCCCGCCGAGATGAATGAAGCCGATGCCGTCGACGTAACCGGCGACCGCGCTCAACGTGCAGGCCAAGATGACATTTCGCCGAGAGGTCAGCATCGCGCGATAGATAGCAAATAAAGGTGTATGGAGCGTATTGGTGAGCACGCTTCGCCTTCGCCTAGTTCGCCGTTCTCCGACGCGCCAATTGGCGCGTCTGAGGATGCGCCTCTTGGCGCAGACCCGGAATCCATTACTCCCTGTCGTGGTTATGGATTGCGGCTCGTTTCGCTTCGCTCACGCCCCGGAATGACGACAGTCGCCTTCACGGTCTTTATATAGCGCTACCGCCCCGGGCGCAGTTCGAGGCTTTCCAAGCCCGCCGCGACATTGAGGCCGACCTGCCCCTGCACGCTCAGCGGCTGCAGCGCGATCGAGTTCGCCGAGCCGCCAACCAATGCATTGCCGCCAAGTCCGACGCCGATCGATGCGCTGCCCTGCACACCGGCATATTCGCCGGACAGATCGCCGCGCCCAAGCCGTGCCACCGGCGCATAGACGGCCCAAGCCAGCGCGGTTTCTTCGGTAATACCAAGATCGAGGCCGAGTTTGCGGACGGTCGCGACGTAGAAGTCATCGGGCATACCGCCCACTCGCAGCACGCAACCGAGGTTGGTCACGGAGCCGACGATGAAGCCGACGCTGGCGCCGCCGCGGCATTCAAGAATCCCGACCTGCACGCGTTGCACCGGTTGCTGGGCTTGGCCTGTGGCAATGTATGTAAGGAGCGCGGCAGCGACACTGATCAGGACAAGAAAACGGCACATGAAAAATCTCCCGTTGAAATTTATTCGTCGTTGCGAGCGAAGCGAAGCAATCCAGAGGCTGCGAAGAAAGACTGGATTGCTTCGCTTCGCTCGCAATGACGGTACTGAGGCTATCGCAAATTCCCGCAAAAGCGCTGGATGCGCTTGCAGGCGTCTTCGAGATCGGAGGTCTTCGTCGCATAAGAAATCCGGAATGCGGGGCCGAGCCCGAACGCCGAACCCTGCACCACCGCGACACCTTCGTTCTCCAGCAATTCAGTAACGAAATCCTCGTCGTTGCCGATCACCTTGCCAGAGGGCGAAGTCTTGCCGATGGTGCCTTCGCAGGACGGATAGACATAGAACGCCCCTTCCGGCCGCGGGCAGCGAATGCCGTTGGCCTGGTTGAGCATCGATACCACGAGATCGCGGCGCTCCTTGAATGTCGCGTTGTTGACCGGAATGAACTCCTGCGGACCGTTCAACGCTTCCACGGCCGCCCATTGCGAAATCGATGACGGGTTCGACGTCGACTGCGACTGGATGGTCGCCATCGCCTTGATCAATTCGGCCGGGCCGCCGGCATATCCGATCCGCCAGCCCGTCATTGAATAAGCTTTCGAGACGCCGTTCACCGTCAACGTGCGGTCGAACAGCTTCGGTTCGATCTGCGCCGGCGTCGTGAAGGCAAAATCGTCATAGACGAGATGCTCGTACATATCGTCGGTCATGATCCAGACCTGCGGATGCTTCACCAGCACTTCGGTCAGGGCTTTCAGCTCGGCGCGCGAATAAGCCGCGCCCGTCGGGTTCGAAGGCGAGTTCAGGATGATCCACTTAGTTCTAGGCGTGATCGCGGCCTCCAGTGCCGCCGGCTGCAGCTTGAAGCCGAACTCCGCCGTGCACACGATCGCCACCGGTTCGCCGCCGGCGAGCGCCACCATCTCCGGATAGCTCACCCAATACGGCGCGGGGATAATCACCTCGTCGCCGGGATTGATGGTCGCCATCAGCGCGTTGTAGAGCACCTGCTTGCCGCCGGTGCCGACGATGATCTGGTTCGGCATGTAGGTGAGGCCATTCTCGCGCTGAAACTTGGCGATGATGGCCTCTTTCAGCTCGGGAATGCCGTCGACCGCGGTGTACTTCGTCTTGCCGGCCTCGATGGCATGGATCGCCGCCAGCTTGATGTTGGCCGGGGTGTCGAAATCCGGCTCGCCGGCGCCCAGCCCGATGACATTACGCCCGGCCGCTTTCAGCGCGCGTGCTTTATCCGTCACCGCGATGGTCGCGGACGGCTTCACACGGTCGAGCGCAGCGGACAGGAACGGCATCGTGATCTCCTTGCAAACGGGGTGTTTTGGCGATCCGCGATTCAATTTTCTGGGATCGATGCACTCTAAAGCGCGTTGCGCTGCACTGCAAGAAGCTTGGCCCATGCGCGTCCATCTTTCGGCACGCCCGCGCCAAACAATCCGCTCCTCGAGCAACATTCATAAAATTTGGCAATGGAATGAATCATTTCAGGCATTGAGCCGCCGGATCGCGCCTCCGTGACTTCTGCGGAAGAATTTACTGCGCACGGATGACACGACAGTGGCTTTCGACCTTTTCCAGATTCACGTTTTGTTATTCGCGCCCGCTGGTATTCGGACTTGCGAGGAAAGGCCATCGGCATCATTGTTTGGCCGCGATGCCGGTCAACACATCAGGCAGGGCCTTCGTCACGAACACGGCGTCCGAATGTACAAGCTCTATTCGATGCAGCGCTCCGGCAACAGCTACAAGGTGCGCCTTGCGCTGGCGTTTCTCGGCGCGCCCTACCGCGCCATCGAGATCGACATTCTGCGCGGCGAAAGCCGCACGCCGGAATTCCTCGCGAAAAATCCCAGCGGCCAGGTGCCGTTGCTGGAAGTTGCAGAAGGCCGCTACCTGGCCGAATCCAATGCCATCCTCTGGTACGTCGCGATCGGCACCTCGCTCGCGCCGGAAACGCGGATCGAGCGCGCCGAGACGCTGCAGTGGATGTTCTTCGAACAGCACGCGCTGGAGCCGAACATCGGCGCGGCGTATTTCTGGCTGTCGCTGGTGCGCGGCGGGCGGGACCTGCAGACCCACGCGCTGGAAGACTGGATGGAGCGCGGCTACGGCGCCCTGCAGGTGATGGAAAATCACCTCAAGACCCATGAATTTTTTGCCGCGGGCCACCTCACCGTCGCCGACATCGCGCTCTATGCCTACACGCACGTCGCCAATCAGTGCGACTTCGATCTGGCGACCTTTCCCTCGGTGCGGGCGTGGCTGCGGCGGGTCGAGCAGTCGCCGGGATTTGTGACCATGGACTGGCGTCCGAAAGATGCGACTGACGAGCTTGCGGACGCCTCTGCAGAGGCGTGAACGACAGAATAACGGGCATAATCAATTCGTTCGCCGCGGTTATGCCATAATTGCCGGCCTTACGCCGCAAAATTGCCAGCGATTTCTGCGAGGTTACATTTGCTGCGCGCTGATTCGCGCCGCGCTTCCAAGGAATCAGGCCATGATCCGGTCGCCCCGCGTGGGGTTAGGCTTCGAGACACTGCCCGCGCCCGTTGCTTCGCCTCGATTGATCAAAGCCGTCGCGGCCTCGCTCGCGATCGGCTCGATCTCGCTGTGTCTGATCGTCACCCTCACCATGCTGTCGATCAAGGTCAGCATGGCCATGCCGATTTCGGGCTGAACTCTCAATCATCGTAAACGTTGGCTGCGAGACCGCAGCCGTGATCGGTCGCCAACGGGCAGCCCATGAAAACCCCTGTTATCCTCGTTGCCACGTCACTGACGGCGGCCATTGTGCTGTCGGCGTCGCTGCTGATCGCCACAGGCACGCGCGGAGAGAACAGTTCGTTCGCGTCCTCGGCGGGAGCGCTGGACGTACAGACGGTCGCTACCGGGCTGGTGCATCCGTGGTCGCTGGCGTTTCTGCCTGATGGCCGCATGCTGGTGACCGAGCGTCCAGGCCGGATGCGCATCGTCACCCAGCAAGGAAAGCTGTCGTCGCCGCTGCAGGGCGTGCCCGAAGTCTGGGCGTCGGGACAGGGCGGCCTGCTCGACGTCATCACGGACAAATCGTTTGCACAGAACAACACGATCTATTTCTGCTTCTCCGAGCGCGAAGATGGTGGCGGCCACACCGCGGTCGCGAGCGCGACGCTGGTGAGCGGCGGCGCGCCACGCCTTGAGGATTTGAGCATCATCTTCCGTCAGGAAGGGCCGGCATCCTCCGGCAATCACTACGGTTGCCGCATTGTACAGGCGGCCGACGGCAATCTGTTTGTCACCCTCGGCGAGCATTTCACCTATCGCGACGAAGCGCAGAACCTGAGCAATCATCTGGGCAAGCTCATCCGCATTACGCCGGACGGCGAGGCGCCCCCAGGCAATCCCTTCGTGGGTCGCGCTGACGCGAAGCCGGAAATCTGGAGTTATGGCCACCGCAACGAGCAGGGCCTCGCGTTCAATCCAACGAGTGGCGATCTCTGGGAGATCGAACATGGCCCGCGCGGCGGCGACGAGGTCAACATCATCGGCAAGGGCAAGAATTACGGTTGGCCGGTGATCGGCTTCGGCATCGATTACAACGGGGCCAAAATCCACGAGAGCACGGCAAAACCGGGCATGGAGCAGCCGATCAAATACTGGGTGCCGTCGATCGCGCCGTCGGGCATGACGTTCTACACGGCAAAACTTTTCCCGAAATGGACCGGCAGTCTCTTCACCGGCGCGCTGGCGGGCCAGATGCTGGTGCGGCTGTCGCTCAACGGCAATACCGTCACCGGCGAGGAGCGTCTACTGCAAAATCTCAATGAGCGGATTCGCGACGTGCGCCAGGGACCGGATGGTGCGCTGTGGCTCCTCACCGACAATTCGGCGGGCCGGATTCTGCGGGTAGTGCCGGCGAAGTAACAACCGTCATCCTGAGGCGCCGCCGCTCTCGCGGCGGCCTCGAAGGATCGGTCGCACTTTCTCATATCCTTCGAGGCTCGCCGAAGACGGCTTGCACCTCAGGATGACGCTTTCATCTTGGTGCCGCTTGTATCATTCACGATTCCTTAACGATGCCGGCAAGAAGCCGTACCGCGACGGCAACCAAATCGGCGGCCGCTCCCTTAAATCTGAAGGGAACGGAACCAGCCATGAAAACCGATCGGCGCGCCATCTTCGGTCCGGCACTGACGACGGCGACGGCCGCTATCGTGCTTATCGCCGATCGCGATCTTGCCGTCATATCCAGCCTTGCGCCGTTGTTCGTTTGCATCGCGGTGCTGGCGGCGTCGTTGAGCGGCATGGCTTCCGGCCTGATCAGCGCCGCCATCGCGGCTGGATTCACGGCGCTGTTTCTGTTCGATCGCAGCACGGTCGATCTCGACGGCGCGGATCTGCTTCGTCTTGCTTTACTCACGTTGAGCGCGGCAGGCGCCGCTGGCATCACCGGCCTGCTGCGGAAGAAGTTTATCGAAAAACTCGCCGGAGAACGCGCGCATCACGCCACCGCGGAGCGGCTGTCGGCCGCGCTCGACCAGGTCAACATCGGGATTGTGCTGCTGAATGCCGACACGCGCGCCGAATTCATCAACCGCGCGTTTCGGGATTATTTCTCGCTCTCCGATGAGAAGGCCGACAGCAAGCCGCCCTTCATCGCGCTGATGTATCACGGGCGCGACAACGGCGCTTTTGAGCTGCCGGAGGATGAACTGAGCTCTTTCATTTCCGCACGGATGGAGATGATGCGCACCGGCGATTCCACGCCGATCAATATCGATCTCGCCGACGGTCAGGTGCTGCGTTTCAGTTGTACGGCATTGCCCGACGGCGGGCGGATGCTGAGCTATACGCCGGTCACCGATCTCGTGCGCCACACCGACGATCCATCGAGTGTCGACTATTACAAGTCGCTGCGCAGCGGCGAACGCGCGCTCATCCGGCATCTGCGCGCGGCAGAGTAGGCGCTGCGGGATATTTTGACGGATCTCTGATCGGGTGACTATAAGACGCAGCGCGTCGCCGCGCTGCCTGCTCAAATCACGCCTTCATGATTCGCATCGTCCTCATCGCAGCAGCCTTCGTTGTGCTCACATTGTTGCTGCTGCCGTTTCAATTGATCGGCATCGCCTTCAATCTGCGGCTGCAGCGAAGCATTCCGCAGCTTTATCATCGCATTCTCTGTGCGCTGATCGGCGTACGCATCCGCGAGGTCGGTCAGCGCTCCCGCGCCAATCCGGTGCTGATCCTGTCCAATCACGTCTCCTGGCTGGATGTCCTTGTCGTCACCGCGCTGACGCCGGTGGTGTTCGTCGCCAAGAGCGAGGTGGCGCGATGGCCGGTGTTCGGCTGGCTGGCGAAACTGCAGCGTTCGATCTTCATCAACCGGCAGGCGCGGCATCAGACCGGCGCCGCCACGCGCGAGATCGCCGACCGCCTGCTCGGCGGCGACGCCGTGGTGCTGTTCGCCGAGGGCACATCGAGCGACGGCATCCGCATCCTGCCGTTTCGGTCCGCGCTGATCGGCGCGGTGCATCACGCGCTTGGCAACTCAACGCATCACAGCGAGATCACGGTGCAGCCGATGTCGCTGGCCTATGTCCGGCTGAGCGGGCTGCCGACGGGCCGCACGTTGCGCGAGCGCGTGGCGTGGTACGGAGATGTCGAGCTGATCCCGCATCTGCTTCACGTGCTGGCCACGGGCGCGATCGACGTCACCGTGAGCTGGGGCGAGGCCGTCGCCTACGACATGCGCGCAGACCGCAAGCGGATCGCGCGCGACGCGGAAAGCTCGGTGCGGCGCATGACATCGGCGGCACTGCGGGGCGCGCCGGCCGTGTCGAAGTCCTGAACCGCTCACGGCGTTGTCGGACTTTCGCCCGGGTGTCTACCCGCCCGCTGCGGCAGCAGCAGAATGCAGGCGACGATAATGACCGCAAGCACCGCCGACGCAGTGAATCGACTGAAATCGAGGCCACCGCTGGCCAACGGCTTGTCGAGCAAATCACCCACCGTGGCGCCCAGCGGACGAGTCAGAATAAATGCGCTCCAGAACAGGAATGTGCGCGACACGTTGCTAAAGAAATATCCAACCGCCACCAGCGCCAGGCCCGCGGCAAATACCAGCGCTCCTCGCTCGTAACCGAACCCGTTGGTATCGGCCATCCAGTCGCCAAGCGCGGTGCCCAGGGTCTGGGAGAACAGGATAGCACTCCAGTAAAATATCTCGATCCTCGGCGACGTCACGGTTTCGACTGCGATCGAACCGGCGGATCGATACCACACCAACAAGGAGACCATCAGCAGGGCGAACAGGATCGACGATCCACCGGCGTAACCGATGCCGAGCGAACGGTCGGCAAAATCCGCCATCGTCGTTCCGGCCGTCGTCGTCGCAATGATCACCGTCCAATATAGAAACGGATGAAACGACCTCGAGCCAATTTGCACGGCTACCGCGGCAATGAAAAGGCCGATGAAAATAACACTGCTGATTGCATAACCCAAATTCATCGACATTGACGCAGCGTCGCCGGCGGTCTCACCAAGCGTTGTAGCCGCGACTTTTATAATCCAGAACGTGAGTGTCACCTCTGGAACTTTACTCAATGCGGTTTTGGCGATGTTGTTCATTCGGATCTCTTTTCACGGATCGCCACGTGCCGTAACCGCGCGTCGCATTTTCTTAGGCTACAACGAAGCCCATTTCTAAGCGTTCCTTGGCTTCATCTTAGAACCTGACAAAGCTGGCACGGTGAAACGAAGCCGCGCCGCTTGCAGCCGGAGCGCATCCGCTTCAAGATGAACAAAATTGCTATTCAAGGATATTCATGCAAATTCGCAATCTCGGCGGCTCAGGTCTGCGCGTCTCCGCGGTCGGTCTTGGCTGCAACAATTTCGGCGTCCGCATCGATCTCGAAGCCTCGCGCAAGGTGATCCATCGCGCCATCGATCTCGGCGTCACGCTGTTCGACACCGCCGACATCTACGCCGGCATGGGCGGCTCCGAGACCGTGCTCGGCCAGGTGCTCGGCGACAGGCGCAAGGACATCGTGCTGGCGACGAAATATTCCAAGGCTATGAGCCAGGATGGCACCAAGCAAGGCGCGTCGCGCCGCTACATCATGTCCGCCGTCGAGGCCAGCCTGACGCGGCTGAAGACCGATTATATCGATCTTTATCAGCAGCACGATTACGACGAGCTGACGCCGATCGAGGAAACGCTGCGCGCGCTCGACGATCTCGTGCGGCAGGGCAAGGTGCGCTACATCGGCAACTCGAATTTTCCGGCCTGGCGCGTCGCCGAAGCCGAACTGACCGCGCGCGCGATGAATGTCAGCCGGTTCGTCTCCTGCCAGGACGAATACAGCCTGGTGGTGCGCGACATCGAAAAGGATCTGCTGCCGGCGGCGCAGGAATACAAGCTCGGCCTGCTGCCGTTCTTTCCGCTGGCGAGCGGGCTGCTTACCGGCAAATACAAGCGCGGCGCCGCCGTGGCCGAGGACACGCGCTTCGCCAAGATGCCGGCGCTGCGCGACCGCTATGCAACGGCGCGCAACGAGGACATGGTCGAGAAGCTGCAAGCCTTCGCGAGGCGCGCGGCCACAGCATGCTGGAGCTGGCATTCTCCTGGCTGGCATCGCGGCCGCAGGTCGCGAGCGTGATCGCCGGCGCTACGCGCGTCGAGCAGATCGAGCAGAACGTCAAAGCGATCGACTGGGCGCTGAGCGCCGATGATTTCGCGGAAATCGACAAGATCACGAAGGCTTAAGCGACGATGCTCGCCCCAAAACCGCCCGCGTTCGAAACCCTGAGCCTGCACGCCGGACAACACCCCGATCCCGTCACCGGCGCGCGCGCGGTGCCGATCTATCAGACCACGTCTTACGTGTTTCAGGATTCCGAACACGCCGCCGCGCTGTTCAATCTCGAACGCGCCGGGCACATCTATACCCGCATTTCGAATCCGACCACGGCAGTGCTTGAAGAACGGCTCGCCGCTCTGGAAGGCGGCGTCGGCGCGATCTGCACGGCGAGCGGCATGGCCGCGCTGCATCTGGCGATCGCCACGCTGCTCAATGCCGGCGACCATATCGTCGCGTCGTCGTCGCTTTATGGCGGCACCATCAATCTGCTCGCGCACACCCTGCCCCGCTTCGGCATCACCACGACTTTCGTCAAGCCGCGCGCGCTCGAGGAATTCCGGGCGGCGATCAAGCCCAACACGCGGCTGGTGATCGGCGAGACCATCGGCAATCCCGGCCTTGAAGTGCTGGATATACCCAGCGTCGCGCAGATAGCGCATGACGCAAAAATTCCGCTGCTGATCGACAACACTTTTGCGACGCCATATCTGAGCCGCCCGATCGAGCTCGGCGCCGATCTCGTGATGAATTCCGCCACCAAATGGATCGGCGGCCACGGCATCGCCATCGGCGGCGTCCTGGTCGATGGCGGCCGGTTCGACTGGCGCGGCTCCGGCAAATTTCCGCAGTTGACCGAACCCTATGCCGGCTACCACGGCATCGTCTTCGATGAGCAGTTCGGCAATGCTGCCTTCATCATGCGCGCGCGGACCGAAGGCCTGCGCGACTTCGGTGCTTGCCTGTCGCCGACCAACGCGTTTCAGTTGCTGCAGGGCGTCGAGACCCTGGGCATTCGCATGGAGCGCCACATGGCGAATACCTATGCGGTGCTGCAAGCGCTGACCGCGAACAAGGCGGTGGAGTGGGTGCTGCATCCCTCGCTCGCAGACCACGCCGATCATGAACTGGCCAGGCGATTGCTGCCGCGCGGCGCCGGATCGATCGTCAGTTTCGGCATCAAGGGTGGAAGGCCCGCCGGCAAGAAGTTCATCGAAAGCCTGCGCATGATCAGCCATCTCGCCAATGTCGGCGATGCCAAGACGCTTATCATTCATCCGGCCTCGACCACGCATCAGCAGATGGATGCCGCGCAACTAAAGGCCGCCGGCATTGGCGAAGAGCTGGTGCGGCTCTCGGTCGGCATCGAAACCGTGTCCGACATCATCGATGACCTCGGTCAGGCGCTTCGCGCGTCGCAGAAGGCGTGACGCGATGCAGCTCTCCGTGAATGGTGCTGACACCTTCGTTGCGACTGGCGGGCGCGAATTCGACACATCGCTGCCAACGGTGGTGCTGCTGCACGGCGCCGGCTTCGACCACACCACGTGGGCATTGCACAGCCGCTGGTTCGCGCATCATGGTTTTGGCGTGCTGGCGCCGGACCTGCCCGGCCATGGCCGCTCAATGGGTGAGCCACTCACTACCATCGCCGACATGGCCGACTGGACCGTAGCGCTGCTTGATGCAGCCGGCGCTTCCAAGGCGAGACTGGTGGGCCACTCCATGGGATCGCTGATCGCGCTGGAAACCGCGGCACGGCATCCGGCGCGCGTATTGTCGCTCAGCCTGATCGGCACGGCGGCGACCATGACGGTCGGACCGGACCTGCTCAAGGCCGCGGAAGCCAACGACCACGCGGCCATCGACATGGTCTCGATCTGGGGTCTCGGCTTTGCGGCGGAACTGGGCGGAAGCCTTGCACCGGGACTCTGGATGCACAGCGCTGCGCAGCGCGTTCTCGAACAATGCCCGCCGGGCGTGCTGTTCACCGATCTCAACGCATGCAACGCCTACCAGAATGCGCTCAACGCCGCGGCGCAGGTCACCGTGCCCACGACCTTCATTCTCGGCGAACGCGACATGATGACTCCCCTGAGGTCCGGCAAGGCGCTCGCTGCCGCGCTGCCGAATTCGCGCACGGTCGTGTTGCGCGGCGCGGGTCACATGATGATGACGGAGCGGCCCGACGAACTGCTCGCCGCGTTGCAGGCTTGAGGGCATCGTCGTCATGGCAACTCAACTGGAACACTTGCAACCGTCCACGCGCCGCCTCGCGTGCTCTGCCTGTGGCACCGGATTCGATTGCAGCCTCACGGGCCAGTGCTGGTGCATGGAAGAATCTGCGCGGCTGCCGATGCCGGCCGCCGGCGAGGACTGTCTTTGCCGCGATTGTCTACGGAAGATGGCGGCGCAAGCGGCGCTTGCTTCTCCCTCCCCCTAAAAGGGGGAGGGTTAGGGTGGGGGTCACATTGAGGTGACCCTCATCCGTCTCCCTTTTTTCAGGGAGAGGTGAAAAAGAGGATTTGTTCAGCGCAGGCGCCCTTCGAGGCTCGGAAGTCGGCAGCGCAACGGCACGCCTCTGCTCGCACCTCGCGCGACAAGGGCGTAGCCGTTGCGCGAGGGTGACGGTTCAGGGCTGCCCCGATCCGCCGGCAGAACCGTAGACCTGACCGTTCGCATAGCTGGCGCCGGCGTCCGCGAGCTGCACGTAGATCGAAGCAAGCTCGGCGGGCTGGCCTGGGCGGCCCATCGGCGTCATGCCGCCGAATTTTTCCAGCTTCTCCATCGTCGCGCCGCCGGACACCTGCAGCGGAGTCCAGATCGGCCCCGGCGCCACGGCGTTAACGCGGATGCCTTTCGGCCCGAGCTGCTTCGCCAGCGATTTGACGTAGTTCATCGTCGCCGCCTTTGTCTGCGCGTAAGCGTATAATTCGGGAGACGGATCGTAAGACTGCTCCGAAGCCGTGCCGATGATCGCCGAGCCCGGCTTCAGATGCGGCAGCGCCGCCTTGATGATCCAGAACGGCGCGTAGATGTTCGTCTTCATGGTCTGGTCGAACTCCTCGCTGGTGACATCGAGGAGCGAAGCGATCGACTGCTGCCGCGCCGCGTTGCAGACTACGATGTCGAGCCCGCCGAGTCCTTGCACCGCCTGCGCAACGAGTTGCTGACAGAATTTTTCAGTCTGGATGTCGCCGGGGATAGCGAGACCGATGCGGCCCTCCGCCTTGATCAGCGCAATCACTTCTTGCGCGTCGGGCTCTTCGGCGGGGAGATAATTGATGGCAACGTCGGCGCCTTCGCGCGCATATGCGATCGCCGCCGCGCGGCCCATGCCTGAATCGCCGCCGGTGATCAGCGCCTTGCGTCCCGCCAGACGTCCGGAGCCGCGATAGCTTTTCTCGCCGTGGTCCGGCGGCGGGTCCATCTTGCTGGCGAGGCCAGGCCACGGCTGCGACTGCTTCTTGAAAGGCGGCTTGGGATATTTCGTAGTCGGGTCCTGCAACTCGGTCGTCATCGCCGCTTCACCTTTCGCTGAGGCAGACGATGAAGCCGCCGCCGCGAGGGCCGCGCCCGCAACGCCGACGACATGCCTGCGGCTAATGGAATTGTTTTCGTGCTCGGCCATCTGCAATCCTCTTGAGAAGATCGCATAACCGGGAGTGGAGTGTATCGTTCCCGCTCCCAATGGTCATTGCGATCGAAGCGAAGCAATCCAGAAGCTACAAGGAAGCGGCTGGATTGCTTCGTCGCTCACGCTCCTCGCAATGACAGTTGCAGCGGTCCTATTTCACCACTGCGGCGGTCTGCCCGAACAAAAGCTTGCGCTCTTCCTCAGTGCGGATCGCCGGCTGGCCGAAATTCGGATTGACCTCCTTCGCCTTCGCATAGGCGCGTACGGTCGCGGGCCGCGCCGCGATGGTCTCCAGCCAGCGCTTCAGGTTCGGAAAATCATTGATGTCCTGCTCCTGGTTCTTGTAGGGCACGATCCAGGGATAGCTCGCCATGTCGGCGATCGAATATTCACCCGATATGAATTCGCGATCGGCGAGCCGCTTGTTCAGCACGCCGTAGAGGCGGTTGGTTTCGTTGACGTAACGGTCGATGGCGTATTTGATTTTTTCCTGCGCGTAGTTGCGGAAGTGGTGGTTCTGTCCGGCCATCGGCCCGAGCCCGCCCATCTGCCAGAACACCCACTGGATCGTGTCGTAGCGGCCGTAGAGATCGGACGGCAGAAATTTTCCCGTCTTCTCGGCGAGATACAAAAGCATGGCGCCGGATTCGAAAATCGAGATCGGCTTGCCGCCGCCCTTCGGCGCGTGATCGACCATCGCGGGAATGCGGTTGTTCGGCGCCACCGCGAGAAACTCCGGCTTGAACTGGTCGCCCTTGCCGATGTTGACGGCAAAGACCTTGTATTCGAGGCCGGCTTCTTCAAGGAACATCGTGATCTTGTGGCCGTTCGGGGTGCTCCAATAGTGAAGATCGATCATGTGCGTTCCTGCTTTTCGTTTGTGAAGGCTGGCATCTCAAAATGGATGCGGATGCATGAATGTCGCCGCAACCGCGCCGGCGAGTCAATGGCGGGCGGCTATGCGCGCGGAAATGTGAGCAGGCGTTGAGGCCGCCGCGGCAGCGTTTCGAGCGCGATATCCGCCCTTTTATGAACGCGGGACTCGCCCCATATTCGTGGTATGGCGAAGACACCCGTTCCTCCGAAAAAGCCCATCAAAACTCCGAAATCCAAGGCGCACCGCGCGGATATTCCGCCGATCGGGCCGGCGCTGGCGGAGCTTTTGAATCCCGCGATCAATCGCGGCGAGGCAGGGCTGGGATCGTCTACTAATCTGAAACCGCCGCCGGATAATTCCTGGGACCGCCGCGCCGGCGGCGAAGCCGCGGCCCATCGCGCGCGCGCGTCGACGAAGCCTGCCGAAGGCACACCGCCGGATCGGCTGGCCGACCGCAATATGGGATCACGCACCATCGCCTCACGGCATTCGCCGTTGCGGCCCAATCCGCAGCCGGCGGGTGGGCGTGTTTCGGAAGAGCCGAATACGAGCGACGACACACCCGACAACGCGCCCGGTTTCGCCGAATCCCCGCAGCGAGAATTCGCGCCGGCGAATTACAACACCGCCGCGACCGTCCCCACGCTCGATCCCGAACTGGCCAAGCAACTCGGCTTTACCACCGAAGAGGAAGACGCCGCCGCGCTGGCGCGGCCGCCGCGCAACAAGATGGAAGCGCTCGGCGTCGCCGCCACCGCGGACGCGCTGGAGAATCTGATCCGCGAAGGCCGCCCGGAATTCAAGGACGACAAAATCTGGGTGCCGCACCGGCCACCGCGCCCGGAGAAATCCGAGGGCGGCCAGCCGTTCGTCATCAAGTCCGAATACGAGCCGAAGGGCGACCAGCCCACCGCGATCAAAGAATTGGTGGAAGGCGTCGCGCGCAACGACCGCATGCAGGTGCTGCTCGGCGTCACCGGCTCCGGCAAGACTTACACCATGGCCAAGGTGATCGAGGCCACTCAACGACCTGCCCTCATCCTGGCGCCGAACAAGACGCTGGCGGCTCAGCTCTACGGCGAGTTCAAGAGCTTCTTCCCCGACAACGCCGTGGAATATTTCGTTTCGTATTACGACTACTACCAGCCGGAAGCCTATGTGCCGCGTACCGACACCTACATCGAAAAAGACTCCTCGATCAACGAGCAGATCGACCGCATGCGCCACTCCGCGACGCGCGCGTTGCTTGAACGCGACGACGTCATCATCGTGGCCTCGGTGTCGTGCATCTACGGCATCGGCTCGGTCGAGACCTACACCGCGATGACGTTCGCGCTGAAGCGCGGCGAGCGCATCGACCAGCGCCAGCTGATCGCCGACCTCGTGGCGCTGCAGTACAAGCGCACGCAGGGCGATTTCGCGCGCGGCACCTTCCGCGTGCGCGGCGACGTCATCGACATTTTCCCGGCGCACTACGAGGACCGCGCCTGGCGCGTGAATCTGTTTGGCGACACCGTGGAAAACATCGAGGAGTTCGATCCGCTCACCGGGCAGAAGCAGGACGAACTAGAATTCATCAAGATCTACGCGAACTCGCATTACGTGACGCCGCGGCCGACGCTGATCCAGGCCATCAAGTCGATCAAGAGCGAGCTGAAATGGCGGCTTGACCAACTGCACGATCAGGGCCGCCTCTTGGAAGCGCAGCGGCTGGAGCAGCGCACCACCTTCGATCTGGAGATGATGGAAGCCACTGGCTCCTGCGCCGGCATCGAGAACTATTCGCGCTATCTTACGGGACGCCGCCCCGGCGAGCCACCGCCGACATTGTTTGAGTATGTCCCCGACAACGCGCTGGTGTTCGCCGACGAAAGCCACGTCACCGTTCCCCAAATTGGCGGCATGTTCAAAGGCGACTTCCGCCGCAAGGCGACGCTGGCGGAATACGGCTTCCGGCTGCCGTCGTGCATGGACAACCGCCCGCTGCGCTTCGAGGAATGGGACATGATGCGCCCGCAATCGGTCGCGGTGTCGGCGACGCCGTCGGCGTGGGAGCTGAACGAGAGCGGCGGCGTGTTCGTCGAGCAGGTGATCCGCCCCACCGGGCTGATCGATCCGCCGGTCAACATCCGCCCCGCCCGCACGCAGGTCGATGATCTCGTCGGCGAGGTCCGCGCCACCGCCGCTGCTGGCTATCGCTCGCTGGTCACCGTGCTGACCAAGCGCATGGCGGAGGACCTCACCGAATATCTGCACGAGCAGGGAATCCGCGTCCGATACATGCACAGCGATATCGACACCATCGAGCGCATCGAGATCATCCGCGACCTACGGCTCGGCGCGTTCGACGCGCTGGTCGGCATCAACCTGCTGCGCGAAGGCCTCGATATTCCCGAATGCGCGCTGGTGGCGATCCTAGATGCCGACAAGGAAGGTTTTCTGCGCAGCGAGACCTCGCTGATCCAAACGATTGGCCGCGCCGCGCGCAACGTCGACGGCAAGGTGATCCTCTACGCCGACCAGATCACCGGATCGATGGAGCGCGCCATCGCAGAGACCGACCGCCGCCGCGAGAAGCAGGTCGAGTACAACACCGAGCACGGCATCACGCCGGAGAGCATCAAGAAATCCATCGGCGACATCATGAACAGCGTTTATGAGCGCGACCACGTGCTGGTGGAAATCGGCGGCGGCAAGGGCATGACCGACGATGTCATCAGTATCGGGCATAATTTCGAGGCGGTGCTGTCAGACCTGGAAACGCGGATGCGCGAGGCCGCCGCGGATCTGAATTTCGAGGAAGCAGCTAGGCTGCGCGACGAGGTCAAGCGGCTGCGCGCCACCGAGCTGGCGGTGGTCGACGATCCCACCGCCAAGCAACGCACGGTGCAGGGCAAGGCCGGCGCCTACGCCGGCGCCAAGCAGTTCGGTGGCTCGGCCAATCTGCCGAGGCTGTCGGACAAACGGGGCGGCAACAACACGCCGCGCAGTGCCGCGAGTTCCTTCTCCCCTCCCCCCTCAGGTGGGGAGGGGTCGGGGGCGGGGGGCCGAACAAAAATCCACAAACCCGATCTCGACGAGATGGGCATCGCGACGTGGCACGAGGTGCTTCCCGCCCGTGGCAAGAAAGCCGCGCGCCCGCGCAAGCCAACGAACTTCTCCCCTCCCCACGCGAGCGAAGCGAGTGGCGGGGAGGGGTCGGGGGTGGGGGGTTCTTCTCGCTCTGGCGAGCGACCACGAAAACCAACCCTCGACGAAATGGGACCGGGCACCGAGAGCAAAATCTATCAGCCCAGGAGCATGACGGAATCGATGCCGAATGCCCTGCCCCGCGCGCGCAAGGGCGGCGACGCTTCATCTCCCTTTGGCGACGGCAGCAAGATCATCCAGCCGACCAATTCGCGCGAGTCCGGTCCGGAATTCTCGGGGCGTCCCGCGCCCGGCCCCACGCCGCGCTCGTCCGGCGGTGCACCGGGGCACAGGGGTGGATGGAAGAAGCGGTGAAGCTCAATATACGCAGATCACAACGCTAAATGGCTACAACTCAATCGGCGACACCAGTCGAGTACCTCGACTGGTGTCGCCGACTACAAGGAGCCTTTCAATGCGAAGAAAGAAGGTGAACTTGCAGGGTCGCTATGTGCCTCCACACATTCGAATGGCCCAATCATCCGTATCAGCATGTAAATGTTGCCGCCTATCAGGAACACGTCGATCCTGTGTTCATGCAGACGTAAGTCTTCCGCCGCAGATGGAGTTTGATTTTCAGTACTAATCCGAAATTTAAATTGCACGACAGCAGGTTCAAAGATTGAAATGGTCTTCGCGCTCGCTTGAGCTATACCGTTTCCATGAAACTTGGCTTCGAAGAATCTCAAACGGCCTGCACCAGCGGTTCGCAAAGCGCCCGCGCGTGGACCGAAGCGTGGATGAAGGCATGGGGCTATTGCCCGCACTGCGGCGCAGCGGCGCTCTCGTCATTTCCCAACAACCAGCCGGTCGCCGATTTCTTTTGCGCGTCGTGCAGCGAGGAATTCGAACTCAAGAGCAAGAAGGGGAAATTTGGTCCCAAACTGGCGAACGGGTCGTTCAAGACCAAGTGCGAGCGCTTGGCCGCAAGCAACAATCCAAATTTTTTCCTGATGAACTATGATTTGAAATCGCTGGCGGTGGTCAATCTGTTCATCGTGCCGAAGCACTTTTTCGTCCGCGAAATTGTCGAGGAACGAAGACCGCTGGCTCTCACTGCAAGACGCGCCGGATGGATCGGCTCAAACATCCTGCTTAGCCGCGTGCCCGAGTCCGGCAAGATTCACATCGTGCAGAACGGCCTCATTCGTGAAAAGGAATTGGTCCTCGCGGAATGGCAAAAGACGCTTTTCCTGAGACAAGAATCGCTGGAGACACGCGGCTGGTTGCTGGACGTGATGAATTGCGTGGAGTTGCTGGGCAAGCGCGAGTTCACGCTCGATGAGGTCTACCTTTTCGAGCGGCATCTCGGCGAACTCTATCCGGGCAACCAGAACGTCAAGCCGAAGATACGCCAGCAACTCCAGTATCTGCGCGATCGCGGCTCCATTGATTTCGTCTCGCGCGGCAATTATCGTTTGCGGTCGTAAGGACGCTTCGCATGGCCTGGTTCCTCAACAAATACCGATGCGCTCGCTGCAAGCGCAGATGGACGGACGCATGGTCCAGCATGTGCGACGACGATTGCCCGCACTGTGGAGCACGGCACATGTCGCCGTACGATAGTGAAGACTTGACCGAACTCATCCATAAAGACGACGGCGAATTCGTCGTCCACCGCTCTCAGGACTCGGCAGAGCACGATCCGGACTATCGGGAGCTTGGCCGTTTCCCTTCGCGGCAAAAAGCCGAGGAGTTCTTGGAAACGAATACAACCTAGCGGCCGTCGTTCCCCAACGCGCAATGGCGCGTCCGCGGACACGCCTCTTGGCGTGGGCCCGAAATCCATACTCCCTGTGCTGTCTTATGAATGCTGAACGAATACGGGGGTTATGGATTCCGGGCTCATGCTTCGCATGCCCCGGAATGACGAGGGCAAGAACGCCGTCATCCTGAGGTGCGAGCCCTTGCAAGCCTCGAAGGATGACGGTGCTGAACACGATCGAGAGGCAGCTTCGGCGCTCCTCAGGATGATGTTTCGTGTTCACAGGCATCCTTCCCGCGCGGTGCTCTTAATCCCCTCTTAACCATATACCCGCGATCATCCGGCCATGCGCCCCTCATCATCCCTCGCAACGATTGCCGCGTGCGCGGCGCTGCTCTCCGCACCCTGCGCCGGCGCTGCTGATCTCGCCGTGCATTCGCCCATCGGCGCGATCTTCGCTGAGCCGCCGGAGCGGGTGGTCTTGCCGCCCTACTACGTGCGCAATGAAGACAACGCGCTCGTGGCCGAAAACATCTACGCGTTCCAGCAACGCATTCCCGGTTATTACGGCCGCCCTGGCGATTTCTATTATCGCTCCTATTACGGCACCCCGCCGGAAAATATCTTCGGCACCAATCCCTACGCCTGCACGATCCTCGGGTACTGCTGAACGGTCCAATTCGGCTGCCCTCATAACTGAGGGCTAAGGGGACATCGCACTACATCAGCATCTGCGCAGCATACAAACGCGTTGCGATTTGCTATCGATAGCTCGCGCCGAATCCATTCCATCCGCGCCAGGGAGAAGGTCATGGCCAAGGGTCAAATGCGAAGCAACAAGGAAAAGAAGAAACCGAAGGCCGATAAGAACCTCAAGAAGAGCGGCAACACGCCGAATCCGTTCGCTTCGGGTAAGACGCCGGCGGGTCAAAGCCCCAACAGCAAGAAGTAACAAGCCTCAGTTCTGGCGGGATTGGGTGAGAGCAAGCGGCTCCGGCGACCCGGCATAAAGGCCTGCGCCGAACCGCCCTGCTATGGAATGATCATGACGTTTGACAAACTGACCTGCCTCGTGGCGCTAATCTTGCTCACGGGTTCTCCGGCCTATGCCAAAAAAGCAAAACGCTTCCCGGAATTAAAGCAGGCGCCGCTCCCGGCCGACTCCAAGGAACTGCTGCAGCAGACGCTTCCAGAAACGCCGAAGCACGTGCTCGCCTGCGACGGGGCGTTTGCGCGCGACACCACCCACGCGAAACTGGCAGCGGAATTCGGCGCGAAGAATGTGGTGTTCAAGGAGGTTGACGGTCCCGATGGGGCTAAGGACAAGGCGACCGTGCTGTTCGACGATGATCCGACCAGGCGCGCCGTGGTGTTCTGGCACGATGCGGCTGCGAAAGCGGGTCCGGCGACGATCGAGATCGGCGCGCCCTCGACCTGGATCGGACCGGGCGGCATTCATAACGGGCTGCCGCTCGCGGAGGTCGAGCGGCTGAACGGCGGCGCGTTCAAGGTCAGGGGTTTCGATAGCACCAACAGCGGACTGGCTTCGGGCTTCAAGGGCGCGCTGGGCGCGCCTCCCGGCGGCTGCACGGTGACGGTGCGCTTCGAGCCCGGCATCGCCAATCCGTTGCCGCCGAAATTTTCCGCCATCACCGGCGACAAGGACGTGGCGTCGTCCAATCCGCTGCTGCGCCGTACCCGCGCACAGGTGAGCGAGTGGACCGTGAATTACCGGTAGCACCCGATAGGGATTTGCGTCGTCGCGGCTTTGATAAAAAAGACAGCAAACAAAAACAGCCCCGCTTGCGCGAGGCCGTTTATGTTCCGCAAACGCGACTTACATGCCGTGACGCATCATCTTGTGACGCATGTGACGCATCATCATGTGGCGCTTCATCATATGACGCTCGCGATGCATCATGCGATGCTCACGATGCATCATGCGGTTCATGCTGTGCATGCCACCGCGATGCATGCCGTCGCGATGCATCATGCCGTCCTGCGCCGACGCCGGAGCGGCGGCAAACATTGCGCGCTGCAGCGATAACCAGAGCAAACTTCTTCATTGTAGTCTCCCGGAAGAATTAAAATTCGCATTATGCGCGCACGACAATGGATTCGGTGCCATTGCGTTCCACCCTCAGCGCAAGCTGTCCGATTTGTAATCGGCGCCGCCAGCGAAAGTCATCGCGGCCGGTGAATCAACGATTCAGCGCCGTATATTGGCCCCGATGCGGTCAAATTCGGCTGGACTTCATGGCCCTGCTACTTTCGTCGTGCGGGGGACATCCGCGCCATTTCATGCGTAACAGGGGATAAGAGCCGATGAGCGCCATTCGATCCGAGCAAGTGGAAGCACCTATTGAAGACAGCAATCTCGCCGCGGTCTCAGAAGTCGAGGCCGGCATTCGCGATTTCGTTCGCAATGACGTGGCCTATCTGCGACGTCCGGCGCCAGGGACGGTAAGCAGCAGCGACACCGCGCTGGAGCCGAATGCCGAAGCGACGGTCAACAACGTCAACTCGCTGATTCAGCGCGTCGCCGGCACGTCGCTGGCTGAAATCGAGAAGCTGATCTCGGAACTCGAAGGTCTGCGCGACCTGCTGCACAACGAAGGTCAGCGGGTGCAGCGTGAAATTTCGGGCTACGCGCAGCTCAGTCAGGCGGCGATGAAGTCGACGCGGATGATCGCGGACAATGTGGAGCAGTGGAAGCGCGCGGCGGACGGCCTTCGCAACGGGTGAACGCATTCCGGAGCATCGCGCGCGATGAGCCGGGAATCCATAAGCCCGACGTTTCGTTTGGAATCAACGTCCATACAATATGGTTTCCGGGTTTGCGCCGATCGGCGCATTCCGGAATTCGCTAGCGTTTTTGTATCGATGGTTAGGAAAGCGTAACTTACCGGCTCGCGATCGTCGAGGCATCCTGTGAATAGCCGCCGTCTGCGTAGCCTTGGACCACCATTCCTGTCGTTAGCATCACCGCAAGGGTGATTGTCGCGAAGATAAAGCCCACAAATTTAAGTCCCGCACGGTCCGCCATCTTAATTCCCCATCTTCTGCCGGTGTGTCTCATCTCACCTGCATAAGGTTCAAAATGCGTTAGCGGGGAAATCGTTCCGCAGATGCGAAAGTGCAAAGCGAACCGACGCCATTCAGAAAAACATGATGGTTATTAAATGCTAAATCGCTGACGGCGACGCCGGTCAGACATTCCGCCGCGGCACGAAAGCCGATGCCAGCAGCGAGAACGCCAGTTCGCCGCGCTGATTGGTGCCGGTGTTGCGGGCCTGCAGGATTCCCCACTGCGGGCGCTTCTCGGATGTCCGCAGCGATTCGACCTGGCTGGCGTAGCTGATGGTATCACCGGCCAGCACCGGCTTGATCCATCGCAGTTCGCGGAAGCCCGGCGACGGGCCCCAGATCGCAACCTCTTCGCCGCGTGCGAGTGCTTCGGCCGCCTGGCGCTTGCCGTCCGCCACCAGCAGTTTCATGCAGACCGATCCGACATGCCATCCCGAAGCTGCTAGGCCGCCGAACAGCGACTTGCGGCCTTCTTCTTCATCGAGATGAAAACGCTGCGGATCGAACTGCAGCGCGAATTTCTTGATCAGGTCGGCGGTGAACGTGAACGATCCGAGTTCACGCCGCTGCCCGATCTCGATGTCTTCAAAGAAATGCATGATGCTACTCGGCTGCGATCGATGCGCGCCGGCGCACGATGATCGGCGAGACCATTTCGCACAGTGCCTGACCTGCCGCGTTGCGGACGCGGCATTTGAAAGTCACGATGCCGGTTTCGGGACGGCTGCGCGAAACCCGCGATTCGGCAACTTCAACATCGAGCGTCAGGTCGTCGCCCGGGCGAAACGGCGCCAGCCAGCGCAATTCGTTGACGCCAGGCGAGCCGAGCGAGGCGGTGCGGCCAATGTATCCATCGAACATCATCCGCATCACGATGGAGCAAAGGTGCCATCCCGATCCGGACAGTCCCTGCAGCATCATGTGCTTCGCCGCCTCCTCGTCGAGATGCATCGGTTGCGGATCGAACTCAGCAGCAAAAACGAGAATTTCCTCGCGCGTGACGTGGCGCGGCCCAAATGTGCCGAAATGACCCGGCGGAAAATCTTCAAAAGTCAGCGTCATGATGAGGAAATACTATGAGGGAGCCTGATTGTGGCCGTTATTTATGCCAATCTCAAGCGGTCGGGCGTGAACCTTGATAAATGGCCGGATATTACGAGCAACGATTTATTTCGCCGGAGAATGACGATGTTTGAATATCGCGATCTGTTTCAGTGGGACCGCTTCATCACGCCCACGATCATCAAGACGTTTTACTGGCTGGTTGTTGCTCTGACGATCTTGTTCGGCATTTCCGGCACTTTCTCCGGGCTTGCCGCGATGGCGATAAGTCCGTTCGGCGGATTTCTGGTGGTGCTTTCCAGCATCGCCAGCGTGGTCGCCGGGATCATGTTTGCGCGGATTGCCGCTGAATTCGTCCTGATCGTGTTTCGCATCAACGAGCATCTCGGCGCGATCCGCGACCAGGGACAGGGGCAATGAGAAGGCCAATTCAGGTCTTCCGTCATCCTGAGGTGCGCGCACTTTCTTGCGCGCCTTGAAGGATGGCAACGACCGCGATTGCTCCATTGTTCGAGGCTCGCCGAAGAAGGCAAGCGCCTTAGGATGACGGTAAGTGCTGGGGCGGTCGCCTCAATTATTAAACCTGAAATGCATGACGTCGCCGTCGGCGACGACGTATTCCTTGCCTTCCAGCCGCAGTTTGCCCGCGTCGCGCGCGCCGGCTTCGCCGCCCAGCGCGACGTAGTCGGCATAGGCAATGGTCTCGGCGCGAATAAAACCCTTCTCAAAATCGGTATGGATGACGCCGGCGGCGGCTGGCGCCTTGGTGCCGCGATCGATGGTCCAGGCGCGAGCTTCCTTCGGGCCGACGGTGAAATAGGTGATGAGGTCGAGCAATTGATAACCAGCGCGAATTAGGCGGTCGAGGCCGGCTTCTTCAAGACCGAGCGTATCGAGAAATTCGCTGCGCTCCTCGCGCGACAATGTCGCGATCTCCGACTCGATCTTTGCAGAGATCGCGACCGCGACCGCGCCTTCTTTCTTTGCGTGATCCATAACGAGCTTGGAGAAATCATTGCCTTCGGCGGCGGCGCCCTCCTCGACGTTGCAGACGTAAAGCACGGGTTTCGACGTTAGCAATCCAAGCATCCTGAATGCGCGTTCTTCTTCCGGCTTGTGCTCGAGAAACCGCGCCGGCTTGCCTTCGCGCAGCAGCACCAGCGCGCGATTAACCAGATCGAGTTGCTCTTTGGCATCCTTGTCGTTGCCCTTGGCTTTCTTGCTTAGATTGTCGACACGCTTTTCCAGGCTGTCGAGATCGGCGAGCATCAGCTCGGTTTCGATGGTCTCGATATCGGCCAGCGGCGCGATCTTGCCTTCGACATGCGTGATGTCGGAATCCTCAAAGCACCGCACGACATGCGCGACCGCGTCGACCTCGCGGATGGTGGCGAGAAACTGGTTGCCGAGCCCCTCGCCTTTCGACGCGCCGCGCACGAGGCCGGCGATATCGACGAACGTCAACTGTGTGGGGATGATCTGCGCGGACTTTCCGATCTCGGAGAGCTTGTCGAGCCGCGAATCAGGCACCGCGACCGCGCCGACATTCGGCTCGATGGTGCAAAACGGGTAATTCGCCGCCTGCGCCGCCGCAGTTTCGGTCAACGCATTGAACAGCGTCGATTTGCCGACATTCGGCAGGCCGACGATACCGCATTTGAATCCCATGTCTTCCTACTTCTTGTTGTCATTCCGGGACATCGCGCAGCGATGAGCCCGCAATCCATAACCACCGCCGGGAGTATGGATTCCGGGCCTGCGCGAAGAGCGCGCATCCAGGAATGACGTTGGATAAAATCGAACGTCTAGTCGCCGGAACCGTTACCGTCCTTTGTCACGAAGCCCTTCGCATCCATCGCAAGATGCACCTTGTTTTGAAACGTCGAGTCGCGCCCGTCCGTGAGCAGTCCGGCATTGTCGGCAATCGCTTCGCAAAGCGCGGCCACCCATGGCCGCTCATCCTTGGCGAAATCATTCAAGACATAGCTGTGCACCAGTTCCTTCATGCCGGGGTGCCCGATACCCAGGCGCACGCGACGGTAGTCGTTGCCTATATGCGCCGAGATCGAGCGCAGGCCGTTATGCCCCGCGATGCCGCCGCCGATCTTGACTCGCATTTTCGCGGGCAGCAGTTCAAGTTCATCCTGAAACACGGTGATATCGGCGGGCGACAGCTTGAAGAAAGCAGCGGCTTCCTGCACCGCACGTCCGGAATCGTTCATGAACGTCAACGGGCGGAGCAGGATCACACGCTCGCTGTCGAGTGAACCTTCCGAGGTCTCGCCCTGAAAGCGGCGGCGCCATGGTGCGAAACCATGACGCCGCGCGATTTCATCGACAACCATGAAGCCTATGTTGTGCCGGTTGCTCCGGTATTTGGCGCCGGGATTGCCGAGACCAACAAACAGTCGCATGACGCGGCATCCCGCCGCGGATTACTTCTTCTTGGCCGCAGGCGCAGCCGCCGGGGCTTTTGCACCGGCCGCAGGAGCCTTTGCGCCAGCCGCAGGTGCTTTCGCGCCGGCCGCGGGAGCAGCCCCTGCTGCCGGAGCAGCAGCGCCAGCCGCAGGGGCAGCACCAGGTGCAGCCGCAGCCGCACCACCGGCAGCCGCAGCAGCGGCGGCCTTGAGCTCTTCGGCGTAGCCGGAGGGCGGCACGATGGTCACCAGCGTGACATCTTCGCGCGACAGCGACTTCACGCCGTCCGGCAGTTTGATATCGGACAAATGCAGCGAGTTGCTGATGTCGAGCCCGCTGACGTCGGCCTCGACGAATTGTGGGATGTTGTCGACCGACGCTTCGAGTTCGACGGTGTGGGTGACGATGTTGACGGTGCCGCCGCGCTTGATGCCAGGTGCCGTTTCCGCATTCATGATATGCAGGGGAACGCTGACGCGGATGGTGGCGCCTTCGCCGAGCCGCATGAAGTCCACATGGATCGGAAAATCGCGCACCGGATCGAGATGGAAGTCACGCGGAATGACGCGGTGCTTCTCGCCCTCGAGATCGATGTCGTAAATCGTGGTGAGAAACCGGCCGGCTAGAATGCGCTGGCGCAATTCAGCGTCGTCGACCGAGATGGTCATCGGGGGCTGGCTGTTTCCATAGATCACTCCCGGCACTCTGCCGGCGCGACGCTCTGCCCGTGCGGCCCCCTTGCCGCCTGCCGGACGCGCGGTCGCCTTCAATTCCTTGACGGTCGCCATCGTTTAAGTCCTTGTTTTACAAAAGTTAAAGGCCGCAAGGCGGCCCGTTTCACGCCGCAGCAAGCCTCCAGGGGTGCGGGGGCTGCGGACGTTGCGCCTTTCTAGTCCCCAAGGACAGAAATGACAAGGAAATGGAGGCAAAAATATCGGTTAGCCGGCGATCTTCTTGAGTTTGCGTGCGCGACGGAGGTCGGCGTTGACCTGCGTCTGCCAGCCCGCGCCGAGCGCCCGGTACGACTCCAGCACGTCCGCATCAAGACGCATCGTCACTACGCCCTTTGCCTTTGCGCCGAGCGGCGGCCGGCCGCGGCGGATGATCTTGTCGCCCTCACGAATCTCGGCGCGAGCGATCATATCATCCGTCCATTCAGGCGCGTCGTCTGGATCAACCCAAGGCTTGCGATTACTCGAAGAGCTTGAGGAGCTTTTTGATCTCTCTGGCATGACAGTACCTCATTGAGATGATGTGGCGGGCACCGCCCCGCGCCGTCCAGATCACCGTTACCATTCGGCCGTCGAGCCAGCCTGCCGTTGAATTCCGAACCTCACCATAATCGAAACGATCGTCGATAAGGTCGCGATCCTGCCTGCAAAAACCTTCTCGGCTTCGGTTGCGAAGTCGATCCCGCGCTCTCGCAGGGTGACGAGACGTTTGGCCGGATCGAAGCTGACCGTCACGATATTAAACGTAAATACATAACTGACTGAAGTCAACTATGGATTGGCGCAAGAGCGCTTCCCCGTCCGTTCAGGTGCTGCCGTTGTCCGGCGCGCTAGCCGCCCCGCCAAGTTTTGCTTCCAGCGCCGCGATGCGCGACTTCAGCGCCTCGTTTTCCTCGCGCGCGAGCCGTGCCATGTCCTTTACCGCGTCGAATTCCTCGCGCTTGACGATGTCGAGGTCACGCAGGATTTTCTCGGCCTGATTGCGGACCACCGTGTCGACCTCGCGCTTGACGCCCTGCGCGGCGCCCGCGGCATCGTTCATCAGGCGGCCGATCTCGTCGAAAAACCGATTGCTGGTCTGTGTCATCTCTAGATCTCCGGTCGGCTGAATTGGCTCATGCAATCCAGACAATGGCAATCCCGGCGGTACGGTTCAAGGCCGATCGTCGGCTTGCCGTGCCAGGGTCGCCTTGTCAGACCAGCCTTTCCTTGCAATCGTAACCGACCAGCGGCCAGAAACGAGAAGAACCGCCATGATCGACCAGCAGATTGAAATTCCCACCAAAGACGGCAAGGTCACGACCTTCATCAGCCATCCCGAGCGCGACGGTCCGCACCCCGTGATCCTTTTCTTCATGGACGCGCCGGGTATCCGCGAGGAATTGCGCGACATGACGCGGCGACTGGCGACCTCCGGCTATTACGTCATGCTGCCAAATTTGTATTACCGCTCAAGCGTCATGGAGCTGGGGCCGATTCCACCGGATCCCGAAGCGCCCGAGCGCAAGCAGATGTTCGGTTACATGGCGTCGATCGATATCCCGATGGTGATGGACGATACCCGCGCGCTGCTCACCTACGCCGAGGGGCAATCCGCAGCGCGTACCGACATCGTCGGCGCCGTCGGCTATTGCATGAGCGGACGCTACGCGATCAACGCAGCGACGCATTTTCCTGAGGCGGTGAAGGCGGCCGCGTCGATCTACGGCACGCACCTTGTCACCGACCAACCCGACAGCCCGCATCTTGCTGCGGGAAAAACCAAATCGGAACTCTATTTCGCCTGCGCCGAAACCGATATCTACGCTCCGATGGAGACAATCGATAAACTCCGGCAGGCGATGAAGGGTGACGACAAGGCCGAAGTCGAGATCTATCCCGGCACGCACCACGGCTTCGCGTTTCCCAAGCGCCCGGTTTACGATCGCGACGCCGCCGAGCGGCACTGGGAACGGCTCCTTTCAATGTATCGGCGGAATTTGTCGTAGTGCGATTATCATTCCGGGGCGAGCCAAGCGAACGACCGCGGAATTTATCATCGCCGGGAGTATGGATTCCGGGTCTGCGCCAAGTGGCACATCCCGGAATGACGAAGTTAAAGGCCGCCTGATGCTCCTCACCATCGCCTTTCCGGTTTTCGATCCCATCGCCATTGCGATTGGCCCGATCGCGATCCGCTGGTACGCGCTGGCTTACATCGGCGGCATTGTGCTCGGCTGGATCTATGCGCGGGCGGTGCTCAAAAGCCCAAAACTATGGGGCGGACCGCCGCCGATCTCGCTGCTGGAATGGGATGATTTCATTCTCTGGGTCACGGTGGGAATCATCCTCGGAGGCCGCACCGGCTATGTGCTGTTCTACAATCTCGGATTTTTCCTCCAGCATCCCCAGGAGATTTTGGAACTCTGGAAAGGCGGCATGTCATTTCACGGCGGCTTCCTGGGCTGCGTTTTTGCGGTGGTGCTGTTTTGCTGGAAGCGCAACCTTCCAATCCTGTCGCTCGGCGACCTCACCACCGCAGTGGGACCGATCGGACTGTTGCTCGGACGCATCGCCAATTTCATCAACAGCGAATTGTGGGGACGCCCGGCCGACGCAAGCGTGCCCTGGGCGATGGTATTTCCCAATGGGGGACCGTTGCCCCGCCATCCCAGCCAGCTCTATGAGGCATCGCTTGAGGGCGTGTTGCTGTTTATCATCCTGGCGCTGATGATTCGTGCCGGCGCGCTGAAGCGTCCGGGCCTGATTCTCGGCAGCTTTATCGCGATTTACGGCGTCATGCGTATCATCGGGGAATTCTTCCGGGAGCCCGACCCGCAGCTCGGTTTTCTTTGGGGCGGCCTGACGATGGGAATGCTGCTGTCGGTGCCGATGATCGTTGCCGGAATCGTTATCATCGTGGCGGCGCTGCGCCGCAAGCCGGCGCGACAACTGAATCTGAACGAAGGCACGCCGTGACCGAAAATTCGCCGCTGCAGACCGACATCAAGAAACTCATCAAGTCTGCGGGGCCGATGCCGGTGTGGCGTTACATGGAGCTGTGCCTGAGCCATCCTAAGCATGGCTATTACGTTTCGCGCGATCCGATCGGTCGCGAAGGCGATTTCACCACCGCGCCGGAAGTCAGCCAGATGTTCGGCGAGTTGGTGGGACTATGGGCAGCGTCGGTCTGGAAGGCGATCGGCTCGCCGCCCTTGCTGCGGCTGGTCGAACTGGGACCCGGCCGTGGCACCATGATGGCCGATGCTCTGCGCGCGTTACGCGTGCTGCCGCCGCTCTATCACGCGATCACCGTGCATCTGGTCGAGATCAATCCCGTGCTGCGCGAAAAGCAGAAAGTCACACTCTCGGGAGTGCGCAACATTGTATGGCATGACAGCATCGACGACGTGCCGGAAGGTCCCGCGGTCATTCTGGCCAACGAATATTTCGATGTGCTGCCGATCCGCCAATCGGTCAAATGCGAGACCGGCTGGCACGAGCGCGTGGTCGAAATCGATGGCGAGGGCAAGCTCGCATTTGGCGTTTCGGCTCAGCCAACGCCGCGCTTCGAAATTCTGCTACCGCCGCTGGTGCGCGCCGCTCCGGTAGGTGCGATATTCGAATGGCGGCCCGACGCCGAGATCATGAAGATCGCGAGCCGGGTCCGCGATCAGGACGGCGCGGCGCTGATCATCGACTACGGTCATGTGCGCAGTGACGCCGGCGATACCTTTCAGGCCATCGCCAAGCACACCTTCGCCGATCCCTTGAAAGCTCCGGGCGAGGCGGACGTTACCGCGCACGTCGATTTTCAGGCGCTGGCGCGGGCCGCCGAGGACATGGGCGCCCGGGTGCACGGACCCGTGACGCAAAGCGAATTCCTCAAACGTCTCGGCATCGAGACCCGCGCGCTGGCGCTGATGGCGAAAACCACGCATGAGGTTTCGGAGGATATCGCCGCCGCGCTGAAGCGATTGACGAGCGATGGCCGCGGCGGCATGGGATCGATGTTCAAGGTGCTGGGAATCTCCGAGGCGCGCTTCACGGCGCTGGCGGGACTGAGCGATCAAGGCCAGGACGCCAAGTTCGAACTTTCATGATATTTGGCTCCTCATTGCTGTCTGCCATCCCCGGCCTGCGTCATGCGTTTTTCTCGCGCGAGGGCGGAATTTCGGGTGGAATTTACGCAAGCCTCAATGGCGGAATTGGCTCGCACGATAATCCCTCCGACGTCACGGAAAATCGCCGGCGCATGGCCGAGGCAATGGGCGTTGCGCCCGAGCATTTTCTTACGCTCTATCAAGTTCATTCGCCGGATGTAGTAGTTGCCGCCAAGCCTTGGGAAAATGCAGGGCGGCCGCGCGCAGACGCACTCGTTACGCGCGTCGAAGGACTTGCGATCGGCGTCACGGCCGCCGATTGCGGGCCGGTGCTGTTTGTCGATCCACAGGCGCGCGTGATCGGCGCGGCCCATGCCGGGTGGAAAGGCGCGTTGACCGGCGTTCTGGATGCAACCATTGCCGCGATGGAAAAACTCGGGGCCGATCGCGCGGGGATCGTCGCCGCGGTCGGTCCGCTGATACGGCAGCAGAGTTATGAGGTAGGCGCCGAATTCGTGGCGCGCTTTGTTGAGACCGATGCAGACAATGCGCGATTCTTCATTCCTTCGGCGCGCGAAGGCCATGCCATGTTCGACCTCGCCGGCTTCATTCGAACGCGGCTTGAGAATGCCGGTGTGTTGATGATCGACGATATCGGCATCGACACCTATGCGGACGAGCGCTTTTACAGCTACCGCAGATCCGTCCATCGCAACGATGGGGATTACGGACGCCATGTCCACGCCATCGTGCTGGAAACGTGACCAGCTAAGTAACTCACGCCTGAGCGCGAGGAACTGGCCGGCAAGGCCGGACGCGATGCCTGGAGCACCGCCGACGACTCGGTGCTTCGGCGAATCGCGCAGGCCGGACTGAGCGGTTTGAACGGCATGATCAATGGTTCCGATCCCATCGATCCCGCACCAGCCGCGCGCACGCCGCCCAGCGGCCGACCCCGCGTTGCGGAGGCGGCCGAGCTTCCGATCCCGTCAGGCAAAACTGACGCAAGGGCTGTTAACCTCGCCGCCCGTTAACGACACACATACGGGTTTTGCGCAGGAAAACCGTTGACTCCGGGTTGCCAGCTGCGGCCCCTGCTTGATATCACCTCGCCTTATCGAAACACGCCGGTTCCGTAGGTATCCCAGATGCTGAACGTTGTATCCGCCAAGACGCGGGGCGAAGCGTCGACATCGGCCAAGAACGGCTCCATCAAGCTCGTCGCCGGCAATTCCAATCCCGTGCTGGCGCGGGAAATTGCAGACTGGCTGCAACTGGGCCTGACCAAGGCCGGCGTCCGGCGTTTCGCCGACATGGAAATCTTCGTTGAGATTCAGGAAAACGTCCGCGGTTCGGATGTGTTCGTCATTCAGTCGACGTCCTATCCAGTCAACGACCATCTGATGGAATTGCTGATCGTTACCGACGCCCTGCGCCGCGCCTCGGCACGGCGCATCACGGCGGTGATACCGTATTTCGGCTACGCGCGGCAGGACCGCAAGGTTGGCTCACGCTCACCGATCTCCGCCAAGCTGGTCGCCAACCTGATCACCAATGCCGGCGTCGACCGCGTCATGACGCTCGACCTGCACGCCGGCCAGATCCAGGGCTTCTTCGATATCCCGACCGACAATCTGTTTGCCGCGCCGGTAATGGTCCGCGACATCAAGGAGCGCTTCGATCTTGCCAACGTCATGGTGATATCGCCAGACGTCGGCGGCGTGGCACGCGCGCGCGGTCTTGCCAAACGGATCAACACGCCGCTCGCGATTGTCGACAAGCGCCGTGAACGCGCCGGCGAATCCGAAGTGATGAATGTGATCGGCGACGTCGCCGGCTACACCTGCATCCTCATCGACGACATCGTCGATTCCGGCGGCACGCTAGTGAACGCCGCCGATGCGCTGCTCGCCAACGGCGCCAAGGACGTCTACGCCTACATCACTCACGGCGTGCTCTCCGGCGGAGCGGCCGCGCGTATCGCGGGCTCGAAGCTGAAAGAGCTTGTGATCACCGATTCGATCGAGCCGACCGAAGCAGTGCGCGGCGCGACCAATATCCGCACGCTGTCGATCGCGTCGCTGATCGCCGAAGCGATCGGCCGCACCGCGTCGGAAGAATCCGTGTCGAGTTTGTTCGATTGAGTTGACGCTCCCTTCTTCCCCTCTCCCTTGTGGCGAGGAAGTAAGCAACCTAAACAATTCCCGCCGCGACCTGCCCTCGCAGGCGTTCGAGGCTGAGCAGCGTATTGGCGCAAGCTTCCGCGACCTCGATCCCCTTTGTAGCAAAGTGCTTGCGGAAGAAATCGTGATGCGCGGCGCTTTCGTGAAACTGCTGCGGCGTCAGCACCGCCGAAAACACCGGCACCTCGGTGCGCAACTGTACGTCCATCAGCGCCTTGATCACGGTGTCCGCGACGAATTCGTGACGATAGATACCGCCGTCGACCACGAGGCCGGCCGCGACGATCGCAGTATAGCGGCGCGTCTTGGCGAGAATCTGCGCGTGTAGCGGAATCTCGAACGAGCCCGGCACCTCGAACAGATCGATTTGCGCGCGCGCGATGCCCCGCAACTCAATTTCCTTCAGGAATGCGATGCGGCATTCTTCCACCACCTCGCGATGCCAGGCAGCCTGCACGAACGCGACACGCTGAGGCTTCGCAAAGCGCGGGTGTTCGATCGGACGATCGATAATTGCCGATGAGAGTTTTGCTTCGGCAGTATCTTGCAACATCTGATTCATGGCTTTCCTCTTGTCGAGACCAGAATCAGGGCACACGGAACGACTTAGCCGCGCGCATAGCACGGCTGCCGTCACCCGTTCTCTTTCATCCGGACTTTAACCGTCGGCTTCGGAGTCGCACCGAATTCTGCTGACCCTCTTCGTGAAAAGAGGCGCTCGCGGGCTTGGGTCTCGTCCACCCTTACCGCCGGTGGGGACTTTCACCCCGCCCTGAGAACATCAGCCGCCCGGTATGAGCGGCCTGAGTTGAATTATGCCGAAGGCGCTTTTCCCGCGCAAGCTCTGTTTGGTGGAACAAGACGAAGCTCAAAGCAGCGGCGGGAATTAGCGAATAAGTCAAAATCAAATCGCCGCTCGTGAGCTGGACTAGCCAGACTCGTTTGACGCGAATCCGATTCCGTTTTGTTCCAAAGGTTAACGGCATCGCCGCGATCAGCTGTGGACGAGCATCGCTTTGCCTGTGGATGGACTCGCCGTGCCGTTGCGCCGATTCCGCAAATCACATCACTTGATCTCGCAAGCCTTGGCCCATCGGGGATTGCAGCCGGCAGCGACGCGTACTGTCAACGCGTGTTGGTGTGCCGTGTACGCGTATCACCATCGTACTCAAGCTTAAGAAGGCAAGGTCGAGACGGAATGTCCCTCCTCGAAAGCACCATTGATTCCGAAAATCCGCTCGCTGTCGTCGAGAACATCGCGGCCGATAACAACTGGTCGTTCGAGCGCTCCGGTGAAGACGAGGTCACAATCGTCACCAAGGGTGAGTGGACCGATTACCAGCTGTCCTTCACCTGGATGGGCGAGATCGAGGCGTTGCATCTAGCCTGCGCATTCGACATGAGGATTCCGGCGCCGCGCCGCGCTGAGGTTCAGCGCCTGATTGCGTCGGTCAACGAGCAATTGTGGGTCGGGCATTTCGACATTTGGACCGAAACCGGAATGATCATGTATCGCCAGGCGCTGGTGCTGCCGGGCGGTATAACGGCTTCGGTCGCGCAGTGCGAAACCATGCTAGTCAGCGCCATTCACGCTTGCGAACGTTATTATCCGGCATTGCAGTTCGTGGTCTGGGCCGGCAGGACCGCCTCGGAAGCCATGAGCGCGGCGATGTTCGACACCGACGGCGAGGCGTAGCGGTTCGTCGTCCCCGCGAAGGCGGGGACCCATACGCCGTGTCGCTATTGCTTTGCAGAGCGCTTGTTGCTCCCTTCGTCATGAATTAGAAACGCAAGGAGTTATGGGTCCCCGCCTTCGCGGGGACGACGTGGATATTTGCAGTGACATCCTCGAATTCCACTAGCGCGATGGGAAACATCAAAGGCACCATCGTCCTCGCCGGTGCGGGAAAGATGGGCGGCGCGATGCTGATGGGCTGGCTCGCGCAAGGCCTCGATGCGAAGCAGGTCGTGGCGATCGAGCCCTTCCCGTCCGAAGAGATCGACGCGTTTGTCGCGCGGGGCGTGCGGCTTAATCCAACCCCGCATGACGTGGACGCCGTGGCTGCGCTGGTGATTGCATTGAAACCGCAAATGTTTCGCGAGGCTGGTCCGGCGCTGAAACCCTTCATAGCGTCGGACACGCTAGTGGTTTCGATCATGGCGGGCGTCACCATCGCGGGAATCAATGAGGTGTGCGGTGGCGCCGTGGTTCGCGCCATGCCCAACACCCCAGCTGCGATCGGTCGCGGCATTACCGTCGCGATCGCGGCGGACCGCGTCTCAGCCGAGAAGCGCGCCATAAGCGATGCGCTACTGCGCGCGACCGGCCCTGTCGAGTGGATCGAAGATGAGACACTGATGGATGCGGTTACGGCTGTGTCCGGGTCGGGGCCGGCGTACGTTTTCCTGCTGGCGGAAGAGCTGGCGCGTGCCGGGGTCGAAGCCGGTCTGCCGCTTGAGCTGGCAACGAAGCTGGCGCGGGAAACGATTTCCGGCTCGGGCGAATTGCTGCGTCGCTCAGACCTTCCATCGGCGACGCTGCGCAAAAATGTCAGCTCGCCCGGCGGCACCACCGTTGCGGCGCTGGAAGTGCTGATGGGACCGGATGGAACGCAGTCGCTGCTGACGCGTGCGGTAGCGGCTGCGACAAAGCGCTCGAAGGAATTGGCGAGCTAGGCTTTACACCGGCACTCTGACGCTTGCTCGAAGCCCGCCCATCGGGCTGTCGCCAAGAGTAATATCGCCGCCATGCGAGCGGGCGATGTCGCGGGCGATGGCGAGTCCCAGACCTGTTCCGCCTTCATCCTGGTTGCGCGCATCGTCCAGCCGCAGGAACGGCTTGAATACCTCTTCACGCATCGCCAGCGGAATGCCCGGTCCATCGTCATCCACCGTGACGGTGAGATAGCGGTGGTCGCGATGGCCGCTGATTGCAATCGCATCCGCGTGTCGCGCGGCGTTCGACACCAGATTGGCGAGACAGCGTTTGAATGCTGCGGGCTTAACCGTCACTACCGGCAGACCGTGAAACACCACGGTCGCCACATGGCCGTGACGTTCCGCGTCGCCGCGCAGCTCTTCCAGCGCGCTCGCCATGTCGGTTGGCTGTGCCTGCTCCCCGCTGTCGCCACGCGCGAAAGCCAAATAAGCCTCAAGCATCGCCGCCATCTCGTCGACATCCCTGCGCATGCCGTCGACCTCGGGACTGTCGCCGATCAGCGCCAGCTCTAGCTTGAAACGGGTCAGGATGGTCCGCAGATCGTGCGACACGCCGGCCAGCATCGCGGTGCGCTGCTCGATGCTGCGCTCGATGCGCGACTTCATTTCGAGAAACGCCTGTGCCGCGCGGCGGACTTCACGCGCGCCCCGCGCTCGAAAATGCGGCGCTTCACGGCCTTTGCCGAAACTCTCAGCGGCGTCCGCAAGCCGCAGGATCGGCTTGATCTGGTTGCGCAGAAAAAGGATCGCCACAATGATCAGGATCGATGACGTGCCCAGCATCCAGAAGATGAAAATCTCCGAATTGGATGCGTAGGCCGCGCTGCGCTGTGCGAAGATGCGCATCACGGCGTCATCGAGCTGGATCCGTATCTCGACCAGGTTGGAGCGGCCCACGGTATCGATCCAGAAAGGTTTCGCAATCTGCCGGCCAAGTTGCACCGAGAGTGTCTGATCGAGCAGCGAGAAAAACGGCTTCGGTCCCGGCGGCGGCATGTCATCCACCGCCAGGAAATCCACCACCAGCCCCAGCCGCTGCTGGGCGATCCGCCGCAACTGCGCGCGATCCTTGTCCTGGGGATAGCCTTTGTAGACATCGATCAGACCAGCGATGTCCTGCACCACCGCCGCGGAAAGCCGCCGCGTCACCGTATTCCAGTGCCGCTCCATGAATACGAAAGCGACCACTGACTGCAGGATGACCATCGGCACGATCATGATCAGCAACGCCCGGGCATAAAGCCCTGTCGGCATGAATATCTTGAACGTGTTGCCCATCCAGCTGTTGACCGCGTAGACGCGCCGCGACGCGGTGCGGATCAGGGTCAAGCCGGTATCGAGCGTGCTCATGCGGCAAATCTCATGCTGCAAACTCATGGCGATGCCATCAGGCGATAGCCGATGCCGCGCACCGCCTGCAGAAACAACGGATTGGCGGGATCGCGTTCGATCTTGCGCCTAAGGCGGTTGATCTGCACATCCACCGCGCGCTCGTTGACATTGTCGTCGCCGGTAAGCGCGTTGCGTGGAACGGTGTCGCCCCGCGCCAGAGCGAGAATGCGCAGCATCTCACGTTCGCGATCGGTCAGATGGACGACCTCGTCGCCCTGGCGTAATTCGCCGCGATCGAGATGATACACGAACGGCCCGAACGCCATCGATTTCAGCCGCTCCACCGGCGCCGGCGTCGAACGCTTGAGAATATTGCCGATGCGCAGCACCAGCTCGCGCGGCTCGAACGGCTTTGCGACGTAGTCGTCAGCGCCGATCTGCAGACCCTCGATGCGGCTTTCGGCTTCATGGCGCGCGGTGAGCATGATGATCGGAACCGCCGATGATGTGCGGATGAAGCGGGCGAGATCGAACCCGGTTTCGCCGGGCATCATCACGTCGAGGATCAACAGGTCGAAATGCAGACCGAGCATTTTTGCACGGGCATCGCCGGCGCTCATCGCCGTGGTGACGCGGTAACCTTCACCGGCAAGAAAGCGAGACAGCAGATCGCGAATGCGGCGGTCGTCGTCGACCAACAGCAGATGCGGCGCATCGTCCGCCGGTTGAACTGGTCTTCGCGCGGCTGTTGCAGCCTGAGCCACGATCATTCCTTCGCGGTTGTGGTTGCAGTCTTTAGGATGGCCTCCAGCACCTTGTCGGGATCGTCGCGGTCAATCATGGCGCGCAGGAATTGCCGGACAATGTCCGCATCCGCCGGAGCGATATTTTCCAGTGCCCGGTTGATGCGATCGGTCTGCAAGCCGGCGAGTTTCGACACCAGCGCGTCGCCCTTTGCGGTGGCGAAAAGAAGGCGTTGCCGGCGATCATTGTCGCCGGCTTTTTGCACGATATACCCCTCGTCCAGCAACTGCTTGAGCACCCTCCCCAGCGATTGCTTGGTGATGCGCAGGACATCCAGCAGGTCCGCCACCTTCAAGCCGGGATAACGGCGAACGAAATGCACGACGCGATGGTGCGCGCGGCCGAACCCGAACTCCTCCAGCACGTGGTCGGCGTCACCGACGAAATCCCGGTAGGCAAAGAACAACAACTCGATGAAATCCCAGCGTAGTCTGGCGGCTTCGACGTGCGATATGTCCGCCCCTTTTGGTGGCGTGGACAAGAAATTTATGTCAGTCATGTTGACGTATATTGGGTTCAATGTTACGAAATAGCGCGTCACGACGAAATATTAGTACTCGACATGACCGAGCCGAAAGGTCCGATTTGAGAAGCATACCGGACTTCGCCCGTTCGCCAAGCATAGAAACCGGTGCGGACTGGCCGAACTTGACGTAGAAACACAACGCGCGCGAGCGCCAAAGACAGACCCGGGGAGACAGCCATGGCAGTTTCGGTCGCCAAAATCGATAACGCGACGTGGTCGGAATTCGAAATTCAGCCGGCGGCAGTCGTGACGTCCGACAAAGAGCGCGCGGCGAAGCTTGCCGATCCGGGGTTCGGCCGGGTTTTCACCGATCACATGGCTATCGTCCGCTACAGTCAGGCGAACGGCTGGCATGGCGCGCGCGTCGAGTCCCGCGCGAATTTCCCACTCGATCCGGCCGCGGCCGTCCTGCACTACGCACAAGAGATTTTCGAAGGCCTCAAGGCCTACAAGCGCGACGATGGCGGCGTGAATTTGTTTCGGCCCGATGCCAATGCGCGGCGCTTCCAAAGCTCGGCTGATCGTATGGCCATGGCGCCCTTGCCGGAGCCGATGTTCATCGAAGCTGTGGAGCAACTCGTGCGCATCGACCGCGCCTGGATCCCCGGCGGTGAGGGCAGCCTCTATCTGCGGCCCTTCATGATCGCGAGCGAGATTTTCCTCGGTGTGAAACCATCAGCGGAATACATCTTCGCTGTCATCGCCTCACCCGTCGGCTCCTATTTCAAGGGCGGACCGGCGCCGGTGTCGATCTGGGTGTCGGAGAACTTTACGCGCGCCGCAATCGGCGGCACCGGGGCCGTCAAATGCGGCGGCAATTACGCCGCGAGCCTGCGCGCGCAGGCCGAGGCCATCGATCGCGGCTGCGATCAGGTCGTTTTCCTCGATGCGGTCGAGCGCCGCTACATCGAAGAACTCGGAGGCATGAACATCTTCTTCGTGTTCGACGACGGTTCGCTGCTGACGCCGCCGCTGGGCACGATCCTGCCGGGCATCACCCGCGATTTCGATCATCGCGCTCGCAAAAGACTGCGGCACGCGTGTGCGCGAAGAAGCCTACACAATCGAGCAGTGGCGTGCCGATGCCGCGAGCGGCAAGCTAAAGGAAGCCTTTGCATGCGGCACGGCGGCAGTCATCTCGCCGATCGGCAAGGTGTGTTCGGCAAGCGGCGATTTTTCCATCAGTGGCGGCGCCGCTGGCCCCGTCGCCATGGGCATGCGCAAGAAGCTCATCGACATCCAGTACGGCCGCGCGGCCGACCCGCACAACTGGATCAAGAAGGTTTTGTGACGGGCGACTAATAGAGGGCTGCGGCAAAGACATCGTCGTCCCCGCGAACGCGGGGACCCATCCGCCGTGTCATCGCGATAAATCAAAGCGCTCGTTGCTAGGCTTTTTTTAAACTCGCCCGCCAGGTGTTATGGGTCCCCGCCTTCGCGGGGACGACGCAAATTATGCCTTCAAATCTCCTGCCCCGATCCAGAACACCTCGCTATCTGACTCTTCGGTGTCCAGCCACAGTAGCGGCAGGTTTGGGAACGCCGCTTCGAGCACCTCCCGCCCGCGGCCGATTTCGCACAGCAGCCCGCCGCCCGGCGTAAGATGCGCTTTCGCCTCGGCGAGAATGCGCCGGACGATATCAAGTCCGTCATCGCCGCCGTCGAACGCCAGTTTCGGCTCGGCGCGGCACTCACGAGGCAGATCGGCCATGCCCTGTGCATCGACATAGGGCGGATTGCTGATGATGAGACCATACCGGCTATCGCCGAGCGGCCCGAACAGATCGCCTTTGTATAGCCTGATGCGTCCCTGAAGTCCGTAGTCCCTGATGTTACGTGCAGCCACATCGACTGCATCTTTTGAAATGTCGATGGCGTCCACCATTGCATTCGGAAATCTCTGACTTGCGAGAATTGCGAGACAACCCGAACCGGTGCAGAGGTCGAGCACGCGCTCCACGGCCCCGGGGTCATCGATCAATGAGCCGCCTTCGTCGCTTTCTTCACCGTTAAAATGCGAATCCAGCAATTCCCCGATAAAGGAGCGAGGCACGATCACGCGCTCGTCGACATAGAACGGCAGCCCTCGCAAGTAGATCTTGTTGACGAGGTAGGCCGCCGGTTTCCGCGTGGTGACGCGCCGCTCGACGACATCGAGGATTTGTTTTGCCTCAGCCGCCGTCACCCGAGCCATTGCAAACATCTCGAACTGATCGGGATGCAGGCGCAGCGTCTCGCAAACCAGAAACGCCGCCTCCGCAACCGGATCGGCAGTGCCGTGCGCGAACACCAGCTTTGCTTCGATGAAACGGCTGACGGCAAAGCGCACGAAGTCCAGCAGCGTGCGCAATTCGCCGGGCCGGCTTTTTGGATGAGCCGCGGCTTTAGGGGATTTCGCTGGCCGATTGCGCGCGCGTGCAGCCTTTTTGGCCATTACGATTTCGTCCAGCGCGCTACGGCTGAATCATCGCGGTTATGCGCCTCAACCCAACTGGTTCCAGACGCACTTTCCTCGCGCTTCCAGAATGGTGCATTCGCTTTTAGATAATCCATCAGGAATTCCGCGGCGTGAAAGGCCGCCTGCCGGTGCGCCGACGCCGTCAGCACCAGCACGATGTTTTCGCCCGGCGCGATGCGGCCAACGCGGTGAATAACCGTGAGGCCCGTTAGCGGCCAGCGCGAAATAGCTTGGTCGGCATGGCGCGCAATTTCGGTTTCCGCCATGCCGGGATAATGCTCGAGCGTCAGGGCCGTGATCGCATCATCGCCGCCGCTCCGGCAAATTCCGCTGAACGTTACGACGGCGCCGATGTCCTTACGCGCCTTCGTCAGCGCGGCGATCTCCCGCGCAATATCGAAATCGGCTTCCTGAATCCGGATGGTGACGGGGGCAGTCATAGACGATTAGCCGCCGGTCATCGGCGGGAAAAATGCAATCTCGCGGGCGCCTGAAATCGTCGCTTCCGGCTTGACGTGGGTGTGGTCGATGGCGGCGCGGATCACCCGGGGTGTCTCGAATGCGTGCGCGTAGGCTTCGCCACGTTTGGCCAGCCAGCCCATCAGGTCGCCGACAGTGCGAATGTCCGCGGGCGGATCGACCATTTCCTCTGCCTTGCCGACACGCTCCCGCACCCAGGCGAAATATTTCAGCTTCAACCTTCATCCTCCTCGATGAGGTGATGGATGCCGGCGCGGAAATAATCCCAGCCGGTGTAGATCGTGAAGATCGCGGAAATCCAAAGCAGCGCAATTCCGATCATCGAGGTGAACGGCAACACCTGCTCTCCGGCCTCACCTGCCAGCAAAAACCCGATCGCGACCAATTGCACCGTCGTTTTCCATTTGGAAAGCTTTGTCACCGGCACGCTGACGCGCAATGCCGCGAGATATTCCCGCAGGCCCGAAACCAGAATTTCGCGGCACAGGATCACGATGGCGGCCCACAGAGTCCAGCCATGAATGATTCCGTCGGCGGCCAATATCAGCAGGCAGGACGCCACCAGCAATTTGTCGGCGATGGGATCGAGCATGCGGCCGAACGCCGAGTGCTGGTCCCAGATTTGGGCATAATAGCCGTCGAGATAATCTGTCACGCCGGCCGAGATGAACACCGCCAGCGCCACCCACCGCAGCCACAGCGGGCCGTCCATGATGGCTTGCGCGAAGATGCAGCCGACCACCACCGGGATGGCGGCGATCCGGGCGTAGGTCAGCATGTTGGGGAGCGAGAGCGAACTTTTCGCCGAACTCCGGGTGGTGACACTGTTCATCTATCTTACCAATACCGCCTGCGCATCGAGGTCAACCGGGTGGCATCATGATCTGCCCGGCACACGTTAATATGACGCAAAATTCTATCTTGCCGCCGGCTGCGCATGGAAAAAATCAAATATCTTGCGTGCGCTTTCGGCGCTGACCCCCGGCACCTTGCCGAGATCGACGATCGACGCCCGCTCGATTTCCTTCAGGGTTCCGAAGTGATGCAGCAAAGCTCGTTTACGCGAAGGGCCGATGCCCGGAATTTCCTGCAGGCCCGCTTCGCGGATGTCCTTTTTGCGCAACTTGCGGTGCGAACCGATCACGAAGCGATGCGCCTCGTCGCGCAGGCGCTGGATGAAATACAGCACTGGATCGCGGGGCTCGAGCTTGAGCGGCTCGCGGTCCGGCATGAACAGGGTCTCGCGGCCGGCATCGCGATCCGGCCCCTTGGCCACGGCCATCAGCGTCACCTGCGTCAGCCCGAGGCTTTCGAAGATTTCGCGCACCGCGTTGAGCTGGCCGCGGCCGCCGTCGATGATTACTAGGTCTGGCCATTGCGGAACGTCGTCATCCCGGGGCACGACGGCCTTGCCTTCGATCGGCGGCGCGAGCAGCCGCTTGAACCGCCTCTGCAGCACCTCGCGCATCATCGCGTAGTCATCGCCCGGTGTCAGCCCTTCCGAGCGGATGTTGAACTTGCGGTATTGATTTTTGATAAAACCATCCGGCCCGGCGACGATCATCGCACCGACCGCGTTGGTGCCCTGAATGTGGCTGTTGTCGTAGACCTCGATGCGCTTGGGCAGGTGCGGCAGCCCAAGCGTTGTAACCAGTCCCTGCAGCAGCCGTGCTTGCGTCGCGGTGTCGGCGAGCTTGCGGCCGAGCGCTTCGCGCGCATTGGTCAGAGCGTGCGCGATCAGCTCCTTTTTCTCGCCTCGCTGCGGCGTGATCACCTCGACCTTGAAGCCAGCCTTGATGCTGAGCGCTTCGGCAAGCAGTTCGCATTCCTCGATCTCGTGCGACAGCAGCACCAGTTTCGGCGGCGGCTTATCCGCGTAGAACTGCCCGAGAAACGACGCCAGCACCTCCGGCGCCGTGAACGATTTTTCGGCGCGCGGGAAGTAGGCGCGGTTTCCCCAATTCTGCCCGGTGCGGAAGAAGAACACCTCAACGCAGGAATAGCCGCCTTCCTGATGGATGGCGAAGACGTCGGCTTCCTCCACGGTGCGCGGGTTGATGCCCTGCTGCGACTGTATCGCCGACAACGCCGCCAGACGGTCGCGGTAAATAGCGGCACGTTCGAAGGCGAGGTCGGCGGAAGCCTTCTCCATTTCGCCCGCGAGTTCCTGCTTCACCAGCCGGCTACGTCCGGAGAGAAAATCCTTCGCTTCGCGCACCAGTTCGGTATAGCCGGGAAAATCGATCTCGTGGGTGCACGGACCCGAGCAGCGCCGGATCTGATAGAGCAAACACGGACGCGTGCGGCTCTCGAAAAAGCCGTCAGTGCAGGAGCGCACCAGAAATGCGCGTTGCAAGGCGGTGATGGTGCGGTTGACCGCGCCAACCGACGCGAATGGACCGAAATAGCGTCCCGGCCGTGACTGTGCCCCGCGGTGTTTCAGGATTTGCGGCGCCCAATGATCGCCGGTGATCAGAATGTAGGGAAAGGATTTGTCGTCGCGCAGCAGCACGTTGAAGCGCGGACGCAGCTGCTTGATCAGATTTGCCTCAAGCAGCAGCGCCTCGGTTTCGGTGGCGGTGGAGACGATTTCAACCAGCACGGTTGCAGCGATCATGCGCGCGATGCGGATCTCATGGCCGGCCGGTCGTGCGTAGGACGCAAGGCGCTTGCGCACATTCTTGGCTTTGCCGACATAGAGCACGTCATTCGCGGCATTCAGCATGCGGTAGACGCCCGGCGAAGTCGGCGCTAAGCGCACTGCATATTCGATCGCAGCGCGGCCGACCGCGAGCGGGCCTTCCGGAATCGGATCGCTGAGTTCCTCGACCAGTTCCGGCAGCCGCGCTTCGTCGTCCTCATCAGCGCTGGTTGCGGTAGCGTCGCCCCCCTGCGCGAGCGGATCCTGTGGCGGCAGATCCAAGGGGGCCCCCGGCTGCAAGACTGGCGCGCCGGTTTCCTGAGGGGAATCGGTGGAATCGTTGTCCATGAGCCTAAAATAGGCGCTGGAACGCAACGTCGCCAGCGCGGCGGACGGCCATGAGCGAGCGGGGCTGCCTGCCAGGTAATGCTTTGTTAAGAACGCGAAGCGGTGGCGATGCCGGCTTAACAACAGCTTAACTTAAAACTCTCGATAAATCTTATCAGACAAAAGCAGAATTTCGTAACCATGGAATTCTGCGCTGCACACCGAATTCGATGTGCAGGCCGCGCCAACCGCGGCCATATCCGGTAGCGTTTGTGGAGAATTGAGATGAACAGAATTTCCCTGGCCGCGATCACCATCGCGATCGCGAGCTTCGTGACATCGGCGCAGGCAGCGGACCTGAACTACGGATATCGCGCACCCTACACCGTTAGCCAGCCGTTGAATGCCTATAGCTGGGCGGGCCCCTATCTCGGCGCCAATTTTGGATACGGTTGGGGTTCGGTTAACAACAGTGGCACCCACCCGGACGGTTTTCTGGGCGGCGTGCAGGGAGGATATAACTGGCAATCAGGCGCCTTGGTATTCGGCCTCGAAGGCGATATCCAGGTCAATGGCGCCGACGACACTTTCGCACCCTACAAATTCTCGAACCCTTGGTTTGGAACGGCGCGTGGCCGGATCGGCTATGCCGTCAGCAACGTGATGTTCTACGGCACCGGCGGTCTGGCATTCGGCGAACTGCGCGGCGAAACGTTCGGCCTGTCGGAATCCCACAGCAGCGTGGGCTGGACCGCGGGCGTCGGCGCTGAGTTCGGCTTCGCCCAGCACTGGACGGCCAAGATCGAATATCTTTACGTCGATCTGGGCAGCGACCGCTTCACCATCACCGGGCTGAACAACGGATATCAGTCGAATATCCTTCGCGTCGGCGTGAACTACCGCTTCTAAATTTCAAGAAAAAAATATCCTTTGCCAACTCCCGGCCCGGTGGGCCGGGATTTTTTTGTGCGGTTTGGGCTCGAACGGAACCGCAATTGGACAGCGCGCGTCCCCATCCCTAACATCAGGCGATGCAATCGGGACAACCAAGCCGCACAGCGCTAGGTGCGGCCGGCCTTCGCGCCGCACACCAGGTGCTGGACGGCGGGGCCATTTTCACCGATCCGCTGGCGTTGCGAATTCTCGGCGCCGACGCCGATGCGCTGGTGCGAGAAGCGCAAGCCGATCCTGCCCGCGACCGGTTGCGCTGGTTCATCGCCATCCGCAGCCGCATCGCCGAAGATGCCCTGGCGGCGGCCGTGAAACGCGGCGTTCGCCAACTCGTGGTGCTCGGCGCGGGGCTCGATACCTTTGCCTATCGCGCAGAAAATTCCGCCGACTTACGCATTTTCGAGGTCGATCACCCGGCCACGCAAGCCTGGAAGCGGCAGCGTCTGATCGAAGCCGCTATCCCGCTGCCGGCGGCGCTGAACTTCGTCTCCGTCGATTTTGAGCGCGAGACCTTGGCAGATCGCTTGGCCGCCGCGGATTTCGATCCGACATTGCCGACATTTTTCACATGGCTCGGCGTCGTTCCCTACCTGACCAATGATGCGATTTTTTCGACGCTCGGTTTTATCGCGGGGCTGCCCGGCGGCACGCATGTCGTATTCGACTACGTCAACCCCTCAGCCTCGGTTGTCGATCCGGATCGGCGCGCCGCACACGAAGCGCTGGCCGCGCGGGTCGCTGCGATCGGCGAGAGCATCCGAAATCACTTCGACAGCGATGAGCTTCATATTCAGTTGAAAGCGCTGGGCTTCGGGCATGCCGAGGATCTCGGCTGGACCGAAATCTCGGCGCGTTTCTTTCCGGACCGCCCTGTATCATCCGGGGGCGGCGCTCATATTTTGCACGCCGCGACGCTGTAGAGGCCTCGGATTAGGAACTTGGCGCTGATCTTTCGGCTTGTGCTTACGATGAAATCACGAGATCGACGGCCTTGGGGCCCTTTCCCTTTTTGTCCGGCTCAACCTCGAATGTGATGCGCTGACCTTCGATCAGATCCTTCAAACCGGCCCGTTCCACCGCCGTGATGTGCACGAATACGTCGCGGCCGCCATCGTCGGGCTTGATGAAACCATAGCCACGTTCGGCGTTGAAGAACTTGACCGTCCCCATCATGGGCATCGGAAAACTCCTGTCCGCATTGATCGGCGCGACGCTAACGCGTCACGATTCTACCGGTCATTACCGACGGAAAATCTGGCCACCCAGGCGATTGAGCAAAAAGCCCGTCGCCCGTCGCAAAACATTCGAGGCCACGTACTCCGCCGCAACCATTCGCGGAAGCGGAACGTAAAGCCAGTATAATGAACTTAGCATAATACGATTGGCCGCCGATTGCCTACGCCCCCGTTCGCATTTCTTGCCGGACATCTGTCGTATGTATCTGATCAGGTTTTGGGCATGTCGAGACGGAAACGGCCGGCGCCACCCTGGCCCAGCGGCTTTTCCAATTCGGGCAGGATCAATTTTAGTTCGGCGGCAAGCGTCCACGGCGGATTGACGACCAGAAGGCCCGCCGACGTGAGTCGGGCGTTTGCGATCTGCGGCGCGACGCTGAATTCCAGCCGCAGACATTTGCCGGCAGCGCCGGCGCTGCCCACGACATCGCTGACATGCCTGGCAAGGCCGTCAGTGGCACGGCGGCTTTTCACCGGATACCAAAGCATGTAGCTGCCGGTGGGCCATTTTGCGAACGCGTCCGCGAACACAGCGGCAAGCCGGTCGAACTCGTCCTTTTGCTCAAACGCAGGGTCGATCAGCACCAAACCGCGACGCTCTTTCGGCGGCACGAAAGCCGGCAGCGCGACCCAACCGTCGAGATCGACCACGCGGGCCTGGGTGTCGCGGCGCAACGCCTCGATCAGGCGTTTGCGCGCTTGCGGATCGATTTCGCAAGCCGTCATCCGGTCCTGTGGCCGCATCAGCGCGCGCGCGATCAGCGGCGAGCCCGGATAAACTTGCAGGTCGCGCTGCGGATTGAACGCCCTGACGATGTCGAGATACGGCGCGATCAAAGGCGCGGTGCGTTCGGACAACCGCGCCTGCATCAGGCGTGCGATGCCAGTGAGCCATTCGCCACCACGGCGCGCTTCCTCGCCGGTGAGATCGTACACGCCGGCCCCGGCGTGGCTGTCGATCACGCGAAACGCCGCCGGCTTTTCCTGCAGGTAGGTGAGGATACGCACCAGCACGATGTGCTTGATGACATCGGCAAAGCCGCCGGCGTGAAAGGCGTGTCGGTAGTTCATAACCCGACGGTTACGACATCACAGACGAAAAAGTAACTCTGTCACCCGCCGCGCATCGGCGGCATCACGACTTGGTCACGGCGGCAAGCGCGGCGATCGATCTCCTCGCAGGCACGAAACTGCAAATCCTTGGTCATGCAAATTCGCACTTCGCTGAGCCGAGCCTTGTCGCAGATCACGGACACGGCGGAATTGCTTAAGCCTGCATTGGCCTTAATGAACGCGTCCTCAATAGCGGCGGGCGCGATAGTTTTGGCTTCTGACAACTCCAGAAATTCCGGCGGAATTTTCACCGCCGAGCGCGCTTTGCGGATGGTCTCGAAATACGCCCGCGCGCCAAGGCCCGAGCAGGTGCCGTGCTTGTCCCATTCGCTGAAGATCAATCCGGGCGCCGGCATCAGATCGAGCATCGAGGACATGATGTTGCGATCGAGCCGCGGCGACGGCCGCTGGCAGTAATCGGGGAAACCCCGCTCATATTGCGGCCACAGGCCATGGACCACGAAAGCGAACGGCCGGCCGCCGCATTGCGCCTGTTGCGAACGCCCGCTGTTGCCGCGTTCCGACGCCGCTTCGCAAAATGAGGGCGACCATGACAGCGACAGCACGTAAAAATCGAACTCGCCGGGCGCGTTCTGGCGCCGATCCTGCGCCGCTGCGGCGCTTGTCACCGCAATCGCCGCCGCCGCGATGGAAAACCAACGCGAAATCAGATGTCCGGAAAAACTCAACATGACAACGCCCCCCGACTGACACCCAAGACTAGCCAGCGCTCTAGAACATTTCAAGAACAAAAAGATGGGAAGCAGATGAAGGCTGGAGCCGGCAAATGTTAGGGCTTTGCAGCCTTGCAAGCGGGGTTGAACGCCCAGTTGCGGTCCAGCCCAACGACACAAAATTCGATGCCGTGGGCGAAGAAGGACGCGAACCCGCCATCTTCGATGATCGAAAAGTACACAGGGCGCGGTTTGCCGTCATTGATCATCACGCTGCCGGAGCAATATCGCCGCGGAATGTTGTCGGACTGCCAGGGCCGGAAAGCGATTTCGTGGATGTCCGCATAGCCGGTGATCTGGAGCGCGGAATTCCAGTACGTGCTCTCTTTTTCCCGGAATTGGTAGGTGATGGAGGGCAACGCGGATTTGCAGGGCGGCAGATTGCCGTCGTAGCGCGGTCCCGAGAGGTAGAAATTCATCTCGACCGCGCTCGCCGCCTGCGCACCTTCGCTGAATGCCGTCAGGCTCAACAAAGCGCCGAAGGCGGCCGCAACGCCGAATTTTCTGCTGGTCAAAGGGCTGCGCATAGGGATATCCGCCGGATTGAGTGGCACGAAACGGTGCCGCGAAGCCCGCGCAAGGTCAAGTGCAACGCTGCAACACTTGATCATAACTCAACATCCAATCCATCCCTGTACTTTTCATGGGGGCGGCGGCGCTCTAAGGTAACCGCAACAAATGGAGTTTGCGATGCGAATGATTGCGGCCGCGCCCCTGCTGGCCATCTGCGGAGTGCTCGTCGGCGTGCCAGCGCAGGCCGATACGGTGCCCCCGTTCAAGGGCAACGACACCGGCGGCATCATCGCCTATTCGCTGACGGACTATACCGATATCCGTGCGCTGGCTGTCGCCCACTGCGCGCAATATGGCAAGGTGGTGAAATTCCTCGCCGCGCAGGCAAATTACGGCGGCTATATCTCGTTCGCGTGCCGCTGGGTGCCGTACGGTGGCTATGAGCGGCCGCTGATTACGCGATACTGAGAGCTGTAAGGCCCGAGAACCGCCTCCGCGTCCTTTTATTGCTCGTTCGCACCTTCCTGACGGCTGGCTTCAAACAGAAACCAGGTTCGACGTTCGGTTTCGTCGATGAAGATCTCCAGCAATCCTGCAGTGCCGGAATCTTCGTGATCGTCGGCAAGCTTGTGCGCCTTGCGCATCGCGGCAGCGACATGCTTGTTATCCCCCATCAACTCAAGAACCCTGTTGGCCGGATATCGGGACGATGGACGACTGGATCGACTATTATGATTCGACGCATACGATTTATGCCAGCAAGCTGCATCGCGACCTGCACTTCGAGCTCATCGCCAGAGACATCATCGGCTATATCTCGTCGCCGGATGCCACGGTTCTCGATTATGCCTGCGGCGAAGCCTTGTCGGCGGCGCAAGTAGCAGAGGCATGCGGCAAGCTCATCCTCGCTGAACCAGCTCCGGGCGTGCGTGGCCGGCTGATCGCTCGCTTTGCGCCCAACACTAAAATAAGGGTGCGCTCGCTGGAAGATCTGCGGAATATGGAGGAGAAGTCGGTCGATCTCGCGGTGATGAATTCGGTCGCGCAATACATGACGCCGGTCGAACTTGATGCTGCCTTCGCCGTCATTCGCCGCTTGTTGAAGTCGGGTGGCCGGCTGGTGCTCGGAGATATCCTCAGTCCCGACGTCGGCATGGTCAAGGACGTGACCGCGCTGCTGCGCTTCGCTTCGGCCAACGGCTTTCTAAAGGACGCCGCGGTCGGACTGATCAGCACCGCGCTATCGGACTATCGGCAATTGCGCACCCGCATCGGGCTTGCGCACTATACCGAAGAGGAAATGGTGGCAAAGCTCGGCGCCGCCGGCTTCGCGGCATCGCGCGCGCATTTCAACATCGGGCACAACCCATGGCGGATGACATTCGTCGCGCGGCATGCGTTTTGATCGCCGACGTGTTAAGTTTAATGAACGGTAAAAGTGGCTCGTGGTCGCGCAATAGGCAATGATCGGCGCGGCCCGGTGGCGGAACGCGGCGACGCGGGAGCAGTGCATCGCTTCTTATCCTGGTTCGAATCCAGGCCGGGCCTCCAGCCTTCGCCCTCACGGGCTACGCCCGGCGAGCACGCCGGATCAGCCCAAAACGCCGGTTGATTGCGTTTTAACGCCCTTTCGCAACTGCGAAATCTGGTCTAAAGACAGCCGCGCGCGAGGTGATCCCAAGCGCCGGATTCCAGGGACGCGCGGATGCGCGCCCTTTTTTTGTGTCCGATTCCCTCTGCACGATCTCTTGCTGCGAGACTTGATGCCCAAACGTACCGACATCTCCACCATCCTGATCATCGGCGCCGGCCCCATCGTGATCGGACAGGCCTGCGAATTCGATTATTCCGGTACGCAGGCGGTCAAGACGCTGAAGGACGAGGGTTACCGCATCGTCCTGGTCAATTCGAATCCGGCCACCATCATGACCGATCCGGAGCTGGCGGACGCGACCTACATCGAACCCATTACGCCCGAGATTGTCGCGAAAATCATCGAGAAGGAGCGCCACGTCATTCCCGGCGGCTTTGCGCTGCTGCCGACCATGGGCGGCCAGACCGCGTTGAATTGCGCGCTGTCGCTGCGCAAGCAGGGTACGCTTGAAACATTCGACGTCGAGATGATCGGCGCTACCGCCGACGCCATCGACAAGGCGGAGGACCGTGGCCGCTTCCAGAAGGCCATGACCAAAATCGGCCTGGAGACGCCGCGATCGATCCAGACCAAGAATCTGCCCGACGCGCTTCGGGCGCTCGACTCGATCGGCCTGCCCGCGATCATCCGGCCGTCCTTCACCATGGGCGGCACCGGCGGCGGCATCGCCTACACCAAAGCGGAGTTCATCGAAATCGTCGAGCGCGGCATCGACGCCTCCCCCACCGACGAAGTCCTGATCGAGGAATCCGTGCTCGGCTGGAAAGAGTTCGAGATGGAGGTGGTGCGCGACAAAAAAGACAACTGCATCATCATTTGCTCGATCGAGAACCTCGATCCGATGGGCGTGCACACCGGCGACTCCATCACGGTCGCACCGGCACTGACGCTCACAGATAAAGAATACCAGATCATGCGCGACGCCTCGTTAGCGGTGCTGCGCGAGATCGGCGTCGAAACCGGCGGCTCCAATGTGCAGTTCGGCGTCAATCCCGCGGACGGACGCATGGTCGTGATCGAAATGAATCCGCGGGTGTCGCGGTCCTCGGCGCTGGCGTCCAAGGCCACGGGATTCCCGATCGCGAAGGTCGCGGCCAAGCTCGCGGTCGGCTATACGCTCGACGAGATCGCCAACGACATCACCGGCGGCGCGACGCCGGCCTCATTCGAGCCGACCATCGACTACGTCGTGGTCAAGATTCCACGATTTGCGTTTGAGAAATTCCCCGGCGCCTCGACCACACTAACTACGTCGATGAAATCGGTCGGCGAAGTGATGGCGATCGGCCGCACGTTTCAGGAATTGTTGCAAAAGGCCCTGCGGGGGCTCGAGACCGGTCTCACCGGCCTCGACGAAATCGAGATTGAAGGCCTAGGCCGCAGCGACGACAAGAATGCGATCCGCGCCGCGTTGGGCACGCCGACTCCGGACCGGCTTCTTCAAGTCGCGCAGGCAATGCGGCTTGGCTGGTCGAATGACGAGATCTTCACCTCCTGCAAGATCGACCCTTGGTTTCTCGCGGAGATGCGCGGCATCGTCGAGATGGAAAGCAAGATCAAGACAAGCGGCCTTCCTGCCAATGCGTTCGGCATGCGCACGCTGAAGGCGATGGGTTTTTCCGATGCGCGGCTTGCGGTGTTGACCAACCAGTCCGAAGCCGAGGTGACGGCGCTGCGGCGCGGGCTCAAGGTTCGCCCGGTGTTCAAGCGTATCGATACCTGTGCCGCGGAATTCGCCTCGCCGACCGCCTATATGTATTCGACCTACGAGTTGCCTTTCGCAGGCTCCGTCGTGGACGAAAGCGCGCCGTCCGACAAGAACAAGGTGATCATCCTTGGCGGCGGGCCCAATCGTATCGGCCAAGGCATCGAGTTCGACTATTGCTGCTGTCACGCCTGTTTCGCGCTGCATGACGCCGGCTATGAAACGATCATGATCAACTGCAACCCGGAGACCGTATCGACCGATTACGACACCGCGGATCGGCTTTATTTCGAGCCGCTCACGGCGGAAGACGTGCTGGAAATCATCGACACCGAAAAGCAGAACGGTACGCTGCACGGCGTCATCGTGCAGTTCGGAGGTCAGACGCCGCTGAAGCTGGCGCGCGCGCTCGAAGCCGCCGACGTGCCGATCCTCGGCACTTCACCCGATGCCATCGACCTTGCAGAGGACCGCGACCGCTTCAAGCGCGTGCTCGACAAGCTGCGGCTGAAGCAGCCGAAAAACGGCATCGCCTATTCGGTCGAGCAGGCGCGATTGGTGGCGCACGATCTCGGGTTGCCGCTGGTCGTACGTCCGTCTTATGTGCTGGGCGGCCGCGCGATGCAGATCATCCGGGAAGAATCGCAGCTCGGCGACTATCTGCTCGGCACCCTGCCCGAGTTGGTCCCTGCCGACGTGAAGGCCCGCTATCCCAACGACAAGACCGGCCAGATCAACACCGTGCTCGGCAAAAATCCCCTGCTGTTCGATCGTTATTTGTCGGACGCGACCGAGATCGATGTCGATTGTCTGAGCGACGGCAAGGATACGTTCATCGTCGGCATCATGGAGCATATCGAGGAAGCCGGCATCCATTCCGGCGATTTCGGCCTGCTCGCTGCCGCCGCATTCGCTCGACGCGTCGATGATATCCGAGCTGGAACGGCAAACCCGCGAGCTTGCGCTCGGCCTTGATGTCGTCGGCCTGATGAACGTGCAATACGCCATCAAAGACGGTGATATCTACGTGCTCGAGGTCAATCCGCGCGCGTCGCGCACGGTGCCTTTCGTCGCCAAGGTGATGGGGATGCCGGTGGCGAAGATCGCCGCGCGCATCATGGCCGGCGAGAAGCTCGCGGATTTCCACCTGATAAAGCGCAGGCTTGACCACGTCGGTGTCAAGGAAGCAGTTTTTCCATTCGCGCGTTTTCCAGGCGTCGACACGGTGCTCGGTCCGGAGATGCGCTCCACCGGCGAGGTGATGGGCATCGACCGTTCGTTCGAAGTCGCCTTCGCCAAGAGCCAGCTCGGCGGTGGCACGCGCGTGCCGCGGACGGGGACGGTATTCGTTTCGGTCCGCGAGACTGACAAGACCCGAATCCTCGACGCGGTACGGATGCTGTTCTCGCTGGGCTTCAAGGTGATCGCCACGTCGGGTACGCAGCGCTTTCTTGCCGAAAGCGGCGTCCCGACCGAAAAGGTTAACAAGGTGCTGGAAGGCCGGCCGCACATTGTCGATGCCATCATGAATGGCGACATTCAGCTGGTCTTCAATACAACCGAGGGCCCTCAGGCGCTCGCCGACAGCCGTTCGTTGCGGCGCGCTGCCCTCTTGCATAAAGTGCCATATTACACCACTCTTTCGGGTGCCGTGGCGGCCGCGCAGGGCATCCGGGCCTATCTGGGCGGGGACCTTGAGGTCCGCACACTGCAGAGTTATTTTTCCGAAACTTGATCACACGCCGCAAGCTCGCGCCCCGCAATTGATTGGCAAAGACGCCGGCATGACGGGAACCATCGGGTCGTGCGGTTGTTCGGTTTCGGCATTTATGCCGGCCGCGAATTGGCCGCATGAAAGTTGAAGGACGACGGATATGATGGAAAAAGTGCCGATGACCGCAGGCGGATATGCCGCCCTGGAAGTCGAATTGAAGAAGCGCCAGTCGGAAGACCGGCCGCGCATCATCGAGCATATTGCCGAGGCGCGCTCCCATGGCGATCTGTCGGAAAACGCGGAATATCACGCCGCCAAGGAAGAGCAATCCCACAACGAAGGGCGCATCGCCGAGCTGGAGGACAAGCTCGCGCGCGCCGATATCATCGACATCAGCAAGCTGTCGGGCGACACCATTAAATTCGGCGCGACGGTGACGCTGATCGACGAAGATACCGACAAGAAGGCGGTATGGCAGATCGTCGGCGAGCCGGAGGCCGACGCCAAGAAGGGGCGGATCTCGATCACCTCGCCGCTGGCCCGCGCGCTGATCGGAAAGAAGAAAGGCACCTCGGTGGAAGTCGTCGCCCCCGGCGGCGCCAAAGCCTACGAGATCACCAAGGTCGAGTGGCGGTAACGCCGTCCTAACCGAGCGATACGATGCGGCATCTTCTTTGGACCATTGCCGCAGTCGCCTCCTTGTTCGCTCTCGGCTCCGCGATCGCTGCCGATCTCGAAATTCCGCGGCGCGCGGCCCCCGAGGAAATATCGATTCAAAACGGTCCACCGAATTGCAGCCGGTGGACGGATGAGTGCGTGAACTGCTCGCGTGGCGACCAAGGCGAAGCGACGGTTTGCTCCAACATCGGCATTGCGTGCCAGCCGAAGCCCATTCGCTGTCTGAGTGCAGGCACCGGATAATCCGAAAAAGCCTTAGTCGACTGCGCAGTCGATGCCGTAACACTTCGACGCCCGCATTATTCCCGCGGCGCTCCGCGACAATTCGCGCAGCGACATCCTTCCCCTCGCTGTTGTGAGACGATACCAATTGAATTCAAGTTTAATGGGGAAACAATCATGAAAGAAACTATGGCGGCATGGGCGCCGCGCGCCTTGAGCGTGCTGCGCATCATCACGGGGCTGCTGATCATCCAGCACGGCATGGGCAAGCTTTTGGGTTTTCCAGCCTTTCCGGCGTACGCCAACGTACAGCCTTTTTCACTTATAGGCGCAGCCGGATTTATCGAGCTGATCGGCGGCGCGCTGCTGATCCTCGGTCTCTTTACCCGTTGCGCTGCCTTCGTGCTTTCTGGTGAAATGGCGTTCGCTTATTTCATAGCGCACGCACCAAAGGATTTCTTGCCCCTCATCAACGGCGGCACGCTTGCGATCCTGTACTGCTTCACGTGCCTTTATCTGGCGTGCGCGGGCGCGGGTCCGTGGAGCGTCGACGCTGCGATCAACCGGGATTGAGGACACGATCATGCGCCAGATCAATCGAGTGCTTGCGGGCTGGGAACCAACCGTTCTCAGTATCTTTCGCGTCATCACCGGCTTGTTGTTGTTTCAATACGGCGTGGCGAAACTCTTCAAATTTCCCGTGCTGCCGTATTTCGCCAGTATACCGCCGCTGATCACGACGGCAGGCGCGCTTGAGCTGATATTGGGTGCGCTTCTGATTGTCGGGCTGTTCACGCGGATCGCCGCATTCATCCTGTCGGGCGAGATGGCATTCGCCTATTTCATGGGACACATGTTCAAGAACGCCGCTGCACCGGTACTCATTCCGCTGCTGAACGGCGGCAACGCTGCGGTCCTGTTCTGCTTTGCGTGTCTGTATCTCGCCTGCTCGGGAGGCGGGCCGTGGAGCGTCGACGCGATGATGCGGAAGCGGGTGTAAATCGCCTATCCCGCCGCCTTCAGTTCCAGCGGTACAGAGGCGGCATTCTTGGAGTTATGCAGCACCAGCGATGTCCGCACGTTGCGCACGTGCGGCGCGGATGTAAGATGCGTGACGAAGTTCTGAAACGTCGCCATATCGGGCGCGACGCATTTCAGGATGAAATCGACGTCGCCTGACAGCATCCAGCATTCGCGCACCAGCGGCTCGTTGCGGACGAATTCCTCAAATCGGCGCAAATCGGCATCGGCCTGACTCGACAGATGCACCGAGGCAAACACTGTCACGTCGAAGCCGAGCAGTTGCGGGTCGAGCAACCCGCGATACCCTTTGATGTAACCTTCCTCTTCCAGCGTCCGCACGCGGCGCAGGCAGGGCGGCGGGCGATTCCCGACCCGCTTGGCGAGTTCGACGTTTGTGATTCGTCCATCGGCCTGAATTTCATTCAGGATTTTGAGGTCGATCTGGTCGAGATGCTTTGTCACGCTGTTGGATCCAAACCTGGATTCCAGATCCGTAACCCCCTCTTAGCGCGGTCGCCGATTCCGCGCAATTTTATTGCGCGTGCAATGCATTAGGCCTGACCCATGCAAATTTCTGTGGTCCGGGATTGCAAATCTTGCATAGCTCGCCAGATAGCCTAAACTCGGATCTGAGAATTTTCGACCCTGCCGCAGCTTTTGCCGGCGACCCCGCCTCAGCGCTGACGACATTCCCTTCAGGAAGAGGGATTTAACCCATGGCCGCCCCAATCCACGCCAAAGTTGTCATTATCGGCTCCGGACCCGCCGGATTTACCGCCGCTATCTATGCCGCGCGCGCGATGCTTGAACCCATTCTGATTCAGGGAATCCAGCCCGGTGGTCAGCTCACGATCACGACCGATGTCGAGAACTATCCGGGCTTTGCCGACGTGATCCAAGGCCCTTGGCTGATGGAGCAGATGGAAAAGCAGGCGGCCCATGTCGGCACCAAGATCGTCAATGATCTGGTGACCAAGCTCGACCTCTCGCAGCGGCCATTTCGGCTGTTGTGCGACAGCGGCGACGTGTATCTCGCCGAAACGGTGATCCTCGCCACTGGCGCGCAAGCGCGCTGGCTCGGCATTCCCTCCGAGGAAAAATTCCAGGGAGGCGGCGTCTCTGCCTGCGCCACCTGCGATGGGTTTTTCTATCGTGGCAAGGAGGTCATGGTGGTCGGCGGCGGCAACACCGCAGTCGAGGAGGCGCTGTTTCTCACCAACTTCGCCTCGCAAGTGACCATCGTGCATCGCCGCGATCATTTCCGCGCCGAGCGCATCCTGCAAGAACGCCTGTTCAAGCACCCGAAGATCAAGGTGATCTGGGATCAGCGCGATCGACGAAATCTGCGGCAGCGAAGACCCCAACAAGGTCACGCATGTCCGCCTGAAGAACCTCAAGTCGGGCACGTTGAGCGATGTGCCTGCGGATGGCGTCTTCATCGCGATCGGCCACGCTCCCGCGACCGAACTGGTGCTGGGTCAGCTCAAACTGAAACCATCCGGCTATGTCGAAGTCGCGCCGAATTCCACCGCAACCTCGGTGCCCGGCGTCTTTGCCGCCGGTGATGTCGCGGATGAGACATGGCGGCAGGCGGTCACAGCCGCGGGTCTCGGCTGCATGGCGGCGCTGGAAGCCGAGCGTTATCTGGCCGCGCATGCCCATGATAGAGCGGCGGCGGAATAAAGATGGCTCGAACGCGCGACGGATTTACCGACATGGATTGGGACAAGCTGAAGGTGTTCCACGCCGCAGCGGAGGCCGGAAGCTTCACGCATGCCGGCGAACAGCTTGGCCTCTCGCAATCCGCGGTGTCGCGGCAGGTCAGCGCGCTGGAACAGGAGTTGTCGGTATCGCTGTTTCATCGCCATGCCCGCGGCCTCATCCTTACCGAGCAGGGCGACCTGTTATTTCGCACAGCGCATGACGTGTTCATGCAGCTACAGGCGGCGCGCGCAAAGCTGACCGACAGCCGCGAACGGCCGAGCGGCGATCTCAAGATCACGACCACGCCCGGCGTTGGCATCAACTGGCTGATTCCACGATTGGGCGAATTCACCGCGCTCTATCCCGAAATCCGAATTTCACTGATCGTAACCGACGAAGAGCTCGATCTCTCGATGCGCGAAGCCGATGTCGCGATCCGCACCCGCAAGCCGACACAACCCGACCTGATCCAGCGCAAACTGTTCGCGATGGGGTTTCACGCCTATTGCTCGCCGGAATATATCAAGCGTTTCGGAACGCCACGGACGCTCGACGAGCTCGATGGTCACCGCATCATCATGTTGAGCGACGGGCAGATCCCCGCGCATCTGCAGAACCGTAACTGGCTTGTTGAGGCCGGGCGCAATGGCTCAGGGCCGCGGGAGGCATACTTCAAGGTCAACAACATTCTCGGGTTGGTGCGTGCCTGCCAGCAGGGTCTCGGAATTGCGGCGCTGCCGGACTATCTGGTCGAGGAAAACAACCGCCTCGTGCAACTTTTCAGCGAGTCCGATTTGATCCAGCTCGATACCTATTTCGTTTATCCCGAAGAGTTGAAGTCGGTGGCGCGTGTGCAGGTGTTCCGCGATTTCGTGGTGAGCAAGGCGCAGCGCTGGCCATCATAACGTAGTGATTACGCCCGCAATCTCCGCATGACTGACATGCGGGGTAAGCGGTTGATGCGCATCGCAAAGCGGGATCATACTGGTTGGAAGTTGAGGGTTCGCACTCCACATTGTCCCCCTCCTCCAGTAGTGCGGAAACTTAACTATCCCTCTTGGTAGGTGATTGTGTCGGCCTCACGTGGCCAAAACCTTAAAGCCGGACTCCTTGGAGTTCGGCTTTTTTTGCGCGGCGCTAATCCAGCTTCACCTTCGCCAGCCGCAGCGCATTGGCAATCACGCTGACCGATGACAGAGCCATCGCCGCGGCGCCGACCATCGGCGACAGCAGGATCCCGAACAGCGGATACAGCGCGCCCGCCGCGATCGGCACGCCGGCGGCGTTGTAGAGGAACGCGAAGGCGAGGTTCTGGCGGATATTTCGCATCGTCGCCTGTGATAATTTGCGTGCGCGAACGATACCCATGAGGTCGCCGGTCAACAGCGTGATTCCCGCGCTTTCGATGGCGACATCGGTGCCACCGCCCATGGCAATGCCGACATCAGCCGCCGCCAAGGCCGGCGCATCGTTGACGCCGTCGCCGGCCATGGCGACGCGCCTGCCCTCGCCGCGCAGGCGCTGCACAACATCGCTTTTGCGCTCGGGCAATATGCCCGCTTCGATCTCGTCGATCCCAAGCGTTCTTGCCACCGCGCGTGCGGTCGTCTCATTGTCGCCGGTCAGCATCACGATGCGAAGACCCGCCGCGCGCAGAGCGCGCAACGCTTCCGGCGCGGAAGACTTGACGGGATCGGCAATCGTGATCACGCCAGCGGGGCGGCCGTCGATGCCAACGAAAATCGCCGTCGCGCCATTTTGCCGGGCGGACTCCGCCGCGGCATCGAGTCCTGCCGTTGAAATGTTTAGTTCGCTCATCAGCATGGCGTTGCCGAGCGCCACACGCTTACCTTCGACCATGCCCGCGGCGCCTTTGCCGGAGGGCGAGGCGAATTCGCTGACCTCGCCCAGGACGAGATCGCGCGCTTTCGCCGCGTCGAGGATCGCCTGCGCCAGCGGATGCTCGCTGCTGCGCTCGACGCTGGCGGCAAGCCGCAACAACTCCGGTTCATCAACGCCTTCACCGGGAATGATGGCAACCACCTTCGGCTTGCCTTCCGTCAGGGTGCCGGTTTTGTCGATCACCAGGATGTCGATCTTCTCCAGTTGCTCAAGCGCCTGCGCATCGCGGATCAGAATTCCCGAATGCGCGCCGCGCCCCACCCCGACCATAATCGACATCGGCGTCGCCAGCCCCAGCGCGCAGGGACAGGCAATGATCAGCACCGTCACAGCTGCGACAAGGCCAAAGGTGAATCGCGGCTCCGGCCCGAACATTACCCACGCCATCAAAGCAATCAGCGCCGCAGCGATTACCGCCGGCACGAACCAGCCCGCAACGCGATCTGCGGCGCGCTGGATCGGCGCGCGCGACCGCTGCGCCCGCGCCACCATGTCGACGATGCGCGCCAGCATGGTATCGCGGCCGATTTTGTCCGCGCGCACCACCAGTCCGCCGCCCTGATTGACGGTGCCGCCGATGACGTTTGCGCCTTCAGCCTTTGAAACGGGCATCGACTCGCCTGTGATCATCGACTCGTCCACCAACGAGCGGCCTTCGGTCACGACGCCGTCGACCGGGAGCCTTTCGCCAGGCCGCACTCGCAAGAGATCGCCGACCGCGATCGCGTCGACGGCGATATCCTCGTCGCCGTGCGCGGTGACGCGCCGCGCCGTCTTCGGCGCCAGGCCAAGCAGCGCGCGGATGGCGCCGGAGGTGCGCTCGCGTGCGCGCAATTCGAGCACCTGCCCCAGCAGCACCAGCACGGTAATTACAGCCGCCGCCTCGAAATACACCGAGACCGCGCCGTGCATGTCGCGGAACGCCGGCGGAAACAACTGCGGCGCCAACGTCGCTACCACGCTGTAGAGCCAGGCCACGCCGGTCCCCATCGCGATCAGCGTGAACATGTTGAGATTGCGCGATGTGACCGACCGCCAGCCGCGCACAAAGAACGGCGCGCCGGCCCACAGCACCACCGGTGTGGAGAGCGCGAACGATATCCAGTTCGACCATATCGGCGGCACGAAATGCATGCCGAGATGCCCCGTCATTTCAATCGCGAACACCGGGATCGTCAGCGCGAGCGCGATCCAGAATCGCCTTGTCATGTCGATCAGTTCGGGATCGGGCTTGTCGTCCAGCGAAATCTGCTCGGGCTCCAGCGCCATGCCGCAGATCGGACAACTGCCGGGACCGGCCTGCTTGACCTCGGGATGCATAGGGCAGGTGTAGACAGCACCGACGGGCGCGGCGGGTTCGCTCGGCTTCGGTTTGAGAAATTTTTCGGGCTCGGCTTCGAAACGCTCGCGGCAGCGGCCTGAGCAGAAGAAGTATTTCTGGCCCCGAAAAGCAAAGCGATGCTTCGCGTTCTGACGATCGACGCTCATGCCGCAGACGGGATCAATCGCGCGCGCCACGCCGTTTTCATGATCGCATCCCTGCGCGCGTCCATGGCCTTGCGGCGAACCTGCGTCGTTTTCATGATTTGGTACCGGCGCAAGCGCCATCGGAAAGCCTCTTGAACAATATACCCTAGGGGGGTATTTAGGTCGCATGCCCACCGAGATCAAGTCGTCATGTCTGAAACGTCTGAAGCGGATCGAGGGTCAGGTGCGCGGTCTCGCCGCCATGGTCGAGGACGAACGCTACTGCATCGACATCGTCACGCAGATCGCGGCCGCGCGCGCGGCGCTACGGAGGGTCGAGGAAGAAATCCTGCGCGACCACGTCGCCCATTGCGTTGAGCATGCGATTTCATCTGGCGACAAAGCGGACCAGCGGCGCAAGATCGCGGAGCTGATGGACGTAGTCAGCCGCGCCGACAGATAGCGGCGCCAACCTGGTTTGGTTAACCCGCGGTAGCACCTGTGTTCGAATATGAGCGAGTTTGCGGCCGGGTTTTTTAAAACCCGTCGCGTATGGTCCCCGCAACAATAAAAAAAGCGGGGGCGTCAGTGACGATCGAAAGCAATCAATTTCCCGAGCCGGGGCGGTTCAGCACCCAAGACATTCTCTGGGCGCTCGGCATCTGGTCGGTGATCCTGGGCCTGACGCCAGTCGTGATGTTCTATGTGCTGATGGTGAATTGATCATTGCACGCAACAAAAAACGCGCGGTGAGCCGCGCGTTTGGTTGAGACGCGCAGCCGGCTTACGCCGCCTGCTTGTGCATCGCGCCGGTCGCGGAGACCGACCCGCGAATGGCCTTAACCGAACGTTCGATTGCGGCCCAGAGGCGGCCGATCTCGGCAGCGGCACGCCCTTCAGCGTAATATTCCCGCGCGCCTTCGCCATGGCCGAGCGCCATCAGCAGATCGGCACGGTTAGTGACCTGTCCTGACCAGACCGGCGCCTTGAACTTAGCTAGCGCATCGCGGGCGATTGTGACGATCCGGCTCTCCACCCCGTCGCGGGTAGCCGGAGCGCCGTTGATGACCACGGCGTAAGGCTTGCGCGCCGAACGGCAGGTCTGGATGGTTTCCTCCACCGCGTTGACGTCAAACACACCGGGCCGCGCCGGAATGATGACCATCGTGGCGTTCTTGATGGCATCCTCGACCACGGCCGAAACATTCGGCGGCGTGTCGATGAAAACCCATTCGATACCGTCGCGCTTGGCGGCGGCGACGATCTCACTCACCGAACGAACGGCGGTCTTAATGCCCATCACCGGCTCTTCGTTGCCGCGTAGCTTGTGCCACAGCGTCAGCGAACCCTGCGGATCTGCATCGACGAGCAGACACGGCTTCGATGCCTTGTGGACGTGCGCGGCGAGGTGTGCAGCAAGGGTGCTTTTGCCCGAGCCGCCTTTACGCGATGCGAAAACAACGACATTCATGCCTTGGCCTCCAGATTGACCCCATGTCGCGAAAATGAATCAGGTTGCTGATTCGTGAAAGAAATATTTGCAATGAATTGTGGCGAACTCCCTGCTTTTATTACGCAGTAGGCTTTTGAGTCACACCATGCGCTGCAGCACACGCAAAACTACTTGTTATTCTTGGCCCGACATTCGCTGCTCGATTTGGCTCGCTCAAGTCCGACCAACTTGCACTCGAATAAGCCGAGCATATGCGCCAGCGGTTTTTGCAATATCGGCACGTCCTGCGCGAACAAAACGAGTCCGAGCGGCAGCATCTAGGGTCCAAGTATCGGCAAGAAGCTGAAGAAGCCGCCGACGATCAGCACAAGTGCAAGTGGAGTCCGCACCCATCGCGACGACGGTTTTCGCAACCCGCTATTAAACGCCTTGCGTGCGAAAGTCTGCCTTGTTGCTCGATCACGCTGTCGCAAGCGGCAGCTTGTCGCGTGAGCGTCCTCACCAGCTGTAGCGTAGCCGTCCCGTACCGCCATATTTCACGGTATGGTCCGCGAATTCGCCGTCGAACTGCGCGGCTAGAGAAAATCCGCTGGCGAACCGCATTTCCGCGCCCACCGAGGCCAGCAGCAGATCCGTCGGCGATGCGGCGCCGGTCACGGTGAATTCCGATGCAGGCAACGACAGGAATGCCGAATTTACGAGAGGATCTGACACATTGTCATGCGCCCATGCTGCGCGTCCGCGCAAGATCAGGATCGTACCGGTGTCCAGTAGCCGGCTCTGGTCGACCCAGGCGCCAAGTTCGGTCCGGGTCGCCGTCGCCGTGCGGGCGTCGTAGCTACGGGCAAATACCGATGTCGCATTTTCACTGTAGGCCGGCGTGTAAAAGGCCTGCGCCTGAAATGCGCCATAAGGCGTGACGCCGAGATTCTGCAACCACGGGCCCGGAATGTCGAAGCGATAGCCGCCCTCGATGCGGCCGCCGATATTGTTGGCGGCAAAACGAGCGGTCAGATGATCCGTGCTCGCGACCGACAGATACTGGTCGGTCGTCACATCGTGCCAGGCATAGGCGAGTGCTGTCGAGACGTAGGCGGCGTTGAACCGCGTGGTGCTGTAGACGGCCGCCTGAAACATGTCGCTACGTCCGCCGCCTAGACCTTGCGACAGACCATAATTCGTGCCGCCCCCTCCCAGCGCAAATCCCACGACGGTATTGGGCCAGACACGGTAGTCGACCCCGGCGGCAAAGCCGTAAAACCGCGCGGTCCGATCGTGCGTACCTAGGTCAGCGCGGCCAACCGTCTGGCTTTGGCTGCCATAGGCCGCGCCCCAGATGCCCCAGCGGCGCGGATCGTAATCCAGAAGCGCAGCGGCCTTATCGATCGCCCCATAAGCCGGCGCTTTTTTTGGCATCCGCTCGTCGGCATAACCGAGAGCCTTGACGACCACCGGTTCCGGACCGATGCCGCTGCGGTTGTCGGACGGACGGTTACCGGCAAATGGGTTCAGCACCATCGACAGGAACGAGTCCATCGCCTGGATGCCCGCCGGCGCAACGCCGGTACTGCCCTCTCCGGCGAGTTGCGCCAGCGCGATAACCTGCTGCTCCGGTGATAATCCGGAAAGAGCGAGGAAGGCCTGCGGGAAATTCGCGGGCAGCGTATTGTTGTTGGCGGCAAGGGCCGCGGCAAAAGCATTATTGATTCCGGCGGTAACACCAATGATCGGAACAGGCGTCACAACGGGTGTGCCATCCGGTGTCGTTGTCACCGGCGTGGTCGGCAGCAAAGGCGCAAAGGCGCACGGCGACAGATTCCGGATGGAGATGTTATTGGTGTCCAGCGTCACCGCGCCGTTGCGTGCTAGGGCGCTTCCGCAATTGATGTTGGCGCCGGTATTGAGCGTGATGCTGGTCAAGGCAAGAATATCGCCGACGAAGGTGGTTGTGGTCCCAAGCGTCGCCGAACTTCCTACCCGCCAGTATACGTTGCTACCCTGACCGCCTCCGATCACGGACACGTTCGAATTGCTGCCGGTCGTGAGTGTGCTGCCGATGTTGAAGAGAAAAACGGCGTTCGGGTTACCAAGTGCATTGAGCGTCAGCACGCCGGTCAACTGCGCTGCGGACGCAAAGTTGTAGGTGCCCGGCGTCAACGTCAGCCCGCCGAGGTTCTGGCCGGTCAGATCGGATGTCGTTGGCCTGCTGGCCACCGCATTGTAGCCGGCCGCGAGATCGATCTGCGCCTGTACGGCGACCGCGTCGGTGATGAATGAACCACCCGGCGCGAGAACAATGCCTGGCGGAAACCCCGTGACCGCACTGCCCGGACTGAGTCCGAGGCTGCCGAGCAGAACGGTTGGACCGGTATTGGTTACGGTTGAGCCGGCCAGCACCGCGAAATTGGCGGCGGTGCCGAGATTGGGCGCCTGCGCGTGACTTTCGTGCGGAAGTGCCATGGCAAGACTAAAAGCTGTACAGGCTGCCACTAGATGCCGGCGCGAAACGGCGCACTGCACCGGTGACATGCTGCGCACTCGGTATCGGGATGACGATGCGAAAGGAGATTCTGTTCCGGAAAGTACTACGACAGCGTCGTGATCGCAGAAGACATGAGGTTCTCGCATGGTGTTTCCTTGTCGAACAAAAAACACTCCTCACGCTTGAACGAATGCGCCGTAGCACTGTGAGATTGAGCAACAACCCACGCAGGTATCAGCCGATACGTTATTTAGTTCTGTGCAAAACAGCTCATAATCGATTCAAAAAATCTTCACCGCCGCAATTTATGCGACGCTACTAACGACTTGATCGAGCAAAAAATACCGCGCTCGAAGCCTATTCCGGTTTTTCATTTTTTTTTGGCGGCAGAAGATTTAGCTGCTGAGGACTTGGCCGCAGAAGACTTGGCCGCAGAAGACTTGGCTGCAGAAGACTTGGCCCCGCGAGACTTCAGGCTGACGGGCTTTCGTGCGACCGCGAGCGGTATGGGATCGGCTTCTCCAAAATACACCTTGCAGCCGGGCGAAAGCAGGCTCCGGTTTCTGACCATGCAGGCAGTGACGCGATCGACGTCCGGGATCTCGGCGCCGAGCCGGCTTGGCCTGCACTCGAATGCAACGCAAATAAGAGCGGGGGCCCGAGCATAAAACCGTGCCGGAAAAACCTGGACCAAGCTGCTAGCATCAAGCCCCCTGAAATTTTGCAGCGAAGATTCGGAAATCAAAGCATCGCCTCTAATCGCGGGGCAACGGACGAGTCCAGCAAGCATCGCCACAGCGTGCATCCCGATCGTGTTGATCGCTGCGACAGAGGGTCACGACTTGTTTGCCACTCTGCGATCGTCGGGTATCTTTTTTCGTTTTGATGCGACGCATATTTTGCCGCCTGTTTGTGCAGGCGCATCATGGCGGGTTGCTCCATGCCAAAAGAATAAAGGCCCCGAATTTCTTCGGGGCCTGCGCTTTGAGTTCATGTAACGATCGAACTTACTTGGTGCCCATGCTTCCGGCCTGGTTGGTGCCTGGGCCAACATTGCCCTGCCCCGACGGGTTCGCAGTGGTGCTTTTGGTCATGCCCGAGCCATTGTTCATGCCCGAGCCATTGTTCATCCCGGAGCCGGTGGTTGTGCCGGACTTGGTCATCCCGTTCTTCATCTCAGACTGGCCTGAACCCGGTCCGACATTGCCCTGGCCGGATCCGTTGGAAGTCTGCGCGGACGCAGCAAAGGTCGAACCGACAAGCGACGCGGCGACGAGAGCGGAAAAAGCTAGCTTGGATCGCATGATGAAATCTCCTTGGTTAAAGTTGCCCGGGCTAGAAACTTTGATCTTCGAATGACGTTCCAGATTTTTCATGAACGCAGTTGCGAAGAAATTTGGTGTGAGTCTGGAACCGGACAGACTGGCAGATTAATCGCCCGTTAATATTTTCCCATCGTCGGCCGTGGGGACATCGGGCATCCGGCGACTGAGAGGTTCTTGGACTCTCGTACACTGCGCTCGGAGCGACGCGCATGAGGATTGCAACCAGACCGACGACCTATTTAACCACCACCGAACTACAGCAGATCGCAGCCGCGAAATTTGCGGAAGCGGAAGCGCTGCCGAATGGACCCGAGAAACAGAGCGTACTGAAATCGGCGTACGGTTTTCGAAGTCTCGCCGAAATGAAGGGGTGGCTGTCGAGCGAGTTGCGGCCTCCGAAATAGTCCGGTCATGCCAGAGTACCGGGCTTATGTGGTGGGACACGACGGGCACTTTGTGCGTTCCGAAGGTTTCATCGCTTCGGACGATGAAGTTGCCTTACGACACGCGAAACAGTTCGTTGATGGGTACGACGTCGAGCTCTGGAGCGGCGGGCGCTTCGTCAAGCTGCTCGAAAAGAATGATCCGTAACTGCGGGAAGCCCGCGTTGCAGCGCACAGGCTATCCCAGGTTCCACATAGGCGACGCATAAGCAAAGTTTAATAATCACCAGCGGAATAAACGCGTATAGTGCTTACATTATCGGCAGCCCAGTCAGGCGCTGGTGACTGAGAGTTCGGTAACGCTCCCGCCTTTTGAGGAGCGAATACTATGCCGAATTCCAACAGGATTCTTGCCGCGCTTTCTCCAGGCGACGCTGCTGCATTAAAACCTTGTCTGAAACCGATCCGTCTTGAGCAAAAGAAGATTTTGTACGAGGCCGGCGATCGCATCGACACGGTCTATTTTCCAGCGGGCGGCGTTGTCTCGATTGTGGTAGGTCTTTCCACGGGCGAGACAATCGAGGCGGCGATGGTCGGCAAGGACGGTGTGGTCGGGGCCTCCGCCGCGCTCGACGGCAGGACTTCGCTGAGCCAAGCGATCGTGCAGCTCGGCGGCGAAGCGATAGCTTGCGATGTCGAGGCACTGAAAAACACCGCGATGCAAAGCCAGAAACTGCTGTCGCTGCTGATCCGGCACGAGCAGACTCTCTACGCGCAGGCGCAACAGTCCACCGCCTGCATGGCGACCCACGACGTCGAGGCGCGGCTTGCTCGCTGGATGTTGCGCGCGCGCGACCTGTCCGGCAGCGATTTGCTTCCGTTCACCCAGGAATTTCTCGCCGAAATGCTCGGAGTCAGGCGGACCAGCGTCACGCTGGTGGCGCATACCCTCCAACAGGCGGGGATGATCAAATATTCACGCGGTAAAATTCAGATCCTGGACGTCGACGCTCTGCGCGACACTGCGTGCGAATGCTACGACGCCGTGAAGGGGCACTACGAATCCTTGCTCGGTGATGCGATGAAATAACGTTCGCGCGAGGGGGACTGCCAATTCGCCTGGTACAGTTGGGTGGGCTCGAACCACCGACCTCCTGTTCCACAGACAGGCGCTCTAACCAACTGAGCTACAACTGCATCCTTGATGGCCCGAAAAAGCCTGCGAGCGGCGGGAAACTAGGTGCAAGTCAGCGCTTTGGCAAGGCCGCGAATTTCGCTTATGCCGAGCAAAAAAAACAAAAGCCCGGGCGATCGGCCCGGGCTTTCGAAATTTGAAGCGTCGCTTATTAAGCAGCGGGCTTGAACATCTTCGATGCGCCGGCCTTGATCGGCTCGACGGTTTCGGTCGCGACCTTCTGGGTCAGCTCGACCAGCTCCTTTGACTGCGCGGTGAAGGACTCGAACTGCTTGCGGACATGAGCGGTCAACAGCTCCATCGCCTGCGGCAGCGTCTTCACGCCGACCAGTTCCTGCGCGAAATCCAGATTCGCCGCGGTGTTGGTCTTCATGATGTCCATCAGTTTCGAGGAATATTCGCTGGCGCCCTTGCCGGCCGAGGTGAACACGGCCTCGATGGTGCCGTTGCTGCTCTCTGCGACATCCTTGAACTTGGCGTAGCTTTCGCGGGCCTGCGAAACGCCCTTTTCGGCGAAGGCACGCATCTGTTCGGGAACTTCAAACGGAACAACGGAAGCGGAGAAGGGATCGGTCGGATTAGCCATTGGATTTACGTCCTTCGCAGTGGGTGAAATGATGTGACCCCTGGAACGGCGCAGCCGGTGCGGCTGAAGCGTAGATGTGGCCACGGGATTTTGTGAAAAGCGCCCTTCGTCGGGCAACCAACAGATAGCACCGTATCATGGCAATATTGTGCAACGCAATGCGATTTACGTTGCAACGCCGCATAGCTGCTCATCAAATAGGCTGAGCGACTTCACCTTATTTTGAGTGGGCCACAATCAGTGCCCGTTGTGGTCCTTTTTCATCTGCACCAACTGCTCGGGGCTGGCGACGGTCTGATGCTTCGCCTTCCAGGTCTCGTAAGGCATGCCGTAAACCGCCTCGCGGCTTTCTTCCTTGGTCATTCCGGCGCCATGGGCGTCGGCTTCTTCCTTCAGCCAGTTCGAGAGGCAATTGCGGCAGAAGCCCGCCAGATTCATCAGATCGATGTTCTGGACGTCGGTGCGAGAGCCCAAATGCGCAACAAGCCGTCGATAAACCGCCGCTTCCAGTTCTGTTCTGGTTTTGTCGTCGATCGCCATGCCGTTATCTCGCCGTCTGCGCTGGATATTGATTATAGATGGGAGTTGTCACAGATTTTGCCAACTCGAAGATGATAGCGAACGGTTACTCGCCGCGCCCGTGCGAAACCATAGCTGAACTGGTATAGCTCCGTTCAATGACCCCGCCAGATTCTCCGTCTCGCAAAATCCTAGCCGGATTGCTCCCTACGTTGGCATTCGCGTGGGTATTCCTTTGGGCTCAGCCTGCCGCGGCCGACTTTCGCTTATGTAACAACACGTCGAGCCGGGTCGGCATCGCGCTGGGCTACAAGGATGCCGAAGGATGGACCACCGAGGGCTGGTGGAACGTATCCTCGCGGTCCTGCGAGACGCTTCTGCGCGGTACGCTCGTCGCACGGTTCTATTATATTTATGCGCTTGACTACGACCGTGGCGGCGAATGGTCTGGACAAGCGTTCATGTGTTCGCGCGACAAGGAATTCACCATCAAGGGCACCGAGAATTGCCTGGCGCGTGGCTTCGATCGCACGGGTTTTTTCGAGGTCGATACCGGCGAGCAGCGTGCCTGGACCGTGCAGCTCACCGAGGCCAACGAAGTCACGGCACCGCAGCGGGTGCCGGGAATTCCCGGTACCGTCGGACCGCAGACGCCCGGCGGAATTCCGGGGCTGCCGACTTCGCCCGGCGGCACGCCCCCGGGCGCGACCGGATTGCCGCCGGCCGCCGCGCCCGGGCGCAAGCCATGAGGCGTCTACGCCGCATCAAGATTCTCGCAACACTCGGCCCTGCATCCTCGGACAGCACGATGATCCGACGCCTGTTCGAAGCCGGCGCGGACGTGTTTCGTATCAACATGAGCCACACGTCGCACGACAAGATGCGCGAACTCGTGAAGACTATCCGCAACGTCGAGAGCAGCTATGGCAGGCCGATAGGCATTCTCGTCGATCTGCAGGGCCCCAAGCTTCGCGTCGGCACATTCGCGGAGGGCTCGATCCAGCTGAAGAACGGCGAAAGCTTCACGCTGGATTCCGACAAGACGCCCGGCGATCACAGCCGGGTCCAGCTTCCGCATCCGGAAATCCTGGCAGCGCTGAAGCCCGGCCATGCGCTGCTGCTCGACGACGGCAAGGTGCGGCTGATCGCCGAGGAAACCTCGCCGGATCGCGCCGTCACGCGCGTCGTGATCGGCGGCAAGATATCGGACCGCAAGGGTGTAAGCCTGCCCGATACCGACCTGCCGGTCTCGGCCATGACGCCGAAGGATCGCGCCGATCTCGAAGCCGCTTTGGTGACCGGCATCGACTGGGTCGCGCTTTCCTTCGTGCAGCGGGCGGAGGATGTCACTGAGGCCAAAAAGCTGATCCGTGGCCGGGCGGCGGTGATGGCGAAAATCGAAAAGCCGCAGGCGATCGACCGGCTGGGCGAAATTCTCGAAGTGTCCGATGCGTTGATGGTGGCGCGCGGCGATCTCGGTGTCGAACTTCCGCTTGAGCGCGTGCCCAGCCTGCAAAAACAGATGACGCGGCTGGCGCGGCGTGCCGGCAAACCCGTCGTCGTCGCGACCCAGATGCTGGAATCGATGATCCAGAGCCCGGTGCCGACGCGCGCCGAAGTCTCCGACGTCGCGACAGCCGTCTATGAAGGCGCCGACGCCATCATGCTGTCGGCGGAATCCGCGGCCGGAAAATTTCCGGTCGAGGCGGTCTCGACCATGAACCGCATCGGTGAGGAAGTGGAACGCGATCCGACCTATCGCAGCGTGCTGGCGGCGCAGCGGCCGGAGCCCGAAGCGACCGCGGGCGACGCCATCGCGATCGCGGCACGACAGATCGCCGAAACGCTCGATCTGTCGGCGATCATCTGCTGGACCAGTTCGGGATCGACCGCGGTGCGCGTGGCGCGCGAACGGCCGAAGCCTCCGGTCGTGGCGATTACGCCCAATCTGGCCACCGGCCGCAAACTATCGCTGGTGTGGGGCGTGCACTGTGTGGTGGCGGAAGACGCGCATGACCAGGACGACATGGTGGATCGCGCAGGCAGCATCGCGTTCCGCGACGGCTTCGCCAAGTCCGGTCAGCGCGTCATCATCGTGGCCGGCGTGCCGCTCGGCACTCCGGGCGCAACCAACATGGTGCGCATCGCTTATGTCGGGCCGGGCAGCGACGCGATGTGAGCGAGATCTTCGTGACGCGCAGGATAATTCAGACAGTCATGTCCAGCATTTCCGCGGCTTTCGCATTGCAGCGCCCCTTCGCTTGCGGGGACGAAGCAGACCTAGCTCAGCGTCGCGTCCAGCGTGATCTTGGCGTTGAGGAGTTTCGACACCGGACAGCCGGCTTTCGCCTTCGCGGTCAATTCATCGAATTTCGCCTTGTCCGCGCCGGGGATTTTCGCCGTCAGCGTCAGATGCACGGAAGTAATGGCGAAACCGTCGCCCTGTTTCTCCAGCGTGACATCGGCCTTGGTCTCCATCTGCTCGGCGACGAGCTTGGCCTCGCCGAGAATGAGCGACAGCGCCATCGTGAAACAGGCGGCATGCGCCGCGCCGATCAGCTCTTCGGGGTTCGAACCGGGCTTTCCTTCGAACCGGCTCGCAAAGCCATACGGATATTCCTTCAGCGCGCCGCTCTTGGTCGAGATCGAACCTTTGCCGTCCTTGATGCCGCCCTGCCACTTGGCTGAGCCGAATGTCGTTGTCATGGGATGCTCCGTGATTGTTGGTGTGGACAGAGATACATGGTTCAAGCGGTTGGATTGTGACGCCGCCGCCGCGTCAAGCGCCGACCAGCATCTTGGCTGGCAGGACCGCATGCACCACGAGGCCGCGAGCGCGGGCATCCATAACGCCGACGGCGCGCAGCGCGAGCAAGGTGATGGTCTGTACCGTATCGCGAAGTTTCGCAGGATCGTCGAGATTATCCGGCGCCAGCGGACCGATCAGCGATTCATGCAGTGCGCCCAGCAACGCCGAGGCCGCCAGCGCGGTGTCCTGCGCCGGCAAGTGACCGGCGCGCACCGCTGCGCCGATCCGCAATTCGATTTCGCCAGCGATCTCGCGCCGGCTGGTCAACCTTGAAGCCGTGATATCGACATCGACGGGCTCGGCTAAAATCCCCCACGCCAGCCTTCGTTGTGAGATCACATGCACCGCAACCGTGGTGACCGCGGCGGCCAGCGCCGACGACGGGCCCGGCGCGGCGTCGGCGGCGCGCCGGATTGCCGCCAGTTCATCGCGCGAGACCTGGACGATCAGTTCTGAAATCAGATCGGTCTTCGAGGGAAAGTACCGGTACACCGTTCCCGCGGCTACCTGCGCGCGCAGAGCGACGGGCGCGATCTGCACCGCCGCCATGCCCCCCTCGGCCGCGGCATCGCGTGCCGCCGCCAAGATGGCGCTACGTCGCGCCGCGAGACGCTTCACGACCTGCTGTGTCTCGCCGATAGACCATGGCGCGTTTCTCATCCCGCCGCGGGCTTTTCCGATCGCGTCGGCTTGAAGCGCGCGTAGTCAGCATTGAGCGAACTTCAGAATCGCTTTCAAGAACTGAACACTTATTCACGCGTGCTGACAAGACACTTTGATGACCTGTGACGGAGCGTGTTACGCCGGCAGCAGCGGCGTCTTCACTGAAACGTTGGTCGCGCTCGAACGCAACAGTCCGCACCGGCCTGCGATCAATCCAGACACGATCAGCGTCGCGGCAAAACCGGTCGGCGCGCCAACCATCGGATAAAACATCAGCAATCCGGCAACGACGCCCAATGCCGGCAACTCATAGCGGCGGAAGCCATCGGCCAGACCAATGCGGACGAGGAAGGCCACCGCAATCGCCAGCACCATCACGTCGTAGAGAAACAGATATGGCGTAACCAGCAACGTGCCGGTTGCCAGCGCCGCCGCCTTCAGAGCGTATCGTAGCCGACTACGCCATAGCACGACCAGCACTAGCGCAACGGTTGCGGTCATGATCGACTGAAAGATCCAGCCCAGCGGTTCGCTGCCGCCAAGATAACGAACCAGCGCGAAGATGCTTTGCATCTTGCCCCAGGGGGCGCGGCCTTCGGTGAGGAAAGCTTGCGAGAACATCGGCATCCAGTGGAAGAAGGCCTGCCAGCTCTCGGTGCCGAAGGCGAGCCATGACAAGGCGGCTACTGTGGCCGCGACCACCGCCGCGGTAAAAAACACGGTCCACTGCGATGCCGCGATCAGCCCCAGCGGAAACAGCAAGCCATATTGCGGCTTGTAGCTGAGCAGCCCGAGACAAACGCCAGCGAGTATCGGCCGCGTTGGCAGAAGATAAAGCATGCCGCCGATCAATGACGCCGTGAGGAAACCGTTCTGCCCGACCAGCGTGTTGGTGAGGACCACCGGGAATGCCGCGGCGATCAGCCACCCGCAAGAGCGTCCGACGATGGCCCGCATCACAACGAGATACGGCACGAAGCTGACGGCGGCCCACCCGATGAAAGCGACGGCATAGGGAAACTGCGCGAGAAAAGCCGCGACGAACAGAAACGGCGGCGGATAATGCCAGGCGAAGTTGCCGTCATAGCTCTGGCCGAGCACCGCGAGCTGAACCTGTTTTTGAATACCCCAATCGTAAGCCAGCGCCGGATGACCATCGAGCACCAGTTTTCCGGCAGACCAGACGTTGACGAAATCGGTCGGGATGCCCAGGCCGTTGTCGTCGAAAATCCACCAATGCGCGAAATAGGCCGCGGGGAAAAACGCCGCATTCACGACCGCCAGCACGAAGCAGAAATTCAATAGCGCCGGAGGAATCGCGTGCTGGTTCGGAATCGAGGCGGGAATTGGCGCGGCCATGCTCTGTCCTCGGCGCGCATTGCTCACGCCTGCTCTATGGATAGGACGACAGCCTTGCAGAAATCTTAAGGATCGAGCGTACTTGAGGCGTCAGGGAGAAGACGGGGATGCCCGCGACGAGCGCGGGCATGGCCACCTTGATTAATTCCCGGTCTGCAGTTCGCCGAACCGCTCCCACGTCTTGCCGCTGAAGCGCATGAACTGCATCTGCTCGACCGGAATATGGTCGGTCGGGCCGGTGCCGACCTTGATGCCCGGCAGCAGCATCGGCACTTCGAGATCTTTGATCGCATAGGCCTGCTTCAGGATATTTTCCGTGCTTCAGATCGTCCCCGCAGGCTTTCAGCACGTATTCGAGCACGATGCCGCTGTTGTAGCCGTTGACGAAATTCTGGTCGCGCATGTCGGAGTCCGGCATGTACTTCTTCATGAAGTCGCGCCAGGCATTGGCGCCAGGGTCGTCCTTCCACGCAGGATCCTCGGGATCCTTTACGTAGGCGGTGGAAAGAATACCGGTGCTGGCCTCGAGACCAGCAGGCTCCAGCACCGACGACACCCAGACCGCAACGTTGCTGAGGAACGTCATCGGCCGCCAGCCGATCTCGAACGCCTTGCGGATCGACTGCGCCGCAAATTTCGGCGTCGCGGCGATGATCAATACATCGGCGCCGGAGGCTTTCAGCCTGACGATCTGCGAATTGATGGTTGGTTCGCTCACCTCATACGTGACGCCGGTGACAGACTGGTCGTACTTGTCGCCCAGCACGTCCTTTAATCCGAGCAGATAGTCGCGGCCAAAATCGTCATTCTGCGAGATGATCGCGAACTTGGCGTTGGGGTTCTTCGCCAGCGCATACTTGGCATACAGCCGCGTCTCGTAGCGGAATGGCGCCTGGACCCCCAGCGTCGCCTGCGGGTACTGCGCCGGATCGGCGAACTTCGAAGCGCCGGAGCCGATAAACAGCTGCGGGATGTTTTTGCCTTGAAGATATTTGGCGATCGCGGTGTTATGCGCCGTGCCAATGGAGGAGAAGATCAGGGCGACTTCGTCGCTCTCCACCAGCCGCCGCGTTTGCTCGACGGTCTTGGGCGGCGCGTAGCCGTCGTCCAGCGAGATCAGGTTGACCTTGCGTCCGTTGATGCCGCCGCGGTCGTTGACCATTTTGAAATAAGCCACCTCGCTTTTTCCCAAAGCGCCGAACGCAGACACCGGGCCGCTATACGGCATGGTCTGACCTATCTTGATTTCGGTGGCGGTAACGCCGCGCACGGTCTGAGCCGTGAGTGGCGCGGCTGACAGAAGCATGGCAGTAGCCGCGCACAGGGCGACCCGCGTATCGAAGCGCATCTTTTCCTCCGCTTTGTTCGACCGTCATTACTCGCGGTCGCGCGCCCACCATGATCGTTCTGGATGAGCTTGTCATGCTCGTTCGTCGTGCCGGGGCGGTCGCTGGCCGTGACGGCAAACAAAAAACGCGGCGTTGTCGCCGCGTTTTCGTATTCGCGATTTTGCCGCGCCGTTAAGCCTGCGGCTGCGGCTCCAGTCCCGCATCGGGAGCGGGACCTGGACGCGGCTTGCCTGCCGGCGGCACCGCCGAAGCGCGCGGTGTGGCGGGCTCCAGCACCGACTCGCGGTTGGGTTTCTTGCCGTTGAGCAGGTCCTTGATCTCGTCGCCGCTCAGGGTCTCGAATTCCAGCAGGCCCTTGGCCAGCGCCTCAAGATCCCCGCGCTTCTCCGTCAGAATCCGCGTCGCCTCATTGTAACCTTCCTCGACGAAGCGGCGGATCTCCATGTCGATCTTCTGCACCGTGGCTTCCGAGGCGTTTTGGGTGCGCGACACCGACATGCCCAGGAAGACCTCATCCTGATTCTCGCCGTACGACACGGTACCGAGCACTTCAGACAGGCCCCAGCGCGTCACCATCATACGCGCCAGCCTTGTGGCTTGCTCGATATCCGAAGATGCGCCGGATGTGACCTTCTCGCGGCCGAAAATCAGTTCTTCCGCCACACGTCCGCCCATCATGATGGCGAGACGCGACGTCATCTGTTCCAGCGACATCGACAGCTTGTCGCGCTCCGGCAGCTGCATCACCATGCCCAGCGCGCGGCCACGCGGAATGATCGTCGCCTTGTGGATTGGGTCGGTAGCGACGACGTTAAGGCCGACGATCGCATGACCGCCCTCGTGATAGGCCGTCAGCATCTTTTCTTCTTCGGTCATGACGAGCGATTTGCGCTCGGCGCCCATCATCACCTTGTCCTTGGCTTCTTCGAACTCGCTCTGCGTCACCATGCGCTTGTTGCGCCGGGCCGCGGTTAGCGCCGCTTCGTTGACGAGGTTCATCAGGTCGGCGCCGGAAAAGCCGGGCGTACCCCGCGCGATGGTTTTCAGGTTGATGTCCGGCGCCAGCGGCACCTTGCGGACGTGAACCTTGAGGATTTGCTCGCGGCCGACGACGTCAGGATTCGGCACCACGACCTGGCGGTCGAAGCGGCCGGGACGCAGCAGCGCGGGATCAAGCACATCGGGCCGGTTGGTGGCCGCGATCAGGATCACGCCTTCATTGGCCTCGAAGCCGTCCATCTCGACCAGCAACTGGTTCAGCGTCTGCTCGCGCTCGTCATTGCCGCCGCCGAGGCCAGCGCCGCGATGGCGGCCGACCGCGTCGATTTCGTCGATGAAGATGATGCACGGCGCGTTCTTCTTGGCCTGCTCGAACATATCGCGCACGCGAGAGGCACCGACGCCGACGAACATTTCGACGAAGTCCGAGCCCGAGATGGTGAAGAACGGCACGTTGGCTTCGCCGGCGACCGCGCGCGCGATCAGCGTCTTGCCGGTGCCGGGAGGCCCGACCAGCAGCACGCCGCGCGGAATCCGTCCACCGAGCCGCTGATACTTTCCGGGATCGCGCAGGAATTCGACGATCTCCTGCAGATCCTGCTTGGCTTCATCGACGCCGGCGACATCCTCGAAGGTGACGCGGCCATGCGCCTCGGTCAACATCTTGGCGCGCGATTTGCCAAAACCCATCGCCTTGCCGGCGCCGCCCTGCATCTGCCGCGACAGGAAAATCCACACGCCGATAAGCGCGATGAACGGCAGCCACGACACCAGCAGCGATACGAACCACGGCACGTTATCGCCAGGCGGCTTCGCGGTGATCGAGACCTTGCCGTCATAGAGACGCTTCACCAGCGTCGGATCGCTCGGCGCATAGGTCTGGAAGCTTGCGCCATTGGTGAAGGTGCCGTGAATGTCCGGCCCCTGTATCACGACGTCGCGAACGTGGTTGGCATCGACCTCGCTCAGGAGCTGCGAGAATGAGATATCCTGCGAGGACGTGCGCTGTCCCGGATTCTGGAAGAGCGTGAACAGTGCCAACAGTAGCAAGACGATAATAACCCAGAGGGCGAAGTTGCGCAGATTGGCGTTCATCGATCTTCCTTCGTGGTCGCGCGATCGCGGCCTTTATTCCTTGCCAATGCACGAGACATTTCCCTGTGCCGGCTTGGGTACAATCTAGGTGCCGCCCCCGTCGCTGCCAAGGGAACCGCGCCGGACTATTTAGCGCATCTTAGCGGCATTCAGGCTCAAATAATGGCGACGATATCGAGCTTTTCCTGCGGTGGTTAAAGGTGTGGTGCGGTGCCGTGATCTAAGTTCGCCGACGCCGCGGCGGCGCGGGTTCGATGCGGATGCGGTCATTGGTCAGGCTGATCAGGGCACCCGCCAGTGTCTGCCTGAACCGGATACGCGGTTTTTGCATCAAAGCCCGCGTCAGAGCAGCCAATAAAGCTTCGGCTTTACCGAGTTCAACCGGGCCTTCATGTCCGACACGACCGATGGTGCGCAGCAGCAATCGGATCTGGATTTCATCCGGGAATGCGGCAAACACGTTGGCATCGAATCCGGACTGCGAAGGATCGCCGTCGCGCAGCTTGAGAAATCGCTCGGCGCCATCGATCAGAACCTCCAGCGCCGCATTGGCGCGCGCCAGCCGCGATGCCAGCCGTGCCAGATTTCGCGCATCAAATCCCTCGGCGGCAAGTGCCGGCATCAGCGCGCGAAAACGGGGACGGGTGAAGCTGATATCGCGGTTGGTCGGATCATCAGCGAAGTCGATTTTGGCGCGTTTCAGCGTCGCCACTAATCTTGCCTTCGGCATATCCAGCAATGGGCGCGCTAGCATCACGCCATCGCGCTCCGACTGCCGCGCCATCGCCGCGAGGCCTGCGATGCCGCTGCCTCGCGACATCCGGATCAGCAGCGTCTCGGCCTGATCGTCCCGCGTATGTGCCGTGAAGACGTGCGTCGCACCGTTGGTCCGCGCGGCCTGCGCCAGCAGGCGGTATCTTGCATCGCGCGCCGCCGCCGGCAAACCGCTTTTAGGCTTTGCGCCGGTCCAGCGCACGGTGCGATGCGGCACATCCAGCGTTTTGGCCAACCGCTTCACCTCACGCGCTTCCCGCGCGGCCTCCGGCCGCAATCCGTGATCGACGGTTACGGCGACCAGACGAGGTCCACGTGCCGACGCATTGCGCCAGCGCGCAGCAAGCCACATCAGCGCGACCGAATCCGGTCCGCCGGACACCGCGAGGATGATTGCCGGAGCAGTCTTCCAATCGGCGCAAGAACGCCCGCGCTTCAGCGATGGTGATAGGGGAATTGTCATCGGGCATGCAATTACCAGCCGTCATCCCCGCGAAGGCGTGGGATGCAGTAGTCCCAAATGCGAATGTTGAACGCAACGTCTGGTATTACGGGGTCGCGGGTCAAGCCGGGCGATGACGGTGGCTTTTGGTTTAGCTCAGCACTTAACCCGCTTCTGTTCGCGGTCCACGGCCTGCTTGACGCCGCTGGAAGCGCGCGGATATTTCCGGGTCACTTCGCCGAGCGCCGCACACGCGGCTTCCTTCTCTTTCAAGGCCGCGAGCGATTGTCCGAGCCGTAGCAGCGAATCGGGCGCCTTCGCGGATTTGTCGAATTTTGTCGTTACCGCCAGAAAAGCTTCGGCGGAATCGCGGTAGAGCTGCCGCTGGAAAAAACTTTCACCGAGCCAATACTGCGAATCCGCGATCAGCGGATCGCTGGGATATTTCTGCGCGAAATTCCGCATGGTCTCTTCGGCGAGCGCGTAGTCCTTGCGCTGCATGTATCCGATGCCGAGATCGAATTCATCCCGCGGCGTCGCCGACGGAGGCAACGTCGTCAGTGCCGCGCTTGCGCCGGGCGTTCGCAGCGGTGGCGCCGTGCTGTAATCGCGCGAAGGCGAAGTATTCGCAAGGTCGAGCGGCTCACCGGCGCCGCGCCCACCCGGCGCTTCGCCGGTAACGGGAAGCTGGCCGCCGCCCAACGCACGCGGTGCGCCGGGAGCATTCGGATTCTGGTTGGGATCGAACGCGTCGCCGCGGCGGCGCCCCTGCGGCGACGGCGCGCCGCGCTCCTCCTGGATGATCGGGCCCGGAGCTGCGATCTGCGGCTCATAGCCCGGCTGCTGTTGGCGATAAGGAGGACTGGCTTCGACCGGAATCGCCGGGGCGTTCGCTGGAGCGGGAAGCGCGGCCTGACTGCCGGGTCCGGTTGGCGACGAACCCTGCAGCAACTTCAGGCGATCCTCGAGCTGCCGGTTGCGGTACTGCAATTCCTCGTTCTGTCCGGTAAGCCGCCGCAACTGATTTTCGAGCTGCTGAATCCGCATTTCCGGATCGGCATCGTCGGACTGCGCCATCGCTTGCGGCGCGGCGGCGAGCATGGCCACCATCGCGGCCGCGCGCAGATACATTGGGAATTTGGATGACATTTTGGCCCGACGATAAATCAACGGCGCATGAACGGCGCGCCACATTGAACGACGGAGTACGCCGAAAATGTGACTGGGCGCCAATCCCTCGCACTGACGCCCCAAACAAAACCGGCGCCCGAAGGCGCCGGCGAGAACTTTTATGACAAACCGCTTAAGAGCTGGCGTTCAGGACGGTGACGGCGCGGCGGTTCTGCGACCAGCAGGAGATGTCGTTGCACACCGCGACGGGCCGTTCCTTGCCGTAGGAAATCGTCCGCATCCGGCTTGCATCGATGCCGCGCGACGTCAGGAAGGTGCGTACCGACTGGGCACGCCGCGCGCCGAGGGCGATGTTGTATTCCCGGGTGCCGCGTTCGTCGGCATGACCTTCGATCGTGAAAGCGTAGCGGCTGTAGCTCTGCAGCCACTGCGCCTGCTTTTCCAGGGTCGCAATCGCCTGCGGCGACAGTTCAGTTTGATCGCTCTCAAAGAACACGCGGTCGCCGACATTGACCACGAAATCCTGCTGGCTGCCCGGCGTCGCCGCGCTGGCCATCGCACCTTCGGGCCCGACCGGGCTCCGGTTGGCGCAAGCGCCCATCGACAATGTCACCGCGAGCACCGCGGCCAGCTTCAATCCCTGGAGGATACGCATTTGGTGTTTCATTCCGGAGCCTCCGCGCTCACGTTTCCAACTGTCTTTTGGTCTACAGGGCGAGGGTTAAGCGAACGTTCCGTCAACCTTGACGAGGGGTTGCCGGAGCCCATCAAATGCCGTCAAGCGGCGAAAAGGCAAGCTGATAGTTAATGGGTCGTAAATGTGGCGCGACGGTGAAGGTCGGCAACGGGTGTCGAAAATCTGTACGCGAGACCAGAACAAGCCGCTTGGGCTTCGCAACACGCGGAACAAAGCGGCCGCGCAAAGCGTATTCAGCCGTTACTGCAGGCGTGCGGGGCGATCGACGTGCGTTCCAATGGACGCGAATGGACGTCGGATCGAACGTGACGCTCGCTAGCCCGCTCGAAAAGCATTCGCCGCTCAAAGGCGCTCGAACGCATCAGGGGAAATCTCTGGAAAACCCGTTCGCGAATACTGGGATAACTCGCCGCCATCAACCCCACCGGCTTGATCAGTCCGGGAAACAAACGCGGTTCGCCCATCGGATGCTGCAGAAAAACCCTGCGATAAAAGGCACGGTGTTCGGGGCGAACGCTCGCAAGTCCGATATCCGCGTTAAAATGCGCGCAAGCGACCAAGCCTAATCTGACGGTCACGTAAGGAAGCTCAGGAAACCGCTTCGCCTTTTCGGGGTCGGCGACAAAGCGCGTGGGATCGACGATGATCTGTCCGCTATCAAGTTCGGGTTGAAGAACGTCGGTGTACATATCCGCCGACGGCGAGCTTCGCCATTCCGGCGTCACCACGCTGACGCGAATTGAGCTGTAGAGCTCGTCATGGAGATAGACGCCGAATACCCAGGTATTGGGCGCGTCATCGTAGGCATCGCTGACGCGTTCGCTCGCTGAAGGCAGGATCGCGCCCTCGCGCAGATAAGCGCGATAGCGAAGCCGATAGATTTCATCTTTCTCGCCGGGAGTTTCGACAAGACGGTAGTCAACGTGCTCGAGCACATCCGCGGTACGTTCAGGCACCGTCGAAATCGCTTCGGCTACCGAATTCATCGTTACACTCCCCAACGCAGGCAACGCCCATTGCCAGTCGAAAGGTTAACTGTTTGTAAACGCCAACGCAAAGATATCGGGATATTAGGGTTAATCCGCATCTGTAAAAACATTACTAGGCGGCGAGGAGAAAGTTCCGGCACGGGGAACCCGAGGTCAGGCGATTGAGCGAGCTGGAATTGCAAGCGGTTCGTCAGGCTGACGACGTCCATGCGAGGCATTCAACAATTGCCGCACCCGCGCGGCCGGAACCGGACGGCTGAATAAATAGCCTTGCGCTTCGGTCACCGTGCCATCTGCGCTGATCAGTTCAAGTTGCTCATTGGTTTCGATGCCTTCGACCACCACCGACATGCCGAGATCGGAGCTAAGACGCGCGACGCCGCGCAACAGCATCAGCGGACGATCCGCATCGATGCCTTCGAGGAAGGAACGGTCGATCTTCACTTTCTGCAGTGGGAAATTATGCAGATAGCTAAGGCTGGAATAGCCGGTGCCGAAATCGTCAAGCGAGATTCGCACGCCGGCCGCATGGAGTTGCGAAAGCGCGTCCTTGGTCCACTGCGTGTTGCGCATCAGCGAGGACTCTGTGATTTCGATTTCGAGCCGTCTCGCCGGCAATCCAGAGACCTCGAGCGCATAGCGGACTTCGCTCAACACGTCGCGTTGATGAAACTGCAAAGGCGAAAAATTGACCGCGACGCTGACACCGTCCGGCCATTTCATGCACTCCATGCAAGCCTTGCGCAGAATCCAGCGACCGAGATCGACGATGAGACCCATCTCCTCTGCCACCGGAATGATATCGATAGGCGAAACCTGGCCGCGCACCGGGTGATTCCAGCGCAGCAGCGCCTCGCATGTCGATATCCGGCCGGATTTCAGATTGACGAGCGGCTGGTAAAATAACTCGAATTCTTCGTTGGCAAGCGCCCTTCGCAGGTCGAGTTCCAATGTGCGACGCGCTTCGACGGTGAGTGCCATCTCCTCGCGGAAGAAGCAGAACGTGCCTCTGCCGTCGGCTTTCGCGCGATAGAGCGCCATGTCTGCGTTCTTCAGCAGAGTGTCAGCACTGATGTCCGGCGATGCGGTCGTGGCGATCCCGACGCTGGCGCCGATCTCGACCAGATGATTGTTTATCTCGTAGCGTTCGCTAAGCCGTTCGACGATGCGGTGGGCGAGAATGGCCGCATCTTCCGTCGATTTGATATTCTGCTGAAATACCACGAACTCGTCGCCGCCAAAGCGTGCGACGAAATCTTCCGGGCGAAGCATGTGACGGAGCCGGTCCGCGACGGCGCAGAGCAGGTCGTCCCCGCAAGGGTGGCCCAGGGTATCGTTGACCTGCTTGAACTGATCGAGATCGATGAACAGGAGCGCCGATAATTGCTTTGCCTCATGAGACACTGCCATCAGGCGCTCAATCTCATCACGGAAATTGACGCGGTTCGGCAGCGCCGTCAGTTCGTCGAAGCGAGCCATCCGACCAATTTTTGCTTCGGCATTTCGCCGCTCCGTAATATCTTCCACCAGCACCACCGTGCCGCCTCCGGCCATCGGCTGGAACGTCCAGGAGAGCGCCCGGCCGTCCGCGCTTTCGGGATCGACGGTGGTGATATGACCCGCTTGTGATTTTTGGATTTCTGCAACGATGAGGTTGGCGCTCGTAGCCGAGATCGTGCCGTTGCCGACACAGGCGGCGGTGATGTCGGGCGCGGTGGCATCGCGACCGAGGACATGGTCACCCAGATTTATCATTTCACTGAAACGATAATTGACCACGGCGAGACGTCCGTCGGTGCCGAACATGCACAGACCATGCGGCATGTTATTCAGCGCGGTGTCGAACTGCCGCGCCAAGGCGGCTTCGCGTTCCCGCGCGACGAGCGCGCGGACGAAGATCTGCTGCAAGCTTGTCGTGATGTGCTTGATGCCGATGAAGAACAGGATGTTGAGCAATCCCATCCCAAAATAATAGGGAGTCCCATACAGGACTAGCGCCAGACATAACGGTCCGCAGGCGAATAGCGTCTGCAGGTGGAATATCCATGGCCGCCCATAGGTACGCCCGGCGCCGGCTGCCATGTAGCCCAGCGTGACCGAAACGCAGATCATGTGCGCCACGGGATCGCTGGTGCCAAGCAGCGCGACCATGCACCATATTCCCAGCGTCATGCTGTAGGCCATCGCGCCGATCTGGTAACGGACTTCCCAGTGCGCCGCGTCGTGTTCGGTCAGGCCAGACTTCCTTAGCTGATACTGGCGCATGTCGAGCGCCCGCACGGTACCGGTCAACACCAGTAGCCCTACACACACCCACAAGGATTGGTTGCCCGTTTTCACTGCGGTCATGACGCCCGCCAGCGCCGCGCAGAGGACGCCTGCGAACATCGGCGCCGGATTCTGAAAAAGCGAATAGACCAGCGCCGCATAAATTGCGGGCGATAGGTTTCCTTGATCTCGTCTCGTTTTTCGATCGACCAGCGTCATCGGGCGCGCATACGTCCTTTTTCCCGGAGCTAGCGTTACATGCGCAAGATGAAGCCTTTCTGAGGGAATATCGTTACCAGGACGTTGTCATGGCAAATACGTGCGCAGATCTGCCCTGCAAATCAGCAGGCTAGACGCTTTTCGCGATGAATTAGGCGATGGTGTCTTCGCGCCCAGTTACGACAACAGCGGCGACCACGCCGGGTCGGAGGCGAAGCCGGGCGTCGGAACCCGCTGTTCGTTGCGGCCGGAAATATCGACCGTGAATAGCGATGGACCGCCGTTGCCGCCGGGATCGCGGAAGAACATCAGGACGCGGCCGTTCGGCGCGAAGGTCGGTCCCTCATTATGGAAACCGGACGTAAGAAGCCGTTCGCCGGAGCCGTCGGGTTTCATGATGCCGATCGAGAACTGCCCGCCGCCCTGTTTGGTAAACGCGATGTAATCGCCACGCGGCGACCAGACCGGCGTCGAATAGCTGCCTTCGCCGAAAGATATTCGCTGCGCCGGTCCGCCACCCGCCGCCATGACATAGATCTGCGGCTTTCCGCCACGGTCGGATTCGAAGCACAATCGCGTGCCGTCGGGTGCATAGGACGGCGATGTGTCGATCGCCGGCGTGTCGGTAAGGCGCGTCGTCGATTTGGAACGCAGGTCCATCACGAACAGGTTCGAATTGCCGCCCTGCTGCAGGCTCATGATCACCCGCTGGCCATCAGGGGAAAACCGAGGCGAGAACGACATGCCAGGAAAATTACCGACGATCTCGCGCTGTCCGGTCTCGATGTTGAACAGATAAACGCGCGGGTCGCCCTGCCCGAATTCCATATAGGTGATTTCTTGCGTCGAAGGCGAGAACCGCGGCGTCAGCACGAGGTCGGCGCCGCGCGTCAGATAGCGCACATTGGCGCCGTCCTGATCCATCAGGGCAAGCCGCTTGACGCGCCGCTCCTTCGGGCCGGTTTCGTCTACGAACACCACGCGGCTGTCGAAATAGCCTTTCTCGCCTGTGAGGCGCTCATAGATCTGATCGGAGATGATATGCGCGATCCGCCGCCAATATTCTGGTGAGGTGAAATATTGCTGGCCGGTAAGCTGCTGCCCGGCGGCGACGTCCCACAGGCGAAACTCCGCTTTCAAACGCCCGTCACCCTGACGGGTCATGCGTCCCGTCACCAGCGCTTGCGCATTGATGGTCTTCCAGCTCTGGAATTGCGGCGCCGCGTCGATATTGGTGATGCGTTCGATGAATGCGGCCTGATCGATGGGCGCGAACAGTCCGCTGCGCTTCAGGTTGTTGGTGATGACCTGCGACACGCCAACGCCGACTTCGGTATCCCCCGGCGAGCCACCGACGAAATTCGGAATCGCAATCGGCAGCGGCGCGACGTTGCCCTCAGTGATCTGCAGGCGCGTTTGCGCCTCCGCCGGTGACGGCAGCAGGCCCGCAGCGGCGCTGCCTATCAAGGCTCCGCCAGTCAGGATTTGGCGGCGGCTGAGTGGCAAGGAAGCAAGACGGAAGGGCGTCACGGACATACCTGGGCTCATTTCAAAGATCAGCCGCGAAACATTTGGCGCGGATCGAAGGTGACGACGATATCCTGCCACTGCCCATAGGTCTCATCGCGCAGCATATTGTAAGGCTGACCCTGCAGGACAGCGCGGACCGCGGCATCGGCGGCGGCTTGGAAACGCGGCGATGTGCCGCGCGTGACGATTTCGGGCGGAGCGGCAAGTCGGCGCTCCTTTGTCAGGCGGATGCGGATGTCAACGATCAGTTCTTCCGGATGCTCGGTCCCTGCCTGCACGTTCCACAATTGCGTCAGCCTCGCGCGCAATGCGTCGAGTTCGGATTGGGACAACGTCGCCGAGGTGCCGCGCGCGGTGCCGAGCGACGCCTGCGAATTCAATTGCGCGCCGGTCGCCGCCGCTCGCGTCGGATCGCGTTTGTCGAGCAGCGCCGCGATCTTGTTTTGATCGAAGGGGCGCTCCGGCTTCGGTTTCGGCGGCTGCGGCGGTGGCGTAGCCGCCTGAACCTGCGGCTTGGGCAGCGGCTTTTTGCTCTCTTCGTGTTTCAGTGCTTCCGCGATCGGATCGACCTTTGGCGGATCGGGCTTCTTCTCGACGTGCTTCGGCTCTTCCTTGGGCTTCTCCTGCACGACGGGCTTTGGCGGATCGGGCTTTTTCTCGACCGGCTTTTCCACCGGTTTCGGTGGAGGCGGCGGAGGCGCCGCGTCGGTCTCGATCGGCGGCTTTTCGGTGATCTTGCCGACGGGATCGTCGACCGGTTTGGCGTCGGCGATCTTCTCAACCAGAGGCTTCGGCTTGTCCTTCGCGCCGGACTTGCTGCCGGCGGTGATCTTGGAGAGCTGATCTGCGGAAATGATATCCACCGGCATTGACTCCGGCGGCGGCGCTTCAAGCGAGCGCGCGGAAAACGACACCAGCCCCCACCCGATCACGAGGACGTGGAGGGCTACCGATGCAGCGAATGTCTTATCGACTTTCACCTTCACGTCCGCTCTATCCCTGATCCACTTCCGTCACCAGCGCGACGCGCCGGAAGCCTCCGGACGACAGCCGTCCCATCACCTTCATGACGGTACCGTAATCCACTTTCTTGTCGCCGCGAACGAAGATACGCTCGTCGAGCCCGCCCCGGGCCTCGGTGATCGCCTTGAGCTTCGGCACCAGATCGTCGATGCCGATCTCGGTTTCGTTGAGGAATACCTGGCCCTTCAGATTCACCGACAGGGTCAGCGGGTTCTTGTCCTGGTCGAGGCTCTTGGCCTGGGTCTGCGGCAGATCGAGGGGAACGCCAACCGTCAACAGCGGCGCCGACACCATGAAGATGATCAGCAGCACCAGCATCACGTCCACCATCGGCGTGACGTTGATCTCGGCCATCGGCGCGCTGCGGCGCCGCCCACGGCGTCCACCGCCGCCGGACGCGCCTGCCATGTTCATCGCCATGATCGGATGCTCGCCATGTGCTCACACTCCATATCACGCCCGCTCATCAATTTGGCGCGACAGGATCGCTGAAAATTCGTCGGCGAAACCCTCCAGCCGCTGGGCCTGCCGATTCACTTCGGATGTAAACTTATTGTAGAAAATTGTCGCCGGAATGGCAGCGATCAGCCCGATTGCGGTGGCAAACAGAGCTTCCGCGATGCCTGGAGCGACTACCGCCAGCGAAGTGTTCTTGGAGGCGGCGATCGACTGGAAGCTCGACATGATGCCCCAGACCGTGCCGAACAGGCCGACGAACGGGCCGGCCGAGCCAACCGTCGCCAGCACCAGCAGCCGCCGTTCAAGCCGCTCGATTTCGCGGGAGATCGAGACGTTCATCACTTTCTCGATCCGCATCTGCAGGCCGGCAAAGGAGCGCGCCTGGCTTTCAAAGCTGCGCTTCCATTCGCGCATCGCCGCGACGAAGCACGCCGCCATCGATTGCGTCGGCTTGCCCGACAGCGCGCGATACAGTTCCTCGATGGATTCGCCGGACCAGAACGCCTGCTCGAAACGGTCCATTGCGCGCTTGGTCCGCGCATAGAGAAACATCTTGTCGATCGCGATCGCCCATACCCAGACCGAGCAGGCCAGAAGCCCCAGCATCACCGCTTTCACGACCCAGTGCGCCTGCAGGAACAATGCGATCAGCGACACATCGGAAGTGGCGAGCGGCAACGCTGACTGCGCCACGTCGGCCGGATTCATGAGCGATATCCTCTCAAACGCAATTCCCCAAAATGCGGGAGCGCCGGAGCGCTCTCCGCCGCCACGCGCCAAACCCGGCGGTTAGCGCCAAAGCCAAAGCCTTGATGTATCGCATGGGGCCCGTCCAAAGCCGGGTCTGGCATTCCCTGCTAACGTGTCAAAACAAGGGCTATCGGCGCGACTTTACGCCCCTAACCAGACGATGCCGACGGTTAAGGCGAGGTTAAGGGCCTGAAATTGGGTGCTGGAATTGGCAGGCCGTTTGGCTACTTAGCGAAATCCTGCGCCGCATTGCAGCGGGAGGAATAAGAAGATCGCAAAACGAAACCGCCCACCTTTGAGAAGGCGGGCGGCTGTTTACTTAGCCAATGCAGCGGACGTTTCAGCCCTGCGGTTGATCGTTCGGAGGGGCCGGGCGCGGGCGGTGCTGCGCCATGAACGCGTCGAACTCTTCCTTGTCCTTGGCGTGGCGCAGGCGATCGAGGAAATCGCGGAATTCGGTCTGCTCTTCCTCAAGGCGCCGCAACGTCTCCATGCGGTAGTCGTCGAAGGCGCGGTTGCCGCTCGATGGCGTGCCGAAACCGCCGAAGTTAAATCCGCGGCGCTCCATGCGGCCGCGCATCCGTTCCATTTTGTACTGCATGCGCTGCATCTTGTTCTCGAAACGATCGTTGCTCCAGCAACCCATTTTCCTGCTCCCGATTGTGTAGAAGAGAATGGCGAGACCGACCGGCCACCAGAACATGAAGCCGAGCACGGTGAGAATGATCATGCCGGGACGCCAAGCTGTGTGCGTCATCGGCGGGTAGCGATAGTCTTCGGTTGGGCCGTTCCAGCGTTGAGCTTCAGCGGTGTAGGCCATCTTCCTCTCCATACGGCATGATGCCGTTGTGAATGTAAATAACATTTACATAGCTAGCGCGTTCCCAGTTTTTGTCAAGCGGGGCCTCGGGCGGCTTCAGAAATTTATTTTGGTGCACCCCAAGGCCCCGGTTTGGCGCCATCCGGCTTTTTTTCCTCAGACTTGGCCTGCTTCTTGTCGGTCGGAAAACCTAAGCCACGCAGATAGATCAGCACGTTGGCCTCTAGCAGATCCTCCGGCGACATCGGCAGCTTGCGCCGCGCCGCGTCGCCACGGCCGAACAGCGAGGCGACGCCATGCGCCATCGACCAGATGTGCAGCGCCATCATCAACGCAGGCGGACGCGTCATGCCGGGCGGCGTCAACGCCGCAAGCCGCTCCGCCGCAGCGCGGATGATGCCGAAAGCGCGTTCACTTGCGGCCATCAGGGTGGGGTTCAGGTCGACGGGAATTCCCGATTCGAACATCGCCGAATAGAACGCCGGCTCGTCGCGGGCGAACGCAAGATAGGCTTTGCCGACGCGCTCGAACGCGGTGACGGTATCGGGACGGCCATCGTCCCATGCCTTGGTCAGCACCGCCTCGAACTGCTCGAAGCCGCGCTGCGCAATGCTGGACAACAACTCGTCGCGGTCGCGGAAGTGCCGATACGGAGCGGCGGGACTGACGCCGGCCGAACGCGCGGCATCGGCGAAAGTAAAGCCCGCGGGGCCTTTCTCCGCGATCAGGCCAAGGGCCGCCTGCAGCAAGGCCTCTTTCAGATTGCCGTGATGATAGCCGCGCTCGGCGCGGCGTTGTTCCTTGCGCCAGCTCATGTGAAGGGCTTTTACATGAGCCGCGTGAAAAGGTCACTCACAAGCTTCGCGGTGAGCCGGCCGCCCAAGCTACCATCCCCAATTCGCCGGTCGAGAACATTGACGAATTTCGCGTAAAAACCTTGCGGCGAACCGAAGGCAGACCCGGACCGTGTGCGCAACCCGCAAAATCCTTGCGGAAAACCAGCGGCGAACCTGAGGCAAATCCGCGATGCCATGGCGATTTTGCGGCCGAGGCATCGGCGCAGGAGTTAACTCCCTGTTTTAATTAGGAATTCGAAAAAAGTGCTGTGCGGGCGTGGCCGCCGTCTTTGCCTGCCGCAAGCTGCGCGCGGAATCAGCGCTTCGCGGCCTCGGCGCGAAGCTTTTCTTCCTTCTCGCGAAGTTCGGGCGTTAACGCCTCGCCGAAATCTTCCGCCGAAAAAATCTGGCGAATTTCGATCTCGGAGCCGCCATCGAAAGGCGCGCGCTTCATCCAATCGATCGCCTCGTCCAGCGAGTTCACCTGGATCAGCCAGAAGCCGGCAATCGTGTCGTGAGTGAGGTTGAAGGGTCCCCGCGTCACCGTCTGATCCGTGCCGGAGAATTTGATGCGCGCGCCTTTCGAGGTCGGATGCAGGCCCTCACCCGCTTCCATCACGCCGGCTTTCACCATCTGCTCGTTGAACTTGCCCATCGAGGCCAGGTCTTCCGTCCTGGGCATCTTGCCGGCTTCGCTATCCTCGTTGGCTTTCACAATCACCATGAATCGCATCGTTGTCTCCATTCGATATTTGAAGTTTGCGGCAGCGTCGGTTCTGTTCAAAGACGCCCCGGCGTTTGCAAGTCCGACAGTCCAGCAGAAACTATTTCGCGGGTAAGGCCAACGCTCGCTTTAGTCCGGCGGCGGAGTTGCCGTCTTGAGCAGATCGAGCACCATCCGCAGGCGCTGGACGACATCGCCTGTTTCCAGGATTTGCTGTTTCCTCGCAATGTCGATCGGCAGCAGCGGCGCGATCCAGTCGGCAAGCACGCCGGGCGCTCCGATCGCAGGCTGGCGAGATAGCGCATGAACCCCGCCCGAAGGAGACGAGAAATCGACCTTCGCGAAAATCTGGTAGGCGTCGAGCACCGCGCGCGACAAGGCCGTGGCGTCGGCGCTGTCGCCGCCGGTCTCTTCGAACGGCGCGACTTCGGCTGCGAGGAATTCATCTTCGACGCGTCCGGCAACAGTTTTGCGTTCGTGGCAGGAGAAAAGAAACTTCAGCGTTCCGTCCAGCAGCGTCTGGCGATTGAGCACGGTTGCCGTGACACCGACCGGATAGAGATCATCGAGCGCAGGCTCATCGTCGGCCGCACGTCTCTGCGTGACCGCCAGAAAAATGCCATCGCCCGCCACCGCACTCTCGATCGCGCGCAACGTGCTTTTGCGGCCGACGAAAATGGGAATGACCATCTGCGGAAACAGCACCACATCGCGCATCGCTACTATGGGAAGGCCCGCGCGCGCAGAAGCCGGGCGTTGCGCCATCGTCGGCATCGAGCCAGTAGTTGCCGGCGCGCTGGATTGAATCCGCGCCGACAGCACGTTCCAGTCATGGAAGCCGAGCACTCGCGCGGTCAGTTCGAGGCTCTCGCTGTGGGTGATGGCGACGGATTTGGTCTTGAGGGCTTCGCGCAACGTCTGCGCCATAGCCTTGGCATCGCGAAAATCGCGCATGGTGTACCTCTGCATTGGCGAACGAGAAATGTCAGGTGCTTGCGTTGCTGACTCGTTCGCTCTGGCAAAGGGATGCCGGGAGCGGCTCGATACGTTCACCGTACCCCTGAGGGCGCAAGCGGCGGGCCGTACCTACCCGCGCCAAGAATGATCCGCAGGTGGGTCTCTGTCAATGCGCCACACGTCAGGCGGCCACTCATCAATCCAGAGTTGGCAGATGTGACGATACCTATGAAGCGGAATATAAAGACCTCTGCTAACACGAGCGGCTGGCGCAACCGCCGCTAGAATTATTTTGCATTCCAGGAATGACAAACCTGTCACCGAACGGATGAGACGCAAGCTGCGTTGCGAGCTAGCTGAGGTCGTTCGTCACGCTCCAACTCATTGTCCCATCGGATTTTTGAAAATGTCGCATGAAGCGCCTGCCTCCGACTGAGTAACGATTGTGCTTGGCGGGTCTGGATGGTTGTACGGGCTTTCTGTCACGTAGTGCTCTTCCGAGTGCGATTCCTTTCGATAGTTTATCAAGGAGCACGTGCCGTCCTTGGCGATGCTGAAGTCGATCAGCTCCGTCAAGGAAATCGATCGCTGACTGTCGGCAATGGAATAGGCGGCAGTCGCCTTTCCCTTTAGGTGAAACTCGTCTCCATTCCTGATGAAGCTCGTTTCCGATGTGATAGCCGTCGGGCCTCTTATATTTTTTCGGCACGAGCCTGCGATACAAATTTGATCGGGGAGAGTACAAGTGTAGTCGATGTGCCGCGGACCAGACGAATCATAAACAAGTACGCCGTGGCCTTTGATGCAAAATTGATAAACTCCAAGCTCATTGGCCGCGCCCTCAAGTGCGAATGGTCCCGAAAGATCGACCGTCTTAACTTTGTAATCCGCCGGGATGAATTCCAAAAGAATGCTGTTGTACATACGCTTATCGCCAACAAAGCCCCTGTCGCCGCGCATGTTCATGCCGGTAAATCGAAACCCGCGGCCTTCGACAATTTGCGTCTGACTCGTGGAAGCAAGAGGCACATCCTTCGTGCACGTCGTCGCGACAACGCTGCATGATTTGGAGTGACCATTGCAGGCGTCCAGCGCGGTCTTTTCGGCCAACTGCTGGCTCCCGCCACCCCAAGCAGCCCATGTAGGCCCGGCTGCGACCGCAACGCATCCCTTCGGCAGCGTTGCTGCGATCTTACAGCGTGACGCGGTCCCCGGATTCGTCGCTTTCGTCTGACAGGTGGACAAGGCTTTTTGTTCTGCGGCCAATGCGGATGCGTCCTCCGCCATGCCATAAGAATAGCCGCGCTCGTCCAGCCCAAAGGCTACAGAACTGGCTGCGTTTGCGACCGAACAGCCAGCGTGGAGCAGTAAGGCCGCATTTATTGCAAGTCGCATAACGGGCCTCCAGTCGCCCTCAACTCTAAAGGATGCCATCACTGCATCAGCATGCGCGGGTCGATATGAAATTTCGAAGATGGAACACCCATAATATCGAATATGCAGGTAAGGTAAGCGCCAAAGCTATAGAGCCTGAGCGCGGCCGGGTTTTTCGGTTTGACGAAGTCGTACGGCTGCAGACTTTCTCGGCTCACCAGTCGAGCCTTCGGTTCACATTCTGCAACGAACTTTCCCGTATTGAACGTAACCAGAAGATTGTCGATTCTGAAAAACGTGTTCATCGCCGCCGTCCGGCGGCCGAAACACGGCACGAATGCCGACTTGAAAATGTCGGTCTCGTTTTTGATGTCGTCGGCGCTGACCTTGAGATCTTCAGCGCAAGACACTGCCATGTTGGTTTCGTTCTGAAACATCATCTTGACCCAGTCATCGTATTCAAGGTGATCGGCCCAATTGCCACTGCTGTTGGTTTTTTTGAAATCTGCAACGTGGGCGTCATAGGCGGCCTTTAAAAGCGGCGCTTGCTTATCATAGGAGGCCTTCAATTTGGGTTCGACGGCATGGTAAACATCGAGATTGATCGGTTCTGCCACTGCGGCGTTCGCCAGAATCAAACACGTAAGCAACAAGACAATCTTCACTGTGCACCTCAACTCGTTCAAATGGGTCTGCGCGCTATCTCCGATTTGACAATCGCCTGTCGTCGTTCACAAGAGCAAGCTCTATGTTTTCCTTAGCTGAAAAGCGTGATGCAGCTGAAATGTTGAGATTGACCGTGGTAAAGTTCAAGCCGTCGCAGCCAAGGAGTAAACTTAATGAAGTTTAGAGGCCGATCGACCGTGACTTATGACTTGGCAATTCAGGCCGCCCTGAAAAGCGGCGTAGTGCTCTTTGCTGTAGGCCTGATGTTTACGTCGACCCAAGCGTCGGCCAATTGTAAGGACGGCGAAGCAATTCCACTCTCAGGCATCGTAACGCGATTATTCGCAAACAAGGCTCACGGTTGGACGATTATGCTGGGTCACTTGAACAGCGACTTTGTGGCGTGTGCCCCGGGCGACATGGGAGGTCAAAAGGCCGCAAGCGGTCCTTGGTATCCACTTGCAGTTAGCGAAAAGCCTGCATCGGACTGCAAAGTAGGATCCCATGTAGACGCGACGATGATGATTTCAGATGAGCTTTTTGAACCTGTTGCTAAAGTCGCAAATTGGACCTGCAAATAAGTTCATGGATGGATTATAAAAGTGCACATCCCGGCCGAATTTGGATGGGAGAACTGATACGTGCGACCTCCGTTGATCCTCCTTGCATTGCTCCTGATCGTGACAGGCGCGGCTCACGCCCAGAGCGACACCGGCGGCTTCCAGTCGCCGTCCAAGAACATATCCTGCCTTGTCTTCCCAAGCGGCTCGCAGAATGCGATTCGCTGCGACATCTCAGTCATGGATGCCAAGCCGAAACGCCCGGCTGATTGCGAGAACGAATATGGCCAGGCTTTCATGATGCAGTCGAAAGGCGGCGCGGAACGCATCTGCCACGGCGACGCCTTGACCGATAAGGTGCTGCCGGTCGTCTCCTATGGCGAAGTCTGGCAACGCGGCGGTTTCACCTGTACGCCGGAGCAGACCGGCGTCACGTGCTTCAATGCCGATCGGCACGGATTCTCGCTCTCGCGGGCGAAGCAACAATTGTTTTGAAGCTTAGCATCGGCCGCGTCGACAGTCGCGCTGGACATTACTGTTCTCCGGCCCCTCGGATTACGGTCAAAGCGTCGATTTGCCATATCCGCGTTACCTGCCAACACCTGACGTCGGAAACAAAAGAGGCCGCCACTGCGGCGGCCTCTTATAAGGCGAGTGACAAAGCCCGTTCGCGGCTTCGCTAGCTCATTTGCTCATCGAACCGGCTTGGTTCGTGCCGGGACCAACGTTGCCCTGACCGGAAGAATTCCCCGTGGTAGCTTTATCCTTTTCCATCATGCCGGCCGCTGGTCGTACCTGTACCCGGCGTCATTCCCGAGTTGGTCATGCCAGAACCGGTGGTGGCCGATCACCGACGCGATTTCCGGCTTGGGTCATTAGTGTCGATTTTTCCATCTCTACGATATGTCAAGTCATCGAAATAACGCAGAGGCGGAATTAGATACGCGCTGCGTCCGGCGGCGCTTCGCATGTCCTCGCCTTCTCCTCTTGAATGAACTTCATGACCGAACCAACCCTGACGGCGCCGATCGATGACGGCCACGAAATATCCCGCGGATTTTCGCGCAACCAGGCCATCCTCGTTGCGCTGCTGGCGCTCGTCCAGTTCACCATCATCATCGACTTCATGATCATGTCGCCGCTCGGCGCCGTCATCATGCCGGCGCTGGATATTTCGGCCTCGCAGTTCGGGGCGGCCGTCTCGGCCTACGCGTTCAGCGCGGGAATCTCCGGTATCCTGGCGGCGGGCTTTGCCGACCGGTTCGATCGCAAGCGGCTGCTGTTGTTCTTCTACGTCGGCTTCACCCTTGGAACGGCGCTCTGCGCGGCCGCTCCGAACTATCATCTGCTTCTGCTGGGGCGGATTGTCACCGGTCTGTTCGGGGGCGTGATCGGCTCGGTGGTGCTTGCCATCGTCATCGATTCGTTTGCGCTGCAATTGCGCGGCCGCGTGATGGGTTTCGTTCAAACGGCCTTCGCCGCGAGCCAGGTGCTTGGCATCCCGGCGGGTCTTTTTCTCTCCAACCACTGGAATTGGCACGTCGCGTTTGGCGCACTGGTCGGCGTGTCGATGGCCGGTATGGCCGCCGTCATGCTTTTGATGAAGCCGGTGAACGGCCATCTGCTGCTGCAGCAAGACCAAAACGCTTTCCAGCATTTGATCGCAACGCTCGTACACCCGCGCTATTGGCTGGCGTTCGCGGTGACGACGCTGCTGGCGACCGGCGGATACATGCTGATGCCGTTCGGCAGCGCCTATACCGTGCGCAATCTTGGCATCGATATCACCGATCTGCCGACGATCTATCTGATATCCGGCCTGTTCAGTATTTTGATCGGACCGTTGGTGGGAAGGGCGAGCGATGCTTTCGGCAAATATCCCACCTTCGCGTTCGGCAGCGCCATGTCCATCGTCATGGTGCTGATCTACACGCATCTCGGTCACGTCGGTTTGACGGTCGCGATCACGGTCAACGTCCTGATGTTCGTCGGCATCTTTTCGCGCATGATTCCGTCGCAGGCGCTGATCTCCGCCATTCCGGAGCCCGCACAACGCGGCTCCTTCAGCGCGGTCAGTGCATCCCTGCAACAGCTTTCCGGCGGCCTCGGCTCCATGCTCGCCGCCGCGCTCATCGCGCAAAATGCCGACGGTTCGCTGCGGCATTTCGATCGGCTGGGGTACGTCGTCGTAACCACGGCGGTGGTCTCACTGATCCTGATGTATTTATTGCAGAAGCCTATCGCGGCCCAGGCCGGCAAACGCGTGGTCTAGGGCGTCGGTCCACGCCCGCTAATTGAAAGCCATGCCGCCGCTGAGCGCGACGGACTGGCCGGTCATGTATTCGTTGCCCACCAACATCATGACCGCCTGTGCAACTTCGTCGGCGCGGCCCAGGCGTCCCAGCGGGATCCGGCTCGCAAGACCCGGATTGCCCACCATCATGTCGGTGTTAATCAACGAAGGCGCCACGGCATTGACCGTGATGCCTTCCTTGACCAGCCTTGCTGCGTAGCCGCGGGTGAGACCTTCAAGACCGGCTTTCGAGGCATTGTAATGCGGCCCGATGGAGCCCGCGCCGCGTGCCGCGCCGGAGGAAATGTTGACGATGCGGCCCCATTGGCGCGCGCGCATCGCCAGCAGCACGGCCTGCATGCAGAGGAACGCCGACTTCAGGTTGACGGCGATCGTCGTATCGAAATCGGCCTCGGTCAAATCCTCGATCGGCTTTGTGATCGCGATACCGGCGTTGTTGATGAGAATATCGACCGGGCCGAGAGCCGAGGCCGCTTTGTCCACCATCTCCGCAATTGCGCTCGCCTGCGAAACATCGGCGCGTATCGCAAGCGCGCGTCCGCCGGCGCGTTCGATTTTTGCCTTCAGGGCGTCGGCCGCGTCGGCGCGTTCGCGATAATTGATCGCCACGGCGGCACCCGCCTCTGCAAGCGCCATCGCGATGGCCGCGCCGATCCCGCGCGATCCACCGGTGACGAGGGCCGTGCGGCCTTTCAAATCCAGCGACATTGTTGTTTTCCGGTCATTGCAGGTGGCGCCGATGCCCGATATCCACCGCGTGCCGCCTAAAGAAAGCGTTGAATTACGCTATAATGGCTGCGGACTATAAGAGAGAAAAGCCGGAATGTTGCAATGAGTCTCGTCCATCCGAAAAGCGCAGCGGCGCCGGTAACTACGCTTGGGCTTGAGCGCGCCGGCGTTGACCCGGCGCTGGGCCGGCGCACGGCGGCGATCATTGTTGCATTGGTTCTGATGCGGCTCGTGGCCGCGCTCTATACGCCGCTGATGTGCGACGAAGCCTATTACTGGATGTGGTCGAAACATCTTGCGGGCGGCTACTACGATCATCCGCCGATGGTCGCGCTGGTGATCCGGCTCGGCACCATGATCGCCGGCGATACCGAGCTCGGCGTGCGGCTGATTTCCATCCTGCTGGGATTGCCGATGAGCTGGGCGGTGTACCGCACCGCGGCGATCCTGTTCCGCGATGCGCGGGTGGCGGCGACCGCGGCGATCATGCTCAACGTCACGATGATGGTGGCGATCGGCACCATGATCGTCACGCCCGACGTGCCGCTGATGGTGGCGTCGAGCTTCATCCTGCTTTTTCTGGCCAAGGTGCTGCAGACCGGCCGTGGAACGTGGTGGCTCGCCGTCGGCGGCGCGACGGGTGTGGCGCTGCTGTCGAAATACAACGCGCTTTTTTTCGGCGCGGTGATGCTGGTCTGGCTGATCGCGGTGCCGGAGCTGCGGCGCTGGCTCAGATCGCCGTGGCCCTATCTCGGCGGACTGGTCGCGCTGGCAATGTTTTCGCCGGTGCTGTTCTGGAACGCCGATCACCAGTGGCTGTCGTTCCTGAAACAGTTCGGCCGCGCGCGCGCCACGGGGTTTCGGCCGCAATTTCTCGCGCTGCTGATTCCGGGACAGTTCGTCTTCGCAACGCCGGCGGTATTTCTGCTCGGCCTCAGCGGACTCTACGCGCTGTTCAAGGGGTACGCCGGAACGCGCGCCGCGTCGGTGTTGCTCAACGCGACGGTGTGGGTTGTTTTCGCCTATTTCACGGTGCATTCGCTTCATCATGAGGTTCATCCGGACTGGTTGAGCCAGATCTATCCCGCGCTTGCGATTGCCGCCGGCGTCGGCGCGCATCTGGTGATCTGGCGCCCGCGCTGGCAGCGCGTGCTGGACTGGATGGTGCGCTGGGCGTTGCCGGGCACCATCGTGACATTCGTGCTGGTGATCTTCCAGACCAACACCGGAGCGTTAAGCGGCTATCGCAACGACCAGGTCGCGCACATCTTCGCGGTCGGCTTTCCCGATGCGGCGCGCGAGATCGAACGCATCCGGGTGCGGACCGGGGCGGACTGCGTATTGGCTTCCGATTACGGCACCACAGCGTGGCTGGCGTTCTATCAGCCGGCGATGTGCGTCGCGCAATATAACGAGCGCGTGCGCTGGGTGAACATGCCGGAGCCCGATCCGGCGCTGCTGAAAGGCAAGCTCTTGTTTGTCGTCACCGATGTGTCCGCGGATCGTTTCGCGCTCAACACTCGGTTCGATCGGGCGGAGACGGTCGCGAATCTTGCGCGCTATCGCGGGCCGACGCCGATCCAGACCTATCAGATCGTGTTGCTCGAAGGGCCCAAGAGGGAGGTGTTCGATACGACCCCGCCCGCGGAATTGCTGCCGCAATGATCGAACGGGCAGACCAATGACCGATAGGGCACTAAAAGTCGCGCTGGTGACCGGCGCCGCGCGTGGCATCGGTCTTGCGGTGGCGAAGCGCTTTCTCGCCGAGGGCTGGCGCGTTGCGCTGCTCGACATTGAAGGCGAGTTGCTGCGCGGCGCGGTCGATGCGCTCGATAAGGACCGCACGCTGGCGGTTCATTGCGATGTTTCCGATGCGACGGGCGTAGCAGCGGCCGTTGCTCAGGTGAGCAGGCGCTTCGGCCGCCTCGATGCGCTGGTCAATAACGCAGGGATCGCCGTGTTCACGCCGGTCCTCGAGACATCCGATGACGACTGGAACCGGGTGCTGGCGGTCAACCTCACGGGGCCGTTTCTCTGCACCAAGGCCGCGGTGCCGCTGATGCGCGAGCATGGCGGCGGCGCCATCGTCAACATCACGTCGATCTCCGCGGTGCGCGCCTCGACGCTGCGCTCAGCCTACGGCACCAGCAAGGCCGGCCTGGCGCATCTCACCAAGCAGCTCGCGGTCGAGCTTGCGTTGTCGGGCATTCGCGTCAATGCCGTGGCTCCCGGCCCGGTCGAGACCGCGATGGCGAAAGCCGTTCACACGGCGGAAATCCGCGCCGACTATCACGACGCGATTCCGCTGAACCGTTACGGTCGCGAGGAAGAACTGGCCGATGCCGTGTTCTTCCTGTGCAGCGAGCGCGCCAGTTATATCACCGGGCAAATTCTCGCGGTCGATGGCGGCTTCGACGCGGCGGGGATCGGCCTGCCGACGTTGCGCGGCGAGCGGCGGAACGGGTAGCCGCTATCCCTCCCCACAAGGGGAAGGGATAAGAAGCCCCCTTCACATTTCCTTCGGGCAATTCACCATCCACGGCATGCCGAACTGATCCACGCACATGCCGAACCCGTTCGAGAAAAATGTCGGCGTGAATGCCATCGTCACCGAGCCGCCTTCGGCCAGCGCCTTGAACTTGCGCTCGGCATCGGCGGGGTCCTCGACCGTCAGCGAGACCGAGAAACCCTGCGCCGGACGGAAGTGGCTCGGCGGAGCGTCACCCGCCATGAGGACCTCGCCGTCGATCGAGAGCTTGGCGTGCATGATCTTCTTCTTCCACTCCGGCGGAGTCTGCATCTCCGGCGGCGCCCCTTCATGGGTGAGCATCGCCTCGATCCTGGCGCCGAGCACCTTCTCGTAATATTTGAACGCGGCTTCGCAGTTGCCATTGTAAAACAGATAGGGATTGACCTGCATCGTTTGCTCCTTTGGGTTAGGTCTTCTTACTTTCCCTCCCCCCTCGCGGGAGAGGGTGGCGAGCATCGCTAGATGCAAGCCGGGTGAGGGGGTTAAACGCCGCGTCTTGCTGCACTCCCTCACGCTGTTTCTCACTGCGTTCGAAAGCGCGCTCTCCCACGAGGGGAGAGGGAAGAAAGAGCGCTGCGTCCGGGACATGAAACCTCATATCTCTGCGACGTCTTTCAGGTTGGTGAGACCAATTTCAAAATCCTTGCCGATCATGGTGTCCATGTTCATGAACACCTGCATCACCTTCGACATGAATGGTGCGGCACCCCGCATCGCCCACGTCAGCGTGGTGGCGTCGCCCCGCGGCAGCGTGGTGAATTCGGCGGTGTTGTGGCCCTCGAACGGCGTGTAGAAATCGAGCTTGATGGTGGTTTTGCTCGGCGTGGTCTCGAGGATTTCCATGCGGCCGGAGCCGACATTCCTGTTGCCGTTCCATTCATAGATCGCGCCCTTGCCGCTGCCGGCGCCGCTATAGGTGCGCTTCATTGCAGGGTCTTTTTCCTCATAGGGCGACCACGAGCGCCAGCGATGAAAATCGTCAATCACAGCGAAGATTTTCTCCGGCGGCGCCTTGATGCTGATCGAGCGCTGTACGCTGAAGCTGTTGGGTTTCGTTGTGGCAAGAATCAGGATCGCGGCGATTGATATCGCGATGATCACGGCGATGACGATCAGGGTAGTCAGCATGGCGAGCTTTTCCGTTTACTAATCAGGGACGAACGATGTGGCGGGAATCCGACAGCGTGGAAGAAACATTCGTCCGCCTCGGCCCGTGAAGGCGGGGACGACGCGCTGAGAATCCATCCGGTCAATTCCCTGCCCCCACGGCACGCGGCGCGCTGTCGCGCATCAAACGATCCAGATGCATCCGGATATGCGCGGCTTCCGCCGGGGTATTCGCCAGCGCGATGGCGCGGTCGAAGGTTGTGCGGGCTTCCTCGTTGCGGCCAAGTTGCATCAGGAACGCACCCTTGACGCCGAAAAAATGAAAGTAGCTTTGCAGCCGCGCGGCGAGCGGCTCAATCATGTCGAGAGCGGCCTGCGGACCTCGCACCTTCGAAACCGCGACCGACCGGTTGAGCGTCACCACCGGCGACGGCTGCATGATCTCCAACCCACGGTACAACAACTCGATTTCAGTCCAGTCCGTTTCCTCTGGCCTGGTGGCGCGGGCATGCAGCGCGGCGATCGCGGCCTGAATCTGATACGGCCCGCTGCGGCGATGGCGCATCGCCTTGTCGATCAGCGCAAGGCCTTCGGCGATCTCCTTCTGATTCCACTTGGCGCGATCCTGATCGTCCAGCAGCACCAGCGCGCCTGACCTGTCGAAGCGGGCCGCGGCGCGGGCGTGCTGCAGCAGCAGAAGCGCCGCGAGGCCCATGATCTCAGGCTCGCTCTGAAACAGCCGCAGCAGCAGACGCGCCAGCCGGATGGCCTCTTCGCACAGGGTGCTGCGAACTTCGGCAGTGTCTCCGCCCGCGGAATAACCCTCGTTGAAAATCAGGTAGATCATCGCGGCAACCGCAGCGAGGCGTTCGCTGCGTTCGACGGCACCGGGCGTCTCGAACGGCAGGCCGGCGTCGGCAACGCGCGCCTTGGCGCGGGTGATGCGCTGCTCCATTGCCGCTTCACTCACCAGAAATGCGCGCGCGATCTGTTTGACCGTCAAACCTGAAACGATGCGCAGCGCCAGCGCGATCTGCTGCGTCGCTGGTAATTCGGGATGGCAGCAGATGAACAGCAGCCGCAGGATATCGTCGCGGTAATGCGAGCCGTCGAGCCGCTCGGCCAGCGCGCCTTCGGCATCCTCGGTATCGGAGATGATTTCGTCCGTCGGCAGCGGCTCCTGCTTCTTGCCGCGCCGGATGTCGTCGATGGCGGCATTGCGACCGACCATGATCAGCCACGCCGCCGCATCGCGCGGCGGGCCGTTTTGCGGCCAGCTTTTCAACGCGCGCAGGCAGGCGTTCTGAAACGCCTCCTCGGCGGTGTCGAGATTACGGAAATAGCGCAACAGCGCGCCGAGCGCCTGGGGGCGAGCCGACGTCAACGCCGCATCGATCCAGGCAACATCGGTCATGTCGCGAGGCTTCCCGGCTGAAAATAGCCCACCGGGCGGATTTCATAAGCGCCGCCGGGATTAGCGGTGGCAAGATCGCGCGCGAACTGCAAGGCCTCGTCGAGTCCGGACACGTCGATCACATAGAACCCGAGCAATTGCTCCTTGGTTTCGGCGTATGGGCCGTCGATAATCAGCGGCGGATCATCGTTCTTGTGCAAGGTGGTGGCCGCCGTCGTCGGCAGCAGGCGCAGCGCGGGACCAAACTTGCCCTGTTTGGCGAGTTTTTCATGGACGACGGCGAGCTTCGCCATGACTGCATCGTCCTCTTCCTTGGACCAGGAGAAGACCTTGTCTTCGTCGTTGTAGCAAAGCAGGGCGTAGAGCATGCGGACGGGTTCTCCTTAAGTGAAAGACGGCCGAACAGGCGCGCAACCTACAGCGGTTTGCAGGAAATTTGCAGTTACGCAAAGTCCGCTCCTGATGATAGTCTCAGCGCTAACCGTACCGATAAAGCGACGGAGGAAACGTTATGAATCTCACGCAGCAGCAGATCGACGACTTCAACCGCGAAGGCTGGCTGTTCCTGCCGGAGCTGTTCAGCCCCGAAGAGGTGGCTTTGCTGGCGCGCGAGGCCGAGGGCATCTACGACACCGACCGGCCCGGAGGTGTGGCGGGAGAAGAGCGGCGCGCCGCGCACCGCCTTTGCCGCGCATCTCTATAACGAGGCGTTCGGCCTCCTCGGCGCGCATCCGCGCATGATCGACCCGGTCGAGCAGATCTTCGGTGAGAAGGTCTACATGCATCAGTACAAGATCAACGCCAAGTCGGCCTTCACCGGCGACGTCTGGCAATGGCATCAGGATTACGGCACCTGGAAACGCGACGACGGCATGCCGCAGCCGCGCGCGATGAACATCGCGATCTTCCTCGACGAGGTCATGCACATCAATGGCCCACTGATGCTGGTGCCGAAAAGCCAGCACGCCGGCGACCTCAAGGCGACGCACGATCTGAAGACCACGTCGTATCCGCTGTGGACGCTGGACGAGCCTACGGTGACGCGGCTGGTGCAGGACGGCGGTATCGTCGCGCCGACCGGCAAAGCCGGTGGCATGCTGATGTTTCACGGCAATCTGGTGCACGGCTCGGCCGGCAACATCACGCCCTACCCGCGCAAGATCGTCTATCTCACGCTCAATGCGGTCTCGAATTTTATCCGCACGCCGACGCGGCCGGAATACATCGCGCATCGCGATTTTGCGCCGATCCAGACGGTCGATGACGACGCTCTGGTCCGGCTCGCCCGCGCGCATCGGCAAGCGGCGGAGTAGAGAAGAAAAACAAACAAGCCGTCATTCCGGGATGCGCCTCTTGGCGCAGGCCCGGAATCCATAGTCCCAGCGGTGATTATGGATACCGGGCTCATTCGCTTCGCTCATGCCCCGGAATGACGGGACTCTTAGGATCACCTTCCTCATGAATCTCCACCACCTCCTGCAGAAGCGCGCCGCCGCGGGAAAGCCCGTGTGCGTTGCGCTGATCGGCGCCGGAAAATTCGGCTCGATGTTCCTGTCGCAGGTGCCGCACACGCCGGGCCTCGAAGTCCCCGTCATCGTCGACCTCGATCCGCAGCGTGCGCGCGACGCCTGCCGCACCGTCGGCTGGGACGATGCGCGGGTCGCGGCGACGACGTTCACCGCAGATGGCGCCAAGGCGACATCCGACAACATCGAAGTGATTGTCGAAGCCACCGGCAATCCCGCGGTCGGGATCAAGCACGCGCGCGCCGCAATCCGCGCCGGCAAGCACATCGTCATGGTCAATGTCGAGGCCGACGTGCTGGCAGGGCCGCTGCTCGCAGAGGAAGCGCGCGCGGCGGGCGTGGTGTATTCGCTGGCCTATGGCGATCAGCCGGCTCTGACAGCCGAGATGGTCGACTGGGCCCGCGCCACCGGCTTTCGCGTGGTCGCCGCCGGCAAGGGCACTAAATATCTGCCCGCTTATCACGACGTGACGCCGGCCGGCGTGTGGGGTCACTACGGCTTAAGCGCCGACGAGGCGCAATCCGCCGGCATGAATCCTCAAATGTTCAACTCGTTTCTGGACGGCACGAAATCGGCTATCGAGATGGCGGCGATCGCAAACGCCACGGGACTCGATGTGCCCGCAGGTGGCTTGTTGTTTCCGCCGTGCGGCGTCGATGATCTTCCGCATGTGATGCGGCCGCGCGACGCCGGCGGCGTGCTGGAAAAATCTGGCGTGGTGGAGGTGGTTTCATCGCTGGAGCGCGACGGACGCCCGGTGTTTCGGGATCTGCGCTGGGGCGTCTATGTCGTGCTGGAGGCGCCGAACGATTATGCCGCGGACTGTTTCAGGCAATACGGCCTCAAAACCGACGCCAGCGGGCGCTACGCCGCGATGTACAAGCCGTATCATCTGATCGGGCTGGAGCTGAACATCTCGATTCTTTCGGCGGCGTTGCGCGGCGAACCGACCGGGCAGCCGCACGATTTTCGCGGCGATGTCGCGGCGGTTGCCAAGCGCGACCTACGTGCCGGTGAAATGCTCGACGGTGAAGGCGGCTACACGGTGTGGGGCAAGCTGATGCCGGCGGCGGCGAGCCTGAAGGCCGGCGCGCTGCCGATCGGACTCGCGCATCGCGTGAAGCTCAAGAACGCCGTCACGCATGGCGGCGTGGTGCGCTGGGACGATGTCGAGACCGACGCCAATGACGAGACCATCAAAACGCGTCGCGAGATGGAGAAGAAGTTTAGGATCTGAGAGCGGAATGCTCCGCAGCAAACCAGCACAGGCATATTATATTAGCATTGACTAATGTATTAGTTGATGCTAATGTTTTTATATGGTTCAGCCCTCTACCGTCGATGCCGTTATCCGTACCCTCGCCGATCCAACGCGGCGGGCCGTGTTCGAGCGGATCGCGAGCGCTGACGAAATCACCGTCGCCGAACTGACGCGCGGCAGCGGCGTCACGCAGGGCGCCATTTCGCAGCATCTTAAATCGCTGAAGCTGGCGGGCCTCGTCGCCGAGCGGCCGGCTGGCCGCAACGTCTATTACCGGGCCGAGCCCGAAGGTC
>CAWBXE010000015.1:0-132500 GCA_963792715.1 uncultured Alphaproteobacteria bacterium | reverse complement strand
AGTACTTAGGCTTGGAGGGTGGTCCCCCCACGTTCAGACAGAATTGCACGTGTTCCGCCTTACTCAAGGATCAATGCTTGCATTACTTGTACGGGGCTATCACCCTCTAAGGCTCTGCTTTCCTGACAGATTCCAATTGTCGCACATTGATCACTGGCCTGGTCCGCGTTCGCTCGCCACTACTAACGGAGTCTCTGTTGATGTCCTTTCCTCCAGGTACTTAGATGTTTCAGTTCCCTGGGTTCGCTTAAAACCTCCTATGAATTCAGAAGTTTCATACCTTCACTTGATAACCGGAAATCCAAAACCTCATCGACTTTTATCTCAAAGGTTTGGTCTCAAACATTTCTGTTCGAACCCCAAAACCCTTGATCTTAAAGACACAAGGTCTTGGAGTTCCGGCTATCGAAGGTGGGTTTCCCCATTCGGAAATCCGTGGATCAAAGCTTCTTCGCAGCTCCCCACGGCTTATCGCAGCGTAGCACGTCCTTCATCGCCTCTCAGCGCCAAGGCATCCACCGAACACCCTTAAGGCACTTGATTGCTCTCATTATCAATGTCCACACACTCGGCAGAATGTTGGCCGCACACTTGCCAACAGGCTCGAAAGCCCGAAAGGCGCGCCCCCTCGATGAAGGCTGCATGCGGCTGGATCACTGATTAGAAAGACCAGCTTGCTTCGTAAGATCAACCCGATGATGAGGCGGTCAAGCTTCACCAACAAGGACATTTACAACTCGATCATCCAGCAACTTGCGTTGCGAAATGCTCGAGCGCCGAAACGTCCCGGAGATAGTGATTGCAACCTGCTCCACATATCTTGCGACATGCTTCGCAGATCCCAAACTCGGATCAATCTCCTCTTTACGATGTCAGAAATCCCGCACGCACGTCCTGTAAAGACAAAACGTGCGAAGTGATGTTTCGCGGACGATTATCTGGAATTGAGGCGCAACTTGCTCGATCTCAAACCATCTGGTGGAGCCAGACGGGATCGAACCGACGACCTCATGCTTGCAAAGCACGCGCTCTCCCAGCTGAGCTATGGCCCCGTACCAGAAGACGAATGCTACTCGCAAGCTAAGCGCATATCGAAGTGGTGGGCCTGGGAAGACTTGAACTTCCGACCTCACGCTTATCAAGCGCGCGCTCTAACCAACTGAGCTACAAGCCCCTAACGCGATGAGGGCCGCGCGCCGGCGCATGCCATTAAGCACGCACAGGCGCAGGCCCTGGCGCGTGTTCGTCCGCGAAGAAAGAGAAACGAAGACGGCGAAATCCCGCCAATGCAGCTCAACGATCCTGACGATCGTTGGCCACTGATGTTTCAAAAGAGGCTCGATAGACGCCAGCTCTCGCAAGCCGCGTTTCTGAAGAACCATCCTTAGAAAGGAGGTGATCCAGCCGCAGGTTCCCCTACGGCTACCTTGTTACGACTTCACCCCAGTCGCTGACCCTACCGTGGTCGGCTGCCTCCCTTGCGGGTTAGCGCACCGCCTTCAGGTAAAACCAACTCCCATGGTGTGACGGGCGGTGTGTACAAGGCCCGGGAACGTATTCACCGTGGCATGCTGATCCACGATTACTAGCGATTCCAACTTCATGGGCTCGAGTTGCAGAGCCCAATCCGAACTGAGACGGCTTTTTGAGATTTGCGAAGGGTTGCCCCTTAGCGTCCCATTGTCACCGCCATTGTAGCACGTGTGTAGCCCAGCCCGTAAGGGCCATGAGGACTTGACGTCATCCCCACCTTCCTCGCGGCTTATCACCGGCAGTCTCCTTAGAGTGCTCAACTAAATGGTAGCAACTAAGGACGGGGGTTGCGCTCGTTGCGGGACTTAACCCAACATCTCACGACACGAGCTGACGACAGCCATGCAGCACCTGTGTTCCAGGCTCCGAAGAGAAGGTCACATCTCTGCGACCGGTCCTGGACATGTCAAGGGCTGGTAAGGTTCTGCGCGTTGCGTCGAATTAAACCACATGCTCCACCGCTTGTGCGGGCCCCCGTCAATTCCTTTGAGTTTTAATCTTGCGACCGTACTCCCCAGGCGGAATGCTTAAAGCGTTAGCTGCGCCACTAGTGAGTAAACCCACTAACGGCTGGCATTCATCGTTTACGGCGTGGACTACCAGGGTATCTAATCCTGTTTGCTCCCCACGCTTTCGTGCCTCAGCGTCAGTAATGGGCCAGTGAGCCGCCTTCGCCACTGGTGTTCTTGCGAATATCTACGAATTTCACCTCTACACTCGCAGTTCCACTCACCTCTCCCGATACTCAAGATCCTCAGTATCAAAGGCAGTTCTGGAGTTGAGCTCCAGGATTTCACCTCTGACTTAAAAACCCGCCTACGCACCCTTTACGCCCAGTGATTCCGAGCAACGCTAGCCCCCTTCGTATTACCGCGGCTGCTGGCACGAAGTTAGCCGGGGCTTATTCTTGCGGTACCGTCATTATCTTCCCGCACAAAAGAGCTTTACAACCCTAGGGCCTTCATCACTCACGCGGCATGGCTGGATCAGGCTTGCGCCCATTGTCCAATATTCCCCACTGCTGCCTCCCGTAGGAGTTTGGGCCGTGTCTCAGTCCCAATGTGGCTGATCATCCTCTCAGACCAGCTACTGATCGTCGCCTTGGTGAGCCGTTACCTCACCAACTAGCTAATCAGACGCGGGCCGATCTTTCGGCGATAAATCTTTCCCCGTAAGGGCTTATCCGGTATTAGCACAAGTTTCCCTGTGTTGTTCCGAACCAAAAGGTATGTTCCCACGCGTTACTCACCCGTCTGCCGCTGACGTATTGCTACGCCCGCTCGACTTGCATGTGTTAAGCCTGCCGCCAGCGTTCGCTCTGAGCCAGGATCAAACTCTCAAGTTGGACTTGAAACTTCAAACCGGCTGATCACAACGTTTGACGAGGTCCCACCATATGTTGACGAATTCGAACTTGCTGCCTGCGATTCACATCGCGGACAACGATGGTGTAACCTATGTAAACGTGTACCGCCGAAGTCTTTCGTCCGGCCTCAATCACTTTGAAAACCCGGTTTGCACCAAGCATTCAAGTGATCGAGACCCGCAAGGACTCCGCCGTCCACGTTTCTCTTTCTTCATCTTCACTTGTCAAACAGCCCGGGGCGCGAAGCCCCACTTCCATCACTGGAAGGTCGTGAAGACCTCATCCGACGACAAATGACAACCGATAACTATCGGCTGTTGATTCACTCATCCTAGTGAGGAGCTTCACAGGCGCGGAAACATGCCTTGGCCAAAAGCCAAAACAGCGCCGCGCTCAGTGGCCGGGTTATAAGCCCGCCCGATCGAGGTTGTCAACGGTCGTTGTTAACAATCGTCACTCGATCAAGGAAAAAGTCTTGCACTGCAAGAAGCTCTGATCTTTCGAGACCTATGCGCCGTACTTGAGCCACAATCCTGCGACGTTCTGACTGATACTTAAGCAGGTGAATCGCCGAATGCCAGTGGGGGCTGCCGGCGGTTGTCTATCCTGCAATCGAGAATCGGGATTGGCGTCTCTGTTTATGTATCGCCATTCTCTTCCGGCCTTAAAATATCCGGCCTGAAAGCATAGAGAGATCTGCGCGACGACGTCCGTGATTTTCGCCAGTACCTTGGCGCTGATTCTCTGAGGTCGATGAAGCTGTCACGGGGACTGACGTGCTGCGAATAGCGCGTTGGTCTTCAAGCGAGCGAAGGTCTCGGCGAATGTTGATGGAATTTGGGGGGACGGTGGTTTGAACCACAGGACGTCACGTGGGGGAAATTACGGACGCGAGACGGGGATCATCGATCTCGGTCACGAGCCCCCGCTTTCCGTCGATGGCTCTGAAGCCGCGGTGATCGATCGCCGCCGCGTTTCCGTGCAATGGTTTAGCGGCACAATTCTCACCGGTCTGTGCGGCGCGGCTCTCATCGGCGGCGCCGTTTTTGCGTCGCTGGATGGCGAGATGACTTTCGCCAAGGTGCCGGAGCGGGTCGAGGGCGCATTGCGCAGCGCTTTCGGCGCCGACCGCATGGCCAGTTTGCACAAGAGCGACCGCCTGCCGCCATCGGGCGAATTCGGCCGCGGCCCGCATGGTGGTCAAGGTTTCTACCGCGACGCGTGTCGGCAACCGCGACGTGATGCGGGTGCGCCCCTTCATACGCATTTCCGGCAATCTGTCGCTGGCCACCAGCGAGCTCAGCGCCAAAATTCCACCCTTCAACGCGCAGCGCATGCTGACGGATGTCGGCGCCGCAACGCCTGCCGCTTCCGAAGATCCCAGCAATGCCGACGCCGTGGAGCCGACGCCGAGGTGACGTTCGTCACCAAGGACCTGGGCACGGTTCTGCCGAAGGCCAAGATCGCCGCGGTTGTCGCGATCGACGAAATCCTGATGCGAGTTCGCGATGCTTCGAACTGGCGCGGCAACAGCCGCCGGCGTTCGTTTCGCCAGCGCCGACGTCACCGGCGCGCAGTCCGACATCAAGATGGCTTATGCCGCTGAAGGTACCGGTACCGTCACCGATCCCTATGCCGGGATTCGAGACGCGGGTGGTCCCGGAAAACGTGACGCTGCTGCCCAAGACCAAAGACCATGCCACCGGCGGCAACCCCACGAACGAACGCATCCACGTCGTCAAGAAAGGCGACACCGTCACGTCCGTGCTGCGCGACCAGGGCGCCACGCCGGAAGAGACCAAGGCGATCGCCACGACGCTCGGCGCGCGCGGCCGCGACGGCGGCCTGAAAGAAGGCCAGAAGCTGCGCATCCTGATGGCGCCCGCGGCGCCCGGCCAGCGCCTGCAGCCCTACCGCGTGATCGTCGCCAACGATACCACCGTCGAAGCGGTCGCCGCACTGTCCGATGTCGGCAAATACGTTGCCGTCGATGTGCAGAGCATGAACACCGTCGCCGAGACCGCCGACAACAGCGAAGATGAAGATGACGGGACCGGCGTCCGGCTCTATCAAAGCATCTACGAGACCGCGCTTCGCAACAAAGTGCCCCCGGGCGTGATCGACGACATGGTCCGCATCTATTCGTACGATGTCGACTTCCAGCGCAAGGTGCAGCCAGGCGACTCCTTCGACGTATTTTACGCCGGCGAGGACGAAGGCGCCGCGATCACCGAGAAATCCGAAGTGCTGTATGCAGCACTCACCGTCGGCGGCGAAACCAAGAAATACTACCGCTTCCAGACACCCGACGACGCCACCGTCGATTTCTACGACGAGACCGGCAAGAGCGCGAAGAAGTTCCTGGTGCGCAAGCCCGTCAACAACGCCATCATGCGCTCGGGTTTCGGCGGCCGGCGCCATCCCATTCTCGGCTACGTCAAAATGCATACCGGCGTCGACTGGGCCACTCCCTACGGCACCCCGATTTTCGCTTCCGGCAACGGCGTGATCGAAGTCGCAGGCTGGGAAGGCGGCTACGGCAAATACGTCAAGCTGAAGCACAATAACGGCTACGAGACCGCCTACGGCCACATGTCGGCCTTCGCGAAGGGCATGGAGCCCGGCAAACGCGTGCGGCAGGGTCAGGTGATCGGTTTCGTCGGATCGACGGGCATGTCGACCGGCGCGCACGTCCACTACGAAATCATGGTCAACGGGCGTTTCGTCGATCCGATGCGCATCAAGCTGCCGCGCGGGCGCTCGCTCGATGGCGCGTTGATGACAAGCTTCGAGAAGGAGCGCGACCGGCTCGACGCCCAGATGAGCAACCGCGGCGGCGGCGCGCGCATGTCGGACGCCAGCAGCGGTAACGTCATCTCGCCGCAGATCAAACAAGTCAGCACGCGCTGACGCCGTTTGTCGTCCCCGCGAAAGCGGGGACCCATACGCCGTGTCGTTAATGAGACGCACAGCGCATTCGTTCCCCTGTTTTGCAGGGCCGCGGCATTGAACCGAAACGCCAGAGGTTATGGGTCCCCGCCTTCGCGGGGAGGACGAGCGTTAGGCGTCGAGGCTCAGTTCAGCATTCGTTTCGGCACCGGCGCATCGAACTGCGTGATCTCCGCGGTGCGCGGCGCCTTGCCGTTGAAGGTCAGCACGTTGCCCATCTGCGAAATATCCACGACGGTTTTGCTGTGGTGATCGCCGTCGCGAACCTCTCCCGCAAGAATCATCTCCGCCAGCGGATCCTGCACGCTGCGCTGGATCACCCGCTTCAAGGGACGCGCGCCATAGGCGGGATCCCAGCCCTTCTCGGCTAGCCAGTCGCGCGCGGACGCATCGAGCGTGAGTGCGATCTTGCGCTCCTCCAGTAGCCTCTGCAGCCGGGCGAACTGGATCTCGACGATGCGGCCCATCTCGCTCTTCTGCAGGCGGTGGAACAGGATGATCTCGTCTACACGGTTCAGAAATTCCGGGCGGAAGTGCGCGCGCACCGTGCCCATCACCTGCTCGCGCACAGCGCCGGTGTCCTCGCCTTCCGGCTGGTTGACCAGAAATTCGGAGCCGAGATTCGACGTCATGATGATCAGCGTGTTGCGGAAATCCACCGTCCGGCCCTGACCGTCAGTCAGCCGACCATCGTCGAGCACCTGCAGCAGCACGTTGAACACATCCGGATGCGCTTTTTCGATCTCGTCGAACAGTACCACCTGATACGGCCGCCGCCGCACGGCTTCGGTCAGCGCGCCGCCCTCGTCATAACCGACATAGCCCGGAGGCGCGCCGATCAGCCGTGAGACCGAGTGCTTCTCCATGTATTCGGACATGTCGAGACGCACCATCGCGGTCTCGTCATTGAACAGATATTCCGCCAGCGCCTTGGTGAGCTCGGTCTTGCCGACCCCTGTGGGGCCTAAGAACATGAACGAGCCCATCGGGCGATTGGGATCCTGCAGACCCGCACGAGAACGGCGCACCGCGGTCGCCACCGCATGTACGGCCTCGGCCTGACCGATGACGCGCTTGCCAAGACTGTCTTCCATTTTCAGCAGCTTGTCTTTCTCGCCTTCCAGCATCTTGTCGACGGGCACGCCGGTCCAGCGCGACACCACCTGCGCGATGTGATTGGCGGTGACCGCCTCCTCCATCATCTCGCCGGCGTTTTCGTTCGCTTCGATGTCGGCAAGCTTTTTTTCCAGCTCGGGAATCCGCCCATAGGCCAGTTCGCCGGCGCGCTGGTATTCGCCGCGGCGCTGCGCGTCGGCGAGTTCGATGCGCAAGCCATCCAGTTCGCTCTTCAGCTTCTGCGCGTTCGAGAGCTTGTTCTTCTCGGCGCTCCAGCGCGAGGTCAGCGCTGCCGATTTCTCCTCGAGATCGGCAAGCTCTTTCTCCAGCGTCTGCAAACGGCTCTTCGAGCCGGTATCGTTTTCCTTCTTGAGCGCTTCCTGCTCGATCTTCAGCCGGATGATCTCGCGATCCATCGAATCGAGTTCTTCCGGCTTGGAATCCACCTGCATCTTCAGCCTCGCCGCGGCCTCGTCCATCAGGTCGATTGCCTTGTCCGGCAGGAAACGATCTGTGATGTAGCGGTTCGACAGCGTCGTTGCCGCGACCAGCGCGGAATCGGTGATGCGCACGCCGTGATGCTGCTCGTATTTGTCCTTCAGGCCGCGCAGGATCGAGATGGTGTCCTCGACCGTGGGTTCGGACACGAAGATCGGCTGGAAGCGCCGCGCCAGGGCCGCATCCTTTTCGACGTGCTTGCGGTATTCGTCGAGCGTGGTGGCGCCGATGCAATGCAGTTCGCCGCGCGCCAGCGCGGGTTTCAAGAGATTGGAGGCGTCCATGGCGCCGTCGGCCTTGCCGGCGCCGATCAGGGTGTGCATCTCATCGATGAACAGGATGATGCTGCCCTCGGCGGAGGTCACTTCCTGCAGCACGGCTTTCAGCCGCTCCTCGAATTCGCCGCGATATTTCGCGCCGGCGATCAGCGCGCCTAAATCGAGCGAGAGAAGCCTCTTGTCTTTCAGGCTCTCCGGCACGTCGCCGTTGAGAATGCGCAGCGCCAGGCCCTCGACGATGGCGGTCTTGCCGACGCCGGGCTCGCCGATCAGCACGGGGTTGTTCTTGGTGCGGCGCGACAGCACCTGGATGGTGCGGCGGATTTCCTCGTCACGCCCGATCACGGGATCGAGCTTGCCGTCGCGCGCGGCCTGGGTGAGATCGCGGGAATATTTCTTCAGCGCGTCATAGGCGTTCTCCGCCGTGGCGCTATCTGCGGTGCGGCCCTTGCGCAGGCTCTCGATCGCGGCATTGAGATTTTGCGGCGTGACGCCGCCCTTGTTGAGGATCGATCCGGCGTCGCTGTTCTTTTCCAGCGTCAGCCCCAGCAGCAGCCGCTCAACGGTAACGAAGCTGTCGCCTGATTTTTCGGCGGCCTTCTCCGCGGCGTCGAATGCGCGCGCCAGCTCGGGCGCGAGATAAACCTGCCCTGCGCCAGAGCCCGAAACCTTCGGCAGCTTGCCCAGCGCGTCTTCGGTGGCTTTGAGGATCGCGCGCGAATTACCGCCGGCGCGGTCGATCAGGCCTCCGGCGAGGCCCTCGCTGTCGTCGAGCAGAACTTTCAGCATGTGCAGCGGCGAGAACTGCTGGTGTCCGTCGCGCACCGCGAGCGACTGCGCCGACTGGATAAATCCCCGCGCGCGCTCGGTGTATTTTTCAATGTTCATCGTTATGTTTCCCTCGGCCTGCCCGCTCGCCTCGAAAGCACGAAACCGGCATCTTCATTGGGTTGTGGATGACGCAAATGTGGGCATCGGTTCCCGGAATTGAAGAGGCGGGTTCGCAAATTCGCAGCCGGTGGCAAGCGCCGCCGGAATCTCCTAAACAGCCGCATGCTCGAAAGCACCCCCGCCACCATCACCGGCATTTATCGCTATCCCGTCAAAGGCCTGTCACCCGAACAGCTTCCGCGCGTTGCGCTCAGCCCCGGCCAGACGCTGCCGGCCGACCGCCGCTACGCCATCGAAAACGGCCCGAGCGGTTTCGACCCCGCCCAGCCGAAATGGATGTCGAAGGCGCATTTCCTGATGTTGATGCGGGACGAATGGCTGGCGGCGCTGCACACGCATTTCGACGATGCCACCAACGATCCTGACCATTCGCCGCAATGGTTCGATCGCAGCGCAAGGCGATCTCGAGACCGACGCAGGGGCGCGGCGCGATCGAGCAATTTCTGGCCGCCAACTTCGCTGCACAGATTAAGGGACCGCCAAAGATATTGCGCGGCCGCGACCACAGCTTTTCCGACGTGGCGAAGAAAGTGGTGTCGATCATCAATCTCGACAGTCTCGCCGCCATCGAGAGCATCGTCGGCCAGCCGGTGCATCCGCTGCGCTTTCGCGCCAATCTTTACGTGGAGGGTTGGCCGGCCTGGCACGAATTCGATCTGCTCGGGAGAACCATCGCCATCGGCGATACCAAGCTGAAAGTGGTCAAGCGAATCCTGCGCTGCGCGGCTGTCAATGTCGATCCGGAAACCGCCGCGCGGGACCTGAGCATTCCGAATACGCTGATGCGCAGCTTCGGAAACGCCGATTGCGGTGTCTATGCCGAGGTGATCGCGGGCGGCAGCATTGCCATCGGCGACGAGATCAATAGTCTCGAACAGCCAGGATTGCTTTGAAGCGACCCGAAAGGACCGGAAATGCCACACGCTGCCACCAAGGACGATGTCCGCCTCTATTTCGAAGAGACGGGAAGCGGCACGCCGATCCTTTTCATCCACGAGTTCGCCGCCGACTATGCGAGCTGGGAGCCGCAGATGCGCTACTTCTCGCGCGGCCATCGCTGCATCGCCTATTCGGCGCGCGGCTATAAGCCATCGGATATTCCGAAAGCCGACGCCTTCACGTACGAGCATTTCCGCGACGACGCGATCGCGGTGCTGGATCATCTGAGGATTCCCGCCGCTCATCTCGTCGGACTGTCGATGGGCGCTTATTCGGCGCTGCAGGTCGGCCTGCTGGCTCCAACGCGCGCGCTCTCGCTGACACTCGCGGGCGTCGGCTCAGGCTTTGAACCGGACCGCCTGCAGGGTTTTCGCGAGCAGGCGCAACACCACGCCGCTGAATTCGAGAAAGGCGGCGGCGCGGCGGTCGCGCGCCTTGGCGGCATGGGTCCTGGCAGAATTCCGTTTCTCGTCAAGGACCCACGGGGTTTTCAGGAATTCTATGATGCGATGGCGCGTCACGACGCGCAGGGCTCGGCCCACACCCAGCGCGGTTTTCAGGGCGGCCGCCCGCCATTGTCGGAATTCCAGGATCAGATTGGGCGGCTCGATCTGCCGACGCTGATCATCGTTGGCGACGAGGACGATTCCTGCGTAGAGGCCAGCCTGTATCTGAAAAAGAACATCGCAACCTCGGGGCTAGCGATGTTTCCCAAGACGGGGCACGTGCTCAATCTGGAAGAACCGGCGCTGTTCAACGAAACGCTGGAACGGTTTTTAGGCTTGGCCGAGGCCGGACGCTGGCCAGCGCGCGATCCAAGGTCGGTCAGGATTTGAGCCGTCATTCCGGGATGCGCGCTCTTGCAGCGCAGGCCTCAGACGCGCAATTGCGCGTCGGGGCAATCCATACTCCCTGTCGTGGTTATGGATTGCGGGCTCGTTGCGCTTCTTCACGCCCCGGAATGACGGGAAACTAGCGCTCATTCCCTGCCCGGCTCAGCAAGAACACGCCCTGCTCGCCGAACATATTCCAGAACCACCAGGGAGCATTGAGGCGCAGCGGACGGCCATAGAGGTCGAGCGCCACCGCGCGCTCCATCTTGACGTTGATCTCATCGCAAAGCTGCACGAAATCCTTGATGGTACAGAAATGGATGTTGGGCGTGTCGTACCAGGTTGCCGGCAGATTTTCGGTGCGCGGCATGTGCCCGCCCACCAGCAACTGCAAGCGCATTTTCCAGAAGCCGAAATTGGGAAACGACACGATGGCACGGCGGCCGATCCGCAGCAGATTTTCCAGCACGACCTTCGGCTGGCGTGTCGCCTGCAACGTCTGCGACAGGATCACATAGTCAAAGGAGTCGTCGGGATAGTTGAGCAGATCGGTGTCGGCATCGCCCTGCACCACCGCGAGGCCCTTGGATACGCCGCGGTTGACGCCCTCGCGCGACAATTCGATGCCGCGCCCGTCGATGCCGCGCGTCTCCAGCAACTGCAGAAGATCGCCCTCGCCGCAGCCGACGTCGAGCACTTTTGAGCCGCGCTCGATCATCTGCGCGACCAACAGATGATCGGCGCGGTAGCCGTTTGAATTCTCCGAACGCGCAACAGGCATTGGTAGCAAGGAGGTCAAATTGCTCATGCGAATTGCCCCCCACCCCCGACCCTTCCCCGCCGCGAGAGCGGGGGGAGGGGAGCCGAGGCGCTGCCCTCTCCCCTCCCCCCACGCGTCTTTAGCGTGGTGGGGAGGGGTCGGGGGTGGGGGGCGCTTATCGCGCGGGGCGTCACGACGACAGCCCCCGCGCCTGGCTCGCCGAGTTCAGAAACGCGCGTGCAATGTCGATGAACTCCGGCTCGTCGAGCAGGAAGGCGTCATGACCCTTGTCGGTTTCGATCTCCGCGAATGACACCCGCGCGCTTGATGCGTTCAGTGCGTGGACGATGGCGCGAGATTCCGAGGTCGGAAAAAGCCAGTCGGAGGTGAACGAAACCACGCAGAACCGCGTCTTGGTGTTGGTGAACGCCTTGGCGAGCACGCCGCCATGGTCCGCCGCGACATCGAAATAATCCATCGCACGCGTCAGATAGAGGTAGCTGTTGGCATCGAAGCGCTCGACGAAAGACGAACCCTGATAGCGCAGGTAGCTTTCCACCTGAAAATCCGCGTCGAACGAGAACGTCGGCAGATCGCGATCCTGCATCTTGCGGCCGAATTTGCGGTGCAGGGCGGCGTCCGAGAGATAGGTGATGTGCGCGGCCATCCGCGCGACGCCGAGGCCGCGATGCGGATGCGTGCCGGCTTCGAAGTAGCTGCCGCCACGCCAATCGGGATCGGCCATAACCGCCTGACGCCCGAGCTCGTGAAACGCGATGTTCTGCGCCGAGTGCTTGGTCGCGCACGCGATCGGCAGCGCCGAGAATACCCGATGCGGATAGGCCGCCGACCACTGCATTACCTGCATGCCGCCCATCGAACCGCCGACGGCGCACAAAAGCGTTTCGATGCCAAGCCGATCGATCAGCATCGCCTGCGCACGCACCATGTCGGGAATGGTGATGACCGGAAAATCCAGGCCCCACACTTTTCCGGTGGCGGGATTGAGCGACGCCGGGCCGGTCGAACCCATGCAGCCGCCGATCACATTCGAACAGATCACGAAGTAACGGTCGGTATCGACCGGCTTGCCGGGTCCAATCAGCGTCAGCCAGCCTCCCGGCTTGCCGGTGATGGGATGCACGTTGGCGGCGTGCTGATCCATCGTGAGCGCGTGGCAAACCAGGATGGCATTTGATTTGTCGGCATTGAGTTCGCCGTAGGTCTGATAAGCGATCTGGAACGGCGCCAGGTCGACGCCGCAATCGAGCCGAAGCGGCTGATCCATGCCGAACTTTGCAACGAACGAGGTCGGGTTATCGACCTCGTGAGCTCGCTCTTCGGCATGAATGGCGGGACTGGCCACCGACTGAAGATTCATCATCTCGATACCCGCCTCCCAGAGAGGCCAACGCAACTGGTATCAGGCCATAAAAAAAACCCGGCCTGAACTAAGGTTCGGCCGGGATCATCAAACGTGTCCCCGGCCTGTTTAGCGAATTTTTTAACGTGGCTGCAAGCCGGCCGGCTCAAATGACCACGGAACAGGTAAACTGTATGCCTGACCTCGCTTTTCGTCAAGTTGTGCTGTCCCCTGATGGCTATAGCCTCATGGTGAGGAGGCGCTCTTGCGCCGTCTCGAACCATGAGGGAGAACACTCCCATCCTTCGAGACGCGGCGAAGCCGCCGCTCCTCAGGATGAGGGCTTTCCCTTCGCGATTAACCCTAAGCCATAATTCGTCAGGCTGTCCGCATGCCCAATCCGCCCCCCGCGCCGCCCTCGCTTGCCGTGCTGCGCCAGGAGATCGACACCATCGACGAGCAGGTGCACCGCCTGCTGATGGCGCGCGGCGACATCATCGATCGCCTGATTTCGGTCAAGCACACCCAGGAAGTCGGCTCAGCATTTCGCCCGGCGCGCGAGGCGGACATGATGCGGCGGCTGGTGCAGCGCCATCGCGGCATCCTGCCGCTCGACACCGTCGAGAGCATCTGGCGCGTCATCATCTCCACCTTCACTTACGTGCAGGCGCCGTTCTCGGTGCACGCGGACCTGTCGCTGGGCGAACCCGCGATGCGGGACTCAGCACGGTTTCACTTCGGCTTCACCGTCCCGTATGTCGCACATTTCAGCGCGCCGGCCGCGGTGGAAGCCGTCGCAAAATCCAAGGGCGATCTGGCGCTGGTGTCCGCTACGGCCAGCCGCACGCCGTGGTGGATCGCGCTCGAAGCCGACGGCGCGCCCAAGATCATCGCACGACTGCCGTTCATCGAACGCGCCGATCACCCGGCAGCGCTCCCGGTGTTCGTGGTCTCTCGGGTAGCGGATAGCGCGATGGTGACCGAAGTAGAAATGTGGAGCGTGCGGGTATCGGGCTGGAATGCTGAGGTCGCGCGCGTGCTGTCGCCGATGGCAGAGATCGTCGCAGTGCCCGACACTGCATTCGACGGCGCGGCGCTGCTGGTGTCGGTCGTGGGCGCCGGCAACCTCGACAAGATCAAATCGGCGCTGATCGAGGCTGGCGCGTCGGTGCGATCATCGGCTCTCGTCGGCAGCCACGCAACGCGCTATACGGTGCCCGCAAACGGCGCGGCCAAACTTTAGCCCGCCCTTATAATCCGGAGTTGACGATGTCCCGCCCTGTGCCGAATCCCGGCATCCTCGATATTGCGCCCTACACGCCCGGCAAGAGTCCGGTGCCGGAGCCGGGCCTCAAGGTGTTCAAACTTTCGGCCAACGAGACGCCGTTCGGGCCCTCGCCGAAGGCGATGGAAGCCTACAAGGGCGCCGCCGCGCATCTGGAGGATTACCCGGAAGGCACGTCGCGCGTGCTGCGCGAGGCGATCGGACGAAGTTTCGGGCTCGACCCGAACCGCATCATCTGCGGTGCGGGTTCGGACGAAATCCTGAATCTGCTGGCGCACACCTATCTCAGCCAGGGCGATGAGGCGATCAGCACCACGCACGGCTTTCTGGTTTATCCGATCGCGACCAAGGCGAACGGCGCTGTCAACGTCGTCGCGCCGGAAAAGAATTTCACCGCCGATGTCGATGCGATCCTGAAGCTGGTCACGCCGCGCACCAAGCTGGTGTGGCTCGCCAACCCGAACAATCCGACCGGCACATACCTGCCGTTCGATGAGGTCAAGCGGTTGCGCGCGGGCCTGCCGGGCCACGTGCTGCTGGTGCTCGACGCTGCATATTCCGATTACGTGTCGCGCAACGACTACGAGATCGGCATCGAGCTGGTGGCGACGACCGAAAATACCGTGATGACGCACACGTTCTCGAAAATTCATGGCCTCGCGGCGCTGCGCATCGGCTGGATGTTCGGGCCGGCCAATATCATCGACGCCGTCAACCGGATTCGCGGGCCGTTCAACGTCTCGACGCCGGCGATGCTGGCCGCGGTGGCCGCGCTGGAGGACATCGCGCATACCCAAAAGTCGAAGGCGCACACCGAGAAATGGATTCGCACGCTGACGGAAGAAATCGGCAAACTTGGCCTCAAGGTGACGCCGAGCGTAGGCAACTTCATCCTGATCCATTTTCCGGCGGAGAAGGGAAAGACCGCGGCCGACGCCGACGCGTTTCTGACCAAGCGCGGACTAGTGCTGCGCATGCTCGGCAACTATGGCCTGCCTGACGCGCTGCGCATGACCATCGGTACCGAGGAGGCCAATCGGCTGGTGCTCGACGGCCTGCGCGATTTCGTGGGCGGCAAGTGAGTGCTGCGCCGCTCTTTCAACGCGTCGCGCTGATCGGCTTCGGGCTGATCGGCGGCTCGATTGCGCGTGGCGCGCGCGCGCAGGGTCTCGCCGGCGAGATTGTCGCCACCGCGCGCTCGGCCAAGACCCGCGCCCGGGTGTGGGAACTCGGCATCGTCGACCGCGTGGTGGAAACCAACGCCGAGGCGGTGGAGGACGCCGATCTCGTCATATTGAGCATTCCCGTCGGCGCTTGTGGAGAAGTCGCGCAGGAAATCGCACAGCATCTCAAACCCGGCGCGATTGTTTCCGATGTCGGCTCGGTCAAAGGCGCCGTTGTTCGCGAAATGGCTCCCGCCCTGCCCGGCAATGTGCACTTCATTCCCGCCCACCCCGTGGCCGGTACCGAGAACTCCGGCCCGGATTCAGGCTTCGCCGAGCTGTTCATCAACCGCTGGTGCATTCTGACCCCGCCGGACAACACCGACGCGGCCTCGGTGGAAAAATTGGCGGAGTTCTGGCGCGGGCTCGGCGCCAATGTCGAGGTGATGAACGCCGAGCATCATGACCTCGTGCTCGCGGTGACCAGCCACCTGCCGCATCTGATCGCCTATACGATCGTAGGCACGGCGGATGAGCTTGAAGGTGTCACGCAATCCGAAGTGCTGAAGTTCTCCGCCGGCGGCTTTCGCGACTTCACGCGCATCGCCGCTTCCGACCCGACCATGTGGCGCGACGTGTTCCTCACCAACAAGGAAGCTGTGTTGCAGATGCTCGGCGAATTTCAGGAGGACCTATCGAAACTGACGCGCGCCATTCGCCGCGGCGATGGCGACGTGTTGTTCGAGCATTTCAGCCGCACCCGCGCGATCCGCCGCGGCATCGTCGAGATCGGCCAGGACGAAGCGTCAGCCGATTTCGGCCGGCCGCATGCGCATTTGACGAAGAAGTAAAGACAGCGGCCGATTAGCGCCGCGCCGATTCCAGCGCCGCGGGATTGACCACATGCGTCGGCGCACCCGCCGCATACGCAACGATCTGGTCGAAGATGTCGGTGAACTGGATTTCGTATTCGTCGCGCGAGACGTAGCCGATGTGCGGCGTGCAGATCACGTTATCCATCATCAGCAGCGGATCGCTGGTGTCGCGCAGCGGCTCCTTATCATAAACGTCCACCGCCGCCATGCCGGGCCGCCCGGCGCGCAACGCCTCGACCAGCGCGCCCGGCGCGATCAATGGTGCGCGACTGGTATTGACCAAGAGCGCCGTCGGCTTCATCCGCGCCAGATCGGCCGATGTCACAATGCCGCGCGTCGCCTCGACGAGCCGCATGTGAAGCGACAGCACGTCGCATTGCTCGAAGAATTCGTCTCTGCTGCCGGCGATGTTGTAGCCGTCGGAACGCGCCTGCGTGAGATTGGGTTCGCGCGCCCACACCAGAATTTTCATTCCGAAAGCCCGGCCATAGCCGGCAACGACCGAGCCGATGCGGCCGTAGCCGTAGATGCCGAGCGTCTTGTCGCGCAGGGTATGGCCGACGCCGATCTGCCAGTTGCCGGATTTGAGCGCCGCCATCTGCTGCGGAATCTGCCGCATCGCCGCCAGCACCAGACCCCACGTCAGTTCGGCCGCCGCATACGACGGCGTGCCGGCATGCTGGCTCGACGACACGATGATGCCGAGCCCCGTGCAGGCGTCGATGTCGATATGCGGATAGACGCTGCGCTGACTGATCAGTTTCAGTTTCGGCAGCCGCTCCAGCAGAGGCGCACGGATTTGCGTGCGTTCGCGGATCAACACCAGAACCTCGGTATCCTTCAGCCGTTCCGCCAGCGCATCGATGTCCTGCACATGATCATTGTAGATCGCGACATCGTGGCCTTTCAGCTTCTCGAAGCAGTCCAGCGTGCGCAACGTGTCGAAATAGTCATCGAGGATGGAGACTTTCACGAGGTGCCCTCGATTCAATACCCAAGCGCGCAGCCGTCCTTGCGCGGGTCGGAGCCGCCGGTGAGCGTGCCCTTTTCCCAATCGATCCAGATCGCCTGACCGCCGCCAAGCGGACTGACTACACTGGTCGTCTTGTGGCCGAGTTTCTTCAGGCCTTCCTCGATTTCCGCCGGCACGCTGTCTTCCAGCTGATAGACGCCCTCGTAATGCAGGCCGCGCGGCATATCGATGGCTTCCTGCACGTCGCAGCCGTAATCCAGCATGTTGGTCAGCACATGTACCTGTCCGACCGGCTGATATTGTCCGCCCATCACGCCGAAGGGCATTTGCGCGCGGCCGTTCTTCGTCACTAGACTTGGGATTATCGTGTGCAGCGGGCGCTTGCCCGGCGCGATCGAGTTGGGATGGCCGGGCTCGACGCGGAATCCGCCACCGCGATTTTGCAAGAGCACGCCCGTTTTGTTGGAAACGATGGCCGAGCCGAACGCATGTGCGATGGAATTGATGAACGAACAGACATTTCGGTCCTTGTCGACCACGCTGATGTAGACCGTCGATGGATTCATCGGCGGCGATACGCTGGGAAGATTTAGCAGGCCGTCCATTCTGATTTTGGTGCCGTGCTCGTCGGCGAAATCCTTCGACAATATCCGCTGCACATTGACCTCGACATGACCGGGATCGCCAATGTGCTGCTCGCGCATCATGTAGGCGATGCGTGCGGCTTCGGCCTCAAGATGAAACCGCTCGACGCTCATCGCCGGAAATTTCGTCAGGTTGTAGCCGGAGAGAATGTTCAGCATCAGCAGCATGGTGATGCCCGGCCCGTTCGGCGGGCACTGCCAGACATCGTGCCCCTTGTAGATCGTGCCGATCGGCGCCGTGGTCTCGGTGGTATGAGCCGCGAAGTCATCCATCGTATGGAGACCGCCGATGCCGCGCAGCGTGTCGACCATGTCTTCGGCGATGGGACCAGTGTAAAACGCATCGCGGCCTTGCTTGGCGATTGAGCGCAACGTCTGACCAAGCTCGGGCTGATGGATCACGTCGCCCGCAACCGCAGGCTTGCCGTGCGGAAGCAGGTAGCGTTGCGTGTTGATGCCCCTGTTCAGCTTCTCGAACTGATTTTTCCAATCGAAGGCAATGCGCGGCGCGACGACGTAGCCTTCTTCCGCTGCTTTGATCGCCGGCTGCAACAGCCGGTCAAGACCGAACTTGCCGTGATCGCGCAGAATGATCTCCCAGGCATCGACGGCACCGGGAATCGTAACGGCATGCGCCGACGTCAGCGGAATCGAATGGATGTCGCGCTCCAGATACCAGGAAGCCTTGGCGGCCTTCGGCGCGCGGCCCGAACCATTGTACGAGGTGATCTTGCCCTCGCCCTTGGGCTGATAAAGCGCGAAGCAATCGCCGCCGATCCCGGTGGATTGCGGCTCGATGACGCCGAGCAGGGCACAGGCTGCCACTGCGGCGTCGGCGGCGGTGCCGCCGGCCTGCAACACCTCAATCGCCGTCAATGCCGCGAGCGGATGCGAGGTCGCAACCATGGCATTTTGCGAGTGAACGGTGGAGCGGCCGGCGAAATGGAAATTTCTCATGCGATCCTGCTTACTCAATTATTTGTCGGCGGGTTAGCCGCTACTTGGCATATTCAGCGGGGTGTCGGCAAATGCCGGACATCAAGTCAGGTCGGCCTTCATGATCATCCGCAGCGCCTTCGGAATTTGCCGCGCCTGACCGCCCGAAATGAAAGCCACTTTCACTTTCGCCTCGATCAGCACGGTTTCGCCGCGGCGCACTTCCTGCGCCAGCGTGATCGATGCGCCTCGCACTTCCAGAGTTCTGGTGATGACGTCGAGTAAATCGTCCATGCGCGCCGGCTTGAGGAACTCGATCTGCATCGCGCGCACGACAAAGGCGAAGCCCGGCGCCTCGTTTTCGGCCTCCGTGAACAGCGCTCGCTGGTCGGCGCCTTGCAGCCGCAGGAAGTTGGTGCGTCCGCGCTCCATGAAGCGCAGGTAGTTGGCGTGATAGACGATGCCGGAAAAATCGGTGTCCTCGTAATAAACGCGGACTTGCATGTGATGGCGGCCATCGCGGATTGCGCCGTCGAGATGGGATGTCATGAGATCAATCCAGCGTCGCGGAGATCGCCAGCCTCTCGGCGACGCTCCGCAGCTTCTTGTCGCGAGTCCAAAAACGCGCTTCTGGCGTCAATGCCGTCGCGACGAGTAGATGCGCATCGACATAACCAACTCCGGTACCGAATATTTGGTTACGTTCGACGAAGACCAGAACTTCATCGTTATCCGCAACGATGGCTTTGGGCAAATTTCCGAGGGCACTCAGGCTCTCTGCCCGACGTGGCAGATTTCCAAGTGCGATTTCCCCCACGATGAATGGGTGCATCAGCACAGCCTCGGCATCAAGCAGAGAGGCCATCATTTCATCTCCGCGAGCGAGATGATCGACCCATATCGAGGTATCAGCAAGAATCACTCAAATCGCCGCCTTGGTGGAGCTACCAGATCCGGCGCAGAGCCGCCCATCCGGGCTAATCGCCGCGCGGCCTCCCGCTCAACGAACGCCTGAAGTGCCTTTCTGATAACGGCCGCCTTCTCCTCAACGCCCGCATATTCCTGAGCTTGCGCAAAAAGCTCGTCGTCGATCGCTACCGTGGTTCTCATGGAGACCTCCTAGTCACGGAATATAGCATCATTTGATGCTCATTTCCATGCCTAGTCCTCCTCATCCCCGCCACCGCCGAACAATCCGAACTGCGCCGGATCGCGCGCGGGCTCCGCGAGGCCGAGATGCCTGAACGCATGCGAGGTCAGCAAGCGTCCGCGCGGGGTGCGCTGCAGATAGCCGCACTGGATCAGGAACGGCTCTATGATGTCTTCGATGGCGTCGCGCGGCTCGGACAATGCCGCCGTCATGGTTTCCACGCCGACCGGACCGCCGCCGTAGTTCATCGCGATCGTGGTCAGATAACGCCGGTCCATCGCATCGAGACCGGCGGCGTCGACTTCCAGCGCGCTCAATGCGTGGTCGGCAATGGCGCGGTCGATCGAACTAGCGTCCGCAGCCGACGCAAAATCCCGCACCCGCCGCAGCAGCCGTCCGGCGATGCGCGGCGTGCCGCGGGCGCGGCGGGCGATCTCGTTGGCACCATCGGGCGTCATGCCGATCTTGAGCACGCGCGCGCCGCGCGTGACGATCTTCTCCAGCTCTTCCTCGGTGTAGAAATTCAGCCGCACCGGAATTCCAAAACGATCGCGCAGCGGGTTGGTGAGAAGCCCGGCGCGCGTGGTTGCGCCGACCAGCGTGAATTTCGCCAGTTCGATCTTCACCGAGCGCGCCGCCGGGCCCTCGCCGATGATCAGGTCGAGCTGAAAATCCTCCATCGCCGGATAGAGCACTTCCTCCACCGCGGGACTGAGGCGGTGAATTTCGTCGATGAACAGAACGTCGCGTTCTTCGAGATTCGTCAGGAGTGCTGCGAGGTCGCCGGCCTTGGCGATCACAGGGCCGGACGTGGCGCGAAAGCCGACGCCGAGTTCGCGCGCCACGATCTGCGCCAGCGTGGTCTTGCCGAGACCGGGCGGACCGACGAACAGCACGTGGTCGAGCGCCTCGCTGCGCTTGCGCGCGGCTTCGATGAAGATCGCGAGATTGGCGCGCGCCTGCTGCTGGCCGACAAATTCCGACAGCAATTGCGGACGCAGCGCAGTGTCGGCGGTGTCATCCGGGCGGCGCTCGGGCGTTACGATGCGGGGCGAAGTGGTCATGAGCTGCTCTCTTCACCTCCCCCCTTGAGGGGGAGGTCGGCGCCGCGCAGCAGCGCCGGGAGGGCGGTATGCCGCGAGCGCCGCTCTTTGGAGTTACCCCCCTCTCCCGACCCTCCCCCTCAAGGGGGGAGGGAGCAACGAAGGGCGCTTCATCGCGTCATGGAACAGACTCGCTACCGCACTCACTTCGCCAGTTCCTTCAACCCCAGCCGAATAAGCTGCGCCGTCTCCGCCTTTTCGCCGGCAAGGCGCGAGGCGCCGGCGATGGCGGCGGCGGCCTGCGGCTGGCCGTAGCCGAGATTGACGAGCGCCGAAATCGCGTCGGTGACGGGCCGCGGTGCGCGATGGTCGTCGATCGCGCCCGACAGATGCACCAGCGCCGGATCGATGTTGGCAAACGCCGGCGCCTTGTCTTTCAACTCCGTGACGATGCGCTCTGCGACCTTTGGCCCGACGCCAGGCGTGCGCGTGACGGCGGCCTTGTCGCGCAACGCGATGGCATTGGCGAGATCGGACGGCGGCAGCGTGCTCAACACTGCCAGCGCAACTTTTGCGCCAACGCCTTGTACTGTCTGCAGCAGCCGAAACCATTCGCGCTCCATGTCGCTGCGAAAGCCAAACAGCTTGATCTGGTCTTCGCGCACATAGGTTTCGATCGACAGCACCGCGGCCTCGCCGGGCGACGGCAGCGCCTGCAACGTTCGCGCCGAGCAATGCACCTGATAGCCGACCCCGCCGACGTCGAGGATGACGTACTCCTCGCCGTATGAATCGATCAGGCCTTTGAGTTTGCCGATCATGCCCCGACCACCCTCAACCGCAGCATTGCGCTGCCGCGGTGATGGGCATGGGTAATCGCGATCGCCAGCGCGTCGGCGGCATCGGGCGATTTCGGATCGGCCTTCGGCAGCAGAATTTTCAGCATCAACAAAATCTGGCTCTTGTCGGCATGACCGGCGCCGACCACGGTCTTCTTCACCTGGTTCGGCGCATATTCCGCAACCGCGATGCCAAACATCGCAGGCACCAGCATCGCAACGCCACGCGCCTGTCCAAGCTTCAGCGTCGCAACACCGTCCTTGTTGACGAAGGTTTGTTCGACCGCCGCCTCGGCCGGTTGAAATTCGCCGAGCACGGCGGCAAGGCCCTGATGAATGGCGAGCAGGCGGCTCGCCAGCGGCAGGCCGTCGGGAGGCTCGATCGAGCCGCATCCGACAAATATCAGCCGGTTGCCGTCGACCTCGATCACGCCCCAGCCGGTGCGGCGCAGGCCCGGATCGATGCCGAGGATGCGGACAGGATGGCGAATCGGCTGCGATGTCATGAGGTAGTGATAACGCCGCAGCGCGGCGAACGAAACAGAAACAGGCGATTCCCCACCGTCATCGCGAGCGAAGCAAAGCAATCCAGTATTACAAACGAAGACTGGATTGCGTCGTCGCTGCGCTCCTCGCAATGACGTTGAACCCCCTACCCGCCCATCCGCGCCATGAGTACGTCCGACACCTCGAAATTGGCATAGACGTTCTGCACGTCGTCATGCTCGTTGAGCAGGTCGATCAGCTTCAGCAGCTTCTCGCCAATCTCGTCGTCGACCGCGATAGTATTTTGCGGCTTCCAGGTTAGCGCCGCCTTGCGCGGTTCGCCGAATTTCGTTTCCAGCGCCTTGGCAACTTCACGAAACGTCTCCGGCGAGGCGTAGATCTCATGGCCGCTTTCCGCGGATGCCACGTCGTCGGCACCGGCCTCGATCGCGGCATCCAGCATCGCGTCGTCTGAGGCGACCTGGGCGTCATATTCAATGACGCCGGTATGATCGAACATAAAGGCGACTGAGCCCGTCTCACCCAGATTGCCGCCGGACTTCGTGAAATAGGAGCGGATGTCGGATGCCGCACGGTTGCGGTTGTCGGTCAAGGCTTCGACGATGACGGCGACACCGCCGGGCCCGTAGCCTTCATAGCGGATCTCGTCGTAGTTCTCCCCCTCCCCGCCGATCGCCTTCTTCACCGCGCGGTCGATCGAATCCTTCGACATGTTTTCCTGGCGGGCCGAAATGATCGCGGCGCGCAAGCGCGCGTTCATCGAAGGATCAGGCTGCCCCATCTTGGCTGCCACCGTGATTTCCCGCGCCAGCTTGCTGAACAGCTTGGACTTCTGGGCATCCTGCCGCCCCTTGCGGTGCATGATGTTCTTGAATTGGGAATGTCCGGCCATGCGGAATCTCGTGCGTTTCTCGGTCTGTTTCAGTCAGCGCGCGGCGTTATAGGCCGCGACATCGGCAAAATCAAAAATCGCCGGCAATTTCGGCATTTCCGGGCTGGACCGCCCGTAAATTAGGCATTCTTAACCATGATTTCACGCTCCGATGCGAAGGTGGCATTTGCGTCATTTTGGAAAATCTCATGGCATTTGCTTTGTTTCGGAAGCGGCCCGCGGCGGCGGTTTCATCCACGGTCATTCCGGAAACGACTGCGGCTCCGGTGGTCGCGGAGCTTCCAGACGTATCCCATGCCGATTCCGCGCAGGAAATTCTGGAACTGCTCGAACTCGAACTCGGCGCGATGATCCGCCAGCTTGATCGCGCCGCAAATTCGGTCGCCGGCGGCGCCGAGGCTACCGCGGCCACGCTCTACACCATCCGTCAGCGCACCAACGCCCTCACCGGCCGCACCAGCGCCGCGCATAACACCGCGACAACTTTCTCGCAGGCCGCCGACAAATTCACCCATTCGGCGGAAGGCATCGGCTCCCAGGTGCGCGACGCCAGCAAGCTCGCGGACCAGGCCAGTGCCGCCGCCCGCGAAGCGACCGAGAATGTCGATCGCCTGCGCGAATCCTCGGCGGCGATCGGCAACGTCGTCAACCTGATCGCGCAGATCGCAAGACAGACCACGCTGCTGGCGCTGAATTCGACCATTGAGGCGGCGCGTGCGGGTGCTGCCGGGCGCGGCTTTGCCGTGGTCGCCTCCGAGGTTAAGGCGCTCGCGGTACAGACCCAGACCGCAACCGAAGAGATCAAGAAAAAGATCGACGCGCTGCAAAAAGATGCTGCCGGTTCGGTCGATGCCGTGCACCGGATATCGAAGGCAATCGAGGCGATCCGGCCGGTGTTCGAAAACGTCGAAGGCGCTGTGGCGGATCAGAACGAAACCACCAGCGAGATGTCCGCCAACGCCGCCTCCGCGTCGCATTTCATCGTTTCGGTCGGCGACAGCGCGGCAGATATCGACAGCGCCACCAAGGAAGCTGAAGCCCACGGAGAAAATGTCGCGCGGGCGGGCAAGGACGTCACCATGTTTGCCTCGCGATTGAAATCGCGCTGCGCGGTGCTGCTGCGCCAAGGCGAGCGCGAGGACCAGCGCCGGCGGGAGCGGTTGCCGTGCCATCTCGCCATCGAGATCGAAACGCGGCGGGGCAAAATCAACGCGCCGGTCTATGAAATATCCATGCAGGGGATTCTGATCTCCGGACCGGACGCGCAGACCATCCCACTGAACGAAACTCTCGCCGCGACGCTGCAAGACATCGGTGCCTGCAAAATCCGCGTCACCGAACGCAACGCGGCGGGCGCGCAGGCGCGTTTCGAGGCGGTGAACTCATCGCTGACTGAAAAGATCGAAGACAAGTTGTGGTCGATCCACGACGAGAACACCGAATTCGTGACGCGCGCGATGGAAGCAGGTCACGCGCTGACGAAAATCTTCGAGGATGCAGTGGCGAGCGGCGCCATTTCGATGGAAGATATGTTCGACGCCAAATACGTCGAGATTCCCGGCTCCAATCCGGTTCAGCACCGCACCCATATCCTGAACTGGGCAGAGCGCGCGCTGCCGTCTTTCCAGGAAGCGTTTCTGGCCAAGGACCCGCGCATGGTGTTCTGCGCCATGATCGACCGCAACGGCTACCTGCCGGTGCACAACAAAATCTATTCTCAGCCGCAGCGGCCAGGCAACGTCGCTTGGAATACCGCCAATAGCCGCAACCGGCGCATCTTCAACGACGTCGCGGGGCTCGCCGCCGGGCAGAATCTACGATCCTACCTGATCCAGAGCTACGCCCGCGACATGGGCAACGGCCAGACCGTGATGATGCGCGAGATCGACGTGCCTATCCGCGTCAACGGACGGCACTGGGGCGGATTCCGGACGGCGTACAAGCTGTAACTCCGATCACTGCCGTCATCGTATCCCGAGCGGGACACCAGACTTTTGACGCGCTCGCCTTGCCTGAAAACAATGGTTACGCTCCCGGAAAATATCGGGAGGCATTTATGAAGCGGCGCGATTTCATCAAGGCGGCGGCTGGGGCGGCCGCAACGTGGCCCATGGCCGCGCGGGCGCAGACATTTCCGTCGCGGCCGATCACGCTGATCGTGCCGTTCGCGGCCGGAGGGCCCACCGATGCGCTGGCCCGCATTGTCGCCGACCAAATGCGCAGGACGCTCGGGCAGACCATCGTCATCGAAAACGTCACCGGCGCGTCCGGCACCATCGCCGGACTGAAGGCCGCGCGGTCGACGCCGGATGGCTACACCATCACCATCGGTCATTGGGGAACGCATTGTCTCAACGGGGCCATCTATTCGCTGCAGTATGATGTGTTGCAGGACTTCGAGCCGATCGCGCTCATCGCAAGCGGACCGCAGCTCATCATCGGCAGGTCAACCCTGCCGGCGCGCGACCTCAAGGAATTGATCGGCTGGCTCAAGGACAACCCGGACAAGGCCACCGCGGGCACGTCCGGCGTGGGAACCGGAGCGCATGTCGCGGCAGTTTTCTTCATGAAGCAGACCGGGACCGAGTTTCGCTTCGTGCCCTATCGCGGCGCCGGCCCCGCGATGAACGACCTGATCGCCGGGCAGATCGACATCATGTTCGACCAAGCCTCGAACTCGTTGCCGCAAGTGCGCGGCGGCACCATCAAGGCTTATGCCGTGACGGCGCGTACGCGGTTGCCATCCGCGCCGGATATCCCAACAGTGGACGAGGCGGGACTGCCGGGACTCTACATCGATTACTGGCACGGCATCTGGGCCCCGCAGCATACGCCCGATGACGTCGTGGCGAGATTGAATACATCGGTGGTGGCAGCTCTCGCCGATCCTGGCGTCAGGAGCCGATTCGCCGAGCTGGGTCAGGAAATACCGCCGGTCGACCGGCAAACGCCGTCTGCACTCAGGAGTCATCAGGCCGCGGAAATCGACAAATGGTGGCCGATCGTGAAGGCCGCCAACATCAAGGTGGAGTGAGTTCTACAGGGCCGTTGTTGCGGCAGCGCACAACGGAGCAATGACGACTATTTCCAGAATCCCGGCAGCGTCGGCTCCAGCCTGCCACCGATCCGCACGGGCGCGATGCGCAGTGCAAGTCCCGTCGCATCGTCGGTCTCGACCGCCACACCGCTCAGCGTCGCCGTGCCCAAGGCCGCCTCGAAACGGCCCGACGGAATGCCGGTGGTGAAGCGGCGCATCGGCTCGTCCTTGAGCATGCCGATCACGAAATCATAGTCGCCGGTCATGCCGGCGTCGGTCATGTAGGCCGTGCCGCCCGGAAGAATCTGGTGATCGGCGGTCGGCACATGGGTATGGGTGCCGACCACCAGGCTGGCGCGGCCATCGCAGAAAAACCCAATGCCCTGCTTTTCGCTCGATGCCTCCGCGTGAAAATCAACGACGATGGCATCGGCAGCTTCCTGCAACGGGCAGGCGTCCAATTCCCTGTTGAGGACCGCGAATGGATCGTCGAACGCCGTCATGAATACGCGGCCGATGGCGTTGATCACCAGCGCGCGCTTTCCGTTTTTGGTGTCGATCAACGCAGATCCGCGGCCGGGCGTTCCCTTGGGATAGTTTACCGGGCGAATGAGTTGCGGCGCGCGCTCGATAAAAACCAGCGCTTCGCGCTGATCCCAGGAATGATTGCCGAGCGTGACCGCGTCGGCGCCGGCGTCGATGAAGTCGTTATAGATAATCTCGGTGATGCCAAAACCGCCGGCCGCGTTCTCGCCATTGACGATGGTGAGGTCGACTTTCCAGTCGCGGATCAGGCCGGGCAAATGCTCGGCGATGGCCGTGCGTCCGGACTTGCCGACCACGTCGCCGATAAAAAGAATCCGCAACTATGAACTCCGGAAATCGAACGTTTTCAATTCGGTCAGAACATAGTTCAGTTTCACGTCGTGCGATAGCGCCGGAATGGTTGCGACCTCCTGCGCGGCGAAGGCGATGCCGATGGCGATGACGGCTTTCACCTTGCGCAAATGCGTCAGCGTGACGTCGTAGTGGCCGGCGCCGTAACCGATGCGGTGACCGCTGCGGTCGAACGCCGCCAGCGGCACCAGCACGATGTCGGGAATAAGTTCGGCGGCGGCGAGCGACGGCTCCAGAATGCCTAGCGATCCCTGCATCAATCTATCGCCGGCAGACCAGGCGCGAAATGCCAGCGAGGTGCCCCGCGCGGTGACCGACGGCAGTACTAGCCGCGCGCCGTGCGCGGCGAGAAATTGCATCAGCGGAGCGGGATCGATCTCGCCGCGGATAGGCGAGTAGCCTGCGACAACCGAGCCGGGCTTGATGTCGAGGGGAAGTCCGCGCGTGGCGATCGTTTGTGCCGCTGCGCTGCGTTCTTCGCCGCTCAACGCTTCGCGCCGCGCAAGAGCGGCGGTGCGAAGATCACCTTTTGAAGGAGTGGCTGACATGCAGCTTTACGGAAAAAACTCGGCGGCAAAACAAAAGTGCGAAGCCGCGATGGCCGTTGAAGCACTCGATCCCGGAGCACCTACGAAAGTAGGTGGGCACCATATGACCGGATCCACGGACCCGGCCAGGGACAGTTCCCTGAAGGATCGATAAGGCCCCGGGGATATTATGGCTTCTGACGCGCGACACAGCTTCGCCGAGCCAATGTAGGCGTTGTGGCGCTAAGATGCCAGCGCTGCTTTCTTATCCCTCACCCGATCGCGACGCCGCCGCCGACGGTGCGGTTGAGCACCTGGGTGGTCTTTTCGATCCGCTCCGCGGCGGCATTGAGCGCCGTCGCCATCGCGCTCTGCGTCATCCGGGCGCGATCTGCCGACACAACGCGGACGTCGCGTAGCGCCGAGAGTTCTTCCTCCAAAGACCGGATGCGCTGGGTGACGTCGAAGAGTTCGTCGCATACCGTCAGCGCCGCCATCACGGTCAGGCGCCCGTCACCGATCTCCCCGAATTTTCCGCGCAGGTCGCCGATCCGCGATTCGAAATCCTCGGCGAGTTTTATAAGCCGGGCTTCCTGGCCTTCTTCGCAGGCCATCCGGAATTGCCGGCCGTTGATGGTGACGTTGATATGAACTCATGAGCTTTCTCCGGCATCGAGCACCGAACGAATGGTGCCGATCGCAGCATCCAGTCTTTCCGCGATCTCGCGATTGGCGCGCTCCAGCTTGCCTGATTTCACCAGCGAGCCATCGAGTTCATCGGCAAGCCTGGATCGATCCGCGCCCAATGCCTGAATGCGAGCCGCCAATTCGTCCTCGTCGCGGTCAGCGTCGCGCCGCCGCTCCACCGCGCTTTCCAGCGCCTCAAGGGCCGACATCAAGCGCCGCGTTGCCGCCTCGATATCGGGCCCGGCTTGTTCCCCGTTGCCCACGCTATTGGAAGTACGATCCACCATCCTGAAGCGCAACTCCGCATGAGAAACGTCGCCAAAATTAAAACATCCGGCCCGGCAAGACCTTAGAAGCTAAAATTTACGTGGCAAGCGAGGCAAGTGCAACGCTGCTTCCTGCGCTATGCACCGCAAACGCAATCAGGAAGCCCCCGCCTTGGACTTGGGGAACGCAGGTGCTATCCAACCATTTCTCACAGGCTTTTGCTGCCGGCTGCATCTATTCGCGGCGCGGAGCGTTCATCACGAAACCCACTGGAATGCCGCATGACGAACGTCGATCACAACACTATGGCCAATGCGATTCGCGCGCTGGCGATGGATGCCGTCGAGAAGGCCAAATCAGGCCATCCTGGCCTGCCGATGGGCGCGGCCGATTTTGCTACCGTGCTGTGGACCAAGTTCCTGAAATTCGACGCATCGGACCCGAAATGGCCGGACCGCGACCGCTTCATCCTATCCGCGGGTCACGGCTCGATGCTGCTGTACGCGTTGCTTTATCTCACCGGCAACAAGGACATGACGCTGGATCAGATCAAGAATTTCCGCCAGCTCGGCTCCAAAACTCCGGGGCATCCTGAAAATTTCATGACCTCCGGCATTGAGACCACCACTGGTCCGCTCGGCCAGGGCGTCGCCTCGTCGGTCGGAACCGCGCTCGCCGAGCGGCTGCTCGCTGCGGAATTCGGCGATGATGTTGTCGATCACTACACCTACGTCTTGTGTTCCGACGGCGACCTGATGGAAGGCGTCAGCCATGAGGCAATCGCGCTCGCAGGCCACCTAAAATTATCGAAGCTGATTTTCCTCTACGACGACAACGGCATCACCATCGACGGGCCGATTTCGCTCAGCGACGATGTCGATCAGGTCGCGCGCTTCAAGGCCCATGGCTGGAATGCCAAGCGGATCGACGGTCACGATCCCAAGGCGATCGCCGCCGCGCTCAGGAAAGCACAGAAGTCAGATCGGCCGTCGCTGATCGCTTGCAAGACGACGATCGGCTTCGGCGCCCCCACCAAGGCCGGCACATCGAAAGCCCATGGCGAACCGCTCGGCACGGAAGAACTCGCCGGCGCCAAGAAAGACCTCGACTGGAACTACGGTCCGTTCGAAATTCCCGACGAGATCCTGAAGGCGTGGCGCAAGGCCGGCAGACGAGGCAAAAAAGCAAACCGCGATTGGCGAACGCGTTTCGATGCCAAACCCGAGGCACAGCGCAATGAATTTCAGCGCCGCGTGATCGACCGCAAACGTCCAGATGGACTTGGCGATGTCTTCAGCAAGCTGAAAGAAAAACTCGTCGCCGATCCGCCGACGGTCGCTACCCGCAAGGCGAGCGAACTTGTGCTCGATGTACTGGTGCCGGCGCTGCCTGAATTGCTGCTTGGCTCGGCGGACCTGACGCCATCAAACAATACCCGCACCAAAGGCCTTAAGGAGGTCGCGCCCGGCGATTTCAGCGGCCGCTATATCCACTACGGCATTCGCGAGATGGGCATGGCGGGCGCCATGAACGGCCTTTCCGCGCACGGCGGCTTCGTGCCGGCCGGCGGCACCTTCATGTGCTTCACGGATTACGCACGGCCCTCAATGCGCATCGCCGCGCTGTCTCATACCGCGGTGATTTACGTGATGACGCACGATTCGATCGGGCTTGGCGAAGACGGGCCGACGCACCAGCCGGTCGAGCATCTGGCGTCGCTGCGCGCGATGCCGAACATGCGCGTGTTCCGACCCGCCGACGCGGTCGAGACCGCGGAATGCTGGCAACTTGCGCTCGAGCGTACCAATCTGCCGACGGTACTCGCGCTGTCGCGCCAGAATCTCACCCCGGTTCGCACCGTCGCCCACGCCGATAACCTTTGCAGCACCGGCGCCTATGAGCTGGTCGCCGCGCAGGGCGACGCCAAAGTGTCGCTGTTCGCCTCGGGCTCGGAGGTCGAGATCGCGGTGGCCGCGCAGAAGCAGCTAGCGGAAAAAGGCATCGCGACGCGCGTGGTCTCGGTGCCTTCGCTGGAATTGTTGCTGCAGCAGCCCTCGGACAAACGGGAGGCGATCATCGGCAGCGCGCCGACCAGGATTGCGATCGAGGCCGCGGTCCGTTTCGGCTGGGATGCCGTGATCGGCCAGGACGGCATTTTCATCGGCATGAGCACGTTCGGAGCGAGCGCCCCCGCGAAAGACCTTTACAAGCATTTCGGCATCACCGCCGACGCGGTCGTCGAAGCGGCAACGCGGCGTCACAACGCGGCGTAACTATATCCCAACGTTGATGAATTGACGCATTGCAACGCTGCAGTCACGGCATTAAGTCTCAAGCAACATCGACTGGTTCTTTTGGGAGAAATTTGAATGGCAATCCGGGTCGCGATCAACGGGTTTGGCCGCATCGGCCGCAATATTCTGCGGGCCATCGCCGAGTCCGGCCGCAAGGATATCGAAGTCGTCGGCATCAACGACCTCGGGCCGGTGGAGACCAACGCGCATCTACTGCGTTTTGATTCCGTGCATGGCCGCTTCCCAGGCACCGTTACTGTCGACGGCGACTCGATCAGCCTCGGCAACGGCAAGATCAAGGTGTCGGCCGAACGCGATCCGTCAAAATTGCCGTGGAAGGATCTTGGCATCGACATCGCGATGGAATGCACAGGCATCTTCACCGCGAAGGACAAGGCGTCCGCGCATCTTACGGCGGGCGCCAAACGCGTGCTGGTGTCCGCGCCGGCCGATAATGCGGACATGACCATCGTGTTCGGCGTCAACCATGACAAGCTGACCAAGGATCATCTGGTGGTTTCGAACGGTTCGTGCACCACGAACTGCCTCGCGCCGGTCGCCAAGGTGCTGAACGACACCGTCGGCATCGAGACCGGCTTCATGACCACGATCCACGCCTATACCGGCGACCAGCCGACGCTCGATACCATGCACAAGGATCTCTATCGCGGCCGCGCCGCGGCGTTGTCGATGATCCCGACCTCAACGGGTGCGGCGAAGGCGATCGGCCTGGTGCTGCCCGAACTGAAAGGCAAGCTCGATGGCGTCGCCATCCGCGTGCCGACGCCGAACGTGTCGGTGATCGATCTCAAGATCGTGGCTTCGCGCAAGACCGACGTAAAGGAAATAAACGACGCGATGAAGCGCGCCAGCGAGCAGCAGCTCAAGGGCGTACTGGGCTACACCACCGCGCCCAACGTCTCGATCGATTTCAATCACGATCCGCACTCGTCCACCTTCCACATGGATCAGACCAAGGTGCAGAACGGCACGCTGGTGCGGGTGATGTCCTGGTACGACAATGAATGGGGCTTTTCCAACCGCATGGCCGACACCGCCGTGGTGATGGGCAAGCTACTGTAATTGTCTTCGTCATCCTGAGGTGCGCGCCTTTGCGCGCCTCGAAGGATGGCGGCGCGAACGCCCTTCGAGCCTCGCGGCTTCGCCGCTCGCGCCTCAGGGTGACGACCGGAGCAAACCCATGCCGAACTTCCGCACCCTCGATGATGTCGACGCAAAGGGAAAGCGCGTGCTGCTGCGCGTCGATCTTAACGTGCCAATGGACAACGGCCGCGTCACCGACGCCACGCGTCTTGAGCGCATCGCGCCGACCATTACCGAGATATCCGGCAAGGGCGGCAGGGTGATCCTGCTGGCGCATTTCGGCCGGCCGAAGGGGCGCGATGACAAGGTTTCACTGAAGCCGGTCGCGGCGGCGCTTGCGGACGTGATCGGAAAGCCGGTGGCATTTGCGCTGGACTGCGTCGGCGATGTTGCGGCGAAAGCCGTGGCAGCCATGAAGAACGGCGACATACTTTGCCTGGAAAACACGCGTTTCCATAAGGAAGAGGAAAAAAACGACCAAGCGTTCGTGGCAGAGCTGGCAAAGCTTGGCGACATCTGGGTCAACGACGCGTTTTCCGCGGCTCACCGCGCGCACGCCTCCACCGAAGGCTTGGGGCATGTGCTGCCCGCATATGCCGGGCGAACCATGCAAGCGGAGCTTGAAGCGCTCGGCAAGGCGCTGGATGCGCCGGCAAAGCCCGTGATCGCCATCGTTGGCGGCGCCAAAGTGTCGAGCAAGATCGATTTGTTGCAAAATCTCGTCAGCAAGGTCGATGCGCTGGTGATCGGCGGTGGCATGGCCAATACCTTCCTGCACGCGCAGGGCGTCGGAATCGGCAAGTCGATGGCGGAAAAGGACCTGGCATCCACCGCGCTGAAAATTCTCGATGCGGCGAAAGCCGCCGGCTGCGAAATTATCCTGCCGGTTGACGCCGTGGTCGCGCGCAAGTTTGAAGCCGACGCTCCGTCGCAAGTCTGCCCGCTCGTGGCTGTTCCCGACGACGGAATGATTCTCGATGTCGGCCCACAATCCGTCAGGCACATCACCGCTGCGATCGACGACGCCAAGACGCTGGTCTGGAACGGTCCGCTCGGCGCCTTTGAAATCGCGCCGTTTGACCGTGGAACGGTTGCAGCCGCCAGACATGCCGCCGAACGCACAAAAGCTAAAAAGCTGGTTTCGGTGGCCGGGGGCGGCGACACCGTGGCGGCGCTGAATCAAGCCGGGGTGGCCGACGATTTTACTTACGTGTCGACCGCCGGCGGCGCGTTTCTTGAATGGATGGAGGGCAAGCCGCTACCGGGCGTGGAGGTGCTGAAATCGTGATCTTGAAGGTGAAAGTCGCATGTGGTATGTTACATGTAACGCACACGGGGTCGTCATGAGCAAGGCTACAAAGAAGCAGGAAAGGCCAAGCGGCACTGCCGCGCGCGTCCGCAAACATCGCGAGAAGATGAAGGCGGCAGGGCTTAAGCCGGTCACGATCTGGTTGCCAGATTGGGATTCGCCCGAAATGAAGGAGCAAATCGCGCGCGACATTGCCACGATCAACGCCAGCGCAGACGAGAAGGTGATTCTGGAGGAGCTTTCGAACATCGAAATCGAAGGCTGGAAATGAAACGAGGCGACCTGCTGACGGTCGCGATGACCGGCGACTACGGGAAACCACGTCCCGCTCTAATTGTCCAAGCCGACCGTTTCGGTGATTTGGATTCAATCACATTTCTGCCTCTAACGAGCGATCTTACAAGCGCACTAACGTGCCGCATCTTAATTGACCCGTCGGACGAAAATGGGCTCCGCGCTCCATCGCAAATCATGGCGGACAAGTGCACTACGCTTCCTGCGACAAAGGTGGGACGGGTGTTTGGACGTTTAGGTTCTGTAGACCAGAGCCGAGTCGATCGCGCACTGGCTGCTTTCTTGGGATTTGTCTGAGACCTGATATCACATCGCAATCGCTGCAATGAGCTGAGGAGACTTTCATGAATCTCGCCGAACTCAACAAAGTCGCGCTGGCCATGGTCACGCCCGGCAAGGGAATCCTCGCCGCCGACGAGTCGTCCAATACCATCAAGAGCCGCTTCGATGCGATCAAGGTCGAATCGACGGAGGACTCGCGGCGCGATTACCGCGAGATGATGTTTCGGTCCAAGGACGCCATGTCGAAATACATCTCCGGCGTCATCCTTTATGACGAGACGATCTGGCAAAAGGCCAGGGACGGCACGCCGCTGGTCAAGGTGATCGAAGGCGCGGGAGCGCTTCCCGGCATCAAGGTCGATGAGGGCACCCAGCCGCTTCCCGGCTGTCCCGGCGAGCTCGTCACCGTGGGCCTCGACAAACTCGCCGAGCGGCTGAAGAAATATTACGACCAGGGCGCGCGGTTTGCGAAATGGCGTGCGGTGATCGATATCGGCAAGGACATCCCGAGCATGACCGCGATCCATGTGAATGCGCATGCGCTGGCGCGCTATGCCGCGTTGTGCCAGGCCGCGCAAATCGTCCCGATCGTCGAGCCTGAAGTGCTGATGGACGGCGATCACGACATCGATCGCTGCTATGACGTGACCGAGCGCGTTCTCAATCACACTTTCCGCGAATTGCGCATCCAGCGCGTCGCGCTCGAAGGCATGATTCTGAAGCCGAACATGGCTATCGCGGGAAAGAAGAGCGCCAAAAAATCTTCCATCCAAGAAGTCGCGGAAAAGACCGTGCGCCTGCTGAAGAGCTGCGTTCCCGCCGCTGTGCCCGGCATCGCATTCCTGTCCGGCGGACAGTCCGATGAGGAGGCCACTGCACATCTTGATGCCATGCACCGGATCGGCGGCCTGCCCTGGGGCCTCACATTCTCATATGGACGCGCGCTGCAGGCGGCACCGCAAAAGGCATGGCTGGGCAAAAGCGAAAACGTCGCCGCCGGCCAGCAGGCCTTCACTCATCGCGCGCAGATGAATTCGCTCGCCAGCAAGGGCGAATGGAAAGCCGATCTCGAAAAGAAAGCGGCCTAGGCTTTATGGCCTCGAAATCCGTCGCGCCACGTCCCGTGCCGCGACTTTATCTTTCCACTCCGGTTGTGGACGACCCCGCGACATTGATTTTAGAGCTGCCGGGTTTGCTCGCTCAGGCTGATGTCGCGGCGGTGTTGGTGCGGCTCGCAATTACCGATCAGCGCACCATGATCTCGCGGATCAAGGCGCTGGCGCTTGCGATTCAGGTCTCCGGCGCGGCACTTTTACTGGACGGTCACGTTGAACTGGTCGCTCGCTCGGGCGCGGATGGCGCGCACTTGACCGGCATAGAGGCGATGCAGGATGCGCTGCCGGGTTTGAAGCCCAACCGTATCGCCGGCGTCGGCGGCCTTACCACACGCCACGATTCGATGGCCGCGGGTGAAGCCGGGGCGGACTATTTACTGTTCGGCGAGCCGGATTCCCGGAACGAGCGGCCATCGGTTGAAGCGATTGCGGAAAGATTGCAATGGTGGGCCGAACTGTTTGAGCCTCCGTGCGTCGGCTTCGCGGCGAATGTGAATGAAGCTCACGAATTTGCGGCAGCCGGAGCTGATTTCATCCTGCTCGGCAATTTCATCTGGACCAATCCGCGTGGCGCAGCGGCAGCCCTGATGGACGCGGAACAGGCAATCAGGCAAGGTCACGCGGCGATGTCCGGAACGGTCAAAACCGAATCAGAATGACGCCGGAATGAAAGCTCTACGTTTCACATCGATACTGACCTGCTGGCTGATATTGGCCGGGGCGGCATCGGCACAGTTGTCGTTGACGCCGCCCGCTGCATCGCGGCCCTCGGCAAGCAAAGCCGCCAAGCCCAAAGCAAAGCCGCGTACGACGGCGAAGAAGCCGGCAGCGCCCGTTGCAGCGCCCAAACCCGCGGCCCCGGCCGCGCCGCCAAAAGCCGCGCCTGCTCAGTCCGCCGCTCCCGCGGCTCCGCCTCCGACCGCGCCTGTGGCCGACGATCCAAACGCCGATGTTGTCTACGGCGCCTATCAGCGCGGCCAGTACAAAGCCGCATTCGATCTCGCCAGCCAGCGGGCGCAGGACAACAACGATCCCAAGGCGATGGCCATGCTCGGCGAGCTTTATGCCAATGCGCTCGGCGTCAAGCGCGATGACGACAAGGCTGTGAGCTGGTTCAAGCGCGCGTCGGATCTGGGGGACCGCGAATCCATGTTTGCACTGGCGATGCTTCGGATCTCCGGACGTGGAGGCCCCGTCGATCGTGAGGAGGGAGCGAAGCTCTTGGCCTCGTCCGCCAAGCTCGGCAATCCGAAGGCGGCCTACAATCTGGCGCTGCTTTATCTCGACGGACAGACGCTGCCGCAGGACGTCAAGCGCGCCGCCGAATTGTTGCGCGTCGCCGCCGACGCCGGCAATCCCGAAGCGCAATACGCGCTGGCGACCTTCTACAAGGAAGGCACCGGCGTGGAAAAAAACGTGGAGAAATCGGTTCGTCTGCTTCAGGCGGCCTCGCTTGCCGATAATGTTGACGCCGAGGTCGAATACGCCATCGCGCTATACAACGGCTTCGGCACGCCCAAGAATGAAGCCGCTGCCGTGGCGCTGCTGCGCAAGGCTGCGCGGCAAAACAGCCCGATCGCTCAGAACCGGCTGGCGCGTGTGCTGGTGACCGGACAGGGCGCTCCGATGGACAAGGTCGAGGCCTTCAAATGGCACATCATCGCCAAAACAGCTGGCAAAGGCGACCTGATGCTCGACGAAGCGATGGCGCAGGCCAATCCCGAAGATCGGGCAAAGGCCGAGGATGCCGCGCGCAAATGGCTGGGGGCCAAATGATCTGCCTTGACGTTACCTGATCCGCAGGGCACCCAACCCGTTCAAACCGGGCAGCTCGGTGCAGCGGACTTTGTATTCAGGATATTAGCCGGCCATGCTGCATTCAGCGCTCATCAACGTCATGGTCAAAGCCGCGCGCCGCGCCGGACGGAGCCTCAAACGCGACCTCGGCGAAGTGGAGCATCTGCAGGTTTCGCTGAAAGGCCCGGCGAATTTCGTCACCGCGGCGGACAAGCGTGCGGAGGAAATGCTCTACGCCGACCTGACCAAGGCGCGGCCCGGCTACGGCTTCATCGGCGAGGAAGGCGGCACCCGCGAGGGCGACGACAAGACCCATACTTGGATTGTCGATCCGCTCGACGGCACGACGAATTTTCTGCACGGCATTCCGCAGTTTGCGATTTCGATCGGCCTGCAGCGAGAAGGCACGATCATTGCCGGCCTGATCTACAATCCCGCCAATGACGACCTTTACATCGCGGAACGCGGCAAGGGTGCATTTCTCAACGATCAGCGGCTGCGCGTCGCGGGGCGGCGCAAGCTCGACGAGTGCGTGATCGCGTGCGGCTTGCCGCATATCGGCCGCGGCGACCACGAATTGTCGCGAGCCGAAATGACCGGGATTCAGCCGAAGGTGGCTGGCCTGCGTCGCTTCGGCGCCGCGTCGCTCGACATGGCTTTTGTCGCGGCCGGGCGTCTCGACGGGTATTGGGAGCGCAACCTGCAGCCATGGGACATGGCTGCGGGCACCATCATCGTCCGCGAGGCGGGCGGCATCGTCAGTGGAATAAATGGCGACGATGACGCGCTGAAGAGTGGACACGTCGTGTGCGGCAATGAGTTCGTGCATGCGGAGCTGGTGAAGTTTTTGAAGCCGCTCGGCTAACGCACCCTCACCGCCAGACTTATCGAGTTGCTCTAAGTTGCGGCGGTACGGGAAAGAACATGCTGATTCGCGCCTGATAGTCGCGATAGCGTTCGCCGCGCGAACGCAGCATCTGCTCTTCGAGCGGAGGCACACCGGTCACGTGCACGAGAATCCAGTACATGAAGATCGGCGCCAGCAGCGTCGCCCACCCCCACGGATAATCGGGTGAAAGCGCAATGACCGGATAGGCAAGCCAGCCGAACCATTCGAAGAAGTAATTCGGATGCCGCGACCAGCCCCACAGCCCGACGTCACAGACTTTTCCCTTGTTGGCCGGATTGGTGCGAAAATTCTTCAACTGCGCATCCGCGATCGCCTCGCCGACAACGCCGGCGAACAGAAGCAACGCGCCGACATAGTCCTGTACGCGTAACGCCTCCGATGGAAAACGCGATGCGACGAAGATGGCAAACACCAGCGGTATCGATCCCAATCCCTGATTCTGCAGAAAGACGAACATCTTTCGCGGCGAATCCGCGCCCCACTCCTTTGCATACGCCGCGTAGCGGGGATCGTCGGTAATGTCAGCGGTGCGCGCCGCGATATGCGAGCCGAGCCGCAGCGACCATGCCGCAACCAACGCGGCCACCAGCCACTGGCGAGAGTTCGGCTGCGCGTGAGCTATGGGCCACAGCGCGCTGCCGACCCCGACGAGGCCCAGGGAGAATGTCCAGATGGTGTCGACCCAGCCGGAATTGCCGGTGCGCTGCTGCACCACCCAGGCGAAGGCCATCAAGACCGACAGCGCCACGGCGATGGCTGCCAGCGCCTTCAGATAGATTACAACCATGCGAAATCCTTGCTAACCGCTTCGGCGCTCAAACCTTATGAAATACGCGGTGGCTGCGGCGTAGTTTCGCGCTTGAGGTCCATATAGCCGCCAAATTGGTGGAACTGAGCTTTTTTCTCGCCGTGGCTGTGCCATATTGAGGCTCTCTCGTATTTTCCTGCAACGAATGATGATCCGCCCATGGCGTTAGGCTCTTCCCGCTCCGCGATGGAGATCGAACTGTCCAAACTTTCTTCGCCGCGCATCTTTCTCGTGCGCATGCTGGTGTTTCTGGTGCTGTGCGGATTGCTGCTGGTGGTGCTCTACAGGCAGATCATCACGGCATTCTTCGCCAATCCCGGCCTGAATGCCTTGATCGGCGCCGTGCTGCTGATCGGCATCATCCTGTCATTCCGGCAGGTGATCCGGCTTTATCCCGAAGTCTCGTGGGTGAACAATTTTCGCATCGCCGATCCTGGGCTGGCGCTCGACCGGCGCCCGATCCTGCTGGCGCCGATGGCGGCAATTCTCGGCGGCGAGCGTACCGGACGGATGACCATCTCCCAGCAGACCATGCGGCATCTGCTGGATTCAATCGCCACCCGGCTCGACGAAGCCCGCGATATCTCGCGATACATGACAGGGCTTTTGGTCTTCCTCGGTTTGCTCGGCACGTTCTGGGGTTTGATCGAAACCGTGGGTTCGGTCGGCAAGGTCATCGACGGTCTTAAGGTCGGCGGCGATGCCGGCGCGCTGTTCGACACGCTGAAGGAAGGCCTTGCGGCGCCGCTCGGCGGCATGGGCATTTCATTCTCGTCATCGCTGTTCGGCCTCGCCGGATCGCTGATACTGGGCTTTCTCGATCTGCAATCGAGTCAGGCGCAGAATCGTTTCTACACCGATCTGGAAGACTGGCTAGCCTCGACCGTGCGGGAGTATTCAGGCGAAAGCGCCGCGGGCGCGAGCGGCGACCTGCAACAAGCCATCGAAAAATTGCGCGCGGCGATGGAAGAAGGCGGCAACAACCGCGGCACCACGTCGGCGATGGCCAACCTCGCCGAAGCCATCCAGGGCCTCGTCGCCCACATGCGAAGCGAGCAGGAAATGATCCGTGAATGGGCTGACGGCCAGGGCGAACAGAGCCGCGAGATCAGGAAATTGCTGGAACGGATCGCGCGCCAGCCCGAGAAGAATTAACCGGAGTTACGAATGGCTCTTGCACGCGGACGCCGCAACGAAGCCGGATTCAACTACTGGCCGGGTTTCGTCGACGCGCTGTCGACGCTGGTGCTGTCGATCGTATTCCTGTTGTCGGTCTTTCTCGTGGTGCAGTTCTTTCTGTCGCAGGAAGTCACCGGCAAGGACAAGGCGCTCGAGCAGCTCAACGCCAAGCTCGCCCAGTTGAACGAGTTGCTGTCGCTGGAAAAACTCGGCGAACTCAATCTCAATGACCAGCTGTCGCAGATGCGCGCCGGCCTTTTGTCCGCCGAGGCCGAACGCGATCGCGTCAAAGGTCTTTACGATGGGCTTGCCGGCGCGGGCTCCGATGCGGCGGGCCGCGCCACCGAACTCAACAAGGCGCTGGACTCCGAGAAGCAATTGTCGGCCCGCGCGATGGCGCAGGTCGAGGTGCTGAATCAGCAGATCAGCGCGCTGCGGCGCCAGCTTGCCGCGCTGGAAGAGGCGCTGAACGCTTCCGAAAAGCAGGGCCAGGAATCGCAAAGCCGCATCGCCGATCTGGGGCAGCGCCTGAACGTTGCGCTGGCGCAGAGGGTGCAGGAATTGTCGCGCTATCGTTCCGAATTTTTCGGACGGCTGCGCGCTATTCTCGGCAATCGTCCTGATGTCCGCATCGTCGGCGACCGCTTTGTGTTTCAGTCGGAGGTGTTCTTCGATACCGGGCAGGCGCTGCTGCTGCCGGAAGGCCGCGCCGAGCTCGACAAGCTTGCAACGGCGTTGGTCGATCTCGACAAGCAGATCCCGGCCGAGATCGCCTGGGTGTTGCGGGTCGACGGACATACCGACGTACGGCCCATCCTCAACAGCCCGATATTCAAGTCGAATTGGGAGCTGTCATCCGCGCGTGCGATTTCGGTGGTGCAGTACCTGATAACCCTCGGCGTTCCGGCGCAGCGCTTGGTCGCCGCCGGCTTCGCCGAATTTCAGCCCCTCGATACCGCGACCACCGAAGAAGCCTACAAGCGTAACCGCCGCATCGAACTGAAGCTGACGGAACGCTGAGTGAGCGTCGCGTTTCAACTGCGCCCCTACCGCGCCGAAGACGAAGACGCCGCCATCGCGTTATGGCTGGAGACCTGGCAGCAGGCCTATCCGTCGATTGATTTCGTCGCGCGCGTGGCGTGGTGGCGCGCGCGCTGGCGCAACGAACTGGTGCCGAATGCGACGATCGTTGTCGCTGAACGAGAAGCAACGCCGATCGGCTTCGTCACCATCGATAGCTCGGGCTACCTCGATCAGCTCGTGGTCGGTCCGTCGCACTGGGGCTCCAGGCTCGGCGATGCGCTGATCGACGAGGCGAAGCGGCTGTCAACGCGACGGCATCACGCTGCTGGTGAATACCGACAATGCCCGCGCCATCCGGTTTTATAAGCGCAATGGTTTTGTCGATGCCGGCGCAGATATGAATCCGACGTCGGGAAAGCCGGTGTTGAAGATGGCATGGAAGCCGTAGGCTCGCGCGAGCCTCACATCCCGAACTGCAGCCGCGCCAGCCGCGCGTAAAGTCCGTTCGCCGCGACCAACGAGCTGTGGGTGCCCTGCTCGACGATGCGGCCCTGATCCATCACCATGATGCGATCGCACGAAAGCACCGTCGCGAGGCGATGCGCGATGACCAATGTCGTGCGATGCCGCATCAGTTCTTCCAACGCGGTTTGAACCAATGTCTCGCTTTCAGCGTCGAGCGACGACGTTGCCTCATCCAGCAGCAGCAGTGGCGCGTCGCGCAGGATGGCGCGCGCGATGGCGATGCGCTGGCGCTGTCCGCCCGAAAGCGTCACGCCGCGCTCGCCGAGCGGCGATTCAAACGCGCCCGGCAAGCGTTGGATGAATTCGGTGGCGTGAGCCTGTTCCGCCGCGCGTTCGACGTCCGCATCGGATGCATCGGGCCGGCCGAAACGGATGTTTTCTCGCGCGCTCGCGGCGAAGGCGACCGAATCCTGCGGCACCAGCGCGATGCGCGAGCGCACCTCGCTGGGATCTGCGTCGCGGATCGGCACCCCGTCGAATGAGATGCTGCCGCTGGCGGGATCGTAGAACCGCAGCAGCAGATGAAACAGCGTGCTCTTGCCCGCGCCGGATGGCCCCACGATGGCTACCTTCTCGCCGGCACGGACCGACATCGACACGTCATCAAGCGCCAGCGTACCGGGTCGCGTCGGATAGGCGAAGCTCACCTTGTCCAGCACGACATCGCCCCGCGCCGGCACCGGCAACGCCCGCGGTCTCGCCGGCGCCACGATGGAAGATCTGACATTGAGTATTTCGAACAAACGTTCCGCGGCGCCGGACGCCGCAGAGACTTCGCCCCAGACTTCGCTGAGCTGGCCAAGGCCCATAGCGGCGAACACCGCGTACAACACGAATTGTCCAAGCCGTCCGGGCGTGATCGATCCGGTTAGCACGTCGTGCGAACCGACCCAGAGTATCACGACGACGCTGGTGAAGACGGTGAAGATGATGATCGCGGTAAGCACCGAGCGCGCCTTAGTCGAGTTGCGCGCGGCATCGTAAGCCTGCTCCACCTCGCCGCCGAACCGGGCGTTCGCCAGTGTTTCGTTGGTGTAGGCTTGCACGGTCCTGATCGAGCCGATCAATTCCGAAGCATAGGCCGTAGCCTCCGCCAGCGTGTCCTGCGCGCTGCGTGACAGCCGGCGAACCCAGCGCCCGAAGGCCACCAGTGGAATGACGATCAGCGGAATTGCTGCCAGCACAAAGCCCGACAATCGCGGGCTGGTGACCACCATCATCGCCGTCGCGCCGATAAACAGCACCGTGTTTCGCAGTGCGATTGACACCGACGAGCCGACTGCGGATTTGATCTGCGTGGTATCGGCAGTGAGCCGCGAGATCAGTTCGCCGCTGCGCGCCGAATCGAAAAACGCCGGCGAAAGCGAGATCAGATGCGCGAATACATCGCGCCTGAGATCGGCGACGATGCGCTCGCCGATGGTCATCACCAGATAATATCGCAGCGCGCTCGCGCCAGCGAGCAACGCAACCACCGCGATCATGACGCTGAAATAGCTGTTGATCATGGCGATGCCTTCGGGCGTGAACCCGAAGTCGATCATGCGGCGCACCGCCACCGGTACGATCAGCGTGGTAATGGCGGCAATCGTCAAGGCGATGAGCGCGAGGAACGCACGCATCCGGTAGCGGGCGACGTAGGGCGCAAGCGCGAGCAGCGGACGCAATTTGGCCCGGCTTGCGGCCGGCGATTGCGACAATTGCGCTTCGATAACGGCCGCGACAGGCAGGTCGGTCAGCGGCGATGGTGCATCGCCGCCGGGGTCTTCAAGCCGTTCCACTGCGCTCATAATAGGCCACCGTCTCCAGCGCCTGAGATAGGCTTCGAAGACCTTGCTGGCAAATGCCGGGGAAGCTTGTCTCCTGGGCTTTGCTGCGCTATAGAGCGGCCCAAATCCGTCCCCTTACGACATCTGAATTAAGGCGCCCGCGCGCCGAAGGATATGCCATGAAAGCCGAAATTCACCCGGAATATCATACTATTACGGTCGTAATGACTGACGGGACCGAATACCAGACGCGCTCGACCTGGGGCAAGGAAGGCGACAAGCTCAACCTGGATATCGACTCCAAGTCGCATCCGGCGTGGACCGGCGGCGCGCAACAGATGCTCGATCGCGGCGGCCGCGTATCGCGCTTCCAGAAGAAATTCTCGGGCTTCCTCAAGAAGGACTGACGAAGCCGCCGGTTCCCATTGAACGGCTGTGCTGCCCGCGCATTTTGATCGACTTTCTTCGAATTTCGCTGCGAAGCGATCGCATAAAATGCGCAGATCCCGTTGACCTCCTTTTCCATTGCGCTGGTATTAGCAGCCGCATTTCTGCATGCGAGCTGGAATGCGCTGCTGCGCGGCGGCGCCGATCGCACCCAATCCATGCTGATCATGAACGTGACGGTCGGCATTGCCGGCCTGATGATGATGATGCTTGCGGGGCTGTCGTCACCGGCGAGCGCAGCCTATGTCGTCGCATCCGGCCTGATCCATCTCGTTTACAACGCACTGCTGGTGCGGATGTATCGCAGTGGAGACCTCGGCGAGACCTACCCGGTCGCGCGCGGCTCGTCGCCGGCGCTGGTTGCATTGGGCGCCAGCGTATTCGCGGGCGAATGGATGAGCCTTGTCGCCAGCATCGGCATCGGTCTCGTCTGCGCGGGCATTTTTTTGCTCGCGACCGCCAAAGGACGCTTGCATGCGATGAACCTGCCGTGGGCGCTCGCAACCGGCCTCAGCATCGCCGCCTATACCGTCGTCGATGGGCTCGGCGTTCGCGCTTCCGGCAACTGGATTGCCTACACCGGCGGAATGTTCGCGTTCTTCCTCGCCGCGCCGGTGTGGTACTTGATCCGGCGCGACCGCGTGTTGTTGGGAATGCTGCCGGGTGAGATCGGCAAGTCAGCGGCGGGCGGGCTTATTTCTCTTGCCGCCTATGGCTCCATCATCTGGGCGATGCAGGCGAGCCCGATGGGCGCGGTGTCGGCGTTGCGGGAAACCAGCGTGGTGTTTGCGGCGTTGCTCGGCGCCGCGTTTCTCAATGAGCGGCTGACCATGCAACGGACCATCGCATGCTGCATTATCGCCGCCGGCGCCGCCGGTGTTGGCTGGAAAACCTGAACGAGTGCTGCCGGTCGCGCAACGCGCCTCTATCGCAACCGGCACTCAACAACTAGATTGGTCACATCATTGCGACCCGTATTCGTCGCCACCGGATCATCATTTTATGACGACGCTGTTGCTATCCCACCCCGCCTGTCTTGAACACGTGACGCCGCCGGGCCATCCGGAACGTCCCGATCGCATGCGCGCCGTCGAAGCCGCCTTGTCGGCGGATCGCTTCAACAGCCTCCAGCGCGATCTGGCCCCGGAAGGAACATTCGAGTCGGTCGCGCTCTGTCATAACGAACACTACATCGAAGAACTGCGGCACATCGCGCCGGCAAACGGTCTGATTTATCTCGACGGTGACACCTCGATGTCGCCGGGCACCTGGGAGGCCGTGATGCGCGCCGTGGGTGGCGCGGTTGCCGCAACCGATGCCGTGATGACCGGCGGCGCGGACAATGCTTTTGTCGCGACGCGGCCGCCGGGACATCACGCCGAGATCGGCAAGCCGATGGGGTTTTGTTTTTTCGACCATGCCGCGATCGCCGCGCGCCATGCGCAACGAAAATACGGCGTCGCCCGCGTCGCGGTGGTGGATTTCGACGTGCACCATGGCAACGGTACCCAGGATATTTTCTGGGCAGATCCGACCGTGATGTACTGCTCGACGCATCAGATGCCGCTGTTTCCCGGCACCGGCGCCAGCGGCGAGCGTGGCGATCACGACACCATCGTCAACGCGCCGCTGGCGTCGGGCGACGGCAGTGCGAAATTCCGCGCCGCGATCGATAATCTGATCGTACCGCAACTTACGAAGTTCGCGCCGGAATTGGTCATTGTCTCCGCCGGGTTCGATGCGCATCGCCGCGATCCGCTAGCGAGCCTCAATCTCGATGCGGAAGATTTTGGCTGGGTGACGCGCAAGCTGATGGATGTCGCCGATGCGAGCGCCGGGGGCCGAATTGTTTCGGTGCTTGAAGGAGGCTATGACTTGCAGGGCTTGAAGGAATTGGTGGCATCCCATGTCGGCGCGTTGATGGGGGCGTAGATCGCGCCTGCAATGCGCGGCCATCCCTCAAAGACGCAAATACAGGAACCTCCTATGGCCGAAAATACCCCTGCGGATGTCAAGGCGCTGAGCTTCGAGCGCGCAATTGAAGAACTCGAAGTGATCGTGAAACGGCTTGAAGACGGCAAGGTGCCCCTGGAGGAATCCGTGACGATTTACGAGCGCGGAGAAGCCCTGAAGACCCGATGCGAGGAACTGCTGCGGCAGGCGGAAGCTCGCGTCGACAAGATCACCACGGACGCCGACGGCCGAGCGACCAGCACCGAGCCTCTGGATGTTCAGTAGTTTCTTTCCGGCTGCGGCTGAGTAGCGTGCGCGTCCAACATCGACATGTAATCTATGTCCAAGGCTACGATCCGCGCGGCCTTGCGCAGTACTATCGCATGTTTCGAACCGAGCTGCGCAAGTTCGGCAGGCTGTATCAACTTTCCACCACGGTCGGCCGGCCGAAGGTCGCCACCGATAGCGAGATGGCGTCTTGGACGGTTGATGCCGGGGACGCCGACTGGCAGAGCCGGACCGACTACGATTTCCTGCGATGGGAGGATTTGATCCAGCCCGACCTCGCTTCGCCGATCTGGCGCACGGTTTTCAAGGCGACGGCGATCTACTACTGGCGCCTCGTTCTCACTGCAACGATTGTGCGCTTCTGGAAGGCCCATTGGCGTTTCGCAACCTTCATCAGCTACCCGCATTTTCTGTTGATCGTTGAAGCCTTGTGCTCGCTAGGAATTGCTTATGGATGCGGAATGCTTCTCGCCGCATTGGGAATTCCCCGTGTGATTGTAATACCTGCGTCAGCCGTGATCTTTGTCGCGGCGATCGCTGCATCTCTGAAATACACCGAAAAAAGAACGTACCTGCTCTATCTTTTTTCCGACACCATCTTCACCTGGGAGTTCGCACGGGATGAGCGGCCGCAGTGGAATGCACGCATCGATCGCTTCGCGCAGCACCTCGTCGATGTCGCGCATCGTACTGCCGCCCAGGAGATTGTGATCGTCGGTCATAGCTCCGGATCGTTCCTGAGCACCGAGATCTTGGCGCGCGCGCTTGAACTCGATCCCGATCTCGGACGATGCGGCCCGCGCATCGTGTTGCTGACGATCGGCGGCAATCTGCCGATCGTCGGCTTCCATCAAGCATCCGTTCGGTTTCGCGATCATCTGCGCCTGCTGGCGACCGAACCGTCGATCGATTGGATCGACGGCCAGTCACGCAAAGACGTCATGAACTTCTATCCGTTCGATCCGATCGCGGGCCACGGCATCGATGCGGGGCCCGCCCGGCGCAATCCGAAGTTCATGTCCGTTCGATTTCGCGAAATCATCAAACCTGAAAACTACAATGTGTTTCGCTGGAAGTTCTTTCGCGTGCATTTCCAGTTCGTCATGGCCAATGAACGGCCCCATGCCTATGATTTTTTCATGATCGTCTGCGGACCGGTCCCGTTGCGTGAACGCACGGCCTTTCCCGAAGCTGCGCTGGCAGCCCTCACCGGCGATGCCGCCTCCCGGGAACTGGCATGGAAACGGCTTGAAACCGAGCCGGTCGATTGGCCCGGTGACCTGGACTTGGGTGAAAGCGACCCAGCTATGTTGCAGTGCAGCTAAGTTAGCCACGCTCTCGAGTATGCAAGAATGCCCCGCCTCAACGATTGGCTTTGATTGTCGCATTGGTGTAAAGCTTAGGCACCATGTCTGCTGAAAGCCTTATCTCGGGCCGCGATCAAGATCAGTGCTTCAAATAATGGGCGAATGAGTAACGGTCGCCGGTGCAAGAGTGATGTGCATCACATTTATCGAGCGGATCGCTTTATAGGCTTCTAAATTGACTCTCCTGCCGGGAGATCGTGTCTGGGTTTCGCCTTTCATGACGAACGACGACACGACCGTAAAACTGGAATATCGCCGTGACCGAATTCAGTAAAACGCCGCTTTTGGACACCATCCATACGCCGGCGGATTTGCGCCGGCTTCCGATCGAACAGGTCGCCCAGGTCGCCGATGAATTGCGGCAGGAAACGATCGACGCTGTCTCGGTGACTGGCGGGCATTTCGGCGCCGGTCTCGGGGTCGTCGAACTGACGACGGCGCTGCATTACGTATTCGACACCCCGCGCGACCGCATCATTTGGGATGTCGGCCATCAGGCCTATCCGCACAAGATCCTGACCGGCCGTCGCGACCGCATCCGCACGCTGCGCACAGGCGGCGGACTCTCCGGTTTCACCAAGCGCACCGAGAGCGAATATGATCCGTTCGGTGCGGCGCATTCCTCGACCTCGATTTCGGCAGGGCTCGGCATGGCCGTGGCGCGCGATCTTTCCGGCGGCAATAACAACGTCATTGCCGTGATCGGCGACGGCGCGATGTCGGCGGGCATGGCCTATGAAGCGATGAACAACGCCGGCGCGATGAATTCCCGCCTGATCGTCATCCTCAACGACAACGACATGTCGATTGCGCCGCCGGTCGGCGCGATGTCCGCCTATCTGTCGCGGCTATATTCCGGCAAGACCTATCGTTCGCTACGCGAGGCCGTCAAACAACTCGGCGAGCATCTGCCGAAACTGCTCGCGGACCGCGCCAACCGCGCCGAGGAATATTCCCGCGGCTTCATGGTCGGCGGAGGCACGCTGTTCGAAGAACTCGGCTTCTACTATGTCGGGCCGATCGACGGCCACAATCTCGATCATCTGCTGCCGGTGCTGCAGAATGTCCGCGACATGAAGACCGGGCCGATCCTCGTCCATGTCGTGACGCAAAAGGGCAAGGGCTACGGACCCGCCGAGGCCGCCGCCGACAAGTACCACGCGGTGGTCAAGTTCGACGTAGCGACCGGCGCGCAGTCAAAATCCAAGCCGAATGCGCCTTCCTATCAGAACGTGTTCGGCCAAAGCCTGGTCAAGGAAGCCGCAGAAGGACGACAAGATCGTCGGCATCACCGCGGCGATGCCGTCGGGCACCGGCATCGACATTTTCGCCAAGGCATTTCCTGAGCGCACCTTCGATGTCGGCATCGCCGAACAGCACGCCGTGACGTTCGCCGCCGGTCTTGCGACCGAAGGCTACAAGCCTTTCTGCGCGATCTATTCGACATTCCTGCAGCGCGGCTACGACCAGGTCGTGCATGACGTCGCGATCCAGGGCCTGCCGGTGCGCTTCGCGATCGATCGCGCCGGGCTGGTCGGCGCCGACGGCGCGACCCACGCCGGCTCCTTCGACAACGCCTATCTCGGCTGCCTGCCCGGCTTCGTGATCATGGCGGCATCGGACGAAGCCGAACTCGTTCACATGGTCGCGACCCAGGTCGCGATCAACGATCGTCCAAGCGCGTTGCGCTATCCGCGCGGCGAAGGCCGCGGCGTCGAGATGCCGGAAGACGGCATTCCGCTGGAAATCGGCAAAGGCCGCATTGTTCGCGCAGGGCAACAAGATCGCGCTGCTGTCGTTCGGCACGCGGCTTGCCGAATGCGAGAAGGCCGCCGACGAATTGGCGCGCACGGTCTTTCCACCACCATCGCCGATGCGCGCTTCATGAAGCCGCTCGATGTCGACCTGGTGCTGAAGCTGGCGCGCGATCACGAAGTCCTGCTCACCATCGAGGAAGGCTCGATCGGCGGCTTCGGCTCCCATGTGATGCAGACCCTGGCCGAGCACGGCATGCTCGACGGCGGCTTGAGGATGCGCTCGATGGTGCTGCCCGACGTGTTCCTCGACCACGACTCGCCGAATGCGATGTATGCCCGCGCCGGACTCGACGCCAAGGGCATCGTCACCAAGGTGTTCGAAGCGCTCGGCAAGGATTTCAAGGCCGAGACGGTGAAGCTGGCCTGAGCATTCCCGAATTTACGGCCCAAGTCGACCAGGCGACTGCTGCCACGGAACGCGCAAGCGCGCCGATCTGTTGCTGGTCGAGCGCGGCCTGTTCGAAAGCCGCGCGCGGGCGCAGGCCGCCATCGACGCCGGCCTGGTCACCGCCGATGGCAAGCCGGTGCTGAAGGCCTCGGAAAACATCGCCGCCGACGCCGACCTCGCAGGCGCAGCCGGCGCATCCCTTCGTGTCGCGCGGCGGCGTCAAACTCGCGGCGGCGCTCGAGCGATATCCGATCGAGATCGAAGATCATGTCTGCCTCGACGTCGGCGCCTCGACCGGCGGCTTTACGGAAGTGCTGCTGGCGAACGGCGCCAGCCTGGTATTCGCCATCGATGTCGGCCGCGGCCAGTTGCATCCGTCGCTGCACGGCCATCCCGAAGATCGTGTCGATGGAAGAAACCGATATCCGCTCGCTTGAGGACAAGCGGCTGCCGATGCGGCCCGATATCGTCGTCATCGATGTCAGCTTCATCTCGCTGAAGCCGTGCTGCCGGCGGCGCTGTCGCTGGCCGCAGCGCCGATGCATCTGCTCGCGCTGATCAAGCCGCAATTCGAGGCGGCGCGAAAACATTCCAAGCGCGGCATCGTCCGCGACGCGGCCGTGCACCAGGCGGTCTGCGACGACATCGCGGCGTTCGCCGCCTCGCTCGGCTGCACGCGATATCGGGTATTTCCGTCGCCGATCGCCGGCGGCGACGGCAATCTCGAATTCTTCATCGGCGCGCGCCGTGGCTGAACATCTACGCATCGACCATGTCGGCCACCGCGGCGACGGCGTCGCCTTGCCGAGGGGCGAACGCTGTTCGTGCCCTATACGCTCGGCGGCGAGATCGTCGAAGCTCGAGCCGCTCGCCGGCCATCCCGACCGCAGGCAACTGCTGCGGATCGATCAGCGCCAGCCCGAGCGGATCGCGCCGTTCTGCCAATATTTCGGCGTCTGCGGCGGCTGCGCCATCCAGCACTGGCAGCCGGAACGCTATCGCGCGTGGAAACGCCAGATCGTGGTCGACACGCTGGCGCACGCCGGCATCGAATGCGCGGTCGATGAACTCGTCGATGCGCACGGCGCCGGCCGCCGACGCATCACGGTGCATGCGCGGCGCGGCGGCGATGGCGCATTGCGCGTCGGCTTTGCCGCGGCCGGCAGCCACGCCATCATTGCGATCGACGACTGCCCGATTCTCGATCCCGGCGCTGCACGGCGCGCTCGATGCGGCGCGTGCGCCTCGCCGAGGTCTGAAGCCCGCCGGCGAAGCCGCTGGATATCCAGGTCACCGCCACAGAGCAACGGCCTCGATATCGACGTACGCGGCTCAGGACCGCTGCCATCAGCCCTGATCGCGACACTGTCGCAGCTCGCCGAGCAGCACGAACTGGCGCGGCTGACGCGGCACGGCGAACTGGTGCTGATGCGCGCGCCGCCGGTCGTTGCGATCGGCAGCGCGCAGGTGACGTTGCCGCCGGGCTCGTTCTTGCAGGCCACCGCGGCGGGCGAAGAGGCACTGGCGGAGCTGGTGACGCGAACATTGCAAGGGCGCCAAACATATCGCCGACCTGTTTTGCGGGGTCGGGCCTTTCGCCTTGCGGCTCGCGCGAAAGCGCGCGTCTCGGCCTTCGACAGCGACGCCGGCGCGATAGCGGCGCTGCAGAAAGGCCGCGACGGCGACATCCGGACTGAAGCCGGTCAAAGCCGAGAGCCCGCGACCTGTTCCGGCGGCCGCTGATGCCGCAGGAACTGCGCGACTACGATGCCGTGGTATTCGATCCGCCGCGGCAAGGCGCGCAGGCGCAGGTCGCAGCAACTCGCAGCCAGCAAGATTCCAGCAGTCGTTGCGGTGTCGTGCAACGTCGCGACCTTCGCGCGCGACGCACGAATCCTGATCGACGGCGGATATCGGATCGAAGGTGTAACGCCGGTCGATCAATTCCGCCACACGCCGCATGTCGAGCTGGTGGCGCGGTTCAGCAAATAACGCGACTGTCATCCTGAGGTGCGCGCTCTTGCGCGCCTCGAAGGATGAGTTGTTTTCCGCAATTCGGTATCCTTCGAGGCTCGCCGTGAAGAACGGCGAGCGCCTCAGGATGACGGTCTTACCGTCCCCACCTGTCCTGCCAGATCTTCTCGCCGATCAGGCACGACACGCGCGGCTCTTTCTCCGGCGACCGGGACGATCCGCCGTTCCGGCGCGCGGCCCGCGACTTCGAGCACCAGCTTGGTGCGGATGGCTTCCTTGAATTTTTCACGGTCCTTGATCGTCACCACGAAGGAGCCGGGGCCGCCGATCACGCAGTCCTCGTAGTAATAATCGAGATTTTCGATATCCATGGTCGAATAGGACGGCTCCTTCACCATGATCGGCAGGCCGTTGATGGTGATTCCTTTCTCCAGCGCCGTATCGCGGGCGAGCGTGACCGGCGAGCCGTTATTGTTGGGGCCATCGCCGGAAATGTCGATCACCCGCCGCAACCCGCGATAGGGATTTTCCTCGAACAGCGGCATGGCGAAGTTGATCGCGCCGGAAATCGAGGTGCGCGACGCACGGCGGATCGGCGTCTTCATGATCTCGTTGGCGACGGCGTCGGCCGTTTCCGGACCGTCGATCACCCGCCATGGAATGATGATCTTCTGGTCGCCCGATGCCGCCCATTCGAAATAGGTGACCGCAATCTTGCCGTTCGGGCCCGTCTTCAAGCGCCTGCAAAAATTCCTTTGAAACGATGGCCTGCGCGTATCCTTCGCGCTGAATCGCCAGCTCGTCCATGTCCATGGAATAAGAGACATCGACCGCGAGAACGAGTTCGACATCGACCGAAGGCACGCTTTCCTTCTCGGCCAACCGGTGCGCGGGATTGGGTGCAGCAACGCTGGCCACGTCGCCGCCCGCGATCACACCCGCCACAAGCACCGCCCCGATCGAGACATACCAGCGCATCGCTGCCCTCCCGTCGTACCGGCGTGAAAGTGACACGCAAACCGCGTCACGGAAAGCAGGAACAAACGTTGTTCTTCACTTTCCGGTTAGCAGAACGCCACTTTCCGACCAGCGCAGCCTGTTTCGTAACAACTCAGGAGACTGTAAACTCGCCGACAGCCCGCGCTAAGGAGGCTCCGCTCGAATGATCGATACCGTCACCAAACCGCGCACCAAGGTTAAGGTGAAAACCGAGCGGCCGAAGTTGCACAAGGTCATCCTTGTGAATGACGACTTCACGCCGCGCGAATTCGTGGTGTGGGTGTTGAAAGCCGAATTTCGCATGACGGAGGATCAGGCGCACAAGGTCATGATCACTGCTCACAAACGCGGCGTCTGCGTGGTCGCCGTGTTCACCAAGGACGTGGCCGAAACCAAGGCCACGCGCGCCACCGACGCCGGACGCGCCAAGGGCTATCCCCTGCTGTTCACCACCGAACCGGAGGAGTAAGGACGCTTACGGCGGCGGCGCCGGGATTTCATCTTGCAATCCATAGACCCGCTGCGCCTGCGAAAATCCCGCGATTGGAAATTCCCCGAGATCGGTCCAGCTTCCCGCGGCGCACGTCTCAACGAAGCTCGCCGACGCGACAACCGTACGATGCAGGCTGCCGGCGATTTTTTCCATGCGGGCGGCGAGGTTGACCGCAGGGCCGATGCAGGTGAAGTCGAGCCGGTTGCCGCCGCCGATGTTGCCGTAAAGCACGGTGCCGATATGGAGCGCGAGGCCAAAGCGAAAGCTTTCGACGACGTGCCCGCCTTCGGAATAGGTCAGTTCGGCCACGCTGGCGCGGCATTCATGGACGGCCTCAAGAGCGTGTCCGCAGATTTCGGCGGCGTTGCCGTCATCCGCGGTTACCGGAAACACCGCCAGCAGACCGTCACCCATGAACTTCAGCACCTCGCCGCCGCGCCGCGTGATCGCCTCGACCTGGCAATCGAAATAGCGGTTGAGAATATCGACCACGACCTCCGAGGGCAGCCGATCCGACAGCCGCGTAAAACCGCGCAGGTCCGACAGCCAGATCGCGGCGTTCATCGTTTCGGTGTGGCCGCGCCTGATCTGTCCGGCCAGAATGCGTTCGCCGGGCCGATGCCCGACATAGGTTTCCAGCAAGGTCGTCGCGGTACGCCGGAGCGCGAAAATCTCGCCGAGTCGTGCGAACGGCACGATGAGGGTCCGCAGCGCGTCAAGCTGCGCATCGGTAAAGCCACCGGGCTGCTTGGTGGTCCAGCTCGAAGCGTGGATGGCGCCATCGGTAAAGCGAAGCGGCAGCGCGATGTAGCCAGTAACGCCCTCCGCGCGCATGTCGTCGAAGAAGGGAAAGCGCCGGCTTTCCGGATCGTTCATCCGGTACGCAACCTCAACGCCTTCGCGAAACACAATCGCCAATGGGCTGTTGGTGAATTCCTGCGAGTCCAGAATATCGTAACCCGCCGTGCCGACAGTCACCTCCGCCCCCGGCCGCCAAATGAAGTTGCGGCCCATCACATCGGGATGCAACGTGCGCACGAAAGCGCCGACCCGCCACAGTGGCACGCCGGCCGCGACCAGACGCTCACAGGTTTGCTGCAGCAGCGCGACGGGGTTGGGCGCAGACCGCGCGCCGTCAATCAGCCAGTCCGCGATCTCTTTGAGTTCAACGGCCGCCACCTAACCAACCTGTCCGCGATGACGCAGGAAATGATCGGCCAGCACGCACGCCATCATCGCTTCGCCGACCGGCACCGCGCGAATGCCGACGCAGGGATCGTGACGCCCCTTGGTCATGATGTCGGTGTCGCCGCCGCCGCGGTCCACCGTTTTTCGCGGCGATAGGATCGAGGACGTCGGCTTCACGGCAAAGCGCGCCACCACCGGCTGTCCGGTCGAGATGCCGCCGAGCACGCCGCCGGCGTGGTTGGACAGGAAGCCGACGCCCTGATTGCCCATCCGCATCTCATCGGCGTTCTCCTCGCCGGACAATTCCGCCGCGCCGAAGCCCGCGCCGATTTCGACGCCCTTCACCGCGTTGATGCTCATCAGCGCCGCTGCGAGATCGCCGTCGAGCTTGGCGTAGATCGGCGCCCCCAGTCCCGCAGGCACGCCTTCGGCGATCACTTCGATGACCGCGCCGATCGACGACCCGCTCTTTCGGATGCCATCGAGATAGCTTTCGAAGAACGCGGCCTTGTCCTTGTCGGGGCAAAAAAACGGATTGCGCGCGACCTCGTCCCAATCCCATTTTCCGCGATCGATTCTGTGCGGACCCATCTGCACAAGGGCGGCACGCACATTCATGCCCGGCACGATCTTGCGGGCGATAGCGCCCGCCGCCACGCGCGTCGCGGTCTCACGCGCCGACGAGCGACCGCCGCCGCGATAGTCGCGCAGGCCGTATTTGGCTTCATAGGTGAAGTCGGCGTGGCCGGGACGAAATTTGTCCTTGATGTCGGAATAATCCTTCGAGCGCTGGTCGGTGTTCTCGATCAGCAGCGCAATCGGCGTGCCGGTGGTCACCTGCACGCCCGTGTCAGGATGCGCCATCACGCCGGAAAGGATTTTTACCGCATCCGCCTCCTGCCGCTGCGTTGTGAAATCGCGACTGCCCCGGACGGCGGCGATCGAGATCGCGCTGAATGTCTTCCACGGCAAGCGGCAACAGCGGCGGACAGCCGTCGACCACGCAGCCGATCGCGACGCCGTGGCTCTCGCCGAACGTCGTGACGCGGAACATGTGGCCGAAGGTGTTGAAGGACATTGTTCATTCGATTGCAAAGTCAGATCTGACTTGTCGTAGCGAGAACCAGCCAAAATCGCAACTTGGCGACGGTCGCTCTTTCTTCCCCTCTCCCCTTGTGGGAGAGGGTGGCGAGCGTCGTCAGATGCGAGCCAGGTGAGGGAGACCCTCTCGTTGAACAACCCCTCACCTGCCTTCGCTTCGCTCAGGCACCCTCTCCCACAAGGGGAGAAGGGAAAGAGGCTGAACTCGTCGCGTGCGCTTGCAGCGTCTCAACTATACTTCGACACGCCCTCATCGCCGAACACGTAGACCGCGCCCTGCTCGATGGTCAGATCGGCGGCGCTGTCCGGGGTCTCAAAACCGAGCGCCACCATCAGCGCACGTGCCGTACCGCCATGCGCGACCGCGACCGTGTCAACTTTCAGCGAGTCGTACCAGTCGCCCATCCGAAGCTGCACCGAAGCATAGCTTTCTCCGCCGGGCGGCGGCACGGTCCATTTGTCGCGCTGCCGCGTCGCGTAAACTTCGGGATCGGACGCCTGCATCTGCGCCAGCGTCGAGCCTTCCCAATGGCCGTAACCGATTTCTCGCAGGCGATCGTCGAGCGCGTAATCCCGCGGCGGCAGTTGCAGCGCGGTCCGCAACAACTCCATGGTGACCCGGGCGCGCTGCAGCGGGCTTGCGACGAACGAGAGACTCGACGGTACGCGGTCATCACGAGCGAACAAATCGACGAGAATGTCGCCGGCATGCGTGGCCTGGCTGCGGCCGAGATCGTTGAGCGGAATGTCCTGATTACCTTGCAGGCGCCCATCGGCATTCCATTCGGTCTCGCCGTGGCGGATGTAGAAGATCGTGGGCATGTTCTCTCTGCGTCGTTGCCGGGCTTGACCCGCCAATCCATCTTTAAGAATTTTTTTCAAGGGGATGGATGCGCGGGTCAAGCCCGCGCATGACAGAACCCGCTATTCCTTCGCCAGCGAATTGCTGAGCGCAATGTCCGGCGCGTCGGGCCGTTTCATGCCGACGACGTGGTAGCCAGAATCGACGTGATGCACCTCGCCGGTGACGCTGCGCGACATATCGGACAACAGATACAGCGCGCTGTCGCCGACCTCCTCGATGGTGACGGTCCGGCGCATCGGCGCGTTGTATTCGTTCCATTTCAGGATGTATCGGAAGTCGCCTATCCCAGACGCCGCCAGCGTCTTTATCGGTCCGGCGGATATCGCATTAACGCGTATGTTCTTCTCACCGAGATCGGCCGCCAGATAGCGCACGCTGGCTTCCAGAGCCGCCTTGGCGACGCCCATCACGTTGTAGTGCGGCATCCATTTCTCGGCGCCGTAATAGGTCAGCGTGAGAATCGAGCCGCCCTGCGTCATCAGCTTTTCGGCGCGCTGCGCGATCGCCGTGAGCGAATAGCAGGAGATCAGCATGGTCTTGGAAAAATTGTCGGCGGTCGTTTCCAAATAGCGGCCGTCGAGCTGATCCTTGTCGGAAAACGCGATGGCATGCACGACGAAATCTAGTCTGCCCCACTTCTCCTTCAGGACGTCGAACGCCGCATCGACGGTCGCGGGATCGGTCACGTCGCAATGCCCGAGCAGCAGACCGCCGAGCTCGTGCGGCCAGCGGTTCGACCCGCTTTTTCAAGGCATCGCCTTGCCATGTCAGCGCGATCTCGGCGCCCGCCGCGCGGCAGGCCTTGGCGATACCCCAGGCGATCGAACGGTTATTGGCGACCCCAAGCACCACCCCGCGCTTGCCTTGCATCAGGCCTGAATTCTGCGACATCCGGTATCCAATCAGTCCGTCGTTCGTCTGGAGGTACACCAGCGCTTTCCGATGGTATAGCCCAAATCCGCCTTCTGGCCTCGGCCGTTCGCCGGGAGGCTTAACGCCGGAATAGTCTGGTCTTTTTGGTGTTATGTCATGCAGGAACGCTCGTCGCGCCGATGACGACGAATGTCCGCCACATGATCTGAAGATCGGGTTCAATGACCGCGTTTCGCGATGATGTCGAAGCCATGATCCCGGCGCTGCGCCGTTATGCGCGCGCGCTGGCGCGCGATGCCGATATCGCCGACGACCTCGTGCAGGACACGCTGGTGCGGGCGCTGCGCTCGGAGCGTCTATTCCTCGGCGGCGATATCAGAAGCTGGCTCTACACCATCCTGACCAACCTCAATCGCAACCGCCGCCGCTCGCTGGCGCGGCGTCCGCAGTTCACGCCGCTGCTCGATAACAATCCCGACGCCAGCGGCACCGAGGCGGAAGGCCGCGACATCGCGCGAGCGCTGGCAACGCTGGTCGAGGATCAGCGCTCCGTGCTGCTGCTGGTGATGCTGGAAGGCTTGAGTTACCGCGAGGTCGCCGAGATTCAGGGCGTGCCGATCGGCACCGTGATGTCTCGACTCGCCCGTGCGCGGGCCCATGTCAAAGCCAGCCTCGAAGGCGAACGTCCGGCGCTGCGGCGGGTGAAGTGATGGCAGGCGTTATGCATGTGCGGCACTGAAATTCTTTTTACTGAGAGACCACGACAATGACCGATCCGAACATTCCCGTCACTGAAGACGAGCTTCACGCTTACGTCGACAATGAATTGCCGGCGGAGCGCCGCGGCGATGTCGAAGCATGGCTAACGGCGCATGCCGCCGATGCGGAGCGGGTGCATTCGTGGCGCGCGATGGCGGATGCGCTGCATGCGCGCTACGACGCGGTCGCGGACGAAGCAGTGCCGAAGCGGCTCGAACTCGACCGGCTGGAACGCCAGCCGCGCAAATGGTTCTATGGCGCGATTGCTGCGACGCTATTGGCCTTCATTGCCGGCGGCGGCGCGGGCTGGATCGCGCATGGCGCTTCGGCATCGCCCTCGGCATTCCAGAATTTCACGCTCGATGCGCTCGACGCGCATCGGCTTTATGTTGTCGAGGTTCGCCATCCCGTCGAAGTCGGCGGCTCCGAGCGCGCGCATCTGCAGCAGTGGCTGTCGAAGCGCGTCGGCTATGACGTGAAGCCGCCGGAGCTTGACGGCACCGGCTTGAAACTGGTCGGCGGACGGCTGCTGCCCGGCCCGCAGGCGCCCGCGGCGTTCTTCATGTATGAGAGCCCGAGCGGCGAGCGCTTCACGCTCTATACCTCGCGCGCAAAAACTGACGTCACGCAGATGCGCTATGCCGCGCGCGGCAGCGACGGCGCGATGTTCTGGGCAGACCGCGGCGTTGGTTACGTGCTGAGCGGCCCCGACGACAACAAAGACCGGCTGAATCAGGTCGCGCGGCTGGTCTATGACCAGACGGAGAGGGTTGGGGGATGAAAATTAGGTGAAACCACACGTCACACCCGACGTCGTGCGCGGGCTTGACCCGCGCATCCATCCATCTTCACAAGAATCTTTTTGAATAGCGATGGATTGCCGGAGCGTAGGCGAGTGAAGCGACGCCGTTCTATGAACGGCTATGCCCGGCAAAGGCCGAACTTCACCCGAGATCGCTTCGCGGATTGTACGGGTGATCGTCGCGCCATTTTTCCATCAGCGCCTCGAGTTCGGCGTCGTGGCCATCCGGCAGCATGATGCGCGTGGTGATGAAGAGATCGCCTGAGCCGCCGGCCTTCGGCAGCCCTTTGCCCTTCAACCGAAATGTCCGCCCGCTTGAGGTATTCTTCGGGATCGACAGTTCGACGGCGCTGCCCAGCGTCGGCACACGCACTTTGCCGCCGAGCACGGCTTCGTACAGCGTGATCGACAGGTCGACGCGCAGATCGCTGCCATCGACCTTGAAGAAAGCATGCGGCGCGATGCTGATGGTGATCAGGAGATCGCCGGGGCGATGTCCCGGCGCGGTCTCGCCCTGCCCTTTCAGCCGGATCTGCTGACCGGCGGCCACGCCGGCGGGAATCTTGACGTTGAGTTCTTTTCCGTTCGGCAGCCGGACGCGCTTTTCGCCGCCCTTGACCGCCTCCTCCAGCGAGACCGTCATGGCAACGCTGAGGTCGAGATCGGCCGCGAACGGGCTCTCGTCGAACGTCTGCGCGCCGCCCCGGGCACCGCGGCCCGCCGCGCCGCCAAACATGCTGTTGAGAATGTCCTCAAAGCCCGCGCCGCCGCCGCCGAAGCCGCCCGGTCCGGCGCCGCCAGCTGCGGAAATTATATTGTTCAAACCCGCCGCCGGGCGACGCGCCGCGCGGTCCACCGCCGCCGGGAAAGCCCTGGAAGCGCGGCTTGCCCTCGGCGTCGATCTCGCCGCGATCGAACTGCTTGCGCTTGTCCTCGTCGCCGACGATTTCGTTGGCCGAATTTATCTCGGAAAAGCGCGCCGCGGATTTCGGATCGTTCTTGTTGGCATCGGGGTGATGCTTCTTGGCGAGCTTGCGGTAAGCGCTCTTGATCGCCGCAGCGCTCGCGCCCCGCTGCACCCCCAAGACCTCATAGGGGTCGCGCATCCGTCACGTCTCCTTCAGGGATTGAAAGATTATTCTCAGCTTCATTTGGGGTGCCCGTGGCATTTTTGCAACGGCTTTGAGCTAGCTCGATCAGGTTCGCTTCCAGGGCTTCAGCGTATGAATTTCCCACTGCCCTTGCACGGATTTGCAGGCTCCGCCCTGCCACCAGCTTTCCGCACGGCCATTGACATAGCTCGCGAGAAAATCGCGGCAGGTGCGTCCGTCAGACGAATAAGCGGCCGCCAGCGGCGTGACCGAACCCCGCGCCCCCGTCGAGGGATTTTCCCAGGGCTGGCTGGCGTCCTTGTCTCCCTTGGTCAGGACGTCGGAAGCAGCATTGCGGGCAAAGGCGAGATCGCTATCGCTGGGATCACTGCCGGATGCGCCGCCGATCGATCCGGTTGTGTCGCCATCTTCCATGCGCGCGAATGAGGCGTCGTTGCGCGATATGCTGCAGCCACCCGAGCCTGCCCCGATCAGAAATCAATGTCATCACGGCGCCCGCAGGCCTGATCGCGGATAGGCCAACGCGCTGCCATGTCCTATATAGGCTTGGCCTGATATGGGAACGCAACACGCTCTGGACCGCGGGTCGACGCAACTTAAGAAACTCCGGATGACCGATACAATCTCCATCAAACACCCAACTCAGTTAACGTCCGGTGATTTCACCGCGGCCGAGGAGCCGTTTGCTCTGTTCGCCGAATGGTTTGCGGAAGCCGCGAAAAGCGAACCGAACGATCCCAACGCCATGTCGTTGGCGACTGTCGATGCGTCGGGGCTGCCCGACGTGCGAATGGTGCTGATGAAGGGTTATGACGCTGACGGCTTCGTGTTTTACAGCCATACCGCCAGCCAGAAAGGCCGCGAACTCGCGGCCAATCCCAAGGCGGCGCTGCTGTTTCACTGGAAGTCGTTACGCCGTCAGGTCCGCATCCGCGGCAATGTGACGCCGGTGAACGAAGCCGAAGCCGACGCCTATTTCGCCACGCGGCCCAAGCAGGCCCAGATCGGCGCCTGGGCCAGCAAGCAGTCACAGCCGCTCGAAAGCCGCTTTGCGTTCGAACAGGCCATCGCCGTGGTGGCGGCGAAACACCTTGTCGGCGAGGTGCCGCGGCCTGCGGGCTGGAGCGGATGGCGCGTCGCGCCGCAGTGTTTTGAATTCTGGCACGACCGTCCGTTTCGGCTGCATGACCGGATCGAGTTTCGCCGCGATTTGCCTGACAGCACGTGGGCCAAGGCGCGGCTTTATCCGTAAGTTTGCCGGTCCGGGCCTGAAGAGAAGAACGAAAGAACCTTTTTATGCTTGCTTCCAACAGCCCCCCGCGGCGCACGATGCTGCTGACCGGCGCCAGCCGCGGCATCGGCCACGCCACCGTGATCCGCTTTTCCAGCGCCGGCTGGCGCGTGCTGACCTGTTCGCGGCATCCGTTTCCCGAAGAGTGCCCGTGGGGCGCGGGACCTGAGGACCACATCCAGATCGACCTCGCGGATCATGCCGATACCGCGCGCGGCATTTCGGAAATCCGCGAGCGTCTCGATGGCGGCGAACTGCATGCGCTGGTCAACAACGCCGCAATTTCACCCAAGGCCGAAGGCGGCGGACGGCTCAGCTCCATCGATACCGACGTCGATGCCTGGAGCCATGTGTTTCGCGTCAACTTCTTTGCGCCGATCATGATGGCGCGCGGGCTGCTGGAAGAATTAAAGGCGGCGAAAGGCTCGGTGGTGAACGTCACTTCGATCGCCGGCTCGCGCGTGCATCCTTTCGCCGGCGCCGCCTATGCCACGTCGAAGGCGGCACTCGCCTCGCTGACGCGCGAGATGGCGTCGGATTTCGGACGCTTTGGCGTGCGGGTTAATTCGATCGCGCCGGGGGAGATCGACACCGCGATATTATCGCCGGGCACCGAGAAGATCGTTGATCAGCAAATCCCGCTGCATCGCTTGGGCACGCCGGACGAGGTGGCGAAGATCATCTACGTGCTGTGCACCGAAACCGCGTCGTACGTGAATGGCGCCGAGATCCACATCAACGGCGGGCAGCATGTTTGATGACGACATCCTGAGGTGCGCGCCCTTTCTTGCGCGCCTCGAAGGGTGACGGCATTAACGAGTTGCTGTCCATCCTTCGAGGCTCGCCAAAGCATACGACGCGCATCGCGCCGTATGGCTCGCACCTCAGGATGACGCCGCGTACGCGGTGAGACAACTCACTCCGCGTAAAACTTTCGCGGCGCGCGGCGCAAATCCGCGGTCGCAAAGTTGAAGGCGCTGGAGCAATCCTCATCTGACTCGCCTTCCAGCAGCGCAGCACCGCAATGCCGGCACACGATTGCCGTGAAGCCGATTGCAACTCCGGCGTTGCGGTCCTGTCGATAGCGCGCGATGTCGATGACGTTGCGGCTTCGCGTTATGAGTTTCTCAACCATGACTTCCTCGAAGTGAGGCCAGCGTTATCGCAGAAAGCTTTCGCTCAATCGTTCAGCGCAATGCTCAAATTTTAGCGGAGAGATTGTGGCTCGATGCTTACAGTGGATCGATCCTTAATCGGCAGCGCCCGCTTTCTGCTATTCTCACTTCCGCTGCGCGCAAAGCCTTCATCGCACCGCTCAGGCCCACCCTTAAAACCCTCTCTTTCGGCCCTTATTCATATCTCGGTACCGATATGGGCCTGCCGGACGCTTCTTTGCCGGTTGCTTTACGATCGGCACCCGCTCTTCACTGCCATCGGCAAAGGCCTTGATCAGGAAGCGCGCGGCGGCCTCCTCGACGATTTCCAGTTTTATGGGCTTCTTCGGCATGTGTCCTACAACCATCGCTTCCATTTGAAGAACACGTAGGGCAGCACGGCGGCGAGCACCATCATGAACAGCGCCATCGGATAGCCGTGCGTCCATTCCAGCTCCGGCATGAACTTGAAGTTCATGCCGTAGATCGAGGCGATCAAGGTGGGCGGCATCAGCACCACTGCCATGACCGAGAACAATTTGATGATGTTGTTCTGCTCAAGGTTGACGACGCCCAGCATCGCATCCAGCACGAAGGTGATCTTGTTGGAGAGATAGGAGGCGTGGTCGGTCAGTGACGCCACGTCGCGCTGCATCGTTTTCAACTGCGCGCGCATCTCCTTTGACCATTTGGCGCCCTCGGCGTCCGCGGTGACGAAGGTGACGAGCCGCCCGATCGAGACCAGGCTCTCGCGCACCTTGGAGGTGAGATCGCCCTTGCGTCCGATCGCGATCAGAATGTCGGCATAGCGTTTGGTCTGGCCGGGCCCCGCCACGCCTTCAGGCTCGAAAATATCATGGCTAACCTGATCTACGTCGGCGCCGGCACGCTCCAGAATGTCGGCGCAGCGGTCGATCACCGCATCCAGCAATTCCAGCAGCACGGTTTCGCCGTTGATGCCGGGCAGCGCGGTGCGCGCCAGCTTGTTCTCCACCAGCGTGAACGGCTTCGGCATATCGTAGCGCACGGTGACGAGCCGGTGGCCGGACAGAATGAATGTCACCGGCGTGATCCGTGGCGTGCCGGTGTCCGTTCCGCACATCAAACTCGCGGTCATGTAGCGCGCGCCATTCTCGACATACAGGCGGCTCGAGATCTCGATCTCCTGCATGTCCTCGCGGGTCGGCACCGCGATCCCCGCGAGCTTTTCCACCGCGCGATCTTCGTCGGCGGTCGGCTTAACGAGGTCGATCCAGACTGCGCTTTCCGGCAAGGCCGCGAGGTCGACGCCCTCGACTTTCTTCAGCGCAGGGCCGGCGGGAGCGAACAGCGAGAACATGACACACTCCAAACGGCGCGGCGGCGCACAAGGCACAACCTGACGTGATAAAAACGCCCGATTCGAGCAAGCGCATTTAGGATGACGACTGGATTTAACCGCGGTTTTAGCTTTGCGGCCGTCAAATGGCAGTAACGTGGCGTTGATTCGACGGCGTCGATCATGTTGCTTAAAAACTAGGTTTGAAACGGGGAAGCTGCGGTAAAAATAACACAGTTACGGTGCTGCGAAGCGGGATGCGCATCTAAGTGCTGGCGTTATTGCGGATATCGGCGATACTTGGATTAACGGAATCGTGGCGGTTGCGGCTCAGTCGATGCCGGAATTGCAAAACTTGTGTTGGAATAGCGAATGGCGTCGTTGAAAGTAAAATTGGGACTGCTGGCTGCCGGCCTGATGTTGTCGGGCTGCATGCAGACGAATTTCGAGGCCACCAACCAGACCAATTTCAAGCCGCGCGACAAGGAATTGCTGGCGAAGGTGACGTACGTAAACACGCCGGTTGCGGAGCCGTTCCGGCGCGCTATCGTCGACTACCATCGCAAGGAAGCGCCCGGCTCCATCGTGGTCGATTCCGACAACCATTATTTGTACTACGTGCAGACCGGCGGCAAGGCGATCCGTTACGGCATCACCGTCGGCGAAGAAGCCATGGCGTGGTCGGGAATAGCCAAGGTCGGCAGCATGACCGAGTGGCCGCCCTGGCATCCGACCAAGGGCGAAATCGAGCGGCTCGGCGTACCGACCTTCGTGGCCCCCGGTCCCGACAATCCGATGGGTTCGCGCGCGCTGTATCTTTATTCCGGCGGCAAGGACACGCTGTTCCGCATCCACGGCACCAACCAGCCCGAATATATCGGCTCGTCGATCTCGTCCGGCTGCATCCGTCTGACGAACGAGGACGTCATCGATCTGTACAGCCGGGTCAAGATGGGCACCATCGTGGTCGTGCTGGAGCCCAAGCATGGTGACTCGCCCTACAATCCGAAAATGGCGCTGCAGGGCGGCAGCGGTACCAACTACCAGTAATCGCCGATTCAAATCGCGATGAGATCAGAAAGCGCCGCTCTGACGGCGCTTTTTTCTTGCGCGGGGCGTCGGAACATCCGGTGTCGCGGAATCCGCATCCGGCTTCTCCGCAGCTTCAGGCTTTACCGTTTCAGATTTGGCGGCAACATCGCGCGGCGGCGCATCCTCGGGGCGTTGCGAAGGCAGCAACGGCGCTACCGCCGGCATGGGATCGTAGACGTTCCATTGGCAGATGCGATAACCGTTGCGCCGCTCCATCAGGTCGAGGTGAATGTGATCCTCGTGATACCAGTCGGAGCCCGGCCCCAGCACCGTCGTGAACCGGGTACACACCGAATGCAGCACGGTCTCGCGCAGTTCGCGCGAGGCGGCGCGGTCGGTGAGCGAGAGCGACTGGCCGTTTACGAATTTCAGCGCGCGCACATCGAGCGCGTTAGCGCGCCCGTGCTCGGACAACTTGGCGCCCACGACGCGGTTGCGGCCACGGCATTCGAACGAGTCGAAATTATCAAGATCGCTGATCTTTGTGCCCATGCCCGCCGCGATCGGCTCCATATCGGTGCGCACCCAATCCGCGATCGCCGTCGCCATGGTGCAGCGGAGGATCGCCGCCGGCTTTACCGCGACATGGCTCTTGTCGGGTAGCACCACCGCTTCGAGGCGCACGAGATCTTCGCCGCCGCAGCCGCCGGGGCCGTGGATGTCGGGAATGCTCGGGGCGACTGCGATGGCATCCGTCAGCGCCAGCCGGCAGGCCGAAGGCGCGGGCACGGCAGCGGCGTTTTCCTCGGCAGGCTTGTCAGATTTGCCGGCTTGCGCAGGTGTGTCCAGTTTGCCGGCTTGCGCCGGTGTATCCGGTTTGCCGGCTTGCGCCGGCTTGGCGGTTTCCTCGGGTTTTTGCGGAATAGCGGGCGCGTCGGCGGGGCGAGGCTGTGGCAACGGCACCGTCGCGGCAACCGCGGCGCGGCGGCGCTTTGGCCGCGCGTCGTGAAACACGTCGTTCCAAAGCTCTTCCGGCCATGCACGGGACTGGCGCGCTTCCACCGGCGCGATCTGGCTCGATAACAGCAGGGCGACGGCGGCGGTGAGCATTGCCGCCTCGCCGCGGCGAAAGGCGGCATAAGGCCATTTGCGGCTTGCAATCTGCGCGCTAAACTTCATGACAATTCCACAGAACGCTGCCACTGGAAGGCGCGACAGGCGACAACACGATTGGGAGGACGTTCGGATGCGCGGATTGATGCAAGACTGGCCTATGCTGTGTCACCGGATCATCGATCATGCGGCCAAGGTCCATGGGCAGCGCGAAGTCGTCACCCGTTCGGTCGAAGGCCCCATTCATCGCACCAATTACGCCGAAATTCGTGCACGCGCGCTAAAGGTCGCGCAACGCCTCGATCGCGAGGGCATCAAGCTTGGCGACCGCGTCGCGACCATCGCCTGGAATACCTGGCGGCACCTTGAAGTCGTGGTACGGCATTATGGGCATCGGCGCCATCTGCCACACCGTCAATCCGCGTCTGTTTCCGGACCAGATCGCCTGGATCATCAACCATGCGGAAGACCGCATCGTGATGACCGATCTCACCTTCATTCCGATCCTGGAGAAGATCGCGGACAAACTCCCCAGCGTTGAACGCTATGTCGTATTCACCGACAAGGCGCACATGCCGCAGACCACGCTGAAGAACGCGGTCGCCTACGAGGACTGGATCGCGGAAGCCGACGGCAATTTCGAATGGAAGATGTTCGACGAAAATACCGCCTGCGCGATGTGCTACACTTCGGGCACCACGGGCGATCCCAAGGGCGTGCTGTATTCGCACCGCTCCAACGTGCTGCATTCGATGATCGCCAACAACGGCGACGCGCTCGGCGCGACATCAAAGGACACCATGCTGCCGGTGGTGCCGCTGTTCCACGCCAACAGCTGGGGCATCGCGTTTTCCGCACCCGCAATGGGTACCAAGCTGGTGATGCCTGGCGCAAAACTCGACGGCGCTTCGGTCTATGAACTGCTCGATACCGAAAAGGTCACCTACACCGCGGGCGTGCCGACGGTGTGGCTGATGCTGCTGCAGCACATGGAGAAAAATAACCTGAAGCTTCCACACCTGAGAGTGGTAATCTGCGGCGGCTCGGCGATGCCGCGCTCGATGATCAAGGCGTTCGACGACATGGGCATCGAGGTCCGCCACGCCTGGGGCATGACGGAGATGTCGCCGCTCGGCACCGTCGGCGCGCTGCAGGGCCAGTTCAAGGACCTGAAGGGCGACGACAAGCTCGATATCCTGCAGATGCAGGGCTACGCGCCGTTCATGGTGGAGATGAAGATCGAGAACGATGCCGGCAAGGAACTGCCGTGGGACGGCAAGACCTTTGGCCGGCTCAAAGTGCGCGGCCCTGCGATCTCCGGCGCGTATTTCCGCGTCAAGGAAAACATCCTCGACGCCAACGGCTTTTTCGACACCGGCGACGTCGCCACGATCGACCAATACGGCTACATGCGTATCACCGACCGTTCCAAGGATGTCATCAAGTCGGGCGGCGAATGGATTTCTTCGATCGACCTGGAAAATCTCGCCGTCGGCCATCCCAAGGTGGCAGAAGCCGCCGTGATCGGCATCCATCATCCGAAGTGGGACGAGCGGCCGCTCTTGATCGTTCAGCTCAAGGAAGGCCAAACCGCCACGCGCGAAGACATCCTCGAATACATGGACGGCAAGATCGCCAAATGGTGGATGCCGGATGACGTGGCGTTCGTGGACGCGATCCCGCACACCGCCACCGGCAAGATCCTGAAGACTACGCTGCGCGATCAGTTCAAGTCGTATAGTTTTCCGACCGCGGCGGCTTGACGGGTCCTACCTCGCCCGCAGCCTCCGGATGAGGGGCAACGCAATGCGCGGCCGAAGATCGTATAACTTACGGGTCGCGTGAAATAACATCATCTTCGCCTTGTAATCTCCGCAAGCGCGTGTTTTTTCACGCCTATCATCAGGATCGACGCGCTCAGCCATGGCCCGCAGGTTTTCCGCCCCCTATCAGTCGGAACCGGTGTCCAGTCTGGCGACATGGGCGCGGCGGCTGGCGGTATTTTCGGCCGTCGCGGCGTTGGTCTCGATCATCATCGTGCGCTTCGGCTTTCTGGAAATGAAGCCGGCGCTGGCGACATTTTTCGGCGCGCTAGCGTGCGCAGGTCTCTCCATGCTGGTCGGCCTGGCCGCGTTCGCAGCGATTTGGCAAAACGGATCGCGCGGCATGGGCCGTATCCTGGTGGCGATGGTGATCGACATCGTTGTTCTGGCCTATCCCGCCTATCTCGGCGTGCAATACCGCAAGCTGCCACCGATCCACGACATCACCACCGATCCGATCGACCCGCCGAAATTCGATGCACTGGCCCGGTTGCGCGCCGGTGACGGCGCCAACACCGCGGTCTATGCGGGGCTGTATTCCGCCGAACTGCAGCGCGCCGCCTATCCCGACATTGAGCCGGTCGATCTCGATGTCCCCGTGCAGCAGGCCTATGACGTTACCCTAAACCTGGTGAACAAGCGAAAGTGGCGCGTCGTCGATGCGCGCGCGCCGCAGCCGCCGCGCCGCGAAGGCCGCATCGAAGCCGTGGCGCGGACGCCGATCATGGGCTTTCGCGAGGACGTCGCAATCCGCGTCACGCCGGACGGCGACGGGTCGCGCGTCGATATCCGCTCGTCGTCGCGCTATTTCGAGAGCGATCTCGGCAGCAACGCCTCGCGCGTGGCCAAGCTGATCGACGACATCAACAACACCGCTGAAAATGCCACCGTGAAGCCGGCGAAGAAACCGCAGGTCCCGGTCAAGGCTCCCGCCAAGGGCGTGGCGAAGAAGTAACCCCATTGCAAAATCGTCGTCATTCCGAGAGGCACGCTTTGCAGCAGGCCCGGAATCCATACTCCCGGCTGTGGTTATGGATTCCGGGCTCGTGACGGAGCTCGTCATCGGACGCGCATTCGCGCGACCCGGTGGCACGCCCCGGAATGACGTGCTGCTAGAGTTTACGCTGAGAAGCCGCCGCCATCCTGTAACTCCCGCCGATCACTGGATCGCCATCGGTCGCAACCACGCCGCGCGCCACCAGATCTTCCAGATGCGCGAGCACGGAATAACCCGCCGCGCCGGTCAGCCGCGGATCGATGCCGATATAGATCGCGCGCACCATGGTCGGAATGTCGGCTTCGCCTTTCGCGAGGCGGTGCAGGATCGAGGCTTCACGCGCCTGCCGGTGCCGGATCAGGAAGCAAACGTATTTTTGTGCGTCGGGAACCTCCGGACCGTGCCCAGAAAAATACAATTCCTCGTCACGCTCCGTCAGCTTTTGCAATGACGCCATGTAGTCGATCATCGATCCGTCCGGCGGCGCCACGATCGAAGTCGACCAGCCCATCACATGATCGCCCACGAAGAGAATTTTCCGCTCGGGCCAGGCGAACGCCATGTGATTGGCGGTGTGGCCCGGTGTCGCCACCGCCTCAAGCGACCAGCCATCGCCCCGGATGGTCTCTCCATCCTTGACCTGCACATCGGGACGAAAATCGCGATCGGCCCCGGATTCGGTCGAAATTTTCTCGCTGTCGTAGCGCGGGCGCGATGAACGGTGCGGACCTTCGGCATAGACGGTGGCGCCGGTCGCCGCCCTGAGGCGGGCGGTGTTCGGCGAATGATCGCGGTGGGTGTGCGTAACGAAAATGTGCGTGACGGTCTCGCCTTTGACGGCGTCGAGCAACGCGTTGGCGTGATCCTCATTGTCGGGTCCGGGATCGATGATCGCTACCTTGCCGCGGCCGACGATATAGCTGTTGGTGCCCGTGAAGGTAAATGGCGATGGATTGTTGCACAATACGCGCCGCACGCCGGGCACCACCGCATCGGCGACGCCGGGCTTGAGCGGATAGTCGCGGTTGAACGGGATGTCGTCGTTGTCCGGCATGATTGAGGTGTCTCGATTAGAGCATCCCCGTTATCCTGAGGTGCGAGCGTTTGCGAGCCTCGAAGGATGGCGGGCGCTGTGCTCGGTCATCCTTCGAGGCGCGGAAGAAAGTGCGCGCACCTCTGGTTGACGAAATGGGACCGCGTTAAGAAAACGCCTGGATGCCGGTGATGGCGCGGCCGAGGATCAGCGCGTGGACGTCGTGCGTGCCCTCATAGGTGTTGACGGTTTCGAGGTTCGCGGTGTGGCGCATCACGTGATACTCGATCTGGATGCCGTTGCCGCCATGCATGTCCCGCGAGACGCGCGCGATATCGAGCGCCTTGCCGCAATTGTTGCGCTTGACGATCGAGATCATCTCCGGCGCCATCTTGCCTTCATCCATCAGCCGGCCCACCCGTAACGACGCCTGTAAGCCGAGCGCGATGTCAGTCTGCATGTCGGCGAGCTTCTTTTGCACCAATTGCGTGGCGGCCAGCGGACGATTGAACTGCTTGCGGTCGAGCGTGTATTGACGCGCGCGGTGCATGCAGTCCTCCGCCGCGCCCATAGCGCCCCACGAGATGCCGTAGCGCGCGCGATTGAGGCAGCCGAACGGCCCCTTCAGGCCCGAGACGTTGGGCAGCAGCGCACTTTCCGGCACCACCACGCCCTCCATCACGATTTCGCCGGTGACCGATGCGCGCAGCGATAATTTGCCGCCGATCTTCGGCGCGGAAAGCCCTTTCATGCCTTTTTCCAGGATAAAGCCGCGAATCTGGTTGTTATGCTCAGGCGATTTTGCCCACACCACGAACACGTCGGCGATCGGCGCGTTAGAAATCCACATCTTTGAGCCGGTTAGCCGATAACCGTCCGACACCTTCTCGGCGCGGGTCTTCATGCCACCGGGATCGGAGCCTGCGTCGGGCTCAGTGAGGCCGAAGCAGCCGACCCATTCACCGGTCGCGAGCTTCGGCAGATATTTCTTGCGCTGGCTCTCGTCGCCATAGGCGTAAATCGGGTGCATCACCAGCGAGGACTGCACCGAGTTCATCGAGCGATAGCCAGAATCGACGCGCTCGATCTCGCGCGCAACCAGACCGTAAGCGACATAGCTGGCATTGGCGCAGCCATATTCTTCCGGCAGCGTGATTCCGATCAGGCCGAGCTCACCCATCTCGTTGAAAATCTCGCGGTCGGTCTTTTCTTCGAGATAGGCTCTGGTGATGCGCGGCAGCAACTTGTCCTGCGCATAGGCGCGCGCGGTATCGCGGATCATGCGCTCGTCTTCGGTGAGTTGCTCGTCGAGCATGAACGGATCGTCCCACTGGAAATTCACCGGGGCCGGCTTGTCCTTGGTCTGGGCGCGCACGCTCATGAGAGTTCCTTTCGCAACGCAACTGTCTGATCAACGCGGTAGCAGCACGTTAGTTCGTTGCAGTTCAGCCTTCAAGGTGCTCGTTGCCGACGATCTCGATGCCGAAACCGGACAGTCCCTTGTAGTCATGCACTGACGACGTCAGGTGCCGGATCGAACTGACGCCGAGGTCGCGCAGGATTTGCGCGCCAACACCGACCTCACGCCATTGCTTGTTGCGGTCGGCTTCCGCGGATTTCATCTCGCCAAGCGGGGCCACTGGAACGCCGGCGGCGCCGTCGCGCAGATAAACCAGCACGCCGCTGCCGGCCTTTTTGAAATGCGCCAGGACCGCCGCCATGCGCTTCGGACCGGTGAAGATGTCCTTGACGATGTTTGGCTTGTGAAAGCGCGTCAGCACGTTCCTGCCGTCGCCGACGCCGTTATAGACAAAGGCGACATGGGCGATGGAATCGAACGGCGAGCGGTAGGCGTAACCCTGCAGCGGGCCGATCGGGCTTTCGGTCGTGAACGTCGAGACGCGCTCGATCAGCTTCTCGCGCGCCTGACGATAGGCGATCATATCGGCGATGGTGACGTGCTTGAGCTTGTGCGCAGCGGCGAATTTTGCGACCTGCTCGCCCTTCATCACGGTGCCGTCGTCGTTCATCAGCTCGCTGATGACGCCGACCGGCGGCAGACTGCTCAGTTTGCACAGATCGACCGCTGCCTCGGTATGGCCGGAGCGCAGCAGCACGCCGCCGTCGCGCGCGATCAGCGGAAAGATATGGCCGGGCCGCGCGAAATCGTTGGCCCCGGCATTCGGATTGGCCAATGCGCGGCAGCACGAGGCGCGCTCGTCGGCCGAAATGCCGGTGCCGTTGTCGGGCTTGTAGTCGACCGACACCGTGAACGCGGTGGTGTGGTTGGATTCGTTGTGCGCCACCATCGGATCGAGCCGCAATCGACGCGCGTCCTCGGTCGTGATCGGCGCGCAGACGATGCCCGAGGTGTGGCGGATGATGAACGCCATCTTCTCCGCGGTGCACAGCGTCGCCGCAACGATCAGGTCGCCCTCGCCTTCGCGGTCGTCATCGTCGGTGACGACGACAATTTCGCCGCTGGCAAAGGCCTGCAGAACTTCGGTTACCGGATGGGCCATCAAAGGTCTCGCGCTAAGCTGCGACCATTAGCCGGACTCGCAAGAACGCGCCAGCGGCTTATGCAGCGCGCATGACCCAATTCGATGGCTATGGATTCCTAAAGCACCACCACCTCGGCGTCCTCAATGGCGTAGCGCGCGTAGCGAAAGTCCCGGATTGCGACGAGCCCATCGACGCTCCAGTTCAGTAAAATGAAATAGGCGGGTTCGCCAGCCCAAGCGTTGCCGTCGCGCACCAGCGCCGCCGCGCGACCCTCCACGAGCCCCGGCACCAGTTGCCAGTCCGAAAGCTTCGCGTAGTTGCTAAAATATTTCGATACCTCGGCACGGCCGGTTAGACGGTGACGCGCGACAAGCTCGAGACGCACTTCGTCAGCCAGCATTTCTCTAATGGCATCGACATCGCGGGCGTTGAAGCGGTCGATATAAGCCGCGAGCAACCGATGTTCGCTGGGATCCAGAACCGGCATCGGCAAATCCTCGGGCTCCGCAGCGAGTTCACGCAACCGGGCCCTGCCGCGATGCAGCGAGGCCTTGACCGCCGGAGTGGTCGCGCTTGTCATGCCGGCGATGTCCTCCAGCGAATAGCCGAGAACGTCCATCAGGATAACGCTGGAGCGCTGTGCAACCGGAAGCCGCATGAAAGTTCGCAGGCTGGTGGCGGCTATTTCGCGGCTCGGTACAGTCTCAGTTGGGTTGGCCATCATTTCCGGATCCTGATCGGCGCGGTTCATTTCGCGGCGAGAGCGGCGGCGCAGAAAATCAAGCGCGGCATTGTGCGCAATGCGAAACAGCCAGCTCTCGGGACGATCGATCGCGCCCGGCGCGGTGAAGGCCTCTAGCGCCTTGACCAACGCCTCCTGCACCACATCTTCGCCGTCGATCACCGATCCGGTCATGCGGGCGCAATAGCGGTGCAGTCTGGGCCTGATTTCGCCTAGCAACCGATCGAAGTCGCCCCGAGATGGCGTGGATAGCGCAGCGCTTCTATTCATCGCTGGTCCAACATCCGGTAATTGCCGACGATCTCAGCTTCAGCAAACTGCGGCGGCTCGGCGCAACGGTCGCGGATGCCGGCCTGAAACAGCTTGAACGCATCGAGCTGCGGCAATCCATTTGCGCCGTCGGCGGTCTCGACGAAGTGCAGGAAGCTGCCGTCTCCCAGTACTATCGCCATGTAACGAACCCCTGCCGGCGATTTTGCCTGTAGCTCCGCAAACACGTTCTCGATCAGTTGCCGGTTCTGCGCTGTTGCTTCGGGTTTGGTCTTGTAGCGTATCAAAGTCCGTTTCATTTGGATGCTCCATTTCTGATCCCGCTGCGGTAAGACGAAATCGCCTGGCCAAAGGATTCGCCCGAAAAACATATTTTTGAGAATTCTGGCCGACCCCGCCGTCGCATCCGGTTCGGGACACGGCCCAATGACAACCGTCTCAAACCTGCCTATGGTCCCTCGATAAAAAAGGGAGACGACGCTCAGATGGCCTCTGCAAACTTCGATTTCGCGCCGCTGCTGCCGGCGGGATTGCCCGCGCCGGCCGCGAAATGGACTGGCCTCGCCAAATACTCCTTCATCGGCGGCAACAACGATCCGGACCAGGTGCCGCTCGACGGCCTCATCGAAGCCGCGAACGCGGTGCTTAAGCGCGAGGGCCGCACGCTGGCAACCTATGGTCTGGCCAGCGGCCCGCAAGGCTATCGTCCGCTGCGCGAATTTATCACGACCAAGCTGAAGCGCGACGCGAACATCGACTGCGCCGCCGACGATATTCTGGTCGTCTCCGGCTCGCTGCAGGCGCTCGACCTCGTCAATCAGTCGCTGCTGGCGCGCGGCGACACCGTGATCATCGAGCAGGACACCTATCAGGGCGCGCTGAACCGGCTCACACGGCTCGGCGTCAACGTCGTCGGCATTCCGCTCGACCATGACGGCATGCGGATGGATGCGTTGGCCACCGCGCTTGCCGACCTCAAGGGCCGCGGCATCAGGCCGAAATACATCTACACGATTCCGACGGTGCAAAATCCCACCGGCACCATCATGCCGGAGGCGCGCCGCGTTGAACTGCTGAAACTCTCGCAGCAATATGGCGTGCCTGTCTTCGAGGACGACTGTTATGCGGACCTGATCTGGGACGGCAAGCGCCCACCCGCGATCTACGCGATGAGCAAGGCCGGCGGCGTCATCCATATCGGATCGTTCTCCAAGTCGATCGCGCCGGCGCTGCGCGTCGGCTACATCGTCGCGCCCTGGGAGATGCTGTCGCGCATGCTGGCGCTCAAGACCGACGCGGGCTCCGGCGCGCTAGAGCAGATGGTGCTCGCGGAATACTGCGCGCCGCATTTTGCTTCGCATGTGCCAAAGCTGAACAAGGGCCTGCGGGCCAAGCTCGAGACGTTGATGGAAGCGCTGAACGAACAGTTCGGCACGGCAGCGGAATTCGAGGACCCCAAGGGCGGCATCTTCCTTTGGGTCAAGCTTCCCGACAATGTCGATACGCTGAAGTTGTATCAGGCCGCGCTTGCCGCCGGCGTCGCCATCAATCCTGGGCCGGAATGGTCGACCGACAAGGCCTACGGCAAAAGCCGGATGCGGCTGTGCTTCGCAAGTCCGTCGCATGAGGAAATCCGCGAGGGCGTCGCCCTGCTCGCCAATGTCTGCCGTAAGGAATTCGGCGTGCCGGAACGCAGCGCGAATGTGGAGAAGCACGCGCGCGCATGAAAAGGAACAAAACTTGGAATCCGCATCGATCGAAATTGCAAAACACACCCTGCTATCGTGCGGGCTCATCCTGGCTATCGGCACGCTGACAGCGCTGGCCGCGCAAAAGATAAAAATCCCTGATGTCGCTTTATTTCTGATTGTCGGGATGCTGATCGGCCCGGCCGCGCTCGGCCTGATCGACATCAAGGCGGGCTCGGCGCTGAATCAGATCATCCTTTTGTTCGGCGCGAGTTATATTCTGTTCGACGGCGGCGCTTCGCTGCGGTTCGATGTGCTCAAGCGTGTGTGGATCACGATCGTGGTGATCGCAACGGTCGGCATCCTGATCACTGCGGCGGTCACCGGGATCGCCGCGTACTATATTCTCGGCGTTCCCCTCATCATGGCGCTATTGCTCAGTGCGACCTTGGCTTCGACCGACCCGGCGACGCTGGTTCCGATTTTTCGTCAGGTTCACATTCGCGACCGCGTCGCGCAAACTGTGATGAGCGAGTCGGCTTTCAACGACGCGATGGGCGCGATCGTCACCTTCGGCGTGCTGGCGGTAGCAACGGGTTCGGGAGAATTTTCGCTGACATCATCGCTGTTAGACCTGCTCAAGCAATCGGCCATCGGCATCGTCGCCGGCGCCGCGCTTGGATATCTGGCGGCCCTGATCATCGCGCACGAGAAATGGGCCTTCCTTGAGGAATACGCCCCCGTGGTCACGCTGGTTGCCGTGATCGGCGCCTATTTCGCCGCCGACGGTCTGCAGGCCAGCGGGTTCATGGCGGTGTTCGTGTTCGGCATCATGCTCGGCAACAAGGAATCCTTCGGCTTCAAGATGGACGACGGCGAAGCGCAAAAACTTGACGAATTCGTTTTGACGACCGCCTTCATCATGCGCCTGTTCATATTCATTCTGCTCGGCGCGCAGGTCGATTTCGGCTTGATGGCGCAATACTGGAAAGGCGGAATAGCCGTCGTCGTCGTTCTGATGCTGGTCGCGCGCCCGCTGACGGTGTTCGCCTGCGCCTGGCCTGACCGGCGCGCGCGCTGGAGTTTCAACGAGATGCTGTTCATGTGCTGGACCCGCGAGACCGGGGTCATTCCCGCGGCGCTCGCAGGCCTGCTGCTGGGCATGAAGGCGCCCGGCGCGCAGATGATCGCGTCGGTTACCTTCATCGCCATCCTGATGACGATCCTGATCCAGGCGCCGACGACGAAATGGCTGGGGCGCAGGCTGGGACTGCTGGAAGAGCGGTGAGCTCTCGCACCGCGAACGGCGATGGCTTCTCGCTCCTCTTGCAACCGGAGCGATGAAGCACTGGCCTCTATGGTTCGCTTGCCCTAGTGTTCCCGCTTCAACGAAAGGGCCAAAGAGCCCGAACGGGAGACGTCTATGGCAGCCATCCAAATTCTCGCCAGTGTTCTGTGTCTCGCGGCGACCTGCGCCACCGCTTTCGCCGACGATCCCTTGCCGCGCGCCAAGCCCGAAGATGTCGGCCTTTCCAGCGAGCGGCTGGCGCGGATCGGCACAACGCTGAAGGCCGACATAGACGCCGGACGGATTCCCGGCGCGGTGATTGCCATCGTTCGGCGCGGCAAACTGGTGATGCTTGACGCGTACGGCTGGCGCGACAAGGCGGCCAATGTGCCCATGACCGCCGATACGATTTTCAATATCGCGTCGATGACCAAACCGATGACGACGGTGGGTGCGCTGATGCTGTACGAGCAGGGCAAGCTACTGATCGACGACCCCCTGAGCAAATATTTTCCGAAATTCGCCAGCATGCGTGTAGCCGCGCGCGACGCCAATGGCGAACCGACCGCGGACACCGTGCCGGCCAACCGCCAGATTACCATCCAGGATCTGATGCGTCATACTTCCGGCATCATCTATGGCGGTCGCGGCACCACGCTGGTGCACAAGATGTATCCCGGCGGCAGCGGTGACGTGTCACGCGACTATGACGGCCCCGCGATGATGGACAAGCTTGCCTCGCTGCCGCTGCTTTATCAGCCCGGCACCGTGTGGGACTATGGTTTCGGTCTCGATATAACCGGCCAGATCATCGAGAAAATTTCCGGCCAGAGCCTCGGCCAGTATCTGCAGGCCAATCTGTGGATGCCGCTCGGCATGATCGACACCACTTTCTCGATTTCCGCCGACAAGGCCACCCGCTATGCAAAACCGTTGCCGGCCGATCCCGACACCGGCAAAGCGCAGACGCGCAGCCCGGAACTGACCCAGCCGCTTAAATTCGAATGCGGCGGCGGCTGCGCAGCTTCGACCGCCACCGACTATCTGCGCTTCGCGATGATGCTGATGAACGGCGGGCGTTCCGGCGAAGCGCGTTTGCTCGGCCGCAAGACCGTCGACTACATGTTGTCTGACCAGCTTGGGCCGAACATCAAGAATCTGGTGGGCAATGCCGATCCCACACGCGCCGATTACGGCTTCGGGCTTGGCCTGGCGGTGCGCACGACGCCCGGCATCGTCCGCATGATGGGTTCGGTCGGGCAATTCTCATGGCCAGGCGCCAGCGGCACCGACTGGTGGGCCGATCCCAAGGAAGAACTGGCGGTGGTCTATCTCTCGGCCGCGCCGGGTCCGACCCGCTGGCACTACCGCCAAAAGATCAACGCGCTGGTGTATCAGGCGATCATGGATTGATCGCCGCATGACAACGTCATCCTGAGGCGCCGTCGGATTTGCGACGGCCTCGAAGGATATGCCGCAAGTGCCTGACTTCATCCTTCGAGGGTCGCTCATTTCGCGATGCTCTTGCATCGCGGAGCGAGCAACTCAGGATGACGCGCTGCTTCGTTCTGGTGAACGCCTCAATCCCACTCCGGCGCAAAGGCCGGATTCACGCAGCGCTTGTTCTTCGGCAAGCCCGCGATGATCTCGCGATCCTCGTCATCGAGGCTGACCTTCAACGCATCAAGATTGGATTTCTGGCTTTCCGTGCGCGATGCCTTCGGAATTGCGGCGACGCCGTCCTGATCGAGCAGCCATTTCAGCGCTACCTGCGCGGCGCTGGCTTCGTGCTTGCGGCCGATTTTCATCAAGGTCTCGTGGGAAGCGGCCCTTCCCTGCGCCAGCGGGCAATAGGCGACCAGCGGGATCGACTTCGCCGCGAGATAGTTGCGCAGCGGCGTTTGATCCAGCATCACATGATATTCCACCTGATTGCAGGCGATCGGCGCCTTGATTTCTTCGACCACGGTTTTCAGCAGCGCGATGTTGAAATTGGCGACGCCGATGGCGCGGGTGCGGCCTTCTTCCTTCAACTTCATCAGCGTTTCAAACATCGCCGGCAGGTTCATGACTTTCGCCGGCCAGTGCACGAGATAAAGATCGATATGATCGATCCGCAGCTTCTTCAAGCTGTCATTGAATGCCTGCCGCATCGCGTCGGGGGCGAGGTTCTCATTCCACACCTTGGTGGTCACGTGAATGTCCTTGCGGGCGACGCCTGACGAGGCGATGGCGGCGCCGACGGCTTCCTCGTTGCCGTACATCTCCGCGGTGTCGATGTGGCGATAGCCGAGCGCGAGCGCGCTCTCCACCGCCGCGCGGCACGCATCACCCTGCAGGCGAAACGTGCCAAGGCCAAGACGCGGCATGCTGATGCCCTGCGATTGCAGATTTTCCATGTGGTTTCCTCACGGTGGCAAGAAGCACCCGATTAGCGGCTCACAACCGAATAGGCAACGTGAATGCACGCCGCCGACGCCAAATGATCCACCCCGTGAACGCGACGGAACGCGCCGCACTCTCGTTCGTTTGCTGAATGCTAAAGCGCGGCGCGCCGATCAATCGCTCAGGGCTCATTTTGAAATACCGGCCGGACATTGACGTTCTGCGTGCAGTGGCCGTCGTCGCAGTGGTGCTGTTCCACTCGGGTTATCACTTCGCGCTCGGCGGCTATGCCGGCGTCGATGTGTTCTTTGTGATCAGCGGATATTTGATCACAAAGAAAATCCAGGGCGAGATCGCGCAAGGTCGCTTTTCTTTTTTCAACTTCTATATCGACCGCGCCAGACGGCTATTCCCGGCGCTTTTTGTAACCGCGGCGATAACACTACTTTGTGCGATGGTCCTGATGGCGGCCGACCACCGCAAGGAGGTCGCGCAGTCCGTGGTCTGGACCGCTCTGTCGGTGTCGAACGTGTTTTTCTACGCCGGCTCGGGATACTGGACTGCGGACAATATCCTCAAGCCGCTGCTTCACACATGGTCTTTGTCGGCGGAAGAACAATTTTATCTGTTTTGGCCGCTGGGACTGGTCTGGCTGTCGAAAGTACCGCGTCGATATTTTCCCTTCGCGCTCAACGTTATCGGGGCGACTAGTCTGGTCGCCGCAATGCTGTATTTCCGCACCGATCAAGAAGCCGTTTTCTTTCTCACGCCATTCCGGCTTTTTGAGTTCGCGATGGGCGCCAACGTCGTGTGGATCGAACGCCTGCCACGAATCCGATTTTTTTTCGACGCTGCGCTTTCGGGCCTCGGATTTTGCATGATCGTCGGCGCGATATATGTGTTTCGCCCGGGGGCATCGACGGCGCACATGATGCTCCCCTGCGCCGGCGCGGCGCTGATGATTTACGGCGGCACGGCTTCGTTTATCGCCCCGGTCTGGAATAACCGGCTGTCGCTTTATATCGGGCGCATTTCCTATTCGATCTATCTGGTCCATTGGCCCGTGATGGTTTTTTATCAGTACTGGCGCTACGGCCAGATCAGCTCCAACGAAAAAATCGGATTGGTGGCAGCGTCGGTGCTGTTAGCGATGCCGCTGCATCATTTTGTCGAGCAGCAATTCCGCTATGGCCGGCCGGCCGCGCGTCCACGCTACGCGTTCGCTTGGGGTTCGCTGACGCTGATGCTGACCGTTGCAGGTACACTCGTATGGACGATGATCAAGCCCGCGCCGGCACCCTCGTCGGATCCGTGGCTGGTCGCACACGCCTCCCTCCCGCCTTGCGAAAACGGTCTTGGGCTTTGCGACAATCCAAAGCCGAAAATCGTTTTGATCGGCGACAGCCATGCAATTCAGTACGTACCAGCGATAGCAGAGGCCTTAAAGGAGAACGGCCTGAGCGGGAGCTTGTATCCGCCAAGAGGAAATTGCGCATTCGTGCTCGACATCAGTTCGGCTTATTTCGATAAGTCGCGCGAGGACTGCATGGAGTCCAAGGCTGATTGGCTGAGAAAGCTGCAGCAGGATGACCCGCGCGTGGTGATCCTTGCAGGAATGTGGGAAAACGGCATGATTACGGGATTTGGGCTGCGGTACGCCATCGACGGCAAACCTCAGAAGCTCGATTTCGATGAAGCCAAGGCATTGTGGTCCTCGAAGATGCACGCGACCGTCGATCTCCTGTTGAGAAGCGGCCGCAAGGTCCTTCTGATGGGAAATGGTCCTCTGTTGAATTCCGCACCTTCGGCCTGCTTTGATCGTCCGGTTTTGCTCGGCCGGTTCGAATGTGCGAAGATGAATGTCGTCACCGATCCCGCCATTCATGCGTTCGTCCGGCAGACGTTGCAGCAGATCATGGCAAGCCATCCCGGCGACGTGTTCTTCTTCGACGCGTGGAAGTACTTGTGCGCTGAAAATCTTTGTGCGCTCAGCGATGGCGCGCAAACCTTCTACAAGGACAGACACCACCTGACGCCCTACGGGGCATTGTGGTTACAGCATCACGCGTTTTCCGAGCTGTCGGCATTCATTGCAGCCTCTCTCAAGGAGCGCTCCGGTTAGACCTCAGGCAACATTCCGCAACGGATTGCGTGGATGCGCAGGCGGCTCTGCTTTGCTATTCCTTCTTCCCGAATAGCCCGCCGAAGACCTGTCGCGCCGTCTCGCCGAGGACATGGCCCGCGGCATCATCGCCCTTGATCATTGAGGACATGAAACCGCGCGCCTCCTTCAAAGTGAGGTGCGGCGGCAGAGGTGCGACTTCCGGATCGGTCTTGACCTCGAGCACCACCGGACGATCGCAGGACAGGGCTTCGCGCCAGGCCTCCGCCAGCCTGCCCGGCGTATCGACGAAGATGCCCTTGAAGCCGAGCATGTCGCCGAAACGGGCATAAGGGAAATCGGGAATGTCCTGCGATGCATTGAATCTCGGATTGCCTTCCATCACGCGCTGTTCCCAGGTCACCTCGTTCAAATCCTGATTGTTGAAGACGCAGACGATCCAGCGCGGGTCGGCCCAGCGCTTCCAGTATTTCTGAACGGTAATCAATTCGGCCATGTTGTTCATCTGCATCGCGCCGTCGCCCACAAGCGCGATGACCGGACGGTCCGGATGCGCGAACTTGGCTCCGATCGCGTACGGCACCGCGGCGCCCATCGACGCCAGCCCGCCCGAAAGCGAAGACGACTGGCCCTGCTGCACGCGGTAATCGCGCGCGTACCAGTTGGCGCACGAACCGCTGTCGCTGGTGACGATCGCATTCGCGGGAAGCAGTGGCGACATTTCCCACACGACGCGTTGCGGATTGACCGGACTGGCTTCGGTTAAGGCGCGCGCCTCGAGCTTTTTCCACCACGCGGAAATATTCTTCTCGATGGTGTCGCGCCAATCGCGGTCGCTCTTCCGTTTGAGCAGCGGCAGCAAGAGTTTCAAGGTTTCCCTGGAGTCGCCGTGGAGATTCACTTCGGTGGGGTATCGCAGCGAAAGCATGGAAGCGTCGATGTCGATCTGGACCGCGCGCGCCTTGCCGTCCTTCGGAAGGAATTCCGCCCATGGAAAACCTGTCCCAATCATCAGCAGCGTGTCGCAGCCTTGAACCATGTCCCAACTCGGCTCGGTGCCCAGCAGGCCGATCGCGCCGGTCACAAACGGCAGATCGTCGGGAAGAACATCCTTGCCGAGCAGCGCTTTGGCGACGCCGGCCCCCAGAATCTCCGCGATCTCGATAACCTGCGCAGCGGCGTTGCGCGCGCCGGCGCCGATCAGGATGGCGACCTTGCTGCCGGCGTTGAGTATCTCGGCTGCCTTATGAAGGTCCGCATCGTGCGGCACCATTTTCGGCCGCCGATATCCTACACCGGAGCGCGTGAAGCCGTGCGCGACCTTGGGGGCCTCATAGTCGTGGTCCTGAATGTCCTTCGGCAAAATCAGCACGGACGGCACGTTGTTGGCTTTCGCAATGCGCACCGCGCGGTCGATCAGATGCCTTACCTGCGCAGGCGCCGAAGCCTCCTGGACGAAGCCGGAGACATCCGCGAACATCCGGTCGAGATTAAGTTCTTGCTGGTAGCTTGCCCCGCGCACCGTCGCTTCAGCCTGCCCGCAAATCGCAAGCACCGGAACATGATCGAGCTTGGCGTCGTAGAGGCCCGTGATCAGATGCGTCGCACCGGGACCGCCGGTGGAAAGGCATACGCCGATTTCGCCGGTGAATTTGGCGTGCGCCACCGCCATGAACGCGGCCATCTCTTCATGGCGCACCTGGATGAACTCGATATTGCCGGCGCGCTGCAACGCTCCGATCACGCCATTGATGCCATCACCGGGATAGCCATAAATTCGCCGGACGCCCCAGGCGTGCAAACGTTCGACGACGAAATCGCTGACCTTCATGGGGATCGTTCCGTTCGATGCGGGTTAGTCGACCGATGGCAACTGAATTTGCTGGCCGGAAACCGACGACAACGAACGATCGCCGAGCACGTTCCGCGACTCAAAGTGGCCACTCGCACCTAAGCCTTTGGTGCCCTCCTGCGCATCCATACCAGCGCCACCGCGTACAGCGATGCGCCCGCTCCAAGGCAGGCTGGAATCGCCGACCACAGCCACGCTTCGTGTCCGGTTTGCATGCTGGCGATAATCATGCCCTGCCCCGCAACGAGGCCTGCCGCAATCACCGCGATGGCCCAATCTGGGCTGATGGCGGCGGAATTTCCGCGTGTCAGCGGTCCCACCACCAACGGCACGAACGCCAGCTGCATGCAAAGAAACGCGACTTGAAGGCTAAGAAACCAGCCGCTGGTAAAACTGAGCCCACCATTGCCATTGAGCATCGACAAACCCACCAGCATGAGCGCGCAGAAACCGCCGCCTGCCATGACTGCGCGTCTCCTGGCGGTCGCCTCGCCGGATGGTTTTGCCTCGTCCACTGCGAGGCTCGGCCACACCACGGGGACAACGTCGAAGCGCAGCGTTGCCGAAATCGCGGAAAACATCGCAGCTCCCGTCAACACCGCCATCGCAGCCAGGCTCGCGAGCAACAACCATGAAGCCGCGTCTGTGAAACCAGTCTGCTGCGCCACAAGCCGCGTGATGAAAGATCCGAGAATATCCGCACCGTCTGGCGTGCCGGTCGCAAGAGTTGCAATCGCTCCAAACATGCATATCAGCAGCCACACCAATGCGGTGGCGCCGGCGTACATCGCAAGTACGCGCGCCGATGTCTCCATGTCCGCGCCATCGGCGCTTGCCGAGCGCTGATCGATCTCCAGCGCCGTTAATCTCAGCCAGTTGGTAGTATCGACAATCGGATAGAGGAGCGGCAACAGAATAAGCGCCAGAAGGCCTGAAATCGAAATCGGCATTGCTGCGTGCAACGCGGAGATGCTGCCGGCGAGAACGGCCCTGCCGCCTTGGAAATACAGAGCTATGAGAGCGATGATCGCCGTGGTCGCGGCGAGGAATGCTACCACTTCATTGGCGACCCTCGAAAATCTGCGGAAGAACTTAGCGCCGAACGGTTCAGCGCCGGGAAATTCACCCGGCACCGAAGCGATCGGGCTGATGTCAGTGTAACGCGAACGACGATAGAACAGCACGATCGCACAGCACAGAGCGAGGACAGCCACCGCGAGCGTGCCATGCGGCGGCATTCGCCCGGCCGCCGACAGCAGGATGTACAAGACGATCAGTGTCGATGCGATCAATCCGACATAGATGATGCCGAGATGCGCCTGTGCCGAACGCATCGCCCCGGAATTCCCGGCCGGGATTGCGTACAGCAGCATCAAGACCACAATGCCCACTGCAATGATGAACGTGATATTCAGACCGTCCGGCAGCAGCGGCTTCAGCAACGTTGCGACCCCGATCGCCGCACTGGCCGTCAGCCCCGCAAAGGCGCACACGCTCAGCACCGCCGCGAACAACCTCAAGCGCGCATCGTTGCCATGCTGCCGCGCGATGAAGCCCGGAACCGTGACCAAGCGATCACGATCAAGTGCGCGGCTGGTGAAAGCAAACATCCGCCGCCGCAGCCGGTAGATCAAATACAGGCCAGCCGCGAACATCGCCGAGAACAGGATTGCCGGCCAGAATTCGCCCTTTGCACCCCAGACAAAGAGCAGCGCGAAAGTCGCAACCTGAAAGGAATAGCCGATGGAACTGTTGCGCACGACGCCGGGCGGCGTGGGTTCAGACGCCACGAAGTATTGTCGCGCCCGGGCATATCCCCCCCGGCGCAACAGATAAATCGGGACCAGCGAAATCCCGAGATAGGCAGTGAGCGCCAGTAATGCAAAGCTTGCCATGCGAGTTTATGGATTGCAGGTAACGGGATTCCTAGCAATAAAGTCGATGGGCAGGTGGTGTCGAGCCGGGATATTGGGCCACGTTGATAGCGAAGACCAATCCGACGCGACTGGCCCAGCGAGATCATCAAGAAAGCGGCAGGAATGTTTGTAAAATCGCGTTTTCCGTTGGCCTGGCCGGCGCTGGACGGCCGCAGTTATGTTTTCGCCCTGTGGGTGGGGATGATCGCGATATCGGCGCTGCTCTCTTGCAGTGCCGCCCGCGCCGACGCGCGTGTCATTCTGTTGCGCGGCTGGTTCGGCGTGTTCTCGACAGGCATGGACAAAATCGGCGAAACACTGAAAGCCCAGGGCATCCGCGCCGACGTCGAGGGTCATCTGGCCTGGAAGACCGCCGTGGACGATATCATGCGCGAGCGCGCCGAGGGCAAGAACGACGCACTGGTGTTGATCGGCCACTCCCAAGGCGGCAACAACGTCGTCGATATGGCCCGCCTGCTCGAGACGAAGAATGTACCCGTTGCCCTGTTGATCACGCTCGCACCTTTCAAGCAGGATCCGGTGCCGGCCAACGTCGCGCGGGCGATCAACTATTACCAGTCCGGCGGCTGGGGCGACCCGCTCACGGCCGCGCCCGATTTCAAGGGCAAGCTGTCCAATATCGACGTGAAGGAAGATGCGGAGGTCTCGCACATCAACATCGACAAGAGCAGCCGCGTCCAGGAGGATATCGTGCGAGAGACCGCGGCCATTGCCGCCGCCAAGCCGGCCCCGCCCGCGGATAAGCGCCGCCGCTGAAACTAATTACGCTTCTGGCGCGCTTCGTCGGCTTCAGCCATAACGTCTTCCCGGTGAAGGAGATGGCGTGGCGGATCAACCCGATGTTCTGAAGTCCGGCGAGGAAGGCGGACTTGTCCGAAAGGGGCTCTCGCTCGTTCCAGGCGTGCTGCTTTGCGCAACTGTGACGTTCGTCGCGATTGCACTGCAGACTGCTGAAGAAGCTACCCTCAAGCATCCCTACATCGAAGCCATCGTCATGGCCATTCTGCTCGGGACGGCGCTGCGCACCGCGTGGGAGCCAAGCCCTCGGTTTCGGGCGGGAATATCTTTCAGCGCGAAGCAGATGCTCGAGCTTGCCGTTGCCTTGCTTGGAGCTTCGATCACTTTCACCGCCATTGCAGCTTCCGGCTTCACCATGCTCGTCGTCATCGCGGCAGTGGTGGTTTTGACGCTGGCGGCCAGCTTCGCGATCAGCCGGGCGCTGGGATTGTCCACGCGGCTTTCGATTCTCATCGCGTGCGGAAATTCGATCTGCGGCAATTCGGCAATTGCCGCGGTTGCGCCGGTGATCGGTGCCTCTACCGATGAGATTGTATCGTCGATTTCATTCACCGCGGTTCTTGGCATCCTCGTGGTGCTGGGATTGCCGCTGTTGATACCGCTGTTGGGCCTCTCAGAAACGCAATATGGCATTCTGGCCGGCATGACGGTCTATGCCGTTCCGCAAGTTTTGGCGGCGACCGTTCCGGCGGGACTGGTGAGTACTCAGATCGGCACGCTGGTGAAATTGATCAGGGTGATGATGCTCGGTCCGCTCGTCGCCGGCATCGCCGTTCTCGGGCGCGGACTTCGAAGCGAGCGTTCTTCGAACGCGCCGGGCGCCAATACCTTCTTCAAGGTCGTGCCCTGGTTCATCGTGGCGTTCTTCCTGATGGCCGGGTTGCGTTCGCTTTCGCTGATTCCCGACAGCACCATCGTGCCGCTGCAACGCATAGCCGGCGCGCTGACGGTGCTGTCGATGGCAGCATTGGGTCTTGGCGTCGACCTGCGGGTGATCGGCCAAGTCGGAGGAAAAGTCACCGCCGCCGTGACGTTGTCGCTGCTGTTTCTTTTTGCCATCAGCATCTGGTACGTCCGCTACGGCGTTACCGCTTAAGCGCGATTGCGTACGGCGGATGTATCCTGATCGGCTCGGCGGTTTACCCCTTTGGCAACACACAAGCGGGATCGGGCGGCCCGAACGCGTCCGCGCCGGAAATCTTCGCCAGGATCTTGTAGTAATCCCATGGATATTTGGACTCTTCCGGGGTCTTGACCTGCACCAGCATCAGGTCGTGCACCATTAGCCCATCCTCGCGCAACGTGCCGTTGCGGGCGAAGAAATCCTCGATCGGTTTTTCGCGCATTTTCGCGGCCACTTTCAGCGGCTCGTCGGTGCCGGTCTCCTTGATGGCATTGAGGTAATACATGACAGAGGAATAGACGCCGGCCTGCCACATGGTCGGCATCCGGTTCATCTTGGCAAAATAACGCTTCGACCATTCGCGGGTCTTGTCGTCCATGTCCCAGTAGAACGACGTGGTCAGCAGCAGGCCCTGCGCGGCCGGCAGGCCCAGCCCGTGAATGTCGGTGATCAGCGCTAGCAGCGCCGCCATCTGCTGGCCGCCCTTGAATATGCCGAACTCGCCTCCGGTCTTGATTTCATTGCCGTTGTTCGGCGGGCCACCGGCGATACCAATGATCTTCGCCTTGGAAGCCTGCGCCTGCAGCACGAATGAGGACAGGTCGGGCGTCGCGAATGGCGGCCGCACCGAGCCCAGCACCTTGCCACCCATCTTGGTGATGACCGCGGACGCGTCTTTTTCAAGCGAGTGCCCGAACGCGTAGTCGTCGGTGATGAAGAACCAGCTATCGCCGCCGCGCTTGACGACTTCCTGCGCGGTGCCAACCGCAAGCGCATGGGTGTCGAACACCCATTGCATCGCATAGGGCGAGCAGAACTTGCCGTGGAAGTCAGCCGCGCCGGTCGAGTGCGTGATGAACAGTTTTTTCTTTTCATTGGCGATGTTCTGGACCGCGAGGCCCACCGCCGATACCGGCACGTCGACAATCAGGTCTACCTGCTCGACGTCGTACCAGCGGCGCGCGATAGCGCCGCCGATGTCGGGCTTGAGCTGGTGATCGCCGACGATCACGCTGATCGGCTTGCCCAGTACCTTACCGCCGAAATCATCGACCGCCATCTGCGCGGCGGTTACCGATCCCTGCCCTGTCGGCGTTGACGCCGGACCGTTCATATCGGTCAGAACGCCGATCTTGACGACATCATCGGATATCTGGGCGTGCGCAGCCGCCGGCAATACAACCGCGGCGGCGAGCGCCGCTGCGAACATGGAGCGATAGTCCATTGAAACCTCCCAAACAACGCTGGCCGTTACCGGCCTTTTCGAAATCTCAAAATCTGAGATTCGGTGGATTTGCAGCCTGACTTCTACGATACTGGCTGCAATTCTCAAGAATGCAAAGCAGAGTCGGCACAATGGAAATCCAGTCCTTTGGATATTTCGGCATCGGCACCTCCAATCTGGAGGACTGGCGCGATTTTGGCACCGGCCTTGTCGGCTTTCAGGCCGTCGAGCGCAGCCGTTCGCTGCTGTCGTTCCGGATGGACGACCGCAAGCAGCGTGTCGTAGTCGATAAATCGCTGGCGGAAGGGACGCGTTTCTTCGGCTGGGAGTTGGCGGACGCCCAGGCGCTCGACGCGCTCGCGGCGCGGCTTGAGTGCGCCGAAGTAGCCGTGACGCGCGAGCCGCAAGCGCTCGCCGATGCAAGGCATGTGTCAGGACTGATTTCGTTTTGCGATCCCGCGGGCAACCGGCTGGAGGCATTCTACGGCGCGCATATCGACGCGACGCCGTTCGCGCCGGGCCGCTCGATCTCGGGATTTCGCACCGGACCGCTCGGCCTTGGCCACGCGGTGCTGACCGTGAAAAATCTCGACGCCGTGATGCCGTTTTATACCGACGTGCTCGGTTTCCGGCTGAGCGACTACATCCTTTCACCATTCCGGGCATTTTTCTTTCACATCAACAAGCGCCATCACAGCCTCGCGCTGATCGAGACCGGCAACGATGGCATGCATCATCTGATGGTGGAGCTGTATTCGCTCGATGATGTCGGGCAGGCCTACGACATCGCGCTCAACCAGCCCGAACGCATCGGCGTCACGCTGGGCCGGCACACCAATGACTACATGACGTCGTTCTACGCCAAGACGCCCTCCGCATTTTCAATCGAGTGCGGCTGGGGCGGGCGCGAAATCAACGTGCACAACCATGAGCCAAAGGAATATCTGGAAGGTCCCAGCATCTGGGGCCATGAGCGAACCTGGCTCTCGCCAGCCGATCGCGAGAGAGCGCGCGAAATGCGCATGCAGGCCGCCGCCGACGGTTATCGAAAACCCGTCCAGGTCGTCGACGGAAATTTCGAGCGGATGTCGGGAGCCTGTCCGTGGTGGGACAGCGTGACCGCAACGGCGCCTCGTACACCAAACAAAATCAGAGGCGCTCTGGACTTTGTCTAGACTCAAGCGAACGCCGGCGATGTCCGATATTTCACGGCGGCTGAGCATTGTGACAGTTCTGAGCGCCTTGCCGCGCGGTCCACCCTCACGATTTGAAAAAATTGTTGGCTGCGTCCTTGGAGGCGCGCTTTTTCGTCATCGCCTCGTTGAGCCGGTCGATCTCGGACGTCATCAGCGCGATGCGCTCGCTCAAGCTCTTCCACGGATAGAAGATACAGGTCCTGCCCGATTTCGTGGGCGATCTTCTTCTTCGGTTTGTCGTCGTCTTCGGCCGCCATAAGCCTTGCTCCTGCGCATCAGTCTGGCTAATCAGATTTCCTCGTCATTGCGAGCGAAGCGAAGCAATCCAGAAGCCGCATGGAAAGACTGGATTGCTTCGTCGCAAGTGCTCCTCGCAATGACGACGACAAAAGGACAAATCATGGAAAAGCTGCCCGCGCAAATGACCGTTGTCAGCATCAGCAAGCCCGGCGGGCCCGAGGTGCTGTTGCCTGAAACGCGCGCGGTGCCTGTACCCGGGCGAGGCGAAATCCTGATCAAGGTCCATGCCGCAGGCGTCAACCGTCCCGATGTCGCGCAGCGCTCCGGCGCCTATCCGCCGCCGCCCGGCGCCAGCGATCTGCCCGGATTGGAAATTTCCGGTGAAGTCGTGGCGCTCGGCGAAGGCGCCAGCAAACACAAGCTCGGCGACAATGTGATGTCGCTGGTGGCCGGTGGCGGCTACGCGCAATATTGCATCGCGCAGGATGCGCAGGCGATGGCGGTGCCGCCATCATTGTCCATGAACGAAGCCGGCGCTACTCCGGAAACGCTGATGACGGTGTGGCACAACGTGTTCGAGCGTGGCGCGCTGAAACCCGGCGAAACATTGCTGATCCATGGCGGCTCATCCGGGATCGGCACCATGGCGATCCAGCTCGCGAAAGCATTCGGATCGAAAGTGGTCGTCACCGTCGGCTCGCAGGCTAAGGCCGACGCCTGTCTCAAGCTCGGCGCGGACATCGCCATCAACTACAAAACCCAGGACTTCGTCGCCGAAGTCAAAACGGCAACGGATGGCGCGGGCGCCAATGTCATTCTCGACATGGTCGGCGGCGAATACATCGAACGCAATTATGAAGCCGCGGCGATGGATGGCCGCGTGGTGCAGATCGCGTTTCTCGGCGGACCGAAGGCCAACGTCAATTTCGCCAAGCTGATGGTGAAACGCCTGCACCATACCGGCTCGACACTGCGGCCCCGCAGCAATGCCGACAAGACGGCAATGGTGAAAGCCATCGAGGCCAAAGTGATGCCGCTGTTGAGCGCGGGCCGTGTCAAGCCGCTGATGGACAGTACGTTTGCGCTCGAAAAGGCCGCCGATGCGCACCGCCGCATGGAAACCAGCGAACATATTGGCAAAATTGTGTTGACGGTGAACGACTGACTTGAGGGTGAACCCCTTTGATTTCGTTCGCATTCATGTCATTTATCACGCCGCCGGACACACTGCTTCGTTCGGAGACATGCATCGCGCCTTCAGTTGCGTGAACGCGGAGAACGGACATTGCGTCTGATCAGGTTCCTTGCGCCCCTCGCGCTGGGCCTCGCGATTTTTGCCGCCGCGCAGCCGGCGCGCGCGATCGATGCCGTCAGCGTCCGCGGTGACGCGCCTGCCATCGATCTCACCGGCATCCTCGACCATCAGCGCAGCGAAGGCGACCGCATTCAGGTCTCAACCGCGCCGGGAACCGATGGCATCGTGCGCCGCGTCGAGGTACGCGCGCGCGAAGGCGGGCAGAACTGGGTGGTGTTCGCGCTCGCCAACAATACCGACGATCAGCTCGATCGTCTGATCGTAGCGCCGCATTATCGCATCGTGTCGTCGGGACTGCTGTGGCCGGACCTCGGCCTGTCGCGCATCGCGACCATTACACCCTCGACCGGCGATCGCCCCGAGCGGCAGGATAGTCCCACCGCGGATATCTTCCGCGTCACGCTCGATCCCGGCGCGGTCATCACCTTCGTCGCGGAGTTGCGTACCGACAAGCTGCCGCAGCTCTATTTGTGGGAGCCCGAAGCCTACAAGGACAAGGTCAACTCGTTCACGCTCTACCAGGGCATCGTGATCGGCATTTCCGGATTGCTGGCGCTGGTGCTGACGATCCTGTTCGTGGTCAAGGGCAGCATCATGTTTCCCGCCGCCGCGGCATTGGCGTGGGCGGTGCTGGTTTATATCGGCATCGATTTCGGCTTCTGGGGCAAGGTGCTCGACATGTCGGCCGGCGCCGAACGCGTGTGGCGCGCCTCCGGCGAAGCCATCCTCGCCGCGACGCTGCTGGTGTTTCTGTTCGCATATCTCAACCTCAGCCGCTGGCATGTACGCTATTCGCACATCACCATCGGTTGGCTTTTGTTCTTGGGCAGCCTGGTCGCGCTCGCCCTGTTCGATCCCGCGGTCGCCTCGGGCATAGCGCGGATGTCGCTGGTGCTGATCGCGTTCGCCGGCTTCGCGCTGATCGTTTATCTCTCGACGCATGGGTTCGACCGCGCCGTGCTGTTGATCCCGACCTGGTTTCTGCTGGTGGTCTGGGTGATCGCCGCCGGCATGACCATCGCCGGCAACGTCACCAATGACATCGTCGGCCCCGCGCTCCTCGGCGGCCTGGTGCTGATCGTGATGCTGATCGGCTTCACGGTGATGCAGCACGCCTTCGCGGGTGGCGGCGCCACCACCGGCGTTGTGTCCGACGTGGAGCGGCGCGCGCTGGCGCTCGCTGGCTCCGGCGATCTGATCTGGGATTGGGACGTCTCGGCCGACAAGGTCTTCACCAGCCCCGAGACCGAAAGCCTGCTCGGCCTCAAGCGCGGCACGCTCGAAGGTCCGGCGGCGAAATGGCTCGAGGTTTTGCATCCGCTCGATCAGGACCGTTTCCGGGCCGCGCTCGACAGCGTGCTGGACCAGCGCCGCGGCCGGCTGGTGCAGGATTTCCGCCTGCGCACGCCCGACGGGCACTTCATGTGGTTCGCGCTGAAGGCACGACCGGTGGTCGGCTCCGACGGCGAAGTCTCGCGTGTGGTCGGCACGCTGACCGACGTCACCGAAATGAAGAACGCCGAGGAACGCCTGCTGCACAATTCGGTGCACGACAATCTCACCGGCCTGCCGAACCGCAAGCTTTTCATCGATCGGCTCACCGCGGTGGCGACGTTCGCGAAGGCGATGCCCAACCTCCGCCCGACCCTGATGGTGATCGACCTCGACCGCTTCAAGCAGGTCAACGATTCCGTCGGCATCGCGGTGGGCGATTCCATTCTGCTGACATTGGCGCGGCGCCTGACGCGCATTCTCAAGCCGCAGGACACGCTGGCGCGGCTTGCCGGCGACCAGTTCGGCCTGATCCTGATGTCGGAGCAGGATTCCGCACGCATCACCGCATTCGCCGAAACCATCCGCAAGACCATTCGCGCGCCGATCGCCTTCAACGACCGCGAGATTTTCCTCACCGCTTCCATTGGCCTCGCGCTGAGCGATCCGCAGACGCAGCTCTCCGAGGAGATCATCAAGGACGCAGAGCTCGCGATGTATCATTCCAAGCGCATCGGCGGCGACCGCATCGACGTCTACAAGCCGGCGATGCGCGCGCGCAAGACCGACCGATTGACGCTGGAATCCGAACTGCGCCGCGCCATCGAGAGGCAGGAAATCACCATCCTGTATCAGCCGATCGTGCGGCTGGAAGATCGCTCCATCGCCGGTTTCGAAGCGCTGGCGCGCTGGGATCATCCAAAACTCGGGCGGATGGCGCCGCAGGAATTCATCACCATTGCCGAGGAGATCGGCCTGATCATCGATCTCGGCATGTTCGTGATGGACCAGACTGCCAAGCAGCTTGCGATCTGGCAGCGCGCGATGCGCTCACGCGAACCCATTTTCGCCAGCGTCAATATCTCGTCGCGGCAGTTGCTCCGGCATGATCTCATTCACGACATCCGCACCGTGCTGTCGCGCTCCTCGGTGGCGCGCGGCACGCTGAAACTGGAATTGACTGAATCGCTGGTGATGGAAAATCCGGAACATGCCGCGCAGATGCTGACGCGGATTCGCGAGCTCGGCACCGGCCTGTCGCTGGACGATTTCGGCACGGGCCATTCTTCGCTGGCCTACCTGCAGCGCTTCCCATTCGACACCATCAAGATCGACCAGTCGTTCGTGCGCAACACCAGCCGCGGCACGCGGCCGGTGATCCTGAAATCGATCATCGCGCTGGCGCACGATCTCGGCATGGACGTCGTCGCCGAAGGCGCGGAGACCGACTCGGACGCGGTCGAGCTGTATCAGCTCGGCTGCGAATACGCGCAGGGCTTTGCGTTCGGCGAGCCGATGGATGCGGACGCCGCGATGCGGCTGCTCACCGAGGAACGGCTCGAGGCTGCGAGTTAGTTTTCTTATCCCTCCCCCCCGCTTGCGGTGGGGAGGGTGGCATGGCGTGAGCGGAGCGAACGACATGTCGGGTGGGGGGACCTCTTGTCTGCTCGCCAAAATCGCCCCCCACCCCAACCCCAGCTTCGCTCGGTCGACCCTCCCCACCGCAGGCGGAGGGAGGGATATTTCTGGCGCCTCGGCACGCATCGCAGATGAAGTTGGACTTGCTCCTGCAGCTCGTGTCTACACCTTCCCCTTCATCCGCTTGAACTTCACGCGTTTGCCGTCCGCCATACGCGTGGCGATGTAGCCGCCGGCGAGGCAGGCCTCGCGTTGCGGCATCTTCTCCTGCGGGCTGCGCTGCGTTTCCCACCACGACGCACGCTGCGCCGCGCGCGGCAGCGCCGCGTCGATGATCTCCTCGATCTCGGCAAAGCTGAGCACGAATTCGGGAACGCTTTGCTTCCTCAGATAGTCGCGCAACGGATCGTAATCGTTCACTTGCGTCCTCAAGGCCTGTCGTCACGTCTTATGCGCGCAGTAGAATTCGAAGTTAGCGTTAGCGCGATCAACAGCCTACTGGCCAGCTTCTATTATTGCCCGGCATCCGCAATTTTTCGCCACGCCCGCCTTGCGCGGCATTCGCGCAATTGCTTTTGTGCCCCATGACGCGCGCCGCCAGCCGCGAACGGGAGTTTTCGAAATGTCCATGCCCGCTCTGTTCAAGGGCCGTCTGTCGATACCGGTGATCGGTGCGCCGCTGTTCATCATTTCGGTGCCCGATCTGGTAATCGCGCAGTGCAAGGCGGGAATCGTCGGATCATTTCCGTCGCTGAACGCACGGCCGCCGGCACTGCTGGACGAGTGGCTGCATCGGATCAGGGAGGAACTCGCCGCGCACGACAAGGCGCATCCGGACCGGCTGTCCGCTCCGTTTGCGGTGAACCAGATCGTGCATCGGTCGAACAACCGGCTCGATCACGATCTCGCGCTTTGCGAAAAGCATCGCGTGCCGATGGTCATCACCTCGCTCGGCGCGCGGGAGGAGCTCAATCAGGCGGTGCATGGCTGGGGCGGCATCGTGTTTCATGACGTCATCAACCAGAAGTTCGCGCACAAGGCGGTCGAGAAAGGCACCGACGGATTGATCCTGGTGTCCGCGGGCGCCGGCGGCCATGCCGGCGAGATTTCGCCGTTCGCCTTCGTCGCCGAGACCCGGCAATGGTTCGACGGACCGATCGCGTTGTCGGGCGCGATCGGCAACGGCCGCGCGATCCGCGCGGCGCGGCTGCTCGGCGCGGACTTCGCCTATATCGGCTCGGCCTTCATCGCGACCGCCGAAGCCAACGCTGTCGAAGGCTACAAGCAGATGATTACGTCTTCGACCGCCGAAGATATCGTTTACTCCAATTTGTTCACCGGCGTGCATGGCAATTACCTCAAGCCGTCGATCGTTGCGGCGGGGATGGACCCGAAAATCTTCCGATATCCGATCCCTCCAAGATGAATTTCGGCACCGACGCCAGCGGCGAGCGCGCCAAGCCGAAAGCATGGAAGGAAATCTGGGGCAGCGGCCAAGGCGTCGGCAGCGTCGCTAAGATCTTACCCGCCGCCGAACTGATCGCGCGGTTCAGGACCGAGTACTACGAAGCTGTCGACCCTGTGCTGTAAATTTTTCTGCTCTGCATGCAGCGCAACGCATCCTATGGTCGATATTTCTGCCGATAGACGCGTATCGAGGAACTATTTGATGCCACGGGATTTTCTCTCGTCGGGGGCCGTATGAACGCAATCGAAACTGGCGCCGGCAAGGCGAAAACTGGCGTGTGGGGTCTGGATAATATTTTGTCCGGCGGCTTTTCGCGCGGCCATCTCTTCCTGCTGGAAGGCGCTCCCGGTACGGGCAAAACTACGGTCGCGCTTCAGTTTCTCCTTGAAGGCGCGCGGGCCGGCGAGAAATGTCTCTACATTACGCTTTCGGAGACCGAGCGCGAACTGCGGCAAGGCGCGGCCTCCCATGGCTGGACGCTGGGCGAGCGCATCGAGGTGTTCGAACTGCTGCCGCCGGAAAGCCTGCTCGATTCCGATCAGCAGCAAAGCCTGCTGTATTCTTCCGACCTCGAACTCGGAGAAACCACTAAGCAGATTTTCGAGGCGGTGGAGCGCGTCCAGCCGCAGCCGGGTCGTACTGGACAGTTTGTCCGAGATCAGGCTGCTGGCGCAAAGCTCGCTGCGCTACCGCCGGCAAATTCTGGCGCTCAAACACTATTTTGCGAAATTTGGCGCGACCATGCTTATGCTCGACGATCTCACCGCCGAAGTCGCCGACAAGACCGTGCACAGCGTCGCCCACGGCGTAGTTCGGCTTGGAAGAACTGGCGCCGGCCTATGGCGCAGAGCGCCGGCGCGCCCGCATTGTTAAATATCGTGGCGTAAAATTTCGCGGCGGCTATCACGATGTAACTATCACCACGGGTGGATTGAACGTGTTTCCGCGGCTGGTAGCATCGGAACATCGGGGCAGTTTCGTGCGGACGCAAATGTCCAGTGGCAGCGCCGAATTCGACAAGTTGCTGGGCGGCGGAATCGAATCCGGTTCAAGCACGCTGATCCTTGGGCCGGCAGGTACCGGAAAATCCCTCGCTGCGATCACATTCATCGTTGCTTGCATTGCCCGCGGCGAAAAAGCTGCATTGTTCGTGTTCGACGAAGAACTCGGCCTGCTGTTTTCACGCATGAGGGGGCTCGGCATCGATCTCGATGCGATGCAGCACGAAGGCATGCTGTTCATCGAACAGGTCGATGCGGCGGAGCTCATCGCCTGGCGAATTCGCGCACCGCGTCCGTGTGCAGGTCGACGAACACCAGATCAAGACGGTGGTGATCGATAGTCTCAACGGCTACCAGGCCGCGATGCCGGAGGAGAACTCGCTGATTCTGCACATGCACGAGCTGCTGCAATATCTGAACCGGCGTGGCGCGGCGACCTTCATGACGGTGGCCCAGCACGGGCTGGTCGGCGACATGAAGGCACCGGTCGACGTGACTTATCTGGCCGACACCGTCATTCTGCTGCGCTATTTCGAAGCGCTCGGCACCGTTCGCCGCGCGCTATCCGTCATCAAGAAGCGCACCGGCACCCATAAATCGACGATACGCGAATACCGGATCAATTCCCGCGGTTTGACCATCGGTAGTCCACTCGAGGGTTTTCAGGGCGTGCTGCGCGGCGTTCCAGTCTATATCGGCGAAGGCAAGCCGCTGCTTAATGAGCTCGATCCGTAAGTCCTGGGTCGTCGTCCGAACGCGCCATCATCCTTGCGCCGATTGGACGCGACGCAGCGGTGGCCGCCGCGCTGATCAGAGAAGCCGGCTTTCATGCCAATATCTGCGGCGATCTGGCGGCGCTGCTACACGAAATGCAGGGCGGCGCCGGCCTCGCAGTAATCGCCGATGAGGCCATCAAGACCGCCGATCTGCGCGCGCTGATGAATTGGCTCAACGATCAGCCGTCATGGTCGGATTTTCCGATCGTGCTGCTGACGCATCAAGGCGGCGGACCCGAACGCAATCCGGATGCCGCCCGGATTGGACAGGTGCTCGGCAACGTCACCTTTATCGAACGGCCGTTTCATCCGACGACCCTCGTCAGCATTGTCGGGTCGGCGGTTCGCGGCCGGCGCCGCCAGTATCAAACTCGCGCGATTCTCGAGGACCTCACCGAAAGCGAAGGCCTGCTGCAGACCGCGTTGAACGCCGGGCATCTCGGAGCCTGGGAATTGCATATGTCGGATCGACAATCTAGAGGCATCCGATACTTGCAAGTCATTTTACGGACGCCGCGCGGATCAGCCGTTTTCATATGACGACCTGCAGGCCGCGGTTCATCCCGACGACCGCGATAGATGGTTTGAGTCGGTGACGCGAGCCGTCGAAGCCGGCAACGACCTGCGCATGGAATATCGCAATATATGGCCCGACGGGTCGCAGCATTGGGTGGATGTCCGCGGTCGCGCCGTTTACAGCCCGGATGGCGCGATCAGATCGTTGGTGGGGGTATCGACGGACATCACGGCGCGCAAGACTGCGGACCTCGAACGCGAGAAGTTGCTGGAGCAACTCGCCGCGGAGCGCACCGCGCTGGCGGAATTGACCTCGACGCTGGAGCAACGCGTCGTGGAACGGACCGCGGATTTGATGAAGGAAGTTGCTGCGCGTGAAAAGGCGCAGGAGCAGCTACGGCAAGCCCAGAAGATGGAGACGATAGGCCAGCTCACCGGCGGCGTCGCGCACGACTTCAACAATCTGTTGATGGCGGTGATGGGAAATCTCGATTTGCTGCGCAAGCGTGTGCCGGACGATGCACGGCTGCATCGCCTGATCGACGGGGCAATGCAGGGCGCCGAGCGCGGCGCGTCGCTGACGCAACGGCTGCTCGCCTTTGCGCGCCAGCAGGATCTGCGCGTGGTGTCCGTCGATCTCGGCGCGCTGCTTCACGGCATGATCGACCTTCTGGAGCGCTCGCTGGGCCCGCGCACCGCGTTGCGGCTCGATATACCCGAGCATCTGCCGCCGGCGGGTATCGACGCCAATCAGCTCGAACTCGCCATTCTCAATCTTGCGATCAATGCGCGCGACGCGATGCCGAATGGCGGATCGATCGACATCAAGGTGACGCAATATCGGGCGAGCGGCGATCCCACCCTGAAATCCGGTCACTACCTGCGTGTGTCGGTGATCGACACCGGCACCGGCATGACGCCGGATATTCTGGCGAAGGCCATCGAACCATTCTTTTCGTCGAAGCCGCTCGGCAAAGGCACGGGACTGGGGTTGTCGATGGTGCACGGTCTGGCGGTGCAGCTCGGCGGGGCCCTGCAACTGTCGAGCATCCCCGGAAAAGGCACCACGGCGACGCTGGTGCTGCCGGTCGCTGCAAATGCGCCGGAGGTCGAAGTTCCCGCGCCGGTCATGGCGAAGGTCAGCCGTTCGGCCGTGATACTTCTGGTCGACGACGATCCACTGATCGCGATGTCGACCACCGAAATGCTGGAAGATCTCGGCCATCGGGTGATCGGCGCCAATTCCGGCATGCGCGCACTCGACGTCATCCGAAGCGAGCAGCCGATCGATCTGATGATGACGGATCACGTGATGCCCGGAATGACCGGAGTCGAGCTCGCCGCGGCTTCGCGCGAGGTTCGGCCATCGCTGCCGATCCTGCTGGCAACCGGATTTGCCGAGCTTCCGGATGGCGCGCAGCTCGATCTGCCGCGGCTGACCAAGCCGTATCATCAGGATCAGCTTCGCGACCAGCTTGATCAAATGCTCGGAACTTAAGACCCTTTTCAAGCTGTTGTTTTGCTTTGTCTTTCCATATCCCGCCGCCCAGCATTTCTTCCAGCTCTCCGCTGCGAACTTTCGGGAAATCCCTGGTCGATCCGCGCCGGTCGGCATGGTTAAGCCTTATTTATTGTCCATCTGTGGCTGAGAGTAACGCTGGCGCAGGCATCGAGGATGGAGACAGGCTTGACGAAAACAATCACCCTTCTCGCGCTGACGTGTTTCCTTATCGTCGGAGCGGCTACGGCAAGCGTTCTTCGTCGTGACAGCGTCCCGGTGCCAAGTCCGCAGTTTAGTGGCTTCGCGGTCAAAGGCCCTTCCATCAACAAGGAAAGCAAGACGGACAGGCTGGCGGTCGCGGCCGTCTCGACATCGTCAGAACCAATCGCAAATCTTCAGGGACTGCCGGAATCGCTGCGGCAAGCCTTCGCGTCCGAAAGCCCTGCTGATGTCCGGGCTCCCAAAGTTACCGGACCGGTGACCATTCCGCAGCAGGCTCCAAAGGCCAAAGTCGCCCTTAAACCTGCGCTGCAGAAATCCTACGCGCTGCTGAGCGATGTTCAGATCGCCGGCATCAAGGACCGCATGAAACTCGACCCGGCACAGGAATCCTATTGGCCTGCGGTTGAGACCGCGCTGCGCGCGATCGCGCGCAAAATTCACGCGACCCGTCAGGGCAATCCGAAGGCCGACGCCCCCCTGATCGATCCCGACAGCACGGAAGTCCAGCAGTTGAAATCGGCGGCGATGCCGTTGCTGTTCCAGTTGCGCGAGGATCAGAAGCGCGAGGTTCGCTCACTCGCCAATCTCATCGGGCTGGGCGCCGTCGCCTCGATGATTTAGGCGCCGCGCATTAACGGCCAGGCGTGTTATCGCACGCGCTCATCGCCGTCACATTGGGGCCGACGGGATGCCCAAATATCTCCGACAGCGTTTCGCAGTTCGCACCGGTACAGAGCCGCCATTCGCCGGCCGCGCCGGAATTGCCGAGCAGGACTTCATGCATCGGCGGACGCTGGGGCTGCCATTGAAACCAGCCATCGATCAGACGCGCTTCCGGCGCCGGCTCCATCCCGGCGCCTGAACCTTTAACGCGGGCCCGCACCAGTTGCAGGCCTTCGGGCGTCACGCGCCAGTTTTCCTGCCAATCGACCTTCTCGATCGAATGCGTCCATACCAGCGTGAATGCGGCGATCGCCAGCGTCTTGACGATTCCGGCCGAAGCGAGACAAAGGCTCAAGCCGCCGCTGCCACGGCGCGCGGTTTCTGCCGCCACTGCCAGACCACGCAGGCCAGCGCCAGCGCAAAACCTACCCAGTCGCTGTACTGAAATTCGCCGAGCAGGCACAGCGCCGCGACAAAGGCGGCGACACGTTCCAATACCGTCATCCGCGTGAATAGGTAACCGATCGCCACCATCCCGAACAAGGCGATCGCAACCAGCGCCTTGAAGGTGGCAAACACCACCGCGCCGTAGAACCCGAGCTCCGCCGCCATGGGATCGCCGGGCTGCAGCATCAGCGCCGGCGAATAGACGAAGATGAACGGAATCACGTAGCCAGCGAGCGCGATGCGCATCGCCTCCCAGCCGATCTTGTCGGGGTTCTCTCGCGCGATCGGCGCCGCCGCCAAGGCCGCCAGCGCCACCGGCGGCGAGAGGTCAGCCATGATGCCGTAGTAGAACGCGAACATGTGGCTTTCGATCAGCGGCACGCCGAGTTTCGCCAACGCAGGCGCGGCCAGTGCTGCGGTGATGATGTAGGTCGGGATCGTCGGGATACCGGTGCCGAGCAGGATCGACAGCAACATGGTCATGATCAGCGCGAGGAAAAGGCTCTTCTCGCCGAGACCGATCACCCAGCCGCCGAAAATGGTGCCGACGCCGGTCTGCGTCATCATGCCGATGATGGTGCCGACGATGGCGCAGGCCATGCCGACTGTGAGCGCCGACTTGGCGCTGTCGGCCAACAAATCGCGGCACGCCGCGAGCGTGGCGCGCCCGCCGCGGGTGATGGCCGCGATCAGCACCAGCGCGCCGACGATGCAGGCCACCGGCACGATGTCGAGGCCGTTGCGCGATACGCCGACGGCCACGAGCGCGAGACCAATCCAGAAAACATAGCGCAGCGTGTTATTGGAGAATCCGAGCACGATGGTGGCGCCGAGGATCAGCGCCACCGTGAGCGCCAGGCCCATGGTGCCGGCATAGAGCGGGGTAAAACCTTCGAACAGCATGTAGACCAATGCTGCGAGCGGCAGCACAAGATACCAGCGCGCCACCAGCGCCTTCCAGGCGCTCGGAATCTCCGAGCGCTTCATGCCGACGAGGCCGTGCTTGCCGGCTTCCAGATGCACCATCCAGAACGCCGACGCGAAATACAGCGCCGCCGGAATAACCGCAGCCTTGACGATGACCGCGTATTCCACGCCCAGCGTCTCCGCCATGATGAAGGCGACCGCGCCCATGACAGGCGGCATGATCTGCCCGCCCATCGAGGCGGTGGCCTCGACGCCGGCGGCAAAGGCGCGGCGATAGCCGAACCGGATCATCAGCGGGATCGTAAATTGGCCGACGGTGACGACGTTGGCGACGCCGGAGCCGGAGATCGTGCCCATCATGCCCGAGGCGAATACCGCGACTTTGGCGGGGCCTCCGCGCGTGCCGCCGAACAGTCCCAGCGACACATCGGTGAACAGCTGAATCATCCCGGCGCGCTCAAGGAACGATCCAAACAGGATGAACAGGAAGATGTAGGTCGCGGAGACGTAGATCGGCACGCCGTAGAAACCTTCGGTGCCGTACGACAGATGCGTGATGATCTGATCGAAATCATAGCCGCGATGATTGAGCGGCGCCGGCAGATACTGGCCGAAAAACCAGTACAACAGACACGCGCCGCACATCAGCGGCAATGCCAGCCCCATCAGCCGCCGCGTACCCTCGAAGATCAGAACCGCGAGCAGCGTGCCGACGGCGAGATCGAGCCGCGTCGGATCGCCGTCGCGCGCGATCAGGTCGGCGTAGAATATCCACTGATAGAGCCCGCACAGAAATCCGGCCGCGCCTATCAGCCAGCCCGCTGAGCGACCAAAATTGCTTTTCGCGGTGAAGTTGCCGATCAGGCCGAACGTCATCAGGATCAGGAAACCGACGTGAACGCCGCGAACGACCTGGCTCGGCAGGATGTTCCATGCGGCGATGACGAGCTGGAACGCCGCGAACGCGATGCCGATGGCGTAGGCCAGATGGCCCCAGCCGCCGGGCCCAAACCCTTCCGGAAAGCCGTGCTCGAAATTGTCGAACTCGGCCTTTCCCGGTTCGTATGCGGCGGCGTCTTTGGTCTGCAACATTTCTTATCTGTCTCGCAACGGCATCGGCTGATTGCGCCGACATCCTCTCAGCCGTCATACGCGGGCTTGACCCGCGTATCCATCAATCTTCGTAAAAGGCTTTCTTCAAGAAGATGGATTGCCGGGTCAAGCCCGGCAACGACAAGCCTTTACTTGATCAAACCCTTTTCCTTGTAATAGCGGACCGCGCCGGGGTGCAGCGGCACCGGGCTGCCCATCGCGGCCTTCTCGAGTTTGATCTCCTTGCCGGCGACGTGCGAATTCGCCAGCTCCGGCAGCGACTCGTAGATCAGCTTCGTCATTTGATAGGCAAGGTCATCGGATACGGCGGAACTAGTGACGAGATAGTTCACCACTGCCGCGGTCGGCACGTCCTTGTCCTGGCCGGTGTAGGTGTTCGCCGGAATCACCACCGACACGAAGGGCGGCCCGATCTTGTCGACGATTTCTTTCGGCACCGACACCACCGTGATTTCGGACGACGTGCTGAGATCCTTCAGCGACGCCACGCCAAGGCCGGCCGACTGCAGCGTCGCATTGAGCTGGCGGTTTTTCATCAGATCGACGGACTCGGCGAAAGGCAGATATTCCACCTTGCCGAGCGACTTGTAATCCATCCCGGCGGCTTTCAGGATCGCGCGCGAATTGAGTTCGGTGCCGGATTTCGGTGCGCCCACCGACAGGCTCTTCCCTTTGAGGTCGGCCAGCGTCTTGATGCCGCTGTCGGCTGTCGCAACCACCTGGATGTAGTTCGGATAGATCGCGCCGATGGTGCGCAGCTTGTCGAGTTTGGCCTTGAAGCCGGCTTCCTCGTCACCCTCCCACGCGGCTTTCAGGGAATCGCCCAGGGTGAAAGCGATTTCACCGCGGCCCTGCTGCAGCAGGACGAGGTTCTCGACCGACGCCTTGGTGGCCTGCACCTGTGTTTTCACGTTCGGAATCTTGTCGCTGAAGATCTTTCCGATGGCTACGCCGAGCGGGTAATAAACGCCGGATGTGCCACCGGTCAGCACGTTGATGAACTGCTGGGCATGGGCGGCGGGCGCAGCAAACACTGCGGCGGCGGTTACGGCGCTGGCGATGAGCTTCGATATCATGTGCGTTTCCTTTTGGATTTGGCGGGAAAGTGGACGGTCGGACGCGCGCGGTCAAGCCGTCCAAACGGCCAACTAAAGGTCGCGCGCCATGCTGACCGGCGCTATAGATTGCTCAACTCGCTTTGCCCGCAGAAAACGCCATAAAACCGGTGATAAGGACTTCTTGATGCAAGTTCCCTCTCGCCGCTCCGTATTGATCGGCGGCGCCGCGCTCGGCGCATGGCCGCTGCTGCCACGTGGCGCGCCCGCCGCCGACAAATGGCCGTCGCGGCCGGTCAAGTTCGTGGTTCCATTCGCGGCCGGCGGCACCACCGACATTCTGGCGCGGCTGGTGGCCGCAAAGGTCTCGGAAGATTTCGGCCAGCAGTTCATCGTCGAGAACAAGGCGGGAGCCGGTGGCAACATCGCCGCGGACTACGTCGCGAAGTCCGATCCCGACGGCTACACCTTCATCGTCGGCACGCCGGGCACCCATGCCATCAACAAGTTCGTGTTCAAGAACATGAGCTATGACCCGATCAAGGACATCGCGCCGGTGATCATCATCGCGCGGGTCGCCAATCTTTGCTCGGTCACCAATTCGCTGCCGGTGAAATCCGTCGCCGAACTGATCGCCTATGCGAAAGAGAGGCCGGGCCAACTGTTCTACGGCACGCCTGGCCTCGGCAGCACCGCGCATGTTTCCACAGAGCTGTTCAAATCGATGACCGGCGTCGATATCATTCACGTGCCCTACAAGGGCAGCGCGCCGGCGCTGACCGATCTGATCGCGGGCCGCGTGCAGCTCATGATCGACAACCTGCCGGCGGCGCAGCCGTTCGCCGAAGGCGGCGCGATCCGCCCGCTCGCGGTATCGACCGCGACGCGGTGGCCGCTGCTGCCGGAAATTCCCACCATCGCGGAGGCCGGCGTGCCCGGCTATGAAGCCGCGGCGTGGTTCTCCATCGCTGCGCCGGCACAGACTCCGAAGGACATCATCACGCGTCTCAATGCCAGCATCGACAAATTTCTCAAATCCGAAGATGGCATCGCGCGGTTGCGCAAGCTCGGTGCTGAACCGGCGGGCGGGTCGCCCGAGGACATGCAAGCTTACGTGCTCTCGGAAACCGAAAAATGGGGCAAGGTCGCGAAATTCGCCGGCATCAAGCCGGAGTAAGTCGATCGCTCACTCGAATTTCATGTCCACGCATTTAGCGATATCGGACCCCAGCCCTGAAGTGATGACGATACAGCCGCGCACTTTCTGCGCGCCGTTGTCGCTGGCCCAGGCCGCATAGCCGCCGGGGCCGAAAAACGAATTGGTGTTCGGCGGCTCGGTTTCGGCGGCATCGAATGAATAACTTAAATCGGTATCGAAGATGCGGGGCTTCTTGACGCAGCCGCCGTCGGTCTGGACGTTGATGACTTCCTTGTTGTCGCGCGTCAGCGAAAGGCTGACGGTACACCGGAAATATTCCGAGGTCTTGACGTTGAAAAGATAGGCGTAGGATCTGCACGTTGCGGTATTGAGTTTGCCCGCGCTCAAGCCCCGGCCGCAGGAAATCCGCTGGTTGCTGCTGAGTTTGAAATCGTCCGCCTGTGCAATCGCGCCGAGCGATGCAACGAATAACCCGGCGGTGAAAAAGACTTTCAATAAGTGCTTCATTCGAATCGACTCCCTTGCGGCGCGCTTGGGGGCGGTTCTAGACCGAAAGGCAAGGGCAGCGAAATCCGCAAATGCCAAAATTCCGGAGTCCCGATCAATTCCTACGTCGTATTGACGGGAGAATGACGTTCGTGATTTGTTCAAAAGCAAGTAAGCTTGGTGACCCGTTGCTGGAGAATGCAAGATGACGAAGTTTTCGGCGAAGACGTTTTTGAGTGCGATCGCGCTGACCGTGCTGACGACGTCGGCGTTTGCCCAAAGTGCCGCGCCGACGCCGTGGGTGCTGCAGTCCGATATGGGCTACGGCTACGACAAGGAAGGCAAGACGTTTTCCTACAAGATGGGCACCAACAACGCCAAGGAGCTGTTCAAGGGCGCGAAGAAGGTGCCGAAGGGCACGCTGTTTTTCATCGGCGAGAACGGTCAGCTTTACATGCGCAGCGCGCCTTATCTCGAAGGCGACGGGTCGTTCAAGTTCGGCCCGGGGTGATGGCTTGTTTTCCCTCTCCCCTCGCGGGAGAGGGTGGTTTCGAACGCAGTGAGAAAACGGGTGAGGGGGTGAAGCGCATCGGTTGCCACGCCCCCTCACCCGCCTCGCATCTGACGATGCTCGTCGCCCTCTCCCACGAGGGGGGAGGGAAGAAAGAAATCAAAACGCCGCCGCCAGGTCGCGCGCGCCGGGCAAATTACTGTTTGAGTCCATTCGCGCATTGGTCACGGCGAGCAATTTCGCCACCGTGTTGTTGCGGATCGCCACCGGATTGCGCTCATAGCCGCTGCGCTGAAAAAAATTTGAAGTCGGCACCCGCTCGCGCATCGCCTGCGGCATCGTTACCATGTCGAGCCCGGTACCATCGCCGGTGAGGTTCATCATCTCAAGTTCGGCTGCGCTTAAGCTCCGCGCAAAACCCTTGTTGCGCGCGAAGATCACCGATGTCAGCAGCTTGTGGGTTTGCAGCAGTGGCCCGACGTCGATGTCCAGCACCATCGCATGAACAGCCCAGCCCTGCGGCGTGTCGGCGAGCTTCTCGTGCTGCGCCCATTCGTCGGGCACTGAACGCGCGAACGCCACCATGCGCTTGAGTACCGCGACCTTTCGCTCGATCGCCTGGCGTGGCGGCCCATACAGGCGCGAGGCTTTCTCTGTCAGTGCTTTGACGAATTCGTGGCCCTGCTCGGCGACGAGCTCGACGCTGTTGGTGGTGAGGAGCTGGTTGTAGCCGATCGCAGTCGAGATCGCGCGCGACCCCGGACGCGACGCGCTCAGTCCTGATTGCATGTCGTGCGCGCCGTTGCCGCCGGTCTCAAAGGAATAGACCCGCACCGCCTGTTCGCGGGTCAGCCCCGCGGCGGAGGCATCACGTGCATAGACCCGTTTGAATTCCATCTCGCTGGCCGGCCGCTGCGGCGTGAACTGAAAATGATCCGAACAGGCCCGCACGAAATCGGAGACGACGGGCAGGCTCTTGCGCACACGAGGCCTGTTGTCTTGCTCCGGCGTTGGCGAATAATCGGCCGGCCGTTTCGGTCCGGTGTAGATTGGCGGCTGCTCCTGCACGTAGTCGTCGAGGGTGATGGTCTGACGGTCGCGGCGCTTGGCATTGCGGCCGCGCCTCTTGTCGTAGATCGAACTCCAGTACGCGCCGGCTTCCCGATCGAATGCCGCGCGCGCCTGCAGATATTCGTCGAGCCTGTGGCGATAGTCGGCCGGCATTTCCGCCTGCGCCATCGCATTGGCGACCGCAGCGGGCAACGTCGCGGCGTCCAGCGCCTGCGGCGCCAGCGACAACATCGCGATCAGAAGATATCTCTGCAGGTGACGCTCTCCTTGCGAATCAAACGTGACGCAAGCAACCGCCGACATTCCCGTCAGAACCTAAACGCTTCCTGAACGTCGGACCTCATGACGCTTTTATGAACGCTTCGTCGCTTAAGCGGCTCCTGGGCCCGTGATTTTAATGCGGCGTTAACACGCTGGCTACCGGTTTGGATTAGGTTGAAGCGATGAGTGATTCGCTCGACCGGCTTTACCGCGCCGTGATCGCGTCAAAGGACCTCGATCCGGAGACGTCGCGGACTGCGCGGCTGTTTGCGCAGGGTCCGGCCAAGATGGCCAAGAAACTCGCCGAGGAAGCCATCGAAGTCGTGATCGATGCCGTCAACGGCAACCGCAATGCCGTGGTCCGCGAGAGCGCCGACCTCCTGTATAACCTCACCGTGCTATGGGCGTCGGCCGGAGTGCGGCCGGATGACGTCTGGCGTGAGATGGCGCGGCGCGAACACATGCTCGGTATCGCCGAGAAGCTGCCGAAATCAGTGGTGAAAATGCCCAAGTCCGCCGCACGCACGCTGGCACGGCGGCCGATTGTCGCGCTTGAGTCCCGCGCCCAGCGCAAACGCCACTGAATCCAACTCCCGGCATGGACAAATCGGCGCGACGGTGGTTGATCGCGCCATGCTGAGACGGATTTACGACTGGTGCATCGACGCCGCACATAAACCCTACGCGCTCTGGATCATGGCCGCGGTGTCGTTCGCGGAAAGCTCGTTCTTTCCGGTGCCTCCCGATGTGATGCTGATCCCGATGTCGCTGGCGCGGCCGGAGCGCGCATGGCTCTACGCCGCGGTTTGCACCGTATCTTCCGTAGTGGGCGGCATCCTCGGCTACGCCATCGGCGCGCTGCTCTACGATTTCATCGGGCACTGGCTGATTCAGTTTTACGGCTATGGCGACAAGGTCGAAGCCTTTCGCGCAGGCTACGCCCAATACGGCGCATGGATCATTCTGCTGAAGGGATTGACGCCGATCCCCTACAAGCTCGTCACCATCACGTCCGGTTTCGCCAACTACAATATCTGGCTTTTCATATTGTGCTCGATAGTCGCGCGCGGCGGACGCTTTTTCATTGTCGCGATTTTGCTCAATCGCTACGGCGTGTGGATCCGCGAGAAGATCGAGCGGCATCTCGGGCTGATGGTCGGGGGGCTGGCTGCGGTGCTGGTGCTCGGGTTCATCGTTGCGTTCCGGCTGATCTAGGCGAGCTCTCCGACACCGCTCACTATATAGCAAAACAAGGTTCGATCGAGCAAGCCGTCTTCGGAAGCTCAAGGTTTCATGGCTTGCAGCACCGGCGGATGCTTTAACAAGCCGACCTGCTTCTCGCGAACGAGCTGCGTCACATTCCGCAAATCGAAGGGCTAGTTGAAGAAGCCCGGCACCGATGCCGATCGTCCGACAGGGCGAGGTGGCGCGCGCGGCGGCGCTTGCGGCGTCGATCCGAATCCGAAGAGATCCTGCATCGGCGAGGAAGGCCGAATCGGCCGAAGCTTCTTCGGCTTGGGTGGCGCGTTAGCGGCGGGTACCGCTGCATCGGGAGACGCCGACGCGACAGGCGATTCCCCCTTGGCCTGCTCGCGGCCGACTTCGCGGCGGGGCCAGGCAAAATCATCGGCGCGGCCGGCAGGCGCCGCCAGCGGTTCGCCCTTGACCAGCGTTCGCGCGGCCAGCGCATCGACCGCGGCGGGCCGCGAGCCGGGTCCGCCCAGCAGTTGATCGGTGCCAACCGATGATGCCACCAGCGGCATGATCGGCCCCGCCAGCGGGCGCGCCGCCGGTTGACCCGGCAGCGCATTGGCGCCGGGGGCCACGGGTTCGGTCGGCAGCGCGATCGGTGCGGAGCGCATTGCGAGGAGACGCGTGATCTCGCGCTCGGCATAGTGCGCAAGCTTGCGCGCACCGGCCGCGGTGAAGAACACGCCATCGTAGGATCGCAGCCGCCGGGTCTGGCCTTCGAAGTCCGGTCCTTGCTGCAGGAAGCGACCGCCTTCATCGACGAAGCCGTCCCAGACGTCGACATAGGTGATGCCGGCCTTGGCGGCGGCATCGCGGTACAACGAATCCAGAAACAACATGTCTGCCGTCGCCTTGACGCCGCGCACGGCGGGCAGGCCGACCCAGACCACTGGAACGCCCTTGGCTTTGACGACGCCGATCATCTCCTCGATCTTCTTGGTGTAGAGTTCGACCCAGCGTGGCTCGCGAAATTCGTAGATGCCGTTCGGCGAACGCGCGCTCTTCTCCGGCGTGACGATTGGCGGCGTGTCGCCGTCCGCGGCGTCATCGGCCAGTTCGGCATCGGCGGGCTTGTCGTCGGTCTTGGCTTCCGCTGCTGGCGCGCCATCGGGCTTGGCGGCCGGTTTGGTATCCGGCTTCGGCGCGGGCGTCCTTTTTGTCCGTCGCGTCTTTCTTGCCATCGGATGTTTGGCGTCGGCCTTCACAACGGGTTCGCGGATCGATATGCGATCGTTGAAGCCGAGCATGACGACGATGGCATCGGGTTTTTCGGCGGCAAGGACGCCCTTGGCCGCGGCGGGCCAATCCGCCGGGTCGCCTTTGGGCTGGTAGCGGATCAGGCCTGAGACGGTCTTGTGACTTGCGGATCACGCCCATATCGGGCGTTTCCGAATAGGCGCCTTCCAGACCGTAAGCGAGCCAGTCCGCCATGCCGTCGCCGAGCACCAATATGTTGCGCTCGGCCGTGCAGTTTCACGTTTCTCCGGCGATGGCGCACGGGAAGCATCCTCGCGGGGAGCCACGAGCGGCGCGGCGCCTGCTGCTGGAACGGCGCAAACACGTCGTCCGCGCCGAACCACGCCACCCCTGCCTAGCCGCCACCGCGCCGCCTGCGGCTGTTGCCGCTGCGGGGCCGCCAAAGCCAAAATTGAAAAATTGCGCCGCCGCGGGTACGGCGATGCCGAGCAACGGCACGCCGCAACCGCCAGCGCAATCAGCGGACCGCTCTCGGTAAAAATGCGCAGAAAGGATTTCGGACTCGGCATGCTTCGATCAGGTCACAAAAAAGTTCAGGCCACCGCTATAACAGGGAAATCGGGCCGCAAACGGGCAGCCTTCCCGGACATAAAGGGCTTGGATTATAGCCGCCAAGTGCGCGGCGAAAATTTCGCGTTCAGGGTTACTTTTCGGGTCAAAAGAAGGTTTTTCACCTGCCCCGTAACCGCTCCAGCATTCGGATGACGCAAATCCGTCCGCCGGAGCGCCGATCGCGGCCTGAAAGCCACGCAGCGCCTCGCGAGTCTGACCGCCGAGCTGGCCGTCGGGCGTACCGCGATAGAAGCCGCGCTGTGCCAGGAGCTGCTGCAATTCCAGCCGCTCGGTGCGCGACAGCACCCGTTCCTGCCGCGGCCAGGGCTGCACGAACGGCGGTCCGCCGCGCAGCCGGTCGGCGAAATGCCCGATCGCCAACGCATAGGCCTCCGCCGGATTGTATTTCATGATGACGCGGAAATTCTGAAGCATCAGAAAACCCGGCCCTTCCGCGCCGGCGGGCGCCAGCAGATACGCCTTCTCGGAGAAATGCGGAAACGGCGCCGTTGCCGGCGCGGCGCAAGCCAAGCGCTCCCACTGCGCGACCGTCATCGCCCTGGCGCGATCCGCCAGCATGTAATTGAAGCCCGTGGGCACCACGACCTCGAAGCCCCAGGTCTAGCCTGCCTGCCAGCCGTCCTTCTTCAGGTTGTTGGCGGTGGAGGCGATCAGGTCATCGGGATTGTCCACCACGTCGCGGCGGCCGTCGCCATCGGCGTCGACCGCATAGCGCTTGAACGCGGTCGGCATAAATTGTGTCGGGCCGAACGCGCCGGCCCATGAGCCGCGCATTTGCTCGGGCCGCAGATCGCCGCGGTTGAGGATTTCCAGCGTCACCAGAAATTCGTCCCTGAAATATTTCTGCCGGCGGCCGACGCAGGCCAGCGTCGCAGTGGAACGCAGCACGCTGCGGTCGCCGATCTGCGTCGAATAATTGGATTCGATGCCCCAGATCGCGGCGATGATGTAGCGATCGACGCCGTAAGCTTGCTCGGCCGCGTCGAACGTCGGCTTGTATTTCGCAAGCACCTCGCGGCCCTTGGCCATGCGAGTTGTCGCTGACCAGGATGTCGAGATATTCCCAAATCGCCTTGGTGAATTCGGGCTGCGAATCCATCAGGTCCATGATGCGCAGATCAGGCGTAAGGCCCTGTGTGAATCGGTCGAAATTTGCGCGGGTGACGCCCCGCTTGGCGGCATCGGGCCACATCCCTGCGACACAATTATCGAAATTCGCCGCCGCTTCGCGGATCGCCGCAGCGGTCATCAGCGGATGACCGGATGCGCCGTCCTCGCCGGACCATGGCGGGGGCTCCGACGTCGACGCTTCGGAAATTGCGCCGAGCGGTTCGGCGACGGAGGCGGCCGCGGGTGCTGACGGCGTGTTCTCGCCGATCCGAGCCGGTAAAAATCCCGTCGAACAGGCTGAATGGAGATTGCGCCGCGGCGAATGTCGGCAAGCGGCAACGCCAGCATTGCGATCGCCGCGGTCGCGCGAATGTGCCAGGGTTCGTGGTTCGCCATGTGACGTCATTTATATCCAGCAGATGAGGCGTCCAGAAGGCACCGTCACGGTTTCCATCCGCTTAACAAAGGAATTCTTAATGTCCAGGTTTCTGATCCCCTGGCGAAGCGAAATGACATCATCACTCGCCTTGTGCGCAGTTTTTGCTCGCAAAGCCGCTAACAAATGCCGACCCCATTCCCGCCTTCCGTCTTTCACGAAATAGTTCCCTCATGAAAATCCGCAAAGCCGTCTTTCCGGTTGCCGGCCTCGGCACCCGCGTGCTGCCCGCCACAAAGGCGATGCCGAAGGAAATGCTGACGATCGTCGACCGTCCGCTGATCCAGTATGTCGTCGACGAGGCCAGCGAAGCCGGCATTGAACATTTCGTGTTCGTCACCGGCCGCAACAAGGGCGTGATCGAGGACCACTTCGACCGCATGTTCGAACTCGATGCGACTTTGGAGGGCGCAACAAGAACGCCGAGAAGATCTGCTGGCGCAGTTCCAGCCCGAAGCCGGCACCATGAGCTTTACGCGGCAGCAGGCACCCCTGGGCTCGGCCATGCCGTTTGGTGCGCGCGTGACATCGTCGGCGACGAGCCGTTCGCCGTCGTGCTGCCGGACGAACTGGTGCTCAACACTCCGGGCTGTCTGGCGCAGATGATCGAGGCCGCCAATCGGCTCGGCGAAAAATCCAATGTCATTGCGGTCGAGGAAGTGCCCGCGCACCTGACGCATCAATTATGGCATCTGCGGCGTCCGCAAGCGCGACGGCAACATCTTCGAGGTCGACGGCATGGTGGAGAAGCCGCCACAGGGCACCGCGCCGTCGAACCTGTCGATCATCGGGCCGTTACATCCTGCAGCCGGAAATCTTCGACATCCTGCAGACGCAGGAGCGCGGCGCCGGCGGCGAGATCCAGCTCACCGACGCCATGATCGGGCTTTCGAAAACGCAAAAATTCTATGGCGTGGAATTCGAAGGCGAGCGTCACGATTGCGGCTCGAAGGCAGGCTTCCTGCGCGCCAACATCGCCTACGGCATGGCGCGTCCCGAATTGCGCGAAGGCCTGCGCGAAGAGATGGCGCGGCACCTGGAGAAGTAGCGCTGGTTGACATCGCGACCCGCCGGAGTAGCTTTTCTTACAATTAGCGCGCGGATCAACCGCCGCGAGATCAGGAGAAGCGCCATGAGTGTCGCGATCCGACAGCTTCATCCGCATTTCGCCGGTGAAGTCTTTGGCGTCGATCTCACCAGGCCGCTGACCGCAGACGAGGCCGCGCGCGATCGAGGACGGCATGGACCGCTACGCCGTGCTGGTGTTCCACGGCCAGGACATTACCGACGAACAGCAGCATGCGTTCAGCCGCAATTTCGGCGAGCTCGAGAACCCGCGCGGCGGCACATGACAAACCGCAAGAATCGGCTCGCGATCGGGTGAACGACGTCTCCAATCTTGGCAAGGACCATAAGCCGCTGGCCCGCGACGACCGCGCCGTCTGTTCAATCTCGGCAACTGCCTGTGGCACTCCGACAGTTCGTTTCGGGCGGTTCCGGCGAAATTTTCGCTGCTATCGGCGCGCGTGGTCAATCCGAAGGGCGGCAACACCGAATTCGCCGACATGCGCGCGGCCTACGATGCGCTCGACGACAAGACCAAGGCGCAGGTCGAGGACGCTGGTCTGCGAGCATTCGCTGATGTGTTCTCGCGGGCTGCTCGGGTTCATCGACTCAGCGACGAAGAAAAGGCGATGTTCCGGCCGGTGCGCCAGCGGCTGGTGCGCACGCATCCGGCCATGGCCGCAAATCGCTGTACCTGTCCTCGCATGCCGGCAGCATTGTCGGCATGAGCGTGCCGGAAGCGCGCGTGCTGCTGCGCGACCTCAACGAGCATGCGACGCAGCGGGAGTTCGTCTACGTCCATAAGTGGACGCTGCATGACCTGGTGATGTGGGACAACCGGCAGACCATGCATCGCGTGCGGCGCTACGATCAGTCGCAGCCGCGCGACATGCGCCGCGCTACCGTCGCCGGAACGGCGCCCACCGTCGCGCAGCAGGCGGCGGAGTAGAGCAGGCAGGATGCCGAAGACAAATCCGGCGAAACTTCCGAAGCGCAAAGTCAGGATTGATTGCGGCTTGTCCGTGCTTCGCACACTGACGATTGCCGACGCTTCAGACCAGTGGGCGGGCTGGATGAACGATCCTAAAAACCTGCGCCTTTTGAATTCGCCCCCAAGACACATGACGAAAGAAGATGTTGTCTCATATATCAGGCAATTCGATCAAAGGTCTCATCTGTTGCTCGGCATTTTCGGAAAGCAATCCGGCCGCCACATTGGCTTTTTCCGAATCGATATCGACCCTGTTCTGAACCGCTGTCTGATTTTTTTGCTGATCGGCGAACCGAAGCATCGCCACTCGTTCCTTATGACTCCTGAACGTATGGCGCCATTCTTCGATTTTATCTTCCAGACACTCGGCCTCAACATGATGCTGGCAACCGTGTTGAAGAGCAACCGCGCCTTGACGGGGTTTCTGTTGAGAAACGGATGGTCGCTGGATCAAACGCTGGAGCGCAACGTCAAATCCCAAACCGACGATACGATGCTGGATTTGTGCCTGTTCAGTTTTTCACGCGACGAATGGCAGGCGCGCAGAAGTCATAACACGTTGTAAGACGCGAAGGACTGAGCCTCGGACGTATGGCGATGGGGCGACATGCGTCCCTGCGGACGTATCGGTCAGTTACGCGCGGCAACCGGTCATGGCGCGAAACGGAAATTTATGCCGGCTTTGACGACGTCAATGTTTTGCTTGACGTTCAATAACACTACCGCGGACGCCGCGTTCGGGTCTGTGAACGCTAGGACTTTTGTTGCCGAAGCCGTAGTGGTCGTACTCGACCATGGCCGACCAGTTTCTCGCGAAAGCCCACTCGAATCCGGCACCCACGGTCCAGCCGGTGCGATTCGTGCTTGCGGTGGGATTACACGCGATATCGCCGTTACCGATAGTGCACGACGTACCAGTAGAACTGCCGTTGAGACTGGCGAGATCCTGCACGCTATAGAGATTGTGGGCGAATGCCGCGCCTCCCTTGCCGTAGATCAGAATGTTGTCCAGGGCATACCCGACCCTTCCAGTGACGGTCGCGAGCCGGTCGGTCCGCGTGGTCAGCGTTATCGGACCGCCAGCTTTGCCCGTGAAAAATGGATCCGGGTCCGTCGCCGCACCTTGGATATTTGCCCAGGAAAAATCACCGGCTAGCCCGATGACCCACCGATTTGCGAACTGATAATCGCAGCCGGCTTGAACGCCCCCCAGGCCACCGGCCCGGCTGTTCACGCCGATCGTCTCGCCAACGGTCGCGATGTTTGTGCCCAACGGATCCGAAAACCCCGTGCGGTCCCAGCCGGCGCCGGCATGACCGCCGACATAGCAGCCGGTCCAGCTATACGGGACCGTGGCCATAACCGGCGCCTTCACCGGCAAATCTGCTGCAAGAGCCTGTCCTGCGAACGCCAACGCCGACGTTGCCAGCAATATTTTTTTCATGTGACCGGGCCACCAGCGGCAAGTGCAAATCAGCGTGCAGAATGCTGCCGAACGCCAAAATAGGATGTAGCAACCCCGCAACAGTTGCAGGAATTCTTTGCATCTCCTGCAACGTGCGACGCGAGTATCAGTAGGTTTCTCAGAACGTTAGTCTCGGAGCAGACATCGGCCTGAGATTGAAAAATTGGAGTTGCCGCGACGCCCGCAGCCGCGCGCGGCTATAGACCCCCCGCCTTGCCAACCATCCTACTGCAGGAGAACCGGCAGATTGAGCGGGCCGCGGAAACCGAAGCCGTGCCAGCGCACGCCCGCGGGATCAGGCAAGGCCATGTTGGGAAAGCGTTCGAACAGCATCGGCAGCAGCATGACGCCAATGGTTCGCCGCGAAAGGTGTACGCCCGCGCAATGATGCGGGCCGCTGCCAAAGGCCTGGTGCGGGCCGGGCTCGCGCAGCGCGTTGTAATTCTCACCATCGTCGAACATGTCTTCGTCGCGGTTGGCCGACGCCTGGATCGTCATCACGGTATCGCCCTTCGGGATCAGGCAGCCACGAATCTCGGTGTCCTCCATCACCAGCCGTGAACTCGCCTGGATCGGCGCCACCCACCGCACGCCTTCCTCGAAGGCGGCGCTCCATTTGCCGGCTGCGCGCACCGCTTCAAGCTGATCCGGGTTGGTGAACAGGCCATAGAGGACCGTTAGCAGCGCGTCGCGCGGCTCGTTGATGCCGCCGCCGATCGCGATCTTTACATTGGCGATCATCTGGCTTTCCGGAATCGGATTCTTCGCATTCACCATGAAGGAGAGTGCCGAGGAATCGGGTTCGGCCCGGACGCGTTCGGCGTTGGCGCGGATACATTTGTCCATCTCGGCATTGGCGATGTCGCTCGCTTCGAAAGGCCCCGGCGTCCAGCCGAAATTGCCGGCGCCGTCGATCAGCGTCTGCGACCATCGTTGCATATCCGCATCATCAGCGTCCGGAACGCCCATCGCATGCGCCAGAATCCGCGCGGCGAGCGGTCCTGCGAGCGCGGGAAAGAGATCGACCACCTCGCCGCGCGGCAGCCGGTCGAGATACGCTGCCGCCAGTTTCGCATATAGCGGTGCCCAGACGGATTGGATCGTCTTCGGCATCAAGGCCGGCATCATCGCCATGCGTTCGGCCCGGTGCTCTTCGTGGTCCTTGCGCATCAGCGTGCTCGCGAGAAAAGCACGCTTCATCGGCGTGTTGGGGTCGTCGGAGCTGAACAGCGCCGCGTTGTCCTTCACGGCTTTGGTGTCGGCGGCCTTGGTGAGAAAGGTGCGGCCCACCGATTTGACCCGCAATACCGGCGCTTCGCGTCTCAGGCGGCGATAGATCGGATAAGGATCGCGCGTGAGTTGCTCGATCGTGATGTTTTCGTCGAGAGGGGCCAAGCCCGCGGTCGGCATGGGGCGATCCTGTTTGGCTGCGGGGCAACTGTAGGCCGAGGCGGAGCATATTGGCAGGCCCGAAACAGCGCAACACTGCGGCCCGCATCGGCAGGCGCCAAGTGCTTACGCGTGCCCGGCTTCGGCGGACAGCATGCCCGGATCGATGCCAATTTTGCGCAGCGCGCGAAGATATTTTTCCTCGACGTCGCCGCCGAAGATCAAATCGGAATCGGCGTCGCAATGCAGCCAGCCATTGCCCTGGATCTCGTTTTCCAGTTGGCCCGGCGCCCAGCCGGCATAGCCGAGCGCCAGGATCGCGTGTTTCGGCCCGGCGCCGTTGGCGATGGCCTTTAGAATATCGACCGTCGCGGTCAGGCAGATGCCGTCGTCGATCGTCAGCGTCGCGTCCTTGATGAAGAAATCGCTGGAATGCAGCACGAAGCCGCGGCCCGTTTCTACCGGACCGCCTTTGAGCACCTTCATGCTCTCCGCATTTTCCGGCAGCTTGATCTGGTCGGTCTTCTTGATGATGTCGAGCTGCACCAGCAATTCCGGAAAATCGATGCTCCCGGCGGGACGATTGACGATGATGCCCATAGCGCCTTCGGGGGAATGGGCGCAGAGATAGATCACCGAGCGGGCGAAGCGCTCGTCATCCATCACCGGCATCGCGATCAGGATCTGGCCATCCAGATAGTTGCCTCCGGCGGCTTCGGCGGACCCTTCCGCAGCCTTGCGCCGGCCTTGTCTTTTGCGTGTCACGTCCATCGGTAACGCCCCTGATTGCTGCGTATCCTGATATTGGGTGCCAACGCTGTCAATCAACCCGGCGCCTTTAAGCCTCAATCGAGGATCACAAGCTATTCAATGCTTTAGCAGCCAAATTGTCTGCTAAGAACATGACATGATCGTAATGATGCACACACGCGCCGCGTTCGGCGTTGCCGCAGCTTATTCGCGTCGATGATGCCGGAGGCGCGCGCGCAGGATTCCTCGGCTTGGGTGCAGGATACGCATTCCGCGGTGCGGCTGCTGGCGGGCTCGCGCAGCGGCGCGGTACTGCTCGGCGGCATCGCATTCCAGATCAGTCAGGGGTGGAAGACTTACTGGCGCAACCCCGGCGATTCCGGCGTGCCGCCGCGTTTCGACTTCAGCAAATCCGACAACGTCGAAGCCGTCACGATCCTGTGGCCGGCGCCGATGAAATTTCCCGATGGCGCCGGCGGGACGTCGCTGGGTTACCAGAAACATGTGGTGCTGCCGCTGCGGATCGTGGCGAAAAATCCCGGCGATCCGGTGACGCTGCGCGCCGCGATCAACTACGCGGTGTGCGAAAAGCTCTGCATTCCTGTCGAGGCCGAAGCCGAACTTAGCTTCACCAGCGTGGCAAGCACCGAGGACGGCACGCTGTTCGGGGCGCTGGACACCGTGCCGAAGCCGGCCAACGTCGGCGATCCGAATCCGCTGACCATTCGCGACGTCAAGCGCGAAGGTGCGACCACCGTGCTGGTCGACGTCGCCGCGCCGGATGGCGTGCCGCTCAATCTGTTCGTCGAAGGACCGACGCCGGACTGGGCGTTGCCGGTGCCGAAATTGCTCGAGCACGGGCCGCCCGGCGTCAAGCGCTTCGCGTTCGAACTCGACGGCCTGCCGCCGGGAGCCAAGCCCGAAGGCGCGGCGCTGAAACTGACGCTGGTCGGCGGCGACCGCGCCTATGAATTCAACGTGAATTTGAATTGAGGGCGTACGAGAGCGGCGATGGCCGTTTCTCCCTCGCCGTTGGTTCTTCCACCTCCCTCCTTGAGGAGGAGGTCGGCGCAACGCGCCGGGAGGGGGTATGCGACGGGCGACGCCTCGCGGTTTACCCCCCTCCCCAACCCTTCCCCTCACGGGGGGAGGGAGCAGAAACGCTCTGGCTGAATTTAGCTCACGTCCCCGGCCTTGAAACCTCGGTCTCCTTGGACGTGATGAACTCCAGCAACACGGGCACGCCCTCTTTCGTCTTCGCGATGCCGCGCTGGATCGCCGGAATAATGTCTTCCGGCTTGGTGACGCGCTCGCCGTAGCCGCCGAAGGCGCGCGCCATCGCCGCATAGTCGCCTGAGATATCGGTCGAGCGGTATTTATCCGTCGAGATCGGCATCACCTTCAATTCGATCGCCATGCTGAAATTGTTCAACAGATCGACATGATCGGAATCCGCTCGCGCACGCAGGTCTCGAAATCCATGCCGGTGAAACCGATGGCCGCATCGCCCCAGACGTTGATGCAGAGCTTGTCAGGCTTTGCGAGCTTGGCGCCCATGGCGAGGCCCAAGCCGTAACCGAGCTGCGTGGTCTTGCCCCAGCCGATATAGGACAACGGCTCGGTGCACTTCCAGAACGGCGAGAGCTGATCGCGCGGACTGCCGGCGTCGTGGGTGATGATCGTGTTCTTGATGTCGACGGTGTGCTGCAGATCCCACAGCACGCGATAGGGATTGAGCGGCGCATCCTTGTGGGTCAGCTTGGGCATCCATTTCGCCAGCCACTCCTTATGCGACGCGGCGATCTCGGCGGCGACCGCGCTGGCGTCGCGATCCGTGGTGACGGTCTTGCCGATTTCTTCCAGCAGCGCGTCGAGCACGAGACCGGCATCGCCGATGAGACCGATTTTCGCCTCGACATCCTTGTTGAGATGCGCGGGGTCGAGCGTCGAATGGATGATGGTCTTGCCCTTCGGCATCGCGATGCCGAAATTGGTTTCCGTGAACGAGCAGCCGATGCCGAAGATCACATCTGCTTCGGCCAGGAATTTCGGCACCGCGCGCGGCACCGCCAGCCCGCCGGAACCTAGCGACAGCGGATGATCTTCCGGGAATGACGACTTGCCGCCGAGACTGGTGGTGACGGGGATCGCGAGCAGCTCTGCCAGCCGCCTGAGTTGCGGCCAGGCCTTCGCGTAGTGAACGCCCTGCCCGGCGTAGACCACGGCGCGCTTGGCGCCGGCCAATAATGCCGCGGCTTCCTTGACGTGCGCGGGATCGGCGCCGTAGCGCGTGCGCAGCACCGGCGTGTAGTTCAGCGGCTCCGGCACTTCCTCGTTCCACATGTCGGTCGGGATTTCGACGATCACAGGCCCGCCGCGGCCGTTCTTCAGTTGCGTAAAGGCGCGGCGGAAGATGTTGCAGACTTCGGCGGCGATATTGATCGGCTCGGCGGATTTCGCGAACATCCGCATCGCGCGGCTGGAATTGAAGTTAGGATCGATATTGGCGATCCGCCGCGCATAGCCCATCGGCAGCACCAGCACCGGCACCGACTCGCCGTAGCATTGCGCGACGCCGCCCATCGCGTTCTCCGCGCCGGGGCCATGCTGCATGCAGAACGCGCCGATGGTCTGGCCCGATGTCAGGCGCGAGATCGCGTCCGCCATGTGCACGCCGATGCGCTCCTGCCGCACCATGACGGGGCGGATGTCGGCGGCCGCGGCGAATTCGATGAGGTGATTGACCGGATAGCCGCAGAGGATTTCGATGCCCTCGCGCTTCATGATTTCCGCAATGGCGGCGCCGAGTTTCATGGGTGTTCTCCCTGTTTGTTGTTTTTGTTGTTGGCGGTATCTACGCAGGCACTCTAATTCATCCGTACGATCCGTCCAGACGGTGTTGGCGACACCGGACTGTTCGCCTTGAAATATGCGTCCAGCGCATCGACGTCGTAAATGCCGATCCGCGGTTCGACCCCGTCTTTCAGCCCGCTAAAACCGTCGCCGCCGACAGAGAGAAAATTGTTCACCGTAACGCGGTAGGTCTTTGCCGCATCGACAGCCTGTCCATTCAGCATCATGCTCTGAGCAAGTACACGCTCGCCAAACGACTTTGCATTGTCCCAGGTGTAATTGAAGCCCTTTGAAACCTGCAGAATCCGCGGGCGGTTCGGGTCGAGCCATTGCTGCTCAAGTGTGCTCTTGATCTGCGCGCCCGTGAGCGTCAGCGTCACCAGTTGATTACGAAACGGCTGCGCGGCGAACAGATCGGCATAGGTGACCGCGCTATCGGCCTTCTTCGGAATATCGGTGCGGATGCCGCCGGGATTGGTGACGGCAATCACCGCACTGCCGTCCTTATCACCAGCGGTCGCCGCCAGTTGCGCATCCGCGATGATATCGCCGAGCGCGCTCTCGCCGGCCGGGTTGGGCGCGCGCGACAGCGTTTCGGTGATGGACGCCGGCGATGCGATTGGCGATCGGACCCGAAAGCTTGTCGTAGGCTTCCAGCAGCGCCGTCTGCTCGGGATCTTTTGCGTGAACGCCGGTGCGCACGATGACATTGTCGGCCCTGGCGCTGACGACATCGCGCGTGACGGGGTCGAGCTTGAGATCGATCGCGGTGACGACGGTACCGTATTTATCCGCTGACGTGACGAGGCGGCCATCGATCTCGCAGACATAGGCCTGATGGGTGTGGCCGCTCACCACCACATCTACCGCCCTGTCGAACTTGCTGACGATGTCGAAGATCGGCCCGGAAATGCCGGGGCATTCGTTGTAGTCGCCGCTCGGAAAACCGCCTTCGTGGATCAGCACAACGATGGCTTCGACGCCGCGCGCTTTCAATTCCGGCACCAGTGCATTCACGGTCTCCGCCTCGTCGCGGAATTCCAGGCCCGCGACGCCCGGCGGCGCGACGATGCTCGGCGTGCCTTTCAAGGTCAGCCCGATGAAGGCAACCGGAATGCCCTCGAACTCCCTGATCTCGTAAGGCGGCAGGATTGTCCTGCCGGTGTTCTTGTCGATCGTGCTGGCCGCCAGATAACGAAATTTTGCGCCGGCGAACGGATGCGGTCCCTGACACTTGTCGGTTGGATGGCAGCCGCCATTCTGCATCCGCAGCAACTCGTCCCTGCCCTCGTCGAACTCATGATTGCCGACCGAAGCGATCGCCAGCCCCATCATCGACAGCGACTCGATCGTCGGCTCGTCATGAAACATCGCCGACAGGAACGGGCTGGCGCCGATCAGATCGCCGGCGGCGACGAAGACATTATTCTTGGCGCCTGCGCGAAGCTGTTTGACCAGCGTCGCGATATGCTCGACGCCGCCGGCCGCGACGCTGATCTTCTGAGTCTTGTCGGTGGGATCGGCGATCCGGATGCCGCCGGGCGGCGGCCGCAGATTGCCGTGGAGATCGTTGATCGCGAGGATGCGCAAGTCGATGAGAGCGGGCCGCGCTTGCGCACTTGCTGCCGCAGCGCTGAGCATCAGAGCGGCGACGACAGATAAGAAGAATCGGCTGATAGGTTTACGGCAAGGACTTATGGATGCGCAGCCAAATCCGACATATCTTCGCTTTCGACACACCGATATCATCGGTCATTACATTTTAAACTCTGTGAATTCACTGTGGGGTTGCAAATTCCCGCATGACTGCTGAAGCCAGCATTCGCCGGCCCTGGTCGTACCGGCGTTGCCGTGAATAACCATTTTCGATTGTTTTTTGGCGCCGAGACTGAGGCAGGCATCCTGAGACATCCTGCCAAAATTGCATCCGTACGGAGCGCATAGCGATGCCTCCCCGCGCCAGCTTTTTGGATAATCCGCGTCGTCAAAGCACGCAAAATTTCCGACGCTCGAATATGCGATTGCTGACTTGGAATTGGACTGCCACAAGTAATAGAGAACAGAGACCGACGATAGAATGAGCAGCAAGCAGAGTGCGGCAGCTTTCCATATCCACCTCCGCTCTGACCGCAGCGGCGGCATAACGGCTGATCGTGCCGGCCCGCCACGCGGAGTTTCCGAGAACTCATTTTTGATTGCGTGCGGCGTCCATTGCGCTGCTGCGCGCGGCGCGGCTTCACGCTGCAGCCGGTTCTCGGGTCGCGTTGCTATCAGCAAAGCCTGAACTGCAGACGCAAGCCGCTGAAGGTGGTCCTCGAGCGGCAGCGTAAGCGCGTCGAGCCAGTGCACCGAACCTATGTAATATCGCAGCGACTTTTCCGCATCGACGTTCTCGATGCGGAACGGGATGACGGGCTTCTCGCCGTCAAACGCCTGCTGCACCTCGCGGCTGACCTGCTTCGAGCGATTTGTGTGCCCCGAAAAAACCAGAACCATAATGTGGCAGTTCTCTATCGCTTCAACGATAGACGCCGCCCAATCTGCGCTAGGAGCAATATCTCGCGGGGCTATCCAGCACCGGATACCCTGTGCCTCGAGCTTCGCGCACATGGCGTCCGCAACCGCCTTGTTCTGATTTGGATAACTGATGAATACGTCGAAAGCCATGCCGTTCTAAAGCGTAGTAGAAACAGTCGCGAAACGAAACCCTTTGCGGTGCCGCTCCAGGCCTTTCGACTGGGCCGTTAGGCACCTATCTTGAAAAGGTTCGAAGGTCGGTGCTCCAACTCGTTCGCACTTGGTCCGGCCTAGGCAATAACTGAAGGACAATTTGCGATGGCGAGATGGATCACGCCCGCTTGCGCGCAAAGAAAGCCTTGAACGCTGCGATCGCTTCATGAGAGCGCATCCGCTCGCCGAACAGATGGCTCTCCTGATCGATCCTGCGCGTCAAATCCTCCGGCGGCAATTTCAAAAGCTTGCGCGAGATCGCGACCGCCTCCGCCGGAAGCGCGCAGATTTCGCGCGCGACCTTGCGCGCTTCCGCCTCGGTATGGCCAGGCGCGACCACGACATTGACGAAGCCTGCAACGCGCGCGTCCTCCGCGCTCACCGTGCGGCCCATCACCAGCGCCGCAAAGGCGCGCTGATGTCCCATGGTGCGCGGCATCAGCAGGCTGGATGCGCCCTCCGGCACGAGGCCAAGATGGATGAACGGCGTTGAGAACGTCGCCGTCGTGCTCGCCAGCACGTAATCGCAATGAAACAGCATCGTGGTGCCGACGCCGATGGCGATGCCGTCCACCGCGGCGATCAGCGGCTTGGTATTGTGCGCGAGCGAATACAGAAACTTGATCGCGTTCGACGCGCGTGGCTTGTCGCCGCTGCTGGTGCCGTCGTTGAGAAAATCCTCGAGGTCGTTGCCCGCCGTGAAAACACCGGAGCCGCCGGTGATGATCATGCAGCGCACCGCCGGATTGTTCTGTGCGGTGTCGATCGCGTCGCTCATCGCGCGATACATGTCCTGCGTGATGGCGTTCTTCTTTTGCGGCCGCCGCAGCGTGATGACGCGCGTTGCATCTTCGTCGGTGACAATCAGGTGCTCGGTCATCACGTTTGTCCTCGAAGCGCGGGCGGTGATGCGGCTGGCAAGCCCGGTCACGGCACCCTACATGATCTGCGACGGCGCCAATACCAGCCGCGACGATTTTTCAACGGCGACGCAGCGACACTCAAAGGGCTAACGATGCAGCTGACCGGAATTCATCATCTCACCGCTATTTCCGCCAAACCCCGCGAAAATCTGGCGTTTTATACGGGTACGCTCGGCATGCGACTGGTGAAGAAGACCGTCAACCAGGACGACGTCAGCGCGTATCATCTGTTCTACGCCGACGGCAAAGCCAATCCCGGCACTGACCTGACGTTCTTCGATTTCCCGGCGCCGCCGGAACGCCGCGGCACCAACAGCATTTCGCGCACGGGGTTGCGCGTGAGCGGCGAGAAAAGCCTTGGCTATTGGAAGGATCGTTTGAGCAAAGCCGGCACTCGTGTGCGAGAAGTGATGGAAGTCGATGGCCGCTTGACGCTGCCGTTCGAGGATCGGCGAAGGCCAGCGCTTCGTGCTGGTCGACGATGGCGGCGCAGGCTCGGCTTCGCCTTGGGAAAAAAGCGCGGTGCCAGCTGAGCACCAGATTTGCGGGCTAGGTCCGATCGTGCTCGAGGTTGCTGACTTCGCACGGCTGGAAAAAGTTCTGACCGGCGTGATGAACATGAAGCAGGCGCGCGAATATTCCTCGCCGCACGCGAAGGCGCCGATTCATGTATTCGCGATGAGCGAAGGCGGTCCGGCCGCGGAGCTTCACGTCGTCGAACAAAAAGATTTGCCGATGGCGCGGCAGGGCGCCGGCGGCGTGCACCACGTTGCCTTCCGCACACCCGACGATGCACAGTACGAAGCCTGGGCGCAGCGGTTGATCGAACTCGGCATTCCCAACAGCGGCGAGGTCGACCGGTTTTATTTTCGCAGCCTGTACTTTCGCGAACCGAACGGCATCCTGTTCGAGATCGCAACCGACGGCCCGGGCTTCGCGACCGACGAGCCGATGGAAACGCTCGGCGAGAAGCTGGCTCTGCCGCCATTCCTGGAGCCGCGCCGCGCGCAAATCGAGGCTGGACTGAAACCGATCGTGTGAAATCTCTTGCGGCGAAACCGTGGCAGGCCTGCCCCATGTTTGCCGCATGAAATTTTGGCGATGCAGACCTGCCTGAAGTTCGCCGCAAGGTTTTTAGCGGGAATTATGCCAGCAAAACCGCGTCCGCGCCGGTGACGGAATTGGCGCTGTCCATCACTGTCCGCTCCAAAGCGCCCGCCTGCACCGAAATGTTCTCGGCAAAAAATCTTGCCAGCGTGACATAGCGCTGCGGATCGCCTGCGCTCTCGACATCGCGCGCGGCGAGTGCTTCCCCGGCGAGCATGCAACCGCCCAGCGTCGAGCCGAACAGCCGCAGATAGGGCGTCGCGCCGGCGAGCGCGTCGTTCGGCGCCGACGCGACCCGCTCCAGCAGCCATTTGCTGGTGCGCTCCAGCGACCCCAGAGCATCGCGCAGTTTTGTGCCGGTGGTGCCGAACGCAGGATCGTTCGACGCCTGCACCTTATCGACAATCCCCGACAATTCGTCGAGCAGCGCCCACACCGATGCGCCGCCCTGCGCCGCGAGCTTGCGCGTGACGAGATCAATCGACTGGATGCCGTTGGTGCCCTCATAGATCGCGGTGATGCGCGCGTCGCGATAGTGCTGTGCCGCACCGGTTTCCTCGATGAAGCCCATGCCGCCATGAATCTGCACGCCGAGCGAAGTGACCTCGTTGCCGATATCGGTCGAGAACGCTTTGGCGATCGGCGTCAGCAACGCAGCCCGCGCCGCCGCATCGCTCTTTACTTTCGCATCGCTCGCACGCGCCGCGACGTCCATCGCAACTGCGGTGGCGTAACAGATCGTGCGGGCGGCCGCGGTGAGCGCGCGCATCTGCATCAGCATGCGCTTGACGTCCGGATGCACGATGATGGCGTCGGAGCCGTCGCCCTTTTTGGCGATGGCGCGTCCTTGTTTGCGCTCCTGCGCGAAAGCCAGCGCCTGTTGATACGCACGATCGGCGATGCCTACACCTTCGAGCCCGACGCCAAGCCGCGCCTGATTTATCATTGTAAACATGCACAGCATACCGCGATTTTCCTCGCCGATCAGGTAACCAATGGCGCCGCCCTTATCGCCCATCGTCATGGTGCAGGTCGGCGAGGCGTGCATGCCGAGCTTGTGCTCGACGCCGCTGGCATAAATATCGTTGCGCGCGCCAAGCGAACCGTCGGCGTTGACGAGGAATTTCGGTATCAGAAACAAGGAGATACCCTTTGTGCCGGCCGGCGCATCGGGCAATCGCGCCAGCACGAAATGCACGATGTTGTCGGTCATGTCGTGGTCGCCATAGGTGATGAAAATCTTGGTGCCTGATATGCGATAGCTGCCGTCGGCGGAACGCTCGGCGCGAGTGCGCAACGCGCCGACATCTGACCCCGCCTGCGGCTCGGTGAGTTGCATGGTGCCGGTCCATTCGCCCGACACCAGTTTTTCCAAATAGATTTTTTTTAAAGTTTCGCTGCCATGTGCGTCTAGCGCTTCGATGGCGCTGAGCGTGAGCAGCGGACAGAGGCCGAAAGCGATATTCGACGCGCTCCAGATTTCTGTGCAGGCCGCGTTGATGGCGAGCGGCAACCCCTGCCCGCCGAATGCTTCCGGTCCCGAGACTGCGTTCCAACCGGCCGCCGACCAGCGATGGTAGGCATCAGGCCAGCCCGGCGCGGTCGTTACCTTGCCACCATCAAGTTTGATGCCCTGCTCGTCGCCGATGCGATTGAGCGGCGCCAGCACCTCGCTGGCAAATCGTCCGGCCTCCTGCAGCACAGCGGCGGCGATCTCGTGATCGAAATCGCCGTAGTGACCAGCGCTGACCGCCGCCTGCAGGCCTCCGCCATGATTGAGAGCGAGCAGCATGTCGTTGATCGGCGCACGGTAGGTCATGATGAATATCTCGGCTTGGGGAGGAGACGCTCAAGGCATGAGTTTTTCCCACGAAACCCGGCCGCTCTCAACTCTCTGCAGGTATTGGCGTGAAACCTAAGGCCGAAAGAATTGTGCAGACCGCATTGAGCTTTGGTGGGCGATAGCCTGTTGAAAAGGCTCAGCTCTCTCTATAGACCGGCGTGGCCGAGGGGACGTTTGGCCAGTGCCACGCGTTCTCCGGGGATTGGGGCGTCGCCAAGTGGTAAGGCAGGGGATTTTGATTCCCCCATGCGGAGGTTCGAATCCTCCCGCCCCAGCCAGCACTTAAGCCAATAAATCAAGCACTTTTGCATTTCCGGCTTTTTCATTCTGAATGGCGTTTTCCTGCCTCATTCTGAATAGATGTTGCTGCTTGGTTCGCGATCGAGTGTGCGTGTCGTTTCCGGGTGGCCGACAAGAATACGGGGCGCAGTCCGCTTCGCGTACCCAGCATAACTCTCCTTCGTCCGATGCGCCGACAACGCTCGACCTTGACCCTCTGTTAGTTCCGCTTCCTCTAATTCAGTCATCCCCCCATGCCGACACGCATCCAAGGTGAATTCGACTGGAAGTCCGATTTCCTTTCGCATCCGCTGCACGATCTTCTGCATTCCGGAGAACGAATAGGGTTTTGATTTTCCGTCCTCGACTTCGCGCAAGATCATTGGCATACCACGTTGCTTCAAATGCGAAAGAACACGTTCGGCTTCGGCATAAAACTTGACGATTGAACCATCTGCCAGTTTTTCTTCTAGCGGATGCGCAACGATGGCGTTCGTCTTATGGTGTTCAATACGAATTGCTGGCGTTGACCCTGTCCGATATCCGGACCACTTAATATGACCGGCGATGACATTCTCCGGACGCTGGAGCCATTCAAAACAAATGACGGCGGCAGCCGCGCATTCAGGCTCGCCGCGCTCTATACAGCCGTGAGCAAATTTATAGACCTCTTCTCGAGTAGCTGCCGTCTTGATGAGCTTGACGCGCGTTTTCATGGTCACGCCGGGCCAAGGATTCGGAATATCCTTTGCAAATTCTCTGGGATAAAGGCGATAAACAACGCGCCAAGCCTTTCGGCAAAGGGTTACCAATTTTTCGCCACGCCGAAAGCGCTCACCTTTGTTGGTCGTGATGAATTTGTCGTAGAGCTTATCGGCTGCGCGAGGCGTTATCGAATTGATGGGCAGATTGCCGATCCGGACACCCTTTTTGTTTAGCGTGTTGCAGACAGCGCGCATGGTCCATTCGTAACCTTTGCGGGATCGTGGACCTACCTTCTCGATGTAGGCCTTGCTTTGCTTGTATTCTCGGAAGAGCCAATCGACCGTCCCGATTGGTCGGCGCTATTCTGACGAAATGGGCAACCCACGCCGTGCCTGGTCCCATTCATCGAATAGGCCATTGAGGGTCGCAGCGCGACCGGCCTTACCATCAATTCCACAAGCTACGGCGTAATCGGAGCCGAGCGGCTCATTCAGGTTCGGACATCCGGCCTTGAGGTAAACCCGGGGGACGTTGAAGTAATAGGCGACGCCACCGGCCTTGAGGCGCTTGGAAATGACGTATCGCGGGAGGATGTGCTTCAGCGTTACATATCCTCTGCCGCGTCGAGCGGGTACGTCGTCGGCTGGATCGCCCTGTCCAGATCGTCGCGCAACCATAACCGCCGCCTTCCATCATTTACCTGAGGACAGGGATATTCCGTTACCGACCCGTTTCAGGAATGCTTCCACGGTAAGCTCGCCACAATACGCTGCGGCATAGGGCGCGCACATCCTTCGTGGCCACGCACCCAGTGGAAGCATGGACGGGCCGGTTAGCCGATGGCGTAAGGGTACAACAACATCATGTTGGATGAAGGCCCGGCATAAGAAGTGAATTTTTTGGGGCACGGCACGGTTCGCTGCACCCGAATCGCCGGGAAACGTCAACCTGCTACTGTAAGTGACAGCGCTTTCCAGCCCCGCGTGATTAGTCGCGCGGAGCCACGGCTAATATGCGCCACGCTTGCGGGCAATCTTTTTTGACGGTGGTGGTGGTCACAATGGTCATCAATGTATCACTTGCACCCGACGGTCGGGCGATGACATAACGTAAGCCTGCCCGTTTCAGACTGCAAGCAACAACGACTACGATTCTGAATCCTGCGAATCGCTTTGCTGCCAACGCTAGAATGTCAGTCTCCACAGCCACTTATTGCAAATAGAGTCAATAACGCCTGCGCCGCAGGCGTTTCTTGAAATAAATAAATTTAACCATACATCGTTTTCATCCGCGGCAGGGATTGCTCGCGGTGTGTGGCTGGGGGGCCATGGAGGACCGGTTGTCACGCATAAAGAGTTTGCCGGGAATGCCCGGCATGTCAGGAAGAACATCAACTCAGGAGTCACTGAATCGCCGACCGGTTTTGTTCAGTTCATCACCATGTGGTTCTGGAAAAACACATCAGATTGTTTGCCGGGCCATAGTAATGGCGAAAAGAGGCCTGACCGTCATCATTCTCCAGCCCACCATCGAACTGATCGAGAAGACCATACACGATGAAGCTCTGAAGCCGGGGGGAATGTCCCTGAGTATCATGTGTTTCATCGAAAGTCGGTTGACGAGGGCAAAACCGTCGGAGTTGAACTGGCGGAATTCCTGAAATGCCGCGACGATTTCGGAAGAATAATTTTCACCACACATCAAGTTCTGCAATACGTGCCGTTCTGGACGAAAAAGAATGACATCCATCTACTCATCGATGAAGATTTTCAGGTTGTCCGATACGAATCCCTCCGTCTCCCTCACACTCACCGCCTGATAACCGACGACATCAGGGTCGAGGGTGATGGTCCTTACGGCAAAGTTCTTGCGATCAATCAGTCGTTCAACGGCAAGGCGCGGAATAAAGACGATGATGCGGTCCTAAGGATTTTGCCGAAATCCTGCGGGTGATCGCTAATCCCTTGTGGAAGACCTTCGTCAATATCGAGCAATATGAAAAGTTGGTTGCAGGGGAAGGCCATACACTGGCCTTTCACTCGGTGCTTCAGCCCTCAATCCTACGGGGCTTCGGCAGTGTCTTCATTGCAGCAGCAATGTTCGAAGACACCATGATATATCGGCTATGGTCGCAAAGTGGTGTCCAGTTTGTGCCTGATCACGAATTTGCTTACCTGCTTCGCTATACTACGCATCCCAACGGTCAACTGGTCACTCTGCACTATGCCACTGAAGACCGGTGGTCACGAAGCCTCCGTACGAAGAAAATCGGCGAGGGTACCGCTCTCGATCTATTGCTGAGGTGCGCGAAGCAATTTTTCGAACCTTCAGGTTTCCTTTGGCAGGCTAATGCCAATTACCGTGGCAACCCATTGACCCCCGGCGGAATCCGATTGCCCAACAAACCCCATGGTCTCAATACCTATTCGACATCTCCACAACATCGTTTTTGCATCTCTGCTAAATCCCAATCCAGACCACTGGAGGTTTCTGAAATTACAGGGTCTATCTGATGAGGAGATCTTGGGGAGCGATCTATTACTCGACCTGTTATCAGTCGGTCATGCGGACATCGACCCGCGATCCTGACAATACCAATGCGAAGAACATTATCGTGCCGGACATGGGCGCGGCACTTTATCTCCAAAGGTTATTCCCCGGTTCGAATACCCAATGGCTTGATGTTGGCATTCCCATCACCTCGGTCGCCAATGCCGGTGGTCGGCCAAAGAAGTATGAATTGAATGCCGACCGTGTCCGCCACCAGCGCATGAAGGGCAGGACCGCAGTGATTGAGCGATTAAAGGAACTCCTCTCATCTCATCGGTCGCAGGATCACAGGGAAAAGGATGGCGGAAATACCCGTGCCGAAACCCCTATAAGTAATAGTAGCACAATCGGCATGGCCGTTTTCAATGTCGCTGTTTTTCTCAATAAGTACCAGAGCTTGCCATTCTACCGGCTGGTTTATGCAGGCAACGATGAGTTCGTCGAGGATATGAAGGCAATTCACCAGAACCGGTTGCAACACAAGGAAGACAACTGGTTGGTATCACCAGCGACATTTGATCCTGCACTGCTACCCCCCGATGGTCGAGCACTGGAAAATATCGTCCACACCCGACACATCTATATGGATTTCGAGAATGGTGACCGAGACCGGAGGATTTCACCACTGTATTTCCCTGATTGGAAGATGGTGGTCACCAATTCATATAACCATCGGGCCGAGAAGCCACGATCTGGGTGATTATCCTGACATCCGACATCATGACAGTCGAAGTGTACAACCTGATTATGAATTACATCAGTTCGAAACTGGAAGAGGCTGGTTATAGCGTCGAGAAGCAGAAGAGCACTAAGCCCACCAATATGCTGCGGTCGGGGCTGGATGTTTCCAAGCGGTCACCAGCCAGCCTGTTTTATCTTCCCAGTCAAGCGAAGGTCGCGGAAGACAGCTTCTTCGATTACTACGACAATAATGGTCGGCAAGAATACCTCGATGCCACCCAGCGGGTCGAACATGCAGCCATCTCAATCGACCCCGAGCCATTGCCATGGACCCCGGATGCCAATCAATCTGAGGATGTTAATCAGTTATCGGTCAAGGCTGCTATCGACAAATGGCGGCTCACACCCGAGGGCAATGGCCATGCTGCCTTCTTCCAACTAGCGGTAGAACTGCGGGGGGCAGGCATGGGGGCGTCCGAAATCCAAAGCACCCTATCAGAGGAGGCCCAGCAGGGTCGGTCCCCGGCTGAACGAAAAGCCCAAATTCCAAGCATCATGAGCACACTGAAAGGCAGTCAAGTTCAGATGCATCATTAGCCCTGTGAAGTTGCTGGCTGAAGCCAGCGCTCTCCAGACTGCCAATCGGATGCCATCGCGAACCCATGTCTGGAACGGCACCTCTGCTCTCGGACGCCCCTCCCACCTCCATAGGAAGCCGTTGGAAGGGTTTTTGGGCTGCGACGCACCGGCTTGGGTGCTGGAGGAAAACTCCTCACCCCATGCCCCTCTGTACGACCGTCCATTGACGGGTAGACGGAAACGGACTGCCAATTCTGACCCCGATCATCACCGGCCTGCGCTGACGACAATGAGTTCGGGCATCACATCGCCATCGGGGCTTCCTGTGGTGTTGCATGTATCACATCGCGGTCCGGGCCATGATCTTACTCATAGTTCGGTCGCTAAATACAACTGAATGGCATCGCGCGATGGTGATGGGAGGAAAGAAACACCGTTGAAACAGGACCGGACAATATGCTTTCGCATCGAAGACGAAACAGACCAGCGCATAACTCGGGCCTTGATTGGGCAGTGTTCAAGCCGGTCGAGATTTATCCGGCAGGCAATCGAATTGCTGTTGGCAAAGATTGAGGGGAAGGAACGATTGCGGGTTGCCGAACAGACCATCCGGTGGGGTTGAAAATACATCGGGACAGGGGTCACTTTGTTGAGCAGTCAAGCAGTCAACCCAAGCAACCCGTAGCCGTCAGTGTAGTCCAACCCCTCGATCAGGTAACGCTGGTGCAATACCTCGATGTCAGAACGGTTGCTGTTACTCGGCCCGTACCACCACCAGAGTTGATGCCGACAATGGCACGATCACCATCGGCTGCGTATTCGGTTTTTATAAATACACATGAGCAATACCGCTCTACCGCATACGGAGAAACAAAATGGAATTGACTTTCGACAAAACCATCTACTTCAAAGACCTTACTGATGAACGGTTTCTCAAGCACGATATCGGCTTGATCCTTGATGACCCTGAGCCTGATAAGAACCCTTCAGGAACGTTGTTTTACGAGCAAAGTATTGTCCTTGTTCGCAGCGATGCAAATGGTGTGGCCCGGTTTATACCGGTGCAATACAACGATGAACGTGTGGCAGAAATCGCTGAGATCATCGCATATGCATTCGCTACTGAATTGCTGTCGGGTTTCTGATCATGGGGATGAATCATATCTCACCGTCAGGGTCGATGAAAAAACCTATCATCGAATATCGCAGGTGATTGGGCCGCGTTATCGAACCAAAGCAAAATTCATCAGGGCGGCGATTGATGGATGGCTCATGCGCGAAGATGAGCATAGGGACCTGTTGGACGTATCGATGGTGGTAGTACAGTCAACGCGTACCGGATGGCAGATATAGGCGGAAAAGATTTCAACGTCGCCGTTAACGTTGCGCCTTGAGGTTAATTCCCTTTCCGAATTGCGTCTTTGGAGCAGACGCATACAGATGGAGGCCCCTGTGGTCCTCCCAGTATGTCATCACTCGATTTAAAAGCATACAGTCGTGATGTTTTCGGTCGCCGGGTGCTATTAGGTTTGACCTATCCGGAGACGCAGGAGTTCGAACTCCTCGATGCGCAACCACCGACCGACGAAGGCGGCAACCTTCTCAAATGGGAAACCGAGGAGAGAATCATTTCTGTCCTGTCACGCGCGGTGGCTGGAACTGTATAAGAAACATCAATCGGCTTGCGTCTCATCTAAAGACGATGAACAATAGTTGGAAATATCGACTCTCGACAGGTTGGTCCACACTGAAGGATATCCTCCATGGGAATTCTCTGGACGATCATTATAGGTTTCGTAGCAGGCGTAATCGCCAAATTCCTGATGCCCGGCGACAATGAGCCAAGTGGGTTCATTTTGACGACCATATTGGGCATCGTTGGTGCTTTCGTCGCAACTTACCTCGGGCAGGCTCTCGGGTTGGTATCCGTCCCGGGCGAAGGTGCAGGACTGTTTGTGCTGTGGTGGGCGCCATCATAGTGCTTGCAATTTATGGGATAATTGCGGGGCGCAGTCGGGTCTGAACGCAATTGTTGCCCGAATTTCTCCCCGGCCAGAATTCCCACCCCCCTTTCGGAAAATCGGAAAACCATGGCGCAAGAAACAGTTTCAGATTTTGAACGCCTGCTTGGTCGCGCCGCGATGGAACTGTGGTCCGAGCTCGCCTCGTGGCGTTCAAGAAAAACTCTTTGAAGCAGCGGTACCAAGCGACGCTGATCTTCGAAATCGGCTAGCGATCTTTTCCATGAACACCATCCTCGAACGGCACATCCCCCTCTTCCGTCCT